>NZ_JAGEKB010000010.1:0-4640 GCF_017565785.1 Lachnoanaerobaculum sp. Marseille-Q4761
TCTATGATCAATATTTCCTGCTCTATGTTCTTTACTCTTTGTGTAAGGAATTCCCGTTTTGAGAGGTATTCTTCTTTCTCTATTATACCTTGCTTATGCCTTTCATAACACTGCATTTTGGAAATTTGGTTCTTTTGTTGTTCCGCTTTCAGCTTTTTCTTTCGCTCAAGCAGGCTCTCACAAATACTTCCTCTGACTCTTTGCTCAATCATTCTCGTCTGTTCTTTCTCAAGAAAGCTTTCGGTGTAAAGCTGAATTTCCTTTGACACAACTTCTTCCAGTACCAAAGCTTTTATCTTTCCTTTCATACAGCCACAGTCTTTTTCTTTGTACCGATACGAACAGCAGTATCCGTCGTTTTTGCCATAGTAAACTGTATAGCTCATCTTATGATGGCATTTCCCACAATAAACTTTGTCCTGAAGAATATGAAAATGCTTCCGTTCTCGGCTTATATGTTTTGCATTGCTGCTTAATCTGTTTTGAACTTGTGCAAAGTCCTCTTGTGAAATGATAGCTTCATGCATATCTTCTCGTATGATCCAGTCCTTACTATCCATCCATTGTCGATTATCTGAGCCGACTTCATACACTCTTGTCTTTCCGCCGATGATTGCTCCCGTATAAACTCTTTGTGTTAAGAGATACCGAACAATCTGTCCTGTCCAAATTCCACTTCCTCTTTTCAGTCCTATGTGCTTGGCAGGGGTTAAAACTTCTCTCTCGTTAAAATCTTTGGCAATCACAAGCATACTTTCTCCACTTAAATATCTTGTAAACACTTCTTCCACAATCGGTTTTACTTCTTCATCGACAATAAGCTTATGATGGTCTTTTTCGTTTTTTACATACCCATACGGTGCTTTTGAGCCGAAGTAATAGCCTTTGTCCTGTCTTACTCTGACGGATGAACGCATTTTTTGTGAGATGTCTTTGGAATAGTAGTCATAGACAAGATTCTTAAAAGGAATTTCCAAACTGCTGATTCCGTTTTCGTTGTTCTTACTGTCATAATTGTCATTCACAGAAATAAAGCGGACTTGCATAAAGGGAAAAATCTGCTCAATATAGGCTCCGGATTCGATATAATCTCTGGCAAAGCGAGATAAATCCTTTACAAGTATGGTCTTTACTTCATTTTTCTTGACAAGAGCAAGCATCTTTTGAAAAGCAGGGCGATTAAAGTTTGTTCCTGTATAACCGTCATCGATATGCTCCCTTATCTGAAAACCTGTAAATTCTTCCCTTGAGCGGATATAGTCTTTTAAGATTTCCCTTTGAGAAGTGATACTGTTGCTTTCATCTTGCTGATCGCCATCTTCCAGTGAAAGTCTTAGATAAAAATCTATGGTATTCATATCATCACCTTTTTACCTTTCTTCCAATTTTTTCGGTAATGACAGGCGTTTCTTCAAATTTAAATTTGATTTCTACTGTATGGTCTTTTCCAATGAATATCTTATCTATGATAGCCCTCACAAACTCTTTGTTCCATTTCTTTGACTTGCCTTTAAGTAGTGCTTTCAAATACTGATACTTTTCTTCAAGCCTTCGTTTTTCTTCATCAAAGATTGCAACTTGCTTTTCTTTCAGGCTTTCCAGCTCTTTTTTCTTTTGATGGAGATGTTCCTTTTCTCTTTCAAAATCTTCCTTTCTCCAATCTCCCAAGACATATTTTTCGTAATACTCGCTTTGAAACCTGCTCAGTCCTGAGATTCTTCTGCCGATTTCTGTCAGTTCTTTTTCATTTTGCTGCTTAATTTCTCTTTTTATATCCGCATAACCTTTTAAATATGCCTTATAGCTTTTCTTATTATTGGAAAGAATAGTATCAAATGCGGCTTTTACGGTGTTTTGGAGTGTAATGTCTGTAATTGCCGTTCCACATTTTTCTGCCTTGTATTCTCCAAATCGGTTACAGCTAAAGTAAAAAACCGTTCTTTTCCCACTTAATTGTCGATGAACACTCATTCGTCTTTGACAAATATTACAGTAAACCATTCCTCGAAAGATAGTAGCGTCTTTAGCAGCCACATTTTCCTCTCTGCTTCTTTTTATTGGAGCTGCTTTTTCGGAAATTTTCTCCTGCACCTTTTCAAAGGTATCCATCGAAATAATGGCTTCATGGGCATTTTCGGTTACTATCCAGTGTTCTTCAGAGAGCCTTTCCCTTGGTTTCATTTCATAAAGATGTTTTTGATTTCTCCCCTGTATCAGCGTTCCTGTATATGCACGATTTTTAAGCAGCTGTAAGATGGTTGTCTGTTTCCACAGCCTGATTGGTTCACCGTTATCAGATATGGCTTTTCCAATTTTTCGGTAATCGGTTGCAATATATACTTTTTTTTCCAGAAGAAGTTTGGATATACCTGATGTACTCAGTCCTTTCAGATAGGCATCAAAGATTTCTTTGACAATAGGAGCAGTATTTTCATCCGGATACAAGCGTCTGATTCCATCTTCATCTTTTCTTGCTCTATATCCATACGGTGCAACTCCGCAGATAAATCCGCCTTGTTTGAGCCTCATCTGATGCGAGCTTGACACTTTCTTCGAAATATCTTTAGCATAGGTTTCATTAACGATATTTTTTAAAATAACCTCCAAAGATTTATTCGGATCATCCATCTGAAAGGTGTCCAGATTATCATTAACGGCAATAAATCTTACTCCAAGAAACGGAAATATCTTTTCAATAAAGTTTCCAAGCTCCGTATAGTTTCTTCCAAAACGAGATAGATCTTTTACAATAATACAGTTGACCTTTCCTATTCTTATTTCTTCCATAAGATTTTCAAAGTCGGGTCTCTCAAAGTTTGTTCCTGTTTTTGCAATGTCCTTATATATACCTACCAAGTTATGCCCGTCATTCCTTTTTATATAGCTCTCACAAAGAGCAATCTGATTTTCAATGGAATCACTCGGTTTCTCTTTTTTATCCCTTGAGATCCTTGTGTAAATCGCCGTTTGAAAACTGTTTATATTTTCTTTGCTTACCTGAGCTTCTTCTGATTTTACTCGTCTGTTCGCTGTCCTTGCCATCTACACAACCTCCTTCATTTTCCCGGAGGATTGTTTTGCATAGTTGCTTAACTTATCCAATATCTCTGTAGTTTCATCATAATTAAAACGAACCTCTATCATTTTTTCTTCCAAAACACAGATTTTATCTACCAATCTTACAAGGAGTCCTCTTTCTAAAGTACTTATATTCCCGTATGCTCTTATTTCAGAAAAGAAATCTTTATTACCCAAACTCTTTTGATAGAGACTCGAAATTTCCTTATTCTGTTTTTCTAAAATCAGCTCACTTTCTACAATACGGTTAGTATAAAACTCTCTCATATCATAAAATTCCTCTTCGGAAATGATTCCTTCTTTTAAATCTTGATACAAAGCCGATTTTAAAAGCTCAAACTTCGCCTTGCTTTTCTTGGTATATTCCTGTCTTTTATCTGTTTCCTTAAACAGTTGATATGACACTTCTATTTCTCTTAGTTTTTCTAAAATAACTTCATACTTCCCAAGGGAATGAATGTGGTGTCGGAGCATCTCAAGTATGGTTATTTTTAAATCTTCCTGTTTTATGCAGTGCCTACTACAATTATGTCCTTTATTATATGAAGAACAAATATAATAGACCATTGGTATTTTACCCCGTTTGTCTACTTTCTTCGTCATCTGTGAGTTACAGTCTTTACAAAATAAAAGTCCTGCAAATAAATCCGCTTTTTCTCCAACATTCTTTGCTTTTATATCGCATTTCAAAAGTTTTTGGACAATTTCAAAGTCTTGAATATCAATAATCGCTTCATGGTTATCCTCAATTTCAATCCAATCGCTTCTATCCTTAGAAACCACTTTATCCAACTTATAGTTTATCTTTTCCCTTTTTCCCTGTTGAAGTGTTCCTATATAGACCTCATTGGTTAAAATACGATTAACCGCCGGAGTATCCCACTTGGTAACAGCCTTTGTACTAAAGCCTGTCTTATACCTTATACCCTTTGCCCTTTTATGTTCCATCGGGGATAATATTCCGTTATCATTTAAGTGTTTGGCAATAGAGTAGGAACTGTATCCTTCAAGCTTCATAGAGAAGATTTTCTGTACTACATATTCCGCTTCTTTATCAATTACTATTTTGTGCTTATCTTCTTTATCCTTTTCATATCCATAAGGAGCATAGTTTGAAATGAACTGTCCCTGTTTTCTCTTTACCTTGCAGACACTTCTGACCTTTGCGGAGGTATCTCTGCAATAATTGTCATTTATAAAACTTTTAAATGGAATGACCAAGTTTTTTTCCGTTTCACTGGCTGTATAGCTGTCATAATTATCATTTAAGGCAATAAACCTTATATCAAGAGATGGAAACACTTTTTGCAGGTATCTTCCGCTATCAATGTAATCTCTGCCAAATCTTGATAAGTCTTTTACTATAATGCAGTTAATATTACCTGTAATTACATCTTCCATCATTTTCTTAAATGCCGGTCTTTCAAAGTTTATACCGGAATATCCGTCATCAACATATTCCTCTATCAGCTCCATATCTTCATTTTTATCAATGAAATCCTTAAGCTGAAGTCTTTGATTGGAAATGCTGTTGCTTTCCACCTTAAAGCCTTTATCATATT
>NZ_JAGEKB010000011.1:0-2932 GCF_017565785.1 Lachnoanaerobaculum sp. Marseille-Q4761
TTAAGGAGGACGAAATGAACGATAATAAAAACATTCAAAGACAGGAAGAACAGACAAAGGAAGTTATAAATGAGATCAAAAAAGAATATACAAAAACAGCCGACTTTTTAGAAGATAATACGGATACGCAGCTTAAAATTGCCGGGGAGCTTAAAGAAGAGCTAAAAAATAATGACTTCGACATAAATATTGAAGAGTTAAAGGCACTTAAAGATGAAATAACAGGTCTTAAAGCGGAAATCAAAAGACTTAATGAAATGGATAATATAAGCCTTAGCTCCCTTATTGCTAAGGATATTAGAGCAGTAGGAAAATCTCTTATTAATCTTCAGGAAAAAGCGGTAGGAAGTATTAAACATCTTTATGACAGCATGAAACATCAACTTACCTACAACCTTACCAAAGCACAGGAAAAGTTTGTTGAGATGAAAATAGGAATTGTAAAGGGACTTGTAAACTCAATGCAAAGTTTTATAAAGGAGCAGCAAAAGAAGCTTAATAGCTGCCTTGAAAAACTTGATACCTTATCTAAAGAGATACAAAAGGATGAGGAAAAATTAAATAAGGGGAATAAGGAAGAGATTAAGCAGACGGATAATGAAAATAAAGATATTAAGGAAAGTGAAAAAGCATCTGCAAGAGATAACAGTGAAAGATCAGAGAACAAGCCTATAAAGAATAATGACAGGAGTAGTAAAAATATAAAAAGAAAACCTTCCGTATTAAAAACACTTAAAGAAAATCAGCAAAAGATTAGACTTGAGGAAAAAGGTAAGGCAGAAAAAACGGTAAAAAAGGATAAGGGAATGGAAATATAATGAAAGAAGCCGACCTTATCAAATATAAAAATATTCCGGATGAATTAAAGCGTGAGAAGAGATGGTGTCTTTATAAAATCATTGTAAGAGACGGGAAAAATACAAAAATGCCGATTATGCCAAATGGAAAACCTGCCAAGTCAAATGATAGAAAAACTTGGCACAGTTTTGATGATTGCATGGATGCTTTATATAAAAATCAGAGCTTAGGTTTGGGATTTTTCCTAGGAGACGGGTATATAGGAATTGATATAGATAAGGTAAGTGATGAAATAATGGAATACAGTATGGACTTTAATGCCGCTTCAATGACAGCTAACTTTTTAAGAGGGATTTCCACCTATGCGGAAATCTCTCCGTCAAAAACAGGACTGCATTTTATAGGAAAAGGTAAAGTACCGGGAGAAAGAAAAAGGTATAAAAACCTCGAAATTTATGACAGAGACAGATTTTTTACAATAACCGGGAATATATTAAAGGATAAAGACAGAAGTAAAATAGTAAATATCAATCAGGAATTATTACCGCTTTATCAAATATATATGCCAAGTATAGACTCCGTAGAAGGCAAAGTTGGTAGGATTAATCTAAATCCAAGTAGTTTGGCTTATAAAAACAGATTTTCACAAGATGACATTCTAAACATACTTTTTAATAGGGGATACTTTAACTATAGTGGAGAAGATCTAAGACAAATATATAACGGGAATTATCAAAACTATTTTAACAGCCAGTCCGAGGCTGATTTTTTTATGTTTGGGAGGCTGCTTTACTACACCGCAGATGTGGAAAAGTCAATCAGCCTTATGGAAAATAGCGGACTTAAAAGGAAGAAGTGGTATAAAAGGCGAGGCAGTGCGGACTATATACACTATATTGCAGACAGGGCAATGAACGGCATAAGCAAGTTTTATGATTGGAATAAAGAAAAAGCTAATATTACAAAAAATGCAAAGCAAGAAGAGACTGAAAATAAGAAGAAGGAGGAAAAGATGCCAAGATATTCAACTGAAAAAATCAGTGATATTTTATCTCATTCGTTAGAGGAAATCAGGAGGGATGTAGATGCCTATAAGGATTTTTTAAAGACGATGGGAAACAACTATAAATACTCATATATGCACCAGTTAAGTATTTACAGTACCTACAAGAGAGCAACTGCCTGTGCGGAGTATGATTTTTGGAAAAAGCTTGGAAGAAGTGTAAAAAGAGGAGAAAAGGGAATACCGATTCTTGATTTAAGCATGAGACTACCAAAGGTAAAGTATGTATTTGATGTCAGTCAAACAGTCAGTATAGGAAATAAGATCAATGAAGTAAAACTGTGGAAATATGAACCTGAGAAACATACTTTGGCTATAGATTCACTGATTGACAGCTTTAAAGAAAGAAACAGCAGGCTGCTTTTTTCACAGGAAGAAAAGATAAACGCTCTTATAGATTTATATGTTAGGAAAAGGATATATACCATCTTTGATATGCTGACGGATGATACAGTTAAAAGTTATACCAAAGTAGAACTGATGCAATTTATCACAGAATCCATAAAGGTTTCACTTGCACAAAGAATGGATATAGGTATTCCTGTTGATGAGGGCAAACTGAAAACAGTATCAGGGATTAAGCATGGACAGGATATTGATAGCCTTCTTGGAGAAATATCTTTAATTTCTAAAGAAATGCTTATAGCTATCGGAAGAGAAATAGGGAGGATAGGTGAGAGAGAAAAACTTAAAGAAATAGAGATAAATGAGCGGACAAAGACCGATAAGGAGCGTTATAATGTAAATGAAAGCAGTGAAAATACCGGAACAATAAATGATGAAATAGAAGAAAATAAAGGAGGCTTGGCTGATGAGAGAAAAAGTAATACTGGCGGACAGGGAATACCTTTTGGAGGAAGAAATCTACATCCCGGTAATCAAGGAGAACCTATTCGAGAAACAGGGGGGAACCTACAGTTTGGAGAAGATGGAAGACGGAGAGGAAGTTCTGATACCGAATATCAAGATGCCAAAGATAATAGATCAGAGCAGGCTGAACAGATTTGGCAGGGAGAGACTAAAATTCCTGAAAGAAAACAGGGAGAATCAGTATCAGAGCATGTATTACAG
>NZ_JAGEKB010000012.1:0-1481 GCF_017565785.1 Lachnoanaerobaculum sp. Marseille-Q4761
CTATTGAGCCATTCGGGACTTCGTACATAGCTATGTATAAATGGAAGCATGGAGAAGAATTTTATGCATATAAGCCGATTTCACCTGATGAGCTTGGTATAATTACAAGTGATAAGACCCCGGTTCCCCCGGAAATAATAGATGGTCAATATGTACACTTGTGTAATGATGAGGGAGAAGGTATACCCTTTATCCATATGAATCAATCTCTTTATAAAATGGTTAAAGATTTTTACGAGGTTCGTTCTTTAAATGAAATTAAGGATATTTCTTCCATAAAAAGGATTCGAAAAAACCCGGAAAAATGGCAGAACAAGGTTCTAAACATAGAAGATGCGGATTCTGTTAATGAAATAGTAAAGGTTTTAAAAAATTCCGAGGTATATTATTTAGGGGCAACATCTTATGAGGATTTGTTGATTCTTACAAAAAAAGATGGAAGTGAAATAGAATTGCAGATCCCGCCGTACTACCCTGAATTATTTACCGGAGAAGGGTTTATTTTGGGAGATGCCGTTTATTACAGCCCCGGAAGGGAAGAATGGCTTGAATTAATGGATAAATATTTTAATAAGTGATATTTTTCAAAATTTTTATATATGCTCTATTGTTTAATGGATATGCCGCCTTTTTGGTAGAAAAGACAGATAATATAAAAGCTTTTTTGAAGAAATAAAGAGTAGAGGCAATAGAGTATTAAGCGGTTATAATTTTCAGTCATGTAACTATTAAATTTTATGAATGTAATTGTGGAGCTTTATAGAACTATCCCAAACTGAAAATAGAATATGTATTATTCATTAGAGGATTTCGCATGCCAAAATGCAGGAGTCCTCCTTTTTTTGTTCAAAAAATTGGATTTGAAATTTTGGATAAAAAGGAGGATTTCACAAATGACAGATGATAGAAAATATATCTATGTAAAAGGTGAAAAGATATATGTATCCGATGAAATATATAAAGCATATAAAAAACAAGTCAATCATGAGGCTTATTTAAATAAATCAGATAAAAAACATAAGGTTTATGGGTATGAGGATTACAAGATTGATTTAAATTCCATTGTAGATGAAGATGTGGATATTGAAAAAATCATTGAAACTAAAATGAGAATCAAGGATCTATATCAGGCACTGCGAAAGCTAAATGCTGAAGAGCTAAAGGTGATAGATTCTTTGTATTTCAAAAAAATGACCATTCGTGATTTAGCAAAAGAGCAACAGGTATCTTCTAAGAAGATTTTCAGTTTTAAAAATAAGATTTTAAAAAAGCTAAGAGAGATGCTTAAATAGTAACTAATGAGTAGGGGACAGACCGGATTTGCAGTTTGTTCCCTACTTTTTTTAAAAAAAATTTTTAAAAAGTGGAAACAAAAGCATCTGAAAGTAAGGTTTATATATAGAGGGGAAAATTTTACCTTTGGAAAATTGAATATATTTTTGAAAATATAAGAATCTTGTACCTTGAAAGCTAAATAGACC
>NZ_JAGEKB010000001.1:0-109305 GCF_017565785.1 Lachnoanaerobaculum sp. Marseille-Q4761
CTGCTTAATACCTAAGTATAAAAGTCTTCCGTCTTTGCTTTTCCAAAAAGAACGCACCTTTAAAAGATCCACTACTTTTTCAAAGCTTTCCCCTTCAACGATCCAATGTCCCAACTGAATATATCCGGTACTTTTATCAAGTCTATAATCTAAATCTTTTAAAACAGGTTCTTCCTGTTTTGATATGCCGAGAATGTAGCAATATCCGTCATTTGAAAGGCGACCCCAAAACTTATAATCATTTTTTATAGGTTCCGTATAGACTGATAAAAGATCCTGTTCCATATCTGTATAGTTTATTTCAGGAGTTTCCATCTCCATCGGGAATATAAGACTTTCCAATTCCTTTACTTCTGTGTCAGTAAGTTGATTATCCGTAAAATCATAAACTAAGGCTTTTGATTCATCAACATTTATAACGGTAGAACTTTGGGTATTTTCTAAAATCTCCTGTTTAGAACATGCAGTCAATAGAACTATAATTATTAAGGTATAAAGCAAAAATGACTTCATCGTATAGTACCTCCTGTAAAAATCTCCGAAGAAAAATATCTATTTATCCTCAGAGATTTAATATAATTATTCTATTTCTAATGTTTCTAAATCTCCTGAAACTGCATCAACATAATATTGTTGATTATTTTCTGAAACAAGTTTTACACTCAAACGGTATGTCCCATTTTCTGTTTTTTTGTACACATACTCACAACTGTCTATTTCAGGTGCCTTAAAATTTAATTTACTATCTAAAATTTCTTCTGCTTTACGAATGGTTATAGGTTCAATAATCTGACTGCTATCAATTTCACTTATCTCTGACCATCTGTCTATTACAGAAAATACACCATCTGAATCTGAACACACTGTAAAAAAGTTGTCCTCAAGTGGAATACCCCTATATTGTTGCTGATATGTAGAAACAACACCTATATTATTTTCTTCTCCATCAGAACCATCTTCTTTTATTTCGGTTTCCAATAAAGCATAATTGTTTATTATTGCATTGCTTAGATTACTGTCTATTCCAAGATTTTCAATAATAACCGCATTATTATTTTGAGCATCTTCAAGTGCTATCGAATCCAACTTATTTTCCCTCAGATTAATTATCTTTGCCTGTGCATCATCATCTAAGGAAGCTACATGACAACTATCTCCTAATACTGCGGTATCTAAATCTAAAGTATCTTCAGACACTTTGATTTCATAAGGAATTTCTCTATTAATAAATGAAGCTGCCCTGGATGTAGCACCTGTACCGTTTATATTTTTTGAAGTATATCGGTAAACAGTTTTTGATGAAGGCGATGCCTCAAAGCTTCCTGGAAATCCCGGCAAGCGATAATATTCCATTCTGTTTGTTTTATATCCCAGTACAATCCATTTCCCACTAGATTCATATGCTATATTTGCCTGCTGCCATGAATACCTAACAGAGTTTCCTTGTGATGAACCTCTTGTTTCATTGGCAAGCCTGAAAAATTCATTCGCTATTTTTGTATCATTTGATGAAGGAGCACTTTCATGATAACCGGCTAATACCTTCAAACCTGAATTTTTTCATTATCTCTGCCCATTTACCACGCAATCCATTTCCATTAAACTGATAACAAGCAGCTATTATAGCAACTTTTAGATCATATGTATTTTTCCACTTATCAGCAGCATCAAATGTATTGAACCATTTTGAACTATTGTGAGTAATATTTAAAGTTGCATTATTTCCGTTACTACCGCCATGACCACTCCAATAAAGCACATTATAATTTTTTGCATTGATAAAATCATTTTTATCGGCAATAGTAATACCTTTGTCACTATAGCCTTTAGCTGTTACAGCATATCCTTTAGAGCTTAAGTTACTATAAAAAGCTTCAACATCGCCTGCATTAGCAGTATTGCCTTGACATACCTCAGCACTATATGCATAAGAGGTAATGCTGCTAAATCCCATAAATATACAAGTCGCAAGTGCTATAATTTGTTTTTTCATATCGAACCTCACATTTTAAAATTGATCAAAAATGTACTTACTACAACTAAAATTTACAAACTTTTCTTAGGTTATTATCATCAAGATTTTCTAAATATCCGTTTATACTTATTCTGAAATTATATAAAGTCAGTACATAACATTAAGTATGACAACTATCTTATGAAAATGTACTGACTTTAACTAAATTTTATTTTAATTCCACATTGATGTCTTCAAATTCATTCTGCTGACCTACTTGAAGATGTAATGTATCATTATTAATAATATTCTCTTTCTTATATATCAATACTTTATTATCTTCCTGCCAGTAAACTCCCGGACCTGTCCTTTTCCCTTCACTGTCTACTGCCAAAAACATATTTTCATATACATTACCGGTATCTTCTGATAAATATAGTGCGATATATTCCGGATAGAAAACAGCTTTTTCTATTAATACAGACTCGTCCTTAACTTCAATACTCTTATTAAGAACTCTTTCTTCTTGTTTTTCTCTGTTGGGTGAAAAAGTATATTCTAATCCATCTATCATAACTTTTATCGAATCATTACCTTCAATATTACATATACTTAAACACAACCTGTCTTCTGAATCAAGCCAATATCCAAAATAACAGTTAGGTTCAACCTTTATATCAATATTTTCAAGGTCATCACTGTTATCACTTGCTTCAGAATTTAAATCGGCATAATTTAAATAATTACCGGTATTTGTATCTTGCTTTTTGAAAGCCAAGCTATATATTGGATCACTGCCTGATACATCTGCAAGTTCCAAGCGAATGCCCTCAGAATTTGTTTCTGAATATATATCCTGAATTTCTTTTTCAGTTTTACTTTCATCTTCAACGCTTATTGTTTCTTTAGTACTCTCAACCATAGCACTTGAATTAGTAACTGAAGGCAGATTTCCGGAGGAGGCTTCAGCGGAAGTACAGCCATAAAGTATTGGAATAATAAACAGCAAATATATTATATTAAAATTTTTCATAGGATTGATTTTCATCATATTTCCCATCTCCTTCCCTATATTTTAAATCCTTTCTTATGCAGTAGTAATGGACTAATATTTATCTATTCTCTGACGTATTCTATGCATATACTGACCCACTAAGTACTACTATGTATTTTTTTCATATATCTTTATTATTTCTTGGTACCACTCTATATAAATACTCTACTGCTTTGGCTGTAGATTTTTTTTGTTATTACTAATTGTGCAATTTAGACTATTAACAGACCATTCATAACCGTCAGAAACTTTTTCTTCTGTGTTTGCCGTAGCGAAAGATATATAACACCTATTCTTTTCATCCTCTACATCAGAATTAATACTTGAACTAATTCTTCCTTTTCCAACACGCCTGCTGGCTACAACTTTGCTTTTGAAGATGCAGTTTAATAAGCAAAGTTATCTGTTTCCAAGGTTGAATACTTGTCACTGTCTTCATCCAAAGCTTTATTAAATTCTTCTTCCGAAACCTCTGTAAATCCCAGTACATATATTTCATCAGGTTCTGCCGCCAAAGCACTTATATAATTATAAAATTCTTCTGCATTCATGTCTGCACAAGCCTCATCTTCCGGTATAAATTTATCACGTTGTGAAGAATCAGACACTTCAACTCCCAGTGCTTCTATCTTTGCCCAGTATTCATCTTCTGTAAGAACTTCTCCATTTACTACAAAAGTATTATCAGTTGCTTCTATTCCTTTACTGTTTGTTGAAGCTTGAACAGCCTTCAACCCCCAGAATAATGACAGTGCAAGTACACTGCATATAGCAACACCTTTTAATATCTTAAACATACACTTCTCCTTAACATTATATTAATTTTTACATCTATCAATGTATCAAACACGCTATGTTGAATGTAGTGTGGCTGGTATAGCCCTTTATAATCAATCTCCGCTTTTATACCTCATAGGATTGATTTTCATCATATTTTCCATCTCCTTTATATATACTTTACCTCATATAACTATTTATTTTAGCTCTATATTTCAATGAATTTGTTGACGCATTGAGTATAACAACCTCATACCTGCTATTATTTTGTGCGTTAACTGTTAATGTCGCATCTCCGTAACACGCTCTATTATAAATAGTATTCCCATTTTGATTTATTATAATGTTGTACATCACTCCACCATAAGACGATGCATTACTTATCTTCACTGTAAAGCCATTGTGATTCGGTTGTGTCCAAGATGCCATATTAAACTTATAAGATTTATGTGCTAAACCTTCTAAAGTTGCATTGTCATCTATATTAGCAGAGTTTAACTCAATAGGAGGTATCTCTTCTAAAGTTAATTGCTCATATTCCTCCTCTGTTATTGCCCTTACCATATCATCTTCTAATACTTCTTCTTGAAAAAAATCTCCCTTTTCAATAACTGGGTTATTTTCATTCACACCTATATCAGCAAATACCGTCATAGATAAAGCAATCATTAAAATCAAAGTACAAATTCCTGACAATCCTCTTTTCCACTTTTTCATAATAATCATCCTTTCTTTTGTCGGGTGTAATTTTAAAACCGATTTTTCCTGTATTTCTTTTAATTCTACAAGCCGCAGCATAGATAAACAGTATTCTTTTCTATTTTTAATAGTATCACCCACTCTTTGAATAACCAGCTTATCACAAAGCAGCTCTAAGTCATCCTCCATATATCTTGATGCCACAAGAATAAATGGATTATACCAATGTAGGCAAGCAATCAAATTTTTTATATGGGTAAGTACTATGTCAAATTTTTTAATATGAATCATTTCATGTATTATCACATATTTTAATAAACTATTATCTTCTAATACTTGACTCTGTATTATTATCTTAGGACAAATCACTCCATAGGTAATAGGCACTTTAATACTATCATTTATGTATATCTGCACCCGTCTTTTCAATCTGAAGCTATTAACAAGTTCCTCTATTCTACTATCCAGTTCTATCCGTACTGAGTTCCTTAGTGCTTTATTTCTCTTTGTTACTTGGACTCCTGTATATATCAAAAGTATACTTGTAACCATTAATTGATTTAAATTAGATAAGATATATCCAACTTCTTGCACAAACATTTTTATATAAATACTTATCAACACAAATGGTTTCAGTAAATATTGAAGTATTACATATTTCTCTAATCCTTCAATTTGAATTAAAATAGAAAATGGAAAAAGCAAATAAATAAAAAGTATTGACCATAAAATAATGTCTGCCCATTTAATGCTCTTAACATTTAATGTCTTTCTTGTTAAAAGTACCAACATTATAATAAAAGTGCTCTTAATACTTCTTTCCAAAGTCGAAACTATTACGAATTCCACCATCCCGTCACTATTCCTCTACTTCAAAGTTATCTATAAAATCTCGCATCTCCTGTATATCTTCTTCGCTCACTTTTTTTTCACTTAAAAAAGCACGACAAACATTAATTATAGAACCTTGAAATAACATCTCGATTGCTTCTTTTCTTTGCTTTTTTAATGCTTCTTCCCTTGAGACAACAGGTTTCAAGGTATATTTGGGATATCGTCTTGTGATTGCACCCTTCTCAAGTAACCTGCCAAAAAAAGTATAACAGGATGTCTTCCCCATACCATGCTTTTCATATAACAACTTCGATAGTTCCAATGCTTGAATTTCTCCATTCTTATCTAAGCATTGCCCCTCCCACAACATCTCCATTACCATTAGTTCTCCATGTGAAAGCTCCATTTTTACTTTCTCCTTATTAATATTTCGTTTTATTTTCAATATGAGTATATAATATCTCTGAGTAAAATTCAATATCAAAAATATTTAGATGTTGAGTTTTATATTTTGATAAATACAATAATATTAATAGTTATACCTAATTTTCTTTGTAAAAATTCTCTAGGGATTTCATTTAGAAGTCATATTATCTGGATTTCCGGATAATTTTAGCAAGCACAGTAAGTGCATATGCACTTACGAAAATTTGACTTAATCCTCGCTTTCGCATCGGGCTCTTTCAGTCAATTTTTGCTTGTTGGGGAATATCCCCAAACCCCTGCATAAACAACTTCTTTGACTTCATCACCTAAGTAGTTTTTGAAAAAGTTTTCACTTCTTTCATTGAAGCTTACTTTCAAAAATGTTATAATCTTCTTGTAGCTTATATAACTATTTTATCTCTCTACAGGAGATTTCTGATTTAGAAATATACTATAAAACAAAACCTGTAAGTCAAGCTTAGTACTTGATTCTACAGGTTTTTTCTTTTGTTGTTTTTAGGATTTGGAGGTTTTGACATGGCAAACAGAGTAAGAACTCATGGCATTTATTTAATGCTTTCAGATGATGAACTAAAGGTTTTGGAGAAAAAATATAGGCTGTCCGGTTGCAAAACTTTGCGTCAGTTTATTATGAAATGCATCATAGGCAAGGATATTTTTGTATTGGATATGACAGCTTTTAGGGAACTTTCCGCAAGTATCGGTAGAATAAACGGCAGCATAAATCAGATTGCAAAGCGGGTAAATTCCACCGCAGTGATTTATAAAGATGACATCCTTGATATACAAGAGCTACTAAAAAAGCAGGGGAAAGATATTTACTCTCTGCGAAAAAAACTATATGACCTTGGAAATTTAGAAACCATAAATATGGAGGAAATCTGATGGCTGTTACAAAGATTCATCCCATAGAAAAAACTTTGCACTTAGCCCTAAACTACATCATGAATGCTGATAAGACCGATGAAAAAATTCTTATTTCTTCTTTTAACTGCAATACTAATACGGCTCATCTTGAGTTTGAGCAGACGAAAAGAGGATGTAATTCCAAAGCAAAAATATTGGCAAGGCATTTAATTCAATCTTTTGCTCCCGGAGAAACCACTCCTGAGCAGGCACACAAAATAGGTCTTGAACTATGTGAAAAAGTCTTTCAAGGAAAGTATGAATATGTACTCACTACCCACATAGATAAGGGGCATCTTCATAATCATGTTATATTTAATAATGTAAGTTTTGTAACAGGTAAGGCATATCAAAGTAACAAAAAAAGTTATCATCAAATCAGAACTGTCAGTGATGAGATTTGTAAGGAAAATGTTTTATCTGTCATTGATGAAAACTATAAAAAATTCAAGAACAGATATTCCACAAACGGTAAAAGCTATATTGAATATATGGAATTTAAGAAAGGCAGTTCTTGGAAAAACAGACTTCACCTTGCCATTGATAAAGCAATTCTAAAGTCCGGTACTTACGAAGAGTTTTTAAAAGCAATGGAAGATTTAGGATATGAAATTAAGATTGGAAAGTATCTTTCATTCCGCCATAAAGACAAAAAAGATACAGAAAGATTTACAAGGACAAAGGCAAATGTACTTGGAGAAGATTATACCAAAGAGCGAATTAAAGAAAGAATTGAAGATCCGACCAAACAGCAGATTTATAATAAAGAACAGCTTTATAACAAACTCTCTTATAAAAAGCCGGATACTATTGTAAATATAAAGAACAATGAAAAGGTAAAATCCTCAAAAGGTTATGAAGTGTGGGCAGGTAAACATAACATGAAAACAATGGCTTCATCCTTAAACGAAATGAGAAGATATGGCATAAACACCTATGAAGAACTGGAATTAAAATTAAAGAAGGCAGCTTCAGACAGACAACAATTATTAGATTGGATAAAGCAAGCTTTTATTTCCTTTATTTTATCAACAAAGTCATCATAATCTGCTGGAAAGTCAAGTGCATCAATATCTTCAATAACTGAATATGAATCGCCAACTTGTAATGATTGGTACTCTGTACTTGTGTTTTCTTCATCAGCATAAATATTATTAGTTATTGGGATTGCAATCATAAAACAACTTAAAGCCGTTACCATAATTTTGCTGATATTTTTCATATAATCATTATTCCTTTCAATATTAATTTTAAAATTATTATCTAACAAAATATTTATCATAGATAAAATTTGCTTTGTCTATAATCTACTTTCTCCATGATATACTTCTTCTGCAGTATCACTATTGACATCAACTATTACTTTATCAACATTCTCCTTAAAATTAGGGATATTAACAAATATCTCTGAAGATACTTCATCATCGCTGTAAACTGGAATAGCCTTTAAATTAATTTTTAATATACTGTTCTCATATGTTATCACATTTACTTTGAGCTTTGAATAAAAGATAATATCTCCATAAGTTCGATAATAAAAATTGTAATTATCACTATTATTTATAATATAATACCTATTATCAATAAGTTGCTTAATATCTACTTCAAATTTATTTTGTTCATAATACAAAATAGAACCATTATTTTGTGTTTTTTCACAACCTGATAAATATAAAGCACTTAATAACAAAATTAAAAATAAACTATTCTTATAGAATATCATAATTACACCCACTAATCCTAAATTATTCATAGCATAGCTATGTCTGCGGCTGAAAGCCACATAATTACTGCATTTACAAAACTTTCTTACTTTCACCTAAAAAGTGAATAGAAAAAGGATCTCTTTCTTGGTAAAATTAAGGTGTCAAATCAAAACAATGCCAAGGAAAGGAAGTCCTCTTATGTCAATTTTAAACACTATTTCACTTGAAAGCAACAAGAAAATTAAAATAAATTTTAACGGTGGAAATCTCTCTTCTGATGGAGGGCTGCTCCTCATCAAAGAATTTGCTGCAAAGGTAGGTCTTATAAAGCTTGTGAAAAAGCTCTTCAAAACCAATGACCATACAAACAGCCGTATTCATACAGATTCTGATAACCTTATGCAGATGCTCTACCAAATTATAGCAGCCTATTTTGAGGATGATTGTGCAGATGAACTGACTAATGACCCGGTATTAACATCTATTTTGGAAAAAGAAGCCTTGGCTTCTCAACCTACACTATCTCGTTTTTGGAATAGAATGGACAACGACACTCTTACACAACTTGATTCTATAAATGCAAAAATGCGTGATATTGTCTATTCTATTAAGGCTCCGGAGCACATGTTGTTTGACCTTGATTCTACACTGCTTAACACCTACGGCAAGCAGGAAGGCGAAGGTTTTAACTTTCATTATCAGGCTCACGGTTATCATCCACTACAGCTCTTATCATTTGTGTTAATCCAAATGCATAAATTTCCTTATCATCTTCCAGAAAAATATTATTTTCGATCACATATTGTATGATTTTTTTGATAGCCTTTCCATAACTTAAAATTTACGCAACTTTTTCACTTTGTCAGGTAACTCAGGCTGATGATAAATAAAAGCACACGCTGAATTTGCATTAAAAAGTGCAAATACAAATGAGCATAGAGCAATGCCTTTACTTATTAGCAATAAATACTTTTTCATAGTTAAATCCTCCTTTCAATATTCTTTTAATAAGTTACGCTTTGGATTATACTAAATAATGATGTACTGTGCGAAAAATGTAATGAACTGTATGGTTATTTGTAATGAAATGCATTTTTTATAAAAATAATAATCCCCATACTATAAATATTTTTATTTACACAAAAAGCATTAATATACCGCAAATATCTCCATCCAAATAATGCATCAATGTGAATAAAATGTCTTTCTATGAAATAGTTGGGCTGTATGTTGATATAAATATTAAAGGGAAGTAAATTCATAAAAATTCAAAGTTCAAAAGTAAGCGCCTTATAAGATAATGCCTTATATCCAACCAATAATAATGAGATAATATGTACCAACAACTGTATAGTACTGTTTAGTTATAGCAGTGTATAGTAATGCAAGTTGGAGGTACTTATGGATCAAATAACAAAAGTTAAAAAGCGTTTAAAACAAGAGCAATGGAAAGCACTTATTAAAGAATGTCAGTCCAGCAAAATGACTGTCTCCTCTTGGTGCAAGGCAAATGGCATATGTGAACAAACCTATTACAGAAACTTAAAGCGCCTTCGTGAACAACTGTGTGCAACACTTCCCATTTCTTCAGAATCCTTGGAGAAACCGGCTATTTTTAAAAAGATAGATATTATGTCATCTTTACCATCTACAAATGCCAAGATTATTGTTCACTTATCAAATGCAACTGTTGAGATTTGCGAAGGAACATGTCAGCAAACCATTCAGGCAGTACTGTCTGCACTGAATAGCATATGCTAGGCGACATTAGTGTTGCGGAGAACATTTACATAGCTTGTGGCTACACAGACATGCGAAAGTCCATTGATGGTCTTACAGCTATGGTTCAGCAACAGTTTCAAATGGACCCCTTTAATTCAGCACTGTTTCTTTTTTGCGGAAAGCGGTGCGATCGTATTAAGGCATTACTTTGGGAAAAAGATGGTTTTGTGCTTTTGTATAAGCGTTTAGAGAATGGTAGTTTTCGATGGCCACGCCATGAAAATGATTTGAAATCTATTTCCCGGCAACAGTTTCGGTGGCTGATGGAGGGACTTTCAATAGAGCAAAAATCAGTAATTCTTCCTGCCGGGAAGGGGGCTTTTTGTTAGATAAAATATATATAAAACCTTAAAAATATTGGAATTTTGTCACTTTTTATGGTATAATTGTTTCAATAAAACAATAAGGGATGTATAAAATGCAAAACAAAGATGCTTATATAGCACACCTTGAAAACACAATAAAGGACCTTCAAAATCCAGTAAAAAATCTTACTGAAATGCTTTCAATAATTCGTAAAGGTAAATTTGCGTCTTCAAGTGAGAAGACTTCTAAAAAGCAGTTTGAAGGTCAACTTTCTTTGTTTAATGAGGCTGAGGTAGAGGCAAATGCCGATGTATCTGATCCCATTGAAGAAGATGTAAAGGGGTATAAGCGCAGAGCATCTAAAACAAAAAGAGATGAGATTTTAAAAGACCTCCCTGTTCGTGAAGTAGTATGTACCCTTGTTGAAGAAGACCAATACTGTGGTAATTGCAATACAAAGCTTAAAGTCCTTGGCACAAAATTTGTCAGGGAAGAATTAGAGTACATTCCTGCAAAACTTCGAATTGTTCGCTATGTTCAAACTGTATATGAGTGTCCCAAATGTAAGCATACAGCTTATCCTTATATAATGAAGGCACCCACACCTTCATCACTGATGAACCATTCGTTGGCCTCCCCAAGCTCAGTGGCCAATGTCATGTATCAAAAGTATGTGAACGGTATTCCTCTTTATAGGCAGGAGAAAGACTGGGAACAACTGGGAATCGCCCTCAGCCGTTCCACTATGGCAAACTGGATAATCCGTTGCAGTAAGGATTATCTAAAGCCCCTAGTATCTCATCTGCACAAAAAGCTCCTTGAGCGTGATATAGTGCATTGCGATGAGACAGTTGTTCAGGTGCTTAAAGAAAAAGACAAGGCACCACAGACAAAGTCTTATATGTGGCTATATAGAACCGGAAATGACGACAAGCCATCCATAATTCTTTATGATTATCAGCCTTCAAGAAATGGTGATCATGCAGTGGAATTCCTGAAAGGTTTCAAAGGATACTTTCACTCTGATGGATACTCCGGTTATAATAAACTTTCTGATATGATCAGATGTGGGTGCTGGGCCCACCTTAGGAGAAAGTTTATAGAAGCGATTCCATCTAAGAGTTCACAGGATGCATCACTCACCCTTGCTGAAATCGGAAGGAATTATACTGTGATCAGCTGTTTCACATTGAAGACAGCCTTAACTGAAGAACGATATAGTAAGCGCCTGGAGTTGGAAAAACCTGTTCTTGAGGCTTTTTGGTGTTGGATTGATTCCATAACGGCATTAAAAGGCTCTGCACTTGGAAAAGCTCTTGTTTATGCTAATAACCAGCGTCCATATATGGAGAATTATCTGCTTGATGGAAGATGTTCTATTTCTAATAATGCTGCCGAGAATGCAATTCGTCCGTTTACAGTAGGTCGCAAGAATTGGCTTTTTGCAGACACTCCCAAAGGAGCATCTGCAAGTGCAGCTGTCTATAGTATTGTAGAGACAGCAAAGGGAAACGGCTTGAATGTCTATACCTACTTACAATATCTTCTCATGTATATGCCGGATACACAGTGGCAGTCCGAACCTGAACTTTTAGAAGATTTAATGCCCTGGTCACCGGATGTAAAGGAAGAATGTAAGCAATAAACAAATAAACTATGGTGCCCTTTATTGGAGCACTTTTTTATTTGATTTATTATCTCATTTAGTTTAATAAAATATAAGGCATCATGTTATTGGGCGCTTACCCCTCTTTTATCATAACTATATTTTCTATTAGGATATACTCCTTTTTGTTCTTCAAATTAATCCTATGTATTATTTTATAATACTAAGAACTCTAAAAATCTCTATACTTTAATAAATCATAAGTTTCTGGATTTTTAAAATCCTGTTGTTTTATATTATCTTTTTCCATAAGTCTAGCTATTCCTGCTATCCACATTTCATCATCATCTCTATATGCAGTCCATAGTGCTTGCTCTACAAATGGTACTAAATCAGTTTTCTTATAGGACATAAGTGATGAAATAGTATATCTAAATACTGGCCAGTTTACATCTTGCAAAAACTCTATTAAAAATGGTATGTATTCTATTCTTTTAACATAGCTCATTCTTTCTATAATATATAAAATATTAACCCATAAAAATTTAGATTTATATCTCCTTGTGTTAAAATAAGTTTCTAAATTATCATCCTCCTTTTCTAATAAAGAGGCTAATTCACATAATTTCTCATCTCTTATATACTCATTTACATAAATATTATACTCTTCTTTACTAATTAAATTATCAATCACTGCTGACATTACATGGTCCTCCATTATCTCTTATAGATATTGATGCTAATATTTTTGTTAAGTAGTATGGATTCTCTTTTGCTGTTGGCCTGCTATTAATCCATTCCATCATCTCCAAAGGATTTACAGGTCTTACAGAAACATGATTTGGTCTATCTATAACTGCCTCTAGTACCCCTGTTGCGTTGACTGCTTCCATAGTTATCATAGTGTACTTATCTGCAATATCACCCTTACTAATCTTAATTAAATACTTGTTATCTAAAAAATAAATTCAATAAAATACTAAATCTATTTTTGGTCTATAATCAGGATAATAATATTTCCCCTTTAAACTCTTAGGAAGTTCTATTCTCTTTAATGAAAGACATTGTGCAATAGCCCATAAATCCATATCCTCCACTTTCTCCGGTATTCTTAAAGTTTCAATACCACAAGCAAAAAAGGCATATTCTGATATTGTTTTAATATTTTTTGGTAATTTTATTTCCTTCAAATTGCTGCATAAATCAAATGAATGTCCGTTTACAGTTGTTAATTTACCATCTTCTTCAAACTCAACTTTTTCTAAATTATGACATTTAGTAAATGTATATCTTCCTATATGATCTACACTCTTAGGTATATATACCTCTTTTATACTCTCTGCATTATTAAATGCACTTCCTGCTATTAATCTTGTTCCGGCTTTTATCTCTATTTTCTCAGCACTTTTACCTGTATATTCAAGTAAAATATTTTCTTTGTACTTACAGCCATATTCATCCTCTTTTATACTATCTAAATACTTAGTTCCATAAAAACTCCCTCCTTTAATATCTATAATACTAGAGGGTAAATTAATTTCTACTAAATTATAACAATCTTTAAATGCTCCATAAGATATTTCTTCCAATCCGGCTGGTAATACTACTCTTTTTAGCCCTGAATTTAGGAAAGCATATTCTCCTAAATATTTAACACCTTGTGGTATAATTACTGACTCCAAAGTTCTACAACCTTCAAAGGTACTATCTTCTATTTCTATAAGTCCAAGTGGTAAATCAACATTTTTTATTCTTATGTTATTAATAAATGCCTTTGCTGCAATAGCTTTTGTAGAATCTTTTATCTTGACATATTCTTTAGTATCATTTGCTTTTAAGAGTAAGTTCCCTAAATAAATGCAACCATACTCATCTGGTTTAAGACTATTTATAAATTCTGTCCCCTCAAATATATTTTCACCAACCTTACTTACACTATCTGACATCTTAACTTCTCTCAAATTAGTACAGTTTTCAAATGCAAACTCGCCAATACTTTCAAGACTGTCTGGCAGAATTATTTTTTTTAAATTTTTACACTCGGCAAAACTTGAACTTCCTATTTCATTTAAGGTATTAGGCAGTTCTATATATTTTAGTGTTTCACAGTTATAGAATGACATATCCCCTATACTTTCTAAATTTGAAGATAATTTAATTTCTTGTAATTTTTTACATTCAAAGAATGCATAATTATCTACACTATTAACTGTTTCTGGCAGATTAACCGATTGCAAATTATCACAACTAGAAAAGGCAAATGCTCCTATACTAACTACTCCATAAGGAATATCAAAATCTACAATATCAGATTTCTTTTTAAAAATACCATCTTTTATTCCAATAAATGTATTATCCCTTACAACTATCTTATATTCTAAGTTTGTAATAATTAAATATAAAACTATCAAACTACAAATCAATAATGTTAGAATCACATATTTCGTTAATATTTTATTTTTTACCATTACTATTCACCTTATTATCCAAGTACTTTTCTATCTCATTGAATATTTTTTTATATTATCTCTTATTTGTTCATCAATACTTTTATTACTATTAGGATTTGGTTTAATCTTGCTAATCATTCCAAACTCTCCTATCCAATATTTTTCTCCATATATATCCATAACTTTGTTCTCATAATCTGAAATCTTTTCAATTTTAAAATCATCTATATTATAACCTCCAACAATTTCTTCTGTACCTGGATTTACATCAAACAATGTAATTTTTATAAATGAATACTGATTTTTATCTAGTTCAAATCGCAATCTTTCTAAAAAAGGTTTAGGTAAAGTTGCTAAAAATAATGATATTACCGATAGTGCTAAGCTACTTGATCCTGCCAATTTTCCTATAATAGCTGACAAATCAGCTATTATTTTCTCATTGCTTCCAAGTCCAACTGACAATGCACTTAAAGCATTAGATACATCCTCCCATATATTTTTTTATTAGCTATTCTATTACCAATAAACAAATTAAATGCATTATCGTATTCTGGAGGTAAATACATTATTACAGTTGGCATTCCCTTTTTCCCTGCTTTTTGCCTTTTAGACCTTTCATGTGCATATAAATATGGTTCCTTTTTTTCATAGTATCATTAAAAAAACCAAACTCCAATCAAGGAAAATTTGAGTCTTCATACAATAAAGGCATAATTTGATTGCAACATCAATTTAATCTTTTAATGGACTCACCTCTTTCTATAGTTATTTGCAACAATTGCAAAAGGCAATGTGTACAGAACAGAAATTACTGTTGAAAAAGTAGTAAACAAAGGTGCAAGTTCATGTTTAGGATTGACTTTAATACTCTCATAAATGTATAAGAGAGAAAGAAACTGCAAGGCGCATACAAACCCAATAAAAAATACACAAATAAAAAAAATATCTATACTCCGCTTCTTCTGATAAAATATTCTATGATATAAAAGAATCAAACATACACCCTCTGCAATAGCAAATACAATTAGCAAAAATACCATCAAATCAAACACTAGCAATGCAACCTCCTTCTTAAAGCATATATCTATTACTTCATTATTATAAATAGTATCACATCAAATATTTTTATTCCACTCATATCAACTATTATTAGTTTAGTAGCTTATTTATTTTATAATAAATCAAATCGTAAAATAATTTTGACAAATATATTTGTAATTATAATTGCTTATATAGTTTTTATAAACTTCATTGACCTGACAAAAAACACCATAACCACTCAAAAGTGGTTATGGCAGAAATCATTTATTATCATCTTTACTTACAAAATATTTGCTAATCGTAACTACTGCTGATGTACCGAACCATATTCCAAAAACATAAACTGCACTTTTACCCACACTATACCAATCTAATTTCTTATTAATCTAATAACAACGCCGTCCTTTCTATACTAGTTTTATATAAAAATAGGACAAGTACAAACACAATAAACACTAACTCAACTTCAACCACATTTAACTTTTTCCAATAATAATATTATCCACTATGACGGCTATAGCAAAAGCTACATTGATCAAAATAATCATAGCCGAGTATTTATCATGGATATATCCACTTTGAGTTATAACTATATTGGCTGTAAATATAGCGGCCAAAATACCTCTGTATAAAGTATGTCTTTTGTCATCTTTATTCTTAATACTCTGCGTATCATTCACAAAAAAAAATGAAAAAAAACAATAAAAACTAAAAAAATGAAAAAATACTATATTATCAAATACAAATCCTAAAAATCCTAAAAATCCTAAGAGTCCTAAGAATCCTAAGAATTTTTTAAATCTGTATATTTTTTTATTCTCCAAATTTTCCATCAAAGTTCTCCCTCATTAAATTACATATTTTCTAATTTTTAATATAGTATCAAAATATTCCCATCTAAATTGTTCCACATAACAAACTACATTGCCGAGTATTTAATATAAGATTTATATGTTTAGATAAATGATCTTGTCAATTTTACGCATGTTAGCTTGTTATACATTTATAAAAAATTGTCTATGTCTTTTTACAAACTCCATATTACCTCCCTATCCTACTATAGTCATTTTTTACCTGTATATTTACCTATATTATACATCAAATCACTTCAGATATAAATATCTCCCGCTTTATCAATAATCTCCATTATTTTTTAACTTGCTGTACACAGGTGAGCTTGCCCTCTACATCTTAATCCGTTAAATTTATACAGTCTAACATACCGATTGACTCCATTTTTATAAAACCAATCACCTTACTACAGTACTCTACATTTACCGGGCATTTATACCGATTAATCCCATTTTTATAATACCAACCTTAAAAATATACCATAGTCAAAAATCCCGTTTTATGATGCAATCATCTGCAATTTATTATAAAATAAAAGGTGAAAGTAATGAGAAAAATAGAAATAAAAAGTTTAGTAAGTGTATTCAAGGTATCAAATATAGAGCAATCCGTTGCCCGGTATAAAAAATGGCTTGGAGAGCCTGATGTTATTCTGATGAATGGAGTGGCGGAATATCAATTGTCCTCAAATTCATGGCTGCAATTATCCTGTGAGGAAAAAGACAGCATAGAAACAAGCTCTATTGTAGTAGGAGTCGAAGATATAAATCAGGCAAAGAAAACCTTAGATGAGTGCGGCATTAAAACAAGTGAAATTATAGATTATGAAGTTGTTTTGGTATTTGATGTATTTGATATTGACGGCAATAAGATAACATTTGCCGAGGAAGTATAGAATATAAAAATCGTGGGGCATAGCTAGGCTATACCCCACTCCAATTTTTTTACTTATTTGCTTAAATTTCTCACAGAAATAAGATGTATTTAGCCTTAAAAATTCAATATCTCAGCTGCTAAAAACACAAATAATACGATTATTTTCCCTTCACTTCTTTCCAAAGATCATTATAAATACCGTCGCCCTCATCGCCAAGGTATTTGAATACTTCGCTGTTTTTTAACATATCATCTGTAGGGAAGAGTGCGGTATTTTCCTGTAATTCCTTATCCAAAAGGTCGTATGCAGCCTTATTCGGAGTAGGATATGTGATATATTCAAAGTTTTTCTTTGCAATCTCAGGTCTGTTTAGGAAGTCTATCCATTTCTCGGCATTTTCCTTATTCTTGGCATTCTTTGGAATAACCCAGGCATCCATCCATACATTTGTACCTTCCTTCGGTATAACATATTTTAATTCAAAGTCTTCGCCTGATTTTGCCACTTCATTTTGAACATAGAGCATCTCACCTGAATAGATAACGCCTATGGCAGCTTCACCGCCAATCATCTTATCTCTTACCTGGTCTACCACATATGCCTGTACCAAAGGCTTTTGCTCTATAAGTTTTTCCTTTACCTTCTCAAGTTCCGCTTTATCTGTGGTATTTATAGAATATCCGAGTAATTTCTCTCCCACCATAAATGCATCTCTTACAGAATCCTGCATAAGAATATTTCCCTGATATTTAGGATTCCAAAGGTCTCCCCAGCTTGTGATTTCATCATCTATCATTGAGGTGTTATAAAGTATTCCGACAGTTCCCCATGTATATGGTGCGGCATATTTATTTTCAGGATCAAACGACTTAGCCACTTCCATATACTTAGGATCGATATTCTTTATATTCGGCACATTATTAAAATCTATTTCTGCAAGCATATCATTTTGAATCATCTTTTCAATCATATAATCTGACGGGCATACCACATCATATACCACACCGCCTGCTTCCAGTATCGGATACATCTCCTCATTGGTCTCAAACATATCATAGACCACTTTGATACCGGTTTCCTTCTGAAAGTCCTCTATAACGCTTTCATCAATATATTCACCCCAGTTATATACATACAGTTCTCCGGCATTGCCTGTTGCACCGCCCTTGTTTCCACATCCACTTAAAGCTGTGACTGAGAGAAGTCCCGCAATTGTCATTATACTTAAAAATCTTCTTTTCATATTTCCTCTTATTTTTTCTTTATTTTATTTTGTGCAATATTTGATACTATCAGTAAAATCAAAACAGTACCGAAAATAATGGTGGAAAGGGCATACAGGCTCGGCTTTATACCTCTTCTGACCTCCGAATATACCAAAGTGGATATGGTGTTTATACCTGCTCCCTTTGTAAAATGTGTTATTATAAAATCATCCAGTGACATAGTAAAGGCAAGCAAAAATCCCGATATAACACCGGGGAATATATCAGGGAACACCACCTTAAAAAATGCCATAGCAGGTGTCGCCCCAAGATCCAGTGCCGCCTCATAGGTTACTCTCTCAGTCTGCTTTAGCTTCGGCATTACAGACAATATCACATATGGAATATTAAAAGTTATATGGCTTATAAGAATAGTCTTAAATCCAAGACTTATTCCAAAAGCTATAAATCCAAGCATCAAAGAAATACCGGTTACAATATCCGCATTTAACATTGGTATATTATTGACCGCCATCACTGCAGTCTTTGGCAACTTTCTCATATTGTTGATACCAAGTGCCGCTACAGTTCCTATAATGGTAGCAATAAGTGCCGACAAAAATGCTATTACCAGAGTGTTCCTGAATGCCGCCATTATTGTTGCGCTTTTAAACAGCTCACCATACCAGTCAAAAGTGAATCCTCCCCATCTATTCCTTGATTTGGAAGAGTTAAAGCTCAAAATCACAAGTGTAGCTATCGGAGCATATAAAAAAATCAATATAAATACCAGGTAAATATTACCCAGTACTTTCCTTATTTTTGAGTAAATCAAACGCTCATACCCTCCCCGTCTTTATCATACTTGGCAATAAACGCCATACTTATAAGTATAAAAATCATCATGATAAGTGAGAGTCCGGAACCGAGATTCCAGTTGCTTCCCTTGGTGAACTCCTGCTCTATTACATTTCCTATCAAAAGCACCTTGCTTCCACCAAGAATATTGCTGATAACAAAGGTTGTAAGCGCCGGTACAAATACCATTGTAATTCCGCTGACAATACCCGGTATACTTAGAGGTATTATTACCTTTATAATCGTTTGCAGGGTATTTGCTCCCAAATCTCTGGCTGCATTTATTGTATTATCATCTATTTTTTCAAGCACATTATATATGGGCAATACCATAAAAGGCAGATAATTATATACCATACCGAGTATAATGGCAGCCGGTGTATTTATAATATTAAGCCCCGGCAAATGCATAAACTTTAAAACAGTATTTATAATTCCGTTTTTCTCAAGCAGTGAAAGCCAAGCAAGGGTTCTCAGCAAAAAGTTCATCCACATCGGCAGGATAAATATAAATACTATCAGGCTTCCCTTATCAAGCTTTTTACCCTTTAGAGTAAGCGCCAGAGGAAATGCCATTATCAGGCATATAATTGTACTGATAATTGATAATACTATTGACAGCATCAATGCTTTAAAATGATCCCTTGTAAATATTGAAAGCACATTTGCAAAGGTAAAGCTTCCGTCTCTTGTTGTCAGTCCATATATAAAGATAAGTGACAGCGGTATTATTGTAAAACCGATCATCCATATAATATACGGAAATGCCAATATCTTTCTTAAATCCTTATTCATTTACACCCACAGCCTCCTCATCCTCAGACTCAGGCTTATTCATTATCTGTATATCAAAAGGATCTACACTTATTCCTACTTCTTTGCCCACAGGGAACATATCTGTCGAATGTACCAGCCACTCATATCCGTTTGGTGTGGTTACTTCCATCTCATAATGTACGCCCTTAAATATCAGATGTGTAACTGTGCCTACCAAAGTACCCTTATCAGGCTCTACAAGATCAATATCCTCAGGTCTTATAACCACATCCACAGGTTTATTATTTCCAAAGCCCTCATCCACACAGGCAAATTTTGCCCCGAATATATCTACAAGTCTGTCCTGTACCATGGTAGCGGCTATTATATTTGATTCGCCTATAAAATCCGCAACAAAGGCATTCTCAGGCTCATTATAGATTTGCTCAGGTGTACCCATCTGCTGTATATATCCCTGATTCATAACTACGATGGTATCCGACATTGTAAGTGCCTCTTCCTGGTCATGTGTAACATAAATAAATGTAATTCCAAGCTCATTTTTAAGTCTGATAAGCTCATATTGCATATCCTGACGAAGCTTAAGGTCAAGTGCTCCAAGAGGTTCATCAAGTAGTAAAACTTTCGGCTCATTTACTATGGCTCTTGCTATTGCAATTCTTTGCTGTTGTCCTCCCGAGAGCAGATTTATATTTCTGTTTTCAAAGCCTTCCAAGTTTACGAGCTTTAGGGCATATTTTATTTTGTCATCTATATATGCTTTCGGCTTGTTTTTTATCTTTAAACCGAAGGCGATATTTTCTGCAATGCTCATATGAGGGAATAATGCATATTTTTGGAATACTGTGTTTAAATTTCTTTTATTTGGCTGTAAATTTGATATGTCCTTGCCGTCAAAAATAACCTTTCCGCTATCCGCCTGTACAAATCCCCCTATTATTCTAAGGGTAGTAGTCTTACCGCAACCTGACGGTCCCAGTAAAGTTACAAAAGAGTTCTCTTTAATTGATAAATTCAAATCATCTAAAACAATCTCCCCATCAAAACTCTTTGAGATATGTTCCAAATCAATAAGGGATTCCCTCATACTTCCTCCATTTTTCTCTGTTTAAAAATTTGGCGGAGTGCTTACCCAAATAAGCTTTGCACCTCGCTTTGAGCTGATATAATGCTTTTTATCAGATGTAAAATAAAAAGCTTCTCCTTTTTTTGCCAAATACACATCGCTTCCCCTATGTATCTCTACAGTCCCGGAAAGAACATATCCGAACTCCTCACCATCATGAGGATTATCGGGGTATGTCAGTCCCCCCGGTTCAATAATTTGGAGTATAGGTTCCATCATATTTTTTTGTGCATTCGGTATTATCCATTTGATGGTATTATTAAGTTCTTTATCCTCTTTAATAAAGTAATCTTCTTCGGTAAAAACCACCTGAGTTTCGGTTTCTTCATCAAAGAAGTCCTTTATTTCCACTCCAAGGCATTGCAAAATATCAAGAAGAGTGGCAATAGACGGTGACGTAATATCATTCTCCAGCTGCGAAATAAATCCCTTTGACAATTCCGCTCTATCTGCCAACTCTTCTTGTGTAAGTCCTGCAAGCACTCTAAGTCTTTTCAGTTTTGAACCGATCTCCATAAAAACCTTTCTTTGTGTTGCACACTATTTCTAAGCAAAAAGTTTAGTGTTATTAAACAAAGAACATTATACATCATCTGAAACTGCTGTCAAGAACTTTATTTTAGTGTATATTATTTTAAATCTTATAGCCAAGATATCTTACTTCATTTATTATTTAAATGCTGAAAAAGATCAGTAAATTTGTAGATTTGAAGTAATAAAAGCATATATCTGTACAGGTTATCTTAAGTATTCTATTTATACCTTACTGAAAACTGTAGATTATTAAACCAAAAAAATATTTACAAAATTAAATATATGTAGTATACATAGCATATATTTAATTGAGTGTATTTTTGTATTAATTATTAATATAAAGGAGTATTTCTATGAAATCAAATCCACAGATGTACAAGAATTGAGATATAGCAAAAAGTAATATGTAGGTATATTGTTATATCTTGCCCCTATAGTTTGATAATAGAAAATTTTATAGAGGAGATTAAACTATTGCTAGAATACTATAGTTTTGAGCTTGATGACTGGCAAGACAATGATTGGCTAGTTGAGGTATTGAAGCTGTTTTTAGATGAAGAAAGAGAAGTGGAACTGAATTGCTGGAACGATGAAATTGATGCTATAAATCTGGCAATTGATTTGGGATTTAGAGTAATAGAAATACAACAATTCTTAATCAGGCTGAGTGGTACTACAGGTATGCTGGATTTAAATAAAATTGTGAGTCTAAAAAGTTTTGTTCATACTACAGAAGAAGACGAAGAAGAAAATTTGTTACCATTTTTCTCCCTATGTATTAAAGATGAAATATTCATTGAACACTATGCCAAGGAAAATTATGTGTATAAAAAAGCAAAGTTTGATTTGGCTGTAGATATATTGAATCGTCATAACGTGGAATTCCACTAATTTGGTATCGTAAGAAGGACATATATATGTATGAATAGTGATTTATCAGATAGTATTGCTGAAAAACAGTTAGTTGCTTGCTAATTGATGACCGGCAAGATAGAAATTGGCTGGTTGAGGTATTGAAACTATTTTTATATGAAGAAAAGGAAATAGAACTGGGTTGCTTAAATAATGAAATTGATGCTATAAATCTGGCATTTGATTTGGGATTTAGATTAATAGAGATAAAACCGTCTTTAATTAGATTGAAAGGGACTACAAAGATGCTTGATTTGAGAAAAATCATGAGTTCTAAAGAAGGTAGCTTGTTTCCATTTTTCTTTATAAATATAGACGATGGCATTATAGCGGACCAATATTGTGGAGAATTATTGATTTATAAAAAAGAGAAATTTGATTTGATTACAAATATATTAAAGCGTAATAATGTAAAGTTCCATTATTAGAGAGGCATTATATTGTTTATGTATCCTGACAAGCCACAAAGCCAATGCCTTGTACTTGTCAGGATATTTTTTATAATCTCAAAACTCTTTATTTAAAATTAATATTGTTTAAAAAGTTTCCGATTATATTTCTATATGCTTCTTCACCCAATACTTCTCTGGATTTTCCATGTGCCGCCTCCGGTACAAGGTTTAATTCAGAATATCCTGCTGTAGCCGCTTTATTGATTTCTGAATTTTCCGGCAGAATATAGTTGTCCGCCTCTCCATGTATAAAACATATAGGAGTTTCATTGCCTATCAGAGCATCCTTAGGTGATGTTTTTTTCAAATCATAACCGTATCTTAGCTTCATTGCAATATTTATACTCGGAAGCACTCCTCCCACCTTTGCAACATCATAGGCTTTATATAATAAATCATACAGATTTGCAAATCCGCAGTCTGCCACAACAAAATCCACATCAACATTTTTTGCCTTATCCATTGCCATCATTGACGTGGCTGCACCCATTGACTCACCATGCAGACCGAGTTTTATGTTTTCACCATATTTGATATATGTATTTTCTATGATCTTTTCAAGATCCAAGGATTCATACTGACCTAAGCTCACTATAGCCTTTTCATTTTCTCCATGACCTCTCATATCATATATTATACAGTTAAACCCTAAGTTTATATAGCTGTCTACATATTTTACCGCACCATATCTGTTTGATTTAAAGCCATGGCTTATTATCACATATTTATCGCTCTCCACCGGATTCTTAACCAGAGTAACATGCAGTTCATAGTCATTGTATCCCCTTACTACATACTCTCCCTTTTCATAGGAATCAAAATTCCCCCAAAGATCATGCTCTTTTTCCCACTCTATCTCCTTTTCCAATGTGGATATATTTGGATATGCTATTTGTGATGCCTTTCCCAGTATAAAACTGCAATAAAATCCGATTGCAAGCAATATCAGTACAATCACAATACCGATTATTATTTTTTTCATAAAAACCTTACCTTTCCGTATTCTAAAAATAAATCAAAATTTTTATAGATAACAGTATAAATAATTAAGCTCCATACGGCAAGTTTTTCTTTACATATTACTATATTTTTGCACAATATACTTATGTACTATTAACTATTGTATTATAATTTAAAATAAGATATATTTAAGTTAGTAAAACCTATTTAACTTGAATTTTCAGGAGGTAGATTATGAATAAGAAAGATGATAATACTATCACATATATAGCCTACAAAGTTATGATATTGCTTATACTGTTGATATGTATATTTAATGCCTCAGCAATATCCCGTATTATCTTTCTTCCACATTATTCTGAGATTGAATACGGTGATTTTACAATTATAACATCATATATTACCGCACAGATATTATTCTCCCTCTTATCTGTTTTAGATATAGGATTGATAGTTGTTGATTATTTAAATTTATCTAAAAATAGCTAACCATAAAAGTTTCAAGTCTTATTATTTCTATATTTATAATACATTTTATTTTTAAAAGATTATGACCGGCAAATGTCGGTCATAATCTTCTATCCGATCCACGCCTGTCCTGAATTTCCTGCAATATTTATATTCATATTTCCGTCAAAGTTTCTTACTTCTCCTGAGAACAGCTCTTTAAATTCTCCGCTTATATTTAAGTGGATATCTGCATTATTATCATCATTATTTACTATAGTAATCAGCCTTCTGTCTCCGTATTCTCTCAAAAAGGCATACTGTCTGTTGGTAAGTAAAAGCTCCCTGTAAGTCGCCTCGCCAAGCCATGGATTTGAGAGTCTCATATTTCCTAAAGCTTTAATAAGCTTTGTATAATCATTGTTTTTATCAGCATCCTTATAATCTTCAAACTTAAGCTCAGGTCTTAAATTGTCATCACTATAGGACATTTTCTCTCCCTCAATTGCAAACTCCGAGCCATAGTATATGGACGGTTTGCCCGGTAAAGTGTATAAAAGTACATGTACCGGCGCAAAATGTGCCTTATTATTAAGCTTATTATAAATTCTTGCCACATCATGATTATCTACAAAATTATAAAAGGCATTGCTGATATTTTGCCCCATGTCCACACAGCGTTTTACCGTATGTGCAATTTCAAAATAATTATGGTCATTATGCCCCGAATAAAGTGCTTTATGAAGCCAGTAATTAGTGACCGAATGCAGCATATTATCACCAATCCATCTTGTATAATCACCATGGATGACCTCACCCATAAGCCAGAAATCAGGCTTTAAGGTATCTGTCAGTCCCCTAAGCTCACTCATAAAAGTAAAATCCAGTACATCGGCCGCATCAAGTCTTATACCGTCTATATCAAATTCATTTATCCAGTATCTGACCGCATCAAGCATATACTCTCTTACTGCCGAATTTTGATGATTTACATTTGCAAGTGTGCCATGCTTATCCCAGCTCTCATAATAAAATCCGTCATTATAGTCTGTATTTCCACCAAAATGCACATTTTTAAACCAGTCTTTGTATGCACTGTTTTCTCTGTTGGCTCTCAAATCCTTAAAGGCAAAAAACTCTCTGCCCACATGATTAAAGACTCCGTCCAATACAATCTTTATCCCATTTTCATGACAAAAGGCTACAAAGTTTTTTAAATCCTCATTATCTCCAAGTCTGGAATCAAGCTTTTTATAATCCACGGTTTCATATCCATGAGCCACAGACTCAAAAAGAGGACCTATATAAATTGCATTACATCCAATCCTTTTTATATGCTCCACCCATGGTAAAAGCCTGTTTAATCTATGCTCCCCTATTTCAAATGAATTCGTTCTTTTGGATCCTGTCATTCCGATAGGATATATATGATAAAATACTGCATTATAATACCATTTCATAATTATCTCCATTCCGCCACACTCAGTTAGTACTCCTACCACTGCCATGGCAACTATAATTTAAGGCTTCTAAATCACAAGCTTTGTAAGTAAAGCAACAAAATTTGTGAAATAAAAGCCCCTTAATAACATCTTATTTTTTATATACCTTTAACACATTGTCCATCTTTGATTTCATATTTTCAAGTACCATATCAAAAAGGGTAATTGCCACCATACTCTCTACCACCACCACGGCTCTGGGTACTATTGTCGGATCATGTCTGCCCTTTATCTCAAGCTTTACTTCCTCATTAATAGCATTTACAGTATCCTGTTCCTTTGCTATGGATGGGGTAGGCTTGATAGCGGCATTTATAATAATTGGAGAACCGTCACTGATTCCGCCCAAAATACCGCCTGACATATTTGTCTTTTTCCTGATATGTATACCTTCATCATCCTCATCTATATAAAAAGGATCATTGTTTACAGAGCCGGACATTGTACTTACATGAAATCCTGCTCCAAACTCCACTCCCTTTACAGCGCCTATACTCATAATGGCAGCCGAGAGTCTGGCATCCAGCTTGTCAAATACCGGCTCTCCAAGCCCCGGCATCACACCTGTAGCTATACATCCTATAATGCCTCCAAGAGAATCCTTATCAGCCCTTGCTTCATTTATCAGCTCTATCGCCTTTAGTGCAGCTTCATTATCAGGCATATATACGTCATTCTCACTGCATTCCTCAAGATTAAACTTGCCGGCATATATATTTCCGATACTTTGAGTAAATGCCTGTATACTGATGCCAAGCATATCAAGTGCTTTTATGGCAACAGCACCTGCTATTACTCTTCCTATGGTTTCTCTTCCCGAGCTTCTTCCACCACCTCTATAATCTCTAAAGCCGTACTTTGAATCAAAGGAAAAATCGGCATGTCCCGGTCTGTAAGTAATAGCCAGTTCATCATAATCCTGTGATCTTTGTGAAGTATTTTCAATCATCACCATAATGGGTGAGCCTGTTGTTTTACCTCCAAATACTCCGGAGTAAATATGACATTTGTCGCTTTCATCTCTTGAAGTGGTTACCTTACTTTGTCCCGGTCTTCTTCTGTCAAGGAAACTTTGAATATCCTCTTCACTTAGATTTATACCTGCAGGCACTCCGTCAACTATTGCACCCACAGCCACACCATGCGATTCTCCAAAAGTTGTAACCCTAAAAGTCTTACCAAAACTTGAACCTGCCATTATACCTCCACTATTACGCAGCAATTTGGCTGATTAACTCTTACTCTGTTTGCACACATCACAATCAAACCTGTTTCATAATCTATCTTAAAGAAAGTAATAGTTCCACTCTCATGATTTATAGATGCTATATGCTGATTATCCGGGAAAATAGCTATATCCTTAGGATATTCACCGCTTATAGGAAGACACATTTTTTCCTTTAAAAGTCCTGTCTCCGCATTTCTTTCATACAAACACACGGAGTCATCACCGGCATTTGATATAAAAATGAATTTATCATCAGCGGTAAATGTCATTGCAGTTGCTGCCGTAAGTTCTGACAGCTTATTGCTTCCTGTTGTCGGTACTGTCTGAATCTTTTCTATCTCAGGCACTCTGCAACCCGGCTTTGCCTCATAGGAGAAAACATCCACCACATTTTTCATTTCATACATCAGGTATAAGAACTTTCCATCCTGTGAAAACTTAAAAAATCTCGGAGCGGAATTTATAACACATGGAATCATATCCACAAGTGAGAGTCTTTCATCCTTATTATCAAAATGATAGATTTTTACCTGGTCTATTCCAAGGTCAGCCGCCATAACAAAATGCCCGTCAGGAGTTGTCCTTGTACAGCTTGCATGCGGTCTGAAGTTTCTCTCCGCTACGGAACCAAGTCCCTTATGATAGACTTCATCTACTATCTCTCCCACTCTGCCGTCCTTATACAATTTCAAAACAGTAACCTTACCGTCATGGTACCCTGATACAAATATAAATCTGTCATTTATATCTGTTGAAAGATGGCAGCCTCTCATACCGTTTATTTTTACGGAATTCAATCTTTCCAGGCCTCCATCAGGCAATATTCTAAAGGAAACTATCCCCTCATCCGCTATGGAATACAAGGTCTTTTGATTTCTTGATTTTATAACATAGGAGGAATTGTCCACATCCACTTCATCCTTTTTTATAAAGTATCCCCTGTCTGTATCCACATCATATATGGTGATTCCTTTTGCTTTTCCGGTATATGAATAAGATCCTACATAGGCAACATATTTTCCGCTCATAAACATACTCCTTTAAACTGATATATACATCAATTCTATCATAAAATCAGTCAATTTTGAACTTAATTATGCAAATTGATGCCGTATTCAAAAGTTTTTGACTCTTGAATACCCTGAATATTATATAACCCAGTCAAAATTATTGGACAGCTCATATGGTGTATTTTGATATACATAGAAGTTGAGCCAATTACCATACAATGTATTTGAAAAATTTCTCCAGCTGAGTATCGGCCTTGAGAAAGGATCATTATCCATAAAGTAATTTTTCGGTAATGCAGGATTTAATCCCTTTGCCACATCTCTATGATATTCACCGCTAAGAGTCATCCTGTCATACTCCGGATGCCCCTGTATAAATACCTGTGAGCCGTTCCCATACTCATTTAAAACAAGCAGCACTCCGGCTTCATCGGACTTTGCCAAAACCTGCAGCTCAGGATGTTTTAGCACATCTTCAAGTCTTATTTCAGTATTTCTTGAATGAGGACAATTTATAAAATCATCCATACTTCTTACTAAAGGCACTTTTTTCTTTAGAATCTCATGATTAAACACACCTGAGAGTTTTTCATTTCTTTCATACTTTTGTATCCCAAAATGATAATAAAGTCCCGCCTGTGCAGCCCAACAAATATGCAGTGTTGAGGTTACATGAGATTTTGACCATTCCATTATTTCACAGAGTTCACTCCAGTAGTTTACTTCATCATATTCCATAAGTTCCACCGGTGCACCTGTTATAATCATTCCGTCATATTTATCTTCTTTTATATCGTCAAAAAATGTATAAAACTTGTTTAAATGACTCTGACTTGTATTCTTTGAATGATGGGTTTTCATCATCAAAAAAGAGCAATCCACCTGCAGCGGTGTATTTGACAATGCCCTAAGGATTTGTGTCTCTGTATCCTCCTTTATCGGCATCAGATTTAATATCAAAATCTGTAACGGACGGATATCCTGTGAAATAGCCCTATCCTCATCCATCACAAATATATTCTCAGATTCAAGAATTGCCTTTGCAGGTAATTCTTTTTGTATTTTTATCGGCATAATACCTCTCTTTCACCTGACAAAGGAGGAATCTTTGTCAGAAATTAAATTTTACTCTTCCAAAAGTTTCAGGAAATCTTCTTCAGATATTATTTCAACCCCAAGTTCCTTCGCCTTTTTGTTTTTGGAAGAATTTGATGTGGTATCATTGTTTATCAAAAAGTTTGTCTTACTTGATACACTTCCCGATACCTTTCCTCCATTCTTTTCTATAACTTCTTTCAATTCATTTCTATTGGAGAAATGTTCTACAGAGCCTGTTATTACAAATACTTTTCCGGCAAATATATCCTTTGTTTCGGATTCTTCTGTCTCAAATATCAACAGTTCTCTAAGGCTCTTTATATTTACTATATTCTTTTCATTACCGAAAAATTCTACAATGGAATTTGCCAAAACCTCGCCTATTCCCTCTATTTCAAGCAAATCATCCTTACTTGCATTTATAATCCTGTCAAGATCATTATCAAAATACCTCGCAATCATCTTTGCATTGGCACTTCCGATACCTGTTATGCCAAGAGAATATAAAAATCTTGCCATATTTGTATGTCTGGCTTCATCAATTGCGGCTATAAGCTTTTCATAGCTTCTTTTGCCAAAGCCTTCCATATTTATTATCTCATCCTTATATCTTGAAAGATTGAATAAATCACTGTCACTTTTTATAAATCCCTTTGAAAGGAACTTTTCAAGTGTGGACTCTGAAAGACCGTCTATATTCAAAGCATCTCTGGATGCCATAAGTGCATACTGCTTTATATGCTTTATCTGACAGTCGGGATTGGTACATAAAAGTACCTTTGAATCATTATCCTTTTTAACAGTGGTCTGACTGCCGCATGCCGGACATACATCAGGAATCTTTTCGGTATTTGACTTTGTAAAATTCTCATATACCTGAGGAATTATCATATTTGCCTTATACACAGATATTTCATCCCCGACACCAAGCATCAAATCCTCAAAAATACTTACATTGTGAAGACTTGCTCTTGACACAGTGGTACCCTCAAGTTCCACCGGCTCAAATACGGCTATCGGATTTATAAGCCCCGTTCTTGAAGGGCTCCACTCGATATATTTAAGTTTTGTATTTTGTCTTTCATCACTCCATTTAAATGCCATGGCATTTCTTGGGAATTTTGAAGTGCTGCCAAGTCTTTCACCAAGTGCAATATCATCGAGTAAAAGCACCAGCCCGTCGGATGGAATATCATTATCTACTATCTTGGATTCAAACTCAGCTATATCACTTTCGATATTTTTGCTGTCTGTAATCTTATATTCTACTACATCAAAGCCTTCATTTTTTACCCATTCAAACTGTTTTGCCTTGGAGTTTTCAAAATCTACATCCTCGGCTCTTACCACATTAAAAATATTGCAGTAAACCATCCTTGCCTTTGTAATAGCGGGATTGAGCTGTCTTACGGAACCTGAACAAAGATTTCTGGGATTTTTATACTTGGCATCGGCGTCTTCTATAGCATCATTTATCCTCTTAAAATCCGAGTACTTTATAAAAGCCTCTCCTCTGAGTATCAATTCCCCCTTAAACTCTATTTTTAGAGGTATATTTTTGAAATTCTTTGCATTATTTGTAATAACCTCTCCTATAGTACCGTTTCCTCTGGTAACCGCTTCCGCCAGTTCACCATTTCTGTAGGTAAGCACTATGGTAAGTCCGTCCATTTTCCATGAAAGCAATGCCTTATTGTCACTGAGCCAGCTTTTAAGATCTGCCACGCTCTTTGTTTTATCCAGTGAAAGCATAGGACTTTCATGGGCTTTTTTGGGCAGTTCTCCGGCTATCTCATAACCGACATTTTGCGTGGGAGAATTTGATAATACAACATTTGTCTCTTTTTCCAAAGCCAAAAGTTCGTCATAGAGTTTATCATATTCTATATTCGGCATTATCTCCACTGCATCTACATAATAGCTTTTTGCAGCCTTATTTAATATATCCACCAGCTCCCTGATTCTTTGCTTTTTATCCATTTTCCCTTATCCCAAGTTCCTTGTATAATTTCTTTATTTCTTCATCACTCAGATTTCGATAAGCACCTAGGGCAAGTCCGTCAAGTTTTATATTTACTATCCTTACCCTGTTAAGCTTTTGAACCTTCATTCCGCAGGCAAGACACATTCGTCTTATCTGCCTGTTAAGCCCCTGCGTCAAAACTATACTGAAGGTATTTTTATTCAGTTTTTTTACTTTACATTTTCTTGTCTTTGTCTTTAATTCATAAAGATATATACCGTTTGACATTTTATTTATAAAATCATCATCTATATCTTTATTTACCTTTATAATATATTCTTTTTCATGATAGTTTGCAGCTCTTAGAAGTGAGTTGGTAAGACTTCCCTGATTGGTCAAAAGCAATAATCCGCTTGAATCCTTATCAAGCCTGCCTACGGGATATATCCTCTCCTTCATTCCTATATAGTCCACTACATTTGTGGCACCGTCATTATCGGAAGTGGTGCATACTATTCCTTCCGGCTTATTAAAAGCTATTATTATAGGCTTTACCTTTTCTACATCCTTGCCGGTTGCAATATATCTACCGTCAAGGCTTACCAAATCTTCTTCACCTACCATGGCTCCAAGCTCTGCCACCTCACCGTTTATCATTACCCTGCCTGCCTCTATAGCTTTGTCAGCCTCTCTTCTGGAGCATACTCCGATACTTGCCAGGAATTTATTTAATCGCATTTTTTACTCTCTTTCTTCCAACTATTATACATACTGTAGAAACTATAAAACAAAGTCCCGCCAGTAGTTGTGATACCGCAATATCAGTGCCCGGCAAAAGCAGACTGTCCGTTCTAAGACTTTCTATTATCATTCTTCCAAGCCCGTATCCGCCAAGGTATATAAAAAATACCTCTCCGTCAAATTTCTTTCTCTTTCTGTACCATAACATAAAGGCAAGTACTGCCAGGTTCCAACAGCTCTCATAGAGGAATGTAGGATGAACTTGAATGTATCTTACCCCGTCAATCTCCATAGCATGACTTAGCACATCATCATTTAACATTCCGGCTCCCACTATATCAAGCTTATATCTCAATGCAAAAAGAGAATCGGTATATCCTCCGAATGCCTCGGCATTAAAAAAATTCCCCCATCTGCCTATAGCCTGCCCAAGTATAAGTCCAAGAACTCCTGTATCAGCCATTGAAAAAAATGACTGTTTTTTCACTTTACAATATACTGTCAATGTAATTACAGCAGCTATCACTCCTCCATATATTGCCAGTCCGCCGCCTCGCAAATTAAATATCTGCAACAAATCATCCTTATACATATCCCATTCAAATACTACATAGTAGATTCTTGCTCCTATTATTGACAGCACTATCGCATACATGGCAAAGTCAAGATAAAGATCAGGATTTTGTCCTCTTCTTTTTGCATCCGAACATGAAATATTTATTCCGGCAAGCATACCAAGCCCTATTATTATCCCGTAAAAGGCAATACTAAAGCCGAATACATCAATATGATTCACCAAATTTTTTATATAAATCCCTAAATGTGGAAATGAAGCATCCATCATAACCTCCAAAGTGTTTTTTATTTTCATAGTATAGCATATTAGAGGGGATATGGCACTGCGAAAATTAGTATAAAAATATACTAAAGAAAGCGGTACGATTTAAAGCTTTGAAAAAACACCCTATGCTTTTACATAGAGTGCCTGCTTTTAAATTTACTATTCAATTTTATGTGGTAATGCTGATATACTTATAAATCATTCTTGTTTTTATCCGATGTTCTTTTTAAGATTAAAAAAACAATAATCTTGATTTATCCCTGTTCTTTTTGACAATTCCTTTTATATATGAAGCACCTTTACCGGTTCAGTATATCAAAAAACTTCAGTATAATTATTTTAACATCTTAAATCCCGGAAAATATCTGAATATTACTTTTGCAATTATTTTTTCTTTGTATACATATGAATGAACCCATCTTCTGGAATCTTCGGATGAGTTCCGGTTATCACCTAAACAAAAATAGGCTCCCTCAGGAACTTCAAAATGCATATCTGCTTCCGGAATCATAGGCTCTTTTATATAATTTTCGTGAAGAGGAGTTTCGGAATTGTTCAAATACACTTCTCCGTTCTTAATATCCACAATATCTCCCGGCTCACCGATAATTCTTTTTACAAAGTACTTCTTCTCATTATCAGGAAACTTAAAGATTATAATATCTCCACGCTTTGGCTCATCAAAAAGATAAGTGAGTCTGGATCCGATAATTCTGTCACCTGTCATTATAGTATTCTCCATAGAAGGAGTCGGCACTCTTGAATTTGCTATAATAAAAAGATTTAAGACAGTTGCTATTACAGCAGCCGCAACCAGTACAGATGCCCAACTGAAAATTTCTTTTATTACATCAAATTTTAATTTTTTATTTATCATATTTTCCCCCAATATAAGTTTCTAATATTTGCTAAGGTCAATTTTGGTTTTTGTATTTGGAGCATTTCTCTTTATCTCAAACGGTATTCCGTCATAACTGACAGCACTTTTTAAAAACATCGTAATAGCTGAGGACATATTTAAACCTAAATCATTAAACAACTCTTCAGCTGATTGCTTCAATTCTGAATCTACTCTTATATTAATATTTGTTGTAGCCATATTCATTACCTCTTTATATAGTATAGTATTATGAATTTTTACATATGTCAATACATTGTAAATCATATATTCTTCAATGTGATGCATTATACTTCAATATAGCAAAACCATTTTAACATAAAATATTTTTGTGCTCTTAAAAAAGTTACCAAATCATCTTCATTTGCTCCATATGGCAATTTCATCCGATCATCCTTTCTGCAAAAGCTCACTGCTTTACTCTTTTAAATTATATACCTATATGTTAAAATATAACACATTAACCGTGATATTTATTCAGGTTTTATTGTGAATATATTTATTCAATACTAAAATATTTTAAAGAAGGTTTATATGAAACTAGGAATCGTTGGCTTGCCGAATGTGGGCAAGAGTACATTATTTAACTCATTGACAAAGGCAGGTGCTACTGCCGCAAACTATCCCTTTGCTACTATTGATCCGAATGTAGGTGTTGTTGCCGTTCCGGATGACAGATTGAAGGAACTTGGTAAATTATATAATACAAAAAAAGTGACACCGGCAATTATAGACTTTGTTGATATTGCAGGTCTTGTAAAGGGTGCCAGCAAGGGTGAAGGACTGGGAAATCAGTTTTTATCAAATATCCGTGAATGTGATGCCATCATTCATGTGGTAAGATGCTTTGATGATTCAAATATTATTCATGTAGAGGGAAGTGTTGATCCTATAAGGGATATCGAAACGATAAACTTGGAGCTTATCTTCTCCGATATTGAGATTTTGGAGAGAAGAATTGCAAAGACTAAAAAATCCGCAATGAATGATAAATCTTTAAAGCATGAGCTTGATATACTTATGGAACTTAAAGATATACTTGAAAATGACAATATGGCAAGCAGTTACACATCTTCTGATGAAGAGGATGTAGCATTTGTAAAATCACTTGGACTTATCACATATATGCCGGTTATCTTTGCCGCAAATGTAGCAGAGGATGATTTGGCTGATGACGGTGCTTCAAACGAATATGTGGCTAAAGTAAAGGAATATGCCGCAAAGTCAAATGCAAAGGTATTTGTTGTATGTGCAGCTATTGAGGAAGAGATTTCACAGCTTGATGATGATGAAAAAGCTGAATATCTTGATGCACTCGGCATATCTGTATCAGGACTTGACAAACTTATATCAGCCAGCTATGACCTTCTTGGGCTTTTAAGCTATCTTACAGCCGGTGAGGATGAGTGCAGAGCTTGGACTATAAAGAAGGGTACCAAGGCTCCGGGAGCGGCGGGAAAGATTCATTCAGACTTTGAGCGTGGTTTTATCAAAGCCGAGGTCATAAACTATCAGGATCTGCTTGACTGCGGTTCCACTACCGCCGCCAAGGATAAGGGACTTGTCCGCATAGAGGGCAAGGAGTATGTCGTACAGGATGGAGATGTTATACTATTTAGATTTAATGTGTAAATTTATGCAAATTGACTTATATAAATAATATTGATACAATTTATATAAGAAGAAGGTGTCTCGCTGCCTATAAAAGGTGAAGCATTAACGTAAGCAGAGAGGTTTTTGCCTCTCTCTTTTTTTGTAAAATTTATATAAAGGGAGGCTTGCATTGAAAAAAGAAACATTGCCTGTTTTTGGAGTCGGTCCTGTTTATGCCTTTAGCTGTTTGCTTTTAACTGTCTTTGGGCTTTTTCTAAAAAAGAAGGGACTGTTGAATAATGGAAATATTTCGGGCTTAGAGCTTATAGGAATGGTTATAGGGACAGTATTTATTTTGATTGGAATTTCAGTATGGGTACATGCAGTTATTATCCAAAGAATCAAAGATGAAATAAACAGTGGAAATCTGGTGACTTCAGGCATATATTCCATTGTCAGAAATCCTATTTATCTTGCAATACTATGTGTTTTTACAGGTGTAATTGTGAGTGAACATAATTTTTATCTCCTCCTGCTACCGATAGTATTTTATATCTTACTTACAATACTTATAAAAAATACTGAAGAAAAATGGTTGCTTGATAAATTCGGAGCCGACTATATCGAGTATTGTAAGCATGTAAACAGGGTTATACCTTGGTTTAGACATTAGAATATATTTATGTCACCAAAAGTGACGGAAAGCGAATATTATTGCATTTATGAATTTACTTATAAAGGCTTCTTTGTGAGTCACTGATGAGAACAATCGAGTTTCAATCACTCAATCATCTGCTAAATTTTCCAAATTTAAAAATTTCTTTAAAAAAGGATTATAATAATTTATAAATGTAATATGTATGAATAAAGATGATATAATCGCTGCATTAAAGAAAGCTCTTCTACATCTACTGATATTAAAAAGGCGATTAAATGTTTAATTGGTAATTATCTAATAAAAAATTCGGGATTCGATATTTTCCGATTCCAAGATTTTTTATACTTATTTTTACAATATTTACTTATTTCACATTATCATTTTAAAAAGCGACAATATAATGTCGGTTTATATTATATAAATGTCGCAAATGTGTTATTATGGTTATGTCGAAGGAGGATTACAATGAGTAAGTATATTGAATCAGAGACATTGGAATTAAAAGAGAAATACTCAGATACAATTACAAAAGAAATAGTGTCATTCCTTAATAGTTCCGGTGGAACCATTATTATTGGTGTAAAAGATAATGGTATTGTAGTAGGTGTAGAAAATATAGATGAAGTACTTAGAAAAATATCTGATATTATAACAAGTCAAATAGAACCAAATCCACAAGATGAGATTACATCTGAACTTAAGTTTGATGATGGCAAAACAATTATTGTGATTAATATAAATAAGGGACAAAGCCATGTTTATTGTAATAAAAAATACGGATTTTCTTCTTCCGGCTGTACTATAAGAATAGGTACAACCTGTAAAGAGATGACTCCTGAGCAAATTAAAATAAGATATGAGAAAAGATTTATAGATACTGAATACATGCTTAAGAAAAGATCGAATTCATCTGATTTGTCCTTTAAAGAGCTTAAAATATATTACTCTGAAAAAGGCTATCATTTAGAAGATAAATCTTTTGAGACAAATTTAAACTTAAAAAATGAACATGGAGAATATAATCTATTAGCAGAATTATTGGCAGATAATAATAATATACCTTTTATATTTGTAAAATTTAAAGGCACAAATAAAGCTTCAATATCTCAAAGAAGTGACTATGGATATGGTTGTATTTTAACCACTTATGATAAAATTAAAAACCGACTTCAAGCAGAGAATATATCTATATCGGATACTACAGTTAGACCTAGAAGAGATATCTTTTTATTTGATTATGATTGTGTTAATGAAGCTGTTTTAAATGCCCTTGTTCATAATGATTGGACTATAACAGAACCTCAAATTTCCATGTTTGAAGATAGAATCGAAATATTATCTCATGGTGGATTGCCTAGAGGAATGACAAAAAAGCAATTTTTTGATGGAATCAGTAAGCCCAGGAATACTACATTGATGAGAATTTTTTTAAATATGGGACTCACTGAACATACAGGACATGGCATTCCAACAATTGTAAATAGATATGGAGAGGAAGCTTTTGAAATCGAAGATAATTACATACGATGTACAATTTATTTTGAAAAACATGTACTTGATGAAATCGTCATTAAAAATGTCGGTTTGAATGTCGGTTTGAATGTCGGTTTGAATGTCGGTTTAAATAAAACTGAGAAGAAAGTGATACAACTCTTAATAGAGCTTCCAAGTCTAACATCAATTGAACTTGCAGAAAAAATTGGTGTAACAAAAAGAACCATAGAAAGGGCATTAAAATCCTTACAGGAAAAAAATATAATCGAAAGAATTGGATCAAAGCGTGATGGAAACTGGATTGTGATTAAATAATTCAAAGGGGCGTTGGGAAATAAGTAATTTTACTTCCCATACTCCATTGTTCTTCATTACTTTATTTTTATCAATCTCTTTATCAGAATCATATTTATATAAGCTTCATAGAAGCTAAAGTTCCGGCTCTGTTGACCTATTTCAAAAAAGTCGTTATAATAATTAACTGTAATAATAGTTACATTATAACATGTAACGGAGAAAGGTGGTTATCGTTAACCATCTTTTTTTGTAGCTGTCATTTCCCGACAGCCCCTTTAACAAAAATATCACCGTAAACCTTGTATCACTCTCACTTCTCTTTTTTAAAAAAATCCAATATCTTATCTTCATTTCCACGAATTATCATCTTCTTATTCCCATTTTTTGAGAGTAAATATGCTGTATTACAAACTTTAAATATCAGCTCAATATCATGTGTTATAAGAATAACCGGGATGCTCTTTATTTTTTCTCTAATAGCATCAGCAACAAGTTTCATTCTTCTGTAATCAAGCCCTGCTGTAGGTTCATCCAAAATAACAAGTTTAGAATTTTTAAGCAATGCTATAATAACTGCCAGCCTTTGTTTTTCTCCTCCTGATAAATCATGTGGATTTAACATTCTTTTATTCCATAAATCCATTTCAACCAGGTATCTTTTAACCTCCTCCAAATATTTTCTGTCTTTTATTTTATCTTTAGGAATCAATTCTTTTTCCACAGTTTCACAAAAAAACATATTACTGCAATTTTGCAGACTGATTGCTACATCGGATAGCCTCTCCTTTATGGAACGGCTGTATGAAGTATTTCCTTTTTTTAATGGGATAATACCTGAAAGCTGTTTTGCAAGTGTTGTCTTTCCTATCCCGTTATCACCTATTAAAGCCATACATTCTCCACTGTTCAGAGTAAAGTTAACCGGCTCCTTTAGACTGTATCCTTTATTACTTATATATACATCTTCAATCCTTATCATTTGATTATCACCAGGATATTCCATGACGGATTTTAAATTATTATTGTTAAAAGACCTGAGTTCATTTTTTTGTTCCAAATCTGATGTTAAATCTTCTGATGAGTAAATCCCCTCAATCTTTCCTTCTTTAAGCAGTATCATTCTGTCAATTAACTGAAATAAATATGACAGTCTATGCTCCACTATAATTATAGTTTTACCGCAATCCTTCAAATGTTTTAAAATTCTTCCAAGCTCATTTGTAGATGTATAATCCAAATTTGCCGAAGGCTCATCCAATAAAATGATCTCGCTGTCAAATACCAATGTGGAAGCTATGGCTACTTTTTGCTTTTGTCCTCCGGAAAGTTCTCTTACTTTTCTTGTTTTTAAATCAGAAATTCCTATTTCCTGTAGAGAATTTTGAACCTGTCTCCGTAGCAAATTTCGTTCCATTCCCATATTCTCGCCGATAAGAGCCACTTCATTTTCAACATCCTTTGAAAAAAACTGATCATTCGGATTTTGAAATACATTCCCTACATACTTTGCGATTTCTCCGGCTTTGTAGTCTGAAATACTCTTATCCAAAATACTTATTTGTCCTATTATATTCCCATCATATAATGCCGGAATCAATCCGTTTAACAGTCTTAATAAACTTGTCTTACCGCATCCTGACAATCCTGTAATAACAATAAATTCACCTTTATTTACAGAAAAAGTGATATCCTTTAGAATAGTTTCCTTACTATATGAAAACTTTTTTATATCAACATTTATAATTTTTGACATATCGTAATACCAAGTAATATAAGTCCGACTAAAATAACAGTATAATCTCTCCATGTGAAAGAGAGATCCTGATAAGAAGTCTTTTTACAATCATATTCAATTCCCTTTGTAATTAAAGCACATGATAAAGTTTCACCTGTTTCAAAGGCTTTGTAAATCATAGGAACAAGATAGACTTCCAAACTATGAATCGGTCTGAAAACAGTTATTTCAATATTCCTGGCTTTTAATCCCTCCCTTATTTCTGATAAATATTCTCGATATTCCGGAATAAAGCGAAAAAAGATAGCCACTCCGATACATAAAGAATTCGGTAAATGTACATTCCTTAAAGAGTATATCATTGTGGATGTGCTAAAATCAGACATTATGCCTGAGAGCGTCCATAAAGGAAACAGCTTAAGGACAATCAATACCATTGTATAGATTGCTCCAAACCATCCATACAAAAAGTATTCACTTGGAACTATATTTATTAAACCGAATAAAATAATATAAAAAGCAAACAGCTGAATTGATTTTCTTTTTTTTACAACAGCTGCCAAAAAGAAGCTGAAAATCAGCATTAGCCAATACACAGGCATTGTACAAAAAAACACAATGCTTGTATAGATTATCATAAGGATACCCACAGATATCGGTTTGATTTGTATTTCCGTCTTCATAATATTAAGATAGTATTCCCGCTCTGGTAATACTCTTATTAAAAAACTTATTATAGATATATTTGCCAAGCAATGTACCTAAAATTGAAGCTAAAAGCTCTATAAACAATATGATTACCATATTTTTAGGATTAAAGAAAATCCCTTTAACCATTTGAGCCTTTTCAACAGTAAACAGATTCGGGAAAGTTTTTACCAGTCCTTCCACACCTAAGAAAAGTATAAAAAAGAAACCGTGCAGTGCATAAATTACCTGTGAAACTACATATGATATAGCGATTCTGCCATTATTTATATAATTATCTTTACCCCCTATACATGCCTCTCCCAAAATACCGGCTACAAGCATAATCGGAAGCATAGGAATAAATCCCATAACAGCATAAATAATACCTGATAACAGATAATAAATGAATATTGTACCTCTTTTAGCAATTTTATGACACATAACAAAATAAACCGGAGCACATAGTAAACTTCCTATTGAAACATGTACAAAAATTCCATAAGTACCAAAGACCTGTGTTATCATTCCTGATAACAAGCTTACAACAAAACCCACCACTCCAAGCAAACTTACTACAATAATATCTTTTAATTTCATTTATTTCTCCCCCTTCTTCTAAAAGATATATTTTATAAATTAATGTTAGCACTGCCTAACTATACTGTCAAGAAATGATTTTTACAATACAAAAAGAAGCCGTCATTTCCCCGACGGCTTCTTTTAATTTTATCCAACCACTATATTTATAATCTTCTTTGGAACATAGATTTCTTTTCTTATTGTTCCTTCAAGCTTTCCGGCTTCGGCAAGTGCTTTCTTGCCTGCCTCTATAGCATCTTCCTTGCTTACATTGACATCAAGCTCAATAACCAGCTTTGTCTTACCGTTTATCTGCACGGGAACCTCTATGGTATCCACTTCCTTATGACTCTCATCAAATGTAGGCCACTCTGCATGGAATACCGATCCTTGTCCTCCAAGCTCTTCCCAAAGTTCCTCTCCGATATGCGGAGCAAATGGAGCAAGCAAAATAGTGAATGCTTTTAATGTTTCTTTATCCACACCGGTTTTCTTAGCAAGCTCGATAAGCTTATTATTGTACTCCATAAAGCCTGCTATAACAGTGTTTAAGCTGAATGCATTAAATCTTTGCTCAATATCCGAAATAAGATTTGCACGAACTCTTAAAAGTTCTCTGTCTGCCTCTACATTCTTATCCTTATTATCCATTACAAGCTTATAGAATTTATTTAAGAATCTGGCAACACCCTCAATACCTCTGTCATCCCAGTCGGCATCAAGCTCAGGCGGACCTACGAAAAGCTCATACATTCTAAGAGCATCACAGCCATAATCACGAACAAGATCATCAGGTGAAACCACATTTCCCTTACTCTTGCTCATCTTCTGTCCGTCACTACCGTTTATCATTCCCTGATTAAAAAGCTTGGTAAACGGCTCGTCAAATTCAACCACACCTATATCATTTAAGAACTTGGTGTAGAATCTTGAATAAAGAAGATGAAGTACGGCATGCTCAACACCGCCGATATACATATCTACAGGGAGGTATTTATTTGCCATTTCCTTACTTACAAGCTCATTATCATTATGAGGATCCACATATCTTAGGAAATACCAACTTGAGCCTGCCCACTGCGGCATTGTATTGGTCTCACGCTTTGCAGCAGCACCGCATACAGGACAAGTGGTGTTAACCCACTCATCAATAGCTGCAAGTGGTGACTCACCTGTTCCTGTAGGCTGATAGCTCTCCACCTCGGGAAGTTTTAACGGAAGCTCCTCCTCCGGTACAGGCACATTACCGCAATGCGGACAATGTATTATCGGAATAGGCTCACCCCAATAACGCTGTCTGGAGAACACCCAGTCACGAAGCTTATAGTTGGCAGTCTTCTTGCCATAGCCCTTCTCTTCTATCATCTGTGGTGCTTCAAGCTTTAACTTAGCACTCTCCATACCGCTCCAATCACCTGAATTTATCATAGTGCCTACAGCATCGGTATAGGCTTCAGTCATATTTTCGATTTCTTTACCGTCTTTTGCAATAACTTGAACTATAGGAAGATCAAATTTCTTTGCAAACTCAAAATCTCTGTCATCATGTGCAGGCACACACATAATAGCACCTGTACCATAGTCAGCCAAAACATAGTCGGAAAGCCAGATAGGAGTCTTTGCGCCGTTTAAAGGATTGATTGCATAAGAACCTGTAAATACACCTGTCTTCTTCTTTGACTGCATTCTGTCTACATTTGATTTCATAGAACTGTCAAAGATATACTTCTCCACAGATTCTCTTCGTTCATCAGTAGCAAGAGACTTTGCTAATTCATGTTCAGGTGAGAGTACCATAAATGTCGCACCGTAAAGTGTATCAGGTCTTGTGGTATAAACGACTATAGTATCATCTCTTCCGTCCACCTTAAAGTTTACCTCTGCACCATAGCTCTTGCCTATCCAGTCGGATTGCATCTTTTTAACTTTCTCAGGCCAATCAAGTTTATCAAGATCATTAAGAAGCCTGTCCGCATAAGCAGTTATCTTTAACATCCACTGACGAAGATTCTTCTTTGTAACGGCAGTTCCACATCTCTCACATTTGCCGTCTACTACCTCTTCATTGGCAAGACCTGTCTTACATGAAGGACACCAGTTAATCGGAAACTCCTTCTCATAGGCAAGACCTTTTTTAAACATCTGCACAAATATCCACTGTGTCCATTTATAGAATGCGGGATCCGTGGTATTTACCTCTCTGTCCCAATCATATATTGCGGCAATCTCATTTATCTGCCTTTTAATATTTGCCACATTTTCCGCTGTGGACTTTGCAGGATGAACACCCATCTTTATTGCATAATTTTCTGCCGGAAGACCGAATGCATCCCATCCCATAGGGTGGATCACATAATTACCTTTTAGCACTTGATATCTGCTCCATACATCAGATATTACATATCCTCTCCAATGTCCCACATGAAGTCCGGAACCTGAAGGATATGGAAACATATCCAAGCAATAGTACTTTGGCTTTTTTCCATCATCTACATTAATTGGATTTGCTTCCCAATTTTTCTTCCATTTCTTCTCTATTGCACTATGATTATACTGTGCCATAATATCTTCCTTTCGCTACCGGTTTAAAGTTGATTAGAGCTTCCCTCCACAAATATGAAGTTAAAGCTCTACTCAAAATAAGTTAAATTTTATAAATTAAAATCTGAATTTGTCCTCAAAGTAATTTTTAAGCTCCGCTATAGGTATTCTTACCTGCTCCATACTGTCCCTGTCTCTTACAGTTACTGCATTGTCATTCTCCGAATCAAAATCATAGGTAATACAGAATGGTGTACCTATTTCATCCTGTCTACGATATCTCTTTCCGATATTACCTCTGTCATCAAACTCTACATTATAATACTTTGATAATTCCTCTGATATCTTTAATGCACCCTCATTAAGCTTCTTTGAAAGAGGCAAGATACCGATTTTTACAGGTGCAAGTGCCGGATGGAAACGAAGAACGGTTCTTGACTCTCCGCCCTCTAAGATCTCCTCATCATATGCAGCACATAGGAATGCAAGTGTAACTCTGTCCGCACCAAGTGAAGGCTCTATAACATATGGTATATATCTCTCACTTGTTTCATCATCAAAATATGTAAGATCCTGTCCTGAAACCTCCTGATGACGATTTAAGTCATAATCTGTTCTGTCTGCAATTCCCCAAAGTTCTCCCCAGCCAAACGGGAATAAGAACTCTATATCTGTTGTAGCATTTGAATAAAAACTGAGTTCTTCCTTATCATGATCTCTAAGTCTCATTTGGTCTTCTCTTATACCCAAAGATGTAAGCCAATTTATACAATAGCTTCTCCAGTAGTCGAACCACTCAAGGTCTGTACCCGGCTTGCAGAAAAACTCAAGCTCCATCTGCTCAAATTCTCTGGTTCTGAAAGTAAAGTTACCGGGAGTAATCTCATTTCTAAATGATTTACCCACCTGACCTATACCAAACGGTACTTTCTTTCTTGAAGTTCTTTGTACATTTTTAAAGTTTACAAATATACCCTGTGCCGTCTCAGGTCTTAAATAAACCACATTTTTAGCATCCTCTGTTACACCCTGGAAAGTCTTAAACATAAGATTGAACTGGCGGATATCTGTAAAATTGTGCTTACCGCATGTCGGACATTCTATATTGTGTTCTTCAATATATTTTTTCATCTCTTCATTTGACCATGCATCCACACTGCCCTCTGTTATAATGCCGTTTTCATGCATATAATCTTCTATTATCTTATCCGCTCTGAATCTTTCATGACATTCCTTACAATCCATTAAAGGATCTGAAAAGCTTCCCAAATGCCCTGAAGCAATCCAAGTCTGCGGATTCATCAGGATAGCACAATCCACACCTACATTATATGGTGATTCCTTAATAAACTTCTGCCACCAAGCCGCTTTAACATTATTCTTTAATTCAACACCTAAGTTACCATAGTCCCATGTATTTGCAAGACCTCCGTATATCTCGGAGCCCGGATATACAAAACCTCTTGATTTTGCGAGAGCTATGATTTTCTCCATACTATATTCCATGAATTTCTCCTTTTACTTAAATATAATATAATTAAAGCCATCTACCTTGGCAGTATTATCATTAAATTCCATATTGTTTGATACAAAAGTGATTTTTCCCTCTGTATATACATCAGCCTTGCCATCTATTATAGCAATATAATCACCCTTTATTCCATCAGGTATTTCTATAGAATCCATTCTTGATATATCAATATCACTAAGCTTATATACTTCTACGGATTTTAAATCGAAACTGTTATCCTGTGTAAATTTTGCAAACTCTTCCATACACTCGAATGAACTATATGAAAATATCAGCTTTGCTATATTCTTTTTTATTCCGGCATTTTCCAGTTTTACCTGATTTTGGGCATTAAGCATATTGAAGTCTTCAACCTCGGTATTTGCGAAACTCTCAAGTTCCTCACTCTTTGCCTTTATGTCTATCTCTTCCACCAAAGCCGACTTTATAGTGCCGTCCTTAGCTAAAAATATAGAACTATGATCAGGATTATACGAATATGCTTTTCCACTACAACCGGACAAAAGCAATAGCATCACAATAGCTATCAGATATCCCTTTTTCATGAGCACTCCTCTTCTATATAAATTTAAAACCTCAAACCGAGGCATGTAACAAGTAAACTATGTCAAAATATATAAAACCTGTATCCGTCTTTTACATTAAGACACTGACAACAAGTATGCCACAAATACTGCTCATTTTCAAGGTAAGAGAGATTTTTTATTACCTATTATAGTAAAAAAATATCTTTGATTTCAATACATCTATAGTATAATATTTCTTTTTTCATAAAATACTTATTATAATTTTATTTTACTCTTTTTATAACTATAGATTTCCCCTTTACCTGTATCTTTTTACACACAAAAAACAGGGACTTTTCATCCCTGTTTTTCATTTATTTATTATTTTAATAACTCTCCCATTGTATGCCAGCCAAGTACCGCACATTTTACTCGTGCAGGCATATGGGAGATATCTCTAAGGGCTCCGGCCTCATCAAGTTCCTCTATCTCTTCTTCAGTTGCTTCTCCCTTTATCATACGGAAAAACATATCTGAGAGTCTGATAGCTTCATCCTTTTCAAGACCTATTACCATATCAAGCATTATATCTGCTGAAGCCTGTGATATGGCACATCCGTCTCCTACGAAAGCACCGTCTTCTATGATGCCTTCATCACTCACTTTCAGCTTTAAAGTGATATGATCTCCACAGCTTGGATTTATACCGTCAAGTATAAGATTGGCATCTTCAAGGTCATGTTTATGATATGGTCTTAAATTATGCTCTGTCAGAATTTCATTATAAAAGGCTCTGTTACTCATCGTATCCCATCTCCTTTCTTATATCTAAAAGAGCAGCTGAGAGTGCATCTATCTCTTCTTTGGTATTATAAAAAGAAAGACTTGCCCTTGTAGTTGAATTTAATTTTAAATGTTGTAAAAGCGGCTGTGCACAGTGATGTCCGGCTCTTACCGCAATGCCCTTTGAATCAAGTATCGTTGATACATCATGCGGATGCACTCCCTCCAGTATAAAATTGATTATACCGTTATGCTTAGCAGGATCCTTTGAACCCAGTATTCTTATATACTTATTCTTTGAAAGTACCTCCATAGCATACTCACTAAGCTCTCTTTCGATACTCTCTATCTTCTCATAGCCTATGCTCTCGATATAGTCGATAGCCGCCGCAAGACCTACTGCACCTTCCGCATTTACTGTACCCGCCTCAAACTTATGAGGTAATGGCGCAAATGTAGCTTTTTCTTTGGTAACATATTCTATCATCTCCCCACCGCTAAGGAACGGAGGCATGGCATCAAGCAAAGCCTTCTTTCCATAGAGTACACCGATACCCATAGGTCCGCAAAGCTTATGCCCTGAGAAAGCAAAAAAATCCGCATCCAGTTCTTTTACATCTATTTTCTTATGAGGTATACTCTGTGCCCCGTCAATAACTACCACAGCCCCCACACTGTGAGCTTTTTTTATTATATACTCTATTGGCGTAGGTATGCCAAGTACATTTGAAATCTGTGTGCAGGCTACCAGTTTTGTGTTTTCATTGATTTTAGAATCTATCTCAGCCTTTGTAATTTCGCCGTCTTCCTCACAGTCAAGGAATACAAGTTTTGCTCCTGTAGCTCTTGCCACCATCTGCCATGGAAGCATATTTGAGTGATGCTCAAGTACACTTACCACTATCTCATCACCTGCTTTCACATTGCTTAAGCCATAGCTGTATGCCACAAGGTTTAAACTCTCCGAGGCATTTCTGGTAAAGATTATCTCTTCACTACCCGCTGCATTGATAAAATCTGCAACTTTTTTTCTGGCATTCTCATAATCCTGCGTGGCTTCCACACTAAGTTTATATACACCTCTTAGAGGATTGGCATTGTGATGCTTATAAAAATCATTTATTGCATCAAGTACCGCCTGAGGTCTTTGTGAGGTAGCGGCATTATCCATATATATAACATTATCTGATGCCAAAAGCGGAAAATCATCTCTGTATATACTCTTACTCATCTTCACTGCCTCCAAGATAAAGATTAATCTTCTCCTCAAGTGCTTCGTTTTCAAGCTTTTTGCTGACAGCATCTATTCTTGCTCTGGCCACCATCTTTGTAACGCTTTCTTTGTCCATACCTCTGGATGTAAGATAGAAAAGCATTTCCTTATCAAGATTTCCTATAGATGCACCATGTGTTCCAACTACATCTTCTTCGGCACAAAGTATTACCGGTATGCTCTGATTATGTATATGCTCACCAAGCAAAAGTACATCCTCTGATTCTTCTCCTGTAGCATCCTTGGCACCTCTCTTAAAGTCAATAGTGCCTCTTAGAAGCTTCTTTGAATTATCATTAAGTACTCCTGATGCAATCATCTTGCAATTACTTGATTTTCCTATATGATCCGCCACATAGTTTAAATCTATCTGATCCTCAGACTTACCATAGTAACCAAGCTCAGATATAAACTCACTTCTTTTTCCTACAAGGCTTGCTCTTGCGCCCGCAAATATCTTCTCTCCGCCAAGTAAGAGCTGTGTCAACTCAAATGAAGCATCCTTATCGACATTTGCACCTATATCATTGAGTGAAATATCATTATCCGCCTGTAAACCTACCTGATAAAGTTTCACTTTTGCATTTTTCTCCGCATATACAAAGGTCTGTACTGCCAGAGCACCTACATTTTCCTCATTTGAAGAGTAATCCATCCACACATTGACCTCACTGCCTTCCTGTGCATAGATATATACTCTCACCTTTGCAAGACCTTCCTTATCTCTGCATATATTTATATGGTTTTTTGAGCTTTCACCTGCAAGGGTATTTATAATAATCTCTTCACTTTCAGAGTCACAAAGCTCTGTCATATTTGCACCCATTCCTGTAGAAAGAGCCTTTAACTTTTCAATGTTCTCTTTTGAAAGCTCATTATTTGCATTTTCATTTAAAACTTTTATATTTGCACTGCCTGTTTCGCTCGGTATAGAAACAGCAGACTCATTCATCTTTAGCCATCTCCAGGTAAGAACCGGTATTTTGTTTAAAGTAATATCTCTCATTAACCAATACTTCCTTTCATCTCTAATTGAATGAGATTGTTCATCTCTACCGCATATTCAAGCGGCAACTCCTTAGATACATTATCGGCAAATCCGCTTACAATCATTGCCTTTGCATCCTCTTCACTTATACCTCTGTTCATCAGATAGAATACGGCATCATCACTGATTCTTCCGATTCTTGCCTCATGCCCTATATCGGCATCGGCACATCTGATATCCATAGCCGGTACTGTATCCGAACGTGATATATCATCCAGCATCAAAGACTCACAAGATACGGCTGCCTTTGAATGTTTTGCCTTTTCAGATACCACTACGGCACTTCTAAAGGTGGATGTACCTCCACCTTTTGAAATCGACTTAGTATTTATAAATGAAGATGTATCAGGTGCTGAATGTACTACCTTTGCACCTGTATCAAGATTTTGTCCTGCACCTGCAAATGTAATTCCTGTGAACTCCATTCTTGAGCCCTTACCCTTTAAAATACTCATAGGATAAAGATATGATACATGTGAACCGAATGATCCTGAAACCCATTCGATTCTTCCGCCCTCTTCCACAACAGCTCTCTTTGTATTGAGGTTGTACATATTTTTGGACCAGTTCTCAATAGTTGAATATCTTAGTCTTGCATTCTTTCCGACAAAGAGCTCCACACATCCTGCATGAAGATTTGCCACATTGTACTTAGGCGCCGAACATCCTTCTATAAAGTGAAGGTCCGCACCCTCATCCACTATAATAAGTGTATGCTCAAACTGTCCAGCACCTTTTGCATTAAGTCTGAAATATGATTGCAATGGAATATCCAGATGTACACCCTTCGGTACATATACAAATGATCCTCCTGACCACACCGCACCATGTAATGCAGCAAACTTATGGTCATTCGGCTTTACCAGCTTCATAAAATGCTTTTGAATCATATCCGCATATTCACTATGCATTGCACTTTCAAGGTCTGTATATACAACTCCCATCTGTGAAACTTCATCTCTTACATTGTGGTATACAAGTTCCGAATCATACTGTGCACCTACACCTGCCAAAGATTTTCTTTCAGCCTGTGGTATACCGAGTTTTTCAAAGGTATCCTTGATATCCTCAGGAACCTCTGACCACTTTGTCTTCATATGTGTATTAGGTCTTACATAAGTAACAATATTGTCAATATCAAGACCGTCTATAGAAGGACCCCATGGCGGAACTTCCATCTGATTATATATCTGTAATGCCTGCAATCTGAAATTCTGCATCCAGGCAGGATCGTTTTTTTCTTTTGAAATCTGAGACACTAACTCAGGTGTAAGACCTGCAGCTATCTTGAAGCTGTCCTTGTCTTCATTTCTAAAGTCATACATACTCCTGTTAATGTCTTCTACATATGTCTTTTCCTTCATTATCTGCTCTCCTGAATATACTTTTCAAATCCATGCTTATTGATTTCCTCAACCAAAGAAGCATCTCCTGTCTTTATGATTTTTCCTTCTACCATAATATGTGTATAGTCAACCTTTAATGACTCAAGTATTCTTGTACTGTGAGTGATTATAAGGAGAGCACCGTCTTTTTTCTTTTGATACTCCTTGATACCTGCCGAAACCGTTCTTACAGCATCGACATCAAGTCCGGAGTCTGTCTCATCAAGTATTGCCAGCTTCGGTGAAAGCATAAGAAGCTGTAATATCTCAGCCTTTTTCTTCTCACCGCCTGAAAATCCTACATTCAAGGCTCTGTTGGCATACTCGCTGTCCATATTTAAGACTTCCATATCCTTTGCCAGATCCTTTTTAAACTGCATCATTTTAACCCTCTTGCCGCTCACAGACTCCACTGCATTTCTGATAAAACTGCCAAGTGGAAGTCCCGGCACCTCAAGCGGATTTTGGAATGATAAAAACATTCCCGCCTTTGCACGTTTATCAGCCGATTCATCAACTATATTCTTTCCGTCAAATATAATTTCTCCGCTATTTGCAACATATCTCGGGTTTCCCATAAGAGCATAGCCGAGAGTTGACTTACCTGCTCCGTTCGGTCCCATAAGGACATGTGTTTCACCTTTTTTAATCTCTATATTTACTCCATGAAGAATTTCTTTTAAATTCTCATCATCTTCTATGGAAACTGTTAAATTATTTACATTTAATAATGACATTGATTTTTCCTTTCACCAATCCCCTTGAGCTTTAGGGGTAATATAATAATAGTATTATAATGTTCTATTATTTGCATAATTGGATTTTAAAGCTTAATTCCTAGTAAGTCAATAGGATTTAAAAAAAAGCCCTCAAAAAAGGGCTTTTAAATGCTTATGTATTTAATTTTGTACAATATTATTATACGATACCCTGAGCGATCATTGCATTTGCAACCTTCTCAAAACCTGCAATATTTGCACCTGCCACATAATTGCCTTCCTGATTGTATCTCTTGGCGGCATCATCCACCTTGGCAAAAATATCCTTCATAATAGTCTTTAACTTATCATCCACCTCTTCAAAGCTCCATGAAATTCTCATTGCATTCTGGCTCTGCTCAAGTCCCGATACAGACACACCGCCTGCATTTGAAGCCTTACCCGGCATAAATAAAACATCGTTGTCCTGAAGATATTTTGTTGCTTCAAGTGTTGTAGGCATATTTGCGCCCTCCGCCACAGCAAAGCAACCATTGGCTACAAGTGCCTTTACACCCTCAAGGTCAAGCTCGTTTTGAGTAGCACATGGAAGATAGATATCGCATTTGATATTCCAGATTCCCTTACCCTGTGTATATTTGGCAGAAGGTACTCTATTTGCATACTCTGAAATTCTCTGTCTTTTTACTTCCTTGATATCCTTAACAATATCAAGCTGTATTCCGTTCTCATCATATATATATCCGTTTGAATCACAAAGTGCTACAACCTTTGCACCCAGCTGCTGTGCTTTTTCTATAGCATAGATTGCAACATTTCCGGAGCCTGTAACAATTACCGTCTTACCGGAAAGTTCCTTATTATTTGCCTTAAGCATTTCATCCAAAATATATACAAGACCGTAGCCTGTAGCCTCTTTTCTTGCAAGAGAACCGCCAAAAGGAATTCCCTTTCCTGTAAGAACACCCTCAAATAATGTTGTAAGTCTCTTATATTGTCCGAAAAGATATCCTACCTCTCTTGCACCGACACCGATATCACCTGCCGGTACATCCGTATCTTTTCCGATATGCTTATAAAGCTCATTCATAAAGCTCTGACAAAATGCCATTACTTCTCTGTCCGATTTTCCCTTAGGATCAAAGTTTGAACCGCCTTTTCCTCCACCCATCGGAAGACCTGTAAGTGAGTTTTTAAGCACCTGCTCAAATCCGAGGAATTTAAGTATTGACTGATTTACTGTCGGATGGAAACGAAGTCCTCCCTTGTAAGCACCGATTGCATTATTAAACTGTACACGGTATCCCTTATTTACCTGCACATTGCCATTATCATCCACCCATGGCACTCTGAAAGAGATTATTCTCTCAGGCTCTACAAGTCTTTCTAAAATACCGTTTTTTCTGTAAAGTTCCTCATTAGCATCAACCACAAGCTTTAAAGACTCCAAAACTTCCTTAACAGCTTGATGAAACTCAGGCTCATTAGGATTTGCGGCTACAACTTTTTCTAAAATTTCTTCAACATATGACATAATTTTAACCTCCAGGCTCTATCGTCCCTACACGCCGGTATAGCAGTGTTTTTACACAATAGCTTACACTGCATCGGCGAAAATAAAAAAGGCAAAGACTCCCTATATAGCTATATAGGCGTCTTTGCCGAATACAAAATATTTTATCAAAATTATTTTAAATGTCAATAGTGAATCAAAAAAATGTCTGAGCATCATAAAATATCCTGTAAGATATCAAGCGAATGAAAATGCCTGTCGATATATTTTTTTATCATAATATCCACAGTCTTTTCGATCTCAGTCAAAGCTTCCTCCGTTATTACAAAGTTAAAAAGCTTTTCAGGCTTTGAATATATAATATATTCCCAAGTATATAGGGCGGTCTTATCCTTCATCCCCGAATGCAAATCATATTCACCGTTTATTGTCATCAGCTTCAGTTCAAAAATGCGCCTTACCAGTCTGTTCGGTATAGACTTTTTTGTTAAGGCCGAAAGTGTGTAATAGATAAGCTTTAAGCTTTCTATATCAACCAAGGCTTCCTTTGTATAATAGTCAAGCATCTCAAGAAAATATGTGCCGTAGCAGGTGCTTTCAATATCGGAACTTACCTCTTCAAAATAATTGGCTATATCCGCATTTACGATATTATAGGAATCTCTGCCCTCAAACAGCTTAAACTTGCCATAGGCAAATATCCTTGCAAATCCCATCATTTGGTTATTGATTCGTCTTGCGCCTCTTGCAAAGGCATATACCTTGCCCCTCTCCTTTGTAAAGATGGTAACTCTCCTGTCAAAATCTCCAATGGGCATTGATTTTATCACAATGCCCGTCAATTCAACAAAATCTCTCAAATTATAAATCCTTTGGATTATAGCCGAAATTCTTCATTTGCACATCCGAATCTCTCCACTTAGGTCTTACCTTTACCCACAGTTTCAGATTCACCCTTGCTTCCAAAAGCCCCTCTATATCCTTTCTTGCGGCAGTCCCGATTCTTTTAAGCATACTGCCTGCTTTTCCTATAATTATCCCCTTATGAGAATCCTTCTCGCATACAATGGCTGCCTCTATATCGACCATATCTCCCGAATCTCTGTAGGAAAATGTATCTATTTCCACAGCTATACCATGAGGTATCTCCTCCTGCAAAAATCTGAGTGCTTTTTCTCTAATAAGCTCCGCAGCTATCTGCTTTATAGGCTGATCTGTAACAGTATCTTCATCATAATACATAGGGCCTTCCGAAAGATATTTAAAAATAATTTCAAGAAGTTTATCCGTATTTGTTCCTTTCAGTGCAGACACCGGCACTACCTCGGCAAATTTCATTTTAGAAGAATATTTGGCGATTACAGCCAACATATCCTCCTTTTGCTTTAGGGAATCCATCTTATTGATGGCAAGTATTACAGGCACCTCCACATTTGACAGGATTTCAAATATATGCTCATCTCCCTCTCCTATAAAGGTATTCGGTTCTATAAGCCAGAGTACCATATCCACATCTCTTAGAGTTCTTGTAGATACCTTTACCATATACTCTCCAAGCTTATTTTTTGCCTTATGTATACCCGGAGTATCAAGAAATACTATCTGACCTCTTTCATCCGTAAATACTGTCTGTATCCTGTTTCTTGTGGTCTGCGGCTTATTTGATGTTATAGCTATCTTCTGTCCTATAAGCGTATTCATCAATGTTGATTTTCCTACATTCGGTCTCCCGATAAGAGCGACAAAACCTGATTTCATATTTTCTCCTATCAATCCTTATAAAGATGCTTTACCTCTTTGAAAAGTTCCCTGTCCTTTTCTATCATATCTTCATTTCCTATGGCACAGATAAGTTTATCTGAAAGTACAGACTCAAGAAGCGGCACCAACGCCCTTATATCCTCTTCACAGGTATTCAGCACTTCTTCCCTTTCCTGTACCATATCCTCATATCTTACCTTTGAATAGTATGCACTAAGTCCCTTCATACCCTCTCTGGCAGGTGTCAAAGGAGTATCAAGCTCACTTATGGCGCCTATAACGGACTTTGTCATTTCTCTTTCATTGGCGGTAAAGTTTTTTGCATATTCAATTATGCCCTCATATATTTTATTGGTATTTGCCATATTCGGATCTCTGTATGAAACAAAGCCCGAATTTCCGCTTTTTCCAAAGATTGCACTGCAACCGTAAGCGCCACCCTTTACTCTGATATTATTCCACAGATAGTCATAGCTTAGCAACACCTTAAATACCCTGAGTACACCGGTATACTTAAAGCCGTGATTTACAAAGTTTCCAAATCTGGCAACATAGTTTACTCTTGAAGCTGTACCGAAACCTTCATTTTTTACCTCGGTTTGCAAAACATATTTTTCACGATTATCCTTTTCTTTTTCAAGACTCTCCGCCAAAACCTCTATTCCGTCAAATGCGGTTTTATATCCTTCTTCATCACATATTGTATGTAATAAAAGATTATTTATATTAAAGATCTTTTTTGATAATTTTAAAAGGTTCTCATAAATCTTTTCAAAATCTTTTTCCAAATCTATCGACTCAAGGAAGTTAAGATATGAAATACCCTTTGTCAAATCTCCAAATAAAAGCTCCTTTGAAATATAGGAACCTGCTCTGTTCAGTGCGGTCATATGTCCTGATGATACCAGCCTGTCCTTAAGTCCTGATTTTACCTCCGCAATTATATCCTTAATCCTCTTTTTATCATCCAGCTTTGACATTGTAAGCACCTCACTGACAGTGGAATAAAGCCAACTCTCTTTTCCGTACAAAATTTTTGCATTTACACAGAAAAGAAATGAATGTTCTATAGGATTTGAATTGGTGGTAACTGTTTCTATTGAATACGCTATTCCGCCTGAATTTAAGTTTACACTTGTTGACAGTGATGAGTAGCTCTGCTTTTTTGTATCAATATATCCAAGTATTTCCCTTAAGAGTGCGATATGTTTTATTTCCTCTTCATTTGCAAAATCAATATTAAAAACAAATTTTAAATAATTGATACCTGTTGTGGATACATTTGAATATATTACAGGTATCTTCTTACCCGCAGCTTCTACCTCCGTCTCTTTATATACAGGCATTTTTACTTCCCTGCTTATATCGTCCCTGCTAAGCATAGGTATCTTAAGTAATGCCTCCTCGCTTGACGGCTCCGACTGATATTTTTTTAATGCTATTGTATCATCATATATCTTTTTAAGCTCTTCCTTTGATAAAGTGGCTTTTAATTCTTTCAGCTTTTCCTTAAGCTCCTGATCTTTCTTTGTGGTAAGTCCTTTTTTAGGTACCATGGTAACTATTGCGGTGTTCTTATTATCCAGCAGATATTTCTTTATTAAGTTTTCAAAATAATTATTATCTGTTTCTTCTCTCAAAGTTTTAAAGATACCTTCAAATCTCAGATGCTTTGTAGGATCATCATCATACAGCCAGGTGTCAAAACTTGAAAGACCGTACATAAGTCCCTTAGGATATGAGCCGTAATCGGCTTCTCTTGCCTTAAACTCAAATATATTCATGGCAGCCTTTATAGCTTCCCTATCAAGTCCCTCATCCGCAAGCTTTCTTAGAGTTCCCTCTATAACAGCAAGGAACTCAGCCTTTCTGTCAAGATTTGTATTCTTTGCAATTACTCCGAAATACGGCTCCAATATACCGTTTGCATAGCCTCCATATACATCCTCTCCTATACCGGCATCTATAAGCGCCTGTCTGAGTGCCGCTCCCGGTACATCTAAGAGTACATATTCAAGTATCTGAAAGCCCATATAAAGGATAGGATCAAGCTCACCTCCAACCAAAGTACTCCATGAAAGATATGTTGCATCCTCCTCACTCTGTGCTTCTGTAATAGGATACTCAAAGTTTTCTTCTCTGATATTTTCAAGTTCTTTTACATTTTCTATCTTTGAGTCCACAAATCTATACTCGAACTTATCAAGGTATTCCCTGTCTATACGCTCAAGCTTCTTTGCCATATCCATATCTCCATACAGATAGATATATGAATTTGAAGGATGGTAGTATTTCGAATGCATATCCAAAAACTTTTCATATGTCAATGAAGGAATATAATCAGGATCTCCTCCCGATTCTTCTCCATAGGAATGTCCCTTAAACAAGGTCTTTGTTATAGCCCTTTCAAGCACACTGTCGGCTGAGGAAAAAGCACCCTTCATTTCATTATATACTACACCGTTCAGTATAATATCTCCGTTTTCATCAGGATTGCCCTTTTCATCCACCAATTCATAATGCCAACCCTCCTGTCTGAATATTTTCTCCTCAGTATATACATTCGGATACAATACCGCATCCAGATAAACATCCACCAGATTGTCAAAATCCTTATCATTACAGGATGCCACAGGGTAGACTGTTTTATCCGGATATGTTATCGCATTCAAAAATGTATTAAGTGAGCCCTTTACAAGCTCTACAAAAGGATCTTTTGCCGGAAACTTCTTTGAACCGCAAAGCACCGAATGTTCGAGAATATGCGCCACTCCGGTGGAATCCTTTGAAGGCGTTCTAAAGCCTATGGTAAAGACCTTATTATCATCATCCGCCAACATACAAAATACTCTTGCCTTTGTCTTTTTATGTTCAAGAATAACCGCTCTTGCACTTAATTCCTCTATATCCGATACCGTTTTTATCTCATATGCAGATAATTCTTTTATATTTTTTACCTGCTCATCCATATTGTAATTTTTCAATATTTTCCTCCTAAATATGATTATATCCACCTTTATATAGGACCTCCTTTGTGAGAATCCTATAAATGCTACATATAACCTAAAAACTTGTACTTTAAAATCGCAAATGTTTCTCTGACCAACATATGTAAGTATAAAATATTATTGGAACCTGCCCTGATAGGGAAAACCTGTGTATAACCCAGTTTCTTTGCTACATGCATTGCTCTGAAAATATGAAAATCATTTGTCAAAATACCTATTGTCTGAGGTCTGTCCTCCACCTCAAGAACCGACCTTACATCATTTACAATTGTAATATCGGCATTCCTTTTCATATCCACATTATATTTATCTATCAAAGCCTTGGAATATATCAGATTTTCTCTGGTATTATGCGACTCCGTTTCCACCAGGATATTGTTCGCATCTACACCTCTTTCTATTAGATAATCCGCCATTTCCAATGATTCAATTATTTCTTCTTTTCTAAGTCCCCCACTTATTATAATAGTTGTATCGGGGTTTTTATCAATATAATCTATAGCCTTATCCAGTCGGTATTTTGCCTGGCTTCCCTCATTTTCCATATCCGGCTTTGAGCCCAGCACAATCAAAAAGTCCAGTCCGCTCTCATCCTCCTTTGGCAATGACAGAGCTATTACTATTGATGTTATAATAAAAATAAGAACTCCAAGAGTCGCCAAAGTATAGACAGATACCACAGACCACAATGGAATTCTCTTATTTAGATAAAATTTGATAAGTTTACCCAGGGCAAAAAATACAAATGCAAACACATACCATATGTAATTTTGCAATTCCAAAAAGCCTGTCATAATAATAACCGCTGTTCCATATAACCCACATAATACACTAAGTATAAATGCAATCATTATACCTCCATTATTCTCTTTCGGGATTATAAACTCTTAATATATCTCCTTCTTCTGCTACCTGTTTATCAAATGTCACTTTCAAAAGTTGCATAGGATGTGGGGCATTATCCATCTTTTCTTCATTTTCATCCTCAATGGATTCTACATATAGAGATATATTTTCACCGTTTTTTTTCATAACCTCTATATTATCTCCTACAAAGAATCTGTTTTTTTGATTAAATACCGCCCTTCCTTTTTCGTCCACTTCATTAACGGTGCCTATGTATATATAATTTTTAACATAGGTATTGCTGTCATATATTTGTGTATCACTATCCGGCTTACCGAAGAAAAATCCTGTGGTAAACTCTCTGTAAGTGCATTTTCCTATCTCTGATTTATACCATTCCAGATTTTCTTTAAAAGTCTCAGGTGATTTTAAATAATCATCTATCGCCTTTCTATATGTTCTTGCAACGGTTGTCACATACAGCGCCGTCTTCATCCTTCCCTCTATTTTAAAGCTGTCGATGCCAGCTTCTATAAGTTCGGGAATATATTCAATCATGCATAAATCTTTGGAATTAAAGATATATGTACCTCTTTCATTTTCATATACAGGCATATACTCTCCCGGTCTTTTCTCCTCCACTACAGAATACTTCCATCTGCATGAATGAGTACATTCACCCTTATTGGCATCCTTTCCTGTAAAGAAATTACTTAATAAGCATCTTCCCGAATATGACATACACATAGCTCCATGTACAAATGTTTCTATCTCCATCTCTTCAGGAATATTTTCTCTGATCTTTTTTATCTCCTCAAGTGAAAGTTCTCTGGCTGTAACCACTCTTGTTGCTCCAAGCTTCCACCAAAAAAGATATGTTCCGTAATTTGTATTATTTGCCTGTGTGGAAATATGAATCTCCACCTCCGGCCATACTTCCTTTGCTATGGTAAATATACCGGGATCCGATATTATCAAAGCATCCGGACCTATTTTTTTAAGCTCCTCAAAATAACCTCTTGCCGCTTCCAAATCCTCATTATGTCCCAGAATATTTGCCGTCACATAGACCTTTTTCCCTCTTTTATGAGCATAATCTATGCCGGCTTTCATATCCTCTTTACTAAAGTTTTTTGCCTTTGCTCTAAGGCTGAAAAACTCACCTCCTATATATACCGCATCTGCACCGTAATCTATTGCCACCTTAAGGTTTTCAAGATTGCCTGCGGGTATCAAAAGTTCCAAACTTCTCAAGCTTACCTCCTGTTTTTGCTGAGTAAAACTCCATCTCCTATTGAAAATATCCATGATTCCAATGTCTCATCATGTAAAAGAAGATAAATATATTCTCTCATTCTCTTATATATAGTCTTATCTCTTTTTCTTATTGCAAAGGAAGACTCTAATAAGTCTCCCTCCTGCAAACAATTATCTGAGAAAATCATTCCATTATCTTTCAAAAGAGCCTTTACCGTCGGCAGCCAGTTAATATACTGTGCTTTGGCTGCATCCATAAAAATGAAATCAAACTTTTCATTTTCTTTTACCAGTTTCTCAAGGATATCCCCTGCATCTCCCTCAAGTACTTTAGCTCTGTTTGTAAGATTGGTATATTTAATATTTTTTACAGCTTCTTCCACTCTCTCAGGCATTTTTTCAATAGTTACTATATTCGCATCGGAATTTTCCAGCATAACTATAGCTGAATACCCTGTAGCGCAGCCAATCTCTAAAATAGACTCCGGCTTTTGCATTTTTAAAACAAATTTCAAAAGATTTTCGGTATCTCTTTTTATTATCGGGATATAATTTTCCCTAGCTTTTTCTCTTACTTTTTCTACAGGCTCTGAATTCACCGGAGAAATAATATCCAGATATTCCAAAATCTTAGGATTTGTTATCATTTATATTCTTCTCCAAAACACCTTCATCAATCATTTCCAGTATCTCTCTGGATGTTTGTGAGGTATTAAAGGTATATTCACCTGTATGCATTCTGATATCAAAAAATCTTGCCTGTATTTCAAATGAAAATTTATTTTCTATAACACCCTTATCATATAGAGTGTCTGCCAATTTATCAAAACTCATTCCCTCTGCTACATTCACCTGTATATTTCTTCCCGGAGGTGAATCGACACTCGAAGCATAGAATACACTATGCCCGAATTTATAAGCAAAAGGTATACCGGCAATCAATACAAGCACCAGAATATATACCACTATTCTTCCAAAAAAAGAAGCAACTCTCTTTTTGGTTTTATTTGATGTAGTTTCTTTGCTCATTTATCAATGTATCTCCATTATTATCGGCAATATCACAGGATTTCTCTTCATCCTCTTCCACAAAAACTCGCTCAAAGAATCTCTTACAACATTCTTTATTTTTGACCAGTCTGTGATTCTTGCATGAAGACAATCCGCAACAGCCTCTCTCACGACCGCACTCGCTTCATTCATCAAATCCGTGGACTCTCTTACATATACAAATCCTCTGGATACTATATCCGGACCTGAAAGAAGTCTGTTGGTTCCATGTTCAAGGCTCATTGCCACTATTATTATACCGTTTTGTGACAAACTCTGTCTGTCACGAAGCACTATGTTTCCTACATCACCTACACCGAGACCGTCTACAAACACTCCTCCGGCTTCCACATGACCTGTTATCTTACAGGAATCCTCACTAAGTTCCACTACATCACCGCTTGACATTATAAGTACATTTTCACTCGGTATGCCTACAGCCTCAGCAAGCCCCTTTCCTGCCATCAAATGTCTGTACTCTCCATGCACAGGAAGTGCAAATTTCGGCTTTAAAAGTGAATACATAAGCTTTATTTCTTCCTGACAAGCGTGACCGGATACATGGGTATCCTGGAAGATTACCTCAGCGCCCTTCATAGACAGTTCATTTATAACCTTTGAAACCGCCTTCTCATTTCCCGGTATCGGTGTTGAACTCATTATTATAACATCTTCCGGCACTATCTCCACTTTTCTATGTATGGATGATGCCATTCTTGAAAGGGCAGCCATTGACTCTCCCTGACTTCCTGTGGTGATAATAACAGTCTTTTCAAGAGGATAATCCTTTAAATGGTCAATATCTATAAGTGTACCCTCAGGAATATCAATATATCCCAGGTCTGCGGCAGTTCCGATAACATTTACCATACTTCTTCCTTCCACTACCACTTTCCTGTCATATTTATATGCGGTATTTATTATTTGTTGCACTCTGTCCACATTTGAGGCAAAAGTGGCAACTATAATTCTACTGTCTCTATGCTCCGCAAATATAAGATCAAATGTCTTTCCTACAGTCTTTTCAGACATGGTAAAGCCCGGTCTTGTGGCATTTGTGGAGTCTGAGAGCATTGCAAGACAACCTGCCTTACCTATTTCAGCCATCCTTCCAAGATCCGCCGGATCTCCGAATACAGGTGTATAGTCCACCTTAAAATCTCCGGTATGGAATATAGTACCTGCCGGTGTAAATATAGCTAAAGATGCCGCATCCGCAATAGAGTGATTGGTCTTTACAAACTCAACCTTAAAATCTCCCAGATTTACATTATCTCCATATTTTACTATATTAAGCTTTGCACTGTCTTCTATCTGATGTTCCTTTAATTTCTTTTCAATAAGCGCACAGGTAAGTCTTGTGCCGTACACAGGTACATTCAGCTGTTTTAAAATATAAGGCAGCGCACCTATATGGTCCTCATGACCATGTGTTATACAAAATCCCTTTACCTTAAGATAATTGTCCTTCAAATATGTGATATCGGGAATTACCAAATCAATTCCAAGCATGTCATCACTCGGGAATGCCAATCCGCAGTCCACAACTATTATGCTGTCATCATATTCAAATGCCGTGATATTCATACCTATCTGCTCAAGTCCACCCAGCGGTATGATTTTCACCTTTTTAGCCGCCTTCTTGGTTCTGCCTCTTTTCTTTTTATTCTCCATGAGAATACTTGATACCTGCTCTGCCAAAGACGGTACATTCTTGTCTGCCGGTCCTACATATCTTGCCTTTGTCTTTTTTGTTTCAGCCTCAGCCTTTGTTTCTAAAGTTTCCTTTTTTGTATCCGAAGCTTTTGTTTTTTTTGCAGCTGTCTTTTTTACTGTCTTAGTATCAGCCGCTTTACTCTCTTCTACAGCTTTTGTACCAGCTTCAACGCTCTTTTCCTTAGCGGTACTTTTTTTCTGCCCTGTAGTCTTTTTATTACCCTGTTCATGCTTTAATCTTGCATTTACCGTTTTTTCTTTTTTTACTTTCTTTTCTGGAACAATATCACTCAGTTCATTTGCACCGGCTTCAATAAGTTCCTTGCTTTCCTGTCTTATCCTTTGCATATTCAGCAACGGATTTTTTTCGTTCTCGTTCAAATCTTATTCCTTTCCATTCTTAAATATATTCACATATAGATCATCTTGTGATTTCTACATCTTCACCATTCATCATCTTTTCAAATATTTCAAATACCGCATTGAGCTCTTTGTCATCCTCTACAAAGATAAAATTCGCCTCTTCATCCTCCTTGGCGGAAATATCCTTCATAATATAGCATTCGCCGTTCTCATCTTCGATGCTGTCTGTTACAAGTATATAACTGACTCCGTTTAACTTGGTTTCTTCAATTATATTTAATTCAATATTTTCTCCATCCTCCGATAAGAAAGATATATTGTTATTTTCCATTTTCCTTCTCCATATATTCTTTTAAAATAATACCTGCTGCTATTTGGTCTATAAACTGTTTTCTATCCTGCTTTTTTACTCCCGATTCATCAAGTATCTCATCCGCTTCCACTGTTGTAAGTCTCTCATCCTGCATCACAATGGGTATATCCACTCTTAATTTAAGCTTTTCCACAAATTCCAAAGTAAGAGCGGCTCTCTCTCCGCTTCTTCCGTCCATATTTATAGGAAGCCCCACCACTATCTTTTTAATATCCTTTTCTCTTACTATCTCGGCAATTCTTGCCAGAGATCTTCTAAGCTTGTTTTCTCCACTTCTCTCAATGGTCTCAAGAGGCTGTGCTGTAAGTCCCAAAGCATCACTTATAGCAACACCTATAGTCTTTGAACCATAATCAAGTCCCATGATTCTTTCTTTCAAATTCACCTCTAAACTTTCAATACTGTAAAAAGAAGTCCACCGTCAAGCAAACTTCCTCATACATTTTATCCCATACTGCTAAATATGTTTTATTGTATGACCCAGCCTCAGAAGGTCCATCACGCGGCTTGTTAAGATAATATCTTAAAAAAGTTTAACTGAAATTCTTGTCAATATAGGTTTTTAACAACTCTTCAACTATCTCATCACGCTCTACCTTCATGATAAGACTTCTTGCACTCTTATGGCTCGTGATATATGTCGGATCTCCTGACATCACATAGCCAACTATCTGATTCAACGGATTATATCCCTTTTCTGTCAAAGCTTCATACACAAGCTTCAATACTTCATTTACATCCATCTTATTTTCTTGTACTGCCCTAAAATATTGTGTATTTTGAACATCCATATCATCACGCTTCCTTTTCTAATAAACTTAATTTTATACGATTTAAGGTCATATTGCAATATTATTTTTATATTATAAATTTATCTCTCCTAAGTTCCTATAAAATCAGCTGTTTTCCAGCAATAATATTTCATCTGTCAAAAATCCTGTTATCCTGCCTCTTATTATATCATTGGTACTGTAATCACTGTTTAAAACAGCGACCTTTATATACTCCTTTGTGTAACCTGTGAAATATTCAACACCGTCTTTTATAAATATCTCCTCACAAAGCAACTCATCTTCCTTGCCGATTCTTGAACTTTTAAACTCTTTTTGATTGTTTATATTTATTTCATTTAAAATATTTGCCCGCTTTACCTTTTCATTTCCGTCCACCTGAGGCATATTTGCAGCCTTAGTTCCCTCTCTTATGGAATAAGGGAAAATATGGGTTTCATAAAATTTTACCTTTTCTACAAACTTTTTGCTCTCTTCAAAATCCTTCTTTGTTTCTCCGGGGAAACCTACAATAATATCTGTGGTAACAGCCGGTGAATCAAAGTATTTTCTGATAAGCTTCACTCCCTCAAAGAATTCATCCGCAGTATATTTTCTGTTCATACTCTTTAATGTTTTATCACATCCGCTCTGCAAACTCAGATGAAAATGCGGACAAAACTTCTCTATTTTGCTTAAGCTTTTAATAAAGTTTTTCTTTATAATTCTTGGTTCAAGCGAACCTATACGAACCCTCTCCACTCCGTCTATACCTGCTATATTTTCTATTAAACAAAGCAGATCGTTTTTTGTGACAAATTCCTCATCACTCTCACAGGTATTTGTAAGCTTTTCCATCCTTTTATTATAGGATTCATCCAAAAAATCCAAACCATAGGATGAGAGATGTATTCCTGTAAGAACTATCTCCTTATATCCTGAAGCCGCAAGATTTCTTACCTCTTCCATTATATTTTCCATCTTCCTGCTTCTTACTCTGCCTCTTGTAAAAGGAATAATACAGTATGAACAGAATTGATTGCATCCGTCTTGCACCTTTATAAATGCTCTGGTATGATCATTTATTTTTCTTATATGAAATTCTTCATATTCGGTTTCTTTATTTATATCAATAATAAATTTATTTTCACTTTTATTTTGTAAAAACTCATTTATTATATTTACTATTTCATTTTTATTATTATTTCCGACTATTATATCAATACTTAAATCTTCATCTATCTTATTTTTTGCAGACTCCACATAGCATCCTGCCGCCACCACTATAGCATCCTCATTCATTTTTCTGGCTCTGTGCAACATCTGTCTTGATTTTCTGTCTGCGATATTTGTTACCGAACAAGTATTGATTATATAAACATCTGCTCTTTCACCAAACTCAACGCATTTATATCCTGCGTTCTCCATCAGCTGCTGCATAGCCTCGGTTTCATATGTATTTACCTTACAGCCTAATGTATGAAAAGCAACCGTTTTCATAAAAAATCCTTTCTAATTATCAAATGTCATTGACTTTACTAAAAATTTTATATAGGATATAGATAGCTTTAAATGTACAAATACGTAAAGTATCTGTGTCATTTATTACAATTTTTTTAACATGGAGGATTATATGAAAACAGTTCAAATTTCCCTTAATTCCATTGACAAAGTAAAGTCATTTGTAAATGAATTAGCTAAGTACGATGTGGACTTTGACTTAGTTTCAGGAAGATATGTTATAGATGCAAAATCAATAATGGGTATCTTCAGCTTGGACTTATCAAAGCCTATCGATCTTAATATTCATGCTGAGGATAATGTAGAGCAGATACTTGAGGCACTCTCTCCATATATCATCAAATAAGATTTTTTTAGTCTGACAGGAAAACCTGCCAGACCTTTTTTTATGCTTTTACCAGAATCCTTTCCTTGGTTTCCAAAGCTTTTTCTATAAGTTCTTCTATAATTCCCTCAAGCTTTATTTCAGACTTTTCTATATCTTCCAAAACAGGTCTGGTCACCGGATGCTTTGCCACAAATATGGTACAGCAATCCTCATAAGGCTGTATGGATGTTTCATAAGTGCCTATTTTTTCCGAGATCTCCACTATCTCCTGCTTGTCAAATCCTATAAGAGGTCTGAATACAGGCAATGTCGCCGCAGCATCTGTAGTAAGAAGTGATTGAATGGTCTGAGATGCCACCTGTCCGATACTCTCTCCCGTAATAAGCGCCTGATCCCCGTTATCTACAGCTATCTTTTCCGCTATTTTCATCATATATCTTCTCATAATGATGGTAAGCTCATCATGTGGACAGTTCTCATATATTGCCAATTGAATATCTGTAAAATTGATTATATGCAGATTCACAGGTCCGGTATACTTTGAAACCAGTTCTGCAAGCTCTATTACTTTTCTCTTGGCTCTTTCCGATGTATATGGCGGAGCATGGAAATATACAGCCTCCACCCTTACACCTCTTTTAGCAATCATATAACCTGCTACAGGTGAGTCTATACCTCCTGAGAGTAAGAGCATTGCTCTGCCGTTTGTACCGATAGGCATTCCGCCGGGGCCGGGTATTTCCACAGAATATATATTTATATATGTTCTTATTTCCACCTTTATAAGTACATCAGGTTTTCTGACATTTACCTTTATTTCAGGAAAGGTATTTAAAATCACTTCTCCAAGCTCTGCATTTATACTCTCCGAAGTTCCCGGAAAGCTTTTATCCGCTCTTCTCGTATCCACTTTGAAGGTGAAATTCTTATCCGGGTATACTTCGTCCACATATTCCACCACCCGCTTTTTCAAGTTTTCATAGTCCTTTGATTCTATTCTTACCATTGGGCAGATACCGACTATGCCAAAGACCTTACTAAGCCTGTCAATTACCTCATCATAGTCGTATTCACCTTCCATATCCACATAGATTCTTCCCAGTTCCTTGGATACGATAAATTTACCTTCAACCTCTTTTAATGTGGTTCTTATCTGCTTCATCAAGGCGTCTTCAAACATATATCTGTTCTTTCCCTTTACGCCTATCTCTCCATATTTAATTAAAAATGATTTGTATTTCATTATTTCCTCACAAATTTTCTAAGAAGCGGCAAAAGCTCCACTAAATTCTTTAAAAAATAATCAGCCTCTTCCCTATTGTTAAGCTCCGATAAAGAAATCCTTATTGTAGAATCCAATAAATCCTCTCTTAACCCTATAGCCTTTAATGTGCCTGATATCCCCGGATGATTTGAGGAACAGGCTGAACCGCTTGATACATAGATTCCTCTATCCTCCAAGGCATGTAATAAAACCTCCGCACGTATATCTTCAAAAGATACGCTGATTATCTGCGGTGCAAAGTTTTCACCTCTTTTTGTATTTAATACGGCACCTTCTATTTTTTCAAGATTATCCATAAGATAATATTTTAAATCAACTATATTTTTTATTTTTTTCTCGAAATCATCATAGGCTTCCTTTGCGGCAACTCCCATTCCGGCAATTCCTGTGGTATTTAATGTTCCGCTTCTCATTCCTCTTTGATGACCACCTCCAAAGATTATAGGATTTATCTTTACACTGCTGTCAATGTATAAAAATCCCACTCCCTTAGGTCCGTGAAATTTATGACCTGATGCTGAAAGCATATCAATTCCCTGTGTCTTCGGTGTGATTTTAAACTTGGTATAAGCCTGTATTGCATCTACATGAAATAATATATCCTTATTCTTAGCCTTTATTATCCTTGAAATCTCATCTACAGGTTCTATAGCTCCTATTTCATTATTTACATACATCACGGAAACTAAAACAGTATCATCTCTCAAGCTTGATTTTAATACTTCAAGATCCACCGCTCCCTCAGCATTTACGGGAAGTATGGTTACTTCAAAGCCCTGCTCCATCAAAAACTCGGCAGGTCTGTATACAGCCGGATGTTCAATACCCGATATAATAATATGATTTCCATATCTTTTCCTTGCCATGGCGGTACCTATTATAGCCAGATTATTGGACTCGGTACCTCCTGATGTAAAGATTATCTCACTCTTTTTCACCTTTAGAGTCTTTGCTATTATATCTGCCGCATCTTTTACATATTTTTCGGCATCTACACCCTTTATATGTTTTGCGCTTGTATTTGCATAGTCCTCTCTCATGGTCTTTAGCATTATTTCTATTGCTTTTTCGCTTACCCTTGTAGAGGCGGAGTTGTCAAAATATACATCCATCTATTCATCTTCCAATCTGATCATTATATTACTGAGCAATGCAAGACCTGCCGTCTCCGTCCTTAGTATTCTCTTTCCCAGTGTAATCACTTCAAAGCCGGATTTATTTATCTTCTTTACTTCCTCTTCTTCAAAGCCTCCCTCAGGACCTATAAATACAGCTATATTCTTTGTTTTGTCCATACCGTTTAATATTTTTCTGGTCTTCTCTATACCGTCTGCATTCTCATAGGGTATCAATTTTACACTAAAGTCCTTTACTATTTCAAGTGCATTATCTATGGATTTCGGCTCCGAAACTTTTGGTATAATACTTCTTTTAGATTGCTTGGCTGCACTTTCCGCAATAGCATTCCATCTGGCAACCTTTGAAGCCTGTTTTTTTTCTTCTATCTTTACCACGACTCTTTTGGTCTTTACAGGTATTATCTCACTTACACCAAGCTCTATTGCCTTTTGTATTATCATTTCCAGCTTGTCTGATTTGGGAATACCCTGAAGCAAAGTGATATTTACAGGCAGCTCTCTTTGTTCCATACTCTCAAGTACTTTTAAGTTCACCCTGTCATTTTCTATCTCTTCTATTTTACAAAGATAATCCCATTCTCCCTTAACACTGATAAGAAGTTCTTCACCGGGTTTCATGCGCAAAACATTTACTATATGATTGACATCACTGCCCTTTATATATGCATACTCCCCGCTTATCTGATCTTCATCTACAAAAAAATGATACATCTATTCCCTCTTTTTTGCCACTATGCTTACCCATTCACCAAGATGATTTATTTCAATAATCTCAAAATCCTCACTCTTTTTAAAAGCAAGCACTACATCGGCTTCTTTTGTATCTATAATTCCCGATGTTATAAATATACCGCCTTTTCTCATATGCTTTGCTACATTCTTTATAAGTTCTATTATAACAGGGGCTAAAATATTTGCCGTTACTATATCAAACTTTTCATAACCTGCCATATCCATTACATTCTCATCTGTCAGGATATCTCCACATACCGCTACAAACTCAGTCATCCCCACTTCATTGCTGATCATATTTTCCATAACTGCATCTATAGCCATATCATCTAAATCTGTTCCGAATACACATTCAGCACCCAGCTTTAATGCCGCAATTCCAAGTATTCCGCTTCCTGTTCCTATATCAAGCACCTTAGCTTCAGGCTTTGTCCTAAGATACTTTTCAAGTGCCAATATACAAAGCTTTGTAGTCTCATGTGCTCCCGTACCGAATGCAGTTCCGGGATCTATCTGTATCAAAGTCTTATACTTGGCATCCTCAGGTATCTCTTCCCAAGTAGGCTTTATAAGGATATCTCCCACAAAAAAAGGCTTAAAATACTGTTTCCAGTTATTTATCCAATCCTTATCCTCGGTCTCAGACTTTATAAGCACTCCGTCACCGATATCACAAAACTCTTTCAATTCTTCTAAAGTGTTTTTAATATCTTCCAAAAGCGCTGTATTGTCAGCTTCCGAATCCAGATAAAAGCTTACCTTTGCTATGCCTTCATCCTCCGGTAACTCCGGTGGAAAATCTATAAACATTCCCTTTGTTTCTTGTGCAGTTAAAGGTACATTATCTTCTATTTCAATACCTTCCACACCTATGTCCCCAAGCGATGCACTCAAAATATCCACCGCATCGGTCTTTGTAATAAGAGTATACTTCTCCCACTTCATATACTTACTCCCTAGTATAAGTAGAATTTTGATTTTCCAATCCTAAACGCAGCTATGCTTGAAAGCTTCGCAGGATTTTACGCAGCCTGCACAACTCGTTTGTTCGCTTGAAAAGCAGCGAACTGCACTCAAACAAGTCCTCGGCAGCTGAATCCTGTCTCGCTTTTTCGTACAGCTAAACGCTACAAGGATTGTAAAATCAAAGCGTCTACTAAATTATTTTCTATTTTTGTGTATTTTTGTCATATATAGTCATATATATAATAGAATAACAGGGTTGCCACTTGGTAGCAACCCTGTTATTCCAATCAGCAAAACTTATAGATACTAACTATTAGTCTACTGTAACTATTTCACGCTTGTTATATGAACCACATGCCTTACAAACTCTATGAGGAAGCATTAACTCTCCACATTTTGAGCATTTTACAAGACTTGTAGCTGACATTTTCCAATTAGCTCTTCTCTTATCTCTTCTACCGCGAGATGTTTTATTCTTTGGACAAATTGACATTCTTTCACCTCCTTATCGCGAGTCACAAAACTTTTCTTATTATACTGGCAATGGGTTTACTTGTCAATATTATTTTTTTGTCAATCTGTAGGTATCTCTTGCTATTGCCAACTCCTCATTTGTAGGTAATAACATGATCTTTATTTTTGAATCAGGTGTTGAAATCATGGTCTTCTTACCACGAACATTATTCACCTCAGGATCAACCTTTGCACCGAGGAATGCAAAATTATCTCCTACTATCTGTCTTGTAATCTTGTCATTTTCGCCAACACCTGCTGTAAAGCAAATAGCGTCAACTCCTCCCATAACAGCTATATATGCACCCACATACTTTATAATTCTGTATCTGAATGCCTCAAGTGCAACTTTTGCAAGATTATTTCCGTCAGCTTCAGCATTCTCGATATCTCTAAAGTCTGATGATATTCCACCGCTCATTCCAAGAACACCTGACTTCTTGTTGAGGATATCAAGTACCTCATCAACACTTTTGTTCTCCTTATTGCAGATATACTGTACAATAGCCGGATCCACATCTCCTGATCTTGTACCCATTATAAGTCCCTCAAGCGGAGTAAGTCCCATTGAAGAATCCACGCATTTACCGCCTACAGATGCTGAAATTGATGCACCGTTTCCAAGGTGACATACTATAACTCTTGCTGTATCCTTATCAAGACCTGCAAACTTGACAGCCTCCTGAGATACATACATATGGCTTGTTCCGTGGAATCCATATCTTCTGATATGATAATTCTCATAATACTCATGTGGAATAGCATACTTATATGCTTTCTCAGGCATACCCATTCCGAATGATGTATCAAAAGCAGCCACATTCGGAAGCCCAGGCATTGCCTTCTCTACAGCCTCAATACCCATAAGGTTTGCAGGATTGTGAAGTGGTGCAAGATCTGAATATTTCTGTATATCTTCCTTTACCTTATCTGTAATAACAACCGATTCCGGATATTCCACTCCGCCCTGTACAACTCTATGTCCGATAGCATAGATCTCACTTGCATCCTTTATTACACCATGTTCCTTATCTGTAAGTGCCTCAAGTACCAAGGCAATAGCCTCTGTATGGTTCTTTACATTCTTTTCTATTTTGAACTTCTCTCTTCCGACAGGCTCATGTGTAAGCTTTGATCCGGGTATTGCGATTCTCTCAAATATACCCTTTGCTAAAGGCTCCTCATTCTCCATATTTATAAGCTGATACTTTAATGATGAACTACCACAATTGATAACCAAAATATTCTTCATACGAAACTCCATTCCTTGTCTTTAATTATTTATCTTCTCCGGCAGCTTGTATTGCTGTAATTGCTACTACACCTACTATATCCTCATAAGAACAACCTCTTGATAAGTCATTTACCGGCTTTGCAATTCCCTGACACATAGGTCCGTATGCATTTGCCTTTGCAAGTCTTTGCACAAGCTTATATCCGATATTTGCCGCATCAAGATCAGGGAATACGAGTACATTTGCATGTCCTGCCACCTTTGAACCCGGTGCCTTGCTTGCTCCTATCTCAGGTACCAAAGCCGCATCAAGTTGAAGCTCTCCGTCCAGGCAAAGCTCAGGCGCTGTTTCCTGTGCAATTCTTGTTGCCTCCACAACCTTTGTTACATCATCATGTTTTGCACTTCCCTTTGATGAGTGACTTAACATTGCAACCCTCGGCTCTCCTCCTACAAGGAACTTAAAGCTTTCAGCTGAGGAAATTGCAATAGATGCAAGCTTTTCAGGATCAGGATTTTGCTCAATGGAACAATCGGCAAATACAAATACTCCATTCTCTCCAAACTCACAATTAGGCACTTCCACTACAAAGAATCCTGAAACAAGCTTTGAACCCGGCTTGGTCTTGATTATCTGTAATGCAGGTCTTAATGTGTTTGCTGTTGAATGACATGCACCGCTTACAAGTCCGTCTGCATCTCCCGCCTTGAGCATAAGACATCCATAAGTGGTGTAATCACTTAACATCTGCTTTCTTGCGTCTTCATGAGTAAGCCCTTTTGACTTTCTAAGTTCTACAAAGAGATCCTCATATTCCTTTGTTTTCTCATAAGTATTCGGATCGATTATAGTCGCCCCGGTAATATCACAACCCTTGGAATTTTCTTCCACTTCCTGTGGAGTACCTATAATTATTAGGTCTGCCAAACCCTCTTTCAAAATTACCTCTGCCGCCTTGAATATTCTCTTATCCATAGACTCAGGTAAGATTATGGTTTTCCTGTTCTCTTTTGCACGTCTTTTTAGTTGATCCATCATTGACATATGACTTATACCTTCCCATTCCTATAGCATATAGCTAATATTATATAGCAATTTTTCTTAAGTATCCGATTTAGAATACGACTTAAAGTGACTGCTATTTTTATTTGTGCTTATTTGCACATAAAAAGCTCTATAGAGCTCATATATATACTAGTATAGTAAAAAAAAAGCTACAATACAAGCATTATGATTGGTTAAAAAAATAACAAAATGTCTAAAAACAAGTACAATTTATTATTGATTATTATCATCAATATATTTATCAAATATAATATTAAACTGGCTTGCCTGAAACAGTGAAATCCCTGAACCAAGCAAAAGTACAAGCATAGACATTACCCCCGGCAATCTCATTATCAAAATATAAACCGCAACCAATATTAAAATACTTCCGCCAAGTATTATTACAGTTCTTATAAGATGCTTTACCGACATAAGAAGTGCCAGTTTAAAGGTCTTTTTAACCGGATTTATAAACTTTGCCTGTATTGGAAATACATATAAAAATATAAAAAGCCATAAAAGGATCAAAAAGCATGTAATCGTAAATACAATCATCCTAAAAAAAGTATTTCCCTGAGACAGATAAAAGCTGAAAAATCTTATATCAAAGAAAAGTATTCCTCCTATAAAAGCCATTATCACCCATATAATGGTTGACTGTAAAAGATTATCTTTAAAGCTGTGAAAAAACATTGACAATATACCGCCGCTGTCACGGTCTCTTGCTATTTTTAATGTACAATAATACATTGCGGTGGTTGAAGCCCCGAATGTTATTACCGGCAATGAACATACTATCCATAATAAATTGAGTATAAATAAATCCCATATTCTTCCTACAAATCTCCATATAGGATTGTCATAATTAAACAGTCCGCCCATATTTTTCTCCTTGTCAAAATTATGTTAAAGGGTTGTTTTAATCCTTCTTGGATACAAGTTTTTCTTTTAATCTTGGATACAAGTTTTCGATTGACTTATTAAAACCCCTAGTATATTATAGACATATATACGGGTTAATCATAGCATAAAATAATGCTTGCATACAAGATTAATTTATATATGAAAGGGGTGATACAAGTATTTCTACCATTCAAAATATATATTCGGAAATAGAAAATGATATATTGATGTTAAACTTAAAGCCCGGCAGGCTTATAAGTGAAAACAGCCTATGTACAAAGTACAATGTTTCCAGAACTCCCATACGTGCAGTGCTTTCAAGACTTGCCGGAGCGGGGCTTGTAGATATTATTCCAAAAAGCGGCTCAAGAGTGTCTATGATAAATATGGAAATAGTAAAGCAGATAATCTATGAGAGATTTGCCCTTGAAAGTATGGTTTTAAAGGACTATATCCGCATCGCTACAGACAGTGATATAAAAAAACTTGAAAAGACTGTAAGTCGCCTGATAAAAAGCTATGAAAATACAAAAAACTTCAAGCCTGATAAATTTAAGGAGATTGACCTTTCTATGCATGAGTTGTGGTATAAGAAAACCGGACATACCTATCTGTGGGAACAGATAAGAAAATCGGATTCAAATTACACAAGATTTTGCATGCTTGATATGCTCGAATGTGAAAACTATGAGCATGTAATACTTGAGCACAAGCAATTGTATGAGATTATTAAAAACAGAGATACCTCTAAGATAGAGGAAATAGTTAAAAAGCATCTTTATGGCGGTATTGAAAGAGTCAATGCGGCTTTAAATAATAAATTTTATGAAATGTTTATATTATATTAAAAGGAGGTTTTTATGGACATTCGTTATTCAGCAAATCAAAAAGACTTTAAGCGTTACACAACTGATGAAATAAGGGATGAATTTCTTATTGAAAATCTTTATCAGCCCGATAAGGTAGTTGCGGTTTATTCACATGTTGACAGGATGGTAACTCTTGGATGTATGCCTGTTGATGAGGTGGTGCCTATTGATAAGGATATTGATATATGGTCAAATTTCGGTACAAAGTATTTTCTTGAAAGAAGAGAGATAGGTATTTTTAATATCGGAGGCAAAGGCGAAATTGTGGCGGATGATGAAACATTTACTCTTGACTATAAAGATTGTCTATATATTACAAAGGGTACAAAAAATGTCACTTTCAAAAGCCTTGATAAAAGCAATCCGGCTAAGTTTTATATGGTAAGTGCTCCTGCACATATCTCATATAAGACCAAATTTATATCAATACAGGATGCAGCCAAGAAACCTTTGGGAGATAATAAAACTTCCAATAAGAGAGTTATAAATCAGTTTATACATCCTGATGTATTACAAACAGCACAGCTTTCCATGGGTATGACTGTTCTTGATGAGGGAAATGTATGGAATACAATGCCTGCACATACACATGAGAGAAGAATGGAAGTATATATGTATTTTGAGGTTCCAAAGGATAATGTTATCTTCCATCTTATGGGTGAGCCAAATGAAACAAGACATGTTGTAATGAAAAATGAAATGGCGATTATCTCTCCTTCATGGAGTATACATTCCGCCGCAGGCACTTCAAACTATACTTTTATATGGGCAATGGGTGGCGAAAATCAGGCATTTGATGATATGGATGTTATTAAAAATGAGGATTTAAGATAATGGAAAATGTTTTAAAAAGTTTCAGACTTGACGGGAAAACAGCCCTAGTTACCGGTGCATCTCATGGTATAGGCTTTGCTATGGCAAAGGCACTTTATGATGCAGGTGCAAAAATAATATTTAACAGCAGTTCAAAAGAGGGACTTGAAAAAGGACTTGATTCATACAAAAAAGAAAATATCCAAGCTCACGGCTATGTATGTGATGTAACCAATGAAGAAGAAGTAAAAAATATGGTAACCGACATCGAGAAAAATATCGGTGAAATAGATATTTTGGTAAATAATGCAGGAATCATAAAAAGAATTCCTATGACCGATATGAGTATTGAGGACTTTAATTCAGTTATAGATGTAGATTTGATAGCTCCATTTATTATGGCAAAGGCTGTTTTACCCGGTATGGTAAAAAGAAGAAGCGGAAAGATTATAAATATCTGCTCCATGATGAGTGAGCTTGGCAGAGAAACCGTAAGTGCCTATGCAGCTGCAAAGGGCGGTTTAAAAATGCTTACAAAAAATATCGCATCGGAATACGGCCAGTACAATATTCAGTGTAACGGAATCGGTCCGGGATATATTGCCACCTCACAGACTGCACCTCTTCGTGAGATACAACCTGACGGCAGCAAACATCCTTTTGATTCCTTTATACTTGCAAAGACACCTGCAAACAGATGGGGTGAGCCCGCCGACCTTGCAGGTCCTGTAGTATTCCTCTCATCCTCCGCATCCGACTTTGTAAACGGACATATACTCTATGTAGACGGCGGTATACTGGCATATATAGGAAAACAACCTTAAAAATAAAAAGGGACTGCCGGAAAACTGACAGCTTCAATATATCAATATATCAAAGCTATAACCAATTTTACTCGCAGTCCCTTCAGTAAGTATCATTCGCCTCTACTTTAGAAATGCTTATTTGTATAAATTAATGATGTTACCTAAAATACCTGATAAGGACAATACTCTGTATTATAATACTTATAATCCCAACAATTAATCTAAAAATAACTGTATTCTTACCGATATTTGTTCCCAAAACGATTGACCGTATTCCTTCATAAGCAAAAGAACTAGAACACAAGAACAGTACTGCCATGGTCACCTTTTCTCTGATATTTGATGTATTTACAAAAAATATAACTATATCAAGAGCAGAAGTTATAACCCATAGTATACTTACTAATACATTAAGCCTTTTATTCATATATTTAATACCCCTTCACAGCTGTTAGATACTTAGTTATTCGCCAAACTTATCTTCTTCATAATTTTGTTCTGCAGTATTCAACTGTCTTCATTTTTTATTCATATCTACCCACACTTATTTTCAATATATTATAGACAGTAGCTAAAAACTAACTCTATCCTGTTATTTCTTTTTATATTCTCCTTTCACAAAGAAAAAATTTATAACTACACTCAAGGTATAGAAAATTAAGAATATATTCTTTTTATAATTATGAACAATATATGCTATTTATATATATTTGTCAACATATAATAATGTTTTTCAAGGTCAATATGTTGATAATTCCATACTGTTATTTATCTTCGGTGTGTATTTCACCCTTTATAAATATATGCCACAGGGCATACAAAAAAGGACCTTTATTTATTTTAAACCAAGGTCCTTTAACTTTTTAAACCGGAGCTGTTTTCACAGCCCTTATTATTTAACTATATCAGGCACATTTCCTTTTTTAAAACGATATGAAGTATACCCCCCATAAGCATTTTCCTTATCATCTTTCATATAAATAAATGCCGTTATATTATCATCTTCATTTAAACTTTCTTGGTATGCACTGTCACAGACTACCAATGAATCTAAAATTTTTTCTATATCCGCAGTATCTGTAAAGGTCTTTTGAGCTATATAACTATCATAATTCTCTGCTCCGTTTTCAGGATTATAATAAGTAATTTCTATCCTGTCCACATCCTTTGCAGGGAGTTTTTCAATAACATCAACCCCCATTTCCTTTAATACCGCTATAGTTTCCTTAAACTCAGGAAAAACAGGATAATAACCCTTGTCGTCTCTTTCTTTTACATATGCGGTATCTGTTTTTTTCTCCGATACGGCGGCATAGTCACTCACAAAATCCGAATTAAGTTCCTTTTCCATAATTGCATCATTAAATCTTATAGATGCAAACGGATAACTCTTTAATCTTGTTTCATACTTTAAAGCTGACAATTCTTTTTTATATGCCTCCAAAAGCTTTTTTGTAAGTTTGGTATCCTTTGTTTCTATATGCTTGTCATCATAGCCTACACCGTCAAAATCAATGCTTAATATATTTTCACTTTTTTCCGAAAGTATAGGATACATACTCTTTTTGTATACCGGATCATCATATATTGCCGAAAGCTCGGATATTGCACTTTCAAATTCAAAATAGTTGTATTTTCTTTGTACAACTCTTCCTGATTTTAATGTATAGGAAATTATTACATAGCCTAAAGTACCTTCCCTTTCCGAGGAATTATTAATTGAATCCACGCATTGTTTTGCAATCTTTACCGCTATGTCCTTATTTTCTATATTAAGATTTTTCAGTAATCTCGTTTCCGCATAATCATCCTCTGTATAATTAACATTCCCATAAAATCCGTTGGAGAACTTCGGATTGCTATGATATTGGTCTGTATTGCTTTCCAAAAAATTGGATACTACAGCCGCCTGCTTTATATCTGAAGCCTTTGGCACATATCGGTCATATCCGAATAAATCCATTTGGAAGGATGCTATAAAAAATAGTGCCAATACTATACATATAAGCATTTCTATTTTCTTGGAAAAAATCTTCTTAAAATCCTGATTGTAAATAATTTCCATTATACAATGAGTTATGATTCCGCCGATAACCGCTCCGAATATACCCCATATGGTACTGCTCATCATCATTTCATATGCCATAAGATACATCAGCATACTCATAAATATTACTATCATAAACTTTATTGGAAGTTTTATTATACTAAAGCTTATGCTCTTTCCCGCAGTCTCTGAAGCTCTTTTTTTGTACAGGAACAGATTCAGTATCATCAATAATATACTTACAACTGCTGAAATAATGATTCTCTTTACAGTATCAATCTCTACCAGATTAAACATAAGCACAAAGCTTGAGGTATTCGGCAAAATCTTTTCCAGTATATCTCCTGCATAATAATATGTCTCAAAGAATGTACTCTGAAATCCCATCAACATAAATGCAGTCAGAGGAAAATAAAAACTGAAGAATACAAATGCCAAAATTCCTATAAGCATATTTCCCGTCAGCATTATTGCAAGCATCACTACGGAATAGTTTAATATAAAGAACACACACCATCCAAGTGCCACTCCGATACTTCTTATAATTACACTTCCGTCAGAGGCATTTACGGCTATCATAAGACTTGCAATTATAGTACAAATGATAAAAGGAACAATAACTATCAATATACCGTTTACCACCTTTACAGCAAATAATACCTCTCTTTTTACAGGGAGGCTGTGATACATATCCACCTTCTTTTTTGAATACAGATATGTAAAACCTGATATTGCAACTATAAGTGATAAACATAAAAATACAAATGCAAATAGAGGGCTCTTTATATTCATATAGAAGTTAAATCTCTCTACCAGCTTATATGAGTCGTCTACGATTTCACCTGTTTCCTCAATCAGATAACTGTAAGTCATATTTCTATGATAACTTATCAGCATGGCGGTCGCTACAATCAATGAGAAGAAAAATGAAAGAATACTGATGGCAAGAGACCAAATCCTTATCTTAAAATCCTCTTTCATCAATTTAAAAAATAAGTTTTTTGATGTCATAACCATGCACCTCCGTTTCGCTTATAAATATCTCTTCCAAGCTAAGTCCCATCATCTCATAAAATACAGGATTTAAAGCTTCTATACATTCTCTTATTTCACTTTCATTTCCCTTTATGGTGACAGTATATACGCGTCCGCTGTTTTTTATCTGCATAATATCAAGTGCCTTTAATCTCTCCATATCAAAGTCCTTTTCAAATACACATTGTACCTTATGTATATTCAGCTTCATATCGGAGACATCTTTTGAAAGAATTATTCCTCCCTTATGTAAAAGTCCTACATGGTCGCAAATATCCTCAAGTTCCCTCAGATTATGTGATGCTATTATAGGTGTAAGTCCTCTATCATCCATCTCCTTTGCAAAAAGGCTCTTTATGGTCTGCCTCATCACCGGATCCAATCCGTCAAAGGTCTCATCACATAGTAAATACTTTGTATTTGCAGACACTCCAAGTGCTATACAAAGCTGCTTTTTCATTCCCTTTGAGAAATTATTTATCTTTCTGTTAATATCCAGATCCAATACTTTTAAAATGCCTTCACATTTCTTCACATCAAAGTTTCTATATACCGATCTGTAAAATTTTATCATCTCCTTGGCATTTGTATTTGAAAAGAAAAATTGATCATCCGAAATATAGAAAAACTTTTCTTTTGCAAGGATATTTTCAAATACCTTTTCATCATCTATAAGTATTTCTCCGGTATCGGGCTTTAATATTCCTGCAAGAATCTTTAGGAAAGTACTTTTACCCGCTCCATTGGTACCTATCAATCCAAATACATTCCCATCCCTTATACTTGCATTGATATTATCAAGTGCTTTGATATCCTCAAAGCTTTTGCTCAAATTCTTAGCCTCTATCATGCTCTCTCCTTCGCCTTAGGTTCTGTATAGAACTGTTCCGCTTTTTTACAAAATTCTTCCCTACTTATTATCTTTTTCGATTTATCCACAAGCTCTTCCAATTCCTTATATATAATGTTTTTCTTGTTTTCCTTTATGACATCCATATCCGCCACAAAGCTTCCCACACCTTTCACACTATATACATATCCAAGGCGCTCGAGCTCAATATACGCCTTCTGTATGGTATTGGGATTTATAGAGAGATCTACAGCCAGACTTCTTACTGACGGAAGCTTATCTCCCGGCTCCAATACTCCAACAAGCATAAGGTCGGACAGCCTGTCCACTACCTGCTCGTAGATAGCCCTCTTATCCCTACTGTCAATAACAATCATTGATTTCTCCTTCAACTGTATTATCTATCATAGTACAGTTAATATAGCATCTTTATAAGCTTATTTCAATAGCAAACCCAAAATTTTCTCTATGGTAAATCAATTTAAATAGTGTTATAATAGATATTTGTAAATTTTTATAAGGAAGTATATATGATAACAAAAAGAGAAGATATAAGAAATATTGCCATTATCGCCCATGTTGACCATGGTAAAACCACATTGGTTGATCAGCTTCTAAAACAGAGCGGTGTTTTCAGGGCAAATCAGGAAGTGGCAGAAAGAGTCATGGACTCAAATGATATAGAAAGAGAAAGAGGAATCACCATACTTTCAAAAAATACTGCTGTACACTATGGTGATACAAAAATCAATATTATAGATACACCGGGACATGCCGACTTCGGTGGTGAAGTGGAGCGTGTTTTAAAAATGGTAAACGGTGTTGTTCTGGTAGTGGATGCCTACGAAGGTGCCATGCCTCAGACCAAGTTTGTACTTAGAAAGGCACTTGAGCTTGATCTTGAAGTACTCTGCCTTGTCAATAAATGTGACAGAGAGGAGGCAAGACCTGAGGAAGTTGTGGATGAAATACTGGAACTTTTACTTGACCTTGATGCCAATGAGCGCCAGCTTGACTGTCCTTTCCTGTTTGCAAGTGCAAGGGGCGGCTGGGCAAAATACAATGTAAATGATACAAATGATGATATGAAGCCTCTTTTTGAGACTATTATCAAACATATTCCCGCACCTACAGGTGATGAAGAGGCTGATCCCCAGGTACTTATCAGTACTATAGATTACAATGAGTATGTGGGAAGAATCGGTGTAGGTAAGGTAGATAACGGTATCATCAAGGTTAATCAGGAAATAGCACTGGTAAATCATCATGATCCCGATAAGATGAGAAAAGTTAAAATAGGTAAGCTTTATGAATACGAGGGCTTAAACAGAGTGGAGGTAAATGAGGCAAGGATCGGATCCATAGTAGCTATCTCAGGTATACCCGATATCCATATCGGAGATACTCTGACATCAGTAGAAAATCCTGAGGCAATACCTTTCCAAAAGATTTCAGAGCCTACCATCTCTATGAACTTTATGGTAAATGACTCTCCTCTTGCAGGTAGGGAAGGCAAATACATCACCTCAAGGCATCTGCGTGAAAGACTGTTTAGAGAGTTGAATACCGATGTCAGCCTTAGAGTGGAGGAAACAGAGTCACCTGACTGCTTTAAGGTATCCGGTAGAGGTGAACTTCACCTTTCCGTTCTTATAGAAAATATGAGAAGAGAGGGCTTTGAGTTTGCCGTAAGCAAGGCTGAGGTTATCTATAAATATGATGAAAGAAATCAAAAGCAGGAACCTATGGAACTTGCCTTTGTGGATGTTCCGGATGAGTTCTCAGGCGCCGTTATACAAAAGCTTACATCAAGAAAGGGTGAACTTCAGGGAATGAGCCCTACACATGGCGGATATACCAGACTCCAGTTCCTTATTCCATCCCGTGGTCTTATAGGTTACAGAGGTGAATTTATGACCGATACCAAGGGAAACGGTATATTAAATACGGAGTTTGACGGTTATGCACCATATAAGGGTGATATGTTCTACAGAAAAACCGGTTCTCTTATCGCATTTGAGAGCGGTGAATCCATCACCTATGGTCTTTTTAATGCTCAGGAGAGAGGTACTCTCTTTATCGGCCCCGGTGAAAAGGTATATGCAGGTATGGTCATAGGCAAAAACGGTAAGGCTGAGGATGTGGAAATCAATGTATGTAAGACCAAAAAACTTACAAATACCAGATCTTCATCTGCAGATGAGGCACTCAGACTTGTCACTCCAAAGGTAATGAGCCTTGAGGAATCACTTGAATTTATAGATACGGATGAGCTGCTTGAGGTCACACCTGAAAATCTTCGTATCAGAAAGAAAATCCTTGATCCTACACTTAGAAAACGTTCAATGATAAAGTCAAAGCAATAATATTTATAAAGGTATCCGATTAACGGATACCTTTTTTATACTTAAATAATGTATTATAAAAAATGAAGATTGATTAAAGCTGATAGCCTATATTACATTAATGATGTATAATCTAGGGCAAGAGCAACAGCTTGAAATATTTTGTAAATTTATTTTGAAAAGGGAAAAGTGATGAATAAAGAGAATGACACTAAAACTCCTGAAAAAAGCGCTAAGTCCTCAGGTTCAAAGAAAAGAAAATATATAAATAAAGTCATATTTAAAGTGGTAAAAACATTCTTTCTTTCTCTGCTTGTAGTATCGGTTCTTGGTGGTGCCATGGTAATCGGCATGATAAAGGGAATTATTGATAATGCTCCGGATGTGGATGTGGACAGCATTGTTCCGCTTGGATATGCCACGACAGTATATAATTCTTCAGGTCAAATAACCGATACCTTGGTAATGGCAGGTTCCAACCGTGAAGAAGTGACCTATGATGAATTACCTAAAGTTCTTATTGATGCCTTTGTTGCTATAGAAGATTCAAGATTTTGGAAACATAACGGTATAGATACAAGGGCAATCCTTCGAGCAATCAGCGGAGTGCTTACAAATAAAAGTTCTTCCGGCGGAGGCTCGACCATCACACAGCAGCTTATAAAAAACAATGTTTTTAACGGCGGTCGTGAGAGAAGTTTCGGAGAGAAGGTAGAGAGAAAATTCCAGGAGATGTATCTGGCTGTAAAGCTTGAAAAACAAATGGATAAGAAACTTATACTTACAAATTATCTCAACACCATAAATCTTGGAAGCAACTCACTTGGTGTAAAGGTGGCAGCCAGAAGGTATTTCGGCAAAGAAGTATCCGATTTGACTCTTTCCGAGGCTACCGTAATAGCAGGCATTACAAAGGGACCTACAAAATACAATCCTATCACAGGGCAAAAGGCAAATTCCGAAAGAAGAAAAATAATTCTTCAATATATGTATGAGCAGGGCTATATATCAAAAGAGCAACAGGAAGAGGCACTTGCGGATGATGTATATTCAAGAATACAGAATATAAATACACTTGCAAAGGAAAAGTACAGCCCCTACAGCTATTTTACTGATGCATTGATATCACAGGTAACATCCGCCTTTATAAATGAACTCGGATATACCGAAACTCAGGCTCATAATCTTTTATACAGCGGAGGATTGTCCATATATACCACTCAGGATCCCGCTCTGCAGCAGATAGTTGACAGCGAGGTAAACAATCCCGAGAATTATCCTGATACTAAATTTGCACTGGAATACAGGCTTACAGTAACAGACAGTGAAAAGAACTCACATAATTATTCGGAAAAAGATATAAATAAATATCATACAGAAGTACTTGCAGACGGCTTTAACGGCTTATATCAAAGCGAGGAAGCTGCAAGAGCCGATGCCGAAAGCTACAAAGCCACTGTAGTAAAGGAAGGAGATACCGTAGTGGGTGAGAGTGTGAAGATTGTTTTAGAACCACAGGTATCCTTTGTACTTATGGATCAAACAAACGGTGCGGTAAAAGCCATCAGTGGAGGTCGAGGTGAAAAAACCTCATCCCTCTCTCTTAACAGGGCTACAGGCACTACAAGACAACCGGGCTCCACATTCAAGGTAATATCCGCCTTTGCACCTGCTCTTGATACCAGCGGCGATACTTTGGCTACAACATATTATGATGCTGAATATACTATCGGAGATAAGACCTTCCAAAACTGGTATGATAAACAGGGTTATATGGGCTGGTCAAGCATACGTGACGGTATAATATATTCTATGAATATAGTTGCCCTAAAAACACTTATGGAAACCGTCACCCCAAGAGTCGGTGTGGAATATGCCATGGATTTCGGTATTACCACTCTTACAGACCAGGATTATAACGGCTCTTTAGCTCTTGGCGGTCTTACAAAGGGTGTAACCAATCTTGAGCTTACAGGCGCCTTTGCTACTATTGCAAATCATGGTGTATATACAAAGCCTGTTTTCTTTACAAAGATTGTGGACCACAACGGCAAAACTATACTTGATAATAGCAATCCTCAAACACATAGAGTTATAAAGGATTCCACAGCCTTCCTTCTAACAGATGCCATGGCGGCTTCTACCGAGAATAACAAAAAATTTGCAAGCAGCGGAGTAAATATAAACTCAACCTCAACCAGAGCACATCTTGATCATATGAGTGTAGCGGGTAAATCAGGTACCACATCAAAAAATGTGGATGTGTGGTTTGTAGGATTTACACCATATTATACTGCCGGTGTATGGGCAGGTTGTGATGAAAATCAAACGCTTTCCGACAATGGAGGTACGAGCTTCCACAAGGATATCTGGCGAAAGATTATGAATAAAGTTTCAGAAGGTGCCGAGGATGTAGGCTTCCCTGTACCTGATTCCGTTGAAACCGCAGTAGTATGCAGAAAATCCGGTAAACTTGCCATCCCCGGAGTATGTGAACATGATCCTCGCGGCAATGCAACATATACAGAATACTTTGCCAAGGGAACAGCACCTACAGAATTTTGTGACCACCATACTGCTGTCACAGTCTGTAGTGAAAGCGGTCTTTTACCTACACCAAACTGCCCAAGTACTACTACAAGAGTATTTATGATAGTGCCTCCCGGACAATCAAGTACGGATGATTCAAAATATCTTGCACCGTCCGCCACTTGTAATTTACATGGCAATGTGAATCCTATACTTGATTCCAATGCCCCTACATCAAATGAAAGCGATGATGCCGGCATAGGAGTGGCACCTATATCAAGTAATCACCCTGTTGTTACCCCAAGGAGTAAGAGCAATGTTTCAGTGGCGGCATCACCCGGAGATGATACAGTCGGAGCTGCACCGGTAGCCCCTACTGCAGCCACGCAACCTCCAACAGTTCCACAGCCTACGACTACATCAGCTAAATCAGGGCAAAAAAATACAAAGCCGAAGAAGCAGCCTTCAGAAATTATCACTCCTGAAACCACTACTTCTTCATCTATAAAAACCACATCACCTCCGAGGTCTACCGAGGATTCTGATGTTTTAAACGGTCCCGGAGTCACAAAACCCCAAAATAATACTCCCCGTTCGGGGCCCGGACCTTCTATATCCACTGAAGGTCCGGGTGACCAGGGATCACCTGTTCTTATAGGACCGGGACAATAAAAAGATGTCGCAAAATCATATTTTTGGTTTTGCGACATCTTTTTTAATTTCCTAAAATCATTTTATCACTTAATATTGCATCTGTTCCTGAATAAAGCTTCATCACATCTGAAACAGTCATTGATTTTCTTTCTTCGCCTTCCAGTATTGTAAGTATACCTCCATTGTTCATAACAATGGTCTTATTTCCATAATCAAGTGCATCCCTGATATTATGAGTGATCATTAGTGTTGTAATATGATTCTCACTTACAATTCTATCGGTTATTTCCATTATTTTTTTACTTGTTTTCGGATCAAGCGCAGCCGTATGCTCATCAAGCAATAATAATTCAGGTGTTTCCATAGTAGCCATTAAAAGTGTCAAAGCCTGCCTTTGCCCACCGCTAAGACCGCCCACCTCATTTTTTAATCTATGTTCAAGTCCAAGCCCCAACTTGGCACAGACCGATTTAAAATACTCCCTATCACTTCTTCTGACACCCAGCCCGAATCTTACTCTCTTTCCACGGCTGTATGCAAGTCCCATATTTTCTTCTATTGTCATATGAGGCGCAGTTCCCTTTAGCGGATCCTGATACAATCTGCCTATAAATCTTGCTCTTTTATGCTCCTTCATATAGGTAATATCAAGCCCGTTATTATATATTTTTCCGCTTTCCACCTCTATATTGCCTGCTATAACATTCAGCATGGTGGACTTCCCGGCTCCGTTACTGCCTATCACTGTAGCAAAATCTCCGTCATTTAATATAAGACTTAGATCCCTTAACGCTCTTTTTTCATTTACAGTATCCTTATTAAAGATTACATTTACATTTTTAATTTCCAGCATGTATTTTTCTCCATCTGACAATTGTAGGTTTTATCAACGGTATACTTATTGCAACCACCACTATTACTGCCGAGAACAGTTTTAAATATATTGCAGGAAGCCCAAGTCCGAAGGCTATTGTAAGCATTATACGATATATTATCGCTCCTATAACTATTGCAAACAAATGCCTTAACATTCCTCTCTTTCCTATGACTGTCTCACCTATTATGATACTTGCAAGTCCAAGTACCAGCATTCCTGTTCCCATACCATGAGTTGCAGTCATATTGTACTGGGCATATACCGCTCCCGAAAAAGCCACAATAAGATTGCAAACGGCAAATCCGAGTATTTTCATTGCATCGGTGTTAATACTTGAACTTCTTACCATTGCTTCATTATCTCCCGTGGCTCTTAAAGATAGTCCCACTTGAGTCATTAAGAATATTCTAAGAAGTATAGTCAGTATTAAAACTATTATAAAAAGTAAAATCAGCTTCCCTATATCTACCCCGCTTATATAAAATTTACCTTCAAACGGAGTAAATACAGTCTTTTCGCCATAGAAGAAAACACTTGGCTTATCACCCATTACAAAAAGATTTATGGAATATAATCCTGTCATTGTGAGTATTCCTGCCAATATAGCATGTATTTTTAATTTAGTATGAAGTATTCCGGTCACAATGCCTGCAAGCATTCCACCCATGGATCCCATAAAGATCCCCATATATGGATTTTTAGCTACAGACCAGACTGCGCTGTATGCAAGTCCGGTCACAAAGCTTCCATCCACTGTCAGATCCGGTAAATCCAGTATTCTAAATGCTATAAATAATCCCAATGATAATATTGCGAATATAAGTCCCAGTTCAATACTTCCCAGTAATGTTGATAATGTCATTTTTGCTCCTATTATTTGATTTCCACAAATTTCTTATCTGTTTTGATACTCTCAGGTATCTCTATGCCGAGTGCGGCTGCAGTATCGGTATTTACATATATAAATAAATCATCCTTAAATACTTTTACAGGAATCTCTTCTACAGATTTTCCCTTAATTATCTCATCCACCATCTTTGCGGTTTCTTTTCCAAGGTCTGTATAATCAATACCTACAGTGGCAAGACCTCCATCCATAACCATTGAATCTGCACCTACATATATAGGCTTTTTAGCCTTGATTGCCTCTGAGGTAAGTATCGGCATTGCCTCTGCAACAGTATTATCATTTGATACAAAAATCATATCCACCTTTTCAAACAATGTTGCTGCTGCGGTTTGAAGATCTGCACTTGTAGAAATACTTACAGTCTCAAGTTCCAGATTCTTTTCCTTTACATAATTTTCAAGTAAACCAAGGTTGGTTACGGAATTGTCCTCTCCCGGATTATATATAAATCCTACCTTTTTTACATCAGGGCTTATCTGAAGTGCCAAATCCATTATCTTATCAATCTGTACGGCATCACTTGTGCCTGTCATCCCCTTATCAGGTGCATTCATATCCGTCAGTATACCCGCCCCTATAGGATCTGTAACTGCCGAAAATACCACCGGTGTGGATTTTGTAAGACTCATTGCCCCCTGTGCTACAGGTGTTGCAATTCCTACAACGACATCCTGCTTATCCCCCTCAAATCCCTGTACTATACTGGTGATATTTGACATATCCCCCTGTGCATTTTGAAAGGTTATCTTTACATTCTCACCGTCTATATATCCGAGATTTTTTAGTTCATCCTTAAATGAGTTATATATTATATCAAGTGATTTATGTTCAACCAATTGTATTACACCGATTTTTTTCAAATCTTTATCTGTATTCTCTGCTTTACTTTCATCCTTGCCGGATTCTGTAGCTGAACTTTCTGCCGCAGTACTCTCGGTACTGCTTCTTGTTGTAGCATCCTTAGGTGTACATCCTGCCATCAATACCGCACCTATTGCAATAATTCCAAGTTTCTTTATTAATTTCATTTTCTCCTCCTTATGGCATTTTATGTAGTGAATATTTATATAATTAGAACATACTTTCCGGTTATCTGCATAAGTCACACATCACTCCTTTGCCGCTGTAACTCCTTTGATGCCGACAGAAATTCACATATCAGTCTATATCATCACAGTCCATACATTTATGCAATAAAAAACGCAGGATACGCTTATCCAAAGGACAAGCATAGCCTGCGGTACCACCTTCATTAGTAAAAATACTCTCTCTAAAAAAATGCCGACACATTTTCTGCTCTGTAACGGGAGCGCCCGTCTTAGCTACTCGTTTCCTTTCACCTTGCCCTCTTGGGTCCATATTAAAATCGTCATCCCTATCGGTTCTCAGCACCTCCGACTCTCTGTGAGTAACTAATTTCTTTTCTCCCAATCAACGGTTTTATTATTTTATACTTTAAAATCTAAAATTTGTCAATATTTACTATTTAAATTTATGCATTTATTTTCTAAAAACCTGCTTTCCCTTTTGTTCACATATAAAGAATATAGCTACCGTAACTATAAAATAAAACCATGTCGCAGGATTTGAAAACCATGTGGTGAAAAATGATAGCGCCATATATATAAAGAATTGAGCATATATCATATAAAATGCGGCATGCTTTGTACTCCTTATCCATTTTTCAAACATATAACTTACAGCACCGAGTATTGCTGAAAATACCCCCACACCTATGATTCCGAAATCATAAAAGGCATCATAGAACAATGTAACCGTTGTCAGCTCGGTTTTATTTACAAATATAGGGAAATCAACGAGCTTAGGATATACAAATTTAAGCCCTGTAAGTGCCCATAAAGGAAATAATCCCTTCATTCCTAAGCTATGATTTGGCAATTCATTAATCAAGGTATTCAAATTATCATAATTGTTTGCGATATAAATATATGGCTGACTGATGTAAATAGGGAACTTATATTTCATCTCAAAAATTCCGTTCAGATACTCCACATCATGGCTTCTTAAAACAGAAAGCAATAAATATACAGGCACTATTACCACAATCAGCATAATAAAGTATATCGGTTTTATTTTTTCTCTTTTTAAAATAAGGAATGTAATAAAGGCTAAAAGCACAGCAAACATAAATTGAAATCTGGATACACATAGTATTGGTATAATTATAGCTATAATATTTGCCAAGCTTAAAAATACAAGCTTAACAGCATCCAATTTACCTTCCTCATGTAGATATATAATACTCAGAGCAGGTATTAAAACACAGCTTACCGTAAAATAATGTACTCCCGAAATGTGGAAATATGAATACGCATGAGGAACACCTCTTTCAAAAAAAGGAATAAATCCAAGTATGATCGCCTCTATATTAAATGCAACAGCGGATACTAAAGCAATTATTATAATACATGCATACATCCTGTTTTCATTACTCTTTTCAAGTACTCTCTCACTATTAATATATGGATTTCCTCCATATTCTTTTAATATATTAAATACGGCATAAAAACATATAAAAGCCAAGCTTATACATAGCCAGGTAATAATATTCCAAGGCTTTGCAAGATATGAAAGTTTCATAGCGGAAAGCCCCTCTCCTCCTACAAATGCCAGAGAAAAGATTCCTCTCAAGTTTACAAGTGATTTTGAGTATCCGTATTCTTTTATATACAGATATACTGCCGCCAAAATCAGAACAAACCCGGATAGGGCATACTGCTCTATCCGGGAAAATAAATACGCTGATAAACTACAAATAAGATATATTAACATTAAAGCTCCTCTGTTAATTTCTTTAAATAGTTCGTGATTTCACTCTCTGTGGCAAGTTCAAGTACTTTATCTACCTTGGTACGCAAAGCCTCACTGTCACAAAGAGAAATTATCTGTCTTGACTTTAATATGCTTGAAGCCGACATTGAAAACTCATCCATTCCCCATGACAAAAGCACAGGGATAAGCAGAGGATCGGCAGCAGCCTCACCGCACATACCTACCATTATACCTGCCTTCTTACCCTCAGTTATAATTCTGTGAATACTCCTGAGTACCGCAGGTGAAAATGGTGAATACAGACCGGCTATTTTTACATTACCTCTGTCCACAGACATAGTGTATTGTATTAAATCATTTGTGCCGATACTGAAAAAATCCACCTCTTTTGCAAATATATCCGCAAGAAGTGATGCCGCGGCGGTCTCTATCATAATTCCCACCTCTATGTACTTGTTGTAAGCAATATTCTTAGAATCAAATTCAGCCTTTATAGTTTCTATAAGAGCCTTAGCCTCTCTTATTTCATCCATTGATGTAATAAGAGGCAGCATAATCTTTATGTTACCAAATGCACTTGCACGAAGCAATGCTCTTAGCTGTGGTATATATATATCTTCTTTTCTGTCAAGGCAAAGTCTTATAGCACGATATCCCAAGAACGGGTTTTCATCTTTTTGTATACCCATATATGGAATTTCCTTATCTCCACCTATATCCAAAGTTCTTATAATTACAGGCTTTCCATCCATTGCCACAGCGACCTTCTTATAACTTTCAAACTGCTCTTCTTCACTTGGCATAGAATCTCTGTCCATAAAGAGGAATTCTGTTCTGAAAAGTCCTATACCCTCTCCGCCATTTTCAATTACTTTATTTACATCTTCAGGACTTCCTATATTTCCTGCTATCTCTACCCTTTTACCGTCCTTTGAAATACTTGATAATTCCCTGTATTTCTTTAAAAGTTCTTTATTCGAGGCAAATTCATTTCTTTTCTTTTCATATTCCGCCTTTTCTTCCTCATTTGGAAGTATAATAACCTCTCCGTTCTCACCGTCAATAAGTATATCGGTATCATCTTTTATATCGTCAGGTAAATCCGAAAGACCGACTACAGCCGGTATCTCAAGAGCTCTTGCAAGAATTGCCGAATGTGAAGTCTTTCCGCCAAACTCGGTAACAATACCCAGCACATTCTCAGGATTTAGCCCTGCGGTCATAGAAGGTGTAAGATCCTTTGCAACTAAAATGCTTCCATAGGGAAGTTTTGAAAGATCCGTACTTTCAATACCCAGGATCTTTTTTATAAGTCTCAGCTTTATATCATGCATATCAGTCGCCCTTTGCTGCATAAGCTCATCATCCATTGAAGCAAATGCTGCGGCATACTGATTACAAACCTCGTCTATAGCATATTCTGCACAGACCATGTCGTTTTTGATACGGTTTACTATTTCATCCACAAGCATAGGATCCGACATAAGCATAATATGTCCGAACAAAATCTCCGCTTCCTTCGCCGAAGCGTTTTTTTCCAATGTCTGTGACATTTCTTCAGTCTCAGCTTTAGTAATTTCCAGAATTTCCATGAAGTTTTTTACTTCCGTTTCAATATCAGGAATATTTTTTTTTATTACTTCCACACTTTGTTCTCTGACTACCTTTGCAACACCGATGCCTATACCCTCGGCTGCCCCTACACCATAAATTTTCATTATAAACCTCTACTTACTTTAACTCACCAAAACCTGAATTTATCAAATTTTTTAAAGCCTCCAAAGCTTCATTTTCATCTCTTCCGTCACAGGTTATTTTTATGATATCACCACATTTTACACATGTAGCAAGTACACTAAGAACACTCTTTGCATTTGCCGTAGCATCTCCAAAAATAATATTTATTTTGGAATCATATCTTAATGCTTCCTTACATAAATTACCTGCAGGCCGCAGATGTAATCCGCTTGGGTTTATCACCTTTATCTCTTCCGAAACCATCAAAAACCTCCCTTAGTTCCCTATAGTAGTACTGTTTTGTTCTGCCGAAGTTGTTTCACTTGCATGATTTCCTATCAGCACCTCAAAAGGTGTATATGAATCCACATTCAAACCTTCCGGCAGATTAAATGTAAGACTTCCGGTATTTCCGCCTGAAACCATATTGCCTATATCCAGTGTTGCCTGAAGATCGGCACCTGTTATTGACTCAAGATTTGCAGTCAATCCCGAAACCACTACCATTATTCTTTCAGGTACAATGTTTGTAGTTACTCCCGGTCTGGCACCCTTTACCTCCAAATCACTTATTGTCAAAGTAAGTGTTTTATGATCAAGCGCCTCAACCTTTAAAGTAACCGTAATTTTTGTTGCTCCTATCGCTTCCACATTTTCGGGCAGAAAATCTTTAATATCTACAGTAGTGGTAATATCACCTGTTGCCCCTTCAACACTGAGTGCCGTAGCCGGAATAGTAACCGAATCCAGCGTATCAAGTACTTCCGGCATACCTCTGACCTGTATGGATTTTGTACTGCTCTCGGCGCCGGTAAATACATAACCTTCAGCAGCCTTTCCTCCCACATCAAAGTTGAGTGCAAGAGTTCTTCCATTGAGCATTACTATATCATAATCCACATTATCAAAGCTTTTACTTACCCTGCTGTCGGATATTATAAAAGCATTCCCATTGGCATCAAAGTACTGCAACTTGGCATTTCCGCTGTCATTACTGTCAAGCCCAGTAACATCTATCTCCACACCTACCTGACTTATTTGACCTATAACCGATACAGGTCCCGTAACAGCCACACCGGTTCGCTCAAGTCTTATCTCTCCGACAGAATAACCGTCTGATGGAGTACCCTTTATTTTTGTTGTAAGTGTAAACTCCTTTCTTTGCAAATCTTCTATGCTTACTCTTACAATACTCGGCTTTGTAATCACCGCACCCATTATAAGATCCTTATTATTTACTACCTCCACCGATATAGGTATGGCACCTGTTATATCATACATATCCCCAAGATCTACAGACACTTTAAAATCCGATGCGGAGATTTTTCCCTCATCCCTTGTTCGCACCTCATAACTTACAGTCACGGTATTTGCACTTGTCAATGAATATGTCTTACCCGCATCTGCAATTATATCCGAATTTACCACTTCAAGTGGTACCATTTGGCTTCTTGTAACTATCGGATTTGATATATTAATTACTATGATCCATACAAAAAAAGCTATAGCCAAAGAGCTAATTTTCAAAACAAGATTATTTGTCTTTATCATTACCTCTTCCTTTCAAAAACTTTGAAAATAAAGAACTGTTCTTTTCTTCTACCCTATCCTCAAGCAGAACAGAAAGTTCCTTTCTCAGTTCTTCACTGTCATTTACTTTTATCAAATTACCTGCAATTGCCACTGAGACTCTTCCCGTCTCCTCAGAAACGACAATGGTAATAGAATCCGAAACCTCACTGATACCTATAGCGGCTCTATGTCTTGTTCCCAGATCCTTACTGATTCTCATATTTTCAGACAATGGCAGATAACAGGTTGCGGATACAATGGTATTACCCCTTATAAGCACTGCACCGTCATGTAAAGGTGTATTATGTTCAAAGATATTTATAAGAAGCTGACTTGAAACAATACCATTTATCAAGATACCCGTTCCCTCTATATTTGACAAATTCTCATTTCTTTCTATTACCATCAAAGCTCCTGTTTTGGGCTTTGACATGGTAAATGCCGCATTTACAAGTTCCTCTATAGTAGCTTCAGTAATACCGTCATTGCTGATTTTATTGTCAAAGGCAAAGAATTTCATTATATTCTTATTGCCAAGCTGCTCAAGAGCCTTTCTAAGCTCAGGTGCAAATATTATTATAAGTGCAGTCACCGCAATGGTTGCAATTCTGCCAAGAATCCATAATATGACATCAAAATGCAGTATATATGCCATTATGGTAAAGCCCAATATAATAAGCAGTCCCTTTAATAAAGTCCATGCTCTGGTCTTTGTAATCCATGTCATTATTTCATACACAATATATGCAATAATAAGTATCTCAAATATATTGAGTATACCGATTCGTGGAAAATATGAAAGCCCATCACGCAGCAATCTCGTGACTATGTTCATTCATTACCCCCATTATTCTTGTTCTTCTTTTTTCCATTTGTACTGAATGATTGTATCTTTTTATCCGCCGCTGTGATAGTAATCTTCGGCACAGCCTTAACAAAATAATAATAATCATCATCTTCAAATTGTGCATATTCCGATCTCGTATAATCCACCGAGAATACAAAGAAATCATACACATAAGCTATAATCACAGATATCGCAAGACCTATTATAAAATCTAAAAGAGGAGTAGATATATCAAATACAAAATCTCCCACAAATATACTGACCAAAATAGTAATAGCTCCTGCCGCAATAGCTATTTGCCAGGCATAATCCATATTCTGCTTATGAACCATATATACTATAAATGTGGTCAATGCAAATGCAATAATAAATAAAAGCATGGTATTGTTTGAGAATATCCCGTTTATTGCCTGTGAAAATCTCTGCGCAATATCCACAGACTGGGTACTTGTAAGTACTCCTATATTCTGTTTTGCAAACAAACAGGTAAAATATATAATAACTCCCGCCAAAATAGGCACTATGCTGACAGCACTTCCCATAAGTCCCACAACCAGAGGCACCACATAAGGTATCTTAAGCACAAAAAGTACAGGCACAATAATTAAAAGTACACTGTCCTTTTTACCAAAGCTATAGTACAAAAAAAATGTTAATATCAGTATAATTCCCACAAGCAAAGCAAGTTCAAATGATGCAGTAAAAAGATGAATCATTAAAAAGACCGCCACCATAAGAACACCTGCCATATATGGCAAAAATGCACCTATTACAGACAATACTATAGGAGTCTGTATTGCAACCAGCTTAGACTCATACCCCAGGTTGATATTTATAAGCATCATTGCTGTAAATAATATTATATATTTAATTCCTTTATCTATGATAGAATAATATTTTGCATAGAAACTCTTTAAACTGTTTCTAAACACATATAGCTGTAGCATTCTAACCTCCGTTATTTTGCAATTTATCTTTGTTATCAAACTTTTTTTCAAAATAATTCAGCCTGTCATTGTACATCTTAAGACTCCTCTGTGCCTCATCATATTTTTTTGAAAAAAATCTATATGTTATCATTTCAAATGCAATCAATCCCAATATATATATAACAATGTAAAAAAAGGAATACATTCCAACAGTATTTACACTTATTACCAAATCTTCCAAATTATAAAGAACAGCCAAAACAATTATAAGGATAAAACAAAAAGTATAAACAAAAAAGGACTTAAGCATTTGTTTACCCACATAATCCTCTTTGAAATAATTATCAATTTCAAACATCTGCTCGCCCTTCCTCTTTTTTAATAATGCTAATTCGGTCATCTGCCTTATTTTCTCTTCGTTTAGCATACCTTCTCCTACCAAAAAACTTTTCACAACATTTTTTATCATTATATCATATCTGTTCTTGCATAGCAAATAAAGGAAAAAAATTGGCACTATATTCACAATAAAAAGGACCGGATACCGTATTAAAAACAGCGGTATTCAGCCCTTAAATTTTATTATTTTACGCCTTCTATTATCATTTTAGCCATAAAATCAATTTTAGCATCTGTCATTCCCGGGTAAACTCCAACCCAGAAAGTATCATTCATAATACGATCCGTATTTTTAAGTTCTCCGACAATTCTATAGCCCTCATTTTTCTCTCTCATCTGATCAAAGCAAGGATGCTTTGTAAGATTTCCTGCAAAAAGCATTCTTGTTTGAATTCCGTTTGACTCCAATTTGCTTACAAGCTTAGATCTGTCAACCCCTTCCTTACAGGTAATAAGGAAACCGAACCAGCTTGGATCCGAGTTTTTTTCAGGTATAGGAAGTATAAGCTTATCCTCTACAGGCTTTAATGCCTCATACAATCTCTTATAATTTTCTTTTCTCTTTTGCACAAAGTCCGGGAACTTTTTTAACTGTGCCACTCCGACTGCCGCCTGCAAATCGGTAGGTTTCAAATTGTACCCGAAATGTGAATACACATATTTATGATCATATCCAACCGGAAGTTCTCCATATTGTCTGTCAAATCTATGTCCACACAGATTATCCTGTCCTGAATGACAAATACAGTCTCTTCCCCAGTCTCTTATTGACTTCATTATCCTGCTTAGTAAAGGATTGGATGTATATACTGCACCGCCCTCTCCCATAGTCATATGATGAGGAGGATAAAAACTTGATGTTCCGATATCTCCTATTGTACCTGTAAATTTTTTCTCTCCTTTTATGGTATAGGTACTTCCAAGTGCATCACAATTGTCCTCAATCAACCATAAATTATGTTTTTTACAAAATTCCACAACCGATTCAAGATCAAAAGGGTTGCCAAGAGTATGTGCTATCATTACCGCCTTTGTTTTTGGAGATAATGCCTCTTCAAGCATATTAACATCTATATTATACTGCGGTATTGTTACATCAACAAATACAGGTATTGCACCATATTGAATCATAGGAGTCACGGTTGTCGGGAAGCCGCATGCAACAGTTATCACCTCATCTCCCCTTTTTACCTGTCTTTCACCTAAAAGCGGCGAAGTCAAAGTCATAAAGGCAAGCAGATTGGCACTTGATCCGGAATTTACAAGTGATACAAACTTTGTTCCGAACTGTTTTGCAAACTCTCTTTCAAATTCATCAAAATATCTTCCTGCTGTAAGCCAGAATTCCAATGAGGCATCCACCAGATTTACCATTTCCTGCGAATCATAGACTCTGGATGCATAGGTTATTCTGTCTCCCTCTTTAAATTCCTTATATTTATTATGATAGGCATCATGATATGCCTTGACCGTCTCCAATATTTCTTTACGAGCCTCTTGTTCTGTTTTATTTTCGAACATATTTCCTCCAAATTTATCTGTTTAATCTTATTTATCCAAATAAGATTTTATCTGTTTTCCAGTGATTTCATTCATATCTTCACCCATATACCAGGCTCTATACCATTCAACACTCAAATCAATGGCTCCATGTACATTAAGTCCCGGTTTCCAGCCGTATACCGATTTTAATTTATTGCAGTTCAGCTTTAAAAATCCTGCTTCATGAGGTCCTCCATCAGATTGAATCTTAAATTCAAAGCCGTCTCCCCATGCTCTCTTAAAGCTCTCCACCAGTGTTTTTGCATTTACACAATCACTGTCATCAGGTCCCACATTAAAATAGCCCTCATATTTCCCCCTGTCTTTTTCCTGCCTCATAATGATATCAAGATAAATAAAGAGCGGTTCCAAAACATGCTGGAAAGGTCTTATAGAATTAGGGTTTCTTATTATTACAGGATTTTTTGATATTGCCGCTCTTACACAATCCGGAACTATTCTGTCCTTTGCAAAATCACCGCCTCCTATTACATTTCCGGCTCTTGCACAGGATACCGGCAAATCAGTCAAAAAGCTTTTTTTGTAGCTGTGGGTAACAAGTTCCGAGCATGACTTGGAGTTTGAATATGGATCATATCCGTCTAAAAAATCCGTTTCAACATATCCCTCAGCCTGTTCTTTATTATCATAAACCTTATCTGTTGTGACATTCAAAAAACTTCTTACACTTTTTGAGAGTCGCACACATTCCATTATATTTACAGTGCCCATAACATTGGTTTCATATGTATAAACAGGTCTTTCATAGGATTCTCTTACTATTGGCTGTGCCGCCATATGAATAACATACTCAGGCTCAACTTTATCAAAAACTTTTTTCAAATATTTAAGATCTCTTATATCACCTATGATGGAATTCATTTCTCCATCCAAACCCAAAATATCAAAAATATTTGTATCTGTCGGAGGATTCAGAGCATAACCTGTCAATTTGGCACCGCACATTATAAGTATTTTTGAAAGCCATGTACCCTTAAAGCCCGTATGTCCGGTAAGAAGAACCTTTTTACCGCTATAAAACTTTTTTAATTCCTCAAAATTCATTTATTCATTCCACCTCATCCAAGGAGCCTTGCCGCTTGCCCAAAGACTCTCAAGTTTTTCTTTCTCTCTTTGAGTATCCATACATTGCCAAAAGCCGTCATGTTCAAAGCCCATAAGCTCTTTGTCACCAGCAAGTTTAAGCATAGGACTTTGCTCAAATATAGTGGCATCACCCTCCGTTATATAGTCAAAAATATTAGGATTTAACACCATAAAACCGCCATTTATAATAGCTGAATCATCCTCACTCTTTTCCCTGAATGATGTGATAAGTCCCGACTCATCTTTTTGAAGTACACCTTTTTGCTGTGCAAGACTTACAGTAGTTATTGTAGCGGTTTTCCCATGCTGTTTGTGAAATTTTAATAATCCGTCTACATCAACATCCGATACACCGTCACCATATGTAAGCATAAAAGGCTCATCCTGTAAATGCTCTTTTGCTCTCAGTATTCTTCCACCCGTCATAGTATTAAGTCCTGTATCAAGCACTGTTACCTTCCAGTCTTCCGCATTCCTTCTGTGAACTTCCATCTTATTATTTTTCATATCAAAAGTTACATCGGAATTGTATACAAAGTAGTTTGCAAAATACTCTTTTATCTTATTCTGCTTATAACCTGCGAGTATAACGAACTCATTTATTCCAAATGTTGAATAGTATTTCATAATATGCCATAATATAGGCTGACTGCCGATTTCAATCATCGGCTTCGGTTTCAAATGGCTTTCCTCGGAAATTCTGGTTCCAAGTCCGCCTGCTAATATAACTGTTTTCATCTTGCTCTCCATATTCTATCAATCATCGTAATGACATTATAGGCTCATCTCGGTTTTAATCACCAATCCATAAAACTTTTTATCTATACGCGGCTGTATGCCTTCTTACTCTTCATTTGTTCAGGTTTTCCCGTACTTGCTATAAATCCATTTCTATGAATATCTTTGAGTAAATCATTAATACGTTTTAACACCTTTTATCTTCATATTACTATGATAAAGACTCCCATATTAAAACCTGTATATTTTTATATGTTAGTACATAAATATGTGTGCGTCAATAAAAAGAGACTCATCTGAAAGATTAATAAAAAAGGCGTCCACTAAATAAGTGTAACGCCATCAAATTTTTCTAAAAAAATCTTGCCTCAAGCATCAAACATAGTGCATGATATATCGGTAAATGAAGTTCCTGTATTTTAAATGTCTCTGTTTCGGGAGCTATAATAATTGCATCACAAAGTTCTCGCATCTTTCCTCCATCTCTACCGGATAATCCGACCGTTTTCATACCCTTAGCCTTGGCTGTCACCAAAGCATACAGTATGTTCTCGGAATTTCCTGAAGTTGATATTCCAAGAAACACATCACCTTCATTACCAAATCCATTTACCTGCTGTGCAAATGAAAGTAGCGGATTGCAGTCATTCAAGTATGCAGTAGAAAGACCAACATGACCTGTAACGGCAATTGCCGGCAATGCACCTTGCAAATTGTCCGCTAAAACTTGTCCCAACTTGTCATCTATAGATTTAAGTTTGTTTTGTAAACTCTCATCAAGTTTTCTTGGCTTAATAAAAGCTTTCATCAACTCTCCAACTATATGCTCAGAGTCGGCTGCACTACCACCGTTTCCGGCAACCAGCAATTTCCCACCATTAGCATAGGACTCCTCTAAAACATTATAGACTCCAATAATACTTTCTCTTTGCTCAATCAGACTTGGATATCTATCTAATAATTCATCTAATATTCTAATTATACTCTCTATCATCATATTCCTCTATATATTCAACCTTATTATATATTTTTATATTTTCACCATAATATTTAAAACCACTTTTACAGCATATGCTACAAAAATATGAATCACAATATATAAAATATAAAATGGCATTATGTTCATTCTATAAATAAAATGCCGCTTCTATTTTGTAATTCATAAGGTAAATATAAAACAAAATTTCACATAAACAATGTAATGGTTTTAATGAAAAAAAATATTTAATTCACCATACATTCTCAAAAGGAGGTGTCAATGTATACAAAAAGTCTATTGTCGCAATATGATATATACATGCTATGCAAATAGCAAACATACCCTTTACTGCATAATATTTAGACTTCATTCTATTCTAGGATATATAACTATCCATACCTCCGTCCGATAATTCCACACCTTTATCATACATAGCTACAAGTGTGGTATCTTCTAAATAATCAAAGCTATGCATTACATATGGGAGGACCTCAAACATATCACCATCTTTAAAATCATACTCCTCTACTACACCGTCTTTTTCTGCTGTGAACTTAAAATGTCCTGATATGATATAAAAGACTTCCCTGTTTACTTTATGATAATGACCTCCGCGAAATACTCCTTTTTTTGATGTCACCACATTCATCTGACTATAACCCTCATGTACAAGCTGAACCAAAGTTCCCCTTTCATCGTTAAACGTAAAGTCGGGTTTTAAAATATTAATCAACATATATCCTCTCTCAGTAAAGTATATAGGTTCTCTCTTTATAAGAACACACCTATATTTACTATTTCTTCTTGAAAATAAAAAACTTACTTGCAATATAGTTTATTATTATCACTAATATATTAATAATTATCTTAGATAATGTATCATCCAATCTTATTATACTTACAAAAAACCACATTAAAAAAGTATCTAATACACCTGTTAAAAGTCTGGCTGACAAAAAACCGCTAAACTCTTTTATGGCTACTGCTCTATCCCAGCTCCTGCTTTCAAATACAAACAGTTTGTTTGTAATAAATGCAAAAATAAAAGCTAATATCCAAGCAATAATATTAGCTACTAAGTATGGCAAACCGACTGTTCTTTCCAAAATATGGTAGGATGCTACGTTTATAACCGTAGCCCCCACCCCAAAAACACCATAAAAGAATAATTCTTTATATTTCTCCCACAGATTCTTAACCATTAAGCAACTCACTTTTCTTCTCAAATTTTACTTTAAAAGCAATTTTTAAATATTTAAAAGTTTGAAGTAAAGAATTCTGTGACTCTCCTTCTACTCTGGCAGCCCAATTAGAAGGTATTTCATGTATCTTTACCTTTAAACGAATAGGCTTTAGTGCTGTTTCCAAAAAGAACGGATGCTTTAACTCTTCCCATTTAATTTTTTGCATCAACTCAGTAGGTGCAAGTCTATATCCAAAAGTGATATCTGTAAGTTTTACTCCATAAAAAACAGCAAACATTTTTTGAAAGAAAAAGTTGAGAACAAGTTTTATTTTACTATATCCTGCAAAACTGCCCTTATTAAGCCATCTTGAAGCTGTTATCATATCACTTGGATACTTCTTTCCCATAGTAATAAAATCTTTTACATTATGTGGATCTGTTTCCAAATCAGGTGCCATCATAAGCAGGTGACTTCCTGTTGCCTCCAAAAATCCGTCTGCTACAGCTCCTCCTGCAAATGGTCTTTTTTGATAAAGTATATGTAATGGAATTCCGGCCTCTTCACATACCGATTTTGATTTTTTTATAGCTTCTATACTTTCAGGCAACGTACGATTACATACTACTGCAATAAACTCTTTGATATCCTCATGATTACATTCTTCCAAGATAATATCAATCGTCTGATTAAATGAAAAAGATTCATTTAAGGTTGGAAGAATAATTGATACATTTTTAAATTCTTTAACTTTCACAATCCCTCCTAAATCTCCAAGCGAATCTCATCCACATCAAAAATAGATTTTAAAAGCTTATTGTCCATCATAGTGGAACTTGCTCTCTTTGCAACAAAAATCCCCTCTGAATCCTCCACCTTGACAGGTCTGACAAGACTCTCATCCAATCCCAGTTTTTTTGCAATTATTAAACCAACTTCATACTTTGATAATGCTTTATCAGAAGATATATTTACTATTGGATGTTTATCATTCATTTCTATCAATTCTACAATATAGTCTGCAGCCTGCTTAAACGATATCGTAGAACGATATGAATCGCTAAACATATCCATCCCCACCTTTGATTTTAAACTTTCCACAATATGGTCATAAAAATGTTTTTTACTGGACAGAAGGCTTGTCCCTATCAAAAACGGATACCTCACCACCTGATATCCATATGTAGTAACAATTCTTTCTGCCAAAGCCTTCTGTTTTCCATATGTATTTACAGGATTCGTATCATCATCTTCCTCAAAAACCTTACCATCTATACTATTTCCATATACACTGTCTGATGATGGATAATAAAATGCACTTACATTATCCATTTCATTGATGAAAAAAGACAAAGATACTATATTTGTATTCCAAGCTGTCTTCGGATTCTTCTCAACCAGGTCAGGATTATGGTAAGCGGCGAGATAGACAACCTTTTTGTTTTCCCTATTATATTCTTTACAAAAACTGCTCACCGCCTTAAAATCGCAAATATCCAAACTTCTCCAAGTTATCCTTTCATCCTTTAGAGAATCTCCAACTAATGATATATCCCTACAACAGGCAACTATATTTTCGTTCGTTTTTTTTAAAATAGATTTTATAATATATGATCCTAAAAAACCATTTGCACCGATAATACAATACATACTAACACCTACAGATCTTTTGTAAGTTCCATTGCGTCGAGCATACATAAATCCATATTCTTATAATTCCATGTAGCCCATCTACCAAGAAGATTAAATGTAGGATCCCCCCTAAAATACTCCTTAATTCCATTAACATTTGTATCATAGGCTTTATCATGAATAACATAAGCATACTCTGAAAACTGTTGATCTAAAATTTTCTCAAAACCAAGTTCTTTTGGAAGTGTATTATCATTCACAATATCGTCTGTTACTTTAAAGCTTGTACCGATAACTTCAAGTGCTCCACATCCTCTTGTAGTATCAGGATTGGCATATGGTGTTAAAGCACTTTGATATCCTACACGATGGCACTTATAATCATGAGACGGTATATATAACCAAGTGATATCAGTTTTTGGGCAATCAAACAATACCGTTGTCAAGCTGTTGTATTTTAGTCCCTTAATCAAGTTTACTACCTTTTCAGGAAGCTCCATTACATTTGGCAACTCTGGAAGTGGAATTGTACTGATTATCTTATCATACTCACCTTCACCATTCACATTCCACTTATCGTTTATCTTTTCTAGTGATTTAATTGTAAAGTCGGTATGTATATTTAATCCCTCGCCAATAGCATTAACCATAGACTGTATACCACCATGAAGTGGATAATAGAATGATGAATGTGGCATCTTTCTTTCCTTAGGGTCTTTCAGAATAACTGATCGGATTATTTCTTTTTTAGTCGGAAGCGGCATCTTTCCTCTCATCCATCCTGTTCCCATGTCTTCCAACGGATAAGCCCAAATTTTCTCATTATATGGAATCATATAGAAATCTGCTATGCTCTTTCCAAAATTCCATGTAAGCCAGTCCTTGAAATTGTCGGGTTCCGGTCCCATCTGTGAAAGCACAAAATCATGTACACAATCTACGGCATCATCTGCATCCAACTCACAAAGAGAAAGTTCAAAAGGATATGAAACATATTTGCCCGAAAAGAAAATTTTAGCGTTACGATCAGTATACTTCCAGTTCTCCTTTGGATAGATGGAAAAAACCCAATCCATAACTTCTTTATGTTTTGAATTTAAAATATGACCACCATGAGGATCATAAAGCATTCCATCTACATAACGGCTTCTTGCCAAACCTCCGATAGTAGGATTCTTCTCATATACTACCACCTCATGTCCCTTATCTTTTAATATTCTTGCAGCACTTAATCCTGATACACCGGCACCTAAAACAGCTATTTTCATTATCGCTCCTATCTAAAACTAATATTATATAAAATCAATACTTAATACATCCTTCTTTATGCAAACAAAGGAAATGTATCGGTCCATGACCAATACATTTCCACATATTTTATCTTGTTAAGAACTCATGTCCACCTTTTACTCTATCTCTCCAATAATTCAAAAGATCTTCCATAGTCTGTTCGAATGGAATCACCGGCTCCCATCCTGTATGTGCAGTAAACTTTCTACAATCTGGAACCTGTAAATCTGCATCAATAGGACGAAGTCTTTCCGGATCTTCCTCGACTTTAATCTGATCTTTCATTGGTGACATATTGATAAGAGCCTCTAAAGTATCTCCAACCTCACAAGTGTACCTACCACCAATATTATAATATTCTCCCGCAACAGGATTCTTTGTTACAAGTATATAGTATGCTCTAACCGCATCTCTTACATCTGCATAAGTACGCAGAGACTTGAGATTTCCAACCTTTACAACAGGAGGAAGCATACCTGCTTCAATCATAGCAATCTGCTTTGCAAATGTAGACTCATGGAATACGTCTCCCCTTCTTGGACCTGTATGTGTAAACATTCTTGTAGTCATTACAACCATGCCAAATGCTTCTGCATAATATCTTCCGACAAGATCTGTTCCAACCTTTGAAATAGCATATGGGGATGCTGGATGAAATGGACAATCCTCATTAATTCCATCCTCAGGCTTTTTATCTGCCGGAATCTTTCCGAACACCTCAGAAGAAGCACAAACATGAATCACGGGCTTATACTTATCATCCGCTTTCATTGCAACATGTACGGCCTCAAGTAATCTGCATGTTCCCAATATATTAGTGTTCAAAGTATCTATAGGTGCTGTAAAGCTTGTCTGTGGATAACTTTGCGCAGCTAAATGAAATATGTACTCAGGCTTAATCTCTGACACAACGCGATATAAAGACATCTGATCATTTAAATCAGCATACTCAAAGAAAACCCTGTCTTTTCTATTTACTCTTTCTAAAAGGTGGTCAACATTATCAAGAGGACTTCTCCATCTACACACACCATAAATTTCCCAATCTGTCTCCTCCAGCAGAAAATCAGCCAAATGAGAACCTACCATTCCTGTAATTCCTGTAATTAACGCTTTTGTAGCCATACTACTCCTTTCCTATGAACCTTCCTTAACAGATTCCAAGTCAAAATACTCAGGTCTGAAATACATAATTCTTGTTCCCTCATTTTCAAACTCAAAAGGAACATACACCAGATCCTCAAGAGCTTTCTTTACATTCTCTTGATACTCAGGCTCTACATAAAACAACAAGAAACCACCACCACCGGCACCAAGTAACTTGCCTCCGGTTGCTCCGGAATCTATTGCTTTTTTATATAACAAATCTATGTCGTTATTACTAATGTCTGATGTAATACCTCTTTTTAATTTCCAAGTATAATCAAGAAGCTTTCCAAACTCTCTCAAATCAGCCTTCGAAACAAGCAGTTTCTGTACTTCATCCACAAGTGCCTTCATTTCCAGTAACTCGGCAGTCTTATCCTTTGTCGCCTTTACTTGATTTTTTGCAATATCACTTGAAAATCTTGAAAAACCTGTAAAAAACAGCATCAGCCTATCATTCAAGTCTTTTTTTCTATCAGTAGAAAATACCAACGGTTTTACCGTATATCCATCATCTCTGAAATCAATTCTATTAAATCCTCCAAATGAAGCTGCTATTTGGTCTTGAATACCACCTGCTTCATTACAAAGTACTCTTTCAACATAAATGGCATCATCTGCCAGTCTTCTTTTATCTGCATATTTACCCTTCAATGCATAACAGGCATTTAACAAACCTACTGCAAATGAAGAACTGGTACCAAGCCCTGATCTTGCCGGAAGGTCCGCTTCATAAACTACCCTGAGCTCATGCATATCTAAATACTTCATGATATTCCTAACAGCAGGGTGCTGTATCTCATCAATAGTCTTTGTTCTTTCAATTATCCCATAAGTGATCTGATTGGAATAGTCAAAGAATCTAGGGAGATGACGCACTGTTGTATAACAATACTTATCAAAAGTAGTCGAAATGACAGCACCTCCATGTTCTTTATAAAATCCCTCATAATCTGTCCCTCCGCCAAAAAATGACATTCTAAATGGTGTCTGTGCAATAATCATAAATCTTTTTGCATAAAATATGCACTCCTTTTTTTATTTTAAAAACTCTATATTCTCATGTTACATTATATCAACAATAAACTATCATAAAAAGCAATAATAATCAAGTTTAGCAAATAAATAATTGAGAATTGTAAGTTTTATTAGTTACGAATATATGTTGTGACCGTAGATTTTTCATCTTTATATATTTGATGAAAGTTTTCCTCTAAAGCCATTCTATCTGCATCATTCAACAGTATATGTATATCCAACAAATATATCTTCTTATATTTCTTTATATTTTCTCTATCAAAATCCCCCTGAAATGTTTTCTGATATTTTATAGGCTCAAACTTACCATTGTGTGTCAAATAGTAGTCCCACCCTATAGAATATGTTGAACTAATTAATACTAATGTATCCGGACTGTTTGCATCAGGTTGATTTATCAGATATTCTGCAGCCTCTCTGTATGGCTGATAAAAACTTGATTCCATATCTCTTTTTGTATATAAAGTAACATTACTGTTTATAAAAATAAAGCAGGACATTACCAAATATACAAATCCAATTCTTTTTATCCTTCCATTTGTAAAGAAAGATATAATTTCTTCCAAACCAAAACTTGCTATAATGAGCATATATGGCAATAAATTGAGGAAGTATCTATTAGTCCATACAGATGACTTTGGATTAAGATACTTAGAGTAAAAGAACACAATGAATATCTCAACAATAATTGTTATAATCATTGCTAAATTCAAATCAATACACAGCTTTGCTTCTCTGATTTTATAAATTGTAACAAAAAAACCGATCATTACGCATAAAATCGCAAATTCTTGAGATGATACAAGCCAATTCAGTATATCTATAATACTTCCGAAGGTGGGTGGACTAATCCAAAATGCATTACCCCACTGTTCTCTTGTTATTAAATAATTTATAATAAGCCATGGCAAATAAACGGCACCTGCTACCATATATGAAAATATAAATTTATATGAATATCTTTTCTTTATAAACAAATAACATTCATACAAAAATAATCCAAAACAAGTGAGAATTCCAAAGTAATGTGTATAACATATGGCTAAAATTGCTGATATATGAACTACTGTTGTTTTAGTTTTGTTTTCTTTTCCATCTTCCAGGCGAAGAATAATAGCATAGAGCAAAAATAAAGGCATCAATATCATAAAACCATATGACCTAACTGCAAAACCCGAATTTACTATCAAAGCATTTGATGTTATCAAAAAAAGCTCAAATATTATTCCAACATATTTATTCCATCCTCTTCTTACTACCATAGCACCAACATAAAATCCGATAGTATTTGCTATAATTGACAACATTCTGGCCCACAATGCCAAAGCTCCTGTTCCAACAGGAATAAGCTTTGAAAAATAGTGCCATGCAACAGTGTATAAAGGTGGTGTTGTTGACTCCTCCCTAAGGATAAGCTCTATCACTTCTCCCAGGCTTCTGTTTTTTGCCGCTATCCCCATAGTTGCCGAATCATCCATCCATGTTGATTTATAATTTCCCAAAGAAATCATAATTGTGAATCCGACTAATGCTATTACTATTGCTACCAACTCATATTGGTGTTCTGTAATTAAATTTAAAATCTTTATCCTGTGTATATATAGACAAAATATAACTATTCCTAAAATAATACATTCCAAAACAATAGCAAATATATTTATTATGCCAAAACCTATAATTCCACCTGTATTGGGCAAAGGAATAGATACACTGTCATTATCAGAATCAACATAAGAAGATAGTACCTTTTCAGATGAACCGTTAAAACTAAGGGCAGCCTTTCCTCCCCATCTTGTGGCATGGAAGTTTATACTTCTATCATTGCCTTTTCGTAATTTTATAGTAATGGTATCTGTAAGTCCTGTAACAGATACTCCCCCCCAACGCTGTCCACCATTGGTATCTAACCATTTCCCGTCTACAACACTATACTTTAAAACAGTATCATTATTATCTGTTATATTCTGCATAGTAATATATGTTGCAGCTGAAGACGAATCTTTTTCATCCAAAGCTCTAATGGTAACAGTATCTGCCGGAAAAACAATAAATAGGTTCAATATTATTACAAATATTACAGTGGCCCCTCCCATTATTGGTGCATAGATCCACCTTCTTATATCTTTTTTTATCAAACAAAGATATAAGAAGGTAAATACAACAAATAATAAACTATAAATAAAAGTCATTTAATTACCTCTCATGTTCAATAAAAATTACATATTTATGGAATATAAAGTATTACTCATAATATTTAATATTATCTTAATACTTCAATACATAAATAATACTTAGTCCCCTTACTTATTTTTTCAAAACTACTATTCTAATCTAAAATCTGTTGCTAGCAATAATTATTAAATCCAGCTAAAGTAAACTCTGTTACTTTAGCTCAGCTTTACTATAACAATAACACATATTCTGTACAGTATTTATTCCTTTTCATTACGGTTTACAAACTTTACTACCAAAACATCTCCAAGTTTAAATACTGAGCCCTTCTCCACAACAAAACTCTATAGTAGTATAATGATTAACATATGAACTCATTATATATTGACATTTATAATTTCCATCTGTGGGTTTTCCAAAAATTACAACTTTTTTCCATATCTATTTCTCATTATTACCGGTTCTTTATAAAAATAGATATATTATCTTTATACCATTGTTCGATATTGTAATTATCTTTAAATTCATTTCTTATATCATTCCAAATATAGCCTCTTTTTTCAAACTTTTCTACCCAATAACTTATAGGTTGCTCATTCACATGGCCATCTCCTCCCTGACCTACATGAGCTGCAGAAAACAAAACGATATCTGAGTGCCTGCACAATGTATCTATAAAAGTATCTGCATACTTTTCATTTAAATGCTCAGCCACCTCTAATGAAATTACCATGTCGAATTTCTTATGTAAATCCAGATTTTCTGTCAAATCTCTTGCTAAAAATTCCTCTTTTTTTACCATTAACATATTTCGGTCTACATAATCACCATCTACTCCTGTAACCTGTATATCCCTATTAATCTGTTTAGCTGCTGCCAACCATGTCCCGGTTCCAAATCCGAAATCTACTATACTGCTCGGATTATATATGGGTATCAAATACTTTAAAACTTCAATTGCAGACATGAACGAACCATATTGATTATCTTCATAAAAATTTGCTCCATATATAGATGTGGTGGAAAGTTTATCTTTATGGTTTTGAGAGTTTTCAATATTAGCCAGCATTCTATTTAACAACCAAATTCTTGCTAAAATTTCTTTCTTTAAGTATAATTCCGCTTTCCAAACTCTATTGTCAAAAGATTGGCTTAAATTCTTCTCTGCGTCATAGATTCTACTATCAAAAGTCTGGCTTAAATTCTTCTCTGCATCATAGATTCTACTATCAAAAGTCTGGCTCAAATTCTTCTCTGCGTCATAGATTCTACTATCAAAAGTCTGGCTTAAATTCTTCTCTGCGTCATAGATTCTACTATCAAAAGTCTGGCTTAAATTCTTCTCTGCGTCATAGATTCTACTATCAAAAGTCTGGCTTAAATTCTTCTCTGCGTCATAGATTCTACTATCAAAAGTCTGGCTTAAATTCTTCTCTGCGTCATAGATTCTACTATCAAAAG
>NZ_JAGEKB010000001.1:109405-1590460 GCF_017565785.1 Lachnoanaerobaculum sp. Marseille-Q4761
AAATTCTTCTCTGCGTCATAGATTCTACTATCAAAAGTCTGGCTCAGGTTTGTTTCCGCTTTATAAATTCTGTTGTCCAGAATTTCTCTTAATGATGTATTCTGCGAATCTATGAACACTTTTATAGATTCAAATCTCTCTTCCAGTTTTCTTAGAGAATAGTCAATATCGCTATTTTTTTCTGACAAGATATAGTTATATTGCTTCAATCTTATTTCAGAATCTCTAATATGATTTAAAATATCATATTTAACAGAGTTGATATGGTCTAAAATTTCAGCTTTACTATCCTTCAAATGACCATCCAAGTCCCAAAGTTGCCTTCTCAACTTATAAGTTATTCCATGTCTAAATGGAGTATAGAAGAATTTCAAAACACACTTTATACACTCCTTTAATGAAAATGCCTTAGTGTTACTAATTGGTTCATGTTCTCTACTTGATTCAGTACTTGGATATTTTTTAAATAAATCATCTATACTTAGAACTTCTTCTAAATCATGTCCGTAAGCATATTTACCTAAAACCCATCTCCATCTTCTATTTATAGCCAACAGTAAGCTGGAATCTTTATAATTTTTATATATTACATTGTTTTTTGCCATTTCCCTTAAAAGGGTTTCTTCTTCTTTTAGTGCTTTTTGTCTTTCCTTTTCTTCAACCTGATCGAATCTGTTCTCCCATCCTGTCAAATATTCAAGATGCGCTTCAGATATAGGTACATTCAAATATTTTGAAATATTATTTGCCGCAATCAATGCCGACTCAGCTGAAAGTGCATTAAACTTGTTCTTTGTAATATTATCCGCTCCGACTCTATATTCTCCCAAAATCTTATTTATATTATGGAATTTGAATTTGTGTATTGCTCTTGTCCAAAGTTCATAATCTTCCGCTTTTTTTGTGTTATCATAAAAAAGATTGTTTTTTAAAAAATAATCTTTTCTAATCATAATAGTAGAGTGGCATATTTCGCAACCATAAATAAGTGCTGCCTTTATATCATCATGCTTTTCCACTACTTCGTGAACAAAATCAGCATCTACACCAAAATGATGTTGTCTACTTCCACATAATCCATATTCTTCATGTGAATCCAAAAAATTCTTCTGTATTTCAAAACGATCCTCTGTAGCCAAATCATCTGCATCAATTCTTGCAATGTACTTCCCCTTTGCAATTCTTATTCCCTCATTTAAGGATTCAGCAAGTCCAAGTCTTGTTTTATTTTGTACTAATCTTATACGATTATCCTCAAATAATTGAATCACTTCAATCGTTTCATTGCTACTCCCGGCTTCATTAATAATCAACACCTCAAAGTCCTGACAACTTTGATCAAATACCGACCATAAAGTCTCAGCAATATAGTTTTCACTATTATATGTAGGCAGCAAAACCGTTATCAATGGCTCAACATTGGCAAAGTTTTTTTGCGTATAGAATTCAGTATGACTAAATAGTGAATTTTTGTATATTCTCTGTAGTTTGTTTTTTTCATAATCATTATTACATGCCAAACTCCAAAACTCAAAAGTATTTTTCATCTTTCTATAGCATAATCTAAAAAAATATCTTCCTTCTTCTTTTGATTTTTTCATTATTTGGAAGAAAAATTTCTTTAGCAAAAGATCTAAATCAACCAATGCTTGAAGTATTAGTTGATCAGACCTACCCACATAAGATTCTAAATAAGTAAGAGCTTTTATTTCTTTCTTTGTCATATTTAATCCACAACTTCTTATTTTCTCCACCAAAACATCTTCTTTATACATAATCCACTCCTAATGTATTTTTAATAATATCCTTCTCACATCTCGTATATTTTTTAAAATGTATGCTAAAAATTCTATTCTAAATTTTAAAAATATTTTCTTTCCGGGATTGTTGAGCGTAATTTCCTTATACAACGATTTTCTTATTCTGATGTACCTCTTCGCTTCATTTATTTCTTTTTTGTCAATATCATATATCATGACAAATGATAGAATATACTGCAAAGCCAGTCTATCTAACAATAATTCTTTTAGGCTGAACTTAGCTTTTTTTACCCTCTCTACGCTGACAGCCAACATATCCATTAAGTCTGTGATATGTTTCAAGGTAACCTTGTTCGCCAAAGAACCTTCTCTTCCAATCCTATAATAATAATAAGGTTTACCGAAAAAACCGAAACTTTTTGCAGTCAAAATCACTTTGGTTGCAAACTCTATATCTTCACTATGAACCCCTTCCAAAAAGAAAAGATTGTTATCCAATAGAAATTCTCTTCTAATAACATATTGCCAAACATTCCAGTAATTTCTCCTTTTCTTTAAAAAAGTTTCAAGATATGAATTATCACAGTTCAAATCATCTCCTTCTATTGTATCCAACTTAGCGATATTATTCGAATTACCTACTATATGGCAATCTGAAATAATCACCTCAGGAGAGTTTTTACTTCCCAGTTTCATCATCAAATCTGAAAATGAACTTGCTTCTATATAATCATCACTGTCAAAGAATACCACATATTCTCCCTTTGCATATCTAAGTCCTACATTTCTTGCATTAGACAGTCCGTCACTATCCTGCCCTATGATTTGAACTTTATCACTGTTTTCTTCCTGTATCTTCTTAGCAATAAGATCACTTCTATCTTCGGATGATTTGACCACCAGAATAATTTCATAAGAAAAACCATGGCAATCAAGCATTGATTTAATACAAGTTTCCAGATACTCTTCTACCTGATATACCGGCACAATAATACTTAAAAGCATGATTTCTCCTTTCCTAAAATAGTTCTTTTATTTTTTTACATATTTTTTTTAATTTTGCCTTTATTCCTTTATTTTCCTTCCAAAAGTAATAAAAGCGATTTATATATGGATTTGGATATCTGGTTCTAAAAATAGACTCAATGCCACCTACCACATCAACCATTCTGTTAAACGGTTCACCACCTCTTGCCCATGACCATTTAGCACGAATTGACCTAAGCAGTGCATCATCATCAAAAAAGCCGATTTCCTGATTTTTTCCATATATCTTTCTAAGTGTATTGCTTAATAATATATAGGACTCTTTCTTTTTTTTATAATCTTTGATCTCAAAATAATCATTTTTCCAATTGTTAAAAAGAGCGCTCTCATCCTCTGAAAGTTCCAATCCTATTGTTCTCTTTAATGTTTTTGCAACGATCTTACCACTTTCTAAATGTAGTTTTGATTTTTTTTCAAGAGTTATATTATCCTCTCCAACACGATATTCTCCCAGTATTTCCGGAATATTAGCAATATCTCCAAAATCAATAACTCTGCTCCAAAGTTCAAAGTCTTCTGCCAAGTATGTATTATCATAATACAGAGCATTTTTCTCAAAAACACTTCTTCTTAGCATCAATGTAGAATGGCATAAATCACAAAAGAAAATAACATTGCTTTTACACTGTTGTGGATCGGTTGCCGGTGCATGCACCCAATCAATATCTTCACCAAAGTGATGTTGATAGGATCCTACTACTGCTATATTGGGATGGCGATCTAAAAAATCTACTTGTTTCTGAAATCTATCTTTCTTTGATATATCATCAGCATCCATCCTGGCTATATACTCTCCTCTCGCCTCTCTTATACCAAGATTAAGTGACTCTGCAAGCCCAAGCCTTTTTGTATTTTGAATAACCTTTATTCTGGAATCTTTACTTTCATATTCTTTTACAATACTTGTACATACCTCACTTGAACCATATTCATTTAAAATAAGCATATCCCAATCTGTAAAGCTTTGAGCAATAATACTGTCTATACTCTCTCTTATATACTTATCACTATTGTATACAGGTAGAAGAACTGTAATCTTAGGCATGCTCCCCCCTCATATATGCTTCATAAGCATCGCACATTTCCTGAGTTTCTCCATATCCTCTCATATGCCCTTTTTCAAGCCAAAGTACCTTAGTACACATCTCTCTAATCTGCTCTATAGCATGTGAGACCAAAATGGTAGTAACACCACTGTCAAAAAGTTCCTTCATCCTCTGTTCGGATTTTGCCCTAAAAGACATATCTCCCACCGACAATACTTCATCTAAAATAAGTATATCCGGTTTTACAAATGATGCAAGTGAAAAGGCAATCTTTGATTTCATACCTGAACTTAGCTTTCTGAATGCTACATTCTCAAAATCTCGTATCTCTGCAAAGTCAATTATTTCATCATATTTATCTTCAATAAATTTTTTTGTATAGCCAAGAAGAGCTCCACGAAGGTATACATTTTCTTTTACAGTCATTTCATCGTCAAATCCTGCCGTCAATTCCAAAAGTGGTGCTACCACTCCATTAACATTTACACTTCCTGATGAAGCCGGCATAATTTTAGACAACACTTTCAAAATAGTTGATTTGCCGGAACCGTTTGAACCGATAATACCCAGCAACTCACCTTTTTTCACATGAAAAGTAATATCATCAAGTGCCTTAAATTCCTTTGTAATAACCTCTCCGTGCATTTTTCTGATAAAAAACTCTTTCAATGATAATTCTTTTATATCTCCCAAGATATATGTCACAGAAACATTGTCAACTTCTATCATATTCATAGGAATACCTCTCTAAATATAATATAGGAACATATAATTATATTTTTTATACATCCACATACCTATACGAAGAATAAGCAGTGCATAAAAAACACAGTACAGATGATAGGTAAATGATGGAATTGTATTGTGCAGCACTATTTCACGAAGATAGTTTATGTAAACAAATACAGGATTTAAATAAATAAGTTTTGCCACAATACTTCCCTTAAAAATCTTCACATCATAAAAAATTGCTGTGAAGTACATTAAAGCGAGTGTAAATATATCATAAAGATATTGAATATCTTTAAAGAAAACAAACAGTGCTGACAGTATCAATCCTGTACCCACAATAAGTACAAACAAACATGCAATCGGAAAAATTACAAACACAAATTTCCAAGTGATCGTAATATGATATGCTATAACAAATATAAAGAAAATAACCAATGTCAGCAGAAAATTTATTGATGCCGCCATTATCTTAGAAATCAGAAATAAATACTTAGGTGCATTTACCTTTGTAATGATTCCTGCGTTTGATGTAATAGACTGCATTCCATTATCAGTTGCCTCTCTGAAGTAGTTGAACATAAGCTGTCCGGCAAACATATATATAGTATAATGCTCCATACTGTCACCAAAAACCCTGTCAAATACAAAGCTCATAACAATAAGCTGAAATAGAGGAGCAATCATACTCCATAGTATACCAAGGACTGATCTCTTATACCTCTTATTAAAATCTCTTTTTACCAGCTCCGTAAACATGAACTGATACTGTTTTATTTTGTTTGTAAATACATCCATTCTTCACCACCTATGATATCTTGACCAGCTTTTTAAGGAACGGGATATTCCCAAGTGGTGCAATCATAACAATCGTACCTACAAAAGTAACAGCTACAAATATCAAACATTCTATAACGGAGTTCCCTACATTGATATCAACTCCGGAAACCTTTATGTTTTCTCCCATAGCCCACATCAAAAGTGAATGGCTGAAATAAATACCTAGTGATAATTCTGACAGCTTAATAATACACTTTTTAATAAAATTATCCTCACCTTTCCATTTTATCCTACTAAATAAAGCTACGATACCGGCAGCATAAATTACATTTGAAATTTGTGTTTCAAGGAAGAAAATATCTGTTGATGAGCCAAGTCTTTCTGTTATTCCGACTGATAAAACAACTGTACACAAAAAGCCTATAATGCTTAGTCCAAATGCAACAAAAGCACTTATGCTTTCTTTGTTTTCATAAATCATCCTACCAATAAAAATAGTTGCTATATATCCCAAATTAAGATAAATAAATGTAGGTCTTTCTAAGATAACGCCGTCTATAGAAAAATAGATCATCATCCCATCTATCACACTCGGAATAACTAATGCAAACAGCACGAAATACAACCTCATCTTTTTATTTAGGACATCATAGAAATACTGCAAAACCGGTAAGAATAAGTACATCCATACAAGTAAGTATCCATACCACAGATGTCCGGACGGACCAACCTTAAATGGAATTATAATCATATCATAAAGCACATTACCCTCATTCCAAATTATTTTTTTTGCTATAATATAAGAAACGCTCCATACTACAAGAGCAAGTCCGGCGTAAAGAGCCTTTCTAACAGCTTTTCTAGGTTCTGTACTTCTACCAAGTAAAAGCGCCCCTGATATCATCAAAAATGTCGGAACTGCAAATCTCGGAATAACATTAAGTATAAGTCCTCCAAACCAAACGGAAGAGCCGATATCATGATTATTATAAATATTTGCTGATGCATGAATTAAAATGATCATAAGTGCTGATATAATTTTTAAAAGATCCAGACCAATAAGTCGTTCTGTATTTATTTTCTTTTCTTCAGGACAAAATCTTTTACAAGCCAAAGAAATTCCTACAAGAAAAATCCATGTGATAATAGCAAGCGCTACCAAATTCTTTTTAGTTGAATTTTTCACTGTGATTGATGGCATTTTTACTTCAAAATTTATCCAACTATCAGACTCACTGTCCACATATCCATCAAAGTCCTGTTCACCCTGTGACGATATAATTCCTGCCCTTCCCTGCCATTTATTCTGTTTTAAAACGAGTACTACATCATCACCACTTTTAAAATCAGCACTGATACTGTCCTTCATACCATCTATCTGATCATAGTTTCTCCAAAGAAGCCCACCATCCTTTTCAATCCACCCCTCCGAAAAAATATCAGCCGGATTTTTGCTCCCGCCATTGACAATGACTTCTTTTAAAAAAATCTCACTGCCTTCAGCTTTTTCATTTTGAGTATTGCTTGCTATTATTCTTATCTCACTACTTGTCTGATTTTTTACTAAAAAACCGATACCGAATACTGCTATAAAAAGCAATAACACGGGCATAGCTTTTTTTATTGTCCTAGAAACAGATTGTGGAATTGCCAAAATGACAATTCCTACAATCAATAATACTGTTAAAAAAAGACTTTCCATCTTCTCTTCCTATACTCTTAAATGGTCTTTTCCTGCCAAAGTTTTATAAAAAATACTCATAATAAGATGATCATAAATCATATGTATGTCCTCAGTAACCTGCATGCTCATAACATCTGCACATAAAGAAACATCTGACATTTCTTTTAACTTACCTCCATCATATCCTGTAATACCTATTATTTTATTACCACAGGATTTGGCATATTCTACTGCATTAAGAACATTCTTTGAATTTCCACTCCCTGAAATTGCCATCACGATATCTCCCTCTTTGATTACTCCTTCAAGCTGGAAACGAAATACCTCTTCAAATCCTATATCATTTGAGATTGCCATCATTGTAGCCACATTGTCATTTAGACAAAGAAGTTTAAACTTCGGCTCACCCTTCTTAAATAAATACTCGCTGACTCCCTTATTAAAATCATTTTGATAATGTGATGCGGTAGCTGAGCTTCCACCATTTCCGAACACAAAAATAGTACCTCCGGCTCTTCTTGTATCATCCATTAAATTCATAGCCTTATTAATATCTTCCACATTCAGCTTCTTTAATGTCTCTATCTCTAACTCAATATAATCTTTAATACTTTGTGTATAATCCATTTTCTACCTCTATTTCATTTTTAATACATTTTCTACAGTAAGAGCTACCGAATCATCAGATTCATGTTTTGCCTTCCATCCGGCTGCATGAATCCTTGAAAGGTCATATTGGAACTTAGGTACATCCCCCTTCCAACCGCCTTTTCCGCCTGTATATTCATAGGGTATTCCTGTAAGTCCCATCTTATCCACCACTATATCCGCAATTGTCTTTACACTGCTTTGTGTACTTACACCTACATTATATAATGTGATTCCTGTTTCTTCCACATCTTTAAACTGCATAATTGCTTCCACCAAGTCCAGAACATATACATACGGCTTGCACTGTGTTCCGTCTCCAAGTATCCTCAAATGACTCGGATCTACCTTAAGCCTTTTTACAAAGTCAAAAATAACGCCATGGGTAAGCCTCGGCCCTATAACATTTGGGAACCTGAATATAAGTGCCTTAATATCGTTCATATAACTATATGCAGATATAATTGCCTCAGAGCCCAGTTTTGCAGCACCATAATAAGATATAGGACGAAGGTTAGGCTCATCCTCTGATACATTTTTACCTTCTTTTTCTCCATACACTGCTGAAGTGGAAGCAAAGAAAAACTTCTTCACATCATATTTTCTCATAGCTTGAAGCAACTCAAATGTTGTGGAATATGTGTTTTCATATTCTATAGACGGATCATTTGCACTTGCCTGAATATCCGAATTGGCTGCCAAATGAAAAACATACTCAAACTTCTCTTTTTCAAATACAGCTTCCAGTTTTTCTCTATCACAAAGGTTTTGCTCATAAAAAGTGAACTTAGGATTATCCATCAAATGCTCAATATTTTCCTTTGTACCGATAAAAAAATTATCAATACACACTACCTCATTTCCCTCTGCCAGTAAGCTGTCAATCAAGTGACTGCCGATAAATCCGGCACCACCTGCAACTAATACTTTCATACTGTCTCCTTTATTCCCAATATTTATCTCCAATGTAGATTACGCTGGTACCGTCTCTCTCAAATGTAAATTCCAGCTCTCTCAATACAATAGCTTTTTTAAGTTGTTCCTGTTTTTCTTCTTCACAGTAAAATAAGAGGAATCCACCTCCTCCCGCTCCAAGAAGTTTACCACCCAGAGCACCGTTTTTCATAGCAATATCATATGCTTCATCTATTGCAGGATTGGCAATACCTGATGCCAACTCTTTTTTTAGCTGCCATCCCTCATCTAATATCTTTCCAAAGGAAGAGATGTCATTATTTTCCAACGCAACTTTCATATCTTTGGCAAGTCCGCACATCTTCAACAAATTTTTAGCCTTATCTTCCGATGTTATGTTCTTTGTCTGCTCTGCCAATATTGTATTTGCTGAACGGGTTGTTCCTGTATAGAACATAAGCAGGTTTTTTTGCAATTTTTTATAAGTCTTTCCTTCCATCAAAATCGGCTCATGTGAAACTGAACCGTCCTGATTAAACTTGATAAAATTTAATCCTCCAAGTGCTGCACCATACTGGTCCTGCTTTCCTATAGGATTTCCCAGTTTCTCAATCTCAACTTCACAAGCAAGTCTTGCTAGTTTGTCCTTAGAAACAAACTTTCCATTGTAGCAATTTAGTGTATTCAAGAGTCCTACTGTAAAAGTGCTCGAAGAGCCCAACCCGGTTCCTCCCGGGATATCTGCCGTTGATGTTATCTCAACGCCATGGATATGCATATCTTTAAGAACCTGTCTGAAAATGCTGTGCTTTATTTGATCAATCTCATCTACAAGCTCATTCTCAGAATACTTCAGCAGTGTTTGTTTCTCATTAAAATAAGGATGAATAGAGATATAGCAATACTTATTTATAGATGTACTTAATACACATCCTCCATATTTCTCATAGAAATTTGCCATATCGCTTCCACCCCCACAGAAACTTACACGAAATGGGGTCTTTGTAATAATCATATCTCTCTCCTCATATCAATCTCTTTTATTGAATATTTACAATCGCTTGACATTATAACATAGTTTCTTTTTATGTAAAAGTATTTTTACTAAAAAGCTTATTATACATTTAAACATTTAAACATATTTTTATGCCCTGTCTTTTCTTAAAAGTTTGTATAAAGCTCTCCTTAGCCTGTTCGGTGATAAAGTTATAGATGCAGTGGCTATTATTCCGAATATAAATTCCAATATATTCGTATAATGTATTTTGTTTTGTATTCTTCTTAATTTAATATAGGTCAGAAAATACTCTAAGCCCCCTCGTCTGTTTGCAAAATTCCCAAGCCTTGCCCTTACTAAAACCCTATCTATATTGCCGATTTTATACCCCTTTGCCAGCATCCTGCTCCATAAATAATAGTCCTCCAGTCCCTTTAAAGGCTGATATCCACCCACTGCAAGTACATCTTTTTTCCTGAAAAATACCGTCATATGATTTAGGGGATTTCTGTATTTTCCGTATTTATAAAGTTCTGTATGTTTTAGCGGCATAGTCTTTGTTCTTATAATTTTGCCCTCTTTGGCAAACTCGTCAATATATCCTCCGACTACAGACAAGTCACTGTTTTGTCTCATATAATCCGCCTGCTTTTCAAATCTGTCTTCTACTGCTATATCATCACTGTCCATTCTTGCAATATACTCATATTTGCACTTTTCCAGCCCCTTTTGCAGGGCAATACCAAGCCCCATGTTTTTTTGTAATTGTACACATACAAAATCTATATTTTGATTTTCAATTTTTTTACACTCTATGGATATTACATCCTCCAGTTCTCTTGTTAATATCCCGTCTTTTACCAGTACTATTTCATCCGGTCTTAAGGTTTGATTATAGATGCTGTCCAATGCCTTTTTTAAAAATTCAGGCTTTTCTTTTATATATACCGATATTAAAACTGAAAATTTCAACGCTTCCTTTGTCTCCCTTATAATATTCTACAGCAAATATAACATATTTTCCCATATATTCATAATAATATAGCCAAACAGATTCTATCTTTCTACTTGGCTATATTATTTTATACTTTATTATGTTTTCCCTTAATTCTTATAAGCCTTACGGAGCATATCGCAATGCTTGTTCCTATAAGAGTAAGCAAAATATTCACCGATAAAAGTGCTCTCACACCTACATAATCAAGTATTGCACCTCCAAATAAGGAACTACCGTACCTGCAGACATCATACCGGACATAAAAGCCTGTCCTGTGGTTTGATCCTCCTCATTTACAACCATACCCGTAAAATATACCGATGCGGCTGCTATAATTGCAAAACTGATTATCTGTGAAAATTGAGTAATATAGATCATCCCCATATTCCCTGAGGCAAAATAAAGTACAGCCTTTATAATATACCCCACTCCTGCAATAATCATAAGATTTCCAACCTTTATCTTTTTCATTATAAATGAAAAGGTAAATAAAACAGGTATTTCAACTATAGCCTGAATAAACATTGCTCTACCAAGATTTGCACTGTCACCTCCAAGTGACTGTATTATTTGTAGTAGATAGGTACCTATAATATTATGTGAGAAAAACATAAAAAGTACCCCTAAAAGCATTACCGAAAAATATGGATACTTTGTTATAAAGTTTAAAACATTTGTATGTTCAGCTTTTTCCTTTTCCTGCTTGACTTTTTTGGTGATCGGCATTGTAGCTATAACCGCCAAAAATAAAATTATTACAATCAAACCTGATAAGGGAATTATTTTTGTACCGAAGATTCGAGCCATATCTCCCACTAACAAAGCCATCAGTGCATACATTGCAGAACCTGTTCCTCTGGCAATACCGAAATTTATCTTCACTCCTTCTTTTTCATAGGCAAATACAGCACTGTTTATAAGCGGCAGATATATAAATGTAGTTATATATATCATTCCAAACAATATTACAATAAGGCTTTTACTCTTTATAATCAGTAATAGTATACATATAAGGATATATGGTATGCCCAATATGATTATAAGTTTTTTCCATGTCAATCCCTCTATTCTGTCACATATATTCCCGGCTAAGGGCTGTAATATAAACGCTATAGTACAAAATACCGCCGTTATAACACCTATCAAACTGTTTCCAAAACCGTTTCCCTGCAAATAAAACGAAAGAAATCCTCCGTTTACACAAAAAAGCATCCAGAACAATCCCTGCAATACTATATATTGAATATTTATTTTTCCCTGCTTCATTTTATGATCCCATTCTAGTGTTTTCTTTCATTATCCAATCTATCACTTCATCCAGATTCGTCTTTATATCATCTACTTTTCCCTTTATTTCATCTGTGGGAGCTATGGTATCCGGTACCATTATCACCCTCGCACCTGCAGCTAATCCTCCATTTATACCGTTTATAGAATCCTCAAGTACAAGACTCTCTCCTATATCTGTATTTACCTTTTTTGCCGCCTTTAAAAATATATCAGGTGCCGGCTTCCCGTTTTCTATATCATCACCGCATGTAAAATCATCAAAGTATTTATAAACATCCGCCATTTTCAGATATCTTATTGCCACTTCTCTCTTTGTGGAACTTGCCAGACAGATCTTTATATTGTTGTCTTTTAAAAATTTTAATAAATTATCAAGTCCCTTTTTCTTTGTTAATCCATGCTCTTTTATATGTGCTACTATATATTCCTCTCTCTTTTGTCTGCCCTTATCGATATCAAAATGCTCACCCGCATCTTCCCTGAGTATCTTATATGCCAGTGCTCTGTTTGCACCTTTTATTTTTAATATGGCTTCATCGCTTATTTTACATCCCTGCAAAACCGCCGCATTCTGCCATGCCCTACCATAGAGCCTTTCAGTATCAAACATCAAACCGTCCATATCAAACAGTACTGCTTTTATCATTACATTATCCCCCTTTTTTATTTTTCTAAAGTTTTCTAATTTCTTTTCTAAATCAATGTTCTTAAATACTTTATCATTTCTCTTATTTCATTTATATCTTCCTTACTGCTTAAGCCGAAAAGATTTCTAACTTCTCTTGCCAAAAAATCCAGTCTACCCATACTGCCCTTGATTCTTACAAGTATAAATCCCTTTCTGTCTATTACACTCAGCTTTTCTAATTCACCTATAGAATAGCTTCTCTTATCTGTATTCACATCTATTATATTACCGTGAACCTTTATTTCAAATACCTTGCCAAGCCTTTTCTTAATTAAAGGAATGGTGATTACACATATTATAACGGAGGGTATCATGACTAAAAGCTCTGTTTTAATATTTTTGGTAGCATTATATGTTATTCCTTTTAAAGGTGTAAAAAGTTCCAAAAAAAGTACAAATAAAAGCATCGGAATCATAAAAAGCATAGGATAAGAAATCCCCATTATTATTTCATCTATTCTTGTATTTACTCTGAATCTGTAATCTTTCATGGTATTCCCCCATAATGCTTATATTGATATCTTGCTGTAATCGATATTTATTATACATATTTATACCTTTACTTACCACTCTTTTACCCGATTTTTCATACCTTCTATATCAAGAACACCATAGGCAAAACCTTTTTTCACCAGTTCTTCGGGAATAAATTCATCATATTTTTCAAATACAGGTACTTCTTTTTCATACATCAAGGACATAGGATCTATATCTTCCAAAGCCTTTTCTTTTACTGTTTTATAAAACTCTTTTTCACTTACATTCATGGTGAACTGTATAAAATAAGGTCTGCACGGATTTACGCCCCTTAACCCAAGTTCCTTTTCACAATGCAACCTGAGGAAGCGTTCCAATGTCAAAAAAGCAAAGCTTCCAAGCCATGGAAACAATGCCCACATATTCCCACCCAAATGTATTAAAGGCTTATCATATAAATTTGCCTTTTTAAAACATTCTCTTGCCTCTAAAAGTCTTTTTTTTGCGTTGCTCATCAAATATATGTACTCTTTATTTTCACTTAAGACTGTCTTCATCCTCTCAAGAATACGGGTGTGTATATCACCTGCTACATCCCCAAAATATGCCGGAATATTTCCCTTTACCGGACTTACATATACCACTCTTCTTTTATGGTCAACTTCCTCAACCACCCATACTCTGCCTGCAATCGCAATCTTACCTCCATTATCCGGAGGTCTTACAATGGTTCCAAGTTCCTGTGACTCTGTACGCACCGAGTACTCTATATTCTCCACAAAAACCGCATAGAATTTATAATTATTTACTACCCTCTCTCCCGAGATACCTACTATCAGACCGGCGTTTTCTGTTCTGTTTATATGGTCTATATCTATCAAATGTAATAGTAATGCACGAAAATCATCCTGACTTATTCTTTTAAAAGCAGATAATGAAAGTACTCTTGATGCCAGCTCCGCCGCTGTCATTTCTCCGATAGATGCAAGCGTACTCATTGTTTGATGATAGAGTAGACTGTATGGCAATCTGTCAAGCCTTGGCGGCTCTACAAATCTTTCCTCAATATAAATTTGCACCAAAGCTATACCCTGTATCAGATACCATGGTATCATTTCAGGCATCATAGCCCTTGGCTCCGGATGATCCTCTCTCATTACAAACCACATTTCCGAAGGTGCATCTCTCCTCCCCGTTCTTCCAAGTCTTTGTAAAAAACCTGACACCGTAAAGGGTGCATCTATTTGAAATGCCCTTTCAAGTCTGCCTATATCTATTCCAAGTTCCAAAGTGGCGGTGGCACATATTGATATTAAAGAATCATCATCCTTCATCTCCTCTTCCGCACTTTCACGGTATGATGCGGACAGATTACCATGGTGAATAAGAAATCTGTCGGGCTCATGCATTGCCTCGCAATACTGCCTCATATGCTGGCAGACAGCCTCACATTCTTCACGGGAATTTGTAAATACAAGGCATTTTTTCCCCTTTGTATGTTCAAAAATATAGGCAAGTCCCGGATTTGCCCCTCTTGGAGCACTATAATCATTTGACTTTTTTATATTTTCCTCGCCACTCTCTGTAGCCTTTCCTAAATCCGGATAATGCAATTTGTTTTTGTCCTGAAAAGAAATATTATCTTTTATATCTTCACCTGCCTGCGGATCCGTATTAAAAAAATGCTCCATGGAAAGTCTCCATGTTTCCTTTCCTCTGTCAAATTCCGGTATCAAGGTTTTTCTTTTACTTCCACATCCAAGAAAATCTCCCGCCAACTTAGGATTACCTATGGTTGCAGACAGCCCTATTCTTCTGGGATCACAGCCTGCCATTTTACAAAGTCTTTCTATTAAACAAAAAGTCTGTAATCCTCTATCGCCACGAAGCAAAGAGTGAATCTCATCCACCACTATAAATCTTAAATCATAAAATAAAGACATTATCTCCATATGCTTATTTATCATCAATGATTCCAATGATTCAGGGGTTATTTGTAAAATACCCGAAGGCTTTTTTAAAAGTTTTCTTTTTCCTGTCTGTGTAGCATCTCCATGCCATCTTGTAACTTTAATATCCGCCTCTTCACATATATAGTTCAGTCTTAAAAACTGATCATTTATCAGAGCCTTTAATGGCGCAATATATAATACACCTACACTGCTTGAAGGATTTTCATCCAGCAATGTCAGTATAGGGAAAAATGCAGCCTCAGTTTTTCCCGAGGCTGTAGAAGCTGTTAATAAAAGATTTTCATCAGTATTAAATATTACATCCGCTGCCGCATTTTGTACTCCACGAAGCACCTTCCAGCCTGAATTATAAATATACTCTCGAATAAACGGTGCGTATCTTTCATATACATTCATAATGTAAACTCCACAAAATTTTCATCCGGATTATCCGATACCGCTTCCGACTTTGCAAAATCAAAGTCAGGAGATTCCAAAAGTTCTTGTATTTTTAAGTTTGGATTTTGATATATCAAATCCAGCAATTCTATAAAATCTCTTATCACCTCTCTTGGGGTGATATTTTCCATTGCGCCTATCCTTGAATACTCCAAACTTATAAAATCCCCCAACTCTCTGTCGTTAAGAGTTTTACTGTAAGAATAAAGATCCGCATGCATATCTGATAATTTTTCACAAAGTACAAGCATTTCCTCAGGAGTAAGTGCCTCAAGCCTTATTACAGGTGATAATAAATCTCTCATGCCCGGTTTTGAAAACTTCCCTTCCGAAAGTCTGGAGCGAAGCGCCTCATAGCTGTATATTCCCCTTCTCTTATCCTCCAGAGTCTGTGGTGTGGCTCCCATTATAATGCCCAAATATTTTGCCTTGCCTTGTAAGGTATCATTGTACATTGTAAGCATTTTTTCATAATTATATTGCCTGGTTATGGCATTCGGTATCTTATATATATTTACCAGTTCATCAACCATAATCATCATACCGCTATATCCCGCAAGTCTGAAAAACATTGCAAAAAGTTTTAAATACTCATACCAATCCTCATCCGTAATAATTATATTTACACCCAATGCTTCTTTGGCATCTGTTTTTCTTATATATTCCCCTCTAAACCAGCGTATAATTTTCATCTTTGTTTCATCATCCCCTTCAATATGGGCATGATAGTATCTTGATAAAAGTGTACCGAATTCAAAACCGTGAACAAGCTCTGAAAGTCCTCTAAGTACTGAATATATCTCCTTATTTACTTCAATTAAAAGTTCTTTGCTGCCCGGTAAAAATCCTGTTTTATTTATACAATCTGTTTGAATATTATTTATCCATTTATCAAGAAGTAAGGTAATAGCCCCACCCTCAGGCTTTGTTTTAGTGGACAGATTTCCAATAAGTTCTCTATATGTCGCAAGCCCCTGCCCCTTTGTTCCCTGCAATCTTCTCTCCGGAGACAAATCCGCATCAGCAACTATAAATCCTCTGTCCATCACATAATTTCTTATGGTTTGAAGTAAGAAACTTTTTCCGCTTCCGTATTTACCCACAATAAATCTAAATGAAGCACCGCCCTCAGCTACAATGTCTACATCATGAAGCAATGCTTCTATCTCACTTTTTCTTCCAACTGTAATATATGGCAATCCCGTTCTTGGGACCACTCCACCCTTTAGGGAATTTATTAAAGTCTGTGCAATTCGCTTCGGCACTTTTTTTTCATCATTCATAAATATCTCCTATAATGTCCAAAATATCCTCTCTGTAGTCCTCAATCAAGTATATATCATCACCTTCATATTCTAAAATATTATCCCCTATTTTTTCAAAGAAAATTTCATTTATAGTATCTGTAACAATGGAAGCAAATAGATTGTTTGATTTTATAAGCTGTTTATAATCTTTTTCCTCAATGATATGTTTTAAAATCTCCTTATTTATATCAGTATTTTTATTTTGTTTTATAAAACCCATATCCCTGTCTTTATCTGAAATATCTAAAACTTCATATATCTCACCGGTTTTGTCCTCCGATGCTATACCTCTATTGAATAATCCGTTTTTTGTTTCCGACTCATTCTCGCTTTCACTGCCGGCTCTTGATACCTCTGTATTTATAAAAGCTTCTTTTTCTTCATCAATCAAAAGGCTCTCTTTTGTACTCTCTGCATCTATGCGAATTTTTTTCAAAGCTGAAAAATCAATATTTATTTTTGCTCTTTCATTTTTCTTTAATTCCTTTATTGCCTTACCAAATGCATCCTCTATATCTTTTCTTATCCAACTGTCATCCGGTCTTTGCCCAAGATAATACCCAAGTTTAAATTCTTCTCTTATTTTTCTGTCAATCTCATGAAATATGGAATCTATTTTCTTCTTATTGAAATAAGATTTTATATATCCTCTTTCATTCCAACTGCCATCATGATAATGGTATGATCTTACTCCATTTACTATATAATCTCCGTTCTCAGGCTTTTTTTCACTCCAATAAACCGCATTAAAAAGAGGATACCAACTTCTGTTATGTATTCTTCCAAAACAATGTGAAAATATACCCTTCCCTTCAATAGTTACATTTTTTAATATATATCTCCATATAAAAGCAAAGATAAATATGCTTTTATCCCTTTCTTTTTTCAGACTGACAGAATTTAAACTTTTCTTTCCGGCAAAAAAACATAGCGACTCAAATATTTCTTCATCAGAAACTTTTTTATAATTTTTTAAAATATCCAGAGCGCTATCCTGTGCAAAAACATCCTTATCTACATATTCTTTTATCTTGTCTATTGGAAAACCATGCAAGAGTGAATACTCAAAATACCATTTATGCAGATTTCTTTTTATTGTCACATCCAAAATATCATTATCTGAAAGTTTCTCTTCAAAAACCTTTAATTTATTTATGGTATCATAAGTTGAAGAGGCACCTATTCCACAAAGCAATTCATAGATATAAATATATATAAATGATGTACAGGCTTTATTATATATACCCTTTCTAATTTCGCTCCTCCATGTAAAATAGGCTCTCAGCTGTTTTTCATTCAAATCATGATATGTAGTATAATAACCGGAAATCTCCCCAACTTCCCCTTGATAATCATCCTCATAATCCTCCATAAACTTTGCCTGTTTATAGAAATTTCTTGCTTTATAATTCCATGAATAATCATCATATTTATATAATGCCATCATTTCACGGATTTTTTTAGGAACTTCTTCTCTATCTTTAAAAAATTCTCTTCCCTTAGTAAATGTCAGTATTGAATCAGTATATACTTTTTTTTCAGCAGGCTCTAAAAACTCGATATTTTCAGATATTCCACTGCTTTTTTTATCCGTGGCATGAGTTTCGGCAAATGAGAGCTTACTTTTAGTATCATCAAGTATAATAATATTTTCCGCCGGATTTTCCTGTAAAATTGCCTTATCAAAAATATCAAAGACATAGTCACTTTCCGTATCTTTATTAAAGCATATACCTATCCAGTTACTCCCATGCATACGCAAAGGCTCGACTATATATGATTTCATTCTGTCATAAAGGCTTGCATCATATTTTAGGTCACAGTGTTCCATCCACATCCCACTGTCTGAGTCCCACTGCCTTATAATAAGTGCTATCATTTTACCGGTCAAAGGATGGCAAAGTCTTGACATTATAGAAGAACTGTCCCATCTGTTCATTTCTTTTATATTATGTTTTTCTTCTATATAGTCCAAGATTTCCTTTAATTCCATTATTACCATCCTTTATTTTAAAACTCGGCGTTACAAGTAAATCTAATTTTACATTAAACCTTTCTCTATGATTTTAATTATATAATATTCCTATGTCAAAGCAAATGCCGATAAATCAAATAAACTTCCCAGAGATGTTCCGAAATCTGTCGGAGTCATGGCTTCTTCTATTTTTTTCAGTGTCATATCAAACATTTCTCTATCCCTGAATATATGAAACAGCTTGGCAGTATTTCTTGCATCATCCAGTGCACTATGTTCTCTTCCAAGAAAGTCTATTCCTGCCATATCAAGTGCCAACTTTAAAGAAATCTGTCTTTCAAAGCCTAATTCCGTATCAAATTCCTCCTGAAAATCATTCCACTCATTTAAATAAACCATTGATTCTTCCGGTCTGATATCATATCTTTTTAATCTTATCTCTTTTGCAATTTGTTTATAATCGTTTTTACTCCATGTATATATCCTTATATCATCATCTGCGGCAAGACACCAATCGGAAAACTTCTTTAAAGCTTCATTAAACTTCGGAGCATTTACCACCATATTGTTTGTGATACCTGTTAATCTGCTTATATTCTTCTCTATTTTACTATTATATTCAGGTTTTACATAGGTTTTAAATGATGATATCTCCTGATAATTTTCATCCAGTATTACAGCACCTATTTCAATAGTTTCCATAGTACAGCCAAAAATTCTATGTTTCTTTTCTATACCGTTCATTTCCAAGTCCACAACAATATGCTTCATAACAACCTCCAAAAGTATTTTTATCTTCTAAGCGTATTTTACAAAAACTACTGTCCGATAAAAATACCTTCAAAGTTCTTGATTCACCATTCAATAAAAAAAGCATATGACCGTAGCCATATACTCTTTCTATATTTATAATACCGGAATAATTATTTCCACACGGCGGTTTTGCTGCTTACCCTCAGGAGTATCATTACTTGCTACAGGTCTGCTTTCACCATAACCGTTTGTAGTAATATTTGCCGTAACACCTACCGATACCAAATATTCCTTTACTGAATTTGCACGGTTCTCTGAAAGAGTCTGATTATAAGCATCATCAGCATCCGAGTCTGTATGCCCGTCTATTTCAAATGCACTTATATTTGCTTCCTTTAAAACCTTTGCAAGATTATTCAATGTTTCCTTTGATTCATTTCTAAGGTCATATTTATCCACATCAAATAACACTCCTGCATCCATAGTAATCATAATACTGTTTGCCTCTATAGCAGGTACAGCCGGAACGGAGTTTAGTAATGGTAATTTATATGTAAAATCCAACGGATCCGCTTTTACCTCTTTTTCATCATCATCTATTTTGATAACTGCCTTTCCCTGACCGTCATTTTCTATTACAAGTCCTGTAGCACTGTTCTCATAGCTTCCCGAACCGTCACTTTTTATTTCAATGACCAAATCTCCTGCTTTATATATTACCTCTTCTTCATCTACTGCTATACTCAAATCATTTTGGCTGTTTTTATACATACCGGTACCATTTGCATCTACATGCAAATTAATACCGTAGCGGTCATCCTTATATTGTCCGGAACCGTCCGCATCCACCTGCAGAATAACTCCCTTATTGGAGTCTAAATATTGCCCGGAACCGTCCGCATCTATTTGTATTGTAATACCTTTTTCACTGTCATTATATTGTCCGGAGCCGTCTCCCTCAGTTTGAACAGTCTGATTACCGTCACTATATTGTCCTGCTCCGTTCTCCTCCAACTTCGCTATGCCGGAGCCTCTTATAATCTGATCACTTTCAACTTTTACCGGTGTTATTGTAACTCCGGGGATTGATGAAAGACTTTTCGTACTGTCCATAGTAATCTTGGCATCGGCATTTTCATCTATACCGAAAGCCGGCAAAACTACAACAGGAATCTCAGGTATCTCTCCAAGTTTATATCCCGTAACCATAAACTTGCTTTCACTTAATTTATCATCTTTCCCTGTAGTTTCTTTACTACTCTCTTCCATAGAAGTTTCCACCACAGCAATGCTGCTCTCACTATTTTCCGCCGGTATATTCTTATCCGCCTTACCACATCCGGTTGCCAAGATACCAATAGCTAAAACTGCAACATAAATCATAGATTTTTTTCATAGATAGTCCTCCATCATAATTCTATTTTTCTTCTAAACTTTAAAGATATGTGAATATTATTATCATCGCGCAAACAAAATCTCACAATATTATAATTTTACAATTTTTTACAACTAAAATGAACTTAAAATTCTTATATACAATCTTTAACATATTTTAAATTTTCCACTTTTCAAGTGGAAAATCTCCGGATACATCTTATAAAAAGAATAAAAATTGTATAAATTTGTTTTGGTGTATCCCCTTCCATACTGTGCGTTTAAGTCTTTAGATAATTTCTTAATTACTTCTGCACCATATTCAGCTCTTGACTCACCCTTCAGTTCTTCATCAGCTATTCTCTTACCGAGAAGCCAATTTCTGTGAACAAGCGTTAAATCAACCGCAGAGTATGCTACTTTCTGAGCGGTTTCAATAATATTACAGGCATCTTCAAAAACACTATCTGTTTTTACATATTTTAATATTTTATTTGTCATAAATCACTCCATCTTGTGCCACCAACAGTAATATGCAAAAAATATCCCGACAAGTTCACAAAGCCAAAATGCTTTGATTTGTCAGGATATCTCTATTTTTTTGCTTTAGGGTTTCAATTCCTTATTTAATGACAACCCCTTTTACCTATGCAATATCAGTTAACTTAGACAAAAAATCTAACAGTAATTTCAAATTCTTACTATTCAATTTTTTTATTTTTTCCATTATTCTCTTTTCAAGCACCTTATTTCTGGATTTTAAGCATTTTTCCAAATCTTCTTCAATTAACTCATCCAATGACACTTCAAACACAGCACTTATCTTTTGTAAAATATCCCAACTCACATTTGAATTGGCTCTCTCATATTTACATATTGTTTGCTGTTTAACACCGATAACTTCACCTAATTCCCTTTGTGTCATACCTTTAGACTGCCTCAATTTACGTATACTATCCATGGTCACTCCTCCCGTCGTTATATATGTCTTGTGGGCTACTTTTTGAATAACTTATGTAAAGTATACTATAATGTATATATTATCACAACATAAAAAAGAAATTAAATATTAAATATTATATTAATGAGTTAATTATATCATAAGATTTGGAGGTGATTTCGTAATATTTTTAACCTTTTTCTTACAATAAAATTATAAGAAATATATAATTACAAACTTTTTTTATTCTCCTTTTGCACTCTCCAGAGCATTTCCTACTGCTTTAATTATTCCTTTTGAACTATGTGTGGCACCGCTTATAGAATCAACTTCCAAGGATTGTTTTTCAATAATTTCAGGAATTACATCTTTTGCATCTATAAGATACTCGTCATCATCTCCTGTTTCTACTATATTTATCTCAGTAATCTCTCCACCGGCTATAGTTACCGAAACAGTCATCTTACCGCTATATCCGGTAGCACTTCCCTCATATGTACCATCTTTATAAGAGGCATCCTCCAAAACAGGAGCAACTTCCTCTTCTATATGATTTCTTGACGCTTTTATACCGAAAACAGCTAAAACCGCATAAATTGCACAAACAGCTAAAATACATACTATACTTACAACTCTTTGCTTTTCATATTTTTTCGCCCTGAAAACAAGATAAACTATATATATAACAGCATAAACGGTTAAATCAAACAGAGTTTCCAAATATCCGTTTAATATTGATACGCTAAATATCATGGCTATATGCACAAACAACAAACCGTAAAATACATAGGAAAGCTTTTGTAATGATTTCCACTTTTTTGGATTCATCTTCCTTCTGACAGTCATAAATGATGTGATTGTCAACGGTATTAAAAGTAATATCATTACAAGTGAAAATATCGCCGCAAGTATTTTTTGTGTATTAAGTTCAGATATATTTGTAAATAATTTTACAAAAAAGTACTGTCCATATACTATATTATGAATAAGTGTAAATAAGGCTGCAATTATAGCCATCTCTCCTCTTGTACGAAGCAGCAAGCCCCTAAGCTTTGCCGCCGGGCATACAGATGCCACCATTACAAGGATAAAGAGGGCACCCGCCAGGGTGCCTCTAGCTAGTATATTATTTACAAGATATTCAATTATAAATGGCAGTCCTTTATCAGGTGCGATAATAGATAGAATACTTATTATAATTGTTCCTATGTAAAAAAATGTTGCATGTTTTTTAATAGGCTTTTCCAAAAGTGCAAAAAAAGCCAATACCACAATCAGACATGCGACAAGTCTCATTATTTTGTCACCTCAATTGTTAAATCAGGATATCCGTCAGCACTGAGTACAATTGTATATGTTCCAGCCTCTGCAAATACAGGCTCATCTTTACCGTCTGAACTGTATTTTGCATCAAGATTTATACTTCCGTCCTCATTAAACGCAACTTTTCCGAACTTTCTTCCCTTACCGCCCTTATACTCTTTATCATTTACTTTTGCGGATGAAGTAGCATTTAAGTAATCCTTAACTGTAAGTCCTGCTTCATTCTCATCCAATGTAAGAGTATTATTCTCAAAGTGGAACTGTTCCGCATTCAAATTTGAATTTATAACAGCTGAGAAATTCAAGTCGGCATATTTATCATTTGTAAAGATAAACTGATACTTACCCGGCACCAATTCCTTCGGCAAAACCAAAGTACCGTTTTCTTCCTTAACATTTGCTATATCCACATCCTTCTTTCTTGATACAATTCTTCCGATATTGTACTTGCTGTCATCTGATGTGATTTCAAATTTTATCTGTGAACCGTCCTTGCTGTAATTAGCACTCTCATCACCCTTAACACTGTAGTTTTCAGGTGCTAAAAGCTTACAGAACAAGTCTGTATCTATCTCTATATCATCAGCATCCTTAAGCAAATATGTTATCTTAGAAATAGTCTGACCCGGTAAATCCTGATAGCGGATATATGATACTGCATTTCCATGATTCTCTGTAAACGGTGCTGCTGCAAATGCAAGTTCCGCAGGTGAAAGCCAGATATTTTCCAAATGCTCCATACCGTACTTCTTTCCTTCTTTTGTTTCAAAAACAACACCTTGAACATTTCCAACCTCAAGTTCAAGATCCTTTACATCTATTTGATAATTTCCGTAGTTTGAAGTAGTGGTAATAGTTGATTTCAAATCATTTTTAACGGTATTTCCCACCGTCTTTGAAATTGTACCGTCAGAATTAAGTACCTTGTACTCTGCCGGAACTTTATCGGTAGTTTCTGTTATTTCTGCTACAAATGTAAGAAGCGGGTTGGTTGATTCCTTCTTTTCCTCTATTGCCTTTTTTGCATCCTCATAAAGTGACTTTGAAATTGCAACATTTACTTCCTTAACACCTGAAATAGTTGAACCGTCACCTACAACTTCCGATATTGCTGTTGTAAATTTCTCCACCTTCTTATTTGTTACAGAGCTTACAGCATCATAATTTCCATCATCTCTTATCGCTGCCGCAGGATCGGCTGCATCAAGCTTTGCTGTCAGTTTCTCAGGATCAGCTTCAGGCTCTATATTATTTATTTCACCATAATAATAATCTGCATATGGAACATTTATCTTTGCATAAACATAGTTTTCATTTCCTATATCAGATTTAGCTTCCTTGCTTTCCTCTGATGAGCTCTCACTCTGTACTGAACTGCTCTCTGCCGACATGGATTTATCAGCTGCTTTACCACAACCTGTTATCACTAAAGCCAGTGCTGCAGGTGCTAATATAGATAGATATCTTCTTTTCATAGGTCCTCCATAAATATACAATAAATATAGTTGGTTATCATACTCAAATTTTGTTAGTATATCCTAACTCAATTACAGAGTATTACATAAAACGATTATATTGTCAATTATTTTTTAATTAAAAATTGGGATAAGAAAACTTATCCCAATAATTTACCCTTATATTTTCCATCTTTTATCTTAAAAAAGAATTCACTATACCTGTCAGAATCAAATATCTCCATCAGTTCCTTCATATTCCAAATAAGATTGGCATTATTCAGTTCAGCCCTTTCAAGCCAAAAGACTTTGCCTTCCTCTGAGGATTTTAATTCTCCGCTGAATTTATCCGTTTTATACAAAAGCACCATATATCTGCTTCCGTCTTCCTGTATCCAATCTTTAAAACCACATGCTATCGGATTTTTTATAGTAAGCCCGGTTTCCTCTTTCATCTCTCTTATTACAGATTCCAGTAATGACTCACCCTCTTCCACATGCCCTCCGGGAAATACCAATCCCTTTGTACCCGTTTTTTCCTGTACCAACACCTTATCTCCGTTGCAAATCAGGCACAAATTGGTCAATTCTATTTCTGACTTTCTACTCAATTTTTCTCCAATATTTCAATTCTGCTTTTTTCCCGATAATGCTACTATACTTTTGCTTTTTATAGCCAGCTATTTGCTATATATAGTGATATAAAATCGTAATTTTATCCTCTGTTTACAAAATATTTGTAACATCCGATTAATTTTTTGCTTTAAGTACGCAAAGCATTTACCGAGAATCTAATTCTAACATCCTATAGTATAATCTATTTATAATAAATTTCAACTAACATTCCGTTATTTTCTCATGCACTTATCTTTGTCTCTACTATGATAATCTCTTCCATAGAGACCTTAAATATTGTTGAGAGTACTATAAGATTATCTATGGTTGGCAAAGCTGCTCCATGCTGCCATTTGTAAATAGCTTGTGGTGTTGCAAATCCGAATATATCCTGCAGCTCTCTTACACTAAGTCCCGACTTTTCTCTAAGTCTTACAATATTTTTTCCTGTTGCTACCAAATCAATGGTAGGAAAAACAAACATCTCTTTTCCTTTCCGCCTCAAGCCCGGGAAAAGAGATTCCCTCAGTTTGAAGCTTTAAAATTATAAATAGGTTTCATTACTTCAATGATATCTACAGATTCTTTTATAACATCTATGATATCCTCAAGTCTTTTATACGCCATTGGAGCCTCATCCAATGTGCTTTCATTTATAGAAGTGGAGTAAACTCCCTTCATCATTTCTTTATACTCATCCAAGCTTAAATTATTTTTTGCGGCAGTTCTTGACATAAGTCTTCCTGCTCCATGTGGTGCTGAATAATTCCATTCCGGATTACCTTTTCCCACAGCCAAAACACTTCCATCCCTCATGTTTATAGGTATTAAAACTTTTTCACCGTTATGAGCGGCTATCGCACCTTTTCTTAAAATCATCTCATCCACATCAATATAGTTGTGAATAGTATGAAATGCCTCAAGACTTGTCATTCCGATTCTTTCTAAAATAATCTCCGCCATCAACTCACGGTTTCTTTTTGCAAAGTTTTGACAAATCTCCACATCATAAAGATACTCCTCAAGATATTTCCCTGAAACATAGCATAAATCATCAGGCATACTTGTCTCGGACTCATATACTTGCCAGTGAAGTTCTTTCAGCGCTGTCTGAATCTCACTCTTTCTCCCCTGCTCCTTATAAGTTCTTATGATCTCGTCTCTTTTTTCAAGATAAGTGTCATATCCTCTATCAAGGTTTGTTGCCAATCTTTGGTAGTACTGAGCAACCTGTTTTCCCAGATTTCTTGAGCCGGAATGTACTATTAAGTATTTGCATCCGTCACTTGTCTCGTCTATCTCTATAAAGTGGTTTCCACCACCTAAAGTACCCAGTGAACGCTCAAGTCTTCTTGAATCTCTTAAATATCTGTAACATTTCAACTTAGTTAAATCAAAGCGTTCCTGTCTGCCATCCCATACATCCATTCCGGAGGGAATATAATGTGCTGCCTCATCTACCTTTTCAAAATCAATATCTATATTTCCAAGTTTGACCGTATACATTCCGCATCCGATATCAACACCTACTATATTTGGAACAGCTTTATCATTTATGGTCATTGTTGTTCCGATAGTACATCCCTTTCCTGCATGTACATCAGGCATTATACGAATCCTTGAGCCTTCGGTTATAATATAATCACACATTCTTCTTATCTGCTCTATTGCCTCATCCTCTACAACCCTTGCATAGCATATAGCTGTATTTACTTTTCCGCTTATTTCAATTTTATCCATATCTTCTCCTTTACATAAAAAAGCCGCCTACCCATTTAGAGTAAGCGGCATCAAAAACATTTATACATTATTAGCATAGTATCTACCTATGCCTATAATTATACAAACAATTTCCTCGTACTTGACCTATCTCTAATGGATGCAACAAAACAAAGCCCTTCCAAGCCGGCTTACCCAGGAGTGCTAAAGTATAACTTTCAATATTAAAATAGTCAAAACGATTCATTGTTCTCATGTCTTTTCCTTTCCGGGCATAATCCGCCCAAATTTCTTTATTGATAGAATAACATAGTAAAAGTCTTTTGTCATTATACTTGGAGTATAAAAAATGCTCTATATCTTACAATTTAATTACTGTTTTATAGCCTTTATGTATGAAAATACTTCCGGTTCTACTCCGATATTTTTCCCTGATTTTTCATAAATCTATCCATACTATCTCTTATATTTTTTGCTGTCTGTATGCAACATTTTAATGAAAACATATACTCATCTCCAAATGAAAATGTAAATTCATTGGAAATAAGTTTAGCTATTTTATCTGTTGTAGAATTCCAATCAATATCTGACGCGATCCTTGTGCTCTCACCATCAAATTCATCCTTCGGAAACTCCGGTAAAAGGCCGTATGGATTCCATTTATCAATTTCTTTTTTAACAATTTTAAAAATAGGTCCCCTATCTCCCCATTCTTGATTACTTTGTTCTATCATTTTCTTATATTTATCTTTTTTGAACTCAAAGTCTATCATAGATGGTGAACACCAAATATCTAATATTTTATTCCAATCCCTTTTCAGACATATACCGTCTATAAGTTCTGATTCAAATAATTCATCCAATGTTTTATAGTCTATTTCACCACTTCCGTCATAATAACCGCATCTTTGAAATGACACATGATCAGCATACCCTATAATCATATATTCTGACTCATTTCCTCTAAAACACAAACTAAGTTCAGGCTCAAAATCCATTTTAACCAGCTCTTTTATTACTTCCTTGACATAATCTATAGAATAAATATTTCCTTTCCCTTGATTTTGAAAAGCTCTGTAAAACTCATACGCATCTATTTGTTGCAATCCTGATACCTGTCCATCTCCCATTTCCATTATTATAAGCTTTCCATCAGTTTTCCTTGCCAAATCTATAGTCATAAAATTACTTTCTATTTTACTTGCCATTGATTCAATCCACAAATATTCATCTTCCGATATATTTACCTCTTTATTTTTATTCCAATAATTATCTGCAACCAATATTTCTCCTTTAAAGACAAATATTCTGTATTCCTCTGAAATTGGCATGCCGCTCTCTTTGTGTATTCCTATTGATTTAAGACTTTCAAACTTTCTAAGTACAACACCGCCTTCAAGATTATCTCCTTGACGATAAATAAAATTATTGATTACCCTAAAAGTATCTTCCTTATCACTAATATCTTTTATAAAACAGGTATCATGCCACTCATGCTTTCTGCTCTTTACATAGTCTTTAACTACAAATGCCCCTTCAAGTCCTTTTGTAAGTTTTAAAGCATCTTCTATATCCCTTGACTCATTCCATACACTAAATGGAGTAAGTCCTTCAAAATCACTATACCATCTCGGTAAAAGATGGTACTTTGCATACTCTTTAGGTGAGTTTATCAGCTGTATTCCTTTTCCCAGAAGCAAATTATAAAAAAGCTCATACATATGTGCCGGCATCATCCAACCTCTGTATATACTCAAACCTTTAATATCTTCACCATAAAGCGACAGTTTCCCAACTTCCAAGTCTTCATAACTAAATAATGCACAGGAATGATTCAAGCCTGCTGCTTGATATTCTTCCATATAATCCTCATCCACACTCTTTTTATTTAACGGATGACTGCAAAAAATAAAATTTATGCTTTTAGCAATTTCAAAATTCTCTTCCCTCATATATCCTTCCTATTAAATCCTATTTTTATCTTTAATATAATAAAAAAGGGGCTGTCGGGAAATACTGAATTTTAATCCCTACAGAACAAAATAGAAATATCCTGACAAATACAGTGTGTTTTGGCTTTGCGACTTTATCAGGATATTTTACTTTTCTATAATAGTGTCCATTTTGTGCCATAAAACCCCCTTGGCTGAAATTTTGCTTTTGCATTTTTTACTATGCTGTTTTCTCCTGTAGTTTTCCTTCAAATTTCTTTAGTTTGGCATAGAGAAAACGATGATATTTATTTATGTTTCTTCCTATTGCAAAAAGCATAAATTCTTTATAAACCTTATCTGAAGTACGATAGTTAAAGCGTCGGAAATCTTCATTCTCTTTAATATCTCCAAAATGACCCTCTGTTTGAATAGAGCGTATCTGTCGTTTCAGAATACCTTTTTCACTCTGTATGTTAGCATGTGACTTCTCTCGGAGCTCTTCCCATACTTCATTGATCTTCATTACTTTATTCTTATCAATATCTTTATCAGGATTATACTTGTATAAACATTTAGACTTATATTCACATCCACTACAGTCTGAACATCCATATACTTCATATGTTTGTGTATAACCGTTCTGTTCTTTCTTTTTCTGTTCTTTTCAATAACATCTCTGACTTTATCAATTCCGTCAATCACAAACATCTGTGCATTTCCAAGCTCGTACTTCTCCCCAAAACTGTTACCTTGTAAAAAAGAGTTATAGTCTGAATAAAGCTTATCTATAGAATCCGGAAGACCGGCAAGATGATAATTAATGCTTCCACGCCATACAAAAGTATAACGATTGGCATTAGCTTCTATTTTCGTTCCATCGATAAATAATTCTTTTAGTGTTACAAACCCTTCTTTTTTTAATCGTCTCATAAACTGATAGTTTAGATTATCAAGGATATCTGGAGTAAGTTTCTTACCTTTAAAATCATAAAAGGCATCTCTTTTAGGCTTCCTCCCTTGAGTAAGCTAGATAAAAGCAATATCTCTTTCGCATAAATCTACAATACGATCAATAGAACGTATTCCTCGCATATTTGCATAAGTAATAACTGCATACATCATGACCCGGTTGTACCCTGTTCTTACCTTATCCGAACAATTGGCTAACAGTCCGGAAAAATCTAAATCCTCCATAACTTTTTTTAGGGTATAGACCGGATCGTCATCGGGCAAACTCAATTCATAGAAGCTAAAGTTGATTTTCTGTTGACCTATTTCAAAAAAGTTGTTATAATAATTAATTGTGAGCATAGTTACATTATAACATGTAACGGAGAAAGATGGTTATCGTTAGCCATCTTTTTTTATGTAAAAACTTAGGGAGGAGTGACTCGTTTTGAGTTACTCCTCCCTCTTTTATAGCTGCCTTTTCCCAACAGCCCCTTTAAATAAAGAACAATTTTCTGACCTTGTTCAATATAGGAAAAACTATGAAAATTATTATGGAAAAGAAGTGGAGAGATAAAAAGCTATAAGCGTTGCTTACATTTATTAAAAAGACTTGACACAATTCGTTTACAATGATAGACTTATTTCGAGTAAACTTGTTTACATCTGTAGACAACTAGGAGGAAAGGAGAATGAGCACAATAGAATTTAATACTTATATCACAGATGCAGAATGGGAAGTCATGCGTGTAGTTTGGGCAAATGATCGAGTAACTAGTAAAAAAATCATTTCCGTATTGAAAGAAAAAATGGATTGGACACCATCCACTATCAAAACGATCTTAGGTCGATTAGTTGAAAAAGGCGTACTAAATACAGAGCCAGAAGGTAGAAAGTTTATTTACACTGCCAATATTGAAGAGAAAGAAGCCGTAAGGGATTATGTAGAAGATATTTTTAACCGTATTTGCAATAAGAAAGTTGGAAATGTAATAGGAAGTATCATTGAAGATCATGTTTTAAGCTTCGATGATATAGATCGACTAGAAAAAATATTAGAGATGAAAAAATCTTTCGCAGTAGAAGAAGTGGATTGCAATTGTCCAGAAGGACAATGCGAATGTCATTTACATCATCATTAAGCATAAGGAGGAATTTAAAATGAATAATGGCAACAGATATTCGTCCCATAATCACCATGATTATGACGACATGGGTAAGTTAAAACACGAGCATGGAATCACAGATGAACATGGAGACCATAAGGATCAACATCAAGAACATCATGCTGGGCATGATCATAGCGAGCACAGTGGGCATGGGCACAGTGGGCATGACCACAGTGGGCACGGAGGGCATGACCACCATCATCACGGAAACTTTAAGGAACTTTTCTTAAAGTCATTGCCACTAGGAATCATTATTATGCTCTTATCCCCTATACATGGATTTAAACTACCATTCCAGTTTACTTTTCCATATTATGATATTGTAGTAGCTATTTTATCTACTATATTAATTATTTATGGTGGACGTCCATTCTATCAAGGTGCAGTTGACGAATTTAAACAAAAAAAACCCGGAATGATGGCACTCGTTTCTTTAGGTATAAGTGTTTCATATTTATACAGTATTTATGCTGTGATCATTACCTACGTAACGGGTGAACACGTGATGGACTTTTTCTTTGAATTTGCTTCATTACTATTAATCATGCTATTAGGTCACTGGATTGAGATGAAAGCTATTGGAGAAGCAGGAGACGCACAAGCAGCATTGGCTAAGTTAGTGCCGAAAGATGCTCACGTTGTATTAGAAGACGATTCAATTGAAACACGACCAGTTGCTGACTTACAGGTAGGTGATTTAATTCGTGTTCAAGCCGGAGAAAATGTGCCAGCAGACGGGATTATCGAGCGTGGCGAATCACGTTTAAATGAAGCTCTTCTAACTGGGGAGTCAAAAGCAGTAAAAAAAGGCCCTGGCGATGAAGTAATCGGGGGCTCAACAAATGGAGAAGGGGTTCTTTATATTAAAGTGCTTGAGACAGGTGATCAATCCTTTATCTCTCAAGTACAGAATTTAATCAGCCAAGCTCAAAGTCAGCCTTCCAGGGCAGAAAATATTGCGCAAAAAGTTGCAGGGTGGCTCTTCTATATTGCTGTTATTGTCGCGCTAATTGCTTTTGTAGTGTGGATGATTATTGGAGATATCCCAACGGCAGTTATATTTACTATTACTACATTAGTTATTGCTTGTCCGCACGCATTGGGTCTGGCTATTCCATTGGTAACCGCCCGTAGCACAAGCTTAGGAGCTAGCCGTGGCTTACTAGTAAAAGACCGCCAAGCCTTAGAAATAGCTCAAGATGCAGATGTGATGATTTTAGATAAAACGGGTACTTTAACAACTGGTGAATTTAAAGTATTAGATGTAAAACTTCTTAATGACAAATATACAAAAGAGGAAATCATTGCCTTATTGGCAGGTATTGAAGGAGGATCTAGCCACCCAATTGCTCAATCAATTATAAGTTTCGCCGAGCAGCAAAATATACGTCCAGCATCTTTTGATTCGATTGATGTGATTTCCGGTTCTGGAGTAGAGGGTAAAGCAGGTGGGCACCGTTACCAATTAATCAGTCAAAAAGCCTATGGACGTAATCTTGATATGGATACTCCAAAAGGAGCAACTCTTAGTGTCTTAGTAGAAAATGATGATGCCATTGGTGCTGTAGCTTTAGGGGACGAATTAAAACCAACGAGTAAAGAGTTAATTAAAGCTCTTAAAAAGAACAATATTCGACCAATTATGGCAACAGGTGATAATGAAAAAGCGGCTCAAGGCGCGGCAGTAGATTTAGGGATTGAATATAGATCAAATCAATCTCCACAAGACAAATATGAGTTAGTTAAAACACTTAAAGATGAAGGAAAGAAAGTTATCATGGTAGGTGACGGTGTAAATGATGCTCCTTCTCTTGCCTTAGCAGATGTTGGTATAGCTATAGGTGCTGGAACTCAAGTTGCGTTGGATTCAGCTGATGTCATATTGACTCAATCCGATCCGGGAGATATTGGATCATTCATTGATTTAGCACACAAAACAACTCGTAAAATGAAACAAAACCTATTTTGGGGAGCCGGTTATAACTTTATAGCTATCCCTCTAGCTGCAGGAATTTTGGCTCCTATTGGTATCACATTAAGCCCTGCATTAGGAGCAATCCTAATGTCTGTGTCAACAGTCATCGTCGCCATTAATGCTATGTTATTACGTTTAGATCCAAAAAATAACGGTTAACAGATTGAATGATTGAAACTCCTTAAAGTATCAAGATACAATAGTTTTACAGAAGAAAAAGAGATGTAAGTACTGGCTCTTTGTAAAATCGTGTTGGTAGAAGTATACGATTTTTCTACCAACACGATTTTTAATTTATTATAGAACTGGGAGGAGTGACTCGTTTTGAGTTACTCCTCCCTCTTTTATGACTGCCATTTCCAGACAGCCCCTTTCTTATAACACTATTAACTTTTATCAATTTAACAAACTCTCTATCCACTCCCTTTTCTGTAGCTTGGATTTCCATTTGTCAGGTATATTGTCATAGCCATAATAAAGTCCCGCAAGTCCACCTGTTATGGCTGCCACCGTATCTGTATCATCACCCAGATTTACAGCTTTTAAAATAACTTCCTCATAAGAAGATGAATTTACCAAACACCATATCGCAGCTTCAAGTGTGTACACTACATAACCTGTACTTTTTATCTGATTTTCAGGAGTATCTTTAAATTCTGAAAGTGAAATAAGTCTGTTATAATTGTCAAGCTCACTCTCAGTACTTTCGCCATAATACTTAAATGCATTATCTACTCCCTGCTGCAGTCGTTCTATTAATTCTCCGTCTTTATCTAAAATAGCTTTTACTAAAAAATAATATATGCCACATGCTATCTTACTTCTTAAATGTGCATGCGTCAGAGCTGAACAATTATGTATAATATCTATCGATTCATCATCAGACAGTTTCATATCTCTTTGCTGTTCAAATATATACAGACATACAGGTAAAATTCTCATAAGTGATCCGTTACCATTATCCCACTCAGTTTTACCACCCGATTCCAATGGTTTGGCACCATTACTATATTTCATAATGGCTCTTGAAGTAGCTATTCCTATATCAAAGACTTCATCAAATGGCGTATAAGCTCCATACATACACCAATTATGAAATCTATCCATAATATCCTTATAATCAATTCTTCCTCTATCCTTTATACTTGCAAGAGTTGCAAGTACCATACTGCTGTCATCAGACCATGTACCTTCCGGCTGATTATATGTTCCATAACCTGTCATATCTGTTATCGGGGTCTTTTTTCTGTCTTCCCTTGAAGTAAACTCAACAGGTACACCCATTGCATCACCGATAATCAGTCCATATATTCCCGATTTCCAAATATTATCCATCTATCCCTCTTAAGAATTCATTAACACATAATAATCTATTTATACACTTTAAAAGTGAAACTCATCCCTCACTCCCATTAACTGACTCCACCTTGCCGAAATAAGTTTGGCATAAAATATACTTGCCAAACCATAGCAACCAAGCGCATAGGAATCATTTAGCTCAACCAATAATGTTTTACCATCTTTTGTAACACATATATCCATACTGCATGCAACCGGTCTTTCCTCCCATTTGACAAATACCTCCATCATAGAATCCAATACCTTAAAGTCATAATGATACTTATAGCTTTTTCTGCTTTTGTCAAGTAATAAGCCATAAGGTCTGACATCAACTATCTCATCATATAGTATAAAACATCTCCACTCTGCACATATATCTAAAGGCTCACTTACAAGCACCTCATAATCTTCCGAATAATTTCCGCATCCTACAAGATCCGATATGCTGCCTATTATCTTTCCTGTAAAAGCCTTACTTATTACAGGCTTTACAAAATAACCCGCAGACCACTTCTCTTCATTTCTTGAAATGCTGTTTATAGTATCTTTCCAAATCCTCCTACCAAGAAATGGCTTCAAAACGTCAGGATAATCCGGTATCCTCGGTGTAATTCCAAATTTAACAAATATACTGTTGCATTGAGCAATATAATCCAGCACAATATCTTCTCTCGTAACTTTATCATAAATCTCATCAATCATATGATATGGAATAATCTCTGCTCCAAGTTCTCTAAATCCGTACATAGCATTTGCAATATTTACACTGTGCGGAATTTCCATTTTTATTTCATTGTCGAACTTTGTTTTTAAATAAACTTTTCCCATAATCCCACCTTTTTTATACTATTTTCTATTATATAAATACTTGAGATAACCATCAATATACTTGAAGTATAAAAAATCACCGTCCGGGAAAAATCGGTGTAAGAATTTTAAACATAAAAAAATTGAACAATTAAAAAAGAAGGTCACTTGAAACCTCTTTATAAAGTTGCAGGCAACCTTTGCTTAATGCCCTGTCTTTTAAAACAGGAGGTTAGAAAAAGTTAAATATATTTTATCTTTGTAATAAACCGATTATATTATGTAAAACAAAAAGTACAGGCCTTGAAGTCAGTATTAATATCAATATTAACAGATTGGATATATGGAAAAGTAAATTATTTACTATTCCGTCTGAAGAGCATAGCCGTAGTGTAAAGCCCTTGCCCACAGGCCAAAAAAGCTTCTCACGCTTTCCATTGAGTGCATCAATAACTATATGTGAAGCAAATCCTATACCAAAATATGTGGCTACATCCGGAAAAATCATATATACAAAAAAGCTAAGCCCAAATAATGCTACTATAGAATGCATAAAGGATCTGTGCGGCTGTTTCATTCCGAAAATACATATCCCAAGAAATACCGATATGCCGGTTATAATACGGACAATATTGCTGTCAGCCATAAGCCTGTTGTATATCCCTACATGAAAAAACACATCTGCAATTACTATTCCTAAAATAGTACCCATAGCCAAACCTATAATGCGCTCCACTTTATTATAGGCACCTGATGTACCGACATCTATATCACTGATAATACCTCCAAATCCCGCCAAAGCTGTACCTGCCACCAGCATTTCTATACTCTGTGGTCTGCATATTGCAAGTCCTGCTGCCATTCCAACAGAAAAATGTGTTTTCCCAAGCATCTTTTACCTTTCTCATTTAATATTTTTTATCTCATCTGTTTCAAAATTTTTATAATTAATCCTAGATTATTCATGGCAACATCATGAACGTGGCTGAAAGCCATATAATTACTATATTTTAACAAAATATTGCTTTCACCTAGTAAGTGAATAAAAAAAGAGCGTCCATTTGTGGTAAAATTAAGGTGCTAAAACTCAATATAATCACACAAAGGAGCCCTTTATGAGTATTGTAAACACCTTATCACTTGAAAGCAATAGAAAAATTAAAATTAATTTCGATGGAGGAGATTTATCCTCCGATGCAGGCTTACTTCTTATAAAAGAATTCGTAAGTAAACTTGGCATTGACAAACTTTTCTGTAAATCATTTAAGACCAATGATTCTGCATTATTCCGTTATCACACTGATAAAGAAAACCTTCTTCAGATGATATATATGATCATTGCAGGCTATTTTGAAGATGATTCTTCAGATGAACTTACAAATGATCCTGTGTTTAAAGCAGTGCTGAATAAAGACACTTTAGCATCGCAGCCAACTATTTCACGATTTCATAATCGAATGGATGAGGACTCACTGAATCAGTTCCTTTCTATGAACCGGATCCTTCGAAAGAAAGTTTATAGTATTCAGATGCCTGAAGCTATCATTTTAGATCTGGACTCAACACTTCTTAATGCCTATGGCAAACAGGAAGGCAGAGCATTTAACTTCCACTATCAAAGTAACGGTTACCATCCACTTGTTTGCTATGATGGACTCACAGGAGATTTGATTAAAATTCAGCTTCGTGATGGGACTCAGTATTCAAGCACAGGTGTTGTGGAATTTCTTCAGCCTATACTTGATGAATATCTTAAAGATTTTCCGGAAATTAAACTTCTCCTTCGTGGAGATAGTGGCTTTGCAACACCGGGTTTGTATAAACAGTGTGAAGAAAACGGTACCGGCTATGTAATTCGTTTGAAAGAAAATGCTATACTTCGTGATAAGGTATCATATCTTGTAGATGAACTTGATGAAATCACAAAAAACAACAAAGTAGATTATGCTGTAGTTTATGGTGAATTCATGTATCAGGCAGGTCCTTGGCATTATGAAAGACGTGTTGTCTGTAAAGTTGAAAAACCTGAAAACCAAATGACTTACATGTATACATTCATTGTTACAAATATGGAGTCATCCCCTGAATATCTTATCAAGTTCTATTGCAAAAGAGGCTTGATGGAAAACTTCATAAAGGAAAGTAAAACAGGTTTTGACTTTGCTTCTGTCAGCAGTCATACAAGAATTGTAAATGCCAACAGACTCCAAATACATGCACTTGCTTATAACATATTTAATTGGTTTAGACGATTAGCATTATCTGCAAATATGAGAAAACAACGAATTGATACTGTTCGTCTAAAACTGCTAAAGATTGCTGCAAAAGTAATTCGTTCAGCAAGGTATATAACATTCAAGCTGTGTAGCAGTTGCCCATATAAGGATGAGTTCTATGAGACTATATCAAATATTAGCAAGCTATATGTACAACTCGAATAGCAACTAATAACGAACCTTGAGAGCTTAATAACTACTCAAAAACTCTACCTAGGGGGAAGTCTGCCCATTTTTAGATGTATTAATTCAGTTATAGCGTCATTGGTCAAGTTTAAAGATTTATAGCACGGTAATTAACTAAAATATTGTACCGTGAATAATTCAGGTTAATCCTAGATTATTCATGGTAACTCCATGAAAGTGGCTTAAAGCCACATAATTACTATATTTTAACAAAATATTGCTTTCACTTATTAAGTGAAGAAAAAGAGCGTCCATTTGTGGTAAAATTAAGGTGCTTTAAACTTAACAAAATTACACAAAGGAGCCCTTTATTAGTATTGTAAACGCCTAATAACTTGAAAGCAATAGAAAAATTAAACTTAATTTTTATGGAGGCGCCTTATCCTCCGATGTATGCTTACTTCTTATAAAAGAATTTGTAAGTAAACTTGGCATTGATAAACTTTTCAGTCAATCATTTAAGACCAATGATTCTGCATTATTACGTTATCACAATTATAAAGAAAACCTTCTTCAGAACAACTCATCTTAAAAACTTCTCAAATGAATTTCAATATTTTTTTATCGAATAACAATATATTTTTATTGCTAAACATAAAATTATATGTTATCATGCTCCTAGCAGTAATATTTTTTACAGCTTGTAAATATCTATATGTAAAGTAGGAGGTTGTGATGAATTGGACACAAAATAAAAGTATAGCTTTATCTAAGGTATGTATATTTGTTTTTGCCATACTGGGTATATTGCTTAATATTTACATACACCATGATATAAGATTTATTATCCTAAGGCGCATTTATATTCCTATTTCCAAGGAAGAACTTATCGGAAAGTATATAATTTTCAGTATGATTGCAGTTTACATACTTGATATACTTGCCTATACCGCCCTGTTTCTCCTGTATAAGCTCTTATGTAACATACATAAGTCCAAAGTATTTATAGTAGAAAATACCAAGTATCTTAGACTGCTTTCGTGGTGCTGTTTTATTGTCTCATTTGTATGCTTTATTTTAACATTTTTCTATCTACCTTTTGTATTACTAGTTACAGGCACTGCATTTATGGCTCTTATACTGAGAGTAGTTAAGAATGTCTTTACAGAGGCTATAGAAATAAAGCAAGAAAATGAGTATACCATATAAGGAGAAAAACTATGATTATGGTAAATATAGATGTGGTAATGGCAAAAAGGAAGATGGCTGCCGGTGAGCTTGCCGAGCGAATAGGCATTACGGCTGCCAATTTGTCCATTCTAAAAAATAATAAAGCCAAGGCGGTACGTTTCTCCACTTTGGAGGCTATATGCAGAGAACTTAACTGCCAAGTGGCAGATATACTGGAATATGTACCTGACGAAAACTAAAGGAGGTTTTTAACATGAGCGAAAATTTATCAGATAATTCTACAGCTATAAATTTAAATAATGCCGAAACTATAAATTCAGACAATAATGTAACTGTAAATGCAAACAATAATGTAGCTGACGATTCAAACAACACTGTACACATAAGTGCAGACAACAATATGGCTGACAGTTCAAACAACACTGCAAACACAAGTGCAGACAATAATATAGCTGACGGTTCAAACAATACTGCAAATGAAAGCGCTTCCACCGCCGGTGTTAATACGGAGTCCGCAACTTCAAATAAGGTTCCGATAAAAAAAGAGCCTAAATATAAGTTTGAAACGGTAGATATAATAATGCTGCCCGTTGTATTTATACTGGCATTTTTATGCACAAAATATTATAACTTAAATACAAGTGTAGCAACTTTAGGTTTGGGAGCTACCGCATACATAGTACTTTATGTTATCTCAGTGCTTGTATATGCTAAATTAAAGTCTGTTAAGCTCAATAGCGAAAGCATTATTTTATCGATACTTATGATACTTTTAGCCATAAGCTTTACTGTTTTTTATAACTATTCCCTTGGTATATTTATGCAAATTGCTATGAGTTTTATGCTTATTTACCTTCCTGTAACGGTATTTAACAAGCTTATAAAAAGTGAAACTTCAGAGCTTATATTATATGACTATATCAATGCACTTGTACTTATTCCTATACATAACGCTACTTCTTTTTGGCTTTGCATGTTTTCAAAGAGGGGAAAAAGTTCTTCAAGTACAAAGACTAAGTACTTTTTGCATATTTTTCTCGGACTTTTGATTGGCACTCCGTTTATAATGATTGTCATTTTCCTGCTTTCAAGTGCAGATGCTACTTTTAAAAATATTTTTGACAATTTATTTAACTTCGATATCAGTATTCCTAAAAATATCGGAACTCTTATATGGTCACTACCTATTGCAACCTACCTGTACGCACTTATCTACGGAAGCTCCATAGAGGATAATTCAAAGTCCTTTAATATAGATAAGTTTAATAAAACTATGGATAATGCCGCTTCCATACCAAGACTTAGTTTATATACCGTTAATGCAGTTATTTGCTGCTTTTATATTCTTTTTATAGGCATACAGGCTACATATTTTATAGATATTTTAGGCGGTTCTTTGCCGGCTGATTTTACCTATTCAGACTATGCAAGAAGAGGATTTTTTGAACTTCTGGCTGTTGCCTTAATAAATATAGTATTTATTGCGGTAGCGAAAATTTTATCCGTTAAAAATGAAAATAATAAGTATTTGCGTATTCATATAATCCTAAATTCAATATTAACATTGGTGCTTATATCTGTTGCCTTTGCCAAGATGTATCTGTATATAAGCACTTATGGACTTACAACACTGCGCATAATTCCAAGTGTATTTATGATTTTCTTATGTTTTGTATTTGCCTTTATCATAATGGGAGAATTTAAGAAGAACTTTCCTGTTACCAAATTAAGTTTCTATGCAGGAAATATACTTTTTGTACTTCTTTGCCTTGCCAATATAGATGCAGTGGTTGCCCGGTATAATCTTAATGCCTATATGAATGGTAATCTGCCATACTATGATATATATGATCTTAAGGAAAGTGATATGGCTGCAATGCCTGTTATTTACAATGCTTGGAAAAACAGTTCAGATAAAGAGTTTAAAGAAAAGCTCCATTCTTCTGCAGAAAGCATCATGAGGTATTATTCTTTTGATATAGATGAACCTATCAGCTATAATTACGCCAGAAATAAAGCTTTGGAAATAGAAAAGAATATGAAGCTCCATTAAATATAAAGCAAAAGGCTGCCAAACAGCAATTACACTGTTTGATAGCCTTTTTGTTTAAGTTTATTTGTCAATAAGGGTTACAAAGAACTCTCCGTCTTCCAAAAACTCTGCATTTATATAATTATCACCGTCAAAATACAATATATCTCCAGGTATTAAATCATGGGCTTCTTCATCATTAAGAAATACCCTTACCGCACCCTTTACCACAGTAAGTATTATATATGCCTCAGCATGGTTGTGCTTTGTAATTAAATCTCCCTTAACCCCTGCCTTCTTTACAACATTAAATTTATCTTTAGCAAATACAAGACCTGCAGCATTTTTTACTTCTCCAACCATAAAACTCCTTTCTAAACTACCAGTTGAATTACTTTATAAGTATATCATATCAAGAATATAAATTCAGTATTATTTTATAGACTCAAACTTCCCACACCTTTAAGGTGTAACGCACATTGAAAATTCAATCTTTCAGCCCAAAAAGGCATAAAACTAAATCTTTGCTATAGTGCAGTTAACAAAAAAATTCTAACAAAGAAGATTTATGCCATGTCTACTATAATACAAAACAGTACTGATGAAGTAGCCTTAATTGATTATATAAAAATCAAATTATATCCTATCTGTCCCAGTAAAACAGCTTCTCAATCACATCCACTATCCCGTCCTCATCATTGGACTTTGTGATATAGTCTGCAGCCTGACGCACTTTCTCCTGTGCATTGGCCATTGCCACTCCGATTCCTGCCGCCTTAATCATTGACAAATCATTAAAACCGTCACCACAGCAGATCAGATTGCCGACATCCTTACCAAGCTTTTTTGTCATATTTGTGATGGTATTTGCCTTATCTATACCCACCTCAGTAAGTTCAAGAAAATACGGTTCTGAACGAACTATGTTTAATTTGCCGTCCCAAAGCTTTTTCATTTCCTTTTCCACCTCTGCAAGATGCTCTCCCGGTGCAGTCATAAGACATTTAATGATCGGAAATGTAATCTGTGGAGTCAAAGGATCCGCCTTAACCCTGATGAATTTATTGATTGTGACCTCCATTGTATAATATGGCTCCTCAATATCAAGTGCATAGGCCTTATCATGATTGTATGTCATTAAATTTACACCGAAGTGCTTTGCCTGCTCTTCAAGCACAGGCAGATATTCATGTGTCAATTCCTTTATAAAAAGCTCTTTATTATTTTTGCAGTCAAAAAAATATCCGCCATTATATGAGAGTATATATCCTCCCTTCTCTTCCAGCCCAAGTATATTTGCTACCGGAGTAACTCCAAATGTCGGTCTTCCCGATGCCAGTACCACTGTGCCTCCGGCTTTTATAAATCTGTCAATAGCATCTATTGTATTTTCTGTTATTTCCTTTTTGGAATTGGTCAATGTTCCATCCAAATCAAGTGCCAATACGGCATCCTTTACTTTTATTTTCTTTTTTTCAAATATATTCATTCTTTCCCCTTATAAACGCCTAAAGCCCTCTCCTGCAACTTCATTTGAGTCTAATATAATAACAAATGAAGTCGGATCCAATTTTTTTGCCGCCTGTCTTACCATATGTACTTCCTTGGTTCTGCATGCACACATTACCACATTTTTTTCTTCCTCAGTGTAACTTCCCACCGCCTTAAGATATGTTGAGCCACGGTCTATAATATCAGATATCTCCTTAGCCATTTCCTTAGGCTTATCGCATATAATCATAATGAGCTTACCTGCTGTAAGTCCATCCATAGCCTTGTCAAGCACCACTGCTACCAGATATGCTATAATAAGTCCGTAAATCAAGCTGTTAATACTCTTAGAAACCAGGGCAACACCCAGTACAATAATAATAGAGTCTATTACCAACGCTATCTTTCCAAGTGAAAAATGTGGAAAGAAATGGTGTACCAGTACCATTATAAAATCAGCTCCTCCTGTAGAAGAATCCCTCATAAAAATAAGCGAATATCCTGTTGCCGAGATTATTCCTGTACATATAGCCGCCAACATATGATCCCCTTGATAAACCGGTACTGTTTTTGCAACCACATCAATCACAAGTGAGGTTATAACAATGGATTTAATAGATTTGAGTAAAAACTTTTTCCCAAGTTCTCTGTAGGAAAGTATTGCAAAAGGTATATTTAAAACTATTGTTCCTATACCTACAGGTAAACCCGACAACTGATATATAATAAGTGCCAGACCTGTAAATCCTACCATTGGGAATTTAAAGGCTGCCGCAAAGCAATATGTGCCTATTCCCATAAAAATACCTGCGATAATATCTACGATAATATCAATTGACAATTCTTTTATAAGTTCCTTATTCATCTTTTTACCTAACCATATATAATATCTTTACAATATTCAAAGTCTTAGACTTAATATAAGCGAACTCTTACTAAGGCTAAGACTTTTTAATCTTTAACATTATATACTATATTATGAAAAAATGGCAGTACTAAATTTCATTGTCATAAGATGAATAAATGCATACATCAGGTATTCCGGAATAATAAAAAACTCTCACCTATTCCATACCTAAATATCGCCGAAATACTCCGCAAAAGCATTAAAATTATATTTATTTGCTGAATGATCCAATACAGCAAAATGTATTTCTTTAAATAGTTTTTTTAGCGCGATATCTTTATATTTTATGTCTTCCAGAGCTTTATAGTATAAATCTGAAACTGTTTTTGCATCATTACCGAAAGCACCGCAGCCCCATGCACCAAGTACCAAATATTTATATCCATAATATGCCGCAACTTTTATAGTTGAAACTATTCTGTTGAAAAATAATTTTTCAAAATCTTCCTGTCCTATGCCAAAAAGTCCTCGAGAAATCACAGGTGCGGCACATGTCATAACCGATACAATGGTTGAATCCTCCAATAATTCACCATTTAAGTCCTTTATAATTTCCACTGTAGGATTCATTATCATAGCATCTGAACCCATTAGAGATCCCAATGTGGAATTATATCTATAGTATTCCTTGGCTGATGCATCCTCCAATGCCAAAAGTAATGAGCTTTTACGGCAAAGATCCTCTTCCTGTGCCCTTGCTCCTCTTCTTACTCCACCACCCGGATTCACAGGATTTGCAAAATTAAGCACCAAGACTCTTTCATCAGGCTTTCTCTCTTTGATACTTAATGCAGCTGAAAAAGAATCCTTATTTATACAAAAATACTTAGATTCTTCTTCATTACACTTTTTCTTATTCAAACACTCACAAATATTACTTACCTGATTTGGAAGTAAAACATTGGATGCATGTAACTCTTTTTTTGAAAGCTTTATATCTTTTTTCTCTCCCCCCTTTATATAAAACCCTTCTTCAAAGATCTTTAAAGTGTCATTTAACATCTCCATTTCTCGTGTTCTCATAATCCCTCCAATAATATGCTTTTCTAATAACCGACTCTTTAAATTTAACATTATAATATCGGCTTATCTCTTTACCATACAATATCATTTCAGGTGTACAATAAAAATGCCTGACATATACCAAATAAAAAATTAGCTTTTTATTCCCATAGAGGATTTACCTATATATTATTGTATTACATTTTCAAACTAATGGGCAGAGCCGGAATCGAACCGGCGTTGTTTCTTTTGTAACGGATTTACAGTCCGCCCCCTTCGCCACTCGGGACACCTGCCCTTATATAATTTTTTATTTTATGACGCAAGCTTATATTGAAAACTATAGTTCATAAAATAATCCCCCTATCCGGATTCGAACCGGAATCAATCGGTTCGTAGCCGATTATTCTATCCATTGAACTATAGGAGAGTCATGTAAAAGAATAACATTGGGAGATTCTTCTGTCATTCTACCGGTAGTATAAATGCCTGTTTATGATTTTCCACCTATTCTTCTACCATCTCCGCTTTAAATACCAATATAACATCCGCATCCGAACAGCAAAACTCAGCCTGACCTTCCGGCTGCCCCGGGAGACTTCCGCCATATCTTAAAATATCAATATATGGAAAGGCACAATGCATTGCCATAGGGCATATCTTCCCCCTATCCTCATCATAGTCAAAAACCTCTCCCACATGATGCCCCCTGTGACAGCCCATCTTCCCTCTTCTGTCTGTAATTGTTATTTTAATTTTTGGTCGCTTTCCTCTATTCATAACTTTCTCCGTTCACTAAAATAATATCAAATATCGCCATAAATCTTATACAATATTCCATACTGAATACTGCAATTTAAAAGCTTTCTAATGTCTATCTTTTAAATTCCGCTCTTATAAAATTATAGCCGAACTTAAGACCTGCCAAAAGCAGCGAAGCCCCCAAACCCGCATAAAAAACGCAATAAATCGCTTCGGCGCAAGTCCCCCTGAACGCAAAACAATGCCCAATATCATCATAAATGCCATTATAACAAAGGATTTTTTATCAAAGAACTTTATAAAAAGATGTTTTTCTTCCGTGTAATTACTGATTCTTTCCGTATGCTTTTTTACCGGTTTACCAAAAACGAAAATCTGAAATACAACAAACACAAGTACAGACAATAAATAATTTATTATATTATGATACGGCTTATACTCTATAAATCCTATTCTAAAGATATTAAAGCCTGCCGCACTCCACACAAACCATGCAAGCAATAGCAAAGTGTTTCTTTTTACATTCATGGTATACCTCCATTAGGCGATCTAACATCATTATAAGTAAAAAAATGTACACTGTCAAAAGATGTACATTTTTCTTTAACCCCGATATTTGTTTGTAAATAAATCTAAAGTCCACTGTTATTTTATAGCTTTTACTGATTTATAAGTTCACACAGGATGCCTTTTGGCATTACATATAAAATTCTTCCCTTTGCACTGTCACCTATCTTATCATAAAGCCTGCCTGCACTGTAACTCTCACCTAATACCGTATAAGGGCTGTTTGCCACATAACCGATAGTGCCAAGCCCCGGCAGTTCCACCTTGATTGCCTCCTTATCATATTCATTATCCGTCTCCTTGATAAGTTTAACCTTCATCTTAGGCTTTAAAAAATCCTGACCATAATGATGACTTGTACCTGTAATAGTAAAATAAATCTCTTTCATATTTCCTCCAAGTTTTAATCTTCTTTTTGATATTTTTATCCTAGCATATAATGTGTCCGATAAAAATGACATCATATTATATGGGCTTATAAGAAGGAAATATATTTTATATGGTTTGGATTTTTTTGCATCTTAAATATGCCAGTTCAAGCATTCCTATATTAAGTATTGCAAAAAATATCAAATATACAGGCATTATCCCGATACCTATATGCTGCTGCAACACCCCGAATACCATCGGCATAAATGTACTTCCTGTATAGGCAAATGCCATTTGAAGCCCGATAACAGCCGCACTGTATCTTTTTCCAAAATTTGTCGGTGCCATATGCTGAATTGCGGGATATACAGGTCCCATACCGGTTCCTATTATCACAAAGCCTATAGCAGCAACCAGATAGTTTTGTGTAGGAATAAATAACATAAAAATCCCGATAAATTCCAAAATAATACCTAATCTAATAAGCTTTTTGTCTCCAAATATATTTGATATAAAACCTGAAATCAATCTTCCAAGCATCAAACCGCCAAATATAAGCGCTCCGAATGCTGCAATTCTTTCATCCGACAGTCCTGACTTGGTGCCTGCAAAATAGCTGGGAGTCCACAAAAAACAGGTTGCCTCACCTGAACAGTAGGCAAAAAAAGCAATCAATGTCAACAAGACTCCCGGCACCTTAATACTCTCTCTGATTCCTGCACTCTCCTGCCTATCTTCCTCTGCTTCCGATTCATTGCCCTTCCATAGCGGCAATGAAATTATTACAATTGCCAAAATAGCAGTTTGAACAAAAGCCGTCCATAAATATCCTTCATTCCACTTTGCATATTTAAGTGCACGCGACATAATATACGGGCTAATCATTGCTCCTACTCCGTAAAAGCAATGTAAAAAATTCATAACAGAGCCTGAGTAATTGCTTGCCACATAATGATTGACAGATGCGTCAATCGCTCCTGCTCCAAGTCCGTAAGGAATTGCAAAAATAAAAAGCATTTCATATCTGTGTGAAATGGAAAAACCGGCTAAACCCAAAATAGTAAGTACTATTGATGATATTACAATCCACTTTGTATGAAATCTATTAATCATTCCGGGGCTTAGAAGTGCTGATATAATAGTCATAAAGCATATAGTCATTGATATATAACCTGCATATGAAGACGGTACTCCAAATACCACCTGCATTTTCGGCCAGCCTGAGCCTAAAAGCGAATCCGGCAGTCCAAGACTGATAAAAACCAGATATATAACAGCCAGTAGTAAAGAAATCATATTTACCTCATTTCAAATATTCATTTTATATGTTAGTATTATATCGTAAAATAAATCAAAACATGTAGTACTATATCGTTTATTATCGTTATTTTAATAGTACTATATGGTCATTATATAGGAGGTAAAATGTCACTTTCATACTCTGTCGATAAGGTTGATAAAGACGGTAGGGAAATGCTCACCTATGGAACAAAGGATTTTCCGATAGCTTTCTTTGACGATGATTTGGTGAAGGTTTCCGTTCCATGGCATTGGCATGATGAATTTGAAGTTGTAATTATCACTGAGGGCATTGTAAATGTCAAAATATCAAACAGCGAACTTATATTAAAAGCCGGAGAGGGTTATTTTGCCAATGGAGGCATATTGCACTCTGCAAACCTTAAGTCTGTGACCGGACATCAGCACTGCCTTATATTTTCGCCGGATCTTTTATGTTCAAAAGATGATATCATTAGACAAACTTATATAGATCCTGTTATAAATAATTGTACTTTTCCATTTATAAAATTATCTCCTGAAATCGGCTGGCAGAATAAAATACTGAAACTTTGTGAAGATGCCTGGCAGCAGGGTGCTTATGAGCATAAAGATTATCCTTTGAATGTTAAAGCCGATCTTGGTCATGTATTTGCTTTAATAATTGATCATATGGATTTTATATCGGAAGAAAACATTTATACCAATAATTCAAAAAAAGACGAATCCCGCATCAAAAAAGCTATTGTTTTTATTGAAAATAATTACGATTCATTTATCGGTATTAAAGATATAGCAAAAAGTGCAGATATAAGTGTAAGCACCTGTCTACGCCTGTTTAAAGATATTTTATGTACAACACCTATACAATACCTCATTAATTACAGAGTTCAAAAAGCTGTTGAAAAAATGAAACTTAATATAAAAAAGCCTATATACGAAACAGCCTATGAATGCGGCTTTTCAGATGCTGCATATTTTAATCGCCGTTTTAAAAAGATATACGGATGCACACCCACAGAGTATTTATCCAAAATAAATACTCTGTAATAGTGCCGCCCGACTCCATTATTTTGCTTTGATGCATTACCACTGCATCCTGCAACTAAATCCGCCTTCCTCATTTTTCAAAAATTCAATCTTCCATCTATGATATTCTGCCACCTTTTTTACTATCTTCAGTCCAAGTCCGTGATTGCCCATACTTTTTTCAAAGGCATAGGACTTTTTATTTATTTTTTGCAAAAACTCCCTGTTTACTCCCTGCCCGTTATCTTTTATTTCTAAAACAGTATTTTTATTATTTTCATTCAGGTTTATGCTGATGGTGCATCCTTCTTCATTGTATTTCATAGAGTTATTTATAAGATTTATTATCGCTCTTTCCACAAGCTCCTCATTTATTAAAAAAGTTTTTCCCTGTAAACCCTCTTCTATATTCAGATCAAATTCAAACTTTGATACTGTATCTTCATCCAGTGTATTTATAATATTGGTTAAGATTTTACGAATAAAAACACTCATTTGAACCTGCTTTTTTATAAATCTTCCTGTTCCAAAATCAAGTTTACTTGAAAGATTTAGATTTTCAACCAATGCTCTTATACGTACTCCCTGTTTATCAATAATTTCAGCTTTGTTTTTTATTCTGTCATCCGGGCTTTCATTTAATATCATTTGTGCATTGCCAAGTATAATAGCAAGCGGTGTTCGTATATCATGTGAAACTCCTGCAATCCACTCCACCCTTTCTTCTTCTCTCATTCTTTGCTTTGCCTTATAAAGCTTCAAAGATATAAAAATTAATAAAATAATATTAACAACAAGTACTAAAGGTGTTATTTTAACAAATAATAAAAGATTATTTACATCATATTCCAATGTATATTTCCATATTTTGCTGTTTAACTTACCTATTATTAACAGCCCCCCATCATCTACTACATAGGTATGTACCGGATAATCCTCCAGATAATATCTTGAAAACTTTGCCACATCCTGCAAAGTATACTGTCGATTTTTTAGATCATCCGGTAAATTCTCACTCCATACAGTTTTTCCCTCTTTATCAATTATAAAAGCAAATTCATTATTACTATGAAGTTTTACACTTTCTTCCACACTTAATGAGAATTTTCCTTTATCACCGGTCATATTATTCATTATTTCTCCGGCAGATGTTTTATACACATCCTGGCTTTCATGTACTATTATGCTGTAAATTATCAAATCAATAAATAGTATGACTATCGCACAGAGTAATATATTAATTATAAATTGTACTCTTCTTTCTCCCCTTATTCTCATGCTCTCTCCAATTTATAGCCAAGCCCTCTGACTGTTTTTAAAAATACAGGCTTTGACGGATTTTTCTCTATTTTTTCACGCAGATGTCGCATATGAACTATTAAGGAATTTTCCAGTCCATAGCTTCCGTCCGGCCAAAGTTCCTCACAAAGTATATCTGTGGTTACTATCCTTCCTCTATTTCGATATAAAACAGAAAACAGCGTAAGTTCTTTTGCTGTAAGTGTTATATCTTCTCCGTTTTTTCTAACTGTACCTCCATCTAAAGATACCAGGCTTTCTCCCAATATTACTTCCGATATATTTTCATCTATTGTATAACATCTTCTGATTACCGCCCCTATACGAAGCAATAATTCTTTTGGAAGAAAGGGCTTTGTAATATAATCATCCGCTCCAAGTCCCAGACCATGCAGCCTGCTCTCATCCTCATCCCTTGCCGAGAGAAAAATCACAGGCAGTTTTGGAAAGATTCCTTCATTTTTTAATCTCTCATAAAAATCAAATCCGTTTCCGTCACCAAGCATCACATCCAGTAAAATCAAATGTACTTGACATTTTTTTATTTTTTCATTTGCTTCTTTTAAACTGAATGCCGATTCTACATTGCTGTAACCTTCATTTTTTAAAATATCCGCTACTACTCCTGCAAGCTCTCTTTCATCATCTATTATAAGGATTTTACAATCTTTCTTTTCCATATTTACTCCTATATTATTTTCTTTACTTATTATAACTTATATAAGCTCCTACAATATATAAAAATGAATTTCTTAATGTAATCATAATGTAGAGATAATCTTAATATAAGCTTTGACCATTATTCTATATACATGCAAAAAACTGCATATGCCGATTTTAGGAATATTAATACTAAAAGTCTGACTACAACGGCAAAATCAGACTGCGACAAAGGCAAACTTTTAAAGTAATTAGAAGGGAATATATATGAACAATACAATACTTGAAATCAAAAATTTATCTAAAAAGAGTGGTAGCAGCTATCGTGTCAAAAACTTATCCATGAGTATACCGAAATCCTGTGTCTATGGATTCCTTGGACCTAATGGAGCCGGTAAAACAACAACCCTTAAAATGATTCTGGGGCTGATAAAAAAGGATGCCGGTGAAATAAAGATGTTCGGTGAAGATGTATCGGCTAAAAATCTTTTGTCTTTACTGCATAAAACAGGCAGCCTTATAGAGAACCCCGGAGGCTACCCACATCTAAGCGGTCTTGAAAATATGCAAATCATTGCAAAATTAAAGGGTGTAAATGAATCGGAAATAGAAAAAGCATTAAAAACAGTTCGCTTATATGAACAAAAGGATAAAAAGCTTGGTGCATATTCACTCGGTATGAAGCAAAGACTCGGTATTGCTATGGCTTTACTTGGGGATCCCAAGTTCCTTATTTTGGATGAGCCAAGTAACGGGCTTGATCCTGCAGGCATAATGGAAATCAGAAATCTGATTACCTCTTTACCAAAGGAAAGAGATATAACTGTTCTTATATCAAGCCATCTTCTTAATGAGATAGAACAAATGGCTGACTATGTAGGTATCATTCACAAAGGGCAGATGCTATATCAGGGAAAATTATCCGAACTTGAATCAACCGGCGAAAATCTGGAACAGATTTTCCTTGAACTTACCGGAGAAAGGGAATCACTATGAAGCAAATAGGTTTACATCAGTATCTTTTAATAGAATTTAAGAAAAATAAGTTTATAATTTCAGCTTTACTTTTATTTATCGGAATTATTTTAAACTGTCTTTATGTATTACAAGGCAGACTGCCGCAGGGGCAGGAATGGCAAATGATTTTTGCCTCAATTCCTTTTATCAATACATTATTGATTTCCATTATGATGTCTGTACTTGCCAGCAAATGTATTGATATGGAAAATAAAGGCAATATGTGGAATACTCTACCTACACTTTATAGCAGAACAAAACTTTATATATCAAAGCTGATGTTCGGTTTCGTGCATATAATTTTATTTTGTATATTACAGACGATCTTACTGCTTTATTTTTCTGTAAAGATTCTGCCTGAAAGTGATTTCCCGCTTTTTTATCTTGTATTTACAATATTATCCGAAATTATATTCGGTATGATTATTTTCCAATTGCAATGTCTGCTTTCACTAAGATTTCAGAGTCAGTTTGCAGCACTTTCTATCGCATTTGGCGGAACACTGGCAGGCGTTTTCCTTGCTTTTATAAGCAAGTTTTCACTTACACCATGGTCTGTACTGTTTTCTCTAAGTACCGTATCTATGGATTTTGATTCTGCAACAAGACAAATACTGCTTTCATGGAATAAGATAAATATTCCGGCTGTTCTTGTAGGTTTAATATATTTTTTTGTTACTATGATAATAGGCTTTAAAGTATTTAATACTCCGGAAACAATGAACTTTACCTTTATTCATTCAACAGCTAAAAGAAAGAGTATACATACTATACTGCCTGCTGAACTTATAAAACTTAAATACAATCCTGTATGGATTCCCTTTATTTTGATTCCTGTTATTTCAGCAAGCATCGGTATTATAAATTTCCTTGGAAACCAGTATGTACTGTCCTTTAACTGGGATGACCTTTGGACTCAAGAATCGTTGTTTTTAGGAATGTTTTTCCTGTCTCCTTTGATTGCTATTCTGGCAAGCCTTCTGTTTCGTATGGAGCATCAGGGAAATAACTGGAATATAGTACTTACAGCAAACTCAAGATTTAAAATCTTAAAGGATAAATGGCTTACAACTGCAGCTCTTTCCATGATTTGTATACTATGGGTTGCTATAATATATATTATTTCCGGAAAGCTGCTCGGTATCCCGGGTAATATACCTTCGATATTCTTTTTAAGGATTTTTACAAGTTTAATCTGTATTATTGCTATTGCAGGTTTCCAATGTATGTTGTCATTAATAATACGCTCCTTTGCAATACCTGTAGGACTTGCTTTCCTTGGAAATATATTTGGACTTTTGCTTAATTTAAAAGGACTTTTTTATGCCACACCGTTTTCAATGCTGATTTATTCTATGGGAAGCACAAATATAAAAGGAGAGCTTAATATACCTCTTACTATATTATCATGTTTATTTTATATCTGTATTACTTTTGGTATAGGTATGTTGTATCTTAATAAAGTGGATATAAAGACGTGAAGGTAAATGGGCTGTCATAGTAACGCTAATACCTTTAATATGGAAATTTAACGGGATTATATATTGTGACGGCATACAAAACTTATCCAAAAAACAATATTCCAACTTAAAATCCCCTTCAACAGACTGTTTTTTCATATCTGTTTAAGGGGATTTATATAAATAATATCTATATAAATTTTGCTCTTCCTATACAGTAAATTAAGAGATTTAATATCATTTAAATATTAAGTGCATATTGGAATGTCTATGCAATGAGTTCATATCCTTTTCTATAAATCTCCAAGTGTTTTTATAAGTATCTATAACTGCAAAAGCGGGATCGGAAATAAATTCAATAAATGCCTCAACTTTTCCCTCATATTCTTCTGCAAAATCATCTGAAAGAGTCTGTTTCTCCTCATCTGTAAAATCTTTCAGTTCATCATATAATACATGTTCAATATTACAAGAATTAAAGTAAATCCTGTAATTAATACCTTTAACTCTTGGTATTGTATATAACTTAGAAAGGATTTCTGACTTATGTTTATTCCTCTTCTCTACCTTAGAGACATCATCAGTCTCAATATGATCTTCATAATACTGTATATTTTTTATATCACTCTGCTGTATACAATCTTTTGTAAAAGCACCGTCAGTATCTGTTATATGAATTATACTGACAAAGTCATTCGAACGATATCCATACTTGTTTCTGATTTCTTCTACTTTATCTCCTATTTTAATCAGCACATTATCTTTTGTAGTGGCAAAATCGGATGTAATATCTCCATGAACCACCGCAAATTGAACTTCTTTAGTCGAAAAATGTTCTTTTAAAATACCTCCAATTGCATTTTCATCGCTAGGTCCTTCAACTATTACCATCACAACTTTTTTTTCTCTCTTCATGCAAAAGTTTCCCCGCTTTTCTGAATGCTCTTGCTATCTTTAAACTGTCAGTTTCTTCATAAATAGGCTCTTCCTGTCCTCCAAGCGTTATGCTCCGAATGTACATACTTCTGAGATTATTTGAATCTTTAACATTCTTCATATGAATATATCTGTTATTAGGATTAACCGTTGAAAACATAATACTTTCTTTATCAAGCATCTCAAGAGCACGAAGATTATGAGATGTAAAAATCAACTGTCCCTTGGCACTCTTTGAAAAAATATCTAATAACTCACCTAATAGGTATTCAAAGATTCCGGCATCCAGCTCATCAATAATCAAACATATTGAGGCATTGCTAAATGCCTGTATAAGGGCATTTAAAATGGAAATGATCTTAATAATACCATCCGATTCCATTCTGATAGGAATAGGTTTCTTATTTCCTCTTACAGACATAAGTTCAACTTTCCATCCCTCTTCACCTGAATCTAAAGCTTGTTTACCATATTCTTTAATATCTATCCGCATTCCGGGAATTATTGTATAAAGCACTGTGTTGATTTGATCCACAATCTCTTTAAGCAGTTCTTTGCGTTCACTGTCCAATACAAAAGGCTCCATCAAAGGTACTGCAAAATCTCCCTTCATTCCGATTTTCTCTTTATCAACACGAAAAGACATAGGTAATAGAACATTTGTTGAAATCATACCTGAGTGTGAATTGTCTATTACAAATAAATCTCCAAGTGCAAATCTAAACAATGCACTCAGTACATCCACATAAATTTTAAATTTGTCTGATACATTATTAAAGAAAATATCCCTGCTGTTTTCGCCGAAGATATATGAGCAATTACTTTTTTCAGCCATTTTTTTTGCTACAATAAGATCTGTTTTAATGTCCTTATTCTTTCCAATCAATTCCTCAAGTCGTTTCTGTGGCTTAAAAATAGTTTCAGTCTCATTTCTCCTATAGTCCATGAAAACATTTTTATTTGTTCTGCTTCCATCCTGATTTATTGCACAATTTATGTATTCTCTATCAATACATATTCCATTATCACCCTTAGAAAAAATTATATAATATCCAACTTCATATAAAACATTTTCCTTAAATATTTTAAATTCGGCATTTACTTCCGCACTTTCTGAATCTGTATCAATATAATCAGCTATTCTTTGGTCTAATTCCTCACCAATCATGATTTGTTGAAGAAATGAAAATGTATCAACAATTGCAGTCTTTCCTGAACCGTTTTGCCCATAAACTCCCAGTATTTCCGCACTGCCACAATCAAAACTTCTATTGTATTCATGTGGCATGATTATTGTACCGTTTTTTACATTCTTAATATTTTTTATTGTTAAAGATGACAATCTAACAATACTCTTCCACATAAAACCACCTCCATATAAATTATATAATAACATATTAGGCTAAAATCCTCAATATAATTCTATTTAAGGTATTTTTTATGCTCTTTTGACTGTTTTCTTTCAATTTTCTTTGATATTAAAATAGTTACTCCATAAGTTTTTTAAGAGTCTCAAGCTCCTCTTTTGTTAGTGTCACACCCTTTCCCATCTTCTCATGATTCGGTGCCCATTCTCTGATATCATACTTAGGTGTGGCGCCGTTCCATGAAATCAGGTTAAGTTCCTTTCTCCACCCCTTTGCATTCTCCGATAAAACACCTATCTCCTCTACAATATCATACTTAAAATCTGCTGCCATATTTCTCCTTTCCTGATTCAAGCTCTTCAAATAGCTTCCAAACTCTTCTGATACTATTTCTTTTTTCCCTATTTTCAGCTTGACGATAATACTTTTTTTGTTGCTTTGTCACTTTCGGTAATTTTTTATAACTAATCTGTATTAACTTTTTTGCTTCATCATGTTTTACAATATATTCCAAATGATTATACGGTGATTGATTCTTTGCCACATCCTTTTGTACATGGTAATGTGCAGTCTTTGCCTCCTCCATAGTAAGAGGCTTATTATCAAATGGACAATGCAATAACTTATACCTGTCAAAGTATTGTACATATGATATTTTCCAAGCAGCCATATCAGTAAGAATATAAAGATCAGTATCATCAAACTCTATTTGTACTCCCCTTTTATTAGCTAAGTACTCTATTCCAAGTGCATACTTTCTATACTTACAAGGATAAAAGGCTACCCTCTCTTCCTTTGCAATATATCTCATAGCTGTTTTCAGATTCTTACTTTTTCCGATTTCATCCACTCTGATTAACAAATCTTTTTGAAGTTCTTCATTCCACTCTTCAAGGTACAGCCTTATATCCTGACTTGACTTGCTCAGACTGATTCTCCAATTATACCAATCAGTATGTACTCCTATATAATCTTCCCTAAGCTCTGTCCAAATAGGTAAATCTCTAAATACATCCTTTAAATTTTCTCTATATCCATTGTATACAAACTTGATGTTACAGCAACACTTACATGGCTTTAAATATTTAATCCTTCCATCATCCAAGTCAAAACTTACCAATGACTTTTCTTCTATTCGATTTATAAATCTGCATCCCGGTCTGTGATAAATCTTTGATTTACTACTCATCTGTGCTATCATTTTCTTCCTCCAATCTACAAAGTACTTCTTTGTTATATTAGGAGTCTATCAAACCACCTGTCCATTAAAAATGACAGCAGATTTTGGGCGTTTTGTTATCTGCCTTTTATTGTTTTTTAAACGCTTTAATATGGCTTTCTAACATTATCAGTCAGAGTATCTCTTTGACATATATGCGATATCTTCCTTAATCCGATCCCTAAGACTTTCAGGTTCCAATACCTCTACATAAGGAGCATATTTAAATATTTATTTTTAAAACCTTCAATATTTCCTCCTCCACCTGTTTTAATAAAAACAAAATTTCTTTCACCTTTAATTATTCCAAACTGCTTTCCGATTACTTTGTCATATTTTTCAATAATTATCCTCCACCTCTATTCATAACTGATATCCCTTTATTACCGCAATAAATCTCTCGCCGTATTTACCGTATTTATTTTCCCCGACACCCGAAACATTCAGCATATCGGACTTTGTAGTCGGCATCTTTGCACACATATCTATCAAGGTCTTATCATTGAAAACGATATATGGAGGTATCTTTTCAGCCCTTGCAATTTCAAGTCTAAGCTCTTTTAACTTGTCAAAGAGTTTAAATCCTGCAGAAGTTAGTGAATCCATACCATTTATATTCTTCTTAGGCTTTAACTTCCTATTTGTGACCTTATCTTCATCCGTAATCTTGACCATCACTTTAGTATCAGTGTTTTTAAGTCTACTTATATCTCCAAGTTTTAAAACCTGATATTCACCTGTCAAAATATAGCCTTCAAGTAAAAGCTCTTCAATAAGCCGTCTTAGCAGATTTTTATTTGATGATTCCAAAACTCCATAGGATTTATATTTACTTGCTCCTATTTCAGTAAGCCTTGCAGTCTTTGCTCCAAGAACCGTATCCATTATTATATTCTTACCATATCTGCCACGAGACTCATATATACAATTTATTATCTTTTTAGCCTCATCCGTCATATCCAGAGTTTCAAATTGCCGCAGACAATTACCGCAATCATCACATGGCTTTTTAGGATCTTCACCAAAGTATTTTAAAATATAATTGCGCAGGCATTCAGTTGTATAGCAATATCCCTCCATTATCTGAAGTCTTTTAATATCCCTCTCTCTGATCGTCGTGGCATCTATGGGATCAATATCACTAAAATCCTTATGCTCCAATAAAAACCTGTTTATTATAATATCCTGAGGTGAAAAAAGTAATATACATTCAGAATTTAAACCGTCTCTGCCGGCCCTTCCGGCTTCCTGATAATAATTTTCCATACTTGAAGGCATATTATAGTGAATAACGAATCTGACATTTGATTTATCAATTCCCATTCCGAATGCATTTGTCGCTATTACAATACTTGTATAGTCAAATACAAAATCATCTTGCATTTGCTTTCTCTCTTCATTACTCATTCCGGCATGATATCTGGCAACCGAAATATGTTGCTTTCTTAAAAGTGTATACAGACTGTCAACATTTTTTCTTGTGGCACAGTATATAATACCGCTTTCGCCCCTATGTCTTTCTATATAATCAAGTATAAATCGTTCCTTATTCTGTGGTTTATCTACCTGAAAGAACAAATTTTCTCTGTCGAAGCCTGTTACAAGAAAATATGGATCACTAAGCCCCAATGAGCAAATAATGTCCTCTCTGACATTCTGTGTTGCAGTTGCTGTAAAAGCACTTATAATGGGGCGTTTACCCAATATATTTATAAACTCTGCTATATCCATATAACTCGGTCTGAAATCCTGTCCCCACTGTGATATACAATGTGCCTCATCTACAGTTATCATTGAAATTTCAATACTTTTGGCGAAGCTGATAAAGCCTTCACTCATCAACCTCTCAGGTGCCACATATATAATCTTATAATGACCTTTGTATGCATTTTTGAAGGTATCATTCAACTCCTTTTCAGATAATGAGCTGTTTATAAATGCAGCATCCACACCGGCTTCATTTAAAGCATTTACCTGATCCTGCATAAGAGATATAAGCGGTGAAATAACCAATGTAATACCTGAAAGGAGCATAGCCGGAACCTGATAGCACAGTGACTTTCCCGCACCCGTAGGCATTACTGCAAGAATATCTCTGCCCTCCAAAACAGCATTTATAACAGATTCCTGTCCCGGCCTAAATGAATCATAACCAAACACTGCCTTCAATGCTTCCTTTGAAGTTTTATATATTCCCCTATCAAATGTTCTCATTCTTTATTCACCCTATTCCCAACACTTTTACCAGACTCTTTGCTTTATTAATTGCAGCAGACTTGGCACTGCTTTTGGCAATTTCTAAAAGCCCCTGCCATTTGGCATCTTCTTCTGAAATATACCCTCTCTTTGCCGCTTCTCTTAGATAATCGGCATAGTAATTACAAATATCCAAAATGCGGTTTATCCATACCGGAGGTTTATTATTTTTTACAGTTTCCTTACCTGCCTCAACTATGCACTCACTAAGCATAATCCAGAATACACTAAGAAGTTCTCTTTCCTTCTCAACCACTCTTACAAGCTTTGCGGGACTTATCTCTTTATGACATAGCAGTTCCTTTGTAATATCCCTTAATGTATCTACATTCAGTTCACCCGATTTTACCAGTTGCTTAAAAAGACTCTTTGCACCATATACACTTTCTCCATCCTGAGCTAAAAGTGCCACTGCAATTGTAAGAAATGCCTTTGAATATGGGGTAGGTTCTCCTTTTAAAGGTCCGTTTTCTTCATCTCTCCAATTTCTGAACTTACTTAATATAATCTTTTTTTTCACACTGTCATAATGAAGCCATACAGCCTTTTCATCTTCATTTATAATTTTTCCATCATTATTTGCCACAAATGCCGAAACCTGTCCTTCATTTGCAAGCCCGTAAACCCATCCGGCTATTGTTACCTGATATTCATACTCAGGAACATCAGGCAGTTTTAAGTTAAATTGAAAAACCTTCTCATTCTTTCTTACTTCAAGAGCTTTTACACCCATAGACACATTATCATTAATAAGTGCTTTGGATTCAGGTAATTTCACCCACACCTCATCAAAATCACTTAGAGAGACTTTAACATCAGATGTTTTTTCACTTTCATCTGCTTCTTTTACAGCCTCCGTATCAAATGATTTTAATTTATTTGTGATTTCCTTCGCATAACTTACTGCTTTTGAAGCCCCTGATTTAGCTGCAAGAGTTTTAATTGCATTCATTTCCAATACATTTTGTGTGGCAAGCTTATTTTCTACTGCAAAAATAACTTCATTAAGATAATCTCTTATAAATTTTACAATCTCAGCTGTTCCTGCAAGCATTCTTGGTGCTTTAAGCGATAATTCCACTACATCACATGCAGCCATCCATACCAAACTCAGCATACCTTCTTTTGCCATATTCTCCATTGAAGCAGCCAGACTAGCCAAGTTTGATGGTGTAGTGCCACTCCAGTCAAGCTCAGAAATATCGGCTATTCCGGGTGTTAAAAGTCCTCTACCCCATGCTTTTTGACTGGCCTTTATAATATCATCTGCATTCTCAACGCTTAAATTACCTTGTATTGCGATCCAATTCATCATTGCACCTTTTGTAACCGGCTTTCTCCTTCTTGCTATCTGCCTTAAGATAACTCCCTGGCCATGGTAAACTTCATAATCTCTATGTATCGCTGTAAGAGAATAATCCCCCCAAGTCGGAAAAATAGTAAACATTGCGTCATGACTGTATGAAAGTCTATTCGGTAATACTTTAAGGCTTTTTGGCATATTAAGTTCTATTCTCCAGTATGGCGTTTTCCCCGGTGTAAACTCAGGCTCAATGTATGGATCTTTTAAATATCCGGCAATCAAATCACCGACTAAAATCTCTTCACCTGATTCATCCTTCAGCACTTCTCCTGAAGGAAGCTCTATTTTCAGGTTCATCTTCTTTAATTCTTCCGTGTATTTTTTTATATCTGCATCTGTAAGCAATTCCATATCCAGCCTTGTAATTGCAAGCTGTAAATCAGGCTCTGAAACATATGATAAATTCTTATCTTCATACATTAATAAGCGTTCCACTAAATCACTTAAACTGATACTTAGATCCACGTAGCTTGGTGTACTCAGTAAGCAAGGCCATTTGCCCATAGAATTAAACAATAGCTCTCTTCGCATATACATAAGGTCATGGTATCTGATTATTAAGACTTCTTTTTCACCATTCCACACATTTTCCCTTGTGTCTTTTATCATATTCATTTCAAGATTCTTAGCCCATCTTCCAAGTGTTCTTAATCCTCCTGCATCACCATTTGGAATACCTGCAAGGCTCATTTTAGCTTCATCCGGATTTCTGTAAGCAATATTATTTGCGATTGCAATAAATCTCTCAAAAACAATATCTTCAATAAAGTCCTTTCTTTCAGAAATAACTGAGGCAAAATCTGTTAATCTCTCAGATGATATCTTACCAAGAGCGAACTTGGGAACATCCCAAAGCTTAGGCGTTTCTCTCCAAAGCCCTTGTACTTCTTCCTTTATAGCTTCTTGTTCGATTTTTAATCCCCATTTGTTTTCAATGCTCCCCGCAAGCTTTACTATGCTTTTATCTTCATCCTGCTTATAAAGTAAGAGCCATTCTTCATACTCATTCACAGACTTGAGGTTTTCCCTTCTTAAAGCAGAATTCAAAATCATTTTTTTTATTTTTTTCACCTTTGCCGAACTGCAGGAAATAAGTATTGTATACAACCAATCTTCAGCGGCACTCTCTATAAGTACAGGTGCAAATCGCTCAAGTATTGCTGTTTCTCCAAGACCAAGCAGTGGAATAATTGTTTCCGTTCTTTCTATAATATCTCTGTCACTAAGTCCGATTTGCTCTAAAACATTTACAAGTTCTTTTCTGTCTCCCGGTCTTTGTGCAATATTAAGTCCATAAAACACCTGCTCCATTGCCATATCTTTATCAAGAATATTATTTTGTACGCCCCATATGAGTAAAGATGAAAAAGGTCCGGTTGCAGGCACATTTAAGGCCACTCCGGCTTCTATATGCTCCTTGAACCTTCTTAAAATCTCTTCCTTTTCAATCACAAAATCCTCATCAAAATTGTAGTCTTTTCTTTTTGACATTAAAAGAATTGCCGCTGCTGCCGCCCAGTCTTTCATATACTCCACAGATTCAGGAATTTCAAGATTCATTTCATGAACAAGTTTCAATGCCAACATACCAAGAACCGACAATGAATGCTCCCATACTCTTCTGTTTGAAGTACAGGCAGCTTGTATAAAGCTCATAGCATAAGTATCTCCACGAGCCTCAATAGCCTTTAGAGCAGCTTCACTGCCCGCCCTTAAAACATTTGCCGCTCTCTTTGCATCCACACCCACACGAATGGCGAAAATTGCAAGTTTGCCTAAGTCTACATCCACCACAGGAACAAAACCGTAACTGTTCTCCGATAATTGTTTGATCTCCGACCACTCTCCGGATTTTAGTCCCTCTCTTGCAATTTTTTGTTCTTCCTTTTTTCCTATCCCAAGGTTTAAAATATCTTTAAAATCTGTTTCCTCATATCCAAGAGAACGATAGATTTCAACTGACTTTTCAAGTTTGCTTGCCATACTGACCTCCATTTTACCGCTTAGTGCCTTAACGAATAGTAATAAAAATTATTTTCACACTTTTTCTTTTTTCAATTTCACTGCCAGGATATGTTTACACGGCCCTCTACCGTTTTTATGTTTCAGATACCATGTACAAGTGCATTTTGCATTCTCAAGGTTTTCATCTGTAGGATAAATAACTCTGTATGTTGTATCTCCTGATTTTACATGCCATATATTATCTTCAATATATTCAGTATCTTCAATAAGCTTCTTTGCCCCTATAAGTCTTGGATTATCCTTTAAAACTCTATCCGGATCATCCGGTAATTCTCTATGGAAAAATGCCCTCTCTCTTACATCAAACCCAAGTTTTCCTGAGACGGCAAGCAGCTCCAGTGCCGCATTCGTATCACTTTTTACCATACCCATAGATTTTGACATCTTATCAATATCAAGCCTTGATTCAAAATTCAATATATTATCAATTCTGTCTGAATACTCTAATATTTTTAAATCCGAAAGTGAATCAAGTAATGCCCCTTCGCCTGAATACCCCTCATAGCTCTTTGCTGTCAAACTAAGTGTAATATTTACTCCGGTCATACATACCTCAATCATCATCTGCCCGGGCTCGCTATCCTTCGGTGCATAAAAATATACAGCACTAACATTACTCATTATCCTCTTAAGTGCACTGAGTCTATGAAGTCCGCTAATATATACACTCATTTTTTCTTCTCTCGGTTTTAACATCACACCTGTCTTTGTAGGTGTCAGCCATCCTGACCGCTCCTTTCCTGTAGCCGCCGGTAACATTGCAATAAATGTCTTTGCCTGCATCCCCTCAATATGGAATTTGTACTCCATATTTTGATGTAGTATGACACAGTTACCAAGTGCTCTCACCCATCTGTCAGGCATTTTTACAGGTCTTTGTATATGTATATCTGTCAACACACCACCATCAATATTCTTACTGTGTAGAGTCTTAAAGCCGTCATCTCCTATGCGAAACTTCAGTCTGTCTCCCTGCTTTATATTAAAAAGAGATTTTCTTAAATCAGCTCCGATATCTACATTGGTAGTACCATAAAGTATCTCGCCGTCCAAGGCACTTTGAAAAACATCAAGCCTTGCATAAACGCCATTGCAAGCGGAAAAACATTCCGCTCTCAGTCTATCCCCCTGTGCGCAAAGAATAGGATCTCTTTGTGCTACCGGTACGTAATTAAAATATCTTGTACCGACTATATCTGCAAGTACCAAAAGTCCACCTGAAACTATTGTCGGATTTATAATTTCTCCATTGAAAAAAAGAGGATTATCCTCTACTCCATTAGGTGTTAATGCAGATGCTATAGACAATGCCAGATTGCCGTCAAGAAGGGTTGATCCTGTTTTAAATTCTCTCATTATTTCTCCCTGAAATTTGTATACTAAAAGGGCAATCCAATATAGGATTACCCTTCTATTTTAGCATATAATCTAGTTTTTTACTTGGTTCTATGTGGTTTAAAACATAGTATTTTTGTAGATTACTCATATATACTATCGTGTCTTACTACGACAGTCTTTACACCATGATTGATTTCTAATCTTTACATTTCCCATATTTCTAAACCCAAAATCACTTAATGCTTTTTCCTCACCGCAATGAGGGCAAATCCTAGTTGGTTCACTTCCATTATAACCATTAGATTGAATTATAGGTTTTTCATTATTCATATTAATCACCTCTCTATCTCGTCAATAACTTTTTTTAGTTGTGATGTCAACATCTCATTAACCGCAGCTACCATACTTTTGACCTCTGCTATCTGAGCATTAGCTTGTTCTTTATTTTTTAATCCATCTTGTAAAGCCGGCTCAAGCTTTTTACTAAACGAAATAATTGCCCCTATGACTTTCAACCACATCTGTATAAGTTTTTCAAAATCAGAATTATCTTTAAATTTCAATTTCCATTTGTCACTTATTTTTGCACTTAATAAATCTTCCAAACAGTCAGATATAGTTGCTATCATCAGCATTTTTGATCCCCTTTTAGACAAGAACTCCATTTGTGTTTCTTCAGTATCTGTGCGCGATTCTTTTTTCTTTCTCAAGTTATTTTTAAATTCATCAATTGCCTTTGATAACGAATAAATAAAAATAATATGTTCAACGCTTAATTGATCTGTAAACACCTGTGCATAAATCTTATCCTCATCCCAAATACGCTTTTTTCCATTATATGCAACTACACAATCTCCATGAAATGCAAGAACAGTCTGAGCTACTAAATATGGGTCAAAAACAATTTTGTTCTTAACAGTCTTATCATCTCTTCGACCACCATTATAAAACAATGCCGGATATTTATTGAAATCGTTTCTTAAACGTTCCTGCTGCTTATCATTACTTCTTAAATCAGATGGTAAAATTTCATTTTGTTTATTGTTATTATTTATAATTGATTCTATTATAGTCTTATCATTACATACAATAAATCTACACGGAATATAAAAGTCATCATTCACTGTTTCAGGTGCACTAATTGCACCGGTTGTTTGTGCACCGTTAATAATGGTTATTCCTTTTATTGTTAATTCTTCTTTTTTATCATCATAATGAAAATCATTAACAAGTGCCGTAACTCCATTATTGTATGCCCAGAAGTTTGTTGGCTCCTTTTGCACGGATTCGATAATACCGCTGTTTATACTATTTTTCCTTTTTCCTTTACCAAGAAAACTTCTCGGATTTCCCGAAAATAAATCGTCACGCTTATCTAAATATATGCTCCTAAGCCACTTTCCTGAAACTGCTGTAACATATGCTCGCCAACTGTTTGAGTCCAATTCAAAACCATTTTTGCAATCAACCACAAAATTATCTTCAATAGATATTCTTCTGGTAGAATTGTCAAACCACTTTTGAATTGTATTTAATCCAACCTCTAAAGTGCTTATCTTAAGTTCTTCATCTGGGTACTTACTATTTACAGACGCCTGAACTTGCGCTTGTACTGCCCTCATTTCAGTTTCTATCTTTGGATTTCTCTTTTCATCCAAATTGTGAACATACCAAAAATATACAGTTGAAATTTCCTGCTTTTTAATAGCATCCTGTAAATCTAATACAGCATCTTTAATGGTATTAGGAATCTCTGAAAGCTCTTCTGTAAACACCCAAGCAGCAGCAGTATTTAAATCACTTGCCTTGTTTTCTTTTGCTAAATCTTCCAATTTTGCATTTGGTCTATTATATGCTTGCGCAACAACTGCTACGCCTGATTCTCTATCCACATAAATCAAGTCACATTTTTTATCATCTGCACCATCTGTAAGTGCTTCTGCTGCTACGGAGTCTATATCTTCAATATCGAATCTCAGTTGTAGTGCATATAGTAATAATGCATTATCTCCATATGACTTCTCTAAATCATTTCTTCCTCTAAATTCCTTTAGAAAACTAAATTTACTTTCCATTTATCTCTTATACCTCATTCTATTTTCTTAGGATAAAAACATACTCATGTGATAATAAGAAGAAGTTTTTCTCAATACTAATTTTCTCCCATTTTTCTGTCATCCTACAATTATACTGTTGTTTTATAATTATTTCCTTAAGCTTAAAGTCTGCCTTTTCAAAGACCTTCATGGTATCAAAACCTAATGGCCTAACAAAGCCTTTTTGACGAATATCTCCCATTACAAAGGCACAATATTTTCCACTTTTTAATACTCTAAATGCTTCTTCTGCCACCTGAGCCATGGCACCTAAAAAATCATTATAATCAAGTAAAGAAATGTCGCCATCTATTCCATCGGTATACCTAATTATGTCTGCATAAGGCGGATGCGTACATATAAAATCAATACTTCCATTTTTTACAAAATTCAGATTTCTTGCATCTGCTTTTCGCACTTCAACTTTTACATCACCATATGCAAAAGCAATCTTTTCTTTACACCTGTCAAGAGCTTTTTGATTAACATCAGTACCAATCGCATTTCTTCCTAAAAGCTTAGCCTCTACTAAAGAGGTCCCACCACCTACAAATTGATCTAAAATCCAATCTTCTTCTTTTGAATACCGCAAAAGTAGATTACGCACTACATATGGCGAACAGTTTCCTCTATAATTTGCATCATGTGTCGCCCAATTCCCTCTTTCCGGAAAAGACCACACTGATGATTTCTCAAGTTTGAAATCATCCGGCTCCCACTTCATATAACTCACCCTATAAATTCCTTAGATTAAATATCCATTTCAACCATCCCTGAACAGAACTTGCTCGTCTAACAATTTGTCCTTCATTGCATACATTATATTCTCGCATCATATTTTCAATAACCTTCTTATCTATCATCTCTCCACCATTTTCAATAACCATATCAAAGCAATCTGCGAAAATCTGATGCTGTAAGATTAATTCCACAAACTTCAACTGGCGCTGTTTATAGTTTAATGAAAATACTTTCTCACCTAGTTTTGTCAAAAACACCTTCTTTTGTTTATCTTCACTCTTCTTCTCAAATAAACCAATATAAGCTCCTGCATTGTAATAATAGTCTGACTGTCTCATATCAAACTCCATCAACTCTGCAATTTGTTCCGTAGTCATTGGATTATCTTTCATGTTTTCAAGCAATGAAATAACCCTTTCAAAGGAATTAGCTTGAATAAATGGCACCTTTAAATCTTCATACTGATTATCCTTATAAAATATTGTAGTATTATTTCTCACCTCAATTAAATCCTCTACCTCAATTGTAGTATCTTGAAGAGAATAGTTCTTTGTTTTTACTAATTTTATTGAAGAGTAATCATTTTCATCAACAAATTTGTACTCAAACAAACGAAATATCATATTTGAGTATATAGAAAAAATCAATCTTATTGGCTTTGTAACCTTATTTTTCCATAATCTAAATGGATAATATAACTGCCTTACATGGAAATCCTCATTAATTACATTTTTTGCTTCCATAATAATGACATCATTATCATTTTCAAATCCCCCATCTATTTCGCATTGTGCATTTTTCACAGATATCTTCTGTTTATTGCCTCTAACTGTATCAACTACAAACTCGAATTCTCCTGTTCCCATTCGACCATTAAATGTTTCAACGGTTCCCTCATCTTCAAGGAAGTCATCAAGAATTCCGGAAAGAATAAGTACATTAATCGCATTAGCCTCAGAAGAAACATTATTAACATCTATAGTTTCGTACTCCGGAAGCTCAATATAATCCATTTTATTTACAGATTCCGTCAATTCCGGGATTTCCTCATACAAAAGAAAATCTCCCAGAATATAAGAGCTTCTACTATCTGGCAGGATATTCAAATTATTAATTTTAAATACTGAAGGCAAAGCTGCATTACAGTCCCACTTTGCCATCAATCTTGGTTCTTTAAATTCTTTTATCTCACTTGCTTTTATATGAAATATTCCATCTTTTTTAACTTTATTTAAAATGTCATACTTATCAATGAGCTTTTGCCATGCTTCATTTGCTAAAATTGTATTACCCATTATATATTAGTACCTCATTAATCTCACCACGTTTTTTTGCCACACTATTAATGCTCCTCTTCGCTTTAACTGTTTTAATCTTATAGCACCTATATAATTCCCTTATCTCTTCGCAATCTGAATTTGACTGTACAAACCGAATTCCCTGACGAGATAGTTTATCACATTCCTCTTTCAATTCAACTTGACTGTCATATCCGAATCCCCCTTCAGTATATCCAGTAAAAGAAGATGATTCTGAAATCGGCATATATGGAGGATCAAGATATACAAACGAATTTTTTTTAAGATGTTTTAATGGCTCTTTATAATCTCCATTAAGTATCAGTACTTCATTTTCATTAAAATATTTTGAAATTGCTCTTAAAACCGCCTCGTTAACAATATTCGGGTTTTTGTATCTTCCATAAGGAGAATTAAATTGTCCGGCAGAATTAACACGATACAAACCATTATAGCAAGTTTTATTCAAGTAAATAATTCTTGCTGCTTTTTCTACGTTAGACATTCCCTTAAATATAGGTTCTCTATCTAACGCACGCACTTCATAATAATAATCTGATGAATTTTTTTCTTCATGTATTTTCAGCACCTCTACTAAATCATCGACATTATCTCTTACTGTTTTGTAAACATTAATAAGCTCTATATTACAGTCGTTAATAATAGCTTTCCTTGGCTGCATATGAAATAAAATAGCACCACCACCAATAAACGGCTCCACATACATTGAGCACTTATCATCAATCATTGGAACTATATCAGACAACAACTGTCTCTTTCCACCAACCCATTTTAACACCGGACTTAACAATAAATTTCCAGACATTTTCTCACTCCTAGTATGCTAATTAATATTTAGAATTATATCAAATATACTCCCTTCGGTAAATGAAAACTCGAACATATTGTCGTTGTTTTTATACTACCAGTGTTAACTTCTACCACTATGCTCAAATTACTTTTATCAATGCAAATACTTCAATTTTTTCAATAACTAAATTCATTAGTACAATTTATATAAAAATTATTCTATACAAAAATAATGTTTAAACTGCTAATTTCCAAACGATAATTCCAACAGCTCCTCCGCTACAACAGCAGATTTTATCCTTATCAAATTATCCCACACATCTTCCTTGCCTAAAAGATTCATACCACCATGCCATACCAGTTCTTCATCTATAACTGCAAAATGTTCATCTACCTCATCTTTAATAACAACCTGTATTCCTGATACTTTCATCTGATTAATCATTTCATGATAATCATTAATGCTTCCAAAACTCATTTTTTCAGGATCAATTGTTATCACGATTATCTTACATCCTGCTTCCACCTGCTGTTTTGTAATATAAATTATTCTATCAATTCTCTCCTGAACAATATTTGGGCTTGAAATAATTATTCTCTTTTCTGCCTCGACAATATCCTGTTCAAATATATCAATATAGTTCCCTGAATCATAAATTGCATTTGCAACTTGTTTATCTAATGTTGTATTCGAAATTAGAGAATATCCTAAACGCTTATAAGTTCTTAGACGTTTTGAATACATTTTCTCAAAAACTTTTAAATGAGCATCTATATAATCATAAACAACCACATACTTCTTACCTTCATAATCTCTATGTAATCTCCCAACATACTGCTCCAATCTTCCATCAAATGAAACCGGTGCCGCCAACATCAATGTATCTAATCTTGGAAAGTCAAATCCCTCACCAATCTTCTGCCCGGTAGCTATTAAAATAATTGATTTTTCACATAAAACTTCCTTTAATTTTTTTCTGATTTCAGAATTCTCCCTATCACTATTATCACCATAAAGCAAGAACACATAATCTGCTGCACCTGACAGAATATCAAATAAATTCTTTGCCTGCTCCTTATATCTTGTAAGAATAAGCGGAGTTCTTCCATCGGCAATTACCTGCCTTGTATCATTTACAATCATTTCATTTCTTAATTTATTGTTACTTATTAAATTATAAGCAGCACTAATATCATTCCTAGTTTCATTTGTATCAATAACTCTTGTAAATCTTGGATATACATAATATCCAATCCCCTGTTCTTTCGCACGCTCTTTCGCAGTATAGCTATGTCTTATCGGACCTAATAACATATATACTATTTTTTCAAGATTATCCCCACGCTTTGGTGTTGCTGAAACTCCATAAACGTATCTTGAATTTACTCTCTCCATTACTTCTATCGATGTATTAGATCCACAATGGTGACATTCGTCCATAATTACCAGTCCATAAGAATTAATAAAATCATTGAATTTTCCCTTACTATACATTGACCCAATCATAGCAACATCAACAATTCCTGTAATTGTGTTCTTATTACCTGTTAATACTCCAATCACACTGTCTCTTCGTTTTTCTCTACCTGTCTTTGTTTTATAAATTGGTGGTTTCTCTTTTATAATTAAAAACTTATTTAATTCTTCTACCCACTGTTCAATCAAATCTTTGCTATGAAGGAGAATTAATGTACTGACTTTTCTTTGTGATATCAAATAACTACAGACCACTGTTTTTCCAAATGCAGTAGTTGCACTAAGCACTCCATGATCATGCTGTAACATTCTGTTCGCCGCCAAATCCTGCTCTGTACGCAAATCTCCATTAAAAAATACTCTTATAGGTCTTCCCATTTCTCTTTGATCACTAATCTCGTACTCAATACAGGCTTCTTTACAATTATTTATAAGTTGCTCTCTAAGCCCTCTTGGAATACGAATATATCCGTCAATATCTTTTCCCATATAAACAGAACTAAAATTATAATAATTTGAATATCCTAAGCGCCTATTCTTATAAAAGATAGGGTTATCAAATGCCGCCAAGCTTCTTATTTGATTCTGTATCCTTGGCATAAGATTCAATGCATCTACATATACCCCATCGCCAAGAATAATATGCATTTTGCCTACAACATCAGATTTATTAAATACTTGTTTCTTTTTCCATGGTTTAGGTCTACATTCCATATCATCAGTTACAACACCTGTTGCTTCAGTGATTTCAGCCTTCCATTTTTTCATAAAAGCCACTATCTCTTCCATCGACAACTTCATTGTATGGTTTAATAAAATATCCCACTGATCGGGATATGCATTCCAATTACTATCAACAAAAGCACTATTTCCATTTTTTAATGCCCTTCCCTGCAATGGCAGAGCAATAAGATTTCCTATACTGTTTACCCTATCCTGACATGGATACATTCTGTCATAATATTGGAATGACTTCATATTAATTAAAGATTGCCCTCTATCCAACAAAAGGTAACCAAAGTTGCGTGCCAAGGAAGCAAGAATAGGCTTCTTAAAAAATATCCACCTTTTTCCCTCTCTTGGCATATACATCTGTTCTTCCCCAGAACATTGCAAAGTACCTATTTGCCATTTCTTCAGTAATATGCTTTCTGATAATTCGTTCGCCTTGATCCGGGTCAAACTCAGATGTATCTTCTATCTTTTCCTCAAATATACAACTTTCCGAATATGCTATATTCGCTTTCTTTAATTTTTTCTTTAACGAAGTATTCTCTGCTTGTAACTCCCTTACCAATTTACGAAGTAAGTCAAGGTTTTCCGCTTCAATACTCATCTCTCACCACCTCACATTTTTTATAAACACTAAATTTAAAACCCCTCTCCTCACAAATCAATATCTATCTCATAACTGTCATCAATAAATACAATGTTTGCATTATGCTTTTTTGCGCCTGTCAAAAATCTAGTGTTTTCATCTAATACACTTTCCATAGTACACCATTCATCATCTATGCGACTTTCTACGGCATTTGCATATTTTTTTATATTATCAAAATTGTTCTCAATATATTTTTTGCTCATAACAAGACAGTAGTATTTTATATTATCAAGATATTCTTTTTCAAAATCATTAACCCAATCAAAGGGTATATAGCAACCTTCAACAATAAGATTTTGCCTGTTTTCTATAGCTGTTTTAATCATTTCACGAACAATAGGCCAAAGATACTCTGTGAGCATATCATCATCTTTAACAGTAAGTTTAGTATATCCGCTACGAATTAAACCCATTTTCAAATGGTCTATCGATAAATAAGGATATTTATACTTTTCAAGTAATTTTTGAGCAAGCACAGTCTTACCTGTATGTGATGCACCTGTTATTAAAACAATCATTATTTTCTCCGTTCTAAACATATTTTATCTGTTTCTTTCATACAGAATTTTATAAAATTAAACTTTTACTCTCCCGAGGCATAATAAATTCTATAACAATACTCTTTAACTTTTTTGCCCCAATCAACAATTCTCTAAATATAGTGTATTATCTTCTCTAAAAACATGCAAGCAATTCGACTTTTACCTGTATATAGATTTAAAATCGCGTAAGAAAACCTTACAACATCTGTATTATATATACTTTATCAACAAGTCCTCCAATAAATAATTTGGTTTTATCTGTATACCGAAACTATCATAAATGCTATAATAAGACATATAAATATGCTGTATTCCATATCATTCATTTGGAATTATTACTTGGTTTAACTCAATAAAGTTAAACATATACGATATTATTGCTTTTATATTGGAGCAGTTAATGATTCTAAAAAGCAACTGTCACATTTAAAAACAATCAATATTACAACTACGATTTGTTTATAAGGAGGATATATGATAAAAAGAATAAGATCCGTTTTTGTAACGCTTTGTATGGGAATGATTCTTTGTTCCTGCACGCTTTCACAAAAAATAGAATCCGATACTAAAACAGAGCAAAGCTCAGAAAGTACAGTTAAATCAGAAAAAAGTGACAGCAAAAAGCAAGGTGAAAATCAGGATAACAGTAAGATGCAAAATGAGAATATTATAAATAACGGTGCTTATTTTGTTAAAATCGGTTCTGATATATATTTTAGAAAATACGGTGAATATGCATTGGAGAAAAATGCATTATTTGGTGAGTTTTTAGAATATCCCACTTCCACCGGTATCTCATGGATATGCCGTCTAAAAGAAGACGGTAAGGTGGAGGAGCTCTTTAAAGATAGCGGCTATGGTAAATTGTACTATAGTAATCAAAGGTTTTATCTGTCGGAAATGACTGATGACGGAACATCAAAAAGTTATAGTGTAAATATGGAGGGAGAAGACAGGGAAGAGCTTGGAGCAGGTGTGATACTTGGAATAAGTGAAAATGGTCAGTATCTGGCTAAGGGAGATTGGGGTTCTGCCGATGTCATAGATTTAAGTTCTAAAGAGACACCATATATTTGGGCAAGTGAAGAAGGAGCTTCTGTGGTATTTCTCGGTTTTGTAAACGGCGGTTTCCTCATAGAAGGTGATAATTATTCCGAAGACGGGTATACTGTTACTTCAAGACAGATTTTTGGAAGAAGTTTTGAACAGCCTGATAAAGATATTATTATAGGCGATCTTAATGTAAATGAAGAATCATACTCCTCTCCGGAATTTAAGGGACTTACTGCGGATGGTAAGGAGTATTATCTTACCTTCGGGTATTATGGCGGAACAGCGCATTTTTTGGAAAGTGTAGAAATTTATAAGGCTCGTTTAGAAGAAAACAGCCTTCAGCTCATACAGCAAGGTATGGATACACAGGAAGAAACGGCTCCTAATATTCCACTCATTTTTGCAAATAACGGAAAAATTGATATTGTAGACGGTGGATCTGATGGTGAACTTGATATTGATGAAGGATCGGTCTATCAAATCAGTCAAAAAGGCAGACAGCCTCTGATTTCTGAGCTTTTTAAAGTTGATCCGGACAGTCAGACAGTTCAGTCAATTGGCAAAGCGGAATTGGTTGATGTGGATTTGTTATTGATGGTCTTCACCCAAATATATACCCCTTATCAGGATGTAGGATGGAGAATGAGCTATAGTAGATTAAACACAGAGTATATAGTTGTTAGAAAGGGTAGCAATAAGCCTGAGGTTTTTGAGCAGTGGTCAGGCAATGAATTTAAGCAAGATGCTGAGGTCTGGAAAACCGGAGAAAATACTTTACTTTATCGTCCGCTGTCAGATAATCCTGAGGGGGATGACTTCCCAAGAGATATTGCTTATTCCATATCTATTCCGGCAACTGTAAATCATAATTTCACTGCTCAGACTTCATCACCACAGAAGGATGAATATGGTGACTTTAATCTTCCTGATACTGAAGGTGAAAAACTTCAATTGATTTTTGACTATACCGGAAATTTAAAGGATATTGTTAAGGAATAACATTAAAGAATATAGGTCAGCCGGATTTAATATGGGCTCCTTTCCCAAAGGAGCTCATATTTATTTAAAATAGTAGAGCCTGCTCTCGAAATCTCCCCAAAAATCTTTAAATAAGAATCCACATTTCATCAACATCTCTCCTGTATATTGTTCATTGGTTCCTTCCAAACAATATATCTTATCTTCATCTAAACCTTGCAGTTTTAATCTTCTGCTGTGACTGTTTGGAATACCACGTACCTGAACATAAGTTACAAGTGCTTCTTTTTTATCTTTTGATACTTCCATATAGCAGTCATAATAACCGTTTTCAGAAAAAGATGCAATTCTATAGTAATCCCCTTCTCTAACTAAATCATTATATTTGTGATACATCTTTGTCTGCTGTATAACCAACTCATGTTCCTTTTCTGAAAGTTTTGTAATATCCAATTCATAGCCAAATGTGCCTGCAAGTGCTACATGTCCTCTTGTCTCTAATGGTGTTATTCTTCCAACAGCATGATTTGGACACTCACTAACATGTGATCCAATTGTTGACAAAGGGTAAATCAATGCTGTTCCTTCTTGGATTTCCAACCGTTCTATTGCATCCGTATCATCCGAACACCAAATTTGTGGACTGTAATAAAGCATTCCCGGATCAAATCTGGCACCTCCGCTTGAACAATTTTCAAGCAATAAATTGGGAAATTCTGTAATCAAACGCTCCTGCATCCGGTATACACCCAGTACATAGCGATGAAATAATTCTTGTTGTGAATCTTTATCAAGATAACTGCTTCCCAAGTCACTCAGCAGACGGTTCATATCCCATTTCACATAATCAATTGCCGCACTCCTTAGGATTTTTGCCACTGATTCATAGGCATAATCTATCACTTTCGGGTTTGATAAATCGAGTACATATTGCTGACGGCTTTGTGTCGCTTTTCTTCCTTTAATATGGATTACCCAATCCGGATGCTCTCTGTAAAGTTCGGAATCCGGTGAAACCATTTCCGGTTCAAACCAAATCCCAAATTTTAACCCCAGCTTTTTTACTTCATCTACAAGATATTTCAGCCCTCCTGTAATTTTATTCTCATTTACAACCCAATCCCCGAGTGAGCAACTATCATTATCACGTTTACCAAACCATCCATCGTCCATAACCAGCATCTCAATACCGTCTTGCTTTGCAACTCCGGCAATATCCAATAGCTTTTCTGTATTAAAATCAAAATATGTTGCTTCCCAATTATTGATCAAAATCGGACGCTTCATGTTTTTATAAGGGCTTCTTATCATATGTTGACGATAGAAATCATGCAATGAGCGTGTCATTTTTCCAAGTCCTTCTCCTGAGAATGTAAGTACAACTTCAGGGGCTTGGAAAGATTCTCCTGCATACAGATTCCAGCAAAACTCTTCCTGATTGATTCCCATTACCATACGAACCGAATCAAACTGTGTTAATTCTGCCTGTCCGATAAAATTGCCGGAATAGACAAAATGCATTCCATAGACTCTTCCCTGCTGTTGATTTGTCCCGGGTGTTACAAGTGCAATAAATGGATGCTCCTGATGTCCGGATTCTCCTTTTGCAGAACTTACCAATTGTTTTCCATAACAAATCGGTCTTCTCAGGATATGTCGCTCTCTTGCCCATGCACCACAGAGTGTAAGCAGTTCAAAGTTTTCATTATCCATATCCACACAGGCACTATAGACTTTTTCCAACCTTACATTCTCTTTTCCTTTATTGATTACTTTCACACTTCTGGTGATGATGTCTACTTTTTCAAACACCGAATACGAAAGAGCTAATTCAATCTCCAAAACAGGATCTACACATTTAACAGTAAGTGTTGTTACATCATCTTTATCTCCAAAGGATGCCGGCAGCCCTTCCAATTTCGATTTTCCTCTTTTAATTTCATAAGATTCATAGAAGAACTCACTCCCCATACATCCTGACGCATTACGAATATTAATACAGCTTTCACGAAAATCCCCTATTCCACCTGATGAATATTCCATAGGAAAGCGGTCAAGGAATGATAATTTTTCTCTCTCATTTTTTGATGGCGTATATGGTGACTCCTGTGTTCGAAGCAAATAATAAGCATCATCACCCTTTAGTCTTTCGCCATAATATACATGTCCTACATACCCTTCCGGTGTTATCCCAATCAAATATGATGTACTCTTTGTATCAAGTTTAAATATTCGGTTCTTTTTATTATATGATATAGCCATTCTTTTGCTCTCTTTCCTATACTTTGATTATTATAAATAAACCATACTCATTCAGTATTTTGCTTTGTGTACTGCTTGAAATTAATAACCACTGCATTAACTCTTGACTCCTCTGCCGCAAGAGCCATTAAGTGGCTTTCCACCGAAATATCAGCATTTGTTTTTCCCTTTTTACCTTCTCCCACCATTCTGACAAAGTCCTTCATCATACTCATATCACTTCCGCTATGTCCCTTTGTTGGAGTATGCAATTTTATAATTTCTTTTGTACCACTTACAAACTCTGTTACTTCGATTATTCCGGCTTCCATATCTCCTTTTATTTCACCTTTGGTTCCCATCAAGCGAATTCTTCTTGCACATTGATTTGTAAATGCCGTCATCAAAAATGATGCTGTTACCTGATTTTCAAATTCAATTTCTACTGTCTGATGATCTACAACCGTATTGTCTGAATGAAAAACACATCTTCCATATGGACCTTTCTTCAATGCCTCCAGTATATGTTCTGAATCTACATAATCGGTAACAGCATATACAAGCCCATCTTCTACCGCTTTTGAATGCTCCAGATAAAATCTTGGTGCATAGAACGGACATTCATCATGGTGACTGCATCCGTCCATACAATATCTTGGTGCTCCCTCAGGTGCATTTCCCTCTGAAAAATATGTTAATCTGCCAAAAGAATTTATCTTCTTACAAGAGCTATCTGCAAGCCATACTAAAATATCCATATCATGACAACATTTTTGCAAAATCATTGGACTTGACTCTTTTTCGTTTCTCCAATTTCCTCTCACAAAACTATGGGCATGATGCCAATATCCTACTTCCTCGATATGCTGAATTGTAATTAATTGACCTATCTTTTTTTCGTCTAATAATAATTTTATTTTAGAAAAAAATGGAGAATAACGTAAAACATGACATACTGACAAAATCCTGTCGTATTGTTTCGCCATCTCCCCCATTTTTATTATTTCCTCTTTATCAGGTGACATTGGTTTTTCACATAGTACATGGTATCCTTTTTCCAGCGCCGTTACCACCGGTTCATAATGCATCCGGTCCTGAGTACATATCATTGCACAGTCTGCTATTTTATCTCTTTTTAATATTTCTTTATATGATTCAAACTGCATTTCCTGTGGAATATTATGTTTTTTTGAAAAGGCTTCTCTCCTCTCCGGATCCGGTTCTGCAACAGCCACTACCTTAAATTCATTTGGATGATCCAATGCATATTGAGAATACACATATCCACCTCTTAATCCGGCACCTATTAAGATACTCGTTACCTGTTTCATATCATTTCTCCCTTGTTATGGGATAGTATCTTGCTTTAAGTTAAGATACTATCCCAATTAAATATTTTTAATTTTAGCTAACTATAACTGCCTATTATTCTTTTAATTCAATTTTAAGTACGGTATCTTTGTCATCAGGTAACGAATATGTAAATACAGGATCTTCTCCAAATGAAACAAATGCAATATCAGGATAAAGAGCGGTATTCCACGCTTCTCCACGTCTTACCTCACTTCCATCTGCCAAATAAGTGATTTTGTCCAATTTGTCCGGTGCAATTCCATATAAAGGCAATGCTCCCAATGGAGTTTCATACACATGCGCATAGATTGTATTTCCCTTCTGTGTATATCTTCCCCAATCCGGTTTTTCCAACTCTGATATACCGCATCCATATATACTTTCTTTATTTTTACTCATCCATTTTCCCAAATCTGTCAGAATATTTATACTTTCCTGCGGAATATTTCCCTTTGCATCAGGTCCCACATTCAAAATCATATTTCCACCTTTACTTACGCATTCTACAAGCTTTCTTACAAGCATCTGTGGAGTTTTGTACTGGTAATCGAATTTACAATACCCCCAATGATTATTCATTGTTGCACAAAGTTCCCATGGTATCAGTTCACCTTTTTCATCGCATACTCCCTTTGGAGGTATGATCTGTTCCGGGCTTGCAAAATCACCACTGTAAATCAGCGGATGTTCTGTTGCAATACTTCCATGGCTCTCACCTGAACCCTCTAATCGATTGTCAATAATTACATCCGGTTGATATGAACGTACCATTTTTATCAATTCTGTTGCTTTCCATTTTTCTCCTGTCATATCATCATAAGAGAAATCAAACCAAAGAAGGTCCAGCTTTCCGTATCCGGTCACGAGTTCTTTCACCTGACCATGCATGTACTCCAAATAGCGTTCAAAATCTATTTCTTCATTTTTATAAGCCTTATTGTTTCTCATTGGATGCTGACGATCTCTGTATTTGGGGAAGTCCGGATGATGCCAATCAATAATTGAAAAATATAAACCGACTCTCAAATCTTCTTCTCTGCAGGCATCTACAAACTCTCTTACAAGATCTCTACCTGCTTTCGTATTTGTTGCCTTATAGTCTGTAAGTTTGGAATCAAACAGACAAAAACCGTCATGATGCTTGGCTGTCAACACTACATACTTCATTCCGGCTTCTTTTGCAAGTTTAACCCATTTTTTCGGATCATAATCTACCGGATCGAACTGTTCAAAATATGTCCTATACTCTTCAACTGTCATTTCCTTCTGTGACATTATCCACTCTCCACATGCCGGAACAGAATATAATCCCCAATGTATAAACATTCCGAATCTGGCATCCATAAACCATTTTGTTCTTTCTCTAATCTCTTTATTCATTAATCTTGTTCTCCTATCCTTTTACTGCTCCACCTGATAATGCTTCCACAAAGAACTTACTGAAAATACAATACAATACCACCGGTGGAAGAATAATTACTACCATCGCAGAAAACAAACCATTGTAGTTTGTATTAAATGATGTTGTAAAAGTAGAAAGCAATGCCGGAACAGTCAATTTTTCTCTTGTAATCAATACAAGTGACGCCCAGTAGTATTCGTTCCAATTATTCAAAAATGCCAGTACTGCCGCTGTCATAATTCCCGGTCTTGCAATTGGAAAAATAACCATCAGCCATGTTTGAAAATACCCGCATCCGTCAATTCTGGCTGCTTCTTCCAACTCTCTCGGAATATTATTGTAATAATTTTTAATAACAAAAAAACTTACCGCTATTCCACTGCATGAATAAATCATAATCAATGCCGCCCTTGTATCATACAAGTGAAGATTATTAATCAAATTGTATACAGGATATGTCAAGGCTGTTGCCGGAATAAACATTGTTGAATACAGCAAAATATTTACTAATGCTTTGCCTCTGAATTCCATTCTTGCTACCACATATGCGGACATTGATATCATAACTACACTGATTAATACAGACATTCCCGCTACAAATAAACTGTTACCAAAATATCTAAGAACATGAAGATCTCTAAATGTGGAAATATATCCATCTATACAAATAGAATCAGGAAGTTGAAATCCCGGTCTTGCCATAGGATCTTTTTTTAGGCTGGAAAGTACAAGCCAAATCAATGGAACTAATGATACAGTTAATGCCCATATGAGGCATAAATATGTAAAAATCTTTGTTCCGATCGGCATATCTTTAACTGTTTTTTCTTTTTTAAATTTTTTCAATGTCCTAACTCCTCTCTAATGTTTTTCTTTTTTATATGACAAACTGTATACAAAACTAACTACAAGAATGATGACCATTCCTGCCAGTATCTGTATCATTGCAACTGCATTTGCTCTTCCAAACTGAGTTCTCGGACTCGTAATAGCAAGTTCACGTATCACATAACTGATACTATAAGTTCCCGCCGCTCCCTTCGTTAAAAAATATACTTCGTTATAGAGAAGGAATCCTGATGTTGCCGCAAGGACTGATACTGTTTTTAGGGTTCCTTTAATCATTGGAATTGTAATATGCAGATCCTGTTTTAAACCACTTGCTCCATCCAGCATGGCAGCTTCTCTTATCTCCTCCGGTACAGCCATAATATTGCCAAGAATCATTAAAGTTGTAGTACCTGTAAAGAATATATAGGCACATGTCATAGCGACAAATGCAGGTCCTTTTAATAAAAGTATGCTGTCCGAAAAGTCTTTATTAAACAAACGAATTATAGGATTGATAATTCCATAAGACGGATTGTATAATTGAAAAAAAATCACACCCATAGCAGCTGTTGATATCATATTCGGAATAATATAAACAATTCTTACAAATTTTATTCCTTTTAGCTTTCTGGACAAAGCCAGAGAAATTAATGTCGCAATCGGAATTTGTACAACTGCTCCCACTATCGCCCATTTTGTCGAGTTTTTAAGAGCTTCCCAAAAAAATGGATACTTGTTAAAAATATAATTATAGTTGTTCCACAAATCATTCCATCCAAAAAATTCAGGACTTGTAATGTTGGTATAATCCCATTTACAGAATGATGTTACAAATACAGTAATAATCGGATATAAATAGAACACACAAAAAACAAAAAGTGTTGGTGCCAAAAACGCAATAATAAACCCTGTTCTCCTCATACCTAATTTACTTTTTTTCTTTTTAGGTCTGTTTACCATCTCCAATTTTCTACCTCCTATTATAAAAGCCCCACAATAAGGTTTTCTCATTAATTAAAAACGGGAAGGGACTTATCCCCCTCCCTTTTTATGTAGTCTTTTTTCAGATAACTTAGCCTATCAATGCAAGCAATTCTTTCTTAAGAGATTCAAATCTCGCATCCACATCAGTTCCTGATACTGCACATTCCATTAAAGCATTTATAATTGCCTTATCAACATCAGATCCCCATGTATAATTCATATCAATCACAACTGTATCTGCTGAATTAACCCCTGAGCATGCTTTTGCAAGCTTAATTGTTGCCGCATCACCACTCTTCCGGGCTAATGCATTAAGATCTACAGTTGTATTACAAGGGTTAGCCTGTACTTCTGCAAATATCTTTTCCTGTACCTCTTTGCTTGTCATATACTTGATAAATTCAAGAGCCAATTTTGTTTTTTCATCGCTCATCTTATTGGAAACAGCAAGTCCGCCACCTGCTGATGCAATAGCTATATTACCCGGGAACAATGAAGGTTCAATAGAATCAACAAGTGATGCGTCTATTCCGCTTGCATTCCATACACCGTTAAACAAAACACCTACCTTGCCATTTGTGTTGAATTCAGCCATTAAATTTCCATTATCATCTGTTGTATGATCGGATCCGTTTGCCTGATCCAATTTTGCCGCTGTCTTAAACGCGTTTGCAAACTCATCCGAGTTAATTATTTCTTCAGTCAGTTCAGATTCCAACATCTTCTTTCCGTTTTCTGTTGAAGCCATTATGCTGTTTACGATATAGCTTGATCCCTGACCACCGATATAGCCATAGGTTCCATCATTCAAAGCTGAAATTTTTGCCATCGCTTCTCCAAAAGAATTCCAATCTTTCAATGCATCTGCAGATACCCCCGCCTTTTCAAAAACAGAGGAATTATACCAAAGTCCACGGCTCTCAATCTGATCATGTACGGCATATATATGTCCATTCATATCATGCTGAGTGTAATTGAGTCCTACAGCATCCTGAAGCTTGTTTTCATCAATATATGGCTTCAAATCATATACGAGATTCTGTGAGATTGCTGACTGAGGAACTCCGGCTCCACCAACATCAACCATATCCGGAAAAGATCCCCCTGCAACCTTTGCACTTACAATATCATCTCTGTTTTCTACAGGAATCGGCTTAAATGTCACTGTTCCGTCTGAATGCGACTTGACAAATTCATCGTAAATATCACGCATTACCTGTGCTGCAGCCCATTCGCTTTTATCCTGATAATATCCATGATAAAACTCAAGTACATTTTCATCACTTGATGCCACCTTTTTATCTACCTCTGTTTTTTGGGAATCACTGCTTGCGCATCCGGCAAGAACAGATACTCCCATTGTAGCAATCAATAATACACTCATTAGTTTTCTTTTCATACCATCCTCCTAGTTTAGTCTTTAATATCTTTATATACTTTATGCTTTTATTTTATTATTTTCTTTATATATTTTGAATGAAGCAAATTTACTTAATCGTGTATTATCTTTACATATAAACAAATAGAACATGTAAAATATTTACTTTAACAGCAATATTTTACATGTTCTTTAAATTACTTCTTAAGAGTATCATTATTATTAAATTATTTTATTCTTTTTTCTATATTGTCCACCAGTTCCTGCTTATCCATCTCATTAGTCAACACTCTAAAAATATTATCTGTAAAATATTCTTTTTGTGATGCCGACCAAACATTATCAGGGATCTCAATTTTTCTTTCAGCATCTAACACCAATGTTGCTGCCTAATACATTCGATTTTTTTCATTCTTATACTTTTCTAAAGAAATATTGGGATTCGCCGGAAATTGCTCTGTTTGCTCCAATATCTCTGTTTGTACTTTTTTACTGAGAATATAATTTAAAAATCTGACAGAAGCATCCTCTCGCTCTTTACTGCCACTCTTTCCAAGTACATATCCCAAACTTGCCGATTCACAGGACATGGATATCCCGTCATTAGTGGGTAATAATGCATATTTTGCATGTATTTTTTCTGAAATCATAGGCGCTCCCCATACACCATTTACATAAATAGCAAGTCTGCCTTCATTAAAAAGTCTTGTTTCATCTCTATAGCTATATGCTGTGTTTTCGAATGTTGAAAAATGATAAATACTTTCCATCTTTTTTAATATATCTACAAAATCCTCATCACTTATTTCACTTACGAAATCCTTTTCGCTTAACAACATATGATCCATAAAGTAAAGATAACCTTCAGCAGACGGTCTTAACGGCTTTATTTCAGCACTCTCTTTTTTCGCCCATTCATTGATTTGATCACACATAGAAATAAATTCATTCCATGTACCCGGAAGTTGCTTCACTCCGGCTTTTTCTAAAATTTCTTCATTATACCAATATCCTCCACTCAAAGAGAGTACATCGACAATCGTATAAAGATTGTCCGCCTTTGTTGTCCAATATTTTTTGTTTGTTTCAGAAACATTGCCGGCAAATTCTGCATCTTCTTCTAAATATGGTTGAATATCCAATGCCATATTATTTTTGACCATAAAATTATATATACTGTTCTCACCCATTCCGCTAAAGGCAATTATATCCGGTGTATCGCCTACCATGATCATATCCTCAACTTTACGCAATGTTTCATTTCTTGTCGGCATAGAAATCAATCTAAGGTTAATATCCGGATTCTCATTTTGAAACTGTTCATATATTTGTCTCATTGCAACATGATCCGCTTCTGTTCCTCCCCACGAATGTATTACTGTAATTGTGACTTTTTTCTTTTCTTTTTCACATCCGCTTAGCATGCAACAGATTAGCAGTATCCACATCAATAACAGAAGCTTTTTCACCTTATTCTTCATTTCCTTCCTGCTTTCTGTATTCTTTTGGTGACAGTCCTGTGATTTTTTTAAACATCTTTGAAAAATAACTGGCATCCTCCACACCCACCAATTCTGAGATTTCATAGGTTCTCATATCAGTGTTTATCAAATAGTCTTTTGCCGCTTCTATTCTTAGATTAAGAATTGTATCAAATAAATTTTTCCCCTTCTTTATCTTATATACCCTGCTCAAATAACTGCTGTTAATATGTAATGCCTCTGCAATATCATCCAGTGATAATTTCTTTTTATAATTCTGTTCTATATAATGATCTATCTGTTGTATTAATGATAGCTGCTCCAATAGGTCTTTTTCATTTTTTTCTATCTCTCTTTTCAACTGATTTAGATTTCCTATAGCTTTTTCAATTGCATCCGGAAGTTCATCCATGATGGAAACCTTTAAAACATAATCGCAGATGCTATATTTAATTGCAGTTTTTGCATATGAAAAATCTGAATATGCAGTCAAAATAATAACTTGAGTTTCCGGATATGTTTCATATAAATATTTGCATACATCCATACCATTTACTTCCGGCATTTGAATATCGGTAATTACAATATCCGGTTCTTCCTCTTCTATTTTATTTATTAACTCTTGCCCGTCATCAACAACATCTATTAGAACACAATTCATTTTTTCCCAATTTATTAATTTTTTCAGTGCTTCTCTAATGTATGCTTCATCATCTGCTGCTAATACTTTCCACATAATTTATGCCTCTTTCTACCGGAATTATAATTTCAATCTTAGTTCCCTTTCCTTTTTCGCTCCATATTTTGAATTCATGGTTATCTCCATATAATATCTGAAGCATTCTTTTTGTATTCTCAAATCCCGTATGTGTATGCTCTACTCTATAAAACTCATCCTGTATATTTACTTCAATCTCCTTTTCTCCCATTCCCACTCCATTATCTTCCACACAAATATGAAGCACTGAACTTCTATTTTCCTTTTCTATAAATTCTTCATATAGTCTAACAACAATCCTCCCCTTTTCTTTTTGTGGCTCTAATCCATGGGATACTGCATTCTCAACCAGCGGTTCTATCAATAATCTTGGAATCATATCTTCTTGTATTCTGTCATCTTCCACATAAATATCATAAGACAGCTTTTCCTGATACCTTTCTTTCTGTAAAAGAAGATAAAATTTTACAATATCCAATTCTTCCTTTACTTTGATTTTTATTTCTTTTTCACGAAAGATCTTCCCTTGCATAAGTTTTGAAAAGGCATTTAAACTTTGATACAGCTCCTCATTTCCTGCCATCTTTGCCTTAAGACTTAGCATTGCCAATATATTAAATTGAAAATGCGGATTTATCTGTGATTGAAGATATTTCACTTTGGATTGTGTTGCTATTAATTGCTTTTCATACACTTCTGTAATCAAATATTCTATCCTGTCTGCCATCTCATTAAACACAGTTCCGATATCATGAAACTCTTGAATAGATGAATCCTCTATTCTTGCATTAAGTTCCTGCTTACCAAATGCCTGTATACTTGAAATCATTTTTGTAACAGGTTTTGTAAATCGATAGCTGACTCCATATGCCACCATAAATGTAAGTGCAAGAACTATTCCCAATCCGATCAAAAAAATAATCAATGTAGGTCGAAGAATTGAGAAAACATTACTTTGATCTACCATTGTAATTAATCGAATACCAAAACCGCAAACATCTGCATATCCTATAACTTTCTCCCCTTCAATATTTCGCCTTCCCGACCAAACCGCTTCTGTTTTACTTAGTTTATCCATTATTTCTGCTTTCCCCTCCGGAAAAAGCATTAAATCATTACCGGATAAAAGCAGCCATGAACTGTCTTTATAATTACTCACATTTTCAAATACGGCATCTATTGCTTCCAAACTTATTTGAGCTATTCCTATTCCTTTTTCTTCCATCTCGTCATCATAAATTCTAAAAAGTACATTCAGATTCTCTTTATCCGTCACAGAAGCATATCTGTTGCCATCTGATTTAAACCATCTTTGCATGCTTCGGTATTTATTTTCTTCTTCCATTTCATAAGCCAGTGTTGTAGCATAATAATGTTCATTAATACATTGATCATTATTATTAAACAAATATAAACTTGTAACAAAGGGTAGTTGCTGGTTTACTCTATTTCTATCTGCAAATAATTCCATACTGTACGAAAGTTGTTCTTCTACCACTTCTCTATCAAATCTATTATTTTCAAAGAAATCATCCAGTAATATATTATGTCGAATGGATATTGCTCCATCTGCTATAAACTGCATGTGAGACTGATACTGCTGAGTTGTACTTTTTAAAACATACTCTATATCTTCTTGTGTTTTTTGAAAAAAGAATGAAAAAAACACATAAAGAATAGCAAGTACAGCTGATAACAGAGTACATGCGGATGTTCGTAACATGAGACTTGTCATTTCTTTTCTAAGAGTATACTTCTTTTTTCCTTTTACTTTCTGCCACATAAACTTCACCATACTATCCCAAAAAAGTTATTTTTCTACTTTTAGTATTTTTAGTTTAACACATGCATAATGCTCAGTCGAGATTTTTTATCAAATGACGCTATCTCTTAATTTGAGAATAATAGAAGCCATATCCTGTTTCTACCGATAATATATACGACTTGACTAAACATATAATTATAAAATCACACTAAAAAAGGATGGAAGTATCCTCCCATCCGCTTCATTTATACATTTTTATCCAATCATGTTTTCTTTAATTAGTACAACTTCGCTCCTGCCGGTATATGATTATCCACCATTATAAGGTGAAGTTCTTCTCCATCACCATCTTTAAACCCATTTATCGCACTTAAGAGCATACCACATGACTCAATACCCATCATTGCTCTTGGCGGGAGATTTGTGATAGCAATAAGTGTCTTTCCGACAAGTTCCTCCGGCTCATAGAAATCATGAATACCTGAAAGGATTGTTCTATCCTTACCTGTTCCGTCATCCAGAGTGAACTGTAAAAGTTTCTTACTCTTTGGCACTGCTACACAATCCTTTACCTTTACAGCTCTGAAATCTGATTTTGAGAATGTCTCAAAATCTACACATTCTTCAAAAAGTGGCTCTATCTTTACATTTGAAAAATCTATCTTCTCATTCGGTGTAAAGAAACCGCTCTTTGAGTTGACTGAGTCTGTATCATTTCCGGCTGTATTTGACTTATCAAGACTCTTCATTGTAGGGAAGAGCAATACATCCCTGATAGCAGGTGAATTTGTAAGCAACATTACAAGTCTGTCAATACCGTATCCGATACCTCCTGTAGGTGGCATACCGATCTCAAGTGCATTTAAGAAGTCTTCATCTGTATGATTTGCTTCCTCGTCTCCTGCTGCAAAAGCCTCCTCCTGTGCAAGGAATCTCTCTCTTTGGTCTATAGGATCATTAAGCTCCGAGTACGCATTTGCCATCTCTCTACCATAGATAAAGAGCTCAAATCTTTCTACATATCTTGGATCGCTTGGCTTCTTCTTTGTAAGCGGTGACACTTCTATAGGATGATCCATTACAAATGTAGGCTGTATAAGCTTATCCTCTACAAATTCTTCAAAGAAAAGATTTATGATATCACCTCTGGTATGGCGTTCTTCAAACTCAATACCCTTTTCCTTTGCCAGTGCCTTTGCCGCCTCTGTAGTCTCTATTTCTTCAAAATCAATGCCTGAATATTTTTTTATGGCATCAACCATTGTAATTCTCTCAAAAGGCTTTCCAAGATCGATCATTGCCTCTGCATAAGGTATTGTAGTACTTCCACAAACCACCTCTGCCAAATGCCTGAACATATTTTCAGTCAAATCCATCATGCCGTGATAGTCTGTATATGCCTGATAAAGCTCCATCAATGTAAACTCAGGATTATGTCTTGTATCAACACCCTCGTTTCTAAACACTCTGCCTATCTCATATACTCTTTCCATTCCACCTACTATAAGTCTCTTAAGATATAGCTCAAGTGAAATACGAAGCTTTACATCTTCATCCAATGCATTAAAATGTGTATTAAAAGGTCTTGCCGCAGCACCGCCCGCATTGCTTACAAGCATTGGTGTTTCTACTTCCATAAAGCCCTGACCATCTAAAAATTTTCTGATCTCTGTTATGATTTTTGATCTCTTTATAAATGTATCCTTTACATCCTCATTCATTATAAGATCAACATATCTTTGACGATATCTGGTATCTGTATCTGTAAGCCCATGGAATTTCTCAGGAAGCGGCTTTAAACTCTTTGAAAGTAGTTCTACCTTTGTAGCATGTAAGCTTATTTCACCTGTCTGAGTTTTGAAAACATCACCTGTAATACCTACAATATCACCGATATCAAGCTTTTTAAACGCCTTGTATTCATCCTCACCTACAGCATCTCTTGCTACATACGCCTGTATTCTTCCCTTTAAATCCTGTACATGACAAAATGATGCCTTACCCATGACACGCTTTGACATAAGTCTGCCTGCAATATTGACACTTTTTCCGTCTAATTCCTCAAAGTTGTCCTTTATATCCGTACTATGTTTATCCACATCATATTTTGTGATAAAGAAAGGGTCATTGTTTGCCGCTTGTAACTCGGACAGCTTATCTCTTCTGGCCCTTAAAATATGATTCAGGTCTTCTGTTGTCATTGGTTCATTGCTATTTGCCATACTTCCTCCTTAAGATACTCTTTGTATTTCCAATACCATATATTCTGAAACACCTGCCTGTGTCTCTACAACTGCAGTTTCCCCGATTCTTTTACCAAGTAATGCTTTACCGAGCGGTGACTCATTGCTTATCTTTCCCGCAAGTGAGTCTGCCTCTGTAGAACCTACGATCTTAAAATCAAGCTCATCATCAAAATCCTTGTCAAGAATCTTCACCATACATCCGATACCTATAGTATCCAGGTCAACCTCATCCTCTACAACTACTTCCGCATTCTTTAGCAGATTCTCAAGCTGCTCGATTCTTGCCTCTATATCTCTTTGCTCATCCTTGGCAGCATCATATTCTGCATTCTCTGAGAGATCTCCCTGCTCTCTAGCCTCTTTTATTTTTTCAGCTATTTCTTTTCTCTTATTAACCTTTAAATCCTGTAACTCTTCTTCTAAGTTTTTAAGTCCCTCATAAGTTAATATATGCTTTTTTTCTGCCATATTTCCTCCATTTTGACTTCTATTTCACTCTTAAGTAAAATTGTCCATTCTCTTATTTATTTTGAAGTCAAAACTTCAACTTCAATTCTAGTATATTTAAGATTAGAAAAAAACCACTATACCGGCGTATGTGGCGACTTTAATACATAATCTAACTAGTTCCGTGAGATTATACTATGACATCCTGTTTATGTCAAGCGAAAAACTGTTTTACTTGAAATATTCCGACTACTATTTTTTATATTGATTATTTTACAAGAAAAAGACAGGCTTGCTCAAGGCCTGTCTTTTAAGTAAGAGGAAATTTCAATATGTGTAACACTGTATATTATCAAATAAGGTTGCTCAAGTCTTACTTGATAGTATATGATAGTTTGCACCACCATATTGTTTGTGAGGAGGCTTTCGCCGTCCCACTATATATTATGACAGCTTTCGCCATCATATCTTAAATTAGGTTTTCCTAATGTAAGACCAAAATTAAAATGCAGCTAACTGCTTTCCTGCTGCTTCCAATGCAGCTTTTGCATCATCATCAGGCTCAAGGTTTGCAATAATACCTTCTCCACCGATAACAGTTGCTCCTGCGTTTTGAACACGCTCTGCCCATAATCTCATCCATTCTCCATCGCCCCAATCGTATGAACCGAATAAAAGAACATTCTTACCTGATAATTTGCCTTCAATATCTGACATAAAGCTCTCAACTGACTCATCAAGCTCCTCAGCTCCCATTGCAGGACATCCTATAGCAAATGCCGGCTGTGCCAATAATTCGTCTACATTTACACTGTCTACAAATACTACTTCAGGTGTTCCGCCCGCAGCCTTTACACCATCAGCTATTATATTTGCCATAGCCTCTGTGTTTCCTGTTGAACTCCAATAAACGATGATTGCTTTTTCCATATTTTTACTCCTTCAAAAGAATATTTTTCATAGGCATATAAACTATTATCAACAAGCAATGCTTTCCAGCCCTCTTCCGGCCAAAAACTCGTCGATAGCAATCTCTCTAGCCTCATCATAGCTTAAAAACTTTTCTCTGGTTTCCTCCAGATTTCCATATATCTTCCAATACCCGCTATGTAAATACCTCTCCCCTTTATTTTCAAGGAAGCCCTTTATATCACATATCGGATACCCAAGGAAAATACCTACTTCATGAGGAAACTCCTTAATCTTATTATAAAAGCCGTTCATTCTCTGATGCAATCTAATAAGATTTGATATAAAATCATCTCTCCTATATCCGAACTCTCTCAGATAATCACTAACCTCCGATCTTTTAAGATACTCTTTTAACTCATTTGCCCTGTAAATCATTACCAAATGTCTTTTCTTACAAGTGCAAAGAATCATCAAGCTGATGTTTGTATTATGTAGTTTTTTGCTTATGATGGCTAACTCTTTGTCATTCAAAAAGAGCATTCCGGACATCCTTCTCCCCTTCAATACTGCTGCATTTTGAATGATAAGCCTAAGCTCCACATTATTCTCGTCATTCGATGCAAGCCTCTTTACTATTTCAACGGGCATACCTACCTCCGTTTTATTTATTAAAGAAACTTTATTTCTCTTGGTTAGTACTCCCTAACTTTATCACTTAATACTGCCTTTGTCAATAGTTTTTTTTAAAAATCCGCATCAATTTTATAAATTAATTTTTCCTTTGTTTTCGGGTGCTTAAATCTAAGTTCTACAGCTGCCAAGGCAAGTACTTTATCATACTCAAGTCTTTGTTTTTGAAGCCTTTTATTGTATTTAAAGTCACCGAATAGTGGGAATCCATGTTCTGCACATTGTAGTCTTATCTGATGATGCCTCCCCGTCAATAAATTTATTCTAAGCCTTGTAATAAAAGTATCATCTCTTTGATATGATTCCTCCACACTGTACTTTAAAACAGATTCTTTTGCTCCCGGAGTGTTTTTATCAACAACCTTACTTATATTATTATCGTATTTTTTCAGATAATCTCTAAGCTCTCCTTCTTTATTTTCAGGTAGACCTTCCACTAAAGCCTCATAAGTTTTCTCTATATTCTTTTTTCTGAGTTCATTGCTTAAAATCTCTGTGGCTACTTTGGTCTTGCCATATAGTATTATTCCATAAACCGTTTTATCAAGTCTGTGTATCACACCTATATAAGCATCCTTACCCAGATGTTTTTTTAATAAACTTACCATATCATCCTCAAATCCGCTGCTTGACTGACTTGATATTCCTCTGGGCTTTACTGCAACTATAATATCTTCATCCTCATATAATATTTTTATATCCATCTATTAAAATTTCCTTTTCAAGCTTGGTCAATTGTTTTATTTCATACTCTCTTTTCATCGCCTGTATTTTATCTTCATATACCTCAAAATATACTAATTTCACCGGTAATTTGGCTCTTGTATACTTTGCACCGGTTCCTGCATTATGTGATTTTAATCTTTTTATTATATCACTGCTCCAGCCACAGTATAAACTGTTGTCATTACATCTAAGTAAATATATGAATGCCTTTTCTTCTAAAAAAGCAGACAGATCGGAAATCGAATACCCGACTCCCAACCGTCTGCTGCCTGCATTTAATTTCGCTTTCATTAAATTATCCAATCGGTAAACTCCATGGTATCTCTGTCATTTTCAAAAATACTTGTATCAATACCATTTGACCTTAAAAGTTCTTCCATTTGACTTAGCTTCACATTAAGTATATCTATAGTCTCCGCCAGTTTAGAAATATCGGCATTTACCTGCGCCAATTTATGTTTTTTCTCCACCGACTGTCCATTGAGTTTTACAGGTTTAGCAGGTATACCTACTGCTGTAGAATGACTTTCCAAAGGTTTTAGCAAAACTGAATTTGCTCCAATAGAGGCATTATCTCCTACCTCAAATGAGCCAAGAATCTTTGCACCTGCACCCACCATTACATTTTTACCGAGAGTAGGATGTCGCTTTCCCTTGGCAGTTCCTACACCTCCCAAAGTTACACCCTGATACAGAGTACAATTATCACCGACAACAGCTGTCTCTCCTATTACAACACCTACACCATGATCTATAAGTACCCCCGTGCCTATTTCGGCTCCCGGATGAATTTCTATCAATGTAAAAAATCTTGAAATCTGTGATATCCATCTTGCTATAAAAAACATATGCTTTTTATAAAACCAATGTGCAATCCTGTGCATAATAAGAGCATGGATACCTTGATATAAAAATAAAACTTCAAATGCACTTCTGGCTGCCGGATCTCTCTCCTTTACCGCCTGTACATCCTTCCAAACATCCTTAAAAAACATAATTTCTCCAAATACTAAGTTCAATGAAAATTTATATAAGATTTAATTCCTTCATTGACAAATATATTCCATCTTCCGATACTTTTTTTGCAAAGTATGTAGCATATTCTTCCAATGCCGTATCATGTTCACCAAGCAGTATTCTGTTTTTTACACCACAGGTAAACATAGGCAAATCATTCATACTATCCCCAAATACATAAGCATCTTCCAATGCTATATTGTAATAATCAAGCACTTGAAGCACCGCTTTCCCCTTTGAACAAGGGTTTGGTACACATTCATAAAAACCTGCACCACGGTCTATTATATCAAAATCCTGACATTCATCAATAAAAGATTTTATATCACTTCTTGAAAATCTCGGATCCTCTATAATACAGAATTTATCAAATTCATAGTCATTCCTGTCAAATTCTCCTAAGGACGGCTCTATAACAGAACACATTGCATCATATATTCTCTCTGTTATTTCAGGATATACAAAAGGTTTGGCAGGAAAATAAATCCCCTGCCTTGCCTCCAGTATGCTGTCAAGATTATATTTCTTTAGCAGCCTTTTTATTTCAATACCTCTGTTATGTTCTATCCTCTTTTCAAAGATGGTCTTATCACCAATGACTATTTGTGTTCCGCATCCACATATATAACCGTCCATATTAAATCTGTTTTTAATATTTTCTATTATACATTCCACTCTTCCCGTATTGATAAATGTCAAATGCCCTGCCGCTTTAGCCTCTTTTATAGCCTTTAATGCGGATTTTGGAACCTGCTTTGTTTCATTATCAATCAAAGTTCCATCTATATCAAAGAATAGTGCTTTCATTATTGTGCAGCCTTACTACTTTCAGCTGTGGTACTTTCACCTTCTCCACCGCTTAAAGTCTCTCCTGTGATACTTACTGTTACATCACTTCTTTTAGCATTCTCTACAAGGAAATTAACAACCTTATACGCCTTTGCAATCTCATCAACATTGTCCTGACCGTTTTTCTTTATAAGTTCATCCTTGGTCATGGTTCCGCCATTCATATCAACTATCAATTGATAATCGGCATCTGTGAGGGACATCTTCTCTTTCTTATATACTTCTCTTATAAGAATAGTCTGCTTTACAAAGTTTTCAGCCTGATTTCTAAGTTCGGTTTTTAGTCCGTCGCCTGTCATGCCGTAAGCCTGTGCATAATCATCAAGAGTCATATTGTACTGTGTAAGCATTGCTTCTATAGGCTTAAAGCTATTGTTGTATTCATATTCAATAGCTGCATCATTCATCTTAAATTTTGCATTTTGCACTGCTGCAGTTAATGCATTATATTGGTCCTGTGATTCTGCGCTCTTCTTTCTTTGTTCCTCAAGATTGGTTCTCACCAATGCTTTGTAAGCATCAACTGTAGTCTGCGCACCGTTGGTATGTCTGTTTACCCACTCATCTGTAAGTGCTGCCGGTGTTGATACCGATATTTTATTTATCTTTACATCAAAAACTACAGCCGCTCCTGCTAATTCTTCATTGCCGTAGTCTTTCGGGAATGTAAGATCAAGCTTTACATCTTCACCGATATTGTGTCCTATAAGTCCACTCTCAAATCCTTCAATAAAGGTATGGCTTCCGATAACTAAATCATATCCTGAAGCTGTGCCTCCGTCAAAAGCCACGCCATCCTTTGTTCCGACGTAATCTATATTTACTGTATCACCTTCCTGTACAGCCCTGTCTGTTACCTCAGCTACATCCGGATCCTGTAATAACTCTGTGTTTATCTGTGACTCAACATCTGCGTCACTTACGCTTATATCTATATTGGGTATTTCAACACCCTTATATGTTCCAAGTTCGGCACTACCGTATTCACTCGGTCTTTCTGCATCTGCCTGTGTTTCTCCCTCTACAGTTGTTTGTGTCTCAGTGCTCTCTTCTGTACTCTTTTTTCCACAAGCACTCATTGTTGCCAAAACTACCATACCTATCAAAGCTAACTTTTTTAATTTCATAAATAAAAAACCTTTCATCTTGCTTATATCACTAAATTAAATCATTTATAAAATGCTTTAAATGCAAGATATGTATTATATAAATCTAATTTAGATATCACCTCATATGGTGAATGCATAGAGATTACGGGAACTCCCAAATCTACTACATCTATATTCATCATTGCAACATATTGTGCAATAGTTCCGCCGCCGCCTATATCAAGGGCGCCAAGTTCTCCAACCTGCCAATGTACATCATTTGCTTCCATTATTGATATAACTTTATTCATAAATTCGGCACTCGCATCTGATGAACCTGCTTTTCCTCTGGAACCTGTATACTTGGTAAGTACACAGCCCCTGTTCAAATATGATGAGTTCTTAGGCTCAAACACATCAGGGAATGTAGGATCAAATGCCGCATTGACATCTGATGAAAGACATGCCGACTTTTCACATACTTCCTTTACATCCGCACCGAAGCATTCTGATAAATACTCTATAAAGTCATATACAAAATGCGAATGCAAACCTGTATTTCCCGCAGAACCGATTTCTTCTTTATCCGCAAGTATTGTAAGTGTTGTATATCTTGGATTCTTAGCCTCTATCTCTGCAATTATTGCAGGATATGCACATACTCTGTCATCATGTCCGTAACCGCCTAGAAGTGAACGGTCGAGTCCGATATCTCTTGCCTTTGTTGCAGGTACAAACTCTATCTCCGCTCTGGCAAAATCTCTCTCTGTGATCCCATACATATTGTGTAGGATCTCAAGAGTCTTTAATTTTACAGAATCCTTCACATCATCGGTATCATCAAATGGTAATGTACCCAGGAATATGTTTAATTCCTCTCCCTTGATACCCTCAGACAGCTTTCTTTGATCCTGCTTGCTTGAAAGATGAGGGAGCAGATCACTTATATAAAATACCGGATCATCCTCGCCTTCACCAAGATTTATCTCTACAAAACTTCCATCCTTTTTAAAGATCACTCCATGCATGGAAAGCGGTATAGTTGCCCATTGATACTTTCTGATTCCGCCATAGTAATGAGTTTTAAAATATGATATTTCACTCTTTTCATACAGCGGATTCGGTCTGAGATCAATTCTTGGAGAATCTATATGAGCTCCGTTGATTCTTATTCCTTCCTTTATAGGCTCGCTACCGATAGTGGATGCAAGTATTGCTTTTTTTCTGTTTACTTTATATATTTTATCCCCGGCTTTATAAGTCTTTTTAGGGTCAAAAACTGTATATCCATTGGCTTCAAGCAATTTTACAACCTCATTTACCACTTCTCTTTCAGTCTTTGACCTGTTCAAAAAATCTTTATAACCATTAGCAAACTCCTGAGCTTTTGCTATTTGCTCAGGAGATACTTTTGCTATATGAGGATATTCAAATGAAAGTTCTTTTTGCAAAGCTTTTGCTTTACTTTCTGACATATAAAGCCTCCTCTAGTCTAATTTTATGTCCTTTAATAATCCTGCCAAAGATGTTGATGCAACACCTTTTTCAACATACTTAAATCCCTTTGAAGGATCCTTAGGCTCTACATTCTCCTCAAGTGCCTTCTTTGAAAGTGAAATCTTACCGTCTTTTATTCCTGTAACTTTTACCTTTACAGTCTCACCCTCTTTAAGTACAGCTGCAGGGTTCTTTACTCTCTGATTTGAAATCTGAGATACATGTAATAATCCTGAAATTCCGTCTCCAAGATCTATAAATGCACCATAGTCCTTGATTGAGTCTACTTTACCCTCAAGAACATCACCTACTTTTACACTGTCAAATTTTGCCTGTCTCTCCTTCTTAGCCTCTTCCTTCTCTATTGCTCTGTGACTAAGAACAAGTTTCTTCTTTGCAGGCTCTGCTGTAATTACAATAACTTCAAGACTCTTTCCGAGGAACTCGTCAAGATTCTCTACATACTGTGTTGATAGCTGGCTTGCCGGTATAAATGCTCTTACTTCCTCAAGAAATGCAATACATCCACCCTTAACAACCTCTGTGATTTTAACCTTTGATACTGTTTTTTCGGTTAACATCTTTTCAAAGACATCCCACTTGCCTGCTTCCGGATCCTCTTTTGTGTCCATATTCTTATATGACTCTTCAAGCTCCTTCTCAAAATCTTTCATTGTCTCTTCTGCCATATTGACCTCCAAAATATTTTATTTCGTTTTAATAATAGCAAGTTTAGCTTGCCTTCTCTCTATCATAAAACAATACATATTATTATATCACATCTTTACTGTATTTGACTATAGTTGCATTAAATATTAAAAAGCTCCCCGATTCGGGCAGTCGGGGAGCCTTTAAATTTATACCTAATTTTAAGATCCTATATCTACTATAATATTAGTAGTTTACAGTCATTCTCTCAAAGTATGCCTGTGGATGAGCACAACATGGACATACTGTAGGAGCATCAGCACCCTCATGGATATATCCACAGTTACGGCACTTCCATCCAAGAGGAGCATCTCCCTTGAATGTACCATCATTCTTTAAATGCTCAAGAAGCTGAAGATATCTCTTCTCATGGCTTGCCTCTACCTTAGCTACAAGCTCAAACTTCTTTGCAAGAGCCTCAAAGCCTTCTTCTCTTGCTTCTCTTGCCATACGAGCATACATATCTGTCCACTCAAAGTTCTCACCTGCTGCCGCATCTACAAGGTTCTCCTCAGGTGTTCCGATTCCGTGGAACTCCTTAAACCACATCTTTGCATGCTCCTTCTCCTGCTCTGCTGTTTCAAGATAAAGAGCTGCCATCTGCTCATAACCTGCTTTCTTAGCAACTGAAGCATAGTATGTGTATTTATTTCTAGCCTGTGACTCACCTGCAAATGCATCCATTAAGTTCTTCTCTGTTTTTGTTCCTGCGTACTTTGACATAAAAATTTCCTCCTAATAAATATCAAATTGTTACTATATTTGTATGAAATACCATCAGAATGGACTCGAAGGCTATACAGCCTTTTTGGAATCCATATAGAGCATTTTTTGATAGCATTCCTTACAATAGCCATAAAAAATAAGTGAATGATTTTCTACCACACCTATATCACTGTGCATCGCCTTATCGTTTAAATCTTTAACGATATCAGCCGGCAAATCAATGAGCTTTGAACATGCCTTACATGAAAAATGATAATGTTCGGTGGTATTATAATCATACCTTTCGATTCCGTTTTGACCGGAAATCTTGTTTATTCGACCAAGCTCGGCGAGCAATCCGAGGTTTCGATAAACAGTGCCTAAGCTAATCTTAGGATCATCTTTTCGTAGTGACTGAAAGAGCATATCAGCTGTAGGATGATCGACTCTAGACTTCAAGTTGTCTAAGATAGCCTCCCTTTGTCTACTGTATTTTAGATCCTTCATGTATATCCCTTTCTAAAAATAAGAATCATTACTATTTAAGTATACCATCTAATACACCAATGTCAAGAAAAAATATCATATTATATCTTATGTTTGCTTTTTTATACATAAAGTATGAGGTTTTACATCCTTAAAGACTTTTATCATTACTGCTTACATGTGCGTATAATATATCCTTTCCACTGTAGATGGGATTTATGATTTTACCGGTTAGAAAAGTATATTGTTTTACATATAATAAAAAAGAAGTCTTAAAAAAGACTTCTAAAAGAGCGCGAGACGGGACTCGAACCCGCGACCCCGACCTTGGCAAGGTCGTACTCCACCAACTGAGCCACTCGCGCATATGCCTTCAAAACTGCCTACCAAACTACATTTCTTATAAATTTTTCCTATCTTTTGGTTAAACCCTCGACCTATTAGTAACCATCAACTTAATACATTACTGTACTTACATCTTGGCCCTATCTACCTCGTAGTCTTCAAGGGGTCTTACTGTTTTCACATGAGATATCCCATCTTAAGGGGGGCTTCACGCTTAGATGCCTTCAGCGTTTATCCCGTCCCGACATAGCTACCCTGCCATGGAGTTACTCTCCAACAGGTACACCAGCGGTCAGTCCGTCCCGGTCCTCTCGTACTAAGGACGGCTCCTCTCAAATATCTTACGCCCACGCCGGATAGGGACCGAACTGTCTCACGACGTTCTGAACCCAGCTCGCGTACCGCTTTAATGGGCGAACAGCCCAACCCTTGGGACCTGCTACAGCCCCAGGATGCGATGAGCCGACATCGAGGTGCCAAACCACTCCGTCGATGTGAACTCTTGGGAGTGATAAGCCTGTTATCCCCAGGGTAGCTTTTATCCGTTGAGCGATGGCAATCCCACTTTATACCACCGGATCACTAAGTCCTACTTTCGTACCTGCTCCACCCGTCGGTGTCACAGTCAAGCTCCCTTCTGCCTTTGCACTCTTTGAATGGTTTCCGACCATTCTGAGGGAACCTTCGAGCGCCTCCGATACTCTTTCGGAGGCGACCGCCCCAGTCAAACTCCCCGTCTGGCATTGTCCCCCAACCGGCTAACGGCTGCAGGTTAGAAATCCAGCAATACAGGGGTGGTATCCCAACGGCGACTCTGCATAAACTGGCGTTCATGCCTCAATGTCTCCCACCTATCCTGTACGAGTATTACCGAATCCCAGTACCAAACTGGAGTAAAGCTCCATGGGGTCTTTCCGTCCTGGCGCGGGTAACCAGCATCTTCACTGGTACTTCAATTTCACCGGGTGCATTGTTGAGACAGCGCTCAAATCATTACGCCTTTCGTGCGGGTCGGAACTTACCCGACAAGGAATTTCGCTACCTTAGGACCGTTATAGTTACGGCCGCCGTTTACCGGGGCTTCAATTCAAAGCTTCGTTTCCTGACTTCTCCTCTTAACCTTCCGGCACCGGGCAGGCGTCAGCCCATATACTTCACCTTACGGTTTCGCATAGACCTGTGTTTTTGCTAAACAGTTGCTTGAGCCTTTTTTCTGCGACCACTCTTTTAAAGTGGCACCCCTTCTCCCGAAGTTACGGGGTCATTTTGCCGAGTTCCTTAACAATGCTTCTCCCGCCGGCCTTAGGATTCTCTCCTCATCTACCTGTGTCGGTTTGCGGTACGGGTACATATAATGCAATAGCGGCTTTTCTTGACGGCTCCCTATCCGACTTCCCTACTAATTTTCGGTACGCATCACGTTTTCCCTTTATATGGTGGATTTGCCTCCCATACAGGTACTTCGCTTGCCCCGGTTTTTGTCCTCCCGGGTTCGGTTTTCAGTCTCCGTGTCCCCACAGTTCTGATTATATGTAGTACAGGAATCTGTACCTGTTATCCATCGACTACGTCTTTCGACCTTGCCTTAGGCCCCGACTTACCCTGAGTAGATCAGCTTTACTCAGGAAACCTTAGATATTCGGCCAAGAGGATTCTCACCTCTTTCTCGCTACTCATTCCGGCATTCTCTCTTCTTATTACTCCACCACTCCTTCCGGTATGGCTTCTACGCTTATAAGAATGCTCCTCTACCAATGTATAAAATACATTCCCAGGCTTCGGTGTTGTGTTTAGCCCCGGACATTTTCGGCGCAGGACCTCTCGACTAGTGAGCTGTTACGCACTCTTTTAATGTATGGCTGCTTCTAAGCCAACATCCTAGCTGTCTTTGAAATCCCACATCCTTTTCCACTTAACACACACTTTGGGACCTTAGCCGTAGGTCTGGGCTCTTTCCCTTTTGACTACCCAACTTATCTCGTGTAGTCTGACTCCCGTTTATCATCTAGCCGGCATTCGGAGTTTGATATCTCTTGGTAGGCTTTGACGCCCCCGCAAAAATTCAGTGCTCTACCTCCGGTAGACTGTTAACGAGGCTAGTCCTAAAACTATTTCGAGGAGAACCAGCTATCTCCGGGTTCGATTGGAATTTCTCCCCTATCCACACCTCATCGCCACCCTTTTCAACGGATGTGCGTTCGGTCCTCCATTCACTTTTACGCAAACTTCAACCTGGACATGGATAGATCACCCGGTTTCGGGTCTACACATACTGACTTAACTCGCCCTATTAAGACTTGGTTTCCCTTCGGCTCCGTATCTTTAATACTTAACCTTGCCTGTACATGTAACTCGCCGGACCGTTCTACAAAAAGTACGCGGTTCACCTTGCGGTGTTCCACAGTTTGTAAACATAGGGTTTCAGGTTCTTTTTCACTCCCCTCCCGGGGTTCTTTTCACCTTTCCTTCACAGTACTATACGCTATCGGTCACTGACTAGTATTTAGCCTTGGGGGGTGGTCCCCCCTGCTTCCCACAAGGTTTCTCGTGTCTCGTGGTACTCCGGATACTGCAGGATTTTATACATTTTCCCTTACACGGCTCTCACGCTCTTTGGCCCGCTTTTCCAAAACGGTTCAGGTAATATATCTTTCTCCTTTTGCAGTCCTCTACCCCGCAGTGCACGCACCACGGTTTGGGCTCTTACGGTTTCGCTCGCCACTACTCCCGCAATCACTGTTGTTTTCTTTTCCTCCGGCTACTTAGATGTTTCAGTTCACCGGGTTCCCTTCTGTATGTTATGTATTGGCATACAGATGCTTGGAGTCCTTCCAAGCGGGTTTCCCCATTCAGACATCTGCGGATCACTGAATATGTGCTTCTCCCCGCAGCTTTTCGCAGCTTGTCACGTCTTTCTTCGGCTGTCAGTGCCTAGGCATCCACCCTACGCTCTTTATGTTTAACCTCTTAAATCATATAGATTTAGTGTTTGTATGACACTAGCGTGTATCATACACTATATTTAAAATTTATTATTTTTGATGTTCTTCACACTTACTTTGTTTATATGAAGAACTACTTATTTACCGGAATCCAAACAAGCTCTCGCTCATTTTCATCAAGTAAATAATGCATTAAATACTAACTACATTTGTAATTAGTACCTCGGATGTCTAATTATAAAATATTTATATAATTTCTCGTTTGGTATGCAGTTTTCAAGGTACATCTTATGCAGAAAACTTCTCAAATTCTCCGCAAATGAGATTTAAAGATTCGAACTCCAACATCTTTCATCCTCTCCAAAGGAATATCTGATGTAATCTCTTCTATATGGTAACACCATCATCTCGCTTTGCTCGATGAGGTGTACTTTTTCACTAAGATTCAAGCTTCGCTTCACTCGCTTTCATCAAGTGAAAAATAAAGCGGCATCCACCTACTCTCCCATATCGTCTCCAATATAGTACCATCGGCCGACTGAGTCTTAACCATCGTGTTCGGAATGGGAACGGGTGTGTCCCCCAGACGCATCGACACCGCTAATGTTGATTTTTAGTATTTTGCACCAGGCAATTTAATACTAAACAGTACTCACAACCCCTACTAAAGCCTTTAATGATGTTCTATCATACTCACTTCGTTCGTATGAAGAACTACTTTTTCACTAACACTCAAACTTCGCCTTCGGCTCGTTTTCATTAAGTGAAAAATGTATAGAAAGGAGGTGATCCAGCCGCACCTTCCGATACGGCTACCTTGTTACGACTTCACCCCAGTTATCCTCCCTGCCTTCGGCAGCTCCTTCCCACACTGCTAAACACAATTTACTGCTATAATTTCTAAGGACGTTCTATCATACTCACTTCGTTCGTATGAAGAACTACTTTTTTACTAAGACTTAAGCTTCGCCTTCGGCTCGCTTTCGCCAAGTAAAAAAAGCAATCACAGCTTTATGTTTACCAGTGTGGGTTAGGTCACTGACTTCGGGCATTGATGACTCCCATGGTGTGACGGGCGGTGTGTACAAGACCCGGGAACGTATTCACCGCAGCATTCTGATCTGCGATTACTAGCGATTCCAGCTTCATATAGTCGAGTTGCAGACTACAATCCGAACTGAGACGTTATTTTTGTGATTTGCTTGGCTTCGCAGCTTTGCTTCACTTTGTTTACGCCATTGTAGCACGTGTGTAGCCCAAATCATAAGGGGCATGATGATTTGACGTCATCCCCACCTTCCTCCGGATTATCTCCGGCTGTCTCGTCAGAGTGCCCATCTTAATGCTGGCTACTGACGACAAGGGTTGCGCTCGTTGCGGGACTTAACCCAACATCTCACGACACGAGCTGACGACAACCATGCACCACCTGTATCCCTTGTCCCGAAAGACTAGACTCATTACAAGTCTATTCAAGAGTATGTCAAGATTTGGTAAGGTTCTTCGCGTTGCTTCGAATTAAACCACATGCTCCACCGCTTGTGCGGGTCCCCGTCAATTCCTTTGAGTTTCATTCTTGCGAACGTACTCCCCAGGTGGAATACTTAATGCGTTAGCTTGCGGCACCGAAGAGTTTACCTCTCCGACACCAAGTATTCATCGTTTACTGCGTGGACTACCAGGGTATCTAATCCTGTTTGCTCCCCACGCCTTCGAGCCTCAACGTCAGTTGTCGTCCAGTAAGCCGCCTTCGCCTCCGGTGTTCCTCCTAATATCTACGCATTTCACCGCTACACTAGGAATTCCGCTTACCCCTCCGACACTCAAGCTATACAGTTTCCAAAGCAGTTCATGGGTTGAGCCCACGCCTTTCACTTCAGACTTGCATTGCCGTCTGCGCTCCCTTTACACCCAGTAAATCCGGATAACGCTTGCCCCCTACGTATTACCGCGGCTGCTGGCACGTAGTTAGCCGGGGCTTCTTAGTCAGGTACCGTCATTTTCTTCCCTGCTGATAGAGCTTTACATACCGAAATACTTCTTCACTCACGCGGCGTCGCTGGATCAGGGTTTCCCCCATTGTCCAATATTCCCCACTGCTGCCTCCCGTAGGAGTTTGGGCCGTGTCTCAGTCCCAATGTGGCCGTTCACCCTCTCAGGCCGGCTACCGATCGTCGCCTTGGTGAGCCTCTACCTCACCAACCAGCTAATCGGACGCGGATCCATCTTATACCTATAAATATTTTACCCCTGCACCATGCGGTGCTGTGGTCTTATGCGGTGTTAGCGGAAATTTCTCTCCGTTATCCCCCTGTATAAGGCAGGTTATCCACGCGTTACTCACCCGTCCGCCACTAAGTCTACCTAAATTCCATCCGAAAACTTCCTTTAAGCAGCTTCGTTCGACTTGCATGTGTTAAGCACGCCGCCAGCGTTCATCCTGAGCCAGGATCAAACTCTCATATAAAAGTTTAATCTAGCCTTCTCGCTAGCTTGCATCTGTTTTCACAGATCTACTGTTTTTTTAAAGGTTGTTCTATCGTACTCATTTCACTCATACGAAGAACTAGTTTTTCACTAAGATATGAAACAAGCTTTCGCTCGTTTTCATCAAGTGAAAAATGCATCTGAAATCTCATCATATTTATATGTAACACCATCATCTCGCTACGCTCGACGAGGTGCGCTATTTTTCTAAATTCAAGTTTCGCTTACGCTCACTTTCACCAAGAAAAATATGCGAAATATGTAGAATTTTCAGGGTTGTGTGTACTGTTTAATCTTAAATTATCAAGGTTCATTGCTTTGCTGTTTGAAACAGCTTAACTATTATATCAAGTTCATTTTATCTTGTCAACAACTTTTTTAAATTATTTTTAAGTTTTTCTGAACTTTTACTGTTCTTTTTGAGCAGCTTTAATATGATATCAAATCTTTCACATTATGTCAACAACAATTTATAATCACTTTTAGAAAAATTCGATTATCTTTTAACAGCTCCTTAAGGACAGTGGTCTTATTCTACACCCAACACAGAGTCATGTCAACCTTGTTTTAACAGATTTCTTCTAAAAATTGTACCAAAATTTTATATTAAAGCTGCCACACACTCTTCCACCTTTTTCATATCTACGGTAGGCTCAAATCTTGCTACCACCTTCCCGTCTCTATCTATAACAAACTTTGTAAAATTCCACTTAATATCAGGATTCTTCTTATAATCTCTGTCTGTCAGTTTTAATATTGCTGCCATCCCTAAAGCCTTGATTCCGGCTTTAAAACCCTCAAAGCCCTTCTCTTTCTTTAAATATCTGAACAGTTCTATTTCATTTTCTCCATTTACATCAGCTTTTCTCATCTGAGGGAATCCTGTATTGTATTTTAATGTGCAAAACTGATGTATCTCTTCATCTGTACCCGGCGCCTGTCCACGAAATTGATTACATGGTACATCTACTATCTCAAGCCCTTTCTCATGGTACTTTTCATACATCTCCTGCAATGCTTTATAATGAGGTGTGAAACCACATCCTGTAGCTGTATTTACCACCAAAACAACTTTACCCTTAAAATTACTCATCAAAACTCTGTTTCCATCCGCCGCTTCCACACTTAAATCATAAAAATTCATAATTGATTCCTTTTTTATATATTCTAATTACACACCATTTAATATCGCTTGTTAAGTTTATTATATTGTTATATTAGAGCCGTAATAAAAAGAACCATCTAAATGATATCTCCTTATTTTTCAATAATATTATCAAAGTTTTTACACTATAAATTAAAGGCGACTAAGCTTTTATTCTTAATCGCCAAGATAAAAAATTTCATTCAATATAATTCTTACATCCTCAAAGACCATTCTTTGCAGTCAATTGTTCCTGTTATAAAATTCTCATAAAAATCAGGCTCATGGCATATCAAAAGTATACTTCCCTTATATGCCTTCAATGCTCTTTTAAGTTCTTCCTTTGCGTCCACATCCAAATGGTTTGTAGGCTCGTCAAGGAAAAGAATATTTGTAGGTCTGTTAATAAGCTTACAAAGTCTTACCTTTGCCTGCTCTCCACCTGAAAGCACTCTAAAAAGGCTCTCTATATGCTTAGTGGTAAGACCGCATTTTGCCAGTGCCGATCTGACTTCATACTGGCTGTATCCCGGGAACTCACTCCACAGCTCCTCAATACATGTGTTTTTTGACTTATTATCGCTTTCCTGCTCAAAATATCCTATCTCCAGATAATCCCCCAAAGAACTCTTACCCGACAGTGCAGGTGTAAGTCCAAGAATACTCTTTAAAAGAGTGGATTTTCCGATGCCGTTCGCTCCGAACATGGCAATCTTTTCGCCTCTTTCCATCCTTACATTTATAGGTTTTGAAAGCGGTGTATCATAGCCTATTACAAGATCTGTTGTTTCAAATATGGTCTTACCCGGTGTTCTTGCCTCTTTAAAGTTAAACTCCGGTTTCGGTTTTTCTGCCGCAAGTTCTATAATATCCATCTTATCAAGCTTTTTTTGCCTGCTCATTGCCATATTTCTTGTAGCAACTCTGGCTTTATTTCTGGCAACAAAATCGGCAAGCTCTTCTCTTTCCTTTTGCTGACGATTGTATGCGGCTTCCAACTGTTTCTTCTTCACCTCATATACTTCAAGGAATTTATTATAATCTCCCACATATCTGTTCAACTCTTGATTTTCCATATGATATATAATATTTACCACAGAATTAAGGAACGGTATATCATGAGATATAAGTACAAAGGCATTCTCATAATCTTGCAAATACCTCTTCAGCCATTCTATATGTTCCGCATCCAAATAGTTTGTCGGCTCATCCAGCAGTAAAATATCAGGTTTTTGCAATAATAACTTTGCCAAAAGAATTTTTGTTCTTTGACCTCCGCTAAGTTCGGTTACATCCCTGTCCAAACCTATATCAGTAAGCCCCAATGCATTTGCCACATCTTCAACTTTTGCATCTATAGTATAAAAATCATGTGCCATCAAAAGTTCCTGTATAGTGCCAAGTTCCTCCATAAGCTCATCCATTTGACTTTCATCAGCTGTTGTGAGCATATCACAGATCTCATTCATTCTCTTTTCCATATCAAAAAGCTGATCAAATGCGGCTCTTAGAGCATCTCTTATACTGATACCCTCTTCCAATACCGAATGCTGATCCAGATATCCTATCTGTACATTCTTAGCCCATTCTATCTTGCCCTCATCAGGCATAAGCTTTCCGGTAACTACACTCATAAATGTAGACTTTCCTTCTCCATTGGCACCTACAAGCCCTATATGTTCACCTTTTAGCATTCTGAAGGAAACATTATCAAAAATAGCTCTATCACCAAAACCATGGCTCAAATTTTCCACATTCAAAATACTCATTGTATATCTTTTCCTTTTTCTTTTGATTTAATATTTTTTTCTATACTCTTTCTTGCAATCATCATCTGATGTCCGCAGCCTGTACATTTCAGCCTCAAATCCTGACCGATTCTAAGCACTTCCCATTCATGCGAACCACAGGGATGTGGCTTTTTTAATGTAAGTATATCTCCCACATCTATTTTTATCATTTATTCAACTCTCTTATTAACACCGGCAGAGCTTTTTCAAACTTTACACCATACCAATGACTCTCATCATCCATCGTCTTTAATATAGCCTCGGAAACAAATTCCGCAGCAACCTTTACAGCCTCTCCCAAACTCTTTCTCTGCATAAGGCAGCCGGTAAATGCAGCCGCATAACAGTCTCCTGTACCATGGGCATCCTTTTTGATTCTGTCGGTATAGAATATATCAATGCTGTCTGTATTCGCCTCATATATTGCTATTCCAAGCTTACCCTCTACATTTTTAACACCCTTTAATACAATATTTTTTGCCCCCAAAGCTTTCAACTTATATATAATATCCTTAATATATTCATCTGTCTGATTTTCAAGTATTATTTCACTGTCTGTAAGAAGTCCCGCCTCTGTCATATTCGGAAGTATTATATCTGAAAATCCGATAAGATTCCTCATCTCATTTACAAAGGATGTATCAAAGCCGGTATAAAGTTTCCCATTATCAGCCATTGCAGGATCAACTATCCTTATGCCGTCAGATTTTAAAATATTCTTAAATAAATCTATAACTATTTCTATCTGTCTTTTACTTCCCAAATATCCGGTATATATGGCATCAAAGCTTATACCCTCTTTTACCCAGTGCTCCATAATCTTTGGTAAATCCTCAGTCAGATCCCTGAAAGTAAAGCCGTTAAAGCCTCCGGTATGCGTGGAAAGTATAGCTGACGGCATAATAGCTGTTTCCACACCGCAGGCACAAAGGATTGGCAATGCTACTGTAGTTGAGCACTGTCCGAAACATGAAATATCCTGTACTGTTAATACCTTTTTATTCATAAGACTCTCCAAATAAAGTTAATATATGTAATCATAATGTATGCTTCTATTTCAAGGGTTAAACAATAACAGCTTTCAGCATACAAGATACAAAGTAACACCAATTTAAAATTTATTTTCTTTTGCTTTTCAAAAACGGAATAGCATTCAATAAAATTGACATTATTGTGCAAAACCATAGTACATAGCTCATTATGGGCATTATATCTCTCAGACCTGACAAATCATCCTCTGCAAGTCGTCTTGCCCCGTCAGAGTAAAAAGAACATACGGTCAATGCTGTCAATGATAAACTTATAAAGCCGAAAAGCCTTGGGCTTCTGTCTCCAAGCGTCAATACTATATTCAAGAATGCAAAAATAACCGCTCCGCCACCAAACAATAGCCACATACTCTACCTCCGTATCAGTATATTATTCTTTTGTTTCTCTTATATTCACAGCCTCTTACTTGCTGAACTTTTCCATCTCTTCAAGCGCAATATCCAATATCTGCTGTTTTTCCTCAGGCTTTAATCTATAAACCGTCTCTTTTTCTTTCCAGTTTTTAATTACCTCTTCCACACTCGGGCGCTCTTCATCTTCATCATAAATATACGTGTCTGAGAGATTTGCAATGCTTTCACGCAGAATCAAAAGCTCAAAATGATAGCTCTTTGTCTTTTTATTCTTTGGAAAGACTTCATTTAACCTGTTTTGTTCCCAGCTTTTTTGTTCTTCACCGAATGGATAAAGCTTTTTATAATATCTGTCCATTCTTTTCTTTTTTTGTTTTGCAGTTTCAAAATTAAACCAATTAGCTATTCCCATATATTTTACCTTGAATACTTTTCTTCTATTTCACTGATAATATCCAGCCTGTTTTGATGTCTTCCACCCTCAAACTCAGTACCTAAAAAGGTATCTACAATCATCTTAGCCATCTCGGAGCCTACTACTCTTGCACCGAATGCAATAATTTGGGCATTATTATGAAGCGCCGCCATCTTCGCCGAATAAGGCTCTGAGCAGACCGCAGCCCTGATTCCAGGAACCTTATTTGCCGCCAATGATATACCTATTCCCGTACCGCAAATAAGCACACCTCTGTCAAGCTCTCCTGCAGCTATAGCCTCAGCCACAGCTTTTCCCGGCACCGGATAATCACATCTCTCTCCCGCCTTTGCTCCAAAATCCACCACCTCAAAGCCTGAATCCTTTAAATGCTCTGCAATAATATCCTTTAACTCTACAGCTGTATGGTCATTTCCTATTCCGATTCTCATATTTCCTCCTTATATTACAAAAGTTCCTTATATACTTCCCTCTTTTGTATGCCCCTATCCTTAGCCACAGCTTTCATAGCCTCTTTTTTATCCATGCCCTCGGATATATATTTCTCATAATGTTCTTTTATACTGATTTCCTCAAAAGATTTTTGTCTTTCTTCCCTTTTCTCCAAAAGACTCTTTCCCTCTATCACCAACACATATTCACCCCTGACAACAATCTTTTCCGCTTCATAATCAGCTATTATAGCCTCCAGATTACCCTTTAAAACTTCTTCATGCAATTTTGTAAGTTCTCTGACTATGGATATATTTCTATTTCCAAGATATTCAAAAAGCTCCTTTAAGGTTTTTAAAAGTCTGTGCGGAGCTTCATACAGAATAATGGTTCTGCTCTCCTGTGAAAGCTCTGTCAGTATTTCTTTTTTTTCATTCTTATCAGCAGGTAAAAAACCTTCAAAGCAAAATCTCCTTGAGCTGATACCGCTTATTGCCAATGCTGATACCACGGCACTAGCACCGGGGATTATAGTTACCTCTATACCCTCTTTATATGCAATCTCACAAAGCTCATAGCCCGGATCCGATATTGCAGGCATTCCCGCATCTGAAACAAAGGCAATATTCTTGCCCTCCTTTACCTTTTCACAAAGCTCATACGCCTTATCTATTTTATTATACTCATGATATGAGGTCAAATGCCCTTTTATTTCAAAATGATTTAAAAGTCTTATAGTATTTCTGGTATCTTCACAGGCTATAATGTCCACATTTTTCAAAGTATCAATTGCCCTCATACTCATATCGGAAAGATTTCCTATAGGTGTAGCCACCAAATATATTTTACCTGCCATATATTTTCAAGACCTCATCCGTATATACATTTTTATCCTTATAGACTGCTAAAGGCGGTTCCACATCCAGCCAGACTCCCGATCCCTTTATCCCCTCTATCAAAACAAGATTTGCCTTACTATTTATATAGGGATGAACAAATCTTATTCTCTTCGGCTCTATTCTGTTTTTCTTTAATACTGCAAATATTTCAGAAAGTCTGCTTGGCTTATGTATCATAAAAAACTTACCGTTTTCTTTTAAAAGTTTTCCTGAAATGCCTACTACGGTTTCAAGATCTGTAAGCAATTCATGTCTTGCAATGGCAAGAGGTAAATCAGGATTTTTGATAGCTGTAGTATCCTTCATATATGGAGGATTTACGCTGATTGTATCTACGCTGCAAGGCTTTATATATTTTAATGCATTAGCAATATCATCATTTATTATATCTATTTTTTCTTCCAAAGAATTATAGAGTACACTTCTGTTTGCCATATCCGCAATATCTTTTTGTATCTCAATCCCCGTTATCCTTTTTGCCGAAGTTTTTGCACTTAAAAGTACCGGTACTATTCCGCTTCCGGTACATAAATCTATAATATGTCCGCCATTTTTCGCCTTGACAAAATTTGCCAAAAGCACTGCATCTATGCCAAAACAAAACTTTGACGGATTTTGTATAAGAAAAAGATTATTGCATTGTAAATCATCAAGTCTTTCTCCCAATTCTTCTTTTAACAATTCATTTTTCATGATATCAAGCCTGTATTCTTATTTCACTTAAAGAATACTCTTCTATTTCCTTTGCATCCTCAGACTTTGTCACCAATACCTTTACAGTCTGTCTTAGTACACTTGTAGAAACTATAACTCCTGTCTCTCCTGCAGGAGTACATACACAGACACCTTCCTTTGGCATCTTCTTGTTTAAATACTCATAGGTGTCGGACTCATTTTTTAAGCAGCACATAAGTCTTCCGCATACACCGCTTATTTTGGCAGGATTCAAAGACAGGCTCTGTTCCTTTGCCATCTTTATGGACACGGGTACAAAATCCGAGAGATAGCTGTGACAACAAAGCGCTCTTCCACATGATCCCATACCGCCGACCATCTTGGTTTCATCTCTTACACCGACCTGCCTTAGCTCTATTCTTACTCTGAAAATAGATGCGAGTATCTTTACCAGTTCTCTAAAGTCCACTCTGCATTCTGCGGTGAAGTAAAACAATACCTTCGCATTATCAAAAGTATATTCTGCACAAATAAGCTTCATAGGCAAATCAAGTTCTATTATCTTTGCCTTGCATATATCAAATGCCTCTTTTTCCTTTTTGATATTTTCCTCACATCTTAGAATATCCTCGCTGTCAGCTTTTTTTATTATCTTTTTTAGAGGTTTTTCGTAGTTTTCACTCAGCTCTCTTGCACCCAATATTACTCTGCCGCATTCAATACCCCTCTCCGTCTCCACTATCACTCTGTCATTTACTTCTATATCAAAATCATCAGGATCATAGTAGCAGATATTTCCCACTTCCCTAAACCTAACGCCTATTACTCTCATCATTCTCTCCTATTTTCTAAGGCCAATAAAAAGCAATTCCATTACCGTATCTCCACTGACATTGGAGTTTAGCCTAATCTCCGTCTCATCTATCAGATCTATTATACTATTTATCTTCTTAAGTGTATATTCTCTTGAAAGTCTCAAAATGATACTTTCTTCCCTTATAAATACAAGGTTCTCTATTTTTTTTGTAAGCTTTAAGATACAGATATCTCTATACCATAGTCTGAGAAAATTTATAAATTCCTTAAATCCGGCGGTTCTTTTCTTCAATTCTTCAATAAATTCAAGTATATCATTTATACCTACTTCCGAGATTTTTTTCAAAAACTCCACATTCTTCTCATATACACCGGCAAAATCCTCCGACTCAGCCATTGACTTTGCAATGCCCGGAGCACCGTTTGAATAGGATGCCACTACTGTGGCAATATTCTCATTCGTACCGTTTTCAATAAGCCATTTTTTAATTCTCTCATTACTTACCGCAGTCAGCAAAAGCTTTATACATCTGCTCCTGATGGTTTCAAGAAGTAGACTGCTGTTTTTTACAAGCAATAATATTACAACATAGTCCGGCGGTTCTTCTATAGTCTTTAAAAGAGCATTCTGTGCACCGACAGTCATTTTATCCGCCTCATCTATCACATATATTTTTATCTTCCCATGATATGGTCTTATTGCAACATCCGCAACTATATTTTCACGGATTCTGTCAATTCCGATGCTCTCCTTGCCTTGCGCATCCATATAAAAAAAGTCGGGATATGAATTTGCCGAAAACTGTCTGCATGCCGAACATTCTCCACAGCCTGTATGCTTTTCACATATAAGCTTCATAGCAAATTCTTTTGCTATTTTTGACTTTCCCACTCCCCTGTCTCCGGATAAAATATATGCATGTGAAATGGTATTCTTTTTTATAGAATCATTTAAATGATTTCTTACCTTTTCATTTCCAAGAATAAAATCTCTCATCTTATATCTTTATTCCCATATCTTTTTTTATTTCCATTATACATTTGTTTAAATCTTCATTGACATATTTTTTTGTGATTCCGGCAGCTTCAAGCTTCATCGGTGAAAAATCCTCCTCATCTGCCAAAAATCTCCTGCAAAGTTCCGCATACTGAGGTTTTTCCTGCATCATCTCTCTGTTTATCGCCCTCTGAAGTCGGATACCGTCATTTAGCTCTATAAAGATAGGTACAACATTTTCCGCACCATAGTATTCTTTGATCTTTTTATAGGAATCCAGCGTTCCTATTATTATATAATTTCTGTTTTCAAGATTTACAGAGCAGTCATCAATGGTGGCATATATCCATAGACCTTGTACCGTATTATAGCTCCTCATCTCTATAAGCCTACCCTGTTTTCTATAATCCTCTATAACGGATTCATCTACATAATGGTAGTCTACACCATTTTCTTCTCCATCCCTTATAGGTCTTGTAGTATATGTTATAAGTCTTTTTGTTCTTGGGCACTCCTTATACAATCTTTTAAAGATAGTATCTTTACCTGAAGCACTCTTTCCCATTACATAATAGATTTTTCCCATTTATTTTTATGGATCTAAGCCATAGACCCTTTTTCCTTTTTTAATATATTCTTCCAGCAATTTAAATCTGTTCATATCTATTATCTCTCCTTTCTTTACCACAGGTACTCCCGGAGGATATATATAGATATTTTTTTCTGCTATCCGATTTAGATGTTTTTTATCAAGATTTAAAAAAGTTTCATTTTCTCTATACAAAAAGTTTTCATCAATATCTTTTAATGCGTCAAAAAGTTTGTCAAAATCTTCTTTTTCATCACAAACAGTGCTGTATGCCAGCACAAACCTAAGGCTGCTCATCTCAGTTTCTATATTATATGAGTCCCTAAGTATATCGGCTAATGTGATACCGTCTATAAAATCCGAATATATCACAAGCTTTGTAAAATCATAATCCGACTTTGACTCACATTGCCATAAATGAATATGCTCGCAATGCCTCATTTTCTCCCGGAATTCTCCAAGATTCTTTTGATATTTATAAATTCCTTCACTGTTTTCGCTCATATATCTTATACAGGCATCAATGCTTGCCATAAAAATATATGAGGGTGAGCTGGTCTCAAATATATGAAATGACTCATCCAAAAAATTTTGTTTGACCAGATTTGATTTTAAATGACAAATTGCGGTTTGTGTAAGTGCAGGCAATGTTTTATGCAGACTTTGCACCACAATATCCGCACCTAAATCCAATGCCGATACCGGGAATCTCCCATCAATGGCATTATTTAAATCTTCATATTTTTTTATATAAGAAAGATGTGCACCATGTGCCTCATCCACTATAAGAGGAATATCCGACTCATGCAAAATATCTGCTATTTCTTTTATATCGGATACAACACCTTCATAAGTAGGTGAAGTAATCAGTGCTGCAACTATATTTTTTTCCTTATTTATTTTTAAGAGCTCTTTTACACTCTCTACATCACAACCATCAGCAATACCCAGTTCATTATAAACTATATTTATATATATAGGTATTAAATTAAATAATTCTATAGCATTATATACACTGAAATGTGCATTTTCAGCTATTATTATATATGATTTTTTATTTTTATAATTTCCTATGCAGGCACAGGTTCTTATACTTGCAAGTATACCACAGCTTGAGCCATTAATTAAGTAGTATGTTTTATTAGTTTTATATATGTTTTTTGTAAACTCCATAGAGTCTTTTATAATACCTGTGGCATCATGTAAATTATCAGTGCCTTCTACCTCTGTCAAATCAATACTGTAGATGTCATTTATCGCTTCTTCTATTTCTCTCGGCACTTTTCTTTTATGCCCCGGCATATGCATAGGCAATATACCGGAGCTTACATATTCTTTTAATTTATATGCTAAAAAATCTTTATTCATTATAAGTGTCTTTATTCTCTTCCATTGTATCCGCCTCTACCAAAGGGCTTGCATCAACAGGAGCCGCTGTAGCAAGAGAAGCTTCTCTTCTTTCAAGAATCTTTCTTGTACCATAGTTTTTCCATGCTTTCATAGCTAAAAGTACAGCAATCACTATACATATAATATCTATTATTATGGTTGCAATCTGCCATCCCATCATACCCAAATTCAGGTTTTCAGGTGCATAAGCTCTGGAATTAACAGTTGTATATAGTATATTATGTGATGCTTTTCTAAGAGCTTTCACTGATGTGGCACTCTTATCCTTTACATAATTATAACCTGCATCAATGGCTGTTAAACAGAAGTCATTACCATTTCTTATGCCTCTGTCGGCATTCATATATCCGTATCCGCCGGCACCGAAATAGTCTGTAAGAACCATTCCCCTAAATCCCCATTCATCTCTTAGAATCTGATTTAAAACTTCATTTGATGCACTTGCTGGAGTGATTCCATAGTGATTAAATGCACTCATAACCGCCTCGGCATTTCCCTCTTTTACACAGATTTCAAACGGTCTCAAATATATCTCTCTTACAGTTTGCTCATCTGCCCAGGTCATCAATTGATAATTCCTATTGGTCTCTTGATCATTTAGTGCAAAATGTTTGATATAGGCATATACTCCATGTTCTTTGGCTCCCTTTACCGCTTCGGAAGCAATCTTTCCTGCAAGCAGAGGATCCTCTGAATAATATTCAAAGTTTCTTCCTGCAAATGCACTTCTATGTGTATTCATAGCAGGTGCATACCATCCTGAAACCTCCATCTCATCAGCCATCTTTCCGATGCTGTCTCCAAATGCATGTGCCGGTTCGGTATTAAAAGTATTTGCAAGCATTATGGTTGCAGGAAATCCTATAGAACCCTTTTTTGTAAAATTATTGTTTATAGAAGAAGGTCCGTCACAATCTACTGTCTGTACCTTACCTATTCTTCCAAGTGCTGTGGTCTGATAACCTCCGAGTGCCACAAGCTTTGACATATCGTCAAAACTCATCTTATCAAGCAGACTATCCCACGCCTCATCATCATAAGCCAATCCACGAAGATCTGCCAGCTTTATATTATTATTTGCATTTGTTGTAGGCATTTCATCCGACTCTATATTAAAGTTTTTGCCGTCATAATTGCTGTTATTTAAAAATGCCGCCTTTTTATCCTCAGCAAGAGTAAAATTCTCCGGTGCATTCAATGCTTCCGAAAGATTCGCAAACTGATCCTTTCTTGAAAGCACGGTAAAATCACCTCTCATATCATCAAGTCTGTTTGTTGCAACAGATTTATCACTGATTCTTTTATTGGTATCACCATATACTATATCTTCCTGTACCGGAAAAGTTCTGGTATCCAATATATTATGTGAGTCTTCCTGTAGACTTATTTCATATACTCCGGCTTCAAGTACATATGCTTTTTTAATTTTTTCATCAAATGATGCCATATCCTCCACAGCAAAAGTAATCTTTACGGTCTCACTCTCACCCGGCTGTAACAGCTTTGTTTTTCCAAAGCCCACAAGATTTGTACTTGCCTTTTCAATTCCACCGTTTCTATACGGAGGGTTATAATAAAGCTGTACTACTTCTTTGCCGGCAACATAGCCTGTATTTGTAACCAGTACATCAATACTTATTTTTCCGTCATTTGCCACTATCTCACCCATTTCCTTGGTAAAGACAGTGTAAGACAGTCCGTATCCGAACGGGTAGAGTACATGTCCGGCATAATTTATAGCACCTTCCTTGGCTGCCGTCTCGTAAAATCTGTAGCCTACATAAATTCCCTCTGCATAGTTTACAAAGCTTGGCTTATAAGATTCCCCTCTGTCTTCTACAGAGAACTCATCCATATTTGTATAATTAAAGTTTCCAAAATTATTATAGCTTGGTGTACTCTTTAAATCATAAACAAATATATCGCTGGTCTTACCTGACGGATTTATTTCTCCATCAAGTATTTTACCGAGGGCATTAAATCCGGTCTGACCTGCTCCCGGACACCAAATCACGCCTGATATATTCTCATACTCATTTACAAACCCAAGCTCCATAGGATTGGAGGCATTTATTATAACAATAATATTTCTAAAATTCCTGTTTACCTCATTAAGCATAGCTATTTCTCTATTTGATAATTCCAAATAGCTCTTATCGGCATCCAGGTCATCTTGTTGATCACTGTATCTTATACCCTTTGAGCCGAAAGTTCCTCCATCTACAAATGTATCTTCTACACTCGGATCAAGACTTCTTGGCAGATCGGCACCTTCACCTCCGGATCTTGCAATAACCACTATCGCTTTATCGGAATACTTCCTTGCATTCTCAAAAATATTGGCTTCTTTATACTGTTCAATTGCAGGCTCAGGTATGGTCCAATCCTGTCCCCACATACCTACAGTAGGTCTTGTTTGCCTAAAATCGGTATAAAATTTAACCAATTCATCATTTACCTCAAATCCGGCATTTTTTACACCCTCAATAAGTGAAACTGTAGGGAATGAGTCATTAAGACCTCCAGATCCGGTACCTCCATATAAAGGATTTGTGGATGACCAGCCAAAAAGATTTATCTTTGAGCCTTTTTCAAGCGGCAATGCCGAATCATTTTTTAAAAGCACAATACCCTCGCTTGAAATCTCCTCACCCAAAGTCTTTGCCTCATTTAATGACTCTTCTGTAATCACACCTCTTCCTGTTGCAAGTGTAATCATGGTCTTTAAAGGACCGTTCAGCATCAAATTTATGCTAAAAAGTGTACCAAGACCGAAAATCAGCCAGGAAACCGATCTTGCAAGTTTTTTAAATGCAGTTTTCTTTTTTCTTGTGATAAACATAACAACGATTGCAGCTACAAAAAGTGTTGCTATAGCAACCAAATGCGGTGCTACCGACTTCACTACACTTATCACATCTGCCATATTAACAGCTAACATAATACTCCTCCTATTTTTGCTTCTTTTTCTCCGGCATCACAATGTATTTCATTGTAGGGTAGCTGATTACTACCTGTACAATGATATTCAATGCATTTGCCAAAGTAGGTACAATACTTGCACCAATCCCTATATCTCTAAAAAATTTTTGAGAATATGCAGGTAGTGCTGCCGAAATAATAACCAGAGCAATGGCAAGTATTATATATTTTGTTATCGCATCCTTAAAGGCGGCATTTGACTTAAACACAAATTGTTTTTGTACAAAAAAATTCACTGTCTGTGCAAGCGCCGTTGCTATAAGGAAACTGAGAAAACCTGCCAATCCCAAATTTTGCTCAATATTATCCAAATAATTAAATATTAAAAATTTAAAGGACAGAAGATGCCATCCAAATCCGGCAAATACAGCCGTAGCAATCCACATCACAATAAAGTTTACTATGGTCGCCACATTTGAGAGTATATTAAACTTAATAAACTCCCATAGATTCGGATGAGTTTCTATCCATTTTTTTATCAAATCCATAGCTATTCTCTATCTTCTCTTTGCAAAAAGTTCTTCTTATACATCTTATTGGCTCTCCTGTTTTTAAAATAACCGCTGATTATACCTCCCATGCCTTTAAAGAAATGTCCGTTTACCAATTTTACAATTGAATGTACCATCTCCATACTCACCTGACCGTTACTCATCTTGGCAATAGCTCTAAAAGGCATATTAAACTGGAAAAGTGTATTCAAATCCGGTACCCCGCCTTCAAGCGACTTTTTTAACTTCTTATCAAGCATTTTATAGGCAAATCTTGCAATAAAGCTCTTTGCATAATACATCTGACACAGTGCATCATTTATTCTAAGTTCGCCTCCCCAGCTTCCATCCGGTATATCCCTGCCAAGTAAAATCCTATACTCAGAATCTTGAATATCGGTAACCTTTCCTTCAAAATATGAGGGCAATTCATCCTTTTTATATGGTGAAATTTTCATATTACCTTCCACATACAATGTAGATTGCAATCGAATGTCCATACAACTGCTTCCGATATAAATATCGTATTCTCCACTCTCCACCTCAAAGGCATCAGTGGCTACATTATAAAACCTGAATGACTTATCATCAAAGTAAACCGTAAGCCTTTTCTTTTCTCCGGGATTTAAGGAAACCTTTTTAAAGCCCTTTAATTCAAGCTTTGCTCTGAAAATATTTGAATTTTTAATGCCTATATAAAGCTGTGCTGTTTCCTCACCTGCCATTTTACCGGTATTTTCTATGTAAAAGCTTACCTTATCTTTATCCACCTCTATATCACTGTATCTAAACTCGGTATATGAAAGTCCATATCCGAACGGATACAGTACAGGTACATTGGCAGTAGTAAAATATCTGTAACCTACAAAGATACTTTCTCTATATTCCGATGTTCTCTCCTTTGACGGGTAATATCTCTTATTCGGTACATCATCATATTTTTTTACAATACTTTCCGAGAGCTTACCGCTTGGAGAATATCTTCCCGTGAGAAGTTCAAATACCGCTCCCACTCCTGCCTGTCCAAATAGATAGCCATGAAGTATTGCCTTTAGATTATTTTCCCATGGCATTTCTATACATGAGCCGGCACTTATTATACCTACAATATTTTCATTTACAGCTGCAAGCTTTTCCATCAATGATATTTGATTTGATGGAATTCTAAGATGAGTTCTGTCAAGACCTTCGGATTCACTTGCCTCATTCAGCCCAAAGAAATATAATACAATATCTGCCTGCTTTGCAAGCTCTATTGCCTCTTTTACAAGCATTTCATCTTCTTTATCAAATCTTGTATATCCATGAGCCATACCTATAATGTTTAAGTCGTTTCCTATCAGTCTTTGTACATTATCCACTATAGTTGCATTTACCATGGATGAGCCAGCCCCCTGATATCTCGGAGTAAAAGCAAAGTCACCGATAATTGCTATTTTCTTAGTCCTGTCAAGCGGCAAAATTTTTTCTTCATTTTTTAAAAGTACAATACTCTTTACAGCCGCCTCTCTTGCAAGTTTATTATTATCTTTTAAAAGTTTTTCCTTATCTTTTATCTTTTTCTTGTTTTTTGTAGATAAAGTGATTTCTATAAGCTCATCCACCCTCGCATCAATATCACTCTCATCTATCTTACCGGTCTTTAAAGCTTTTAAAAGCTCCCTTGCACTGTCAAGCCCCGGCGCCGGCATTTCAAGGCTCGAGCCGTTTTTTACACCCAAGGCATGGTCGTTTGAGGCTCCCCAGTCTGTAACCACCATCCCTTCAAATCCGATATCTTTTTTTAGAATATCCTTCAACAGATGCTCATTTTCATTGGCATATACACCATTTACCATATTATAGCTTGTCATTATGGACTTTGGTCTTCCCTCTTTTATAGCAATCTCAAAGGCTGTTATATATATTTCTCTAAGTGTTCTCTCATCAAGCACCGCATCCATTGACATTCTGCGAAGTTCCTGAGAGTTTACGGCAAAATGCTTTACACAGGCCGCAATTCCATTGCTTTGTATACCCTTTATCATAGCGGCTGCCAGTTTTCCGCTCAGATACGGATCCTCCGAATAATATTCAAAATTTCTTCCACATAAAGGATTTCTTTTTATATTTATTCCGGGACCGAGAAGCACATTTACATCCTCTGCGGCAGCTTCAAGCCCGAGCCCCTCTCCCACTCTTTCAAGCAGCTCTACATCCCAACTGTTGGCAAGAGTTGCTGCTGTAGGAAAACAGGTGGCAGGTACTGATTCATTAAGCCCCAGATGATCCCCTTTCCCCGCCTGCTTCCTTACTCCGGTAGGACCGTCTGCATGGTAAAGAGCATCAACTCCTATATCGGAAAATGACCTTGTTGCCCAGGCATTTTTACCTGACAGATAGGCACATTTTTCTTCCAATGTCATTTTTTTAATAATATCTCCGTGCTTCATTCTCCTCCATATAAAATATAATCTATTTTTTCATCCTTACAATTCAAGTAATATATACAGATATTTACATTATAATATATTTTCAAAAATTTAGGTATATTTTCACAAAATAAATACCTTAAAAATCAAATCTACTATTCCCGGACAAATGAAGAGAGGAGTCTTATGACTCCTCTCTTCATTTATAGGAAAGTTAAAAAATGGAAAATTTCTTAGTTTATACTTCCGGCTCAATGATTCCGTATTTGCCGTCTTTTCTCTTATAAACCACACATACCTCATCACTGACTGCATTCCTGAAAACATAGAAATCATGTCCCAGAAGTTCCATCTGTAAGCATGCCTCCTCAGGATCCATAGGCTTGATACTGAATCTCTTTGTCTTTACAATCTTTATCTCATCTTCATCATCTGCATCATTAACTTCGTCATTTATAAAGAAATCTGAGAATGACATTGCCGCCTGCTTCTTATCAATAAGCTTATTCTTAAACTTTTTGATCTGCTTCTCTATGATATCTTGAACTTTATCTATGCTTACATACATATCTTGGCTAACTTCTTCAGCTCTTATAAGTCCCTGCTTTGTCGGAATTGTAACCTCAATCTTATGAGCTTCCTTTTGCACACTCAATGTGATTCTTGCCTCGGTGTCAGCTGTAAAATATTTTTCTAATTTATGAAGCTTCTCCTCTACCGCCTTCTTCAGACCATCAGTTATTTCAATATTTCTTCCAGTAATTGTATAACGCATATGTATAAGCTCCTTTTCTTTTTTTATTTGTCTATAGTATAGCACTTTGTCAGCATAAATTCAATTTAATTTTATAATTGTATCGTCAATTTAAATATATTTTACTACTAATATGATTTTAATTAAACTTTTATACAATTGTCTTCTCCGGCTGTTTTTGTACTTTTATATATTTTATCACATAAAATATACTATTTAATCACCAAACTACAGCTGTGCTTGCCGGGGATAAAATGTGGATAATGTTGATAACTCCGTTTATAAGTCTAAAACAGCCTATTTATTGGCTTTTTGACAACATAAAAACCCACCTTTTTTGTGGATAAAAATGTGAATAATGTTGACAAGTCTTTTCATACACAATTTTTATGCACTTTGCTATTTCTCTAATTTCTCTAAATTCAGACTTGACAGTTATATTTATAACAAAATAGGCCCCTCGTATTATCGAAGGACCTATCATAATTTTCATATAGTTTAACTATGGATGAATTACATCATAATTTTCAACATCATAGTATCCTGCAGGATCTGCATCACTACCAAACCATACATGTGCGTACCTTCCATCTATAGCCACACCCATGGTTTTTAGCATTGACCATCCGCTCTGACCTGTCATTACTGCATTATGTCCTGATGAACCTTTCCATAAATTAAGTGCAGTCTCCGGACTTATATTTCCGCTTGATGCTGAAGAAATTTCATAACCGTCTCCTGTATAAGCAGTTAATTCTCTTGGCTTGCTCCACATATTATTTGCATACTGATGATCCGGTGTGTAGACTACAGGTGTCCAACCTCCATTGGCTGACCAGCTGTGTAAATTGCCCTGCATTCCTCTGGAATCCACCTGATCCTCCGGTGAGTAAGCATTTGAATCCGATACATGCGCTCTTGCCACTATTGTCAATGACTTTGAGAAAGACAATTTTGGCAATCCGAGACTTTCTCTATAGGCATTGATAAGATAATATAACTTTGCCTCTTTTTCACTAAGTCCCATTGACTGTAGCTCACTTATTACTCTGCTCTCCTGATTGGTAGCCGCATTCCCTACAGGTGCTGTATTACTTGATGCATTACCTGACGGTGTCACTATAAGGTTATTTCCTACACCGCTGTTATCGGCTTCTCTTGTCGGTGTAACTATTTCATGATCTCCGGAGGTATTATTTGTACCTGCCACATTTTCTGAAGTTGCTAAAGAACCTCCTCCCGAGCTGCTTTTGCCTGAACTTCTGCTACTTCCGCCTGATGAACTTCTTTCACTTCTTGAACCGCTTGTCTTTGTAATATTTACAGCTCTTTTAGCTCCTTCAATCCACTTACCCGTGGCATCAACATAATATCCGTCAGGTGTCGATGTACTTACAAGCATAGCACCGTCAGCTCCAAGATAATAATTTCCTACCCAACGGTTCTCAACCATATATCCCACATTATCAAAATAGTACCATTTATCCTTAATAAGTTTCCATGCATTTGTAGGATAAGAGCCATCCGCTTCCTCATACCACCAGCCCTTATCATTTTTCTTCCACTCTGCACCCGGAGCCGCCGTACTTGTTACAAACAAATATGTTGTCAAAGAAGCAAAAGCTAAAGTCGTTACCAATCCCTTTTTTAAATTCATAAACTCCTCCAAAACATTAAATAGTTTCAATACTGTTAAGTAATATTTTAACATCTTTAAGTCTATATGTCCAAGGTTTATAACATATTTTGTTCTATATTTTAGTTTTTTATTATTTTCAGCAAAATATATAATTTATTTTTTATAAATTTAATATGAAAGAGGATATATCTTTATTAGTTGCTTCATTCTATATAAAAAATAAACGACTATTTTCTTTGGCATAATCTCTTAAATACTTTTTTTATCCGACTATATCATTTTTACAAATCTTTATATTCATTTTTCCGTCAGCAATAAATCTTATTTCTTTTGCATCTACAGTTGTATAAATTCTTGAACTTAATACCTGTTTTCCGTTATTTACAAATATTTCAATACTGAATCTGTCAAGTAGAATCGTTAAATTTAATTTCCCGTTTTCAATATCAATATCTATCTTCCTCTCATCTATAGCATCCTTTACAAGACCTGAAAATCTCCTTGAAAATTTCAAGCTTTTCTTTTTCATATTGATTTTTATAAATGAATTATATCTGTCATCTGCCGCCAGATAAATAGCGCATTTTCCAGCATCTGTATTTATTATATCTAAATCAAGCCTTGCTACTCTACTATTTAGATTTTTATCTGTATATACCTTGTTTTTTTCTAAAGTAAAACTTGACCTATATTCATTTTCATAATGATTTTTTATAATATTGTCTGGCATTTGATAAATCAGGTTTTCTTTCAACTCCAATACTCTTGGATATGTCATCTGTCCACACCACTTTGAGCCTTCAGGACTTAAATCATTCCCCCAGTCATGTAACCATGCAATTGATAAAGATTTTCCGGCGGCATATAGGCTTTGCGGTGCATAATAATCAAATCCGAAATCCATTGTTTTGCCTTTTTCTACCGGTATGAATTTATGGCTTTCCCTGTCATAGTCACCAATAAAATATATAACCTGATGTCCGTTAAAATATTCTCTTCCCCTTGCCTGCATTTCCATTACTGAAACAATCACTACATACTTGTCTCCAAGCTTAAAGAAATCCGGGCATTCCCACATTTTTCCGTAATCACCGTCATTTTCAAAAAATATACCGTCATATTTCCAATCAATTAAATTACTTGACTCAAAAATAAGTAAGCTGCCAAGTCCTCTGTCATTTTTGGCACTTACTATACAGTAATAGTTTTCATCCTCTTTCCAAATCTTAGGATCTCTAAAATCTATACCGTCAAAGCCTTTTGGCAGATGTTTAACTTTAATAACAGGGCTGTTTGAGATACTTTTATACTCTACTGCATTTCCTATTTCCACCGCCTGCTCTTCTTTCCCGGCATTATGCACGGTATATATAAGTAAATGTCTGTCATCTTCAGAAATTGCCGTTCCTGAAAAACATTGCCCCCTTATCTCATCATCCGGTGCCAAAGCTACCGGCAATCTGTCCCAATTTATAAAATCCTTTGTCTTTGCATGTCCCCAATGCATCGGTCCCCATTTTATATCATAGGGATTGTATTGATAAAACAAATGATACTCACCGCCAAAAAAAGAAAAACCGTTTGGATCATTCATCCATCCTATATCCGGAGTAAAATGATATACCGGTCTATCTATATTTTTTATTTTGTCTTTATTTAGTTTATAGTATTCATCTGCTTTTTCTTTATTATTCATATCATTACCGCTTTCTGTTTGTAGTCATCCCCTGTCTGAATTCTATATCCAGCACCTTGGTTTTTCTGTCCACATTCTCTCCGTTTATAATGGCATGCAAACTGTCCACTGCAACCTTTGCCAATTCATCAATAGGCTGGACAATAGCTGTAAGACTCGGATATGCCGTATTCAGCACAAAGGTTCCGTCGTAGGCAACTATTTTAAGATCTTCAGGAATTTTTTTACCAAGATGCAAAGCCTTCTTCATATAAAGCAGAGCATGAGTATCAGTCGCAAACAATCCGTCCACATTTGGATATAATTTGAAAGCCTCTTCTATATTCTCCTTTATAAATTTTTCTTCAAAGTTATCAATATCCGGCTTATATTCATGACATATAATTCCTGCTTTATTTATCTCCCTTGCAAATGCTGTATGCCTCTTTATAAAGGGATAGTTTTTTGTGGTAGCATCCGTAAACTGTAAAACTTCCTTACATCCGCTCTCTATCAAAGCTTTTGCCGCAAGTTTTCCTCCCTTTTCATGGTCTACAGTAACAATCAAAATATCATCATTTAACTTAGGAGTGTCAAAGCCTATTATAGGACCTTTTATTTTTTTATAACTGCTGTAGTCAAGAGTATGTGTACCGGTTATTATACCGTCCACCATATTTCTCTCAAGCATTTCCAGGTAAGCTTCTTCATTCGTAGCTTCTCCGATAGTATTACAAAGCATTGTTTTATAACCATATTTTCTAAGTCTGCTTTCCACCTCACTGCAAAGTGTGGCATAATACGGATTACCTATTGCAGGTGTAATAACAGCAACAATATTTGTCCTGTTTCTAAACAAATTTCTTGCAAGTTCATTCGGCTTATAATTAAGTTCTTCTATCACTTCTTCCACTTTTCTTCTGGTTTTTTCCGAAACATAACCGCTGTCATTAATTACTCTGGATACGGTCCCGACTCCAACACCTGCTTTTTTAGCAACCTCCTGTATACTTGACATATACTCCTCCACCTATATATTCTACAGCTAATCTAACCTTTTATTCCTGTAGATGCAATACCTTCTACATAGAATTTTTGCATGAATATATACATAAGTACCATCGGAATTGATGCCAATGTAAGAACAGCCATAATTACACCATAATGTATTGGGCTTACTCCTACAAATATCTGTACCGCCAGCTGTACAGTTCTCTTCTCCTCGCCGGTGGTTATAAGGAAAGGCCACATAAAATCATTCCATCTTGATACAAAATCCAATATAAATACTGTTGCAAAAACAGTTTTCGATATCGGCATAACTATACTAAAGTATGTTCTTATAGGTCCGCATCCGTCTACCTTGGCAGCCTCTATAAGCTCGTCCGGTATAGCTATAAAATATGAATAAAACATATATATAGAAAAGCAATTCATCATAAACGGTATTGTAAGTCCAAGCATGGTATTTACCCAGTTTAACTGAGCCATCTCTATATATAAAGGTAATATAATAGCCTCTACAGGCATTGACATCAACGCTATTACAACAGTAAGACTTATGCCTCTGAATCTGTACTTCATCTTTGCAAGAGCATATCCGAACATAGAGCCTAAAAGTAAATCACCTATAAGCACTATACCTATATATATCAAGGTGTTTTTTAATATTGTAAATACTTTTATCCTTTGAAATACTTCCACATAATTTGCCAACGTAAAATTTTTCGTTATAAATGTAGACAATGAATTCAAATTTGAAAATATCTCAAGTTCAGGTTTAAATGATGAAGCAAGCATCCATAGAAGGGGAGATACAAATATAGTTCCTACTATGATATTGCCAAGATAAAATATAATATTTCCGATTGTTTTATTTATCTTTTTATTATTCATAATCCCTCCTAATTAGTCTTACTTATTTTCTTAACTACAATTGACAATATAACCACTATTATAAAAAATACGGTTGCTATGCTACATGCATAACCGAAGTTACCCTTTTGAAAACCTTGCTCATAAATATAAAAAACCAAGGTCTTTGTGGCATTTCTCGGGCCTCCCTTTGTCATAATATATGGCTGTGTAAACAGCTTCATAGCCTGTATAAGAGTTATCATAAGTACGTATTTTATAGTATTTATAAGCCCCGGAAGTGTTACATAAATAAGCTTTGCAAACCAGTCTGCACCGTCTACACTTGCAGCCTCATATTGCTCTGTAGGTATGGCATTAAGTCCGGCAATGAAAATCATCATCTGATAGCCCGCACCCTGCCAGGCAGACATAAATATAATGGCATTCATTGCAGTCTTAGGATTATTTAAAAAATCAATAGGTTGCAGACCTATACTTTTTAAAAATGCATTTATAAGCCCTGTATTTGCATTGGAATTATATAGTATTGTCCAAAGTACCGCTATAATTACCATTGATGTTATCTGTGGGCTGTAGTAGAGTGTTCTGAATACGGCAACACCCCTTTTCTTTCTTGAAACCATCAATGCAAGTATCAATGCCAGACTGCATTGCACCGGCACTACAATAACAGTAAAATATACAGTATTTTTTAAAGCTACATAGAAGTTTGCATCCTTAAATAATTTTATATAATTCCCCAATGCATTAAATTGTATATTATCCGGACGCACTACCTGATATGTAAAAAATGAATAGTAAATAGTGTATATGATTGGAATTATTAAAAAGGCAATCAAGAGAATAATAGCAGGTGATGACATTATAAATCCCGCAAGATTATCACCATATTCTTTTCCTTTTTTATTTTTTGTACTTTGTAAATCCGACATATTACATCCTCGTCTTTCTACAAAAGGCCCGGCATTTCGCCAAGCCTTCTGAAACATACCTATATAAGTTTTACTTCTTGTAATACATTTCGTAATTTTCATCAAAATTCTTTGCTACATTGTCCAGCTCTTCCTTTGCATCCGCTCCTGCAAAGATATTTAACATAGCTGCTGAAAAATCTGTTGAAAGAACTGAGTATGAAGGTGTTCTAGGTCTTGATACACCTGTATTTTGTAACTGCCACTTCATAAGAGCTCTGGCACCGCTATCCCAGCCTTCCATCTTTTCATAAGATGAAATTCTTGATGCAGGCTTTGCAACTGCACTTGCATAAGTTGCTATATTATCACTACTCATCGCCCATTGTAAGAACTTTCCTGCCGCATCAGGATTCTTTGAATCTTTTGTTATTGTTGCCGCCCAATCACCTGTAGGAGATGCCGCCTTGCCGTCATCAGCTACAGGGAAATATGAAACTCCCCAGTTTAAGTCTGATTTTTCAAGATCCGCTATATTCCATGAACCTCCAAGTAATGTAGCAGCCTTTCCGTTAAGAAATTCATCCTTCACCGGATCAAGGTTTGCATAACCGTTTTTAATAAACTCATTAAGATATTCAGCTGTCTTAATGCTTTTATCTGAATTTATATATCCATCAGCTTTTGATCCGTCCTCGCTTACAAACTCTGCTCCACCCTCTGTAAAGAACTGACCGAGAGCGTAGATAATACCCTCACCTTTATCCATAATGATATTTGTTCCGACATAGTCATCTGTTGTAAGCTTTTTTGAATTCTCAAGGAACTGACTCCATGTCCAAGCCTGCTTTATATCGGTATCTGAAGGATATGCTATACCGGCTTTATCAAGATAGTCCTTATTGTAGAAAAGTGCCACCGATGACTCTGTAGCCGCTATTGCATACAGCTTTCCGTCATATGTATCGGCCTGCACGGTACTTGGCATAAAGTCCTTAAGATCATCTGCTGTAAAATAGCTGTCAAGCGGAATTGTAATACCGTTTGCCGCATAGTATGAAACCATTGGTCCGTCTACATAAAGAATATCCGGAAGATCCCCAGATGTAGTAGCTGTGGTGATCTTATTCTCATACGCATATGAGTCGGCTCTGTCTATAGCCTCTCTCTTTACCTGAATATCAGGATTTTCCTTATTCCACTGTTCAATCTTTTCTACCCACCAAGCTTCGATAGCCGCAGTATCTGTAGGTCCCCATATTGTTATATCGGTAACACCTTCTGCACTCTTTGCCTCTGTGCTTCCATCACTCTTACTTTCGCTGCTTGTATCAGCCTGCTTTGTTGCACCTGAGTTATTTCCACATGCAACCAACATACCTCCAAGTGCTAAAACACCCAAAGTTCTTAAAACTTTTTTCATCAATAATACCTCCTGAATATTTTACATATAACTGCTTTTTGGCAGTTTAATTTCCTTCCCACTAAAGACAACTACACTTATTTAAAAAAATAATAAAACCATCATCTTCTGTTTTGGTTTAATATCTTTTGTGGAACGCGTTCCATATATTGATTGTATTTTATCATATACAAAAAAAATGTCAATATATTCTTTTAAATCTATATCGAATAATATTTTAAATGCCTCAAAAATGCACTCTTTTACACTTTTAAAGCCTTAAATACATAAACTCAAATTACAATTTATAATATCAATATCAGCTATTACATTACTCACTACTTAGTAAAAAGGACGGGCGAAAATAACCCGTCCTTATATTTTGTAAAATAACATTTATAAGTCAACAATTTAACTGCTATCCTAATTTTATATCTATCTTAAAATCCCAGAAAGTCATTCACTAATATTACATGTATTCTGTCCTTGTGGCGTGAATATCTGGTAATTAAAAACTGACAACAAATGGTATCAGGAGATTTACAATCCGAGCATTTCCCTGTTATCTTACAAGGAGTGTTTATATCAAATCTCTGGGTGTTTGCAACTGATGCCACATTTCTGGCACGCTTCATTGCACTGTCTATATCGGAGCATATCTTATTTATACCCACTATAAAAACCACTTTTTTAGGTCCCTGCGCAATACATGAAACACGGTTTGCATTTCCGTCAATATTTACAAGTACTCCGTCATCAGTCATAGCATTTGCACTTGAAAGAAATATATCGGCATCATAAGCTGCAAGCAATGCCTCTCTGGGCTCCATCTTTGCCCTGTCAATATAATTATAATTCCCCTCTTCAAGTGCCGAAATCAATCCTATTTCATTTGCACTCATACAGCCTCCCATAGCGATACTACTGTTTTCAGGGATAAGTGAAAGTGCAATCTTTAATGCATCTTCCTTATCCTTTGCATAGTATCCGGTCATATTTCTGGACTTTAGACCTTTAATTACGGTAGCCGCCAACAATTCATTTCTTTTTTTCAGGTTCTCATTCATATTGTTCTCCTCTACATTAGCACTGTTTGGTCAATTATTATTTGAGCATTGACCTAATATATCATTTAAATTATACATCCTTTTTTATAAATCATAAACCTTTATACCTGTATTCAGAGCAAATATCTACCTGTTTAAAACATAATTTTTAAGTAAAATACCTCCTTAACAACTTCTGCTTATTTTTAAGCTTTCCGCTCTTTCAAGTGATTTATCTATATTGTCACAGCAATTTTCCCTGCCGATTTTTTCAATAAAACCTGCCTTTTCCATAACCTTCATAGGCTGTTCATTCACATGAGACAGTATCAGGTTTATACCTCTTTTTTTACAGAGCTTAAGTAATTCTTCTAAAGCTTCTAACCCCGAAATATCCATTGCCGGAACATTTCTCATACGCAGTACAAGTACATTCTTTCCTTCATCAAAAACTATCTTTGACAGACCGGTTGATGCCCCGAAGAAATGCTCATGTACGGTAAGGAAGCAAGCAACCGAAAACAAGAGATAGACCGCCAGCACTACACTATTCCGAACCAAAGACCAAAAGATAAGCATTGTGGGAAAATCTAAACTTTTGGATTTTCCTACAATGCCGACTACGGCGGAATCCTTCCCACTCCTTATATCTTTATTTCCGTATACATTGAATTTGTATTTAGTAAATGCTATAATGTCCCTATTCAAATTATAAATGTGTTGAATTAGTTACATGTACATATTTTTTGTGCCGCATAAATACCCTGTTGAGGTTGTCGTTCTTTGTCCAGATGTGGAAACAATAAAAGGAAGGGAACGATACAGGGAGAAAACAGGCTATTCCGGCTTTACGGTTGAAACCTTATACGATACATTTATGCAGACAACACCACGGATCGGCTTTTGGCTGGACAATTCCAACCAAACACCACAGCAGACAGCAGAAACCATTCTGAACGCCAGAAAGTCGGTATGATTGTTACATATAAGGGGAAGAAAAATTTCTTTTAGGTACTTTCTTTCCTAAAACTAATGTGATATAATAGCATCATTCCAAAAAAGGAGTAAAAAATATGCGGCAAGGTATTCTTAAATAAAACTATAATCAAATAGTGGGAACAAAGGATTATGATAGTCCCTTTTGTGGGGGCTTGGTTTTTTGTACCCAATTTAAGAATACTTTTGCCTTATCAATTTTGACATATCCGAAAAACAGCAATCACAAACAGGTGTATGCTGTATATGTGTATGTCCGCAAATTATAATCCCCAGTGGTAAAAGTATTTTACTGCTGGGGATTTTTATGCCCTTTTGGGGCTGTAAAAGGAGGACAATCACATGAAAATAATCAATATTGGAATTCTCGCCCATGTAGACGCAGGAAAAACAACATTGACGGAAAGCCTGCTGTACACCAGTGGAGCGATTGCGGAACAAGGAAACGTGGATAAAGGAACTACAAGAACAGACACTATGATTTTGGAACGGCAGCGCGGAATTACCATTCAGACAGCGGTTACTTCTTTTTGCTGGAATGATTATAAAATCAATATCGTGGACACTCCCGGTCATATGGATTTTTTAACCGAAGCATACCGCTCTTTATCTGTCCTTGACGGAGCTGTTTTAGTCATTTCGGCAAAAGACGGCGTACAGGCACAAACCCGTATATTATTCCATGCGCTTCAGAAAATGGACATTCCGACAATTATCTTTATAAATAAGATAGACCAAAATGGGATCGACCTGCGGCGTGTTTACCAAAGCATTAAAGATAAACTTACCAGTGATATGATTGTCATGCAGGAGGTTTCCCTGTCGCCAAAGATAACCATGACCGATATTTCTGATTTGGACAAATGGGATATGATTATTTCCGGAAGCGATGAACTATTAGAACGATATGTTGCAGAGGATTCTTTGGATATACAGGAATTACAATATGAAAAGTGCAAAAGAACCAGATGCTGCTCTTTGTTTCCTGTTTATCATGGGAGTGCAAAAGACAATTTAGGAACAGAAAAACTGATTGAAGCGATTACAGAAACTTTCATTACAGAAACAGACGATATTCAGTCTGAATTATGTGGATATGTTTTTAAGGTTGAGTATACAGAGCGGAAAAAACGGCTTTCTTATTTACGCCTGTATCATGGGACGCTCCATTTACGGGATACCCTGCTGCTGTCAAAAAAGGAAAAAATAAAGATTACAGAAATGTGTATTCCGTCAAATGGTGAAATCGTCCCGGTTGACCATGCCTGTCCGGGAGAAATTGTTATTTTAGCTGATGATACTTTGAAACTGAACGACATTCTGGGAAATGAAAAACTCCTGCCTCACAAAACACGGATTGATAATCCCATGCCATTACTTCGGACAACGGTAGAGCCGCAAAAGCCGGAGCAAAGGGAAGCCCTGTTAAATGCCCTCACAGAGATTGCTGATACAGACCCTCTTTTGCATTTTGACATTGATACTGTTACACATGAGATTATATTATCTTTTTTGGGAAAAGTACAGTTAGAAGTTATTTGTTCGCTATTAGAAGAAAAATATCATGTGGGCGTGGCTATGAAAGAGCCTTCGGTTATTTATCTGGAAAGACCGCAAAAAAAAGCGAGCTACACGATTCATATTGAAGTGCCGCCGAATCCGTTTTGGGCATCTATTGGTTTGACTGTAACACCGCTTCCTGTTGGAAGCGGAACACAATATAAAAGCGAGGTATCTCTCGGCTATTTAAACCAAAGTTTTCAAAATGCCGTCATGGAGGGTGTGCGTTATGGAATGGAGCAGGGCTTATATGGCTGGGGAGTGACAGACTGCCAAATTTGTTTTGATTATGGAGTTTATTACAGCCCGGTCAGCACCCCCGCTGATTTTCGTTTTCTTGCGCCTGTCGTGTTGGAGCAGGCATTGAAAAAAGCAGGAACACAACTGTTGGAACCATACCTTTCCTTTACCCTTTTTGCACCGCAGGAATATCTTTCACGGGCTTATAATGACGCACCAAAGTATTGCGCAATCATTGAATCAACCAGACTTGAAAAAGATGAAGTTATTTTTAAGGGGGAAATCCCTGCCCGTTGTATTGGTGAATATAGAAATGATTTGAATTTTTATACAAATGGAAGAAGTGTCTGCATTACAGAATTAAAAGGGTATCAGGAAACTTCCGGCGAGCCTGTGTTTCAGCCACGCCGCCCGAACAGCCGTTTAGACAAGATCCGGCATATGTTTCAGAAGATAATGTAACATCTTGCGCAATGCAAACGTTCATTGCTGGCTATTGCGAAATATCATTGATAAAATCAGCATCAGAGAGGAGGAACCATTTTGAACCAGAAACAGACGGATATTACAACAGGAAAGCAAATACGTCATCTGCGAACACAATCGGGAATGACACAGGAAGAACTGGCTGGGAAATTGAATGTTACCCGGCAGGCGCTATCGAATTGGGAGAGAGATGTTAATGAACCCGATTTAAATACGTTGAAAAAAATTTGTTTTCTTTTTGGAGTCCACATGGACGATTTTGCGAAGGAGGTAATAACAAAAATGGAAACATGTGAAAAAAAGAGAAACGACAATTTAATAAGTATGATATGGCAATTGGACTTTTTTATGGTGTCGGGATATTTCTTGGCATTGGTATTTTCTTTGTTGGCGGTTTTATGACAATGTCGGGTGCAGGGTGGGGAGCATCACTATTTGGCGGTGGCTGTTTTTCTCTTGTATTTGGCTTGATATGCCATGCAGTTATTACATTGAGAAGAAATGACAAATGATGACATATCCTGCTTTCTAGTCTTTTCGGTCATATCGCGTAAAAAAGCCGCTGCTTTTGGCTTTCCAATAGCGGCGGCAAAGGGAAATATCCTTTGAATACCTTACAGAAGAAAAGTTTTGCAGCATTATAAAAATAAAAGCCTATACCATTTTGGAAAGAAAAGATACATAATAGTCAAGACGGCAACAATCAGAAGTTATGGAGGGTAACAATGGAATATAGTAAGGAAGATTTAATGGAAGCAAAAAGGCAAATTTTGGGAGTGGGAGAGAACATGGGAACAGAGGAAAGCAAAAAGATCTGGGAGAAAAACGCACAATTTTGGGATGATGCAATGGGTGACGAATCCAATGAATTTCACAGAGAGGTAGTACGTCCCAAAGTAACGGAACTTCTCTCTCCTGATCCTTCGGATTACATTTTGGATATTGCGTGCGGCAATGGAAATTATTCTTCGTATCTTGCACAGAGAGGCGCTTCGGTCGTCGCTTTTGATTACAGCAAAAAAATGATAGAATTGGCTAAAAGACGGCGATCACAATATGCAAAACAAATTGAGTTTTGCGTAGCGGATGCGACCAATAGAGAAAGCTTATTAGGATTAAAAAGAAATCGAGCCTTTACGAAAGCAGTTTCTAATATGGCAATTATGGATATTACGGATATTGAACCGCTTTTTATGGCTGTTTATGAACTATTGGAGGAAAACGGGATTTTTGTCTTTGCAACGCAGCACCCTTGTTTTATCACATTGACTGAAAAATATATGACACCGCACAGTTACTATGATATAGCGATCGAAGGGCAGCCGGAGGAGCAGATTTATTATCATCGTTCCATACAAGATATTTTTAACCTTTGTTTCAGAGCTGGATTTGTCATTGATGGATTTTATGAAGAATGTTTCAAAAACAATAAAGAAATTCCTATGGTAATGATAGTAAGGCTTAAAAAGGTAAAACGTGATAGCTTAAAATAAATTCAAGTTTGCCGGATAAATAGCAAACCCGGCCGAGCCAGTCAACGGTCAAGATGAACGGGCTTCGCCCGCCGTTGACAGCCCCGCCCGGTTTTGCAGTTAGGCAGTCAAGGAGCGACAGCCTAAAGTGCTGCCGCCCCTTACTATCATAAAAAGCAACTACTAACCAGCCACAGCCCTTTTGGGAGGAAAGGGGGATTTTCCATGACCTGTACAGAAGAATATCGGGAACATATCGAGTACACTTTCCATGCCTTTTGCAAAGTCGTTATCCGAAATGCAACGATCAACGCAGCGAGGACACGGAGCAGGAAGCACAAAAGAGAAATATCCCTTGAATACCTCACAGACGAAAAGCACTACCCTTTAGGCACGACAGATGAATATTTCCAAGCCCCGGAGCCGGACGAGGAATACATACTTACCCTTTGCGGCGATACGGTCATTTTCAGCAGCGGTTTACTTGCGGAAGCCCTGTCACGGCTGGACGAACGGGAGCGGGAAATGATTTACCTGTCCTTTTTCAAGCGTATTCCACAGCACGAAATTGGCAGACAGTACGGGCGCAGCCGCAGCACAGCGGGCTACCATATCCGAAAAGCCCTACGGCAGCTCCAAGCGGAAATGGAGGGAATGGCATATGAGAAATAATAGGCTTCTCCCCTATGAAACAATCGTCCAAGCCGCCAGCGGGGAGCCGGAAGCGGTGGGAACTGTATTGCAGTATTACCGCCGCCGCATACAATGTGCCGCCCGTGTGAATGGACGGGTAGACCAAGATACAGAGGACTACATCACCCAGACGCTTCTCACAGCTATTTTCAAGTTCCGCTTTGGGAGATAGCCCTACCGCCTACAACTGAATAACCGCCGCTTCGCCGGCAACCAGAAAGCAGTAAATCTATTCAACAGATTTGCTGCTTTTTTTCGTTCCTGTTTGGCATTTTTGAAAATCCCCAGTATGAAAAAACAAAAGGGAAAATAGCCGCCGCAGTTGGCAAAATCCCTTACTTATCCGTAGAGGGTATCAAAGAAAAAAATACTGCCATTGTCCGCCTATTCCGGCTTGCGTGGTGTTGTAGGGAATAGAGGGGAAATTCTAAAAATCTCCGTCCATTTTGCTTTGCGTGGTGTTGTAGGTAGTGAAAGGAAAATTTTCAAGATAAGCCGGAATAGCGGGTAGCAAAGCCCTTTTGAAACGTTTTGTTAGCGGAAAGGACGGGAGCCGGGGAACGCCGGAGTTTTTCAGAGCAAGATTCTACCGAGGTGCCAAAATTCGCTCTCCGCTTATTTTTGCCCCTGCGGGAATCTTGTTGGGGAGTGCCTTCCCCAAACCCTGCTATGCGCCCTGTCGGGCGAGAAAGGAGGTCACAGACCATGCGAAAGAAATACAATACGCCCCACCGCCGTCATGTGGTAAAGACCCGCATGACCGATGAAGAATACGCCGACTTCACCGGGCGGCTGGCGGCTTATGAAATCAGCCAGTCCGAGTTTATCCGGCAAGCCATACGGAAAGCGACCATACGCCCCATTGTCACCGTTTCCCCGGTCAATGACGGGCTGCTTGCCGCCCTCTCCAAGCTCACGGCAGAGTACGGGAAAATCGGCGGCAACTTAAACCAGATTGCCCGGAGCCTGAACGAATACGGAAGCCCCTACCGGGGGCTGGAAAAGGAAGTGCGGGGAGCCGCCGCCGACCTTGCCGCCTTGAAGTTTGAAGTCTTGCAGAAAGTAGGTGAAGCCGTTGGCGATACTCAAACATATCAGCTCTAAAAATGCCAACTACGGGGACGCTGAAAAATACCTCACATTCGAGCATGACGAGTTTACCATGAAGCCCACCCTTGACGCAGACGGGCGGCTCATACCGAGGGTAGACTACCGCATATCCTCTCTGAATTGTGGCGGGGAGGATTTTGCCGTTGCCTGTATGCGCTCCAATCTCCGCTACGGCAAGAACCAGAAACGGGAGGACGTAAAGAGCCACCACTACATCATCAGCTTTGACCCACGGGACGGCCCGGACAACGGCTTGACCGTTGATCGGGCGCAGGAGCTGGGCGAGAAGTTCTGCGCCGAGCATTTCCCCGGACACCAGGCCCTTGTCTGCACCCACCCGGACGGACACAGCCACACCGAAAATATCCATGTGCATATCGTCATTAACAGTCTGCGGATTGCGGAGGTTCCCATGCTGCCCCACATGGACAGGCCAGCGGACAGGAAAGCAGGCTGCAAGCACCGCTGTACGGACGCAGCTATGAACTATCTGAAAGCCGAAGTCATGGAGATGTGCCACAGCGAGGGGCTTTACCAGATAGACCTTTTGAACGGCAGCAAAGAACGCATTACCGAGCGTGAGTATTGGGCGCAGAAGAAAGGACAGGCTGCCCTTGACAGAGCCAACGCCCCTATTGCTGCGGACGGTATCGCGCCCCGGCAGACCAAGTTTGAAACGGATAAGGCGAAGCTGCGCCGGACTATCCGGGAAGCCCTTGCCGCTGCTTCCGGCTTTGATGAGTTTGCCGCCCTGCTTCTCCGGCATGGTGTGACCGTCAAGGAGAGCCGGGGGCGGCTAAGTTACCTCACGCCGGACAGGACGAAGCCAATTACCGCCCGGAAGCTGGGGGACGATTTTGACCGGGCTGCTGTCCTCTCCGTTTTGGAGCAGAACGCCGCCAGAGCCGCCGAAAAACCCGCAGCCATAGCGGAATACCCCGGCAGTATCAAAGACCGCTTACGGACGAAAAAAGAAGCGAAAAACGCCCCGAACAATGACGCTGTACAGCGCATGGTAGACATAGCCGCCAAGCGAGCCGAGGGGAAAGGACGGGGCTATGAGAAGTGGGCGACCATGCACAACCTCAAACAGATGTCGGCTACCCTCATGCTCTACCAGCAGTATGGCTTTTCTTCCCCGGACGAGCTGGACGCTGCCATTTCCGCAGCCAACACCGCCACGCAGGAGAGCCTTGCCGGACTGAAAGGGCTGGAAGCCGCTATCCGGGAGAAAAAGGAATTGCAGCGCAACCTTTTGGGCTATATCGGCACGAAGCCCGCCCGTGACGGTCTGAAAGCGCAGAAATCGGAGAAAGCCCGGAGAGCCTACCGGGAACAGCACGAAAGCGATTTTATCATAGCGGACACAGCCGCCCGTTATTTCCGGGAGCATGGAATAACCAAGCTGCCAGCCAGCAAAGCCCTGCAAAGGGAGATTGAGCAGCTTACCGTCCAGAAGAACGCCGGATATAACGACTACCGGGAGAAACGCCAGCGGGCGCAGGAGCTTCAGACAGTCAGACGCAATATCGACCAGATTTTAAGGGGCGCACCGAGCCAGCAGAAAAAGCGTGAACAGGAGCGTTAAAGACCGCCCCGAAATGATACCGAAACCCTACAAAAATACAGGTATGATATGAACCCTTACCGCAATACTCCCCGACTTCCAAACGGGGCTTACAGGGCAGAAAAAGCCCGAAAATGATACCGAGAACATACAGAAAATGCCCCCTATCCCGCTACACCGATAGGAACGGCAGAAAGGAGCTTACCATTGCCGAGAATGAGCAAGAAGCGGCGGCTGGAATGGTCTTTCTTCCTCAACCACCGCAACCGTATCACTTACAACGACCTATGCCGGGGCTGCACCCGTGACTGCAAACAGAGCTTCCGGGCGGTTATCATACTATGCCCTCGCTATTATTCCAAACGCTGGAAAAAGGAGGACGCAGCCTATGGCAGATAACCGCAAATATTACTACCTCAAGCTGAAAGAGAGCTATTTTGACGATGATGCAATCGTTCTGCTGGAAAGTATGCAGGACGGCGTTATCTATTCCAACATTCTCTTGAAGCTGTACTTGAAATCGCTGAAAAACGGCGGGAAATTGCAGCTTGACGAGAATATCCCCTACACCGCCCAGATGATTGCGACCATTACCCGCCAGCAGGTAGGTACCGTAGAGAGAGCTTTGAAAATCTTTATGAAGCTGGGGCTTGTGGAGCCTTTGCCAAGCGGCGCACTCTACATGAGCAACATTGAGCTTTTAATCGGCCAGTCCTCTACCGAGGGGGAGCGCAAGCGCAGGGCGCGGCTGGCTTTGCAGGAACAAAAAGCCCTGCCGCAGACAGGGGCGGACAAATGTCCACCATATCGAGCGGACATTTGTCCACCAGAGATAGAGATAGAGAAAGAGATAGATATAGAAATAGAAAAAGAGAGAGAGTTAGAAACGGGACACCCCGCCCCCGCCGCCTATGGCAGATACCACAATGTCATTCTTTCCGATACGGAGCTTGACGGGCTGAAAACAGAGCTTCCCGGCAAGTGGGAGTATTACATTGACCGCCTATCCTGCCATATCGCTTCCAGCGGGAGGAAATACAAGAGCCATGCAGCCACGATTTTCAAGTGGGCGCAGGAGGACGCAGCCAAGAAAGCCCCGAAAAAGGGCATACCCGATTATACCTGTAAGGAGGGCGAGAGCTTATGACGAATGGATTTGATGAAATGATTTTGAATATGACCGACACCACGCCGGAGCCGGAGGACTACACCGGCGAGGACGGGCTTTTATACTGCGGGAAGTGCCACAAGCCCAAAGAGGGCTATTTCCCCAAAGAAACCGCCGCATGGCTGGGGCGTGACCGCCACCCGGCAGAATGTGACTGCCAGCGGGCAGAGCGTGAGGAACGGGAAGCCGCAGAGAAACAGCGCAGTCACCTTGAAACTGTCGAGCGGTTGAAGCGGCGGGGCTTTACAGACCCGGCTATGCAGGGCTGGACGTTTGAGAACGACAACGGCAAGTGCCCGCAAATGGAACACGCCCATTTCTATGTGGAGAACTGGGAAACCATGAAAGAGCGCAACATTGGCTATCTGCTATGGGGCGGCGTTGGCACAGGCAAGAGCTATTTTGCGGGCTGTATCGCAAATGCCCTTATGGAGCGTGAAATCCCCGTGTGCATGACAAACTTTGCATTGATATTGGGTGACCTTGCCGCCAGCTTTGAGGGCAGGAATGAATATATCTCCCGACTTTGCAGCTTCCCGCTGCTTATCCTTGACGATTTTGGAATGGAACGGGGAACGGAATACGGCTTAGAGCAGGTCTACAACGTGATTGACAGCCGTTACCGCAGCGGCAGGCCGCTGATCGTCACGACTAATCTCACGCTGGAGGACTTGCAGCACCCGGAGGACACCGCCCACGCCCGCATTTATGACCGTCTGATTGAAATGTGTTCTCCTGTCCGCTTTACCGGGAGCAACTTCCGAAAAGCCACGGCGCAGGAGAAAATGGGACAACTGAAAAAGCTGATGAACAGAAAGGAGAGCCGCCTATGACCAACACCCCAAAGAATGACCGCAGCACCCGCCGCCCGGATTGCGTGACGGAAATCCGCATAGGTAATTCTGTCCTTGTCGTTTCCGGCTATTTCAAGCAGGACACCACCGCCACCGCCGCCGATAAAATGCTGAAAGTGCTGGAAGCGGAAGCTGCTACACAAAAATCGGCAATTTGACGGGACGTAAAGAAGCAGAAAGGACTGTACAGCCAGCCCCGGCGTGTGGTATGATAGTCATACGGAATAGTGGGGCTGGCTGTCGGAAATGGAGGACACTATGTTAAGACAGACCACCCGAAACCTTATTACCGCCCTTTATCCGAGATTATCCCACGAGGACGAGCTGCAAGGTGAGAGCAATTCTATTTCAAACCAGAAGCGTATTCTTGAAACCTATGCGAAGCAGAACGGCTTTTCCAATCTGCAATGGTACACAGATGACGGTTATTCTGGGGCGAACTTCCAAAGACCCGGTTTTCAAGCCATGCTTGCGGACATTGAAGCCGGAAAAGTCGGCACCGTTATCGTCAAGGATATGTCACGGTTAGGGCGAAACTATCTGCAAGTGGGAATGTATACGGAAATGATTTTCCCACAGAAAGGCGTCCGCTTTATCGCTATCAATGACGGAGTGGACAGCGCACAGGGCGACAATGATTTTGCCCCTCTGCGGAACATTTTTAACGAATGGCTGGTGAGAGATACGAGCAAGAAAATCAAAGCAGTAAAACGGTCTAAGGGTATGAGCGGGAAGCCCGTCACGAGCAAACCCGTATACGGCTACTTTATGGACGAGGACGAAAATTTTATCATTGACGGGGAAGCCGCCCCTGTTGTGCGGCAGATTTACAGCTTGTGCCTTGCCGGGAACGGGCCGACCAAGATAGCCCGTATGCTCACAGAGCAGGAGATCCCCACGCCGGGAACGCTGGAATACCGTCGGACGGGAAGCACCCGCCGCTACCACCCCGGCTATGAGTGCAAGTGGGCGACCAATACCGTGGTACATATCCTTGAAAACAGGGAGTACACGGGCTGTCTGGTAAACTTCAAGACGGAGAAGCCGTCCTACAAGACCAAGCACAGCGTAGAGAACCCCATTGAGAAACAGGCGATTTTCGAGAACCACCATGAGCCTATCATTGACACCCAGATGTGGGAGCGTGTGCAGGAGTTACGCAAGCAGCGCAAACGCCCGAACCGCTATGATGAAGTGGGCTTATTCTCCGGCATACTCTTTTGTGCCGACTGCGGCAGCGTCCTTTACCAGCAGCGTTACCAGAACGCCACCCGCAAGCAGGATTGTTATATCTGCGGGAGCTACAAGAAGCGTACCCGTGACTGTACGGCGCACTTTATCCGCACCGACCTGTTGACCGCCGGAGTGACCGACAATCTGCGGAAAGTCACCAGCTATGCAGCGAAGCACGAAGCCCGGTTTATGAAGCTGCTGATCGAGCAGAACGAGGACGGGGGCAAGCGCAGGAACGCCGCAAGGAAAAAGGAGCTGGAAGCCGCCGAGAAGCGTATCAGCGAGTTATCCGCTATCTTCAAGCGGCTGTATGAGGACAGCGTGACCGGGCGCATTTCAGACGAGCGTTTCACGGAGCTGTCGGCAGACTATGAAGCCGAGCAGAAAGAACTGAAAGAGAGAGCCGCCGCTATCCGGGCAGAGCTTTCCAAAGCGCAGGAAGCCACGGTAAACGCAGAAAAGTTTATGAATGTTGTCCGCAAGTACACCAGCTTTGAAGAACTTACCCCTACCCTTTTGCGTGAGTTTGTGGAGAAAATCGTTGTGCATGAGTGCAGCTATGACGAGAACGGCACACGCAGACAGGACATTGATATTTATTACTCTTTCGTTGGCAAGGTAGACCTGCCCGAATGACCGCCCGACCTATCCGGCGCAATGCGCAAACGCCGGATAGGAACGGCAAAATTTTTTACACTTCTACTACTTCTTTATCACACATCAGCAAAAGAGCACCGAATATCTCATATACCAAAGCATTATCAGGAACCGGTTTTAGAGTTTCACTGTTTTTATCATCAATTGATTTATCTACCCACTGACGCATATTTGAGATATCCGACATACGCTTTAAAAATAAAAATGCCGCAAGTATCATACCGAATTTTATTGCCATTACAAGGTCAAATAATACTGTTAAAAACAATGTTATCAAAAGAACTGCTATATCACTTTTAGGTGCGGTCTTTATTATATTAACAACACTTCTCCAACCGCTCATATTGTAGCCTACCACAATAAGAATAGCTGCCAAGCAGCTCATGGGAATAAGTGATGCATATGGCATAAGAAAAACCAATATCAAAACCAAGGTAACGGCATGAATCATACCTGCCACCGGTGTGCGTCCACCGTTTTTTACATTGGCGGCGGTTCTTGCAATAGCACCTGTTGCAGGAATACCGCCAAATAATGCGGACATTATATTTCCTATTCCCTGACCGATAAGCTCTGCATTCGGGCTATGATGACCGCCAATCATACTGTCTGAAACCACACAGGATAAAAGTGATTCTATAGCTGCCAATATAGCTATAGTAAATGCGGGTGATATCATCTGACCAAGTAAATCCAAAGATATTTGCGGTAGTGCAAATTCAGGAAGTCCCGCTTTTATTGAATACAGATCTCCTATAGTATTGACCTGAAGATTTCCAAACTTCACAATAGCTGTAGTAACAATAATTGCCACCAATGAGCCCGGTATTTTTTTAGATATCCTCGGCCAAAATATCTGAATCAGCAGAGCAAGCATACCAATCATACATGTTTCTAAAGATAATGTATGAAAGTTTTCAACCAATGCAATCATTTTTTCTATAAACTCAGCCGGAACCGCTCCCATCTCTAATCCAAAAAAATCTTTTATTTGTCCTGCTACTATACTTACCGCAATACCGAATGTAAAACCGATCGTTATTGTTTTGGGTATAAATCTTATAAAATCACCAAGTCGCAAAACTCCCATAATAATGAGCATAATACCTGCCATAATTGTTGCAACTGTAAGTCCTGCCATTCCGAACTGCGCCACTATTCCATAGATTATTACAACAAATGCCGCCGTCGGACCTCCGATTTGAACCCTGCTTCCACCGAGAAATGAGATAAAAAATCCTGCAACTACTGCGGTATAAAGCCCCTGCTCAGGATTTACTCCGGATGCAATAGCAAGTGCTATGGATAAAGGCATAGCAATAATTGCAACTATGATTCCCGAAATCAAATCCTTCACAAACTGCTCACTATTATAATTCTTTAATGCTGTGAAAATTTTCGGCTTAATATAATTAAAATCCACATTCCCTCCTCATATATTCTGCTAAAATATTGTACAAATGCCTAAAATATAACAGAAATTATAATAGCACAGTGAAATTAAAAACTCCATATTTAAGCCGATAATACAGCAGGATTTTTACATCAAAGGTTACAGTTCAGGTAATGCATAAAAATGGTATCTGAACTGTAACCATCAAAGTATATTTCCAAGTATTGCTATTATCCAAAGATGTACCGGATAAAATATATAAAAAAACCATTTACTCCCCTTTTTTCCTTCTTCATTATTATAAAGAAATATAAAAGGAATCACCATAAAAGTCATCCAATCGGAATTTACACAGAACATATCAATTCCCTGTGAACACAATTCAAAACCCCCATAAAAGAAAAACATTAATATGCTGTATAATCCTATAAAAACGCTCTGTTTTAACTTGCTGTTATGAAAAAAATAAGCTATCAAAATAAGAGGGATAAGCTGAAGTCCGCCTTCAAGAATTATTCCGCTTCCGATTGGAAGTGGTATAATACTTATAGCAAGAGAAATAAAAGTTATAAAAATCGCCAAAATATTAAACAGTATCTTTTTCTTTCCGGCATCATCTTTTGCCATATCAAAAAGCCATATACTTGTAAAACCCAATGCCAAGGTCAAAAATATATTATCATTAATCCCGCCTTCCTTCCATATAACAAATGATAAACTATTTCCAATCTGCATAAGTACCGCAAATATCCAAAGCCTCATACAGTATCTCTTTTTGGAAGCTGTATGAAAAAAACCGTCCACCATCAACCATGCAAATAAAGGTGCTACAAATCTTGTAATCAGATGTGCTACACTGCCAATTACAGCAGAAAATCTAAAGTATGCATTATCAAGTACCATAAATACCAATGCTATATCTTTTAACTGTTTTCTGTTAAGTCCAAATTTCATATTGTTTATCTTCCTTTCTTAGTGACTTAAAAAAATAATTTTCTCTTTTCATAAGCCAATAATACAGGAAAGTTAGATTTTAAAAAATCTATAAATATAACAAAAAGTGACATTTCTGTCACTTTAAAACTTTACTATGAAATATTTATCCCATATATTATCTGTCAAACAGCTTTATTTTCTTTCAGACATATACTTCTTTATTTCATCCGGTGAAAGCTTTCTTACTTGAGTATCTTTATATTCAACATACTCTCCGTCACTAAAGACCGGTTGCATTTTTTCGCAAACTTTATCTTTATTTTTCTTAAGATAAATCTCCAATGCTTTAATATCCTCAAATATTTTATATGAAATCCTACCCGTTTTACTTTTTATCTCATATATTCCACATGGCTTTTTATTTGTAAAATCGGCAGTTCTTAAATACAGCTTTGCAATTTCCGCCAACTTAAAAGGAAATTTCCATCTTTGAAGTCCTCTTACCGGATCATGTTCAATACAAATACATCTCCCACAATTTCCACAGATATACTGTGTATGATTTTCTAAGCACTCTAAAGGCTTTAATAAAGGTGTGATTCTATTATCCACCGAATAACATTCTATACATCTCTTCTCCATTATCCACCTCATAAAAAATATTGATGTAAAAGTCAATCCGGTTCTTTTAGAGTATCCGGATTTACAATATCAATTCTATTAGTCCAAATCAGTCCAGAAAAATTCTTTGGAATATTCTTTAAACTTTCAATACTGTCAAATCCCTCTGAAATACTTGCTTCACCCGATGTTATTTATTCCTACCATATACCTAAGTATAGTCTTTTGTTTTTCTGTAACGGCTTTACTTGTTAAATATATCTCTCTATGATAGTCGGCAGTTCTTGTCAGATTTGATTCATTTGCAAGTTTGTCCATCATTTCAAATGACTCAGGCTCATTATCATAACTTCCTATATGTAAAATCTGAATAGATTTGCCGTCTTCTATCTCCTCAAAGCTTATCTCATCATATAAAATATTCGGCTTTTTCTTTTTTACATTATTAAAAGCCTCAGTAAATACATCCTTTGTAATAAAATCCGGCTGTTTAATCATCAATCTGTATTTCAGCTTATCTTTATCAAAGCCCTCTCCATCAGCCTTTTTCCAAATTCCCTCCAATGGATATACTGTAAAATCAGTGATTTCATTATCTGCTTTTGTCTTTGACATATTTTTAAAAAGCATTTTGATGGCATAAGCAAGTGAATATAATGCCGATATTCTATCTGAGAAATCCGATTCATTAGGATTTCCTTCTCCATTTATAATAATAAATTTTTGCTTTGGAACATCTACAATTACAGGCTTTTGCTTTGGAGCATATAAATCCTTCTCCTGCTTTCTCCACTCGTATTTCATTTTTATTCTCCTTGTATTTTTATTTTTATTATACATAAGAAAACCTGACATCATCTGTCATGTTATATTTTTTCGATATTTTATTTATAATCTCTTTAAGCTGCAATCTTATTTCCTTTAAGTCCAATACCTCCACACTATCTCTAAATTCCGCTCTTTTATCAAGCTTTAACTTAACACTCACTTTTAATCTTATTATAACAGAGACAATCCGGTATCTGACTTAAAAAGTTCTTAAAGAATTTTGATGAAATTCCAAATCGACTTTTATACAAATCTCTAGTACAATTATACCAAAATCCCGGGAGGTGAAAATAATGTCCAAAAAATATTCATCAAAACTTGTAGGTATCTTATATTTTTTAGCTGTATTACTTTTTGCCATATTGGCATCATCCTGCTCATCAGGTAAAAAGCCCTCAGAAGTTTCACAGGAAGATATAGATGAAGATACAAATTCTAATGACAGTAAAGGTTCAAATACCTTTGAAGCCGCAAAACTTTCTCTATATTTAAAGGGTGATAATCTGTATATGGTACGCTATGATAACTCTGAAATTATAGATTTAGGACCTTGTACAAATAACGGAAGTGTTATGAAAAAGTTTTCTATAAAAGGGTATAACAAAAAACTGGATTTATTTTGTTCCTTTTCAGATTATGACGGCAAAACCTATACTCTGTATACATCAACATCTAAATCACCTACAGAGCGAACTAAGGTAGCTGACAGTGTTACGATACATTCAGCCTTGAAAAACGGTGATATACTATATATTTCAAATAAAGAGCTGTTTTTATATAAAAATGGTAAAGCAGTCAGTCTCTTTAAAGAAAAGGAAGGGATGAAATATATTCTTTCTGAAAATCAGGATAAGCTTTTAATTATTCCGGGTAGAGACAGTTCTGACAAAGAAAACTCGGCAAATGTATATTTAATTGATATATATACAGGAAATACTACAGTATATTCGAATGTCAACACAAATTCTTTTAACTATTCTTATGAACTTGATAGAATATGTTATTTTAAGAATAATACAATATATCAATTGAAAGATGGGAACTCAAAAGAAATAGTAAGGGGGATTGAAAAACCATATAATTACATTACTTTTGCTTCTGACAAGGTCATCTATACGTCAAAGGCTGATGAACCAACATCCCTCTATAAATTCGACTTTAACGGCAATGAGGAATTAATCAGTGATTCACTTGAAAAATTTGTTGACTTTGAAAGAAGAGAAGATTTACTTGCATATACAGAAAAAAATTCCGAAGGCAAAATTATTCTAAAAGTAGCACATAATGGTAAAACACTTGGAGAGTATGAAGATATAAAAGGAGATCGTGATGTAATCGATGAAGCACTTCCTTTTAAATCAAAATATTGGTATTTTTTCTCTGAAGAAAATAAGAAGCTTTGGAGAGTTGCTTTGGAAGGTAGTTCAAAAGGTGAAATTGAGCTTGTAAATGAAAATATAACTGGTTTTTCCGATTTGGCTTATGCTCAAAGCCATAAAGTGGAAAATGATAATTTGTTGTATAGAGCAATAATCGAAGGAAATGACTATAATACTTTATTTCTGGATGGAAATATTATCAATAAAAATGTAGGCAAATATTATCCTTCAGCACATTTGGAAAATAATGATAATGGCGAATATATTATATATTATGACACACTTTCACAAACTTCATATGAAGATGATAATGAAACCTATCATATTTGGGAAAATGGCAAGGATACTGTAATTGCAAAAAATGTAAAGGACTATAACGGATTTCTTCCATATCGGAACAAATTCGAAAGAACTTATTTTTTAACCGACTATGACTATAGTAAGGGAACAGGGCTGTTAAAACAGTATATCAATGGAGAACTTAAAGATATCGATAGTGAGGTAAAGGGCTTTGTGCGTAATAACACAAGTTCTTTTAGCACCATTTTTGACTAATTTATGTAGTTAATATAAGCTATTCTCCACCTCACTTTTGTATTTATCTTCAAATACTGTAGTCTTATAAAAAGTCTGCTAAAATAAAAAATTGCTCAATCAATGTAGGTTGGGCAATTTTTATTATGATTTTTATTTCAGTATACCTTTGCCATCATATATTCATCTACAAATACACCGTCCACAAACATAGTATTCTTTTTAGTACCTTCGATTACAAATCCCTGTCTTTTATACAAGTTTATTGCAATGGTATTTGATATCTCGACAGTTAATTCCAATCTTTTTAAATAGTTTTCCTTTGCCCATTCCTCAAGTTTATCAAAGAATTTTGTTCCGATTCCCTGCTTTTGAAAGCTCTGCCTTATTCCGATGACAATATATGCCGAATGTCTTGTTCTTTTATATTTTCCTCTTTGAGCCGAAAGAAAGCCTATAATTTCTCCATCATTAAAAGCGGCTATAAAATAATCGTCCTTATCTCCCAAGATTTCTTGCATTTTCTTTTCATCAAAATGCCTTTCATCCGGCTCCAGCATCATAAACTTTGTTTCCCGGTCTATATTTTTTAAACAATTAAAAAACGGCTTTGCTTCATTTGTATTTATTCTTCTTATCTGCATAAACTTGCCTCACAAACAGTATTTTAAAATACCTTAATCAATGATATCTATTTGTTATGGTAAATCACTATCCTTTCCGCACTTTTTCCAAAGAAATGATAACCTGAACCTCCCTCACTGATAATATCAAGCAATTCATCCGGCTTAGTTACTAAAATACCGCCCATCACAGTCACACCTCTTTTAAAGAAAGCATCAGGAAGCATACCGGCAGTCGGACCAGTAACCAAAATATCGGCACTGGGCTTACACATAGCTAACAAATCAGGTAATGTGTCATTTAAAATAGTCACACCTGTAATAACATCAAGGTCAGAATCCGGCAAATACATCTTTGCATCCTTTGACGGTGCAAAATGCTCAAGTTCCTTGCCCTTTAGAGTACATGAGTCCATCTCAAGAACTTTAAAATCGGCATCTGCTGCAAGTAGCTTTTTAAGCATAGGTACCAAAGCACCTATAACTACGCTTTTTTTACCCTGTGGAATTTTCATCACATCAAATGAATCTATATCCATCTCTATTTTATAATCTAAGTCCTTATTTTCCTCCCAGTAACAGGCTGAAAGTGCATTAAGTGTTGCAATGGCAAGTGTCTTTCTAAGGATATTTGCATGTGACAGGTCATCCAAATAGTCCTTTACACTTCTTCCTCTTAATTTACCTGAAAGCGGCATTGCCTTCGCAGAACTTGGGCAACATACCGCCTCAGGAATTTCTTTTACCGGAGTAAAGCAAAGTCCTCCATGCCCCGTACTTATCTTTACTCCCGAAAAGAAAAGACCGAACACCGCCCTTTCAACTACCATATTTTCCAATCTTTCTCCAAAATATTCTCTAATAATTTTAGTAGTTTCTTCAAGTAATATATTCATGTTTGCCTCCTATTATATAGATTTTACCTAGCCTTTTCCTGATACTCTATACAATTTCTAAGTATCGTACTTATATAATCCCCTTTTTTCTATTGATGCATGCAGTTGCATATGTCATCGGAGCCTTGTATAATTCTCCCCTGTATTTTGAACCTGTCAAAACCAGCATAGAGTAGTAGGCATTCTTTTTATTCTTTAAGTCTATATACCACTTACCGCCTATATGCTTCCTGAAAGTCTCTCCGATATATACTGTCAAATAATCCAGTGTTTTAACATCATTTATCAAATCCTTTATTTCGCTGTAATTGGATAAAATCCAATTTTCAATCTTCCATATCCTTTTACCTGAATTTTGTCAGAATATATTTTAACATTCTAAACTTTAACAAATTAAAAGGTGCATATCGTATTGGTAAATCAAGTATTGTTTCATTCCATACGACACTCTTTTTATGACTGAATGTATCAAAACCGTACTTGCCATGATATGAGCCCATTCCGCTATTTCCCACACCTCCAAAAGGCATATAATGATTTGATACATGAAGAACAACATCATTCACACATCCGCCACTATAGGAAATACTCTTAATAATATGCCTTGCTATTTTCTCATCCTTTGTAAATACATAGCATGCCAAAGGCTTCTCTCGCTCTTTTATTGTTCTTATAAGCTTTTTTATATCATCATATTCTATTATAGGAAGCAGAGGTCCGAATATCTCTTCTTTCATAATCTCATCTTCAAAATCCGCTTCCGGCAAAACGGTCGGCTCAAGCTTTCGACTAAACTCGTCAGCCCTGCCCCCAATTATATTATCCTCCGCTTTTATCAGATTTAAAAGCCTTTTATAATGATGTTCATTGATTATTTTCGGATATATATTACTATTTAATGCATCCTTGTATCTTGACTTTATCTCTTTTAGTATATATCTGATAAGCTTTTCTTTTACACTGCTATGTACTGCCACATAATCAACCGATACACAGGTCTGTCCTGCATTAAGGAGTTTACCCCATACTATACGCTTTGCTGCAATTTTGATATTTGCCGATTCATCTACAATGCAGGGACATTTACCTCCAAGTTCCAAAGAAACCGGAGTAAGATTCTTGCTTGCGGCATTCATTATAATCTTGCCAACTCTTGAACTTCCTGTAAAAAAGATATAATCATACCTTTGAGAAAGCATATCATTATAATCAATATCAGGCTCTACACAATATATATAGTTCTTATCAAATGTTTTATTGATGATTTCTTTAATCAGATTGGAGGTATACTTACTTTCCTTAGAACATTTTATCACTGCACAATTTCCGGCTGCTATCGCCGCTATAAGAGGGGCTATTGCCAGATTAAATGGGTAATTCCAAGGTGAGATAATAAGTACTATGCCATAAGGCTCTGAAAATATATAATTCTTAGCGGGAAATGTACCTATAGTACCCCTTGCTCTTTGCGGCCTGCTCCAGCTTCTCACATTTTTTAAAGCCTCATCTAATTCGGCATATACCATTGCAATCTCAGTCATATATGCCTCTGATTTTGACTTTGAAAGATCCTTATACAAAACAGATAAGATCTTATCTTCATTATCACTTATGATTTTTTTCAGCCTTTGCAACATTCTAAGCCTGTATTCCACTGATTTGGTTGCATTTGTGTTAAAGAAATTTCTTTGATTTTTTATAATACTTTTTAACTCTTTACTATTGTCCATGCATCTCCTCCATAATTTAGAAATTATACAGTAATTCATCGTCTATAATATTATATAATAGTTATCTTTAAAAAGGCATAAATTTTATATTCTGAAGCTGCTGTCTTATTTCAATCCGCTAAAACTGCTCCTTGCTATTCTAAATCCCAAATCATCAATTTTAAATTCCGGAAAACTCTTCCGCCTTGAGGTGGCACCACAGGCTCTTTCCTCACTTGCAAAACTACCTCCCCTGAATATACGATAGTTTCCATATCTTTTTTCATCATAAAGATCAAAGCACCATTCCCAAACATTCCCAATCATATCAAAAAGTCCGAAGTCATTTGCCCTCTTCATTTTAACTTCCTGTAATCTTTTCTCTGAATTTTTTTCATACCAGGCTGTCTCTTCAATATCTCCATATCTATAGCCCTTTTTATTCCCCCTGCATGCATATTGCCATTCCACATCTGTAGGCAATCTGAATCCGTTTTTTGAATAATCCACTATGGTTTTTTCTGAAACAGAATTTAAAATATAGCATTTTTCTAATCCAAGCTTTTCTGAAAGTCTGTTGCAAAATTCTATTGCTTCCACCCAGCTTACATTAACCACCGGATAATCCTTCATTTTAACATCGCAATCAACGCCTGTCACATAACTGTACAGTTCATTGGTTACGGTTGTTTTCAGCAATAAAAAGGATGAAACATCTACTAATTCTTCCCTTGTATTTTTCCCCTTCCTTGTACCCGGAGCGGACATTTTATAATCGGAACTTAACCATTTGACAGGATCGATAAAGTCTCTTATTAGCTCCTGCCCTTTTGGGATTAAAACCATATTCTCTTTTATATATTCAGCTAAGTTCATTTAATCTTTCCTCTCAGTTTATAATATTTAACAGTATATTCTATGGCTTTATTATATAGCTTTTTAAAATTTTTGTCAGTTCAAGTCTGTATATTTGCTTATTTGAATAATAATTCCAAACCATCGTAATCAATATAAGTATTTGTAATAGTTAGGTATAATTATGTCATCTTATTTGTCTATGCTACATGATTTATAGGAAATTTTTTTTAATTACCCCCCTATAATAACAAAACAGCCACAAGTTAATAAAAACTTGTGACTGCTTTTATTATTTAGGCTGATTATATTAATCTTTCAGTAAATAATCAATTCTTAACACTAAAATACAATTTTTCTCTAAATCTATGAAATTAAACCAATTTCATTTGTTATTAATTAAGCTGCCTTATCCAGCATATCATGGATATATCTTTGCAGACCTTGCTCTGTACCTATTCCGTATTTCTGATTTGTAATGGTATAATACTGCATGATACGCTCTTTTGACAAAATCTCATTGGAAGGAATGCTGTCACCATATCCTTTTCGTGCTTCTATCCACGGTTCCTCATTATGTGTAATCTTCTCCAATACCTTTCCGCCATACATCCCAAATGTATTCACCACAAGTTCTATCACTCGCTTTTCATTATCCGTCAAGGCATCCTTTGTCCCATTCAGAAGTGCAAAACGTGCATCCTCAATAGGATTGTATTTAAAATCCCGAAACAATTCATATACTTCCAGATATACAGGGCCATGTACCCACGCCCTACAATCCTCTTCAAATATTGGCCTTCCATACAAAGCTGAATACACACCCTGAATAAAATATAATAATTTCTGCAACATAAGAGGTGTTATCTCTTCCAGTTTTTCAAAAATATATGCAATCACCCTAAGCATTTTATCGGAAACGGAAAACAATCTTTCTATACTTTCCGCAGCAGCAAAAGCTTTTCTATATGCAGCATCAGTAAGCTTCTCACGATTCTCCATAAGTTTCTTCTTCATGTATTTCGGTGAGGAAAGTGCTGTCTTAATAATGTCCGAATACTCCTTGGACGGTACCTGCCCTTCCAGATATCTGGGAATAGTTATCTCCCCAAATCCGATTGCCAAAGACAGCGGTGCTTTTCCTAGCTTATAGATTTTCATAAATTTTTCAATATCATCAATCGACACTAATCCCTCTGCTGCCCTATACTGCTCGTCAATTTCTCTGATATTCTTATCAATAAGCCCTGGAATGCTCATTCCCTCACCACACTCCATACAAACAGCAATGGTGATTGTAAAAGTATAATTCTTATCTTTTATTTTTTTTATAATATCCTTCTTTTGTAAAATGTACTCAGTCTCTTTTCTGCATTCAATGCAAAAATCTCTTCTCCTCTCTGCCACAATATTCCCTCCAATTTATCTCCAGGTTAATTTAAAAATCCTCTTCCAAACTCTTTAAGTTCGTGTATGCCAAATATGTCTTGACTTTTATCATTAGTTTTGTACTTAAAATGGACACACGCAAATTTATTTGAAATAATATATAAGTGGATATTTCTGCTCATGAGATGAAATAACAATCACGAAACAGTTATCCTTTTCCACCGTCTCCTTGATCTCGAAAAGATACCGGCCTATATTCAATACATTATCCTCCGTAGAGTATATTATTTTTCTTTACTTATAATCAGAATAATATAATGATTGTTTTTTATCAATATCCTATCATTATGTATAGTTATAGAATTTATTTTATTTAGAAGAAAAACATCACTCTTTTGCCATTCTTTGTATATCATCTGATTCCATATCTACTACCCCAAAAAATAATCTGTTCATTATTTCACCACCCGATAAACCACATTTAAAAACCTGATTTTCCGTCCACTACAGCTTACAAAGCATAATATAATCCTCTTCATTTCCCCGAACAATTTCAAATCCGACATTCTTATACATATTAAATGCATAATTTTTCTTTTGCACTGATAAGGATACTTGTTTATAGCCCTGCTCTTTTAATGTTTTCAGTATCCGTTTCATCATTGCAGTACCAATACCATGATTTCTGAACTCTTTCAACAGCGAGATTGAAAGTGAGGGTGTCTCATCATCTATATGACCATAATCATTAATTATCCGAGTCCACACCGCTCCTACTACTTCTTCGGATACCTCTGCAACATAACATAAATCCGTCTTCTCACCAAAACCTGAAATATATATATTTAAATCCGGATGATTTATTATATCTTTTGGCTGCGGTTCCACTCCCTCCGGAATAAAAATAGCTTCATATAAAAATACTTCCAATATCTTGTCTTCGTCTTTCTTTAATTGCCTTATTTTATAATCCATAAAAATCTCCTTTTCCTCATTTCCCTTTTTAACAAGAAAAACAGTAAATTATTTCGATTTACTGTTCCTCCAATTGCTTTGTTATTACATATTATGTGATTTTTTAGCATAACAAACCGTAATTTATAGACCTTTTAATTCTAAATATTGACCTACAATCAAAAAATTTTCAAGTTCGTCTTCACTCAACCCTCTTGTGATAAACAAATCATCAAAAATCGGAATAGATTTGCTTACATCATCGCTTTCAATATGAAAAAATCCTGTCTTTAAATCAATACCGACAAAAATATCGTCTTTAATTTTATAGGCTACAATATCATTTATATTTCCCGCATTTTCATGGAAAACCTCCTTTGAATTTAGCTGCACCACTTCCTTGAACTTTACATTATCATAATTTTGAGCAGAATATTTTTTTTAAAGTATGTATTTAATTCTCTCTCACTTATTCTATTTGGTTTGGACTTTTATCATACCAAGCTATATCTTCAATCTCTCCATGTTATATACCTTATTTAGCCACATGTAAATCCATACTTAACTTATGCATTTAAAGAACTTTGCATTATCTATTACAAAGGTAATACTGTATACTTATTATTCAAATTTACAGTCAATCTCTTTTTTCCTTAGATGGTGCCAAGGTCTTTTTACACATCCATGCAATAAATATAATAGTTGGAACCAGAGCAATTATTGTCATAGTATCCGGCTTTTCCATAATCTTGCAATCGGTAGGATTATCGGGATTGTAAGCTATTGTAATAATATCTCCTGCTTCAAGTATGGAGTCCCTATTATTTTCCCGCCAGCTTATAACCTTTTTGCCCTGAACCGTATACTCTAACCGGATTCTGCTTCCATATTCAATATCCTGTCCCCGGCTTGTTTTCTGATAATTGTGTACATCAAGAACCCTCGCCTCTGCCTTAGGATAAGAATAATAAGGAGCTATCTCCCGTATATTGACAATAAACCCTAACAATATCAAAATAATAGATATAATCACTATTCCTACCCGTATTCACTTTGCAATAAATTTTTTCATAATCCTTGCTCCCGGTTAAATGACAATACTATACATGCTGTACATTTATATTTTCCTTGCTACAAAATAATACCTATGTGTTCTTCCCCGTATAACCCCATTTTTTTCAAGGATTTCCTGTGCTTTAAAAAGTTCTTCCTGATACTTTTCTACACAAAATCCCGGAAATTCCCACTCAATTATTCTTGCAAACCATACCAATGCCCCGACATCATAAAATTCAATGGAGCCGTAGGATTCTGACTTTTCTAAAATTTCAAAACCTTTATTTTCAAATTCTTTTAATGCAATTTCTAAATAAGCTTCCTTGAACGGAACTTCTATATCTCCAAGTAAAAGTTCAACCAATTCTCTGTCATTTCGGGCTCCGATTTGTTGTGTCAGAAAAAGCCCACCCTTTTTTAGTACTCTTTTAATTTCATTTACATCATAATCACCATGTCGATTGGTTATTATATCAAAGCATTCATTTTCAAAAGGAAGCCTGTCCCCTCCATCACAAGCTTTAAAGTTTATTCCTAAGGGCAACAATCTTTCCTCACATATTTTTATATTCGGCTCATAGCCTTCAATCGCTGCGGTAAGCTTTGGATCATGATCAATAGATAAAAGAAATTCTCCACCGCCTGTTTCCATATCCAAAAGATAATCACTTTCTCTCAGATAGGTTTTTATTACATCAAAAAAATCCCAGGGGAAATCTTCTTCCTCTTTATATCTATTTCTTATATGTGAAAAATCCCAGCCTTTAATATATGCTACTTTCTCTTCATTAAGCCATAAGTTTAAAAGTTCCATATATTTCTTCTCATCCATAAGTAAACTTCTCCATTATACTTTTACTATTTTTTATTATTCAATCATTATCATAATTCAATCCCATACACTATATCTGTACATATTATATTTTACTCCAACACCCCGACAATCTTTTCAACCGATATACCCTGACCAAGCACCAAGGAGCGATTATATTGAGCCAAACTTTCATGGAGACGATACCCCCTCATATTATTCTGTAAGAACTCAACATACAATATGGGAATAAAATTTTAAAAGGGAGTGTAACAAAATCATAAAAATATGTTTTGTTACACTCCCTTCCCAAGGTAATTTGATGTTAATTTTTATTGAGGTGTTACTATCGGCTTTCCGTCTTTATCGAGTAATGGTGTAAATCCTCCGGAATATCCGGACTTACGAAAAACATAGTTTATACCTGTTTCCGTATCAACCCATATTTCAACTACTTCAAGTACTCCCTGTTGATATACCTTCTTGAAACGCTCCATAAGTATACCTCCTAGCTACAATCTTCCTAGATTATAGCACAATACAGCGATGTAAATTATGATTATTTATTGTAAAATAATATTAATTAAAAATGAAGTTTTCTAAACATACTGATATTAAATGCTTTATTTATAAACAATTTATATTATTTATAGACTCTAAACTCTTCTAAGCAAAGATTTTGATCAGTAGTCGCATTTAAAAATTCAATATCATGAGAAACAATAAATATAATATTATTTTCAGTTTTCATTTCCTTTATCAGATTTGAAATCTTTATCATATTATTATAATCCATACCGCTTGTCGGCTCATCAAAAACTATAAATCTTGAATCCTTACATAAAACCGAAGCAATAGCCACCCTCTGCTTTTGTCCGCCTGACAGGCTCATTGGATGTCTGTCTTTTAACTCCATAAGTCCAAGTCCGCTTAAAACCTTTTCGGCTTTAGCCGGATCTAAATCTTTAATTCCAAGCTTTATCTCTTCTTCTACAGACTCTGTAAAAAGCTGATGATTAACATCCTGCATTACTAAAGATGAATTTTTTAACCTCTCTTTTTTACCAATGGCTCTGCCCCCAAATACTATATCACTTTTTTCTTTCTCAACAAGCCCCGTTATCGCACTCAAAAAGCTTGATTTTCCACATCCGTTCCTGCCTGTTATTCCATAAATTTTCCCAAGGTCAAAAGAAACATTTTCCACCCTCAGTTCACCCTTATCTTTAAAATCACAGATGAGTTTCTTAATAATCAAATCTTTTCCTAAAGGTCTTTGCCTGTTTTCTAAATTTATTTTATTTTTGGAGCGAAGCCCCCATTCATACAGGATATCATCCGGCAGCGATATAAATACATCTCTTGTAAAACTTTCCTTGATTCTTCCATTTTGAATAATGATAATTCTATCCGCCACATCCATCAGATAATAAATCCTATGCTCTGCAAGTATAAGAGTTATACCCTTCTCCTTCAGAATTTGCAGCATTTATTTTAATATATCAATATATTTTTCATCCAGATTGGAAGACGGCTCATCAAGTACTATGATTTTGCATCCTGAAATATAGCAGGATGCCACACATAGAATCTGCTTTTCTCCTCCCGACAACTCAAAGATACTGCGCCCGAGCAGATGTTTTATAGGAAAAACTTTCAGCATATTTTCCATACGGATCTCCATCTCTTTTCTGTCAAGCCCTATATTTTCAAGATAAAATAATAACTCCAAGGTTGTATTTACATTAAAAAAATGAGTCTTGGGATTTTGAAAAACACTTGCTACCATAAGTGAAATTTGATAAAGTTCCATCCCCTTTATATCTTTACCGTCAACATGCACTTTCCCTGTAATACGGGCATTTTCATATTCAAAAGCCAAACCGTTTATAGAATTTATAATTGAAGATTTTCCGCTTCCGCTCTCTCCTGTTAGGAGAATGCATTCTCCTTCAGTTACTTGTAATGTAATATCTTCTAATATCTTTTTATCCTGTTCATAGAATAGTGATAAATTTTCTAATGTAAGCATAGTCGGCCCCCCACTACAATAACAGTCATTATAAAAGCATAAATAAAGTCAATAATATGTACCCTTACAGTAATATATCTTGTTTTCTTTATGGGATTGGCAATACATTTTGTTTCTGCCGCCTTAGCAATATCATCCGCAATATTTGATGAAATAATAAGCAATGGTACAGCAATATACTCCAGATATTTAAGTGGGTTTTTGATTTCTATTCCTCTTATTTTCATTGCCATCTTTATATTATTTCTTTCTTCCTCAAATGAAGGGAAAAATCTGAACATCACCGCTATCGGTATGGATACCGCCTTTGGTATTCTTAAAAAATCCATCGACGACATAATGCTTCCCACATCTGATGTCTTAATCAGAAATTTCCCCGATGCATAAGGGATATAAAACATACGAACGACAAACAGCAATGAAAGCAACATCTTTATTACAAGAGGAAATTTTGCCAGAATTGTAAAATCCGGTACAAAAAACAAAATACCGAATACAATAATATTTTGTATTCCCTCTTTTCTAAATCCATTGATAAAATACATAATCGAAATAACAATTATCAACGCCCATTCAGAATAATGATTTATTGAATGTAATATGGTAAAACCCAGTAAGACTGTGACAAAAAACTTGGGTATAGGATTGGGATTTAGACTATTACTTTTTACCGAGTACATTAAACTATACCCGCCTTCATAAAATGCTTTTTAAGCAATGCCTTTCCTATAAATGCTCCTATAACTCCCCCGACAATTGCACCTGTATAAACCAATGCCATATGCGGATATGTAACAAGTTTTACCAAAGCATCCACATACTCCTGCCCCATCATCATAGTCATCTCGATATACTTTTCTCTCGCCCACAGCATTTGCATAAGCGAGCCGCAAATCCATGTATTAAATATTGCAAATGAGAGCATATTGTATTTAAAAGAATTGTAATTGCCTATTCTTCTTATCAACTCGGCTATAAGCATTACTACAAATGCATGAAGAACAAGCATATATGTATGACCTTCTACCATCATAAAAAAAGGTGTAAGTATTCCAAAAATCAACAATGCCCAGGGCTTTTGCACCTTTGCCATAAACAACATAACAATGGTTCCGCTCACAATACCGAGTATTGTAGGATATACTAAAAACATAATCGGAATAAGTCCAATCATTCCTACACTAAACATCACTACAAAGTAAATAACTGCAAATACACCTATAGTAACCAAGTCCTTGATTTTTAACCTGTTCTCTTTCATATTAATCCCCTAATAATTAAACTCTTCCGCAAGTTTTGTCTTTTTAATCAGATTTTTATATACCTTTGAGTGCTCTATAAGCTCCTTATGAGTTCCCATATCCTCAACTACGCCATCATCGAGCACAACAATTTTATCCACCTTTTCAATGGACTTTAATCTATGTGAAATAATAATAACTGTTTTGTTCTTAATAAGATTGTTTAAACTGTCCTGTATTTTCTTTTCATTATCCACATCAAGGCTTGCAGATATTTCATCAAGTATTAAAATCGGTGCATCCTTTAAAAATGCCCTTGCAATTGATAATCTCTGCCTTTCTCCACCTGATAATTCCGCTCCGTTTTCACCTATCTTTGTGTCAAATCCCTCAGGTAATTTTTCTATAAAATCCATACAATTGGCAAGCCTTGCCGCATTCTTTACTTCTTCATCACCTGCTTTTTCATTTCCCAAACGGATATTTTCTAAAATACTTGTATTAAATAAGGTTACATCCTGAAAAACAATTGAGATATCTTTGAATAATGAATCTGTAGATATATTTTTTATATCCCTGCCATCAATTAAAATGCTTCCTCCGTCATAATCATAAAGTCTTGATATAAGTCTAAGCACCGAGGTTTTCCCTGAGCCTGATACACCGACAAGTGCTGTAACCTCTCCCTGTTTTGCCGTAAAGCTTACATCCTTTAAAACCGGTGTGTACTTGTCATAAGCAAAGGATACATTTTTAAACTCTATATCATATTTTGAAAGTTTGGTATCCTCACCCTCTTGAAGTACTGCACTTTTCATTTCTTTAATTCTTCTGACAGCAGGCTCTATATAAAACATTTCTGTAATACCCTCTTTTGAGATATCAAACAGTTCCTTTATCTTTATAGCCCCGATAATATATCCTATAAGATATAAAACCGTTATTTCATTATGTAAAAGCAGCCGTATTCCTACCGCTATTACTACAGCAACACTGATATAGGCAAGAAGTGAAGAAATCCCGATAAATACCATAGAAACAAACTCTACACCCAGATGAATCCTTTCACTTTCCTCCATCTTTTTATACAAAGCCTTTTTTACCTTTTCAGATTGATTAAAGCTGCTGATTTCCTGCTGTAATTCAATTGTTTCTTGAAAAATCTCTGAATTGTCTCTTAAAACATTATAATATTTACCATAAGCCGAAACTTCAGTTTCCTTTGCCAATGGTATAATTATGAAGCTGAGAAGTGTGGGTATAATGGCGGCAAGTCCCAGTTTCCAGTTCCCAATCAACATGAGCAGCCCCATAAGCGGGAAAAACATCCACATACCCACCACTTTCGGTATGGAATGGCTCATAGCATGTTCAATTGTTTCCACATCAGCCATAATTGTCTGAGAAAGATCCGACAAATCATGTTTTGAAAAATAGGCAATTGGAAGGTCTGCCAGGTTCTTTGCAATTCCTTTTCTTAAATCTGCCGATTCTTTATAGGTTGCATTATAAAGACTTACATATTCATTAGATAAAGATATGTACATAAATACCAAAGTCATTACTGCAGTTATAATAAACTGCCAAGTACTGCTTATATTTCCTAATGCCAGTTGATTTATAAGCCCCATTAAAATAAACATCGGTGCAAGATTGATACAATATGTCAGAAAACAAAACCATGTAGCCTTTGTAAGGTTCTCTGCCCCCTGTTCGGATAGCGCGTAACGATTTTTATAATAATTTTTCATTTGACACCCTCCAATCATTTGCAGTATTGTATAAGTTCAGCAATCTGCTATATATTCCATTCTTTCTTATCAGGGTTTCATTATCTCCCCTTTCCATCAGTTTTCCGTTTTCCAGTACAATTATCTCATCTACATTTTGTATACTCGTCATTCTGTGTGCAATCATAATGACAGTCTTATCCTTCATAAGATTTTTAAAAGCCTTTTGCAGTTCATACTCATTGTCTGCATCAATAGCTGCACTTGCCTCATCCATAATTATAATGGATGACTTTTTTAGAATAGCCCTTGCAATTGCAATCCTTTGTTTTTCACCACCTGAAAGATGAACTCCCTTTGAACCTATAATTGTATTTTCTCTTTCCTTAAATTTAGCAATGATTTCATCACATCCTGCAAGGCTCATAGCCTCCATAACCTCTTCTCGCCCTGCTTTATCATCAGCTAAAGCCACATTTTCATATATGGATTTTTTAAATAATTTGCTGTCCTGAAATACAAATGAAATATTTCTGATAATAGCTTCCTTTGTATATTCTTCAAGTGGGAAACCTCCTATTTTTATCTCTCCGCTGTCTATTTTATAAAATCCTGATAAAAGCTTTGCTATAGTGGATTTACCCGAGCCTGAATGTCCAACCAAAGCATAGGTTTTCTTCTCATCCAAGGAGAATGATATATTCCTTAAAACCTTATTTTCTCCATAAGAAAAACTCACATTTTCAAATTCGATATTAAAATTATCGAAATGCTCTCTCCTGCCGTATGAAAGCTTATCTTCCTGCATTTTATTATATAAGTTTTCCAAATGCTCTATGGCATAGCCTGCCTTAAACATGTTCATACTCGCCCACATGATTTTCATAAAGGAAACCATCATAACACCTGCCAGGAAAAAAATCATGATAAGCTCCACCGCTACAGTCTTCGGATAGCTTATTCCGGTCAAGAAAAAGCTTAGAGGAATACTTATAATAGCAATCAACCCTAAAAATATTAATTGATATAAAACATAGGGCTTTTTACATGAAAGGGAATAATCATAGGCATACTTTGAATAATTTGTAATCGCCTCATGCAATGCTTTAAAAGATTTCAGCTTTGTACCAAAGATTTTAACAACCTGCACACCTCTGATATATTCAACCGTTTCAGCACTTAAGGTATCCAATGAAGCCTGATACAGCTTCATAAATTCACCATTTCCCATCATGCCCTTTAATATAAGTCCACTCACAACAGTTAAAATAATGATTGCCGTTCCTACACGAAAGCTTATAATAAATGACAGTATAATTGCAAAAACCGGAACAAGGAATGCCTGTGAATTGTCAGGAAGCATATGCGCCACCGCCATATGAGTTTTTGCCGCATTATCATCTATTGTCTTTCTGATATAACCTGATGAATTCAAATCAAAAAATCTAAAGCTTGAATCCGTCAGCCCGTCAATCCCTCTTTTTCTTAAATTTGTTTCAAGTCGAAATGCCAACTTATGTGAAGTAATCCCTGACGCAAGGTATAACAGTCCGCTTAAAGTCAAATAAAAAACAATTTTTGTGGAATGAAAACCTGCATTTTCATAATTTCCTTTAACGATAATTTCATCAAAAAATTTATATATATAATAATATCCATATACCATAAAGAAAGCTGAAATTCCCGATATTATAATTGCCAGATAACCTATAAGCTTATTATCAGGTACATATCGAAATAATTTCTTATAAACTTTCATCCTGATACCCCCTTTCCCTGTTCAAACATATAGATAAGCATTTTTTCTAAAATATGCCTGTTTTTCTTAAAACTTTCTCTGGCTTCCAAAACATCCGAAGCGATAATCAATGCACTGATAAAATCACTGATAAGCTGAAAAAGATTTGAATCACAAAGCCACCCCTGAACTTCACTCATAACTGTTTTAAACTTTTCCCTTGTATGCTCCTGCAATTCAACCATAATACTCATAAGTTCCGGATTCCTTTTTTTCTCAATCAGAAACTCAATATAAAGGGGAATAAAAGGATTGTCATCTATAATTTTGTCCACAAGTTGTTTTGCCATAAACTTATCTTCATTCCCCTTTTCACATTCTGTTAAATGCTCTTTAATTATTTTATTTCTGTAGTCGATTCCGCAAATCATGATATCTTTAAAAATTTCATTTACGCTTTTGTAATAGTGATAAACACCCCCTTTTGACAAAGTAGTTCCGGCGATGATGTCTTCCATAGTTGTCTTTCCAAACCCTTTTGCCACAATTACTTTCGCAGCCGAATCCATTATTTCTTTTTTTCTTTCCGCTCCGGTTAATCTCTTTGCAGCGCACATATCGCCACCTCCCTTTTCCGACGGTATCGTCGATAAGATAATTATATATCAGTTAGGCTTTACTAACAAGTGTTTTTTTTTTTTTTCTATTCTGCTTTGGTTAGTCTTGTCAGTGAATTTATACATTTACAGCTTGTTTATGGCTAACATACTATTAAAACAGGATACTTGATACAATTCCAACAACTTGTACCGGATTATGGTCAATTGTTTTACTTTCATTTAGCAAAAAATATAGATAGTCAATCGTTTTACTTTCGTTTGACAAAAAAAAATAATTTGCCAACTGCTTACCGGTAATAATATTTTCCGCCTGATTACAGTTTCTTTATATTGTTAATACAAAAAAAATCCCCCGAACTTTAGATAAATTCTAAAATCTCGGAGGACTTTATTGATTTATATTTAATTAATTGCCTTTTTGATATTAGGTTTGTATGATGTGTTTCTAAACTTAGAGTAACATAAATTTTACTTTAAAAATCTCACACTACTCAGACACTAAGTTCAGGTATGTCATCACTTTTATCTTTAGTATTATGCCTAATACAGCTCATTATGCTTTACTTATAAGATTTTAAACTATACTGATATTAGTCATCTATCTCAGCACTGCTTGAGATTATAGCTCCGTTTGAAACATTGATATCGTACTCATATTCCATATTTCCTACTTTAAACTCAATCTCATAAACTTTAATACCATTCTCATAGTCAATCTTTGCCTTTGTAAATCTTGCCGATCCAACTCCTGCATGTGAAAGAGCTATCTGCTTTGCTTCTTCTACTGAAATCTCTGATACTTGAGCCTTGGTAGGAGCCTCTTTACTTGGCTGTGTAGGAATCACATAATTCTCAATATCCTTATCAACTGATAATATTGCTCCGTTTGCAGCATCTATTTCATAATCATACTCTACATTTCCGCTGTAAAATTCTACATCATAAACTTTTACACCGTCTTCATAGTCAAGCTTTGCCTTAACAAATGATACTTTATCACCGGAAAGACCTGCATGAGCAAGTGCTATCTCTTTTGCTTTTTCCACACCTATATCTGCTGCCGGTGCAACTGTAGTCTGCTGTACCGGTATACTATAGTTTTCTATATCACGATCACTTGAGATTATTGCTCCGCTCACTGCATCTATATCATAATCGTATTCAACATTTCCGCTGTAAAACTCCACATCATAAACAAGTCTGTTATTCTCAAACTCAAGCTCTACTTTAACGAAAGTCACATCCTTTTCTGCAAGTCTTGCATCTCCAAGGGCTATCTTTTTAGCCTTATCGGCGCTTATTTTCTTTGTTTTATTTGCCTTATTTGATTTATTGACTTTCTTTGCTACGGCAATTGCTTCACCACCTACGCTTCCATAATACGGAACTCCTGTTACTCCTGCTGCAAATAATAAACAAGCCACTGTTGCAACACCCATAAAACCTTTACTTAATCCATTAAACTTTTTCATTGTATACCATCCTTTCCGTGTTCAATAAAAATATTTTCAAACTTTTACCGCTCTGTTAAATATATGCTCTTTTGATAAATTCCGGATATTCTTTCAAAAAAGCCCTCTTCAAAATATATATGCATTGTAAATACATATTTTTGAAAGGTCAGGGAATTATATTTATTAAAAATTCAACCCCTTATTTTACTTTGCGCTTTCTCTATAAGCTAATCATCCACCGTCGACGTTTATATAGATTTTCTTATAAGACTGCCGCTTTTTTAAGTTCTCTTTTTTACCCTTTCACTATATTAATGCACGAGGACATAATTTTATTGCATGGTTTTAAATTTTTTTTTATTTTTATTTTTTACTGATATAAAATCTTATCTATACCCTCACTTTAGTGTATACCCTATATAAAAAAGTGAGCCTAAAATCAACCCACTCGGACATTACGAAAGAACTTTATTTTTATTCTATATTTACCATATCACGATTTGTTTTATAAAATGCCGCTCTTGAAATCTTACTCTTTTCCAAGTATCCATGCTTTTCCAGATTATTTAAGACCTTTGTTCTAAAATAGGTTGAATCACTAATACCTAAATGCTGTGCTATTTCTGAAACTTTGCGTGCCTTAAAATAACAAAATGCCAATACTTTTTTATCCTGCTCCGTTCCATTGGGTACAGGTACAAAGCTGATAACCGGACTTGTATCATCTTCAATGCCTTTATCATATGTCAGATCCGGAAGTACCAATGTAAAGTGATCCGACTTTGAATAAATATATGGTTTATGAGCCTCATCAACAGCAGCGTATTCCTCCATAATTTTATCAAATCCTGTTCCTGCCGCCTCCATTACATTACATGCAACAAGTATACCTGATATCAATTCATTTCTTCTTTTAGAGATAATACCTGAAAGATTATATGTTTTTCCAAGCTTTTCTCCTCTATAAAAACCACCCGGTGAAGATATTTCCAATCTATCCTTAAACATATCTACTTGAATCTGAGTTCCATCAAGATAATAATCTCTATGAGCCACGGCATTTATCACACCTTCAAATAATGCTCTTATAGGATATGAATCTACATTCACTCTTGAGTCTTCAAGTTTTATCATCCCATGATTCATTCTTTGGCTCACAAAATCAATAATATAATTTATGGTTAATACTATATTACCATTAAAACGATTTATAGTAACAACTCTATCACTTCCCTTATGAATCCCTGAAAATACCGAGCACTGTACTTCTGTTTTCTTCCCTTCATAATCATCCAAAAACAAAACTGCACCATTTGATAAATAGCCATCCTCATTAAAAAAGCCAATCGAACGCAAAGCCTTTTCCTTCAAATCTTTTCCATTGTTATTCTTTTTATAAAATGCCTTAAGATCTGATATCTTTGTAGAATTGTACTTTATATCCGATGTCAAAATATCATACTGAGTATTTTTACTTTTTATGCTCATTTCAATAATTTCTTCATAAGTAGCACCATTTGTAAAACCGTCACGCCTCATAAAGATAGACGGAATATTTTTATATTTTAAAATCACCGGTTTAATATTAGATTCTTCAACGCTCACCTTCAATATAAAACGCTCTTTTTCATGCACTTCATACCTTATAAAAGAAATCTTCATTTCCGGTCTAGGTGTCAAATGCTCATTCACCTTATTATTAAAATAATTTCTTTCATTATCAGCAGCTTTTCTATCAAAACCTATCAGTTTATTCGTCTTATCCTCAACTCCAATATAGAAATCTCCTCCTGATGCATTTGCAAATCCTGCAATGCTTTTAAGCCAGCCAAGTATATCATCCCTGTTTAAAAAAGCTTTGCATTCCAATCTATCGCTTTCAAGCTTTATATCCCCGATTATCTCCTCCAAGTACATATTTATCACCTCTTTTTGAACTACTTCAATCTTACTTCAATATAACTTCAAAGTCAACTTCAATGTCACTTCAAAGTAAACTTGAACAAACTTCAAATTACTTTCAATTAATTGCAGGGCTCTATTATAGTGCTATTTATATAATCCCAAAATTATCACAAGATTTGACCGAGTCCGGTTTTAATCACTCAATCGCAATATACATAACAACAGATCTTAGAATTTAATTATAGAGCCAAATTTTTTAGATAAAACTTCAAATAAAAGTCCCCCGGGCTTTAGATTCTTTATCTAAAACCGGGAGGACTTTATTGATTTATATTTAATTAATTGCCTTTTTGATATTAGGTTTGTATGATGTGTTTCTAAACTTAGAGTAACATAAATTTTACTTTAAAAATCTCACACTACTCAGACACTAAGTTCAGGTATGTCATCACTTTTATCTTTAGTATTATGCCTAATACAGCTCATTATGCTTTACTTATAAGATTTTAAACTATACTGATATTAGTCATCTATCTCAGCACTGCTTGAGATTATAGCTCCGTTTGAAACATTGATATCGTACTCATATTCCATATTTCCTACTTTAAACTCAATCTCATAAACTTTAATACCATTCTCATAGTCAAGCTTTGCCTTTGTAAATCTTGCCGATCCTACTCCTGCATGTGAAAGAGCTATCTGCTTTGCTTCTTCTACTGAAATCTCTGATACTTGGGCCTTGGTAGGAGCCTCTTTACTTGGCTGTGTAGGAATCACATAATTCTCAATATCCTTATCAACTGATAATATTGCTCCGTTTGCAGCATCTATTTCATAATCATATTCTACATTTCCGCTGTAAAATTCTACATCATAAACAAGTCTGTTATTCTCAAACTCAAGCTCTACTTTAACGAAAGTCACATCCTTTTCTGCAAGTTTTGCATCTCCAAGCGCTATCTTTTTAGCCTTATCAGCGCTTATTTTCTTTGCTTTATTTGCCTTATTTGATTTATTGGCTTTCTTTGCTACGGCAACCGTTTCACCACCTACGCTTCCATAATACGGAACTCCTGTTACTCCTGCTGCAAATAATAAACAAGCCACTGTTGCAACACCCATAAAACCTTTTCTTAATCCATTAAACTTTTTCATTGTATACCATCCTTTCCGTGTCCAATAAAAATTTTTCTAAACTTTTACCGCTCTGTTAAATATACGCTCTTTTGATAAGTTTTAAATATTCTTTCAAAAAAGCCCTCTTCAAAATATATATGCACTGTAAATACATATTTTCGAAAGGTAAGGGAATTATATTTATTAAAAATCCAACCCCTTATTTTACTTTGCGCTGTCTTTATAAGCTAATTATCCACCGTCGACGTTTATATGGATTTTCTTATAAGACTACCGCTTTTCAAGTTCTCTTTTTTATCCTTTCATTATGTTAATGCACGAGGATGGTATTTTATTGCATGGTTTTAAATTTTTTTTATATTTTTTAATATCATGGCTTTTATTAAGTACTTGTAGTTATATTTTATTCTTGATTTCTGCCTCCTTAGAAAGACTTACTATATTGCTGCAGATAAAGAGTGCCGCTTCAAATACAATGACCGGAGTACATATTATGGTAAGCAGCTTTGCTCTTTCTCTTAAATAATATGACAAGCCAAAGAGAGATATACCTATTCCTGTTAAAATTATACTTACATTTCCTGTAAAGAGCAGACTTAACCATATTGCAACAATTCTTCCTATTAAAAGTTTAATAAAGTCTGTAATCAATTTTTTATTATCATCATTATCCTTGTGCATAACATAGGCATATACATATTGTAAAAGCTGTATAAACGACAGCAACAATAATGCTAAAGAAAACCTAACCCATTTCTTATCAAGCTCTACCGACACATTTGCAGCCATAAAAAGTAATGCCGGCATCTGTAATACACACATGGAAAACATATGGTATAAATTATGTTTTCCATGGCGGTTCATATATGCTGTCTGAATATTCTATACACTTAAAAAACAAATAAAAACACTACATAAGGCAGTATCTCATGGCCACTGATAATTCCTTCAGGCAGTGAAAAATATGTGTAATTCTCGAAATGTCATAAACAAAAACCAAGTCATAAAAAGCTCCGAAATATTTACTCTTTTGGCTTCTTCTTTTATACTTTCCGACATTTATATATCTCCATTTTATAATTTATGCTTATACAATATTTATTCTGAAATACGCTATCTCTTCTCCTTCGAAAACGGGCTCAAATCTATAAATAATTTCTTCAGTTCGCTTGTGTCCCTAAACTCTTTAAATAAATACTCTAAAAGTTCTTCCTGCCTTGGCTGCCCCAAAGTCAATCTGTATAAAGAAAGGATTTTAATCAATCTCTCATAGTTTAATTCATCCTTACTCAAAGGATACATCGGCACAAGTCTTTCAATTTTTATACTCTGATTCTTTCCGAAACACCAAAACGGAATAAGTTCGGATTGCCCCTCTTGCCTTTCTTTCACTGCCGCTTCAAAGAGTTCTTTCCATATATCTTTCTCAAACTGTGTATTCATACCATATTTATCGGCTACATTCTGTCTTATTGCCAAACATTTAAACCTGTTTATTCTGCCTTCTCTTTGTTCAAGATCTATAGGATTACTTGGCAGATTCCAATGCATTATAATGCGGCAATAGTTATGAAAGTCAAGCCCCTCCTGACCTATGGATGTAGTAGCCAATACAAAGGGACGCATCGGAGAGTTAAAGGCATTTCTGATATTTTCCTTTCTTATAACAGTCTTGGAATTATCTCCCTGTTCATTACTAAACCCTACCGCATAGCTTGATCTAATCCTACATTCATCCCCTATTTTATTTGTACCGGTAATTCGCTTCTTAAAATCCGCATAAGTATCAATGACATATGTAGCTGTACGTATATTTAATGATTCAACCATTATATTATGCACGAGAGAGTTTCTATCAACATCATCTTGAGAGCCTACACTTTCTCTCAACATATGAACATATTCATCAATCATAGCCTGAAAGCATCCGTCTTTACAGTATTTAAGGACATTTTGCCAATGTGAATTTTCATCCCTACATCTTCCATAAGCAAGGTCAACAATGGCTGTAGATTCGGGAAGATTAAAATTATTTATAAAAATTTTGGCCAGTGATGTAGCCATTTCTCTGTTTCCCAAATTTGAACGATATATGCAAACAGCTGGAGAGCCTAAAACCATATTTATCAGTGTTTCTACCAAGTCATCAGGTGTTCTGCCAAGCTGTATTTCTTCCGGGTATTCAAGGTAATTTTGAAGTTTTTCAATATGGGCTTTAAACCCCTTGTTTCCTTTATCTTTTGAATTATCCGCTACATCAAAGTTTTCATACTCATTATCTGTATTTTGATTCGCTAAAATATTCTCTGCCCAATCTTTCGCGTAATCAACTCCATCCATAAATATAGGTGCAAGATAATACCACCTTTTATCTTCCTTCTTGTTAGAAGAATCTCCATACTTTTCTTCCAATACCCTAAGTTTACCTGTTAATCTGCGTCTTATAGACTTTTCTATATCTTTCAGAGATTCATGTTTATTGAGCGATTCAATAGGTGAATACATATCTGCCAGCACTTTTGACGGATAAATCAGTGTAAATAAAGTCATACCTCTTACTTCACCGTTTGATGTATTAAATCTAAGCCTTGGTGAGGGATATTTCCTCGTGCCTTTAGTAAAATAACCTGTATTTTTTAAATCTCTGTCTTTTATTTGATTTACAAGCTTTCCAACTGTAAGCCTTTCCGCCTCATACGATAACATAACGCCTATCATTCTGGGCACCATCTCCCATGCTGAAAAGACAAGTATTTTAGAAAAACCTTTGCTGTTTTTATATACACCCTGCAACTCATAGTATGGCATAGAAGGTGGAATCCATAGATATTTTTCTGCGCCGTTAGTAAATGCTTTCTCTTTTAAAGCTTCCAGTCTTGCATTTGTCTTTGGGAGTTCTTCATATTTGCCTATTTTGCTGCGGCTTAACCACAAAAGATTTTGAACTCTTTCACTCTCAAGTTCATATTTATTTTTGCGATAGTACCTTTCAATTTGTTCTTTAATCTTATATTTTCTCATAAATGACATTAGATAGGGGCAACTCTTTACATAATCTATCGGACAGTTATCACTTACCTTGGCATTTAACAATAAAGCAGACATCTGTATATAAGAATTTATATCATTTTCATTTACCTGCAAATGATATTTAATACTGCCGTCATCTATAAAATCTCCTGAATCCATAACAGATATACGCTCTGTCCTGCTGACACCTTGATACATGGCGTCTTCAGCTAATTTTTTCAACTCGATAACGGTAGTATCTACCAACTTCGTCTCTCTGAGTACAACGGAATAATTCGTCCATATTTCATCAAACTCACCGTATTTTACTTCATTATTAAAGATAAATTTCATGACCTGCAAGAATTCCTCAAAATGTTCATGACCCTGTGACTCATCTATCTCTTCCGGTGTGTAATACAGCTTATACGGAGTCGCAGACATAAGAAGCACCTTTGTATTTCTACCGCTGAAAAATCTTTTAGCAAGTATACCTATTTCACTGTCTTCATCTGATATAAGGAACTTAAATCTTTGAAACTCATCCATAATTACAAGGTCAGGTTCCAACATAGATACACTTATCTTTGCAAACATAACTCTAAGCTTATTCATTACTGCATAATCCGAGTATGAAAGTTCTCTCTTATACCTTATCTCCTTTAAATGCTTCAGTAAAATATCTATTATTTCCTCAAATTCTTCGCTACATATCTTATCAATTATATTTTTAGGATAGATACCTCCTGTAGCCTCTTCACATTGTGCCACACGACTCTCATACAAGTATTTTTCACCACTCTCCCATGACTTTATGGCACCATGTATCATAAAATCTTCAAGGATTTTTATATGAGCCTTAAAATCAGGAATTCGCTTTAAGATTGCAAAAATCAAAGATCTTTCCTGTACACTTCCGCCTCCTGATGTCATTTTAAACGAGGTTTCCGGTGTAAGTGGAATAAGCTGTATAAATCCATCTTTTATAGCCTCATCCCTTGCTTGTTCCATAATCTTTAAATGTTGCATGGATAATCTCGTATCCGATACAGACTCAACGATATTTATTCCTGTAATATCAAGCTTTCTGATATTTTGATTTGCTATATTCTGATTTGAACAGATATAAACCACCTTACATAAATCACGCTTTTCTTCAATTTTTTGCCTGGCCGTCTTTACAATCACACCCCTGCCGATAAGCGTCTTACCCATACCGACCTCATCGGCAACAAGCACATGATTCTGGTTATTTCTAAAAAGATAATCTACACGCTTAACAGTTTCCGCCTGAAAATCCTTCAACATATTCATAGTGCGCTTTTCAATCTCATCTATATCAAACTGTGTCATACATAATCCTTTATTGTATTCTCAATTTTAGAGTACTGCAAAATGTTTCATATAGTCTGCGAAATTCATCCGGTATAATTTCACTGTCATTTACCATCTTAAGTACATATCCGATATCTTTTATCTTTTCAGGTTCTGTCACTGCTACCCTCAGCATTTTCTCATAGATTGCAGGCATTATACCGCTTTTCTTACTGAAAATCCCTGATTCTCTTATTTGCTTTCCCTCAATCATAGATAAAATATAGTCATCACCAAGTACAAGTGAAATATATTCTATAAAAGATACTTTGTCTCCTATAACACTGTTTACCACTATATTTTCTCGGTTATCAGGAAAACCGATTGTGGGAATCATGATAATCCTGTTGAGTACAGTATCACCTGACTTAATTTCCACTTTATAAAACTCTGATAATTGCAATATATCCATGTCCAAAAACTCCACATACTCGGACAAGATATGTTTCCTTTTTGAATTAATCGGTGAAATCATTATATTTTCATCTGTATCAATACCGCTAAATTCTATTTTTATATTGTATCTATCTGTATTGGATTCGTCTTTTGAAATATAAGCAATTTTCTTTGTTCTGCATAGATACTTTATTTTATCTTCCAATATATTTCTGTTAATATCTGCCGTGTCATCTATTGCACTTTCTATAGTAACCTGTTCAAAAGGATTTTTTGTATCATCCGCATTCCCACAAAATATATCATCCAAAAACCTTTCGCCGTTAAGATGTTTATTCTTTGTACTAAGCTTTACCATCATTTCCACATTTTTATTGATTGCAGAATATGATGCATTCATAGAGCCAAGATACAGATCCACATCGGCATATTTTCTTCTTAAATATATCTTTGCGTGGATATCCTGTTTTCTTTTATCCGATGACTCATCCGAGATCTCATCTTCTCCGTCTATAATCTCATCTTTTAATGTGTATATGGTAAAATTATTGACATCACACTCTCTTAATTTCCCAAGTTCAGATCTCCTTGTAATAAGTGTTCTACTGCACTCAGCCAATGCTCTGTCTGCAATGTTAAAGTCTGCAATTACACCCCTCGATAAAAACGGTGACATTACGATAAGATCATTAAAAGTAGAATCTGCATTACCTTTTTGCGTGCAAAACAATTTATCATTTTCTATTTTGTATGCCTTTTCTCCAATGCCCAAAGGTAATATTTCAAAATTCTCCCCGAATACCTTACTGTCAAGAGAGAAGGAAATATCTTTAATTTCTTTCATCATTTTGCGAATAAGATTTCTTTTCTTTGTATAATCTATGCATTGTTTATTCACGTTGCAAGCCAAATACTCCAAGAATTTACATATCGGTTTACTCTTTCTTTTTTGTCTGACCTTCTTACTGCTGTCCATTGCAAAACTGATATCCCAGCTTCTGTCAAATGTCAGATTTCTACTCATTACTACAAAGCGATAATTCCTATCTCCCTCACTGTTTATATAAGACAGCACCCAGGTTTTAGGGTGAAACGCAGGGTATCTACCCATACTTTTATCCCTAGGTAATGCAACTTCCACCACTATTTTTTCAAGTAAAACAGATAATGCTGTAGGCTTTGACGGTACTTTGATTTGCCCGGCCTCACAAAAAAGTATCAGTCTGTCTGATACTTTTTGTAATGCATTTAACATACATATAGGATTTTGCATCAGTCTGCTGTCCACCTCCTCAGATAATCCGAGGCAAACAGCCACCGATGTAAGAGCTTCCAAATCTAATGAATAGGTTGTCCCTACAGCGCTTTCCAATTTGTAGCCTTTTGGAGGCATTAAAATATTACCGTAATCAGTCCTGTCACTGTTTGAATCAGGTCTAAACATATACTTACCTCCAATTATAGATATCGTTTATAATCCGTCGTGCATTAAAAAACCTGTAGTCCAGTTCTTTACCGCCTACCCATTTAGAGTGATCAAATTCCTTTGTTCTCAATAACTTTGCCCGTGCGCTTCCCTTTAAATGCAGTTCTCTCTTACGTATTATTTCATCTGCCAAATCAATGTCTTCATTCATAAATGCACTTTGTATATCACAAAGAAATTTCTTTGTTCTGATATTAATAAGCTTTAATTTAAAAAATACCTCATCCAAATTTACTTGAGCTTTGTACTTAATATCATTTCTTAACCTATCCCATTCACTGAGTGCATCTTGATTCTCACCTTCCGATAACATAAGATTATATCTTACTCTTGCCATATATATTAAATTGTTGAAGTCACATGCAAGCTTCATCATATCTGCCGTTTCACTATCAACTTTATCTGAAAGTGCATATCTTAAAGACTCAAAACTGTCGTATTCATCAAGGATAATATTATTTTTAAGTATATACTCCAAAAGAGACCCCCTTGTATCCTTTTGAATCTGTCTGTTCAGATACTCAGACTCTTCTTTGGTGAGATCAATTGTAAGATTTTCTCTCCAATCATTATCATAAGAAGGCAGACTCCAAAACTTTATACTGTCTATATTTCCGGCATCCATATCATCAGTGTTATTTTCTTCCTCGTCATAAGTATGTTTATCAGATTTTATATCAGATTTTCGCTTTTCAATCTCTATTGCGAGTGATATATACTCACGTATCGACAAGTCCTTATAACAAAATATCCCATATCTTTTAATTCCGTTCCAGTATATGTCGGAAGGCCTCCTTGAAACCCATCCCTTGGGAAGGACTCTGCTTCCGATAACACCTTCAACTTTAGAGTCTGAATTTAGCAATCTTTTCGCACAGTCTTTTTCATCAGCATCTATTTCTGTTAGGATTCTTTCTATATCCTTGCCATATCTGCCGTCAACCGCATCTTTCAATATATATGGAACTATAAAAAAATATTTTGCTCTTGTCTGTACTGTAGATGTTCCTGGGAAAAAGCAGTTTGCAAAGGCATCTCTGACAGTCCCTATCCCAAGCTCATCAACTGCACCCTGCTCACTTAGAAGATTGATAACATCCAGTGCCTTTTGTCTGTCTTCTTTTGAAAAATCAATCCATCCTAATTGCATAGTCTTCCTTTTTAGTGCGTATTATGATTCTAAATTTAACCGCTTCAAATTTCATAGGCAAGTACTTCCAAAATACTCTCAATACGTTCTGATATCCCAAAAATATTTGCGTAATCTCTCAAGCTTCCATATATCTTTCAAGCTGTTTTTAATATAAAATTTCCAAGCTTTAGAAAATATCTCCGGATCCTGCCTTTTCCTATCTCTAACTATATCACAAATAGTCCTTTCCATATCATAGACATAGACAGGATTTCCCATGTCTGTGTTTTTTTCCACAACGCCTATTTTGTGCCACTCCTTTTTTATTTGATGTACATTTAGACGTTTGCGAAACGCCAAAAGCCATATAAATACGACACTTTTTTGTTACTAAATATAAAAATCTCCTCTAGGTCTGTGATATAATGGAGTTGCACAAAACCATAAACCACATCCCGAAAGGAGACATTACTATGATATCACAAAAACAACTCTCTTTGGCAGATATTTTTGAAGATTGTAAAGATATTTTTGAATCTGACAAACCTCAGTTTCTTACTCTGCTGGAAAATCATATTGACCTTGATGAAATTATTCCGATTTCTTTTACAATCATTACTATGCAGCCACCGGCAGAAATCGAAAATATCCTTTGACTGCTATGCTTTGGGCTTTGATTATTCAACGTCTGTTTTCTATTCCGACAGATTCTCTTTTGCTTGTCTTTCTTCATTATTCCGGACATCTGAGAGAATTCTGTGGCTTCACCAAAGTTCCTGATGCTTCTAAAATCACTCGTTTTAAACAGGATTTTTTATCGGACTTACAAGCTGTTTTTGATAAGCTTGTTGATTTAACTGACCCGATATGTAGGGATATTGATAACAACCTTGCTTCTATGCTCTTGTTTGACACTTCAGGTATTGAATCTTATGTAACCGAAAATAATCCTAAATACGCCAACCGCATTATCAGGCAGCTCAAAGCCTATGCAAAATCTATGCATTTTGATAGTTCTTATGACCCTTATAAGGCTGTATATGCTTCTATGCCTACATCGGCTTCGTCAAATCATGAGGTTAAACAGCAGTACATTAACGGACATTTCTGCTACGCTTACAAGTTCGGTATTATTACCAATGGACTTGGAATTGTTCGTTCCATTGATTTCTACAACAAGAGTTATCTTTCTTCTCATCCTGACATTGTAGTTGAAAAGAAAGCAAAGTCTCCGGATGAAGACAAATCGCTTGCTGATTCCAAGGCTTTACTGCCTACCTTAAAGGACTTTAAAACAAGGCATCCTCACATTAAACCATCTATATTCCTTGGTGATGCAGCCTTTGATACCATTGAGATTTACAAATCACTTTTTGAAGATTTCAATTTCAAAAAAGCATTTATTCCTTTAAAAGTTAATCTATCAATGGATAATGTTAAATATACATTCAATGAAAATGGTATTCCTTGTTGCCCTCATGATCCTTCACTTCCAATGAAACGTGAAGGAAGTAAATCCCATTTAAGGAGCAAGCTGTCTACAATAAAGTTCGTTTGTCCAAAAATGAAATGGGAATACAACCGACAAGACAAGTCCAAAAGACGTGTCTGTCACTGTGACAATCCCTGTACAACTTCTTCCTGCGGTAGAATGATTTATGTTTATCCTGAAAAGAATCTCAGAGCTTATCCCGGAGTAGAACGAGGTTCTAAAGAGTGGGATGAAACATATAAGATCAGGGTAAATGTTGAAAAATCAATCAATCACTTTAATGATAGTTTCTGCATTGCTAAACGGAAAACAACAAATGAAAAAACACTGCATTCCGATTTACTGCTAGCCGGTATATCACAGTTATTAACTGTAGTTGTTGCCGATAAAATCAACCAACGACAACATATCAGAAGTTTAAAATCTTTAATTGCTTAGGACTTATCGACTTTATATAAGTACTATGCTTATTATAGATTTAAGCTTGACTTTTGTATCATAAATGCCTAAAATTTTAGCCAGGTCATTTATATGAACACCTCCTCAAAGTGTAGTTGTTGTGAACTGGGAACTTGGAGTTTTTTTATTTATAATAATAAAAAATGTTGAGATTGGCAAATGCTAAACCCCAACATTAATTATACAACTATTCTTATCATATCAACTAGTAAGCACTGTGAATATAGCAGTACTTCCAAAAATAACAATTATCGCCATCCTTAAAATAGGATTATTTATGTCTATGATAATAAAGATTATAAAAACAATCAACATAAGAATAAATAGTGCCAGCGTCAGCATTGAGTAACCACTAACCCTAGAAAAAACATGGACATGATACCATAACAAAAAACAAGCAATAATAGATAGAATTAAAGCAAATGCCAATAACCACCACGCTTTTCCTTCGTCTTTAAACATAATAACAACAGGATTCGTTATATCCTTCACTGAATCATTAAACATACCCAATTCATGTAAATAGTACTTAGTAACTACACAATAAATAATCTGAGCAATCGTATTTAATAATATCTCTTTATAAATGGCACCAAAGTATTCTTTCATATTACTACAACAATCCTCTCTCTTTCATAAGAACTTCGACATAATAAAATTTCTTTTTCTTATCAGAAACTCTGAACAAATAAAATACAATTAAAAAAATAACAATGACGAATATTACCACACTTAAAATAAACAAGCCATTTACCAAAACATAAGATTCATTAGTCAGTCCATCTGCCTCAGTAACTTTGTCAACAAAATCTACAAATACCTTATACAAGCCACCCAAAAAAGCAAGAAACAATACTAAAATTAAGGAATTAGCGATTGTATCCTTCCTCTCCGAAATAGATTTTAACTCACTGTACTCTACCTTCAATTCTTCATCCTGAAAAGAATTAACTTTGTCTATATACACTTCACTTAAACCACTACGTTTTTTAAGAATAGTTCCTAAAAAAAACTGTTTTATCTTATCACTATTATTGCTCATAGCCATTCTCCTATTTTAAATCATTATATCTTAAAAATAAAAGTTGTATATAGTCTTACACATATTTCCACTATTACAATAGTTGTATTTAGTAGTGCACCTTATACACCTAAAAAATTTCGATTAAAGTCCGCTCATTTGTGATACTCAAAAATGGCATCTACACACCCAGACTGTCTTCCATAACACTTATATTGTAACACTTATTGCATCATTTTAGTACTACAAATTCTATATTCCTTGCTTCTGTAGTACTAAATGCAACTAATATAATCACACTTTTTATGTTTAATTAAACTTTACACTTCAGCGTTTGCAAATGCATCTCTGACAATTCCTATACCCAGCTCATCAACTGCCCCCTGTTCACTTAGAAGATTGATAACATCCAGTGCCTTTTGTCTATCTTCTTTTGAAAAATCAATCCATCCTAATTGCATACTCTTCCTTTTTAGTACATATTATGCTTCTATAAGTATCTTCCACTTGCCGTTTCGTTTTCCATTCTCACGAGCAATCAAACCTTTTTCCTGCATTTTCACTGTACATCTCTTAATTGTTCTCTCTGACTTCCCTACAAGCTCCGATATCTGTTTTTGAGTTAATGCAGGATTATTTTTTAAGGCATTTATAATAGCTAGTTCTTCCAAAGACATTTCCAAAGTGCCATTTTGTCACTTTGAAACCGAATTATTGGCACTTTGAATGGCACTTTGGCCATTAAAATCAATATGAATATATCTATTTTTTAAATCATGCTTGGTATCCATTAAAAGATTTTCAAAGAATAATTCAAGAAATTCACTTGTAGCATGAATACCTGCTCTCAGATTGTTATAATTTGCTCGTACTAAAGCATTTCTGAAATACCACGAATTTTGAGCAAATGTATCGTTGCTTATGGTAAAGCCGAATGTCTTTAAATATTTAATAATAAATACTGCAGTTGATCTTGTATTTCCTTCTCCAAACGGATGGATTTGCCATATTCCTGATGTAAATTTAGCAAAATGTCTAATAGACTCATGTATATTCAGTCCCCTATAGGAAAAGTTCTTCTCCTGCGAAAAGTCGTAATCAAGTGTAGCCCTAATACTGTCAAACGATGCATACAGTACTGTATCTCCCTTAAGCACCCACTCATTTTTTGTAATATTGTAATCTCTTATTCTTCCGGCATAATGAAGTACACCTTCAAATAATTTACGATGAATATTTTGTAATTCTGCCGGTGAAAATTGAAATGTCTTCTCTCCAAGTAATTTTGCAATTCTTACAGATACAATATCCGCTTCTTTAGTATCTGCTTCAACACCATCCCTGTCTTTTCTATCTTTATAATAACTACGGATAAGCCTATCTGCTTCAGAAATACTGATTTTACCTTCAATATGATCTTTTGCAGTTTCAATCAAATATTTTGAGGGCTTAAGTCCGTCTACATCCTGAAGCCCGATAGCAGTTTTCCATGCATTACTCTTTTCTACCTTATCCGGTTCACCTTGGCGTATGTATTCGTTTAGATCACTATTCCAACTATTGTATGACAAACAACTCACCTCCTCCTGCAATTCATCTGATTTGATTATTTCTTTTTTATGCCTAACTAATAAAATATAACTTTCCTCTCAGTCACCACCACGCTCTCCGTATAGCTCAGTTCTCCAATGAGTAACCTACTCAGTACCTACTGTACAAGAGAACAGTGGAACACCTATTTTCACCTTTAAATGGGTATGTCTAACTGATTAAAGACTTGAGTTGCCTTATTCATCGAACAAGGAAATGTCTCAATTGTTCTTACTTTTTCATCTTTAGCTGTTCTTTGAACATTGTTGACATAGCATCTTTTCCTTTTTTAGTACCAAGATCATCAATGCTCATTTCTCCCTTGAACACCAATTCCATAATTCCGATATATGCCTCACCAAGAGCGGCCGTAATCACTCCGGCTGTCCCTGCTGAAATAGCACCACCAATAAAAGTACCGGCACCAGGAATAAACTTGATGATATTTGTAACAACCGTCTTTCCAAGTAGAGTAGCACCACCCGCTCCGATTGAAGATGACAGTAACGCTGTAATAATACTCTTATTCACATCAAAGCCAAATATAACGGTTATCGAAGCTATCATACCTAACTGTGTAGGAATTAGTAATGCACAGTCAGAGAACGGTATAGGTACAGCTCCTTCACCTGCCGCTGCAACTGCTGCCGTTGCTACCGCTGCCTGTGCTCGGCGTTTTTTTTCTTCTAAACAAGCAATCTGCACGTGTTGAAGTGTATCCACCAACTCCTCAGGAAGAGCCTCTCCCATAACTTTAATAAGTACTTCAAGTCCATATGACTTAGCAATACCTAAGTCTTCAATTTCGTAGTCCTCTGCAAGTACAGGAATAACCTGGATGATATCCAAATTTTCATTGAGTAGAATTTGTCTCATTTCCTGTGCTTTCTTTTTTGAGAATGACTGAGTAAGTACAACAACGATAGGAACTTGAGTAATCCGGTTTTCCATTGAAAGTTCTCTTAACCATTCAATCTCTTCAGGTTCAATTCTGTTAGATGCTGTATTTATACAGTACCAAATACAATGAATTGCTTTATTTATATCTTGTGTAGCAAGCTCCTTACTGATGGTTTCCATAACTTCTTTTTTAACCTCAGCTTGAACTTCCTTTCCCAACTCAAAACCTCTTGTATCGTAAATTGCAAGTGGAACACCCTTTTTTGTAATCTTTCTCATATGAGTTGTTACCGGTTTTCCCATCCCAGTATCAGCTAAGTGTTCTTTAAAAACCGCATTGATAAGTGTACTTTTTCCAACTCCAGTCTTTCCTGCCACAATAATATTAAGTGTATTTAGATTCTTTATTTTATCTGCTATTGCATTAATTGCTTCTTGGGCAATTTTTTCAGCATCAATTCCCGCCATTATTCTTCCTCCTTTGTTTCTCCATTAAATGGCACTATTTTAGGCCCCAAATCATCGAAGTCAATTTCATCATTCTTCAACGATTTTTTATATGCCTTATTTCCATACTTTTGGATGAGTGGTGGAATAAAAATAAATCCTGATACTGTTAATGCACTACCAACAACAATCCATACCACCTTGCTACATCTATTCCTTTTATCCTTCATACTTTACCTCCCATAAGAGTCCTTGTAAATTTTGCGAATTTCCTATAAAAGAATGAACTTTAATGCCTTGCTCATCAGTTCCTGACATTTCTCCATAAACTCTTCAAAGTTTGCAAGTTCATAAGAAACATCACTTGGAAGGTACTTAGTATTTTCACTATTCTCAGTAACCTTCAGCCAATCGACAAGTAATGTCGCATTCTTGGATTCATTTATCATATAACGTCGATTCTCTGTTGGGTGTGTTATTCCACAGTTCTCCAACTGAGCGGATGCTGTAATCATTCCGTTTATTTCATCTCTACTACCTGCGATTCTTTCATAACTGTATTTCGGTAGGTATTCTTGGTAAGTACAAGATATCGTTTACTTGCTCTCGCAATCTCCACAAAACGATTTTCCAAGTATCTAATCAATGCCTTATTGAGATATCTGCCAATAAAGACAACTGCCGTACTCCAGTAATATGTTTCTTTTTCAGATTGATAATCTCTTAAATGCTGTACAAGTCTTTCTTTAATATTTTCCGCTTCTCCAATGTATACAGAATCAGAACCATCATCTTCCTTATAAAATAAGAAATATAATCCTGCCTGTGTAATATCCTAACGATAACAAGAAGAAACCTCAATACGAGGAATCTTAATTGCTTTTCCATTACAATTTGATAACTCTGCAATAATAAAACTGTGAGCCGTTCCATTTACAAGGAACAACTCTATTGTTTTTCCATATGCCAATTAGAATCACCTATCCTTCATTATTTTCGTATGCCCCACCTATTCTCAATATTTCTGTCTATCCAACTATAAAAATACCACGGTTTTATACTGTTTTCCAGGCATATTTGCAGTCTAATTTTCGATTCTAAAAAAATCAAAAGCCCCTTATTTCAAACCTTTTTCACACTTTTACTTGTGTGTTTTAGTCAATAGAACTACCCCCTCAACTTGCTCATTATTGTCCAAACCTATATTTAAATCTTCATCGATGATAGGAAGTTTAAAAGTAATTGATTTTAGCCATTGCCCATTCGGTTGCTTCTCTTCATAAATTTGAATTTCAGAAATCAAAGCTGTAATTAACTGTCTACGCTCTACATCATTCATTACCTTGTAAAGTTTATCAAAATAGATCAAAATCTTATATATGTTATCTCCTGTAAGTTTCTCAGCTTCAATAGTTTGTTTCTTTGCTTTCGCATCAATTAACAATGATTCTAAGTCTTCAATCTTATCATACATACGATAAAGTCTATCGTCTAAGTCCTGTTTTCTTCGTTTGTAGTGCTTATCATCAGCATCTAAATTATCTATTTCCTCAATTAGCTTAAATTTCGTAGAATGGCTCTTCCTCAATTCTTTCTGGTAATTATCTATCTCTTTTTCTATTTCAGAGGTATCTACCTTCATGTTAATTTTTTCTTGCATCATAGAAGCAAATTTGGGATTGCTTACTATCTTTATAATTACCTCAGCAACTGCATCATCTAACAATTCTTCTCTGATTTGTTTATTGTAAGTACATTTATGACCTCTTATCATATGCCTATGTTTACAGCCATAGTAATAAAAATCTTTATACTTTGTACCATCTTTCTTTTTCTTAATACACTTGTTTCCAAACATTCCCACTCCACATATTGGACATTTTACAATTCCTGAAAGCAGATGTGTGCGTGTATCTTTCCCTTTATTCACATGCTCATATTTCTTTGCTTGAGATTTTAACTTAACTTGAGCTGATTGCCATAGCTCATCAGAAATTATAGCTTCATGAATACCTTCAGCTATTAAATATTCATCTTGTTCAACTTGCTTATATTCATTTCTTGTTCCATGAACTTTTTCTAAAGTTCTTCTTCCAAAGGCTATTTTCCCGTTATATACAGGGTTTTTTAATATCTTTCTTATAAGACCTGCGTCGAACAATGGATTTTTCCCATTTTGTCTTGGAATTTTTCTTATACCATGATTTTCTAAGTATTTAGAAAGTCCATTGGCTCCAATTGTTGTATTTACATACTGATCAAAAATAGTTCGTATCGCAACTGCTTCTTCCTCATTGATTATCAATTTCCCATCAATCAGTTGATAACCGTAAGGAGCAAACCCTCCATTCCATTTGCCTTCTCTTGCCTTTTGAATACGCCCTTCCATCGTTTGAACACGAATATTTTCCCTTTCAATTTCAGCCACAGCTGATAAAACTGAAATCATCAATTTACCTGCATCTTTAGATGAATCAATCCCATCCTCAACACAAATCAAATTGACTCCAAAATCTTGCATTGTTTGTAGAGTTGATAAAACATCAGCAGCATTTCTTGCAAATCTTGACAGCTTAAACACAAGAACAAAAGATACTCCATCCTTTCCGGATTTTATATCTTCCATCATGCGAGTAAACTGTATTCTTCCCTCAATAGATTTTCCAGACTTTCCTGCATCTTCATATTCTCCAACAATTTCATAATCATTATAAAGAGCGAAAGCCTTCATTCTTGATTTTTGTGCCTCTAAAGAATAGCCATCTATCTGTATTGATGTAGATACTCTTGTGTAGAGGTATACTTTTGTTTTTTCTTTTGACATAGCATTAACCTCAATATATTTCTCTATATCTTTATAGTTTCTAAAAAAGTTTGGACTTATATCTCAAGTATATTATAGCACTTTTATTTCTTTTTCTCAATCTGTGTTTTTGCCATGTCAAAAATATTTTCATTTTCAATGTTATTACTTACTGGTATTGGATCTGGCAGATCATCCAAATCTAAAACACCAGCATACTTTGTAATAAGATTTGCTATCAAATCAGCCAATCCATCCCAGTCTCTATCCACAGGCACGCCCCCCTTTCTTCAAACTCTTATATAATCAATCTATAGCTTTCTTATCTAACTAAGTTTCATGACATTGACGGGTGCTTTGGAACAGCAACATTGGAATCTCACCACCGCCCCTATTAAGATGAGCCGGCTTTCACTAAAGAAGTATCATTATCATTACTCAGGTCATAGCTCACAAAGTATCCTTGTTCTTTGCTTTAAGAAAATTTATTTATCGCTCGTTTCCTTCTATCCTTGTCTTTGACAGTATTCATTTAAACCGAATTTCTTCAGCAGGAAAGTCATGGCGTAAATTCCTTACGCTCACTAAGTAATTAAAAGTCCCGTCATGGTCTATTCAGTTGTCAAAGAACAAATATTTGAAAGGGATTTTCTTTACATCTTCCTGTTTGCCATAAATAGGCTATATCTCTTATAAAAGTAAAGGAAGTCAAACTCCCCTTCACTTTACATAAGGAAAATTTGACCCCTTTGGTTACCGAAGTTTTAAAGTTCTTCGATAAATTTTTTCAGCTTTTCAAGAATTTTGTTTCTTCTTTTGATTAAAGCTGGATGTGTAATACTTTTGAGCTTTGCTACTGAACGAATAGTTTCATCATTGAAATACAAGCGTTCAATAATATCTCTTTCTTCTGCATTGAGCCTTGATATAGCACTTCTGACTGCTTCAATCATCATTTGTGTTTCCACAATCTTTTCTACATCAACACTTTCATCAACAATATTATCTATAAAGTGTCCGTCATGATCCAATGATGAAAAAAAGAGCAAGTGGTTTTTCTTGTCCACCTGCTCTAAATACTTTTCGTGTTCTTTTTCTCGCCAGTAGACTTTATATATCTGCTCACTGACTTTAACCCTTTGTCCGTTGACATAAAGGTAATATTCTTTTGGCATTTTATTTCCTCCATTTATTTTTTGTCTGCTTGTTTTTAGACAAAAAAGGAGGACTTCTGCACATAGGCATAAGAAGTCCTCGAAAATGAAAGAAACTTGCTCTTTCTCTATATTTTAAATTTAATTGCTTATAATAATTACCGGCATCAAAAAGGTCTATTATTATTTTCTATGTAAATAACAGACCTTACATACCACATAGCAATTACCTCCCCATTGTTTAGTTAATTCATGCTTTCTCCTTCTAATTATTTAAACTCCAATTTTCTGACATAGATTTGGCATTTATAAAGTCTTTATAAATTCCATCTTGCCTCATCAATTCATCATGTGTACCACTCTGTTCAATACAGCCTTTATTCAAAACCAATATTTGATTTGCATTTCTAATCGTCTTTAACCTGTGTGCGATCATAATAACTGTTTTATTCTTGGTAAGTGACTCTATAGCCAATTTTAATTTATCTTCATTTTCAGGATCAATGTTTGCCGTTGCTTCATCGAAAATAATAATTGGAGCATCTTTTAGCATCGCTCTTGCAATTGAAATTCTCTGCTTTTCACCACCTGATAACGAAGCCCCGCCTTCCCCTATTGAAGTGTTATAACCTTGTGGAAGTGAAATTATAAAATCATGGCATTGAGCTTTTTTAGCTGCATTGACCACTTCCTCTCTCGTTGCATTTTGATTGCCAAACTTTATATTATTTTCAATAGTATCTTCAAATAAATATACACCTTGAAAAACCATAGAAATATTATCCATAAGATTTTCAACTGTATAATCTTTAATATTATTTCCACCTATTTTTATTTCGCCTTCGTTAACATCCCAAAATCTTGCAATTAGATTACATAATGTAGTTTTCCCCGAACCTGATATGCCGACAATGGCAGTCATCTCATTCTCTTTAATAATGCATGTAACATTATCTAAAACTCTTCTATTGTCATAAGAAAACCCTATATTTTTAATATCAATATTATGATTTTGTATCAAAGAACTTATATTGCCTTCATTAATATCAGGCATGTGGTTAACATATTCATATGAATCAATAGCATTCTCTGCAATTCGTAAAATCGCCATATTAGAGCCCGCTCCAATCAATCCATCAAAAATCGTGAAGCTTGCTATCATCAGTACAACCGTATCTGCAATACTCAAATTTCCAGAAAGATTTAATTTAATGCAAAATAATAGCATCACTACAATTGTCATTCCTATTACTATTCTTTGAGTTATGGTATACGGAATAATCATCTTTTCAAGCGACAGTGTAGTTTTGTAACTATCATCAATCGCATCGTTTAAACTTTTGTTATTTTCCCCACTCAAATTATATGATTTAATAACCTGCATTCCTTGAATTGTTGATAGTACATTTTTAGTCAAACGTGTCTGAATATTAGACATATCGGCTGCATTTTTTCTTGAACGTTTTTCCATTAGAAAAGTAACAAATAAAAATACTATCATACCAATTAGTGCCACAAAACCTATTTCAAAATTTATGATGAATATTGACAAAACAAATATGAATGTATTTAAAAATCCTCCCAATACATTAACAAGTAATACTGGTATCCAAGACTCAATTTGTGTGAGATTTGTAGTTGCCAAAGTAGTTAACTTGCCTAAACTAAAATTATTGAAGAATCCCATTGGAACTCTTTTTATTTTTTCTCCCAACTCTATTCTTTTATTTGCTGCCATAAAATATCCCGCATGTGTTTGATTCATTTGAGATACATTTTGTGTGATAATCTTGCCTATTAAACTAATTATTAGTACTACTAATACTATAATAATGTCCTTTTGCACAACATTTTGCTTGAACAGGCATTTCAACATATAATAGATTGCCACAAATTGAAATGCATTAAATGCAGCATGAAAAAATGCTGCTACTATTGACCTCGTCAAATTTTTTCTTTCCTTGCCGGAGAATAACCAGATTTTTTTAAATACGCTTATCATGCTTCATCCTCCTTATTTGATGCCATACACATAGCACAATATGATTTTGACTTTTCTAAGAGTTCTTCATGTTTCCCACTGTTTTCAAGCATTCCATTATTAATTACAAATATTTTGTCGGCTCCTTTTATTGTGTTTAGCCTGTGAGCTATAACAATTAAAGTTTTTCCCTTTATTAATTTGGAAATCGCTGCTTGAATAATATTTTCATTCTCTGGATCTATGTATGATGTAGCCTCATCTAAAATTATAATTGGCGAATTTTTAAGCATTGCCCTGGCAATGGATATTCTTTGCTTTTCTCCTCCTGATAGATGCCCGCCACCTTCTCCCACGATAGTATCGTAACCATGAGAAAGTTCTTTTATAAACCTGTCGCATCCCGCTTTAATTGCGATTTGCTCAACTTCGTCATCTGTTGCATTCGGATTGCCAAGTCTAATATTTTCTTTAACCGAGAAGTCAAACAGGTAATTATCTTGTGACACATAAGATATTAATTTTGAAAGTTGTTTTAATGGAATATTATTTACGTCTATTCCACCAATTTTAATATGACCACTTTCAACATTCCAAAAGCCTGCTAAAAGTTTCGCTATTGTCGATTTACCACTTCCCGATTCACCCACTAATGCATTAAATGTTCCTTCATCAAATTTTAAATTTAAATTCTTAATTACTTGTTTTTTCCCATTGTATGAAAAACTAACATCTATAAATTCAACATTAAAGTTTTCAACTGTTTGTACAGTTGTCCCACATTTTAGTTTTTTTGAAGCCAAAAGGCTTTCCACTCCACTCGATATAGTCCCAATTCTAGCCAAATCATCTGTATAATTTAATACTTTAAGTAGATTTGATACTGTAGCAAAAGATAGTATTACTATTGTTATCAATGTTTCTATTTCAATACTACCATTTTTGTAAAAAATCATTCCAAATGGTATAACTGTTAAAATTCCCATTGGCGATAGTATGCGACCAATAGAAACTCTTTTCATACATCTCCCCATCCAATCATAATAAAATTGTGCATTGTCATTGACAGAATCACTATATTTTTGATAGGAAGTATTACTTTGATTAAACGCTTTAATAACTTCAATACCACCAATATACTCAACCAATGCGTTATTCATTTTTTGACCCAAGACTACAGATTCATTGTAATTTTTCGAATATTCTTCATTCATTACTGATTTCATAAAACTAATACCAACAATGAAAGGAATAAGGGACACCAAACCTAATCGCCAGTCCAAAGTAAGCATATATATTATAAGCAATACTGGTCCTACTACATTGGCTGTCATCTCTGGTAATATATGCGATAAAGTTGTTTCCATGCTGTCAACTTTATCGACAATTATGTCTTTCAAAGTTCCAGAACTAATACCGGTAATATCACCCAATGGCATTTCAAATAACTTATTTGAAATTTCCTTTCGTATATCCCTTAAAGATTGAAATGTCGCAGTATGAGAGATGGTTGTAGATATTCCTGCTGATATTTCTTTGATTAAAAACAGTCCTGTAATAATCAATAATTTATTTGAGTACAATTCCCAATTTGAATTCCCGTTAATCAACTCTGCTATAAGACTTGCAAGAATCATATATGAAATTAAGCCAGCTACTACACCAAAAATAGCAAACAAGATAGAACAAGAGAATTGAATCTTTCGTTTTTTTATATACTGCCTAATTATATTCATATAGCACTTTCTTCCCTTCTTTTATTTGTTTTCCCTCTTCCAGATATAGAAACTTATCACTTGTAGCTTCGGCCAAAAGTGAATCATGTGTAATAATAACTACTATTTTCCCCTTCTCAGAAAGAAGTTTTACCCACTTTATAATTGAGTGTAATCCATCGCCATCCATTCCACTTGTTGGCTCGTCTAATATATAAACATCTGCATCTGAACAATATGCTGCAGCTAATATTACTCTTTGTTTTTCTCCTCCTGACAATGATGCAGGATGTCTATCTTTTAGTTCGTTCAAACTAAAAGCATCCAAACTATCCACTATATCTTTTTTTAATTTTTCAGTTATTTTTTTACCAATTGAAATTTCACTTACAACGGAATCTGAATACAGTTGATAATCTGCATCTTGCATAACAAAATAGCAAAATTTATTTCTTAAATTTCTGTTTGCTACTTTTCCTCTATATTTGATTGATCCTCCGTTTTCTTTTAGCAGCCCACTTATAACTTTACACAAAGTAGTTTTTCCTGCTCCATTGTTTCCTAGCAGTGAAACAACCTCCCCTTTATATAACTTTAGATTAATGTCATCAATTCCTAATTTTGTTTTCTTATAGTGAAAGGATAACGATTCAATATCTAAAATTAAGTCGTTTGATTTTTTATTCTTAGTGTTTTTATTGATTATCTTTGGTCTCAAGCCAAGATTTGATAAACTTTCATTATCAAGGCTTTCAAACTCTTCCTTTGACCAAATCTTCCTTAACAGACCTCTATCAATATAAAAAAATCTATTTACTACTTCATTGAACGGTTCAAGCCTATGCTCACTTATAATAATAGAGATCCCTCTATCTTTAATTTTTTTAATTATTTTTATCAAAACTTTGACTCCATCTTCATCTAAATTTGAGGATGGCTCGTCGAGGATCAAAACTTTAGGTTGTAAAATTAAAGAAGATGCAAGTGCAACTTTTTGTTTTTGACCACTGGATAATTCATCTATATTTTTCGAAAGTAAACCTTCAATCCCAACAACCCCTACAATCTCATCAAGTTTTTGTCTTATTTCATGTGCAGAAAGTCCTATATTTTCTGCCGCAAAACAAATCTCATCTTGAACACTATTCATAAAAAATTGGCTTCTTGGGTCTTGAAAAACAACACCAAATAAATTAGCACGTTCTTCTGAATCCAATTCAGCCGGAATTTGTTTATCTATTTCAACTTTTCCTTTCAGCTCTCCCTCATAAAAAACAGGAATCAAACCACTGATAGTTCGTAAAATTGTGCTTTTCCCTGACCCTGATTTACCACAAAGTACAACACATTCTCCTGATTTTATAGAAAAAGTAATATCTTTGATAGAAGAATCTCCATCACTATAAGAAAAAAATACATTCTGAAATTTTATCATCTTCACACTCCAAAATATATTAATCCTATTGCAGCTCCATATATGGCAAGTGCACATATATCCTTTAATCCAAAATACACTTCATATATGCACGTTCTTTTTTTATCCGCATTTAGTCCTCTTAATTCTGCGGTAGCCCCCAACTCATCTGATAATTTTATGCATCTAATGATTAGTGGTACCATAAAACACTCATATACCAAAAAAGGATTTCTCATAAAATCTTTCCAGTTGCTAAATAACCCCCTAGCTTTCATTCCATTTCTAATTGCTATATTTTCTTTACTTAATACCGGAAAAAATCTTATAAGAATGCAAATCATTACAATAATGGGCTTAGGAACTTTTATTTTCTGTAAACTTAACATAAGTTCACTTGAGTTCCCTACAATAATACATGTAACTACCATTACTAAAGGAATTGAACGTGCTAACATATTCAAAATGATGTACATTAAGGCTATCTTGTTCGCAAACAACCCAGCCAATATAACCATAGTCAGGTAAGTTATAACGAATTTAATAGCCTTATTATGTTCTTTTATATAAACTAAAAGTAGTGCATTTAGTGCAACACTCAAATGTATTTGAATGTTCTTGTTAAACAAGAACCAGAATATTGTTGATACTGCTAATAAGATAATATATGTTCTATTATCTAATTTTCTCATCTACACCAACTTTGCCTTTTCTATATGTTTTTTCATAAGTTTTTTTCCTACAATAAATCCTATAGCAGACAACACTATTGTTATCACTACAATCAATAAAAGCATATCCCAAGAACCATAAAATCTAACCAATGTTTTTATGCCCTCTTCCGTATAACTTTCTTTTAGGCTATTTAAATATTGTTCTTTAAAGAAAAACATAGGAATTGCACTACCAAGAGCATACAATGCCCAATATACCGAGTATGCGATACCATTTCTCTTTGGATTTCTATAAGTGTCTTGTCCTATCATAATAATTTCGCATACAATACCTACTACAATCATTACTGGAAGAAACCATGGAGAACCCATTACAGTTATAAATAATCCTCCAAAAATCCCAGTAATCAAATACGTTCCTCTTTTTGCAACCTTATTTGACATTACCACAAAAATAGGTGCGCATAGTAATCCCATAATTCCTACATAAAATAAGTAATCAAATGCAGGCGTTGTCAACATCATTGTGCACATTTTTGTAACAAGCATTATTACAATCATCGCTATGTTGAAAATAGATAATGTAATAATGTCCCTCATCTTCAATTTGTTTTGTTTTTCATTATTCATTTTTATCTCCTCCTAAATTTTACAGATTGAATATTAAATCCCAGTTTGCTTAATAGTGCAAAACCAGTTATGGTAACAGTGTATGCTAACACTGTTATCTTCTGGTCAAAAAAAATTCCTCTTAATACCCTCTAATATTTTCCCAGCCTCCTGAAAAAAAACAAGAAACAAGTCTCGCATTTTCTAACAGTTCTTGCTTATTTTCGGAATGCAATACAGCCTCAGTCAATGCTAAAAAATGAGCATGATTGATAATATGAAAGCCTTTATCACTAATCTTTTCTGAGGAAGTATCTGCTTCTAAAGAAATTTCTTGCATTTTAATTCTTGCATCATCCTCCATTCCTGTTAATTTTTCGAGAAAATTCTCATAAGATGTTCCGTATGACCCATTAATGATCAGAGAGTATATTTCTTTGTTATCAAACAAAAACATGGCAGTTTCAATTGTTCCTTCAACATGAACCTGAGCCACCTTCGCATTCTGTTTTGTCTTCACACTATCAATTGATGCTTTCTCATAATCGAAAAAATTTGAAATTATTTTATTTGCAACTGGTGAAACAATCGCTTCAAATAATTCATTTTTATCATTAAAATGACGATAAAAAGCTCCTGTGGTCACACATGCATCTTTACATATATCTCTTAAACTAGATTTTTCAAATCCGTACTCAATAAAATGCCTTTTTCCACATTCTAGTATTTTTTCATGAGTATCAGCATAATTATTTCTAACCAACAGAATTCTCCTCCTTCCCCTTTTGATAACGCTGTTATCAGTTTACCTTTATTTTTGCTTTTTGTCAAGTTAGATATCGCAAACTATAAACTTTCCAAAAATGAAAAAGTAAATTCTACTCATCGGCCTCCCAGTAGATTTTACTTCTGCACAGTTGATATTTTCTCTTTCACACCATTCATGGTATGTTTAGACCTCCTTCTGACAGCAATGGAAGGAGTTTATTATGAGTAAAATTATTCCCGGTAACCAAAAACATCTTTCTTTAGAAGACCGCCTTTTTATAGAGCAAAGTCTAAATCAAGGGCTTTCCTTCAAGGAGATTGCCAAGTATCTTTGCAAAGACCCTTCTACCATTTCTAAAGAAGTGAAGAAACACCGAGCATCGAGCTGGTATCACAAGGGCAGCTTTCTGAACAAAAAGAACTTTTGCGTTCATCGTTACCAGTGTCGTAAAACAAATGTCTGTAAGAAGATTATTCTTTGTGGGATAAAGTGTACTTCTTGTCCTAGCTGCAATCAGACCTGTAAGGACTTTGAAAAGGAATGCTGTAATCGCCTAATGAAAGCTCCCTATGTCTGTAATGGCTGCTCACAAAAGCTTCATCACTGCAGCATCGCCCATAAATATACCTATGATGCCAGATTTGCTGATAGAAAATACAGGGAAACCCTTAAAGACTCTCGTCGAGGAATAAATCTTTCCGAAAAGGAAGCAAGAGAAAAGGACAGCATCATTACTCCTCTGATTGCAAAGGGACAATCCCCTTACCAGATTTTAGTGAATCATCCGGAATTACAGATGTCTGTTCGCACCATGTACTCATACATTGACCAAGGAATTTTTACTTCCAAAAATATCGATTTAAAACGGAAGGTGACATTCAAACCAAGGAAATGCCATAAAACACAGATATCAAACCGCGAAATATTTCATGGTCGAAGCTATGAGGATTTCTTGAAGCTTGGATTAAATGCTTTTGTAGAGATGGATACCGTTCATTCCTGTAGGGATTCGCAAAAAACTCTACTGACCTTTTTCTTTACTGAGGAAAAGCTCTTCCTGGCTTATCTGTTAAATCGATGTACAAAGGGAGCAGTCAAAGCAGTCTTTGACCGTTTAGAAAGACGTTTTGAAGATGTCTTTGACTTTCAATCTATCTTTGAATATATCCTCACAGACCGAGGATCGGAGTTTGGCGATCCTATCGCTTTGGAAACAAACCCTAATGGAATCCAACGTAGTAGCATCTATTATTGCGATCCTATGCGTAGTGGGCAAAAAGGGGGATTAGAGCAAGCCCATACCATGCTTCGCATGATTCTTCCAAAAGGCTCTTCTTTTGCTTTTCTTACACAATGGGATGTGAATCGGATTGTAAACCACATCAATTCCACGCCAAGGGAAAGCTTAAACGGAGATACCCCTTATCAAAGGGCACTAAACAGATATGGAGAAGATGTCTTAAAAGCACTTCAGCTCGGGCCCATTCATCCTGACGAGGTTTGTCTGAGGCCCAAGCTGATTCGCTTTAAGTAACCCAACAACCCAAAACCGATCTGCTGTCAGACAGGGCAAAAACTTTTACATTTTTCGATATAGCCAGTGGAATTTAGTCCTACACACGACTTGTCCTGTGGCTTATTTCCCATGTCCGGAAAGAGATTTTTTTGAGGTTGTTATGCACTATTATAACAAAATCAGGCAGAAATGAAATTTCAAACTGCCTGATTTTAGGGATTTTTTAAAGCTAGGTAGAATTTACCTCTGCACTGGAATTTACTTTTTCAATTTAGCATTTTTTCTAAAAATCGGATATTCCCATATTCTCCCAAAAGTGCTTTGACTGACAGTTCCTTATCTTCAAAAAGTTTGAAAATATGTTGCGGAGGTTTTGCGAAATACGCTCTTATGGATAAAGACCGTGTTTTTGTAAAACCTCAAAATCTAAGCTTTGAACAAGCGTCTGCTATTCCTATTTCTTTTGAAACTGCATTAGGGGCACTTCGTAAAGGGAATGTAAAAGCAGGTCAGAAAGTTATGATTTACGGTTCTTCGGGTGGCGTTGGTTTATATGCAGTACAATTAGCTAAAATCATGGGAGCAACTGTTACAGGTGTATGTAGTACCCGTAATCTTGAGCTAGCAAAACAAATGGGGTGTGATTACGTAATTGACTATAAAAAAGAAGATTTTACGAAAGTGCGGACAAAGTTTGATGTAATCATAGGTGTGAATGGCTGTAATTCCATGAAAGACTATAAACAGATTTTGAAACCAAATGGAATTTTTATAGGTGTAGGAAATGTAAAACAAGTAACTAAAGCACTTTTTCGTTCGTTTACATCAAGGAATTTTTCTTATTTTGCTGGTCCTATGATGTCCCAAAAAGATTATTTATCTTATGCAAAAGAACTGGCAGAAACGGGTAAATTGATACCTTATATAGACAAAATCTATTCTGTCAAGGATACAAAAGAAGCCATTCGTTATATTATAACTTCTCACGCACAAGGGAAAGTCGTTGTTTCTATGGATTTTGAATAACGGGAAAACTCCTAAAAATCTGAACAAGAGAAACAGTAATAATTATCAAAATAACAATTATATCGTCATAAGAGGTTCGTACAAACATTTTGTTTGATACGAGCCTTTTGTTTTTTATCAACTTATATAAACATCATTTTTTATGTTGTTTATATAAGTTAGCTTTCAGCAGAAAGGAGGTGAAATCATGGAAGCATCTTCTTTTGAGAAATCTGTCTGTTTACAGTTTAATGCTTTAATGATGATTGTGATTAAAGGTACATTGTCAAGTCATAGAAGACAAAGTGCAAGACGTTCTAAACATGAAGTCTTGTTTTGTGAATTGTCTGAAATGAAACGTATGGAAAATGGTACAAATGATGAATATTTTTCCGATTTTGTATCGTTTCAAGTTATGAATTTTACAATCCGTGTATCTGATGAAGAACTAGGTACAGCTTTACAAGAATTGACCGAAAAACAGCGTACTGCTATCTTGTTGCATTTCTTTCGAGGCATGAACGACAGAGAAATTTCAGAATTGTATCATGTATCACGTTCCACTATCAATAGCAGACGGGATAGAGGGCTAAAGAAATTACAAAAATTATTGAGCGAAAGGAAGTAGAACGAATGAAAAAAGATTATGCTTATCCCTCTTATGAACTCATTTGCAGAGCGACTAGCGGAGAGGAAAAGGCAGTCAAAGAAATATTAGATTTTTATAACGCCTATATCTTCAAAGTATGCTTACGACCATGCTATCATGCAAATGGTACTGTGCATATGCAAGTTGATGAAGAACTAAAGGGAGAAATCCATGCGTAAATGATGAAAGCTTGAAGTTTGAAATCAGAGTAAAGTAGTCATTTAGCATGAACAAAGGGAGATACACAGCTTTTCATGTGCTATCTCCCTTATCGGTTTTATTGTCATATCAAGGCTCATTCAATCGTGGTAAATGCATGGTAAAATGAATGTCTTTGCAATTATGAAATTGCTTATAGATGTAGTGTTTATGCAGATAATTCAAAAACTCATATAAAAGGACATATAAAATTTCAGACTCTCTATTTTTGCTTAGTTCGGCGTTGTTTTTTGCGCTGTTTCTGAAGTGCCAGCGCTTCTTTAGCAATAATACCAAGGCTGAGGCTGACAATACCTAGTCCCAAAAGACCGTAGATCATGGTAAAAATCTTTCCCAAGGCGGTCTTGGGCGTAAAATCCCCATAGCCAATGGTGGTCAAGGTCGTAAAGGATAAATAAAGGGAGTCCAGCACGGCTAACTTTTCCACCATCGTATAGAAAACCGTACCCAAAACCAAGAGGGAGGCTAAACTGGCTAAAATCGCCTGCCCCTCTTCGCTTTGAAAAACCTGACGGATGATTCGAAATAAATGTTTAAAACCAAAGATGAGCGAAAACATGGAGACCCTTTCTACAAATGATGTTAGCTGATAATCCTCCCGAACCTTAGTAGGATGTTTTTCTTCATAAATCCAGTTATAAAGATTCTGTCTAGTAGGATATCCCAATATCCTTACTGTCTCTGATACAGATTCTGTCTGATGATGTAGTTTAAGTGCGATTTCTTTTTGTTGTTTTGAATACACAGATAGGCTCCTTTCGGAGCCCTATGGTAATCCAAGCTTGTATGTCTGCAATATTTCTGTTTAGGTACACATAAGCATACAAACTCTCCCAGCATAAATTAAATGCCAAGGCAACAATAGGCATCGCATAAGTTCTTCCTTATTCATTGCACAGACACCTTATTTCGTTTCATTATACCATTTTTATTTGCATTTGATAGCCTTTCCCATCTCTCCGGCCGCCTTAAATCCCTGACGGGCTAAGAAAACAGCTATAATTTCATTAATGACTGCCGCAGCCGCAATTGTACCTCGAACAATGTTTCCATATTGTTCGAAATCTCCCGTTAATGCCGAAATAGCAATACCTGTCATGACAAGAGATACGCCGGAATGAGGCAAAATGACCAGCCCGAGATATTTTTTTACCGTAGCAGGGGCGTGCGAAAGCTGTGCACCGAGAGCCGCTCCGCCTATTTTTCCTGCTGCGCGGGCAATAATGTATACTGCTGTAAAAATTCCTGCCCCTAAAATGAGATGATAATCCAGCGGAGCACCCAGATTCAGAACAATCAATGCAAAGCAAGCGCTGATGCTCGGAGTGCAATATTTCATAATATCTTCCAGCTTTTTTTCATCCAGGATATTTGCAAAGGTTGCGGAATAAACCATACCGCTCAGCATAAAATTAAGGACTGGAACAGGCATAAGGTAATGGTTGGCAAGTGCGGTCATAGCCGCTGTAACAAGCACACCGGCAAACACCGTGATTGCACAGACTTTTTCTGACCTGATTTTTTTCATAATAAAGGCTGTGATGCCTCCGGTTATAAGACCAATCAAAACCGGGAAAATAACGATCAGTATAATCAGATATTTTGGTACAGAGCCTCCCGAGGTAATCGGAAGGATGAAACTCATAACAAGCAAAAATACGCAGATTGCCAACACATCGTCAATTACCGCCAAAGGTATCAGTGTCCTTGTAACAGGTCCGTCTGTTTTATATTCTGACACAATGGATAACGCCGGTGCAGGTGCGGTAGCTAAGGCAATACCGCCAAAAATCAAGCCAAGGAAAACAGGGATATCCATAAAATAAAAAATAGCAGAAAACGCAAGACTGACAACAGCAAAAGTCATGAGTGACTGCGCCAAAGTAATCACAACAATCTGTTTACCGGAAGAACGCATCTTTCGCCAGATCATTTCACTGCCCAGCATCAGCCCCATACCGCATTCCATGAGCTCAATCAGTGTATGATACATCGAGTTATCTAAAATATCTTGTGTCAGCAGATTTACTGCATAGGGCCCTAAGAGCATTCCCGCAATTAAAAAACCTAAAACAGCGGGCATTTTAAATTTTGCTGCCACCTTCCCGGCGATTACTGCCAATAGCACAACCGTCAATAAACGAATTAACATTTCAAACATTTAAATAGTCTCCTTCTTCACAACGCCAAACAAAAAAATATCCATAATCACAGCTTCACAGAAAATTTTCTGATACAGCGGATTTTCATGAAAGAATATCATTCTGGTCTTATAGTACTGTGAAAGACATTCCTTCAAAGAGCTTGATTCTGTTTCAATGAATATATGATTTTGGATGTATTCTTTTAACTGTTCAAAGCATTCCTCCACACAAGCAAGGAACAACTCATCTTTTGATTTGAAATAATGATAGATCAGTCCCTTTGAAATTCCCTGTTCAGAATCATAAATGTTGTTCACAGAGCTTGCACTATATCCTCGTGTAGCAAATTCAAGCAACGCATTGTCCATAATTTTTCTTCTTGCTTGTATTTTTCTTTCTTCCTGTCTCATCTCATACCTCAATAATTGACCATCAAGTCAATTATATAAATTGATGACCACAGAGTTAATAATTTGTTTGTGAATCCTATCTTCCAGACCATTTTTAGGACCTTTTAGAGGGATCCGGATAAGATCATTAATGCACTTGAACTTCCCTACTCAAACGCAAAACTTGAGGCCACAAATAACCTCATCAAAGTCATTAAGCAAAATGCTTTTGGCTTCCGGAACTTTGAAAATTTTAAAACGAGAATTCTCATTGCTTTGCATATCAAAAAGGAGAAAATCAATTTGGTCCTCTCCTGGTTGTGAGTTTTTATCAACCCACTACAGTTGATAAAGAGCCTTTTTTCTTATTTAATCTTGAAGAATTGAACAATCGACACAATACCTTGATAAATAAAGACAAAGGCAGTGGTGTAACTAACGAAGAGACCGGTCATCAATGGGTGTCCCATCATGATTAAACCTGCTACGATTCCTAAAATCCCCATCCAAACTAGAGGAGTACCTACCGATTTATCCGTCTTACGAACCTTGAAACCAACGATAGTTTTTGTAATACCATTTGTCAATGCCCAGAAAGAAATGATAAATGGCACAAAAGTTACCATTTCAATAAAGCTACCTGAGAACAAGGAAAGAGCGAGGATGAGGGTAACAATTCCTCCAAATAAATTCCAGCCATGCTTTTCTTCTGATTTGAAGTATTGTACAATCTCAGAAATCCCTTGAACTGCAAATACAAGTGCAAACAAGAAAGTCATGGAAGCCAAAGTAGCAACAGGATGTGCAAGCATTTTAAAACCTACAAAAACTGCAAAAATACCCGCAATTAGTAACAACCACTTCCCAATTTTCGACATTATTTTTCTCCTTTTTTAGAGGAATCTTCCTCTAGTATTCCATAAATCATCATATCCAAAACCTGTGATAATTGACGTTCATATCCTGAAACCAAGTCAGGCAAACTGCTATCTGATGAAACAGTTAAATAATAGGAACGAAACATATCCTGAATCAATCGCAGATAGGCCATAGCTCGCTTCTCATCAATATGCTCTTTCAGTTTGGATTCTGATATAAGTTTTTGACAAACTTGTTCATTCAAGTCCAAAAAAATAGCTTTCTGTGGTGCGATGTCTGCTTCCAATTCTTTTGGCATCGCAATCATTGCCTCAAAGAAAATGTGGCTATGTTCCGGGTATTGCTGATAAAATTGGTGACGTCTTTCCATATAATCAGCTAAGGAGGGTACTTGACCTTCCACCCCCAGAAGCACTGCACTGCCAAAGCTTTCTCAAAACTCTCCTGAACACAAGTTAGATAGAGGTCTGATTTCCCTGAAAAATTATGATACAAAACTCCTTTGGAAATACCATCCACTTTACAAAGTTCATTGATGACAAAACCTTTATAGCCTTTTGTAGCAAATTCGAACAAAGCAGCGGTAATGATTTTCTCTCTTCGCAGTCTTGTTTTTTCTTCTTTTCTCATGTATGCACCTCTAGATTTTTAAATTATAAACCGTTTAGTCTAAAATGTCAATCAACTTTCTCGATAGAGTTTCTCCATAAATGTAGGATTACAATACATTTGTTACATCACAACTAAATAATAAAACGGAAGCACCTGTCTTGTGTTAAAGTTAGATCACCACAAAATAACAAACATAAGGAGGGCTTCCGCTGTAGCTACTATAACACAAGATATGCGCTTTAGACTATCACTCATTCATTATTAATAGAGTAATCAAAAATGAAAAACTAAATTCTACTCATTGACCTCTCGGTAGATTTTACTTCTGCACAGTTGATATTTTCTCTTTCACACCACTCATGGTATGTTTGAACTCCTTCTGACAGCAATGGAAGGAGTTTATTATGAGTAAAATCATTCCCGGTAACCAAAAACATCTTTCTTTAGAAGACCGCCTTTTTATAGAGCAAAGTCTAAATCAAGGGCTTTCCTTCAAGGAGATTGCCAAGTATCTTTGCAAAGACCCTTCTACCATTTCTAAAGAAGTGAAGAAACACCGAGCATCAAACTGGTATCACAAGGGCAGCTTTCTGAACAAAAAGAACTTTTGCGTTCATCGTTACCAGTGTCGTAAAACAAATGTCTGTAAGAAGATTATTCTTTGTGGGATAAAGTGTACTTCTTGTCCTAGCTGCAATCAGACCTGTAAGGACTTCGAAAAGGAATGCTGTAATCGCCTAATGAAAGCTCCCTATGTCTGTAATGGCTGCTCACAAAAGCTTCATCACTGCAGCATCGCCCATAAATATACCTATGATGCCAGATTTGCTGATAGAAAATACAGGGAAACCCTTAAAGACTCTCGTCGAGGCATAAATCTTTCCGAAAAGGAAGCAAGAGAAAAGGACAGCATCATTACTCCTCTGATTGCAAAGGGACAATCCCCTTACCAGATTTTAGTGAATCATCCAGAATTACAGATGTCTGTTCGCACCATGTACTCTTACATTGACCAAGGAATTTTTACTTCCAAAAATATCGATTTAAAACGGAAGGTGACATTCAAACCAAGGAAATGCCATAAAACACAGATTTCAAACCGCGAAATATTTCATGGTCGAAGCTATGAGGATTTCTTGAAGCTTGGATTAAATGCTTTTATAGAGATGGATACCGTCCATTCATGCAGAGATTCGCAAAAAACTCTACTGACCTTTTTCTTTACTGAGGAAAAGCTCTTCCTGGCTTATCTGTTAAATCGATGTACAAAGGGAGCAGTCAAAGCAGTCTTTGACCGTTTAGAAAGACGTTTTGAAGATGTCTTTGACTTTCAATCTATCTTTGAATATATCCTCACAGACCGAGGATCGGAGTTTGGCGATCCTGTCGCTTTGGAAACAAATCCTAATGGAATCCAACGTAGTAGCATCTATTATTGCGATCCTATGCGTAGTGGGCAAAAAGGGGGCTTAGAGCAAGCCCACACCATGCTTCGCATGGTTCTTCCAAAAGGCTCTTCTTTTGCTTTTCTTACACAATGGGATGTGAATCGCATTGTAAACCACATCAATTCCACGCCAAGGGAAAGCCTAAACGGAGATACTCCTTATCAAAGGGCACTAAAGCGATATGGAGAAGATGTCTTAAAAGCACTTCAGCTCGGGCTCATTCATCCTGACGAGGTTTGTCTGAGGCCCAAGCTGATTCGCTTTAAGTAACCCAACAACCCAAAGCATATCTGCTGTCAGACAGGGCAAATCTTTTACATTTTTTGATATAGCCAGTGGAATTTAGTCCTACACACGACTTGTCCTGTGGCTTATTTCCCATGCCCGGAAAGAGATTTTTTTGAGGTTGTTATGCATTATTATAGCAAAATCAGGCAGAAATGAAATTTCAAACTGCCTGATTTTTGGGATTTTTTTAAACTAAGTAGAATTTACTTCTGCACTGGAATTTACTTTTTCAATTTAGCAACTATAAACTTTTATGATATAATTTTGTTATAAATTTAAAATTTGCTTAATGCTTGCTTCCCTAATCATTCTTTTGTAGCAAGCACAGTAAGTGTACGGACACTTACGGAAAATTTGATGAAGCAGCCCTTTAGGATCTGCTTCTTTTTTTATCAATTTTTAGCTTGTTAGGGAGACCCTAAGACCCCGAAATTCATATACAGGAGGAACTATCTATGGCAAATAGGATACGAAATGAACGACTTGAAATTAAGTTGACCAAAGAAGAAAAAGCTCTTTTTGAGGAAAAAAGAAAACTTGCAAGGTGCAGAAATATGAGCCACTTTATCCGCAAATGTGTTTTGGAAAAGGAAATTTATCAGATAGATTTAGAGCCGTTTCGAGATTTACAGGGCTTGCTTTCCAACGCTACAAATAATATCAATCAGATTGCAAAGCGAGTAAATTCGACCGGTATTATCTACAAAGAGGACATCAATGATATGAAAAAAGAGATTGAACATTTCTCAAAAGAGTTGTGGCAAATCCATTCCTTGCTTCTTAACAAGACTTCAGGAGGTGATTAGTTTTTATGGCTATTACAAAAATACACCCTATAAAATCAACCCTTCATCTTGCCATTGATTACATCGTTAATGGGGAAAAAACAGATGAGCAGCTTTTAGTCAGTACCAATAAATGCCATCAGTCAACTGCTCATACCCAGTTTTTAAGGACAAGGGAAAGTGCAGGAACAAAAGGAACTATCCTTGCAAGACATCTAATTCAATCCTTTTTACCGGGAGAAGCTACACCTGAAATGGCACACAGAATTGGGCTTGAGTTATGTAAAAAGATATTAAAAGATGAGTATGAGTTTGTCTTATCTACACACATAGATAAGGGACATATCCATAATCACATAATATTCAATAATGTAAATATGGTTACCGGCAAGTGCTATCAATCCAATAAGAAAAGCTATCATAAGATCCGTTACCAGAGTGATAAGCTATGCAAAGAAAACAACCTTTCCGTCATTGATGAACACTACGAAAGCTTTAAGAAAAAATATAGGACGAACGGAAAGTCTTGGTATGAAAATGAACAGGCAAAGAGAGGTACTTCTTGGAAAAATAGACTTCAATTTGACATTGATCGCATGATAAAACAGTCTAAGGATTGGGACGAATTTTTAAAGAAAATGACTGAACTTGGCTATGAAATTAAGTATGGCAAACATATCGCTTTTAAGCCGAAAGATAAGCCCAGATTTACAAGAGCTAAGACGATTGGCGAAGATTATACGGAGGAACGATTAAAAGAACGAATAGCTGAAAGAGAGTTTATTAAGACGCCTACCGTTAAAAAACGCATTGGAAATGTTATTGATATGAATACCAATGTGAAGGTAAAGGAAAGCAAAGGCTATGAATACTGGGCGACGAAACATAATCTGAATACAATGGCAGAATCCGTTATCTTTATCAGAGAACATGGCATAAAATCCGTTCAGCAACTTGATGAATTTATCAAGAAAAGTGCTGATGAAAGACAAAATTTACAGGATAAAATCAAAGCGTTTGATAAGGAAATGGAACAGTTATCCACTACGATGGAGCAAGTTCATATTGTCAAAAAATATCGTGCCTATTACAAGGAATATAAGGCGAATCCGTCTGATAGGGCATTTTTCGAGGAATACAAAGCTCAGATTACCCTCTATGAAAATGCTCTTTCTGAACTTAAAAAGACTTATTCCAAACTCCCAAATTCAAGGGATATTTTATCTGAGCTTGATAAATTGCAAGAAAAAAAGAATACTCTTATGCAGGAGTATTCTTCCTCAAAATCGACTATGGACGAGCTTTATCAGATACGAAAGAACTATGGAATTTATATGGGTAAGGAGATGGAGAGATAATCTTTATCTCCTTTTTTTGAGCAACAAAAAAGAGCCGGTGCAATCCGAAAACCGCACCGACATAAATTTATCTCTCCGTTTCCTTTGCTTTTTCTTTACTTTCTTTAGGCTTTTCCTTATCTTCCGCCTGATATTCTTTGATAGCACCAAGTATGGATTTTTTATCGTTTTCTTTCCCTTTTTCAGAATTGAGCAAGGTATTTAACTTAGCTTTCATTTTTTCAATATCTGCTCTAATCTGTCCTGATTGTTCCCAAGAATCTGCATAAAATAAGTCTTTTTCTCTTTCTTCTATCTCGCTTTTCAATTTAGTAATCTCTTGACTCTTATCCTGTCCTTTCATCTGTTCTTTTGCCTTTAAGAGCTTTGAGGATAATATTCTTACATTGCTGTGTTCCTTGCCGTTATCATCAATAGAAGTTCTGATTTGACCAAAGAGTTTCACAAAATCTCCCTGTTTAAAGTCCTTTGGAATATCACTCTTTTCTCCATAAGCGGAGCAATTATGATATACCTTATTTCCCTCATCATCTTTGGACACAACAGAGAAATTTGCCACCTTAAAGGCTTCTCCGTCCTTATTTTCCCTTTCAACTACATCGACCTCTCCAACAACATTTCCGACGATATTGATAAGGTCATCTTTTTCCCCCTGAATATAGGGAAGGTCTTTTATCTGTCCCTGTTCTCTTAAATCTTCAATCATATAATCGAAATCTTCATGAAGCAGATTGATGGTGTCATTAGCCATATAGGCATCATATAGCTTATCCAAGGCACTTTCATCATTAATACCTTTCTCCATACTGATAACCGCTTTTACGAAGTCCTTATGGTTATCCTTTGCCATATCTTCAATTCTATCCCTTATTGTTTTGTAATCCATGTTTTTATATCTCCTTTCATGGTAAAAGGGAGCTGTTCGCTCCCTTATCTTGCATATTCCTGTTCTTTTGTAGTTTGTTTCTCTTCCGTTTTGCTTTCACTTTGATAAGCTCTGATCTGTCTTAAAATAGACGGTTTATCTTCCGTTCTTTGAGAAGTTTCCTCTTTTGTATGAAGATTATCTTCCACATCATAGGTTGATTCAAAGTAATCACTGTCCCGGAAATCATTGTCATATCTGTCGGGAATCCCGTCATTGTCAAGGTCTTTTGCAAGCGGATCATAGAAATTTCCCTCATCATCAATGTCAAGTCCGAGTGCTGCCCTTAAATCTTCGGAATCAACATAGATCAAATCTTCAAAAGAGGATAACTCAATCTCATTTTTCATATTTCTTAGAGTTTCGTTTTCTCCCTTGTTTTCATAATCAAAACTCTCAGTTTTGATTGGAGTATCATCAATGTACTGTGTCCATGTCTTATCCTCTAAGTTCAGTTCGTACTGAATCCCATGCCTTTCATCCGGTGTATTGGTATAGGCAATCCCGATATGCTTTAAATCAGGATACAGCGTGTCAAATTCATCGTAGCTGTGGTTTTCTTCATACTCTCTGTTACAGAAGTCAATAATCGCTCGTTTTATATCTTCCACAAGGGGATTGTCATTTCTCTTTTCTTCCACTTCTCCCATATCGAGAAGCTTATTCAGTTCCGCAAGCCTTAATACCTTAGTTTTTAATTCATCAGCTTTTTCAAACGGTTTTTTAAGTTCCTCTTTGGCATTTTCAAGCTGTTCTTTGGTGCTGATGAGTTTTTCTTCAAGTCTATTTAATTTCTCAGGCATTTTCTCAAGAGCGTTATCCAGTCTTATGATATTTCCGTCCGCACTTGCTCCAAGCTCTCCGGAATGCTTTGCAGCACCGTTTAAACTGAAGTTATGCTCATTGGTAAAGAAGTTATAGCTGACCTCTAAATCCATGTTTCTGTACTTACCGATAAACTTGCTTTCATTGATTTTTACTTTGGAAATGGCTTCAAGCAGCTTTTCTCCGGCTATCTTTTTATCTGAAATTTTCTCACCATTTATCGTGATGGAAGTAAACTTTTCCTCGCCTTCTGCTTTCGGTTCAACTTCTGATATATCTTTCTTAACAGCTTCAATAAGTTTTTCTGTTCTTGCAATTTCTTCCGGATAGTTTTTAGCAACCTTGTCCTCTAATCTATAACGATTGGACTTATAGTTTGCTTCAAGCATTTTAAGTTTCGTAACCTCATTGTCCAAGTCCATCTTTTCTTTAATCTTCGGATCCCCTGTGGCAAGAGCTTTAATTTCTGCATAGTTAAGGGAGCTTTCGTCCACATCTTCCGCAACACGAACGGGAGTCTTACTGGTCATAATTTGAGAAATGAACTTCTGCTTATTTTCTATGGTCTGCCACAAATATGCATCAAAGGTATTCTCCGTAACATAGCGATAGATATTTACCTCTTTATTTTCATTGCCCTGTCTTACAATTCTACCTGCTCTCTGTTCAAGATCAGCAGGACGCCAAGGGACATCAAGGTCGTGAAGTGCAATCAGCTTGTTCTGCACATTTGTACCGGCTCCCATCTTCTGAGTAGAGCCGAGTAATATTCTTACATCTCCCTTACGCACCTTTGCAAAGAGTTCGTCCTTTTGTTTATCGGAGTTCGCTTCATGGATAAATGCTATTTCTTCTTTCGGTATGCCCATAGCTACAAGTTTATCCCTAATATCATCATAAATGTTAAATTCTCCATCTCCTTTTGGCGTGGACATATCGGAAAATAGAAGCTGTGTAGACTTATTTTCTTTGGTCTTATCCCAAATACTAAAGACATTTTTCACGCAAACATTCACCTTGCTGTCAGGATTATCAGGAAGTAGGGGATTGATCAGTCTTTGGTCAAGGGCAAGTTTCTTACCATCATTAGTAATATTTAACATATTATCCTCATCAGGTTCTACCACTCTATTTCTAACCTTATCCGCTCTTTCAGATAATCCCTTTAGGATTTCTTTTTGTTCCTCGCTCGGCAAGGTTTTAATTACTTCATAGTGTGCTTCAGGTGTTGGAAGATTTAGCATATCTGCGGTCTGAATGTCCGCAACTTCCTTAAACATAGACATTAGTTCAGGCAAGTTATAGAACTTGGAAAATCTTGTCTTTACTCTGTACCCTGTTCCCTCCGGAGAAAGTTCAAAAGCAGACTGCGTTTCCCCAAAGGTAGAAGCCCAAGAGTCAAAATGCTCTAAATTATTCTTTTTAAGGCTTTCATACTGAAGATAACGCTGCATGGTATAAAGCTCAGTCATAGAATTACTTACTGGTGTTCCTGTTGCAAAGACTATTCCTTTCCCGTTTGTCATCTCATCCATATATCTGCATTTCATAAACATATCGGAGGACTTAAAGGCTTCCGACTGACTGATTCCTGCAACATTACGCATTTTTGTATGAAGATACAAATTCTTAAATCCATGTGCTTCGTCCACAAAAAGCTTATCAACACCCAGTTCCTCGAAAGTAATGACATCGTCTTTCTTAAAATCATCGTTTAGTTTCTCAAGCCTTGCTTCCAGTTTTTTCTTGGTCTTTTCAAGTTGCTTAACCGTAAAATTCTGGTTTCTGTCGTGCTTGTATTCCTCCACATAGTTCAAAATTTCATCAATCTGATCCTGAATATGTTTCTCCTGATACTCTTTGCTCATTGGGATTTTTTCAAATTGCGTATGCCCGATCACAACCGCATCATATTCTCCGGTAGCAATCTTACTGATAAACCTCTTTCTGTTTCTTGGCTCAAAGTCTTTCTTATCCGCCACCATAATATTGGCTGACGAATATAGCTGCATAAATTCTCTGCCTATCTGTCCTGTTAAGTGATTCGGCACAACAAATAAAGACTTAGAACACATTCCAAGCCTTTTAGATTCCATTGCGGAAGCGACCATCTCAAAGGTCTTTCCGCTTCCCACCACATGGGCAAGCAGGGTATTTCCTCCGTAAAGGCTTCTTGCAATGGCATTTCTTTGATGAGGTCTAAGCTCTATTTCCGTATTCATTCCCTCAAAAGAGAGGTTACTTCCGTCATATTCACGATTCCTGATAGAGTTAAAACGCTCATTATATAGCTTTACAAGTCTGTTTCTTCTTTCCTGATCGCTAAATATCCAGTTCTTAAATTCTTCTTTTAGAAGCTCCTGTTTCTGTCCTGCAAGGAGAGTTTCCTTTTTATTTAGAACAGAACTTTTTGAGCCGTCCGGATTTTCAATCTGGTCAAAGACCTTTGTTTCTTTAAGGTTTAAGGCATCTTCAATCAGCTTATATCCGTTTACCCTTGATGTTCCGTAGGTCATTTCTGCAAGATCATTACCCTTATCTCTGCTCTTTCCTTCAATATTCCATTCGCTTGTAAGGTTTGAGAATTTGACTTTAATATCCCATCTTGCCCAGCCCGGTGTTTTCAGCGTTTCAAAGATAAACTTTTCTATATCTTTTATCGGTATCCAAGTTGCACCAAGACGAACACTGATCTCACTTGCTTCAAGTTCTTTCGGTAATACTTTGGTAAGTTCCGCTTTTTGGTATTCCAATCGGTTCATTTCATAGCTTATCAGCTCTTTTTCTTTGCCATCTTCCGCATAGCCAAGGTGGGGTAGTTCTCTTTCGGTCTGTCTTAACTTTGCAAGGTAACTGTCTACGATGGTAATCTTTTCTCTGATATTTCCGGATAGGTATTCGTCCTTTGTAACATAGCCATACTTATATGAATTGCTGCCATTTGCACAGGCGAAAGGCAAATCTCCATCTTCGGGGTTAAAGGATAGCGGTCTGTAAAAGTTCTGTTCTTCCCTGATACTTAGATAAATCTCTCCCCTTAATTCTTCTATTAGAGTAGGTCTATCTTTTCCTGTCAGGTTTTCCATGTATTCAAAGTCAACATAACCTTTTTCTGACATAGATAACACAAGAGCTTCAAGGGAAGTATCTACATGGTCAATGGTCTTTGCCTTTGTGATTGTCCTCTTGGAGAATATATCTCCCTTTGCCTTAAAGTTTTCTTCTTCATCGAGGATTTCTATGGACGAAACAAGCGGGAAGTTACTGTCCTCTTTCAAGGCTCTGGTATTACTTAGGTTATTGACAAAGCCATGCTTTTTAGAAAAGCGGTCATAGACTTCATTCAACTTTTCCTGAGCTTTTTTCACTTCGTCATCGGAATAGTCCTCTTTCTGCTTGTAGATAACATCTTTAAGGGCAGTATTCAGTTCAAGATAGTCCTTAATCTTTTCCTTATTTTTGTCGGTTATCTCTTTCTTTACAAAAAGAGAATTTTCTCTGTAATACACCTCATCGTCAATAAGTGTGTAGGAGAAGTTCTTGACATCGTCTGTTGCGGGTATTGTGCTGATTTCATCATCAAATAGCTCTATTTCTTCATAATTAGCATCTTTAGAAATTTCTTCACTTGCTTTTGTAAGTAATTCCTTTAAGTCAGCATTTTCTTTTGGAAGGCAAGCTATCGTATTTCCAAATCTTCCCGATACTTCCTCCATACTTCCAAGTACCATTTCAGGGTGATCCACAAAGTATTTATTGTATGAAAGACCGTTCTCATCTTCAGATAGGTATATCCAGTCCTCATCTCTTTCTCTGATACTATCTCTTTTCTTTAGGAAAATAATGTCTGATGTTACTTCTGTTCCGGCAACACCCTTAAAAGTATCATTCGGAAGTCTGATGGCTCCTAAAAACTCTGCTCTTGCTGCAAGGTAGCGTCTGACACTTTCGTCCTTTTTATCCATCGTCCCTGAAGATGTTATAAAAGCGATAACACCTCCATTTCTGACTTTATCAATGGATTTTGCAAAAAAGTAGTCATGAATTAAAAAGTTATTTTTGTTATACTCCCTGTCATTTACCTTATATTCTCCAAAGGGAACATTACCGATAGCCACATCAAAGAAGTTATTGGAAAAGCTCGTTTCTTCCAATCCTTTAATTTGCACATCACTTTCAGGGTATAAGAGCTTTCCAATACGACCGCTTACGGAGTCAAGCTCTACACCATAAAACTTGGACTTTTTCATTTCATCAGGTAGATTCCCTATAAAGTTTCCGATACCCATTGACGGTTCAAGGATATTTCCCTGTTTAAATCCCATACCTGAAAGCGTCTTATATATTCCGTCAATGACAGTTTTCGGTGTATAAAAGCTGGTTAGTGTTGATTCTCTTGCAGCTTCATATTCTGATGACGATAGATTTTCCTTTAAGAAAGATCTTGCTTCTTTCCACTGTCCATCCTTACTTTCATCAAAGACATCGGAAAGTCCTCCCCAGCCTACATATTTCGCTAAAATTTCCTGAGCTGTAGTATCAAGTTCTCGCTCTCCGCTTTCCACCCTGTTAAGCATAGAGATTGCTTCAAGGTTATTGTTTAACCTCTCACTGGGAGATAACTTTGCAGGGAGTATTTCTTCTGTAATCTTGAAATTATGAGTTTCATTTTTCTTTATTTCTATTTCCTCAAAAGACTTTTCAGGTTTCATATAAGTCAGATTTTCAAATATCCTCTCAAGATCGCTTTCAAGACGATAAGGAATTACATCGGAGCCTGTAATCATACCTCCAAGATATTCAGTATTATCCTTAACCGTTACTGTCTTTAGGTTATTTCCCATATCATCAAATCTTGTGATGGTATAGTCTTTTCCCTTGTAGTTCACTTCATCACCGATGATAAATTCAGGTCTTTCAAGACTTATTTGTCTTAATAAATCCTCATTATCTGTAAAGGCTACAATCGGGATTTGATGATTACCTTGTCTTGCGGGATCAAGCCATAAATCATTTCTTCCTGTGATTTGATTTTTAGAAATCTCCCTAACCCTGTATTCTTCATGGTTGAAATAGACGGTATCACCTTCTTTAACTGTAAATTCATCGGTAAGGCTTTCCTTTTCTTCATTAAGCTCTACTTCTTCTCTTTCTTTGAAATAATCAAATAGCGTACCTTGAACAGGTGTTGCAGCTATTCTTTCTCCTACTTCTTTAGGTACTTCAAGCTCTGTTTCTTCTTCAAAGCTAAGCTCTCCATTAAAGACTAATCGAAGCTCCTGTTCATCCATTTGTTTTACAAGCTCTGTATCTTTAAGTTCTCTAAAGGTCTTTGGAAAATCTTCTAAAATAAGCCTTTGGGCATTTAATTCTTTCAGCTCCTCAAGGTTAAAATATCCCCATTCAGGTTCAATCCCAAGTACAAGTCCAAAGGCATCTCCACTTTCCCTATCGTATTCTGTCATATACCAAGTCCAATTACTTCTAAACGGAATGATATATGCAGCATGAACTTCCTTGTCAGCTAAAGACACATCTTCCTGTGCATAAAGCTCAGGCACTCTTTCAAGCATTTCATCGGTCATTAAGTTTTCAGGATCATCTTTAGAATAATATTGTGGTTCTTTTGCTTCTTCTATCTCTGAATTACCTTCTATTTTCTTTTCCTCAAGATAAAGATTGTTAGAAAGCAGTTCATCAATATGCTTTGCCACGCTTGACCAAGTAAGAAAAACATCACTGCAATCTTTCTTCTGTAATTTAAGTCCCTTAGCATCGTGCCATTCATCACTTCCCATTGCACCTGAAACAGCATGAGAGCTTCCACCTATGCCATACTCATCTTTTAAGAAATTTGCTTTTTCTTGAAGCGTATGATTTTCCTTGAAAAATTTTGTAATTCGCTCTTTTCCCTTATCTATTCCGCTTCCTCTTGAAAGACTTTCAAGGACTTCATCTTCTGTAATAAACGGCTTTACTTTAGGAAGCTCTATCAGATTGGTACTATATTCCTTTCGTGGCAGTTCAAGTTCCTTGAGTCTTTGATAAAGGCTATCAACCTTGTGATAATGAAACCTTAGTACATCTCTGTTTTCTTTGTATCCTTCTAAAAACCTACTATATTCTTTGATTGTTTCTTTCAGATATTCAGGATTTTTTAACGCTTCAGACAATCTTTTCGTTTCTTCTGGAAAGCCACCACCTCTTTCAAAAGAGTTGAAATATCCTTGCTCTATTCCTTCTTCGCTTAAATCGTGCGTTAGATACCATAAGGATTCTGAAATTCTATCCCTTTCATAGTCCTGTGCCTCTAAAAGTTCTACATTTGTAGCAAACTCACCTCTGTCAAGAAGTTCATTTATCCTACTTGCTGCATCACGCCAGCTTAAAATTTGTGTATTATCCTCTCTTGCAGAAGTCCCGTAAGCTAAATGAATTCCTTTATCCGAATACCAGGAAGATACTTCTCTTTCGTCAATGTAAAATCCATTTCCACCCCTAAAGGTATCTTTGAGGTATTCTCCCAATTCTTCATTGCTCTTTCCTTTAGAAAACTCTGCGATAACAGGAAGCCTACCGCTATCGTGATTTCCTCCGTTAATAAGGATAGTGTCTATATCCTTCTGATTAAGAGGAATAGTAAGCCTCATCTGTCCATAAGAATTTTTAGGCAAAGAAAAAGAAGCCTTATCAGCTTCTCTTATCTCTGCTTCAGTATTTTCTTTTAGATTTCTACCACTTCCTTGATGGTCATCTCTTTTAAGGCTGAAATCATTGCCCCATACTGCGGATTGTTCTCGCCCTCTATCTTCCAAGCTGCCATCAGCTTCGGCTTCTCTGTTCTCATAAATTCTATCGCTTGTTTCTGAATATCCATCAGGTGTCCTGTCAGCTTCTTCTCCTTGTAAAGGTCTACCAACATCTCGAAGTGACTCTGCTCCTCGCTCTGTGAAAGGTAAGTGAGCCTCATCACTGCGTAAGTCGGATTCGGGAATTCTTTCATGAAGTCCGTCTGTTCCTCCAAGCTGTTTAGCGTATTCTCCCTGATTTTCTCTATTATCTCGTCCGTACTCTCCATTTCGGAGAACTCGCTCGTTTTCATTTCTTTTCTGATCATCTCGTCGAAGTACATTTTCTTCTACCTCCTCAATTTCTTCTCTAATCATATTATATCCTGCTTCTTTACCTCTTAAAACCTCTTTATCAAGCTCTTTACTTTTCTGAATGGTTGCATCAATAATCTTTCCGCTAATATCCGATACGGTTTCACCCAAGCTCATAAGGGAAATGCTGTCAAGTCTTTGAAAATTCTCTCTTAAAAGTTCGTTATCTATCGGATAATCTGCCTTAAATCTTGAGGCAACTGCATAGCTTATTGAGTCCCTCACAAACTTGGTAAAAGATATTCTATCCTCATCTGCTATTCTAAGCTCATTCATAAGGCTATCTATCTTTTCATCACCGTAAAGTCTGCTTAAAGAAAAGATATTTTCTAATGTGCTTTCTCTTTCCTCATAACCTTCGTTTTCTATCATTTCCTTTAAGACATCTCTATGAACTTCCTTATCAAATCTCCAAAGATTGACCTCATTGACATCCCTATTTCTTGAAACAGTCTGACCTATATCAAAGATATAGTCCACTTTCTTATATGTGCCGTAGTCCTCTAAAATGGGGATACCCTTTTGACCTCGCATAACGGTTCGGTTAAAGTGTTCCCTCCAGTAATCGAACTTGGCACAGGCTGTCGCTTCAGGATTTCTATCATAGATACTAAGCTGACTTCTAAAGTCATATCTCTGATTGTTTCCGACAACCTTTAGTAGCTTCAGATATTCTGCTTCACTTTGAAGCACATCTTGTTTTACAAGCTCCAAAAAGTTATGAAAATCATTTATTCGCATTTTTACCTCCTTCTTTTTTACAAACAAAAAAGGTGGTTAGATTTTACTCTAATCACCTTTAAATTCTATGTGCTGCAACTTACTGCAACTTAATTTTTCTGTTTTGACTTACTAAAAATCCTTATTTTACTGGGTTTTATCTCCCATTCATACTGCATAAATCACGATTTTGCAACTTACTGCAACTTAAATCAAGCCCAAAAAGGAATATACTTCATATATCTCGGAGCTGTATTTTCATCAACTGGCTTAATAAGTTTGGCTTCTAATGTATCTTTAATTATCCTCGATGCTTTATATTTATCTTTATCACTTATATCAAATAATTCTCTGAGCGAATTATTCGTTATGCTCTCTCCATTGACATAGACAAAGCAAGCCTGCATATAACAAGTTCTTATTCTATCTTCTTTACTAATCAAGTCAAAAGGAGCTTTCAAATAGAGAGTTACTTTTGTGAATTTATCACTTTGATTTTCGATTTTAGGAGCAAGCATAGAATTCTTACTTGTCGCATATACTATCTTATCAAAACCACTTCCTCTTTCTTCACAAATCCCACATTTGTGCATAAATCCTGCAAGATTTTCATTTCTTGAAATCGGAACTGTATCAACAATGCGGTCTATCGAAACCAATGGCGAACCTGCATTTGAAAATTCTATCCTATCTTTGAATAACTCAACCATAGGACTTGTCCCTTTTTGTTCAATAGCTTGATGAATCATGATATTGGCAATTAACTCACGAATTGCTATCTCCGGATAACCCAACTTAGTTTTTCTTATAGAGTCTTCAATTATCTCTTCCTGTGGAATGACAGTCAAAACATAATCTACAATTTCCTCATATGAAATAGCATAACCTTCACTAAATACTTTTTCCCGTATCGTGTCAAGTCTATTGTTCTCTTTATACCAAATTACTCTTATAGATTTATGAGCTAAACTCTCAAAATTCTTTAAATCTTTTGAAATAAGTAATGCTCCTAAATTAGTAATATCATAGCTTCCGGAATCATTTCTTTTTATAAACTTTTCATTAGTAAAATCATCCAATATTTTATTGTTATTTTGTGGTAATGCAAACCCCATCTTTTCATAATATCCCGCTACATTCAGTACATCTAACACCTCATGAAACGAAATATTATCTTTTGCATTTCTTAATTCAAACGGAGTTGTATCAAAAGCTGCCCATAGAGATCTCTCTTTATCAGGATATTCTTTCAACTTCTTCTTATTTGTTCCAATTCTAATATACTCTTCACCTGAAAACTTAATTGGCTGCTTTTCTGCACATGGAATTTCGAGTAATACTACATTTTTATCCTCAATTTCTGTTTTATAAAATCTGAAGTCTATTCTTGGATTTGTCATTCGAGATAACCATGCTTCAAGTTCTTCCGAACCTTTTTTACTCTCCCTATAATCAAATGTAGTTCCTACAATTTTATGTGTATTATCATCAATACCCCAGAGTAAATATGCTTTAGGTCTTCCCCATAAAGTTGCAGAATTGCCCAAAGCAGAAATATACTCACCTATCATCTGAGGTTCATCGTTATTATGCTTAAATTCAACCCATTCTGTTTCACTTGGCAAAGAAATCAACTCTCTGATTAAATTTTTTATATAATCTTGATTTTTTATTGCCATCTTAATTCTCCTAACAATTACAAATAAATTGCTTATATTATAGCATTTTTAGAGGATTTTTTCCACTCTGAAATTAGTTGCCTCTTACTTTGCGTATATCAGAACAGCCTCTTTTAGCTCATTTTCAATCGCTTCTAAAAATTCTTCCTTTGAAGATTTTCCCTGAGCAATATCCGATAATTCCATTTCCCATTTTGCTGTTGTTTCTGCTGATTTAAAGGTATCGGATACTATTGTTACAAGGCTAATCCCTTTATGCGTGGCTACAAGATTTTTCTTATCCCTTTCTACAAAGCCCTTAAAGATTAGATTTTCAATAATTCCTGCCCTTGTTGCAGGTGTGCCAAGACCTTTTCTTTCCACTTCTACACCTTTTTCAAGTGCGTCATTTCCTGCGATCTCCATAGACTTTAGAAGCGTATCTTCAGTAAAGTGCTTGGGAGGTTGGGTAAATTTTTCTTTAATCTCTTTATTTTCAATGCTTAAAACATCATCAACACTTACATTAGGAAGCTCTGTGTCCTCATTCTTCTTAGACTTGTATTCTTTAAGGTATTTGCTAAAGCCTTCATCCTTAATTACCTTACCTGAACTTGTAAATTCAAAACCGTCAAATTCAGCTATAATCTTTGTTGTGCTTTCCACTAATGGATAACCTACACTTGCGTGAAGCTTATTAGAAATAAGCCTATATACCTTTGCTTCACTCTCAGGAATGCCCGATAAAGCTTCACTCAGTGAGCTTACTGTCGGAATAATAGCGTGATGATCTGTAACCTTTTTAGAATCAAATACTACCCTAATACGCTCTGTATCAAAGTCATTTTTACCCAAAATGTTATTGACCGTACTTACAATCATATCCTCTGTTAAACATCTGCTGTCTGTTCTTGGATAGGTGATGAGCTTTTTCTCATAAAGGCTTTGGGCATAATCAAGTGTCTGCTTGGCACTATATCCAAAATACTTATTGCACTCTCTTTGAAGTGTCGTAAGGTCAAATGGTAAATCAGGCTTTGTAATTTTCTCTTTTTGGATAACATCAGTGATTTCAATCTTATCGCCAACTAAATTGATTAGCTGTTCAGCAGCAACCTCATCATCAATTCGCTCAGTCGAAAGTATAAAGCCGTTCATAGATAGCTCCACTGTGTAGTATTTATCTTTCTTAAAATTAGTTATCTCGTAATCTCTTTTTACAATCATGGCAAGAGTCGGTGTCTGAACTCTGCCAACACTATAATTTTGCTTATACAAGCAGGAATAAAGCCTGCTGATATTCATTCCGACAAGCCAGTCGGCGATTGCTCTTGCTTGAGCCGATTCAAAGAGATTGTCATAGTCTTTTCCGTCTTTTAGATTATCAAAGCCTTCTTTAATTGCAGAATCTTCCATTGATGAAATCCAAAGCCTTTTCATCTTCTTTTTGCAGTTTGCTTGAAGATATACAAGTCTGAAGATTGCTTCTCCCTCCCGTCCTGCATCACAGGCATTGATAACTGTATCAATCTCCTTATCATTCATCAGCTTTTTCAGGGTGTTAAACTGCTTTTTTGTCGCCTTTGCCACATCATACTGATATTCACTTGGAATAATCGGCAAGTCGTCAATATTCCATTTTGCATACTTTTCATCATAAGAATCGGGATTTGCCATTTGTATTAAATGTCCCACGCACCAGCTTACCCTGTATCCGTTTCCCTCATAATATCCATCTTTTTTATTCTTTGCCCCAATCACTTTGGCTATTGATAGGGCAACACTCGGTTTTTCTGCTATCACAAGTTCCATATCGTTTTTCCTCCTTGTTTTCAGTAAAATAGGGCGAAAGTTGTGATTCTTCCGCCCTGTGTTATGTTCTGAATATTATATGTTTTTCGTGAAGAATTATTCTTCTAATTCATCTTCACTGTCATCTGTTTCATCTTCCGTCTCCTGATTTTCAACTTCTTCATTTTCCGTTTCTTCACTACCTTCCGCTTCCGAGAAAAAATCATCATCTTCCTCAAAGGCTTCCAGTTCCTTATCTTCTTTCTTTTTTGCCACCTTAAAATAATATCCTGCTCCCAATGCCCCCAAAGTTACAAGAGCAAGCAGGATATATGTTCCAGTGCTGTTTTTTTCTTCCTTTTTTTCAGGCTTTGCTTCTTCTTTCGGTTCGTCCTTTATGAGTTCTTCCTTGACCACTTCTTTCGGTTTTTCCTTGATTTCTACCATATTAAGCAAATCATCTTCCGAAACTTCGGTAAGAAGCATAACATTTTCTCCCTGTTCATCATGATTGATGATGAGGTGAAAGGTCTTTCCGTTCTTGGTCTGAAAGGTAATAAACTGTCTGGCATCCGCAGAATATTTATCCGTTTCTTTGTTATCACTACTATCTCCATGATGAATGGGATACTCCTGATTGGCATTATTTACATTCTCCGTAACACTTGCCCTTGATTTGGTAGGCTCGGTCGGAAGCCCTTTATTGGTATTGGTTGTTTCTCCGTTTGAAGCCATTTTTTGCTTTAAATTCTCCGGCTCTTTTGCAGTCAATTTGTTGGGATAACGCACTTCTTTTTCTTCTTCCTTTTTAATAACTGTAATTTCCGGTTTTTTCGGTTCTTCTTTTAGTGTTTCCTGTGCTGCTTCTTTTTCATCAATCTGTGCATAGGCTACCGATGGGTAAGCTGCCATAATGACCGTAACAGCAAGAAGTAACGCTGTCATTAACCTTGTAAATACCTTATTTTTCATAACTGTTCTCATGATTTTTCTCCTTTTTTATTTCCGTTTGTTCCTCTTTAACCTTTGCCATTAAATCTGTAATTGTGATATTGTTTTTTCTGCATATGGCAATAATCTCCTCATTTTCAAGTTCTTCTTCACGAATCAATAAAGGCTCCAATTCTTCATCAATCAGAGCCTTTTTATCCTTTAACTTTTGAATTTTGTTTTTCACTGCTGTAAGTTCTTTTTTCACATTTTACCGTCCTTTCTTTACTTAACTCTGCCGAAGCCATAGAAATGCTCCCTCCAGTAAGGTGTATTGATACTGACAAAGCGAATCGGATCTCCTGCATGAATCATCATTCCGTTTCCTGCATAAATGCCGACATGAGAAATAGGGGAGCCGCTGTCGTAGGTATTCTTAAAGAAGATAATATCTCCCGCCTTTGCTTCCGATGGTGATACGGAATTGCAGTAAGTTTTGTAAATTCCCCAAGCGGTTGTTCGTGGCATATTTTTTACTCCCGAGTGGGTAAAGCTCCAGCACACAAAGGACGAACAGTCGAAGTTATTCGGCCCGTTCGCCCCAAAAACATATCTCTTTCCGATATGCTTTTCCGCTTCGTTAAACAGTGCCTTCACCGTTATATCGTCAAAGGCAATTCCCGGATTTGAAAAGTCGGGATTGTCTACAATCTCCGATAAATTTCCGTTTCCGCTTCCAAAGACAGTTTCCATATTTCCTTTAGAGGCAAGCAAGGCTTCATAGTGAAGAACATTATCGGGATACTCTGCAAAGATTTCTCTTACAACACTGTCCATTTCTCTTTTTTTCAGAGTTACTATGAGCTTCTTATACTCATAAGCTTCTTCATGACTTTCGGTATGCTCATTGCCATCTTCATCGGTATATGTTTCCGTAACTGTCCTGTATCGGATTTCAATTTCTTCCCGATAAGATAAATCATACATCTTTGTAAAAAGGTCATGGATGATACTTTGAACTTCCTTTGAATCCTTAATTTCTCCACATCTTGAAGTGATATAGGATAAAAGCTCATGGGTGTTATGTCCGATTTCTCCCTCTTTTTCTATGAGATATTCATCATAGCCGGGATAATTGGACTCTACGGAACTGATTTCATCTTGCAGACCTTCTTCCAATCCCGAAAACTGTTGATTGATTTCACTTAGTACATTTTGGTCTGAAAGATAGGTTGTAGTTAATACGCCGCTTGTAGAATTTATCATTCCGGTCATGGAGGTGCCTGCAAATTGAATGATAAAAGTCCCCAAAATAATAAGACCTATGACAATCATCATAAGTCCCTTTGCTTTTCGTATCAGCATTTCTTTTGAGCTTTTCAGTGTTCCGATCAGACTTTCTTTGATACGATCTCTAAGCCTTGATTTATTTCGTTTTCCAATAGCGGATTTCATCTGCTTTTTCTTTTGAAACTTCTTAAAGGCATTTGCTTGCTTATATTCCTTTGTTTTCTTTAATTCCTCTTTGGCTTCCCGAAACTCCAACTTGGATTTACGCTTTCGTATCTTGTAATCTTTTTTGCTTAGGTTATAGCTTTTTTTAGCCTTTTTCTTATCGGCATAGTTTTTTATCCCATGAAGTAATTTTGAATTGCCGTCTGCAATCTTTTCTCCTGTTTCCACACCCTGATTTTCATCACTGCCATGGGATAAGTAATCCCTTACCGCTTCACTTCCTTTTGCTAAGCCTGACAGAACGGATACCTTCGCAGGTTTTTTCTTTTCTCTGTCCTGAATCATCTCTTTGGAAGACTTTTTCCCTTCCGTCTTATCGTCTGCGGTATTATCTTCCTTTTTCCTTGTATAGAGCTTATCCGAGTAGTTTTTTCGTTTATACCGCTTCTTTTGAGCATTGTGATTTCGAGAGGAGTTTTCTGTTTCTTTGGTATGAAGATTATCTTCCACATCATAAGTCGATTCAAAATAGTCGCTGTCCTTAAAGTCATTGTCATACCTGTCGATGATCCCATCATTATCAAGGTCTTTTCCTAAAGGATCGTAGACTTCTTCATTTTGACTATACTTTCCTTCCGTTCTTAACTCTTTTCTGACCTTTTCAGCCATTTTTCTTTTCTTTAAAAGCTCGGCTTTTTGTTCTTCAAAGAAATTTTCATTTGACCTTTGAGGAAAGATATTCTCTTTTTTTACGCTTTTTGGTACAGAAATTCTCTCACCAACTGTTGTTTCATCATTTGTAGCTGTTGTTTCATCGTTCGTAAAGGAAGTAGAAGCACTGTTTTCATCGCCGGATACAAGAGGGGATTTATTATCTTCTTTTGAGGTATCTGTTTCCTTGTCTTTTACAACATTTTTAGGTTGTTTTACCTTTCTTTTAGGACTTCCTTGCTGAATTTCATTCTCGAAATTTCTTTTGCTTTCCTTTTCGTGGATCTTGTCCTGAAACCTGTCTTTCTCGTGGATAATCTTTCCTCTGTAATCATCGCCATGCTTTAATTTGCCGACTTCATCCGCATCCATATATTCTTTCCCTAACAGTTTTGCTTCCTCTTTGATTTTTTGCCTTTCCTTAAAATCTCGCTTTAATTTCTTTTCCACAAGCTATCACCTCACTTCTTCGGGTTTCGTTGTCATCTTCTGATAGAGAATGGTATCTTTTGGAAACTTATCAATAAAGGGAACAATGGTATTCCCAAAGAATAACAGTCCTTCTCCCGCATTGGAATTGGTAACATATTTAAGCTGCGGTTTGGAGATTTTCAGTTTTCTTGCCAAGATTTCCCGATCTCCTGACGCTTGATTGAGCATAAGTACGAAATCGGTGTTATCAAAGATATTTTCTATCTCCTTACTCATCAGTAAGTCTTTGACATTCTGCGTAATGCCGGTCGGAATTCCTCCCCATTTTCTGAAACGCTTCCATATTTCTACGGAGTAAGAGGCGGTCTGTTCTTCTTTTAGAAGTAAGTGAAATTCGTCGATGTAATACCTTGTTGCCTTGTTTCCTCTGTTTTGGGATACCTTATTCCAAACCTGATCCTGAATCACAAGCATACCTATTTTTTTAAGTTGCGATCCCAATTCCTTAATATCGAAACAAAGGAGCTGTTTATTTAAGTCCACATTGGACTGATGGTTAAAGACATTAAGAGAACCTGTTACATAAATCTCCATCTCCGTTGCCAGTTTTTTCCCGACCTTTTCTTCCTGATTTTTTAACATATCGTATAGGTCTTGTAAGATAGGCATGTTTTTCGGTTCAGGTTCGTTAAAATAATTTTCATAGATTTTCGGTAAGCACCTGTCTATAACCGACTTTTCTTCTGCCGTCAGTCCGCTTCCTCCAACGACAAGTTCAAGCATAGACATAATGAAGTTTGCCTTGTCTTTTAACGGTGCATCTCCATCGCCGTAGTTCATATTGATGTCAAGGGGATTGAGGTAATCCTTTGATTTACTGCTGACCTTAATGACCTCTCCGTTAAACTGACGCACAAGGTTGCCATATTCGCCCTCCGGATCGCAGATGATGACATCATCGTCCGTTACCAAAATGGCATTTGCCATCTCACGCTTTGCCGAGAACGACTTACCACTTCCGGGTGTTCCTAAGATTAACCCATTGGGATTCTTTAATTTCTTTCGATCCGCCATAATCAGGTTATGACTTAAAGCATTTAGTCCATAGTATAAGCTATTACTTGAATTGATGAAAAGCTCCTCTGTGGTAAACGGTATAAAGACGGCTGTTGATGAGGAAGTTAAGCCTCTGTTAATCTCCAGCTTATTCACGCCAAGAGGAAGTACGCTTATAAGTCCTTGCTCCTGTGCATGGTCAAGTCTTTTTATCTTGCAATTATGCTTATTGGCAATGGAGCTGATTTGTGCAATGGCATTTTCCAGTTTCTGTACTGTCCTTGCGAAGTTCATAAAGACAATGGTTACGACAAACATACGCTCATCTCTTGTCTGCAAGTCTTTTAAAAGGCTTTTTACATCTTCCCCATAGGTGATTAAGTCTGACGGTAAGATGTCCATATCATAACCCGCTCTTACCGCCTTTTTATTTTCCTCAATTCGCATCTTATCAATATCGGTATTTTTCCTTTTTACCATCTTAATGGCTTCGCTCTGTTCTATCGCCCTGATATGAAACGAGATATTGATGTTATCATCAATATCCAAAAACTCGGCAAGCATTCGATCTGAAAGTTCACTGGCAAGGATTTGAAAATGGCTTGTCGCTCCGATAAACTTCCCGAACTTAAAGTATCTGCTCGGTGTAAAGTTGAATTCATCAGGTGTAATATATGTCTTTGTGCTTTCTCTTTTCTTTAGGTCTTTGTAGGAAAACTCAAAGGTCTTGCCCGGATTTAATACATCGTGAAGTATCTTGAGCCTTTCTTCTCCGTTTAGGCTTTCTGCACGCACGCCCATACTTTTTAGGGAAGATAAGATGTCAATCTCCAGTCTTTCCAATTTTGAGATTGCCTGCTCCATATTGTCCGCTTCGACGGTAAAAGTAATGTACTTTGATTTTCTAAGCCCGTTATTTCCCTTTACAATCTGATTTTTTAGCATTTCTCGAAACTCAAGGCGTATCTCGTCAAAACCGTCTTTTTTATCCGGTATCTGAATTGCCGACTGCATTTCTTCGTTTCTTCCAAGCTGATTGATATAGGAAAGTTCAATCCCGACACTCGGATCAAAGGAATTTAAGAAGTTGGCAAACTGATTAAAAATCAAATCTCGATCTTCCTCTAAGGCAAGCTGATAGTTAATATCATCAAAGACAATGCTCTTACTGAAATGCCTTTCATCACTCTGGCATATCCCGCTTTTCAACATTCTAAGATAGGGAAGGGTATCTTCTACGGTATGGCGTTTCGTCTCTTTCTTAAAGATAAGGCTTAAAAATCCGCCTTTCTCTTTTTTTATCTTTGTTTTATCTTGCTTTAATTCCTGTTTTCTTGCTTTTAACGCCTTTTTGTTTTGCGTGAGCTTTAGCTGCTGAATTTTTCTTTTGCTGTTCAAGGTAAACCTCCTTTCTCACACGCTTTTGCGGTTGGTAAAACTTGTGTAAATAGATATACTTAAAATACTTTTCAAAGGTCAGTCCGTCTTTTTCAAACAGTGTAATGAAAAAAATGGGAAGTGTGGACACGATGAGAAATAGAATTGCTATATCATTTGCTACAAACTTTCTCATAAATAAATAGACCGGTATTCCTACCAGTCCTGCGAAAGTAAAGCCGATTAGCTGTCTTTTGGTTAAGTTAAAAGCGACCTTCGTTTTTACTTTCTTTAAGTCTTTCGGGATCGGTACATACGCCATAGCTTACCTCCCATCTTCTTTTTCCTTTGACAGCTCCTCCATGTGTTCATATACGGAGCCGATTTCTTCCTGAATACTGGCAAGCTGTTCCTCTGTGCTTTGATTGATTCTTCCCTGCATCAGACAAAAATCATTATGACAATGTCCGATTCTTGTGATTCTTTCGCTCAATTCTTTCATTTTCTTATGTTTTTTTATGCTATCCATCACAAAGGCAATGCCTGTTACAAGAAGGGCTGCTTTCCATATTGTTTTTCTTTTCTTCATACTATCTTTCCTTTCTTTTTTAGTGTGCGTTTAATACACTTTTTGCCAGTGTTCCGCTTTTTAACATCATCAGTCCCAGCAAAATTGCATACCCAAGTATCGTAAAGGTACTGGTATGAATGTCTGTAATCTGTATTGTCTTAACTAATACTGCGTAAATTCCAAGGCAAACCATTAAAAAGAGTCCTTGCAATCCAAGAGCAAACAGTCCTTTGATATAGTTTGTTCCGATCTGTCCCCATTCTTTGTTTCCCATTGTCGCAAAAGGTATGGCTGAAACCGATGAGTAAACATAGATTTCAAACATTCTTCCATACACAACGAGCATGATGACAATGGAGATTCCCTGTATGGCAACCTTGATCAGTGAGGTTTCAAAGAGAATCATAATGAGTTCTCCAAGTCCCTTATCTTTTAAAGCTTCTACCATCTGAACAATTTGATCTCCAGAAACAACAGCAGAGGTGTTAATCACCCCCGCCGCTTTGTTTACCATACTTTGTGCCACATCAAAGACTGCCATCGAAAATTCAAAGGCATGGGATACTAACCATACGGCAATCCACATCTTGATGATGTATTTGAAAAAGTCAAAGGTGTCCGTATCGTGCATATTGTTCTTTTGCATGACCATATTGATGAGCTCAATACAAAGGACTGCCGTTATGATTAGTCCTGCTATTGGAATAATGACGGAGTCGTTAATACTTTTGATAAAGTTAAATACTTCTCCGTTCCATCCCATCGGTGTCTGTCCTACATCTGCTGCCACTTTCCCAACCTGATTGTTAATGTCAAGAAACATAGACTCTAAGTTTGCTTGGATACCGCCCAGTAGAAGCTCCTTGAAAAATTCTTCTATCTTGTCGAATATCCCAAACATTTCATCGCTCCTTTTCTTCTTACTTTAGTACATTTGCAAGAAGCGGAATGAGTTTTAAGCCGATAAGGACGATACCGCCTCCTGCCATAAGCTGCTTTACGCCTTGGCTCTTTGCGCCGGGGTTGTCGTTCCCGTAACCTTCCATCAGGTTGATCACACCCCATGCTCCAAGTCCTGCTCCTACCGCCATTACCAATACTTTCAGTACATCTACTGCCTGTGTAAAAAATTCCATTTTATTCTTCCTCCTTATTTTCTTTCTTCTCAATTTTGTTGTATGACTTCACTACAAAGTTTTTGTAAGTCTTACCGTCTTTTTCACGCTCTTTGAAATATCCAAAGATATGAATGAGATCGCCTTTTTCAAAGTCTTTTGCTGTTTCTACCTTCTCACCGTAAGCGGCACAGTTGATATATTCCTTGCCTTTCCCGTACTTCTTTACAAGTGCAAAATTAACGACTTCTACCGTTTCTCCGTCTTTTTCAAAACTTGAGAAAGTAGGCTCTGCAACCAAGTTGGCATTGATGTTCATCATTTCCTGCTTCATATTTTTAATTTCTCCTTTTCTTTTCAATTAAAAAAAGCGACTGAAAGTTTTATTTTCCAATCGCTCCATAACACTGCTGTTCAGTTTTTGCCTGTTTCATTCTGTTTTATTAAGTAGGACTTCTGATCCTGTTCATTTTACCTCCTGATTTTCTGAGCATGAAAAAAGCAGCAAATCTATTTTTAGACTTACTGCTTATCATCACTGTTATTTACTTGTTTTTCTTCTTTCATCTTTTCTATCTTCTTCGTGTCTACAAAGTGAGTGGCATACCATTTTTCAATATCTTCCGAACCGCTCTTACTAAATCGTAGTTTGATAACCGGATTTTTCCCTTGCCCGTTCTTTTTCTTAAACGCCCATTTCTTATATACACAAGGGGAGAGCTTCAAATTTCCTTTCTTTGCATATACCCTCATTTCATGCAGTATTGTAGACAATTTTTTAAGATTGACCTTGCATACTTTTTCCAAATACAAAACTTTTCCATTTCTCCAAAGTTCATAGTCGGTCTTTGAAAGTATTTCCAAATCCATCAAGACATCCACCGCCGTAGCATAGCCTTTTTTTTAATTGGTGATACATTGAGGAATGAACCTTTCCTATCAGTTCTTTATCGTTCAATAATGTTTCCTCCTTGTGTATTTCTCTTTGATTATTATACCAAATGCAAATAATATCTAACAGCTATAACTTCATAATAACCGTATTCTTATTTAGTTTAGCCTTGCCCCTTCTTTTCATATAGCTTTCTATATCAAACAGGTTCTTTTTATCATAATCCTCAAGTAGCTTATAGTTCTTGTGCTTTGTAATATCAAATTTATCCGATAGGAAAGGGCGAACACCACGAAGTTGAAAGATACATTTACTGCCGTCCATTACTGTTATTTCGTCCTGACTCATCAGCTCTTTCCCCGTCTTTTGATAATTTAATCCGAAACTCTTTTGATTGCTCCTTGTTTCAGAAGTATTATATAGGTCTATGGTTTCTTTACCAAGCGTTTCTGATAGCTCTTTTAGAGTTGTTTTCTCTTTTCCGCCTAAAAATAGGGTACTATCACAATTACCTACAATTGTATCGGCGTTATCCTTGTAGATTGCCTTTAACTGAGATTGTGCTTGTAAAATGATACTTGCGGATATTTCTCTGGAACGAATGGTTGCAATGAGCTTTTCAAACTTTGGAATTAAGCCGATATTTGCAAACTCATCCAAAAGACAACGCACATGGATAGGTAATCTGCCTCCATAAACATCATCTGCCTTATCACAAAGTAGGTTAAATAACTGTGAGTACATAATAGACACTACAAAGTTAAAGGTATCATCGGTGTCCGAGATAATAACAAAGAGGGCAGTCTTTCTATCACCTAATGTGTCAAGTTCCAATTCATCTTCTTGCATCAAGTCCCTAAGTTCCTGAATATCAAAGGGAGCAAGCCTTGCACCGCAAGAGATAAGAATAGACTTCGCTGTTTTTCCGGCTGCCAATTTGTACTTTTTATATTGCTTCACCGCAAAGTGTGTAGGCTCTTTCTTTTCCAATGCTTCAAAGAGTCTGTCTATCGGATTCATATAGGTTTCATCATCTTCTCTGACTTCTGAAGCGTCTATCATATCAAGAAGGGTTGCAAAGTTCTTTTCTTCTCTTGGTGCCTCATAGAAGATATATCCGATAAGGGCTGTATAGTAGAGTTTCTCGGCTTTTACCCAAAAATCCTCACCTGCCTTTTCTCCCTCACCTTTGGTATTTGCAATGATAGTCTGAACAAGTTTTAATATATCTTTCTCAGAACGAATATAAGCAAATGGATTGTATTTCATGCTTTTTTTGAAGTTAATGGTATTTAAAATTTTTATCTCATATCCGTTATCTTCAAGCATTTTGCCACACTCAAGAATGATCGTACCTTTTGGATCGGTAACACAATAGCTGCTGTGCATTTGCATAAGGTTGGGTTTTACAAAAAATCGAGTCTTACCACTTCCTGATCCTCCTATAACAAGTACATTCTTATTCCTTGCATACTTTGGATTAGACGGTCTGCCATTCATAGTTAATCGTTCTGTTTGAGTGAGCAAGATATTGTTTTGAAACTTTTCATCCATGTACGGCTCGATGTCTTTTTTATTTCCCCATCTTGCCGAGCCGTACTCTTTTCCTTGTCTAAACTTCTTGGCGTTTTTACCTTTGGTATAGACAATAAATTTAATTAAGGCTGCTACTCCAACTCCTACCAGTATATCAATAAGATGTATGCTTGGGATAAAACTCATCGTATTAAGCTCAAGTATTCCTTGAAATATCCTGTCTATTACATCTCCGCCGGTATAGCTTCTCACATGATAGGAGAAAATATTCCCAATATAGAAAAATGCAAGATAGGGAATGTTTTGCTTTGCAAACTTTACCTTATCTTGCACCTTAAATAAGCCTTTTATGTCCTTTAATATTTTATCTATCATAGGCTCTGCTCCTTTTGTTTATTCTTGATTTTATCTTTAGAAACAGAGTTTTTAGCCATCTCCTTAAACTTCTCAATATTCTTATGAATGAACTCCTTCCTTTCCGTTTTCTTTTCTGATTCTGAAAGGGCATGCTTAAATGCTTTGTCCATAACCTTCATATCTTTAGCTTGAAAGAATACTGAGTATTTCCCACTTTCCTTATCTTTCATGACTGAAAACTTTACCCCATACCGATTAAGTTCCTTTTTGAGTTCCTTAAGTTCTGCTTCTTCAACTGGAATTTCTTCAAGCTGCCCCTTTTTAACCATATCTTTTAGCTTTACTTCATTTCCGTTAGTATTAACCAGCTTTTCAAGTCCTCCAAGTTTTTCTGCTTCTTTCATCAATTTCTTTAACAAGTTCAGAATTAGCTTTCCTGTTACTTTAGCAGCTCTAACTTCCATATTCAGTGTTTTTCTTGCTATTTCTTCATTGATCAACTTCTCTCACCTCCATTCAGCAGTCTGTCCTTATTCCGATTCAGTTTGTCCTTTTGAATAACCTTTCTAAAATCTTCTCCTACAACCATAACAGGAATACACATCTCTATGATTCTTGAGTAGATTCTTTGATACTCTACGCTATCCTTACAATTTTGGATTGTGTCGTAGGAAAGGTTAGTAGTGAAGATAGTCGGTTTCTGTTTTAAGTACCTGTTATTCACGATGTTATATACTTGCTCTTTGGCATAGCTTGTATCTCTTTCTATTCCTAAGTCATCCAAGATAAGAACGGAAGTATTTACAAGGGATTCAATATATGCGTTCTTGTCAAAATCAAATCCTCCCTTTTGCAGTTCATTGATAATCTGTGCAAAATTTCTTATTTTAACGCCTATTTGATACTGTTCAATAAGGCTATTTGCAATGGAGCAGGCAAGATAGGTCTTTCCGCTACCTACTGAGCCATAAAAAAGAAGTCCGATATTTTCTTTTTTCATTTCCTCATAGTCTTTTACAAAGTTCTTTGCAATGATAAGGCTTTGATTTTCTTCTCCCTGATAATTTTCAAATGTGTATGACCACTGAATAATCGAGTTAAAGCAGCTACTCTTTAATCGTTCAATCTCCATCTGCTTTTGTCTTTCTTTATCTCTTTCCTCTCTATCTCTATCGCATTTGCAAGAAATCTTAAATATCATCTTGTTATCAAAGAACTCCATCACTTTTCCGTCTTTTCTTTCATGGCAAACTTTACAAAATGCGTGTCCGTCCTTGATATATTCTTTTTCAGGATCGTAAGAATACTCTACATCTTCTATCATTACTTTTTCTAATTCTTTCATCATAGGTGTTCTCCTTTATCATATTCTTCCCATGTCGGGATATTTGATGTTTTCACTTCTTTTCCTCTCCCCTGATCTTTATAAAACCAAGAAAGGATTGTCGCTTTATGGTCTTTATAGGTCTTTCCGGTGCTTTTGATATATGCAGATAATCTCTCAATGTAATTATCAAGCTGTGAGTTCATTATGATTTGTAAATCGGATATATCTTCTGCCGTTAAAAATACATTTTGAAATGTTCCAAGCCCGTTTTCACCAAAACTATATTCTCTCTTACTATACTTACTCTTATTATTCTCTATATAGTTAGAGTCAAGATTTTGAACTTCCTGAAGTTCATTTTCTTTACTTCTGAGGTTAAAATCTTTTACTTCTGAAGTTAAGTTTTTTGACTTCTGAAAGCCATTTTCTTTTACCGCTAATATGCTCATAAAGTCTTTAACATATATGACATTCGGCTTACCAAGCCCAAGCCTTACTCTTTCAATCAGTCCGATTCCTTTTTTCATATCGAGTTCATCTAATGTTTTTATAGCTGTCGGCTTTGAGATATTTCTTCTTCTCATAATTTCTTCAACAGTAAAATAGATAAATACCCTGCCATCTTTGTCTATCCAGTTATTCTTAAAAGACATTCCTGTCCGTTTAAGAAGCATTGAATAAAGGATAATTGCTTCGGCAGATAATCCCTTAAATTCTTCTCCATCAACCAATATCTCCGGAACTTTTAAGAAATTAAATCTTTCCGCTTCTCTGTTATAGAAATAGTCAAAGTCCATCGCTTCACCTCCTTTCCTTAAAATTTTGCAAAGAAAAAGACGATAGTTTTCTTCTATCGCCTTTGGTAACCATTTTTATGAAATTTTTCAGATTGATTTTATTACTTCATTTATACCTTTAAGAAAGGCTATAACTGTTGCTCCGACCATCGGTATTCCATATGGACTTAACAAAAATCCTAATACCAATGCCTCAATACCAAGTGATATATCTTTTTGCATAAATGATCCTATTGCAGCAACGATACACATCAGCATCAAGAAATATAGAATAGTTGTTCCTATGCCGAGCAGGAATGTCAGAAATGCAGTGAGGATACTTAACAGCAAGCTAATTGGAAATAAGATTATTTTTAATATCCATCTCATAAATACCCTCCATTTCTACTAAATCATTTTAAAATGCTTTAACGCATCCATGATAGCTTCCTCTTTTTCCGGTGTGCATTGTGGAATAACCTGTTTCTCTTTTTTTGATTTATTATAATGCTCCCTCAGTATAATTCCACATTTCTTTTTAATCTGTGCAATATAGAGTGTCGAAACCTTTAAATCAAACTTTTCCAATATATATTCCTTGATTTGTGCATAAGTCGCTTTACTTTCAGCACTTGTCAAATCAAGCTCATCAAGCTTAATTTCAACATCTATATGTTTATCGACATCAAGTTTGGACAATAATGCTACCGTCTCCGTATGATAACTCCTAGAAAACTGGTCCACTACCGTAAGTTTCTTAAGTTCATATTCCTTCTCGCACAGCATCTTTAAATCCCTTGCCAGTGTAGAGGAATCACAGCTTACATATACGATTCTTTTTGGCAGGAGCTTCAGCATTGTGTCTATTGCAAGTTTATCAAGCCCCTTTCTTGGCGGGTCTACCACTATGACATCTATATCTTTTATATTTCCGTTTTCGTATTCGCCTGTTATGATTTCTTCCGCCTTACCTACAAAGAACTTTACATTTTCTATATTGTTAAGCATGGCGTTTTCCCTTGCATTTTGTATGGCGGCATCTACTATCTCGACACCGTAGACGAACTTTGCAGATTTTGCGAGGAAAAGTGAAATCGTACCTATACCGCAGTACATATCCCAGACTGTTTCTTCACCGGTCAGTGCGGCATATTCAAGTGCCTTGCCATATAATTTCTTGGTTTGTACAGGATTTACCTGATAAAATGACTGAGGTGATATTCTAAATTTTACATCTCCTATATAATCCTCTATATATTCTCTGCCATATATGGTAAATGTCCTATCACCCAAGATCACATTCGTGTTTTTCTTATTTATATTTATGGAAATTGATTTTAGATCATCACCAAGAACTCTACTCAGACTTTTCACAAGTTCCCTGTTATGCGACAAATTATCGGCATTGATTACCACACATACCATCAGCTCTCCTGTAGCAAAGCCTTTTCTTATAAGTACATGCCTTACTATGCCGCTTCCATCTTCCTCATTGTAGGCATCCACCCTATACTTATCCATAAAATCAAGCACGGTATTAAGTACAGCCTTATTTTCCTCTATACCGATAATACAGTCATCAAACTCTACAATACTGTGAGTTCTGCCTGCAAAATAACCTGTGATATTTTTTCCGTTCTTTCTTCCGAAAGGGAATTGGGATTTATTTCTGTATCGGTATGGCTCTTCCATTCCGATAATTTCTTCTATCTCTACATTTGATAGGTCAAATCCACCTATTCGCTTTAGATGATTTTCCACTTTGTTTTGCTTAAGTCTAAGCTCCGCTCTGTAGTCAAGGCTTTGCAATTTGCATCCTCCACAGCTTCTTGCCACAGGGCATTTGGCTTTTACTCTGTCGGGACTTTCCTTAACTATACTGTCAAGTCTGGCATATCCATAGCTTTTCTTTGTTTTCATCACCTTGGCTATGACCTTGTCTCCTATAACAGTATCTTTTATAAACCATGTGAAGGCATCGGTTTTTCCGATGCCTTCGCCATTTTCTCCAAAGTCTGTTATATCAACTGTTATCATTTCACCTTTTTTGTAATTTAATGCATTGTCAGTTTTCATATATCTCCGTTATAATGTTTTCTAAAGTTATTCCCTACCTCTATTCAGACTATTGAACAAATATATTAAAGTGTAGAATATAGCTATATTATACACTTGTCTTTCTGTAATTACTCTCAAGTAACTTATTATAGCCGAGCCAGCCTGTAGCACCTTCCTGTCCCTGTGCCAAAAGTTCTATAAAGGTCTCCATCTTTGCATCCGCATTATCTGCCAGATTGAGTGCCAATGCCTCTATAATTGCCGGCTTTTTTGGAGAACCGTATTCAAGTTCTCCGTGATGTGCCAGTATACAATGTATCAGCTCATTTGAAAGCTTTTTCGGGAATCCGGGGATCTTATCAATATGAGTTTTTAATATCTCCACTCCTATCACTATATGCCCCACCAACTGACCTTCATCAGTATAATCATTTGCAGGAAATGCCGACAGTTCTCTGGTCTTTCCTATATCATGGCAAAGTGCGGATGTAATAAGTAAATCATGATTTAATGAGCTGTAATTCTCACAAAAATACTCACAAAGCTTTGCAACTCCCAGAGTATGCTCCAAAAGTCCGCCAAGGAAACCATGATGTACAGTCTTTGCCGCCGAAGATGCTTTGAATGTGGTTTGAAATTCAAAGTCCTCAATAAAAATAGCGGTTAAAAGCTTATTTAAGAAAGGATTTTTTACTGATTTTATCTTTTCTTTTAATTCAGCAAACATTTTTTCAATGTCTTTTTTTGATACAGGTACATAGTCGGATGCGGTATATTCCTTTGCATCCGCCTCTCTTATCCTTGCCACCTTAAGCTGCAATGTATTGTTAAAAGATGTAACTTCAGCATCTACCACCACAAAGGTCATAGCATCCACATCGGATATTCCCGGAGAATACAGATCCCATATCTTTGCATCAATGCTTCCTGTCTTGTCCTGCAAACTAAGACTCGCATATTCTTTACCGGTCTTTGACATTGCAATTGTTTTAGATTTGCAAAGATAAACCTCTGAAATATGCATTCCTTCTTTTAAGCTTTCAATAAATTTCATTTTCTACCCTTCTAGCTCCTGGCACCAATAGTTGTCTCAAAATCCAATTCTGTAAATCCATCTTTACCGGAACGATTCACTTTGATATTTATAACTTGGTTCGGTTTTAGCTTTTCCATTATATTTTTAAACCCTATTATAGAGTTTACTTCCTCATCTCCAATCTTGGATATTATATCCCCTGATTGTATCCCTATATTATACGCCGGAGAGTCAGCTCTCACCTCCGAAACATATACTCCGTTCGGTATATTTTCCGGTGCCTTTGCCTTGTCTATATCAAGCGCCCTCACTCCCAAATAAGAAGAACCTACACCATTTGTCATATTTTCAATAAGCATTTTCAAATCCGATATACCGTATGCCATGGATATGGACGAATTATCATCCAGATTTGAAACCACGGCTACCAAATCTCCTGATGTATCTATAAGAAATGTACCTATACTGTCTAAATGCTTATCACAATATATTACTCTTCCATATCCGTCAAAGAAGCTTGCATTCTTTTCAATAGCGGTTATATTACCGATATCCATACTTCTTGATACTCCCACCGGACTGCCTATAGCGAGTATAAATGCACCTTTTTTCAACTGATATGAATTACCCAGTACTATAGGCTCTATACTTTTTACCTTTTCATCCATTGAGGAAATATCCACTGAGAGTATCATAAGATTTGTCAGCTGATCTGTTCCAAGTACGGTAGCTTCTTTGACACTTCCGTCAAAAAATTCTACTATTATACCGCCTTCAATAGATATATTTGGAGTCAAAACAACAAAGCTATCACCCGACTTTGCTATTATGATTCCCGAATAACTGCTTTCATTTTGCAATGTATTATTGAACCAATCAGTGTCTGTGGTGATGGCATTTATTTTTACTATTGTACTGTCTTTATTTTCTGCAACTCTGCTTAGAGCTTCATACATATGCTCCAAGTTTTTCTCACTCAAATCAATACTCTCTATAGCCGATGCCACTATGTCCTCTACATGTTCTGAAGATTCTGTCTCCTCGGCCGTTTCAATGCTGCTCTCCTCTGTAGGTATCTCTATAGTTGTCTTTGATTTTTTACCTGCCATATTTTTGTTTATAATATATGATGTCAATGCCATACTTGGACCTGCAACCATTCCAAAAACAATAGCAAGACAAGCTGCTGAGATTAAACTTCTATTGCGGCCTTTTTTATCCTCTATAATGGTCTGCTTTATAAAAGGATTTTTCTCATCAGGCTCATGTTCTTTTTTTGTATTCGGCATAAAAACCCTCTGCTTTCAAGATATATTGCATAATACCTTGTTCTCCCTAACCACGATTATAAAGGTTTAGTGTGGATTTATCAAGCAAATGTAATATAGATTTAACATATACTTCTTACCTATAGTTACTGTACACGGGTAGTATATTCCCATTGTGAAAAATGCCGAAAATTATTTTCTTATTTTATTATGAGTGATTCGGTTAGTAGAGTTTTTGTTGGTAACTCTGCCAACCGAATTTTTTGTATTTAAGTTATCAACAGATTTTATCTATATCTATCCTATACAGAATGATTTCACTATCATTTGTGGATAGTTCTACACAATCTGTGTTTGAACATGGTTTTTTTTAAGAGTTATGAACATGGCAAAATAACGAAGGGACTTTGTCGTCAAATTCGCATAAATACAACATTTCTGATATAATCTTACCATGAAATGAGGTGAGTATATGAATCATATTTCCGGTAAGATAGAACAGCTTTTAGCCTTACAAAAAACATTATGTAAGGAATACGAAAAGGAAAACAAGGTACTTTTGGAAACAATCGAAGCTCAGAAAGAGCAAATATATCTTTTGGAGCGAATTGTTAATAATCAGAATAAAATAATCAAGGAACTGGAGAAATCATAATGAGAATTCCCTTTGAATATATTGGTGCTTTACAACAGGAAAACAAAATACTAAAAAAGGAAGTTGCCGATTTTAAATCAGGTGAGCGCTTTAAGCAGATTCAAAGGGAACATCAAAAGTTGATCGATGAGTATCGTAGGCAGATAAAGCAACTAAACCTTGTTATTGAAGGTCTTCATAGGGATGTAAAAAATGCATGGAAATGGTGTGAAGAAGCATACGAGGACGCACTTAAAGAACTACATGCATCAATGAAAGAGTTGAAACGTGGGTTAAAAGAGAAAGAAAAGAAGTGGTTGTTATCAGAACGTGACAGGGAACAGGCGTTGTCTAAGATTACTGACCTTTGCCGTGAAAACAGCGAATTAAAAACTCAGCTTGATGATGAGAAAGGACGAAATAAAAAACTTTTAGCACAGCTAAACCGTGACTATGAGAATTCCTCCATTCCGTCATCACAATCAAGAAACCGCAGTAAAATTCCAAATAATCGTGAGTGTACCGGAAGAAAACCCGGGGCACAGCCGGGCCATGCCCACCATGGAAGAAAGAAACAGATACCAACTCAGGTCATTTGCCTTCCGGCACCAAAAGAGGTGGCAAAAGATCCGGGTTTTAAGAAGACAAATAAGACTATTATCAAGCAGCTCGTTTCTGTTGAGTTGATTATGAATGTAACAGAATATCAAGCGGATGTATACTACAATTCCACGACCGGAGAGCGAATCCATGCGGCTTTTCCAAGTGGTGTTGTTGACGATGTGAACTATGATGGCAGCATCAAGGCACTTTTGTTTTTGTTAAACACAGACTGTGCTGTTTCTATTGACAAAAGCAGTCGTTTTCTGTCAGATCTTACCGGTGGAAAACTGAAAATATCAGGAGGCATGATAAATAAACTCTGCCATGAGTTCTCAAAAAAAACAAAAATAGAGCAAAAAAAGATCTTTGCAGACCTGCTGTCTTCTGCGGTTATGCATACAGACTGTACAAATGCTAGGGTAAACGGAGAAAGTGCATATGTATATGTATGTGCAACACCGGATGAACAGAATGTTCTTTACTTCGCCCGTGAGAAAAAGGGGCATGAAGGTGTAAAGGGAACTGTAACAGAGGATTTCCAAGGTATTTTGGTACACGACCACGAAATCACCTTTTATAAGTATGGCAATGCCCATCAGGAATGTCTCGCACATGTACAACGGTATCTGAAAGACAGCATGGAAAATGAGCCATCTTTGACCTGGCACCGCAAGATGAGAGAACTAATCCGGGAAATGGTACATTACAGAAATGAGCATGCAGATGATGCACATTTAGATCCCAAGATCGTATCTGACTTTGAAGGAAAGTACCAAGAAATCCTTGAAAAAGCTGGGGAAGAGTACATACTTCATGAGCCAAGTCCTTATTATCGTGATGGATACAATCTGTATCGCCGGATGCAGAAATATAAAGCGCAACATCTACTCTTCCTGCATGATATGAGGGTGCCAACTACAAACAATACAGCAGAACGCTGTTTAAGAGATTATAAGAGGAAGCAGACTTTTGCAATGACATTTCGAAGCTTTGAAAGCATCGAAGAATTATGTCAGAGCAAGGGTGTGCTGCTTGGAGTACGGAAAAATAATCCAAACCTTTACACTGCTGTCAAGGAAATCTTTAATAGATAATATGGAGCCTGAACGGCGTGTTAGACTCCATAAGTTTAATAGATTAAGATGTAGAAGACAAGCTTACCCGTGTACAGTAACTACCTATACTATCTTTAAATAGACAGCATTCTAAACATTGTCTGATAATCTTTTCTCTGTTTCTCTCTTTAATATAAAATAAAGGCTCGCCGCCACGGGTACTGCCACAAATACCCCAAAGATTCCGCCCATACTGCCGCCAAGTGCCACAGCCACTATAACCCACATACCCGGAAGTCCTACAGAACTTCCGACCACCCTGGGATATATTACATTGTTTTCAAATTGCTGAACTATTGTATGTAATATTATAAAAATTACCATGCTCTGCAAGGACTTTGTAAGTATCATCAGGGCACCTATAAAAAGCCCCGCATAGGCACCAATAACAGGTATAAGTGCCGTCACTCCCACCAATATGGATATTGAAGATGCATAAGGTAATCTTGCTATAAGCATCACAATATAGAGTAAAACTCCAAGTATTATCGCCTCTTTTACCTGACTGATAAAATAATTTTTAAAACTTGTATTAAATACCTGCAATGTATCAATTACAGTTTCTCTTTGAGACGGCATAAATGCTCTAAGCAGCTTATCCCCCTGCAATGCTATTCTTTCCTTGTCCACAAGTATATACATTGCAAAAACCACTGCCATAAAAAGAGAAATAACGGTATTAAAGAATCCTGATATACCGCTTATAACTCCCGTGAGCACATTTCCCACTCCCGACATTACATTTTGTATAAGCCTTGTCAGATAGCTTGCGATATTTATATTTTTGATATCAATATTCATACTGCTCAAAATATCATTTATAAACTTATTATTGCCTATATCCGATATCAGGCTGTTGATATAGTCGGGTTTTACATACATTATTGAAGTTATTATTTTTATAAGCTGTGGTATTATAAGTCCTAAAAGTAATACTATCACCAATACAAAAGTAATTATTGATAAAGCTATTGCTACTGTTCTTATGATTTTTTTATTATGAAACTTTTTCAAAAACAAATCCTCATAAAAATCCATGAGTATATTTATAATATATGCCATTATCGCCCCTGCTACAAATGGCACCAATGCTTTTGTAATATTAACTATATAGCCTTCAACAGCCTTAAAATATCGCACTATACTATATATTATTACGGTCGCTATTATAATATAAGCTATATATTTTTTCTTTATATTATTCACAATATTACCTTTCTGTCATTTTACAAAGTAAGAATTTACCTTCTTCATCACTTATATAAGCCTTCCACCTGCCACTCCAAAAACTTTTCCAATTTTATTCCCATAGCAATTAAATCTCCACTATCCTGTCTGCAAACTCTTTAGCTTCATTTATATCATGTGTAACAAAAAGTACACTTCTTCCCTTAGTATACTCATTTATCACGGACATTGCTATAGCTTTCGTTTTTTCATCCAGCCCTTTTAGAGCCTCATCAAATATATAAAGTTTTGCATCCTTTGCCAATCCTCTGGCAAGTGCCACTCTCCTTTTTTGTCCACCGCTCATGGTATTTACTCTTTTTTCACTTTCAATACCAAGTTTATCAAGGATTTCCCTAGCAGTCTTTTGCTTTTTCTTAAGCAAACATACATTTGAAATTGCACTGAAATCTTCACTGAGCCTGTCTTCCTGAAATACGGCAGATATACTTTTTGTAATATCAGTCTCACCGCTGTCAGGTTTCTCAAAACCCATAATAATATTTAAAATAGTGGTTTTTCCCTTTCCCGACTTTCCCATAAGTGCAATATGCTCACCCTCAGCTATAGTCAGATTAAAATCCTTTAAAACCTCTATACTTCCAAAGCTTTTATATATATTTTTTAATACCATCAATAAAACCTCTTTATTAAATCAAAAAATCTTTTGAATATAAATACCGTCAATCTTTCAAATACTGCACTGCATAATATTACTATCAATGTGATGGCAAAAACCTTGGCAGTTTCCAGATATACCTTTGCATCAAATAGGAAAAATCCCAATGTGTTTTTCGGTCTGCCTATTACCTCTGCGGCAATACCTGATTTAAAAGCAATACCGATTGATGCCAAAGCTGCCGATATCAAAAATGATTCAAGTGCCGGCAAATAGATATATATAAGCTTTGCCTTTTTGCCTATTTCAAATATTTTTGCCATTTCAAGCATTTTTATATCAACCGATTTTAATCCCTCCAATATATTTGCATAAAATATAGGCATTACCATAAAAAAGCACACCAATATTGAAAGTCCCTCGCTTCCAAGCCATATAAGTATAATAATTACAAATGATGCCACTGGCACCGATCTGATAACCATAATATAAGGTGCTATATATATTTCAAATATTTTAAATCGGTATGATAATCCTGCAAATAAAATCCCGGTACCGGCACCGGATAAAAATCCCAAAATTATTTTAACTATACTTTTACCCATTCCCTGCCAAAACACCGGACTTATTCCAAGCTCCACAGATGCTTTTATCACATCTAAGGGTGATGACAAGAGAAAGGATCTGTTTAAAATCATTGCCGCTATCTGCCAAAACAGCAGTGCAAAAAGCACTGCTGTCATTTTATGTATCTTATTTTTACTCATAGACTATTTACCAAGATAATAAAACTCTTCTCCCGGTAGGGCTTCACCCACAGACTTAGGATTCAGATCAAATAATACCTTTAAATAATCTTCCGTAGCGGCTTTCATCTCATCACCTGTAATGGATACAAGATTGCAATATGGTATAGCCTTAGCCGCAATAGGTGCCTTTATAATATCATTTGCCTCCACAAGCTTTGATGCTTCTTCCACATTTTCATTGATCCATTTAACTGATTCGGTATAATCCGATAAGAATTTATCCACCAGCTCCTTGTTTGACTCAAGGAAATCCTTTCTTACAAAGAGACCTGCAGTAACGAGCTTTCCGCCCTTTCCTATAGCATCCCATTCCTTTGTAAGATCAAGCACCGTATTTAATCCTTCAATTTTTGTTTGTGCTACGGTTACGAACGGCTGTGGCAGCAATACAATTGCATTGTCCATATTTTCAATAGCAGCCAGACTCTCATCCGGTGATGCCTTCCAGTCCATAGTCACATCTGTATTTATATCTATACTATGTTCCGCCAAAACATAGCTGAGAATATATTCAGGTGTAGCACCCTGACCATGTGCAACAATTGTCTTCCCCTTCAAATCCTCAACACTCTTTACACTTTGCTCTCCCTTTTCAAGTACATATAGTACACCAAGCGTGCTTATATCAAGCATAACCACCTTACCGTCGGAATTATTAAAAAGTACGGAGCCCATATTTGCAGGTAATCCGGCAATATCCACTTCCCCGCTCAAAAGCTTGGGTGCCATTACATCAGGTGAGGTTTCCATATCAAATTCCACATTATAGTCAAGGCTTCCCTTTGATGCATCATCTATAATCTTGACAAAGCCCATACTTGTAGGACCTTTCATTCCGCCAAGCTTTATAGTCACAGACTTCTCCCCATTTGTATCTGCTTTGCTTGCCTCGGTCTTACTTTCTGCCGCACTGCTCTCACTGCCTGCCACACTGCTTTCATTCACATTTGCCTTTGTACAAGCCGACAATGCCAATATTGCACATGCCATTATTGCTAAAATTCTTTTTTTCACTACTACCTCCAAAATATATTTTTCTGAGCTAAAACATATTTTTCCCTCTTATGTAAAAAGAGCAAAGCCATAGAGGCTTTACTCTCTTATTTTAATCAATTTCTATATAAATATCAATGTTTTAATTCTGAATATTGTCGATACCTTCCTTGATATCTTCCTTTACTTCATTAGCGGTATCAACTACCTGATCCTTTACTTCTTCAGCCTTGTCCTTTGTATCTTCCACCTTGTCCTTAAGATCGTCCTTAACATCTTTAGCGGTATCGACAACCTGATCCTTAACATCCTCAGCCTTATCCTTTAGCTCTTCAGTCTTGTCAGCTACAGCTTCTTTTACATCTTCGGCTGCTTCCTTTGCCTCTTCAACCTTAACTTCAGCGGCTTCCTTTACCTCCTCAGCCTTGTTGCTTACAGTGGTTTTTACTTTTTCGATTTCTTCCTTAAGGCTGTCTATATTTAAGAAATGTAATTTTATATTCTCACAAAATTCTCTTATCTCCTCAGGAACTTCTTCTCCCTTTGCAAATTTATCAAAAAGAGCTTCACTGATTTTCTTCTTTTCTTTTTCTATCTCAACCTTCTCTGCCGAAATCTTTGAATTGAGTTTGCTTATTTCTATAGCATCACTGGTCTTTTCACCTACCTGCTTTACAAGGTCACCTGCAGCCGCTCCGATATTTTTTGCAGCATCACCCAATTGATCTAAAAATCCCATTCTTATATCCTCCTTTTGATTTCCATAACAAATCCTAAACTGAATTGTTATATTATTAATTTAGCTGATTATATCAAATAAAGTTAAAGCAAAAATTAAGTTTAACTTAATTGATATTATAGATTTATAAAATAATAAGTCAAGTTTATTTATAGTAAAATATTATTCTGTAATATAAACTTTATTCTATACTCACATTGCCCTCCAATGCCTGAATATATGTATTATAGTCCGTTCTAAGTTCAAGCTTTGCACTTTCAAGTTCCGCTCTTTTTTGCAATATACCAAGTTTGCCTCCAAGGTACTGTGCATTGGTAATCATTCCATGCTTTTTTTGTATATCGAGTGCATTTTCATTTGCCCCCGCTGCCTGATTACCTACCACGGCGGCATCCATAGCTTTTTTATCCGCAAGTATCTTTTCATATATTTGATTTATATTTGCACGAAGCATATCTTCATCCTTGCCTGACTGATACAATTTGGCGTCTACAAATGTAGTGGATTTTGAAGAAGTATTATGTCTTTTTTCAATTAGTGCCGCATTATTTCCTATGGCGGTATTTATATCCACAGCAGGGTTCAGTGCATTTATTTCTACATCACTTAGTTCCGGTATACTGCCTATATTTACTGTCGTATCGGGATTCCAGCCGCACATACTTATAAGACTTCGATAAATCTTATCCTTATTTGCCCTGAGGCTGATTAGATTTGCTCTTGCATTTGTAAGCTCACTCATAGCCTTGGTTATATCTGTAGATGTTGAAAGTCCGAGATTTTTACTCTGAGTTGTGGCAGAGAGTATTTCCTCATACATCTTTACCATCAAATCAAGTATCTGCTCCTGTGCCTCTATATTCTTATATCCTATCATAAGTGCCCTTACACCCGCTGTCACCTGTGACTGTGCATTTCTTATAGGTGCATTTGTTGAACTTACCTGTCTTGAAAGCTTATCCCTTGAAATACTCATTGCCTGAATACTTAATCCAAGTCCCTTAGCCTGTGCCTTATATAACATTGCATTTTCAATTTCTCCGTCATTGATTGCCGCCGTCTCACTGCTTTCCATATCTCTTCTTGAAGCTTTAAGGGTATCAATGGCAGTATTTAAGCTGTTTACATTCTCATTAAATTTATCCCAAGATGATGAAATATTTACATTGAAATTTTTTACAAGGTCATCTATCTCCGCATACTCCAAGGTATTGTCCATAAGCTTTGACCATGCTTCTTCACTGTAACCGTTAAGCTCCGCCACTGTTTTACCCTGCTCTGAAGGATTTGCCGGGTTTGTTGAATAAGCAAATATATTTACGGGCTGAATCATTGACAAAATCAATGCCAGTGCCGTTATTCTTTTTTTTATCAAGAAATCACCTCCTAGTATAATAATGATGTAGTCAATCAAGACTACTTGGTTAATAAGTTTCTATAAATCAGATAACAAAAGAAGGGATTCTTCCTTCATCAGATGTTATCCATAATAATTATCATGTCTGACGGTTCCTGATAGACACCAGATAAAACATAAGGTATTATCTCTTAGGATAGGACAAAGAATGTTTACCTCCTTGGAAGGTCACTTCTGTGACTTATACCTGCAAGAAAGTCAATTAGTCCATTCGACAGGGTTTTATGTTTTAGCTGGTTGGGAACCTGAAGGCCATACCCGAATAACACGCTAGGTTGTGTACCTGCCGGATTGGAAATGGATTCCTATCAGAAAGGGGCTATTGCTCATGTCAAACAAAGTTATTTTTAATCTTGATGAACTATTCATCTCTGTTGGTATTGATGTCGGTGCTGACTTCTCTTGGATGTCTATAGCACTTCCAAACCAACAATTCGTAGGAAAACCTTACAAAATCCTACATAACAGTATTGATTCCCTTACAACCGCTGTTTCTAAAATAAAAGAAGCAGAAGAGTTGTATTCTTTGGAAAGTCGCATTTTCCTCGAATCCACGGGAATTTATCATTACCCACTCTTCTGCTATCTTCGTGATAAGGGTTTTAACTGCTCGGTTATTAATCCTATCATCACTAAGAATAGCACAAACATCAACATACGAAAAGTACATAATGATCGTTTTGATTCTAAAAAAGCTGCTTTAGTTGGCTTGAAATCTGATTTAAAGGTTTCACTTATGCCATCAGACCTTGCTCTAAACTGCCGTAATCTGTGCCGTGAATACTACGATTTAATGGATAATCGCAGTGCCTATGTGAATAAACTTCAAGGTGAATTACGCATGGCGTTTCCTCAGTATCTTGGCATCTTTTCCAAGGTTACTATCAACACTTCTCTTACATTGTTGGAAACTTATACATCTCCATCAGCTTTTCTTGAAGCAGACAAGCAAGAGATTATTGATATCATCAAATCAACAGCTCGATTTGGGCTTACATATGCTCAAAATAAGTATAATGCCATAATTCAGGCGGCAACTGATGCAAATCAGTTTGGATACATTATAGACAGCAACATCAAGCGTATTCGCCTTTATATCAGCTTCATACGTAAATATGATGAAGAAATCAACAGCATTCTTGAATCACTCCACGAGCTTGTTGATGCTAATGAAGATGCTGACTTTGTCAAGCAGATTCATTTGATTGAAACATTCAAAGGTGCTGGTTTCTTGTCTGCTGTATCCATCATGGGTGAAATTGGTGACTTTTCAGCATTTTCAAAACCAAAACAACTTTTCGCTTATTTCGGTCTTGATCCGGCAGTAAAACAATCCGGAAAATTTGAAGGTACCAAGGTTCAAATGTCTAAGCGTGGTTCTGCCATAGCTAGACGTGTTATTCACATGTTAACCTTACAAAGCATCAGTATCTTCCGTAATGGAGAAGCTAAAAATCCAGTTCTTCGTGAATACTACCTCAAGAAATGTGACTCAAAACCAAAGCTCGTAGCAATGGGGGCTGTTTCACATAAAGTATGCAACATGATATTTGCAATACTCAGAGACAACAAACCATTTAAAATCATTGCTCCTCAGGAGCATATCAAACAATACAATGCTGCTAAATGCGACATAGCTGCATAAAATACTATGACCCCAATGAATCAATATCTTTCAAAAAACGATATTTTCACCAAGGGGAAAGTCCGCCCTTTTTTAGTCAGAAAACAAAATAAATTTTATCTCATTTAACTATTGACATTTATTAGCTGGACTTATAATGCCGCCAATCCCTTTACTATCCAGTCATAGTTTACTATTGCCTGATTAAGTGCATATCTGCTCTGCTCCAGTGCTCTTTTTGCATTCTCGGTTTTTACTCTCTGCATATCCAAATCACTTTTACTAATCATTCCAACTGAATATTTCTGATTTGCTATATTGAGGTTTGATTCCTCAAGTTTTGCAAACGTATCTGCATAATTATAGCCTTCCTTTGCGGAAGCGATATTCTGAGCTGCCACCGCCAATGCACTTCCTATATTTTTTTTATTGTCTTCAATAGTAAGCTTAAGGCTTTGTCTGTCCGAATCAGTACTTGCATTTGCAAGCTTTTTCTCATTGATTCTTAAAGTATAATTATTCTCCAATGCCTTTGCCAAATCCTCTGAAGGGTTAAATACCCTGTTTATATCGGGAGCTTTGATCTCTCCGACATTTGGAGAGTCATTATATCCCCATCCGGTCATTACCTGTAATTTTTTTAATACTGTGCTATTGTCAGATACCGTCTTATTTATCGCATTTTCCGCATTCAATAATTTTTCTTTAGCCGTAAGTGCTTCTATATTGGTACCTGTTCCCGCTCCAAGTTTTGCATTTGCAACATCAAGTTCAGTCTTTGCAAGTTCTGCATTTCCCTTTGCCACCTCTATAGCTATAAGCCCTGATTTATACGAAATCATATTTGTCATAGCGGTCTGTGCTAAGGTCTTTTCCGCCTGCTCATACCCAAGTCTTATTATATCGGCATCTTCCAAAGTGGAATCTGCAGTTGATAAAAGACTTTGCGCCGTAGCTCTGGCTGTTGCAACACTTGATAATCTTGCAACATATGTAGGATCGCTCGGATCGGGATCATCCAGATTATTTAAAATCTCTTCGGCATTTTCTCTGTAATGATTTGAAACATCTGTATTAGTCCTTCCATAATCTCTTTTAAACTTTGCCAAAGCCACTTCATTTGATCTGACTGTAGCATTGTATTCGGCTATCAGATTTTCTATCTCATCAAAGTCTAAATTATTGTCCTCCAGCGTCGCCCATTCCTCATTACTTCTGTTAAATCTTGGAGTCCTTGCAAATACGGTTGTAGTCATAAGCATACTGCCTGAAAGTGCAAGGGCTATTATTTTTCCGCCTTTTTTATTCATATTCACCTCTTTCATAATATAATAAATCTATAACAGTTTTGTTAAATACATCTTTATATTTAATTTTACAATAATTTTATTATTCAAACCTTACTTTTATATTCAATTTATATTTCTATTTGCTCAAGCTTTCCATACGGTTAAGGTAAGCCTCCCCGGTCAACATACTGACTTTAATTATTTAATTGCATTTATCTTTCAATCAATATCGAGTCCCGCTTCTAAATGATTTCCTGTAAGCTTTTTACCTGCCTTATCAAGCATTTTATAAAGAGTGGGCAAAAGCAGCAGTGCAAGAAGCGTTGAAGCTATCAAACCTCCTACATTTACAAGTGCAAGTCCCTGGAGCATATCCGTTCCATATCCGAGAGCCATCGGAAGCATAGATATAATTGTTGTAAGGGTGGTCAAAAGTATAGGTCTTATTCTTGTCGCTCCCGCCTCCACAAGGGCATCATCAAGAGGCATCTCCACCTTATACTGATTTACCGTATCCACATATAAAATACCGTTATTTACAACGGTACCCACCATCATCAAAAAACCTATCATTGACATCATGCTTATCGGTACATCAAATATCCAAAGGAGTCCGAATGCTCCTATCAATGAAAACGGTATTGTAAACATTACCATCAGTGAAAATCTAGGTGATTCAAACTGCATTGCCATTACAATAAATATTAAAAATATTGCTGTAAGTAATGCATTAAGTAATGAGGTCATCTCATCACTCATCATATCATTATAGGCATTGGTAGCTCTTTCCACTCCGTTTGGAAGCCCCACACTGTCCACAAAGGCATCAGCCTCACTATTGGCATCTCCCTTATATCCTGCCACCTTATCCGCTGTGATGGAAACCTGATATTTTTTATCCGATCTTGTAATCGTAACCGCACTGTCTTCAAATGACACTGTGGCAAGATCTGAAAGCGGAGTTTTAGTTCCTGTAACACCTGTTATCAAAATATTTTCTATTTCATTAATGGTGTCATAGCTTTCATCGGGATAATTCATTTTTACGGTAATCGTAGAATCTCCTGAGGAATATTTCATTACCTCCGTATCTGTAAGATTTTGATATACAATACCTGCAACACTTCCCGGAGTCATTCCTATCGCCTCAGCCTGTACAGGATCAACATTTATCTTAACAATCGGTGCCGCATTTTCCGCACTTGAATGTACATTTAATAAATAATTTAATGAATGCATTTTATCTGCTATTTCATTTGCGGTCTTTCTTACCAGATTATAATCGGTACTTTGAAGATTGATTTCCACAGCACGGTTTGATACTCCGCTTGAACTGTTAGACTGATTCTTTACGGATATTGAAGTATCAGGGATTTTGGTCAGCACAGGCTGCCACTCCTGTATTACATTTTTGGTTTTTCTGCTGCGTTTCTTTTTCAAATATGCAGTTATTGAAATACCAGTTTTTTCTGAAAACATTTCAGAATTTCCAAAGGTCATCTGATAATTTTCCACATCCGGATCCGCCGCCACAAAATCTTCTATCTGCTTTGCAATTCTATCCACATCCTCGATATTAAGTCCCGGAGCTATGGAAACACTTATTGCTATCTGACCGTCATCCGATTCGGGCATCAGCACAATTCCGACATTTCCGGCAAGTATAAAGGATATTACAAGAAGTATTACCGATATTCCGACTACAGTGATTTTTTTCGGTATTATCTTTTTTACCGTATTTCTATAGCCATCCTGTACTTTTAAAAGCACTCTGTTTGCCAATATATCAGTCTTTTCCACAGGATGAAAAAAGAGATATAGAAGTGGAACTATCATTATTGCGGAGAATAATGATGAAACCATACAAAATACTATGGTGTAGCCAAGCTGTGAAAAGAGCTGTCCTGAAAGACCTTTAAGCATTGCAAGAGGAAGGAATACTACACAGGTGGTTATTATAGAACCTGTTATTGAATTTATCACAATACCTGTACCTTCCACGGCGGCATCAAAAAAGTTTTTATCACTTTTTGATCTGAAGCAGCTTTCAAGTACGACTATGGACGCATCCACAATCATACCAATTCCAAGTACCAACGAGCCCATGGATATAAGATTTAGTGAAAAGCCTGCCGCACGCATAAGTGTAAGAGCTACCATAACGGATATCGGTATTGAACTTCCGACTATCAGCGAAGCCTTGATATCTCCAAAAAATATAAACAAAACTATCATTGAGAGTATTACCGCCATTATAAGTGTCTTAAATACATCACTGATTGACTCCTTGATATATTTTGAGCTGTCAAATATCGTAGTAATGGTCAAATCCTTGTTATTTGCCTTCAGCTCCTCTATAACCTTGCTAACCTGCTTTGATACTTCAACCGAAGTGGATGACTGCTGCTTTGTAATAGCCACTGAAACCACCTCTTCACCATTATAACGGCTCAACGAGTTTTTCTCCTCCAAAGCATCATATACATTTGCCACATCCGATAAATGTATTACATCTCCTGTTTTTAGCGGTATTACAATATTTTTTAATCTGTTGATATCCTTATAGTCGGCACCTATACTTACACTTAGTGATTGCCTTCCATAGTCAACCTTGCCTACAGGTGTGGAAAAATCCGCACTGCTTATTATATTTCCGATATCCGACATGGCTAAATTATACTGCGCAAGCTTTTCGGGTATCAACTCAATTCTTATATAACTTGACTGCCCTCCTGATATGGAAACACTTCCAACCGAAGACATTTTCTTAAATTCAGGAACAATATTTGTGTTCACATAGTCCTGCAAATTGCCGTCTGTACCTCCGGCAATGCTTAGCTGTATATCACTTTGAGCATTCATATCTATCTCTATAATATTCGGCTCCTCGGCATCCTTTGGCAGGCTTGATTTTACAGAATCCAATGCCTTTTTGAGGTTAATGTACGCCTTATCCATATTTGTTCCGAACTCATATTGTAAAAGCATGGTAGAGGCATTTTCCATGGAACTTACACTTACGGTTTTTATTCCCGTCAGTGTTGAAACCTCGGACTCTATTTTCTTTGATACAAGTTCATCTATATCTGCCGGAGATGCTCCCGGATATATAGTGGATACAACCATCATCGGCAAACTCATCTCCGGATTAAGCTCCATCGGTGCATTCATAACAGAGCGCAATCCAAAAAACAAAACCGTTATTACTGCAAGAATAAGAGTTACCGGTCTTTTTAATGAAAACCTTGTTAATCCAATCATAAATCCTCCTACTTATTTCCTGCACTTTCTGTTTCTGCATTGCCTACAGTCTCATCTGCACTGCTTTCTACCCCCTCATTTTGAGAGAGCAGTACCTCCGCTCCGTCATAGAGTTCATTGCTCCATGTGGATATTACTTTATCGGAAGTGTTAATTCCATCCTTTATCTCTATATAATCACTGTCATAAATTCCCACATTTACATTTTTCTTTACAGCCTTGCCTTCCCTGTATAAATATATATATGCATCATTTCCCGAATACATCACTGCCGAGATGGGGAGAGTCAACACATTATCAGCCTTGTTCTTTAAAAGTGTAAGCTTTACTTTCATTCCGCTCTGTAATGCTTCTCCCTCAAGGCTTGCCTTTACATCATAAAGTCCTGTTGAGCTTGAGAGTGCATTTGATATTTCGGTTATATTGCCATTGTATTCGGTACCGTTATGTAAAACTTTTATCTGATCACCTGCTTTTAGATGATTTTGAACATCCACCGTTGCTCCGAACTTTACCTCCATTCCGCTATTGCCTGATATAGTCGCTATAGCTGTACTCTGAGCGATCATATCATGTACCTCCACACCTTTGGTCTCCACCACTCCTGAAATAGGCGCTTTAATACTTGTATATGAAGACTGTAAATCATATTGTGACTTGGCAGCCTCGTAGTTTAATGCTGCGGATGTTGCGGCAGATCTTGCCTGTTCAAGTACCTGTGTGGCAACAGCTCCGGTATCTGCCAGTGCCTGAGTTCTTGAAAGTGCTGTAGCGGTATCATTCATAGTGACCTTTGCCGCATCCATCTGAATTTTCAGTGCTGTAAGTGCATCGGAATTTATTGTTGCCAAAACATCTCCGGCATTTACATTATCACCCACATTAAAATTAACCGAAAGCGCCTCACCTCCTACCTTAGGAAATACCGATACGCTTTGAGTAGGGGCGATTGTTCCTATCTGCTCCGTATATATTACTATATTCCTTCTTTCAGGCTCCACCGTCATAACACCCGGTCTGGTATCTGTTACTACCTCCACCTTCTTTGAACCGACAAATCTATATACTGTAAAAGCCACTGCCGCAACAACTATTACAGCTATCACTATTCTCCCTATCTTCATATATTTCTCCATTCTATATATTATTTATGATGCTTATCTGACAGAACTGTTAAATAATAAATTGTACATGTATTATACTACCTTTCAATTTGATATTTAATACTATATTATTTTTACTTTATTATATTTTTATGACTATATTTATGGAAATATAGCTAAACTCCAATTCTAAACAAAACATCAAATGATTCATGCTTTACTTTTTAATAATTTTATATATAAAAGCATACTGCATGATAATACTACATATGATTTATAAAGATGATACCACATAGTACTTTATAATGCAAGGTACTATGTGATATTTTTATTTTAGTATTTTCAAAATGCCGGTACGGATTCTATACTGAATCTTTCTTTAGCAAATCTATATCCAAGTTTTAAAAGAAAAAGTGACATACAAAATGTCAATCAATTTGTATGTCACTGCCATAATCTCTTCTAATATCTCTATTATTTTCCGCAATATCTATTACTACCTTTTCACAACCCCTGCATAAATAAGCGATGCAATATTTACCATAAAAAGGATAGCTTAGTCTTACATTCTTTTTATCCAAGTTTAAAAGCGATTTTAAAAAACCTCTTTTACTGTCTGTATCCCGCCACCAAAGTGAATACCTTGCACCTTCTATTATACCCTCACTCATAGTCTTCCCGCAGTATGGGCATTTTACTTTTGCTTTTTCCATAAATCCTCCCTTACTAAAATATCCTTTTTACTCTACAGGGAAAAGTCCTTGTATAATGAACTTTATCTTTAATATATCTTTTATGATAGAATATATACTGCAAAGCTTCTTACTTTTAAATATCGATTATTATTGTTTTGCACTCTCTGCAAAGATAGGCTATGCACTTCTTCTCATCCCATATTGTGGGATAATACTTACTGGTTAATTCTATTACCTTATCTTCATATTCATCGGCAAAAGGATATAATAAATTCTCATACCATTTACCTTTTTTGCGTTCAGGAATCCACTTAATATCATGAGATGAACGTCCTTTACCTCTGGGGATTTCTCCCCTTTCCATGATCTTTCCGCAGTATGGGCATCTTTTATTAAAGTTTTCCATATAGCCTCCATTTTTCATTTAAGTACATATCTCTTTTCTATAGTACACTGTACTATATAGGCATATAAATGTAAATATAACATTATAATAAGTAAAACCAAAAAAGGACATATACTCTCCCTCAGGTCAGTATACGCCCCTTGCTTTAAAATATTATAAAAGGTAAAAATTTTACATCAAACTAAGGAATAATTCCTTAATCTCCTCAAATTTAGGATCTCTTGGATTACCCGGTCTGCAAGCATCATCCATAGCTGATTGTGATAAGAAATCTACATCCTCAGGTTTTACTATATCTTTCAAATCCTTTGGAATGCCTACATCCTCAGAAAGCTTCTTCACCGCATCCACAGCAGCTTTTTTATACTCCGCTTCGCTCATCTTCTCTGTGCCTTCCACTCCCATAGCTTTAGCTACATCTCTGAGCTTTTCGCCAACTGCATCCGCATTATACTCCATAACTGTAGGAAGAATAATAGCATTTGCTACACCATGAGGTGTATCATATAATGCACCGAGTCCATGTGCCATTGAGTGAACTATTCCAAGTCCACAGTTGGAGAATCCCATTCCTGTAAGATACTGACCGACAGCCATACCTTCTCTTCCCTCAGCTGTGTTCTCTACTGCACCGCGAAGTGACTTAGCTATAAGCTCAATAGCCTTTAAGTTAAACATATCTGTAATTACATTTGCACCCTTTGTAGTATATCCTTCGATAGCATGTGTAAGTGCATCCATACCTGTTGATGCTGTAAGTCCCTTTGGCATACTTGACATCATATCAGGATCTACGAATGCTACTACAGGAATATCATGTGGATCTACACATACAAATTTTCTTTTCTTCTCTACATCTGTAATAACATAATTGATTGTAACCTCTGCCGCTGTACCTGCTGTAGTAGGTACTGCAAATATCGGAACGCTTGGATTCTTTGTCGGTGAAAGTCCTTCAAGACTTCTAACATCTTCAAACTCAGGGTTTGCAATGATTATACCGATAGCCTTAGAAGTATCCATCGATGAACCTCCACCGATAGCAATTATATAGTCTGCTCCTGATTTTTTAAAAGCCTCTACTCCGCTTTGAACATTTTCAATTGTCGGATTTGCCTTTATATCAGAATAAATTTCATACTCAAGTCCCTCTTTATCAAGTAAATCGGTAACCTTTTTTGTTACATTGAATTTAACCAAATCAGGATCGGAACAAACAAAAGCCTTTTTGAAACCTCTAAGCTTTGCTTCCTCTGTAACACTTAAAATAGCACCTTTTCCATGATAAGATATTTCATTTAATATAATTCTGTTAGCCATAATGAATCCCCCTATTATCCGCTACTATGTTGACTGATACTATACAACACCCTTTTGCAACATTATATTACCATAGAGTGCTTTTTCTGATGTAGCAATGATTAAGTATGTACTTCTTGCTTCCTCGTAAAATTTAAATCTTTCGATACTGCCTATTACATCTTTTCTGGCATCATATTTTGATACTATTTCTTTAAACTCATCCCAAATAGGTGTTTCTACAGTATCTCCCGGTACCTTTTCCATGATTTTAACAGGATGTTCATCATATGTATCAAGTGGAAAAACCTTTAATACGGCATCCAATATCTCACATACACCATGACCGTCCATTCTTATGATATGGGCATTCTTCCCCACACTATGTGTGGGGAAATTGCCGTCTGCAATGACAAGTCTGTCTGAATGGCCCATTTCACAAAGGTATTTCAAAAGTTCGGGTGAAATTATTTCAGGTATACCTTTTAGCATAACCGCCTCTTATTCGTATAAACATGGAGCGATCTTAGGATCTTCCATATTGTCCTTTGTATACCATAATGCACCTGTATCAACATCTGATACGCTCTCGCCGTTTGCTGCCTTTACTGCAAGCTCAACTGCCTTATAACCGATTTGAACAGGATCCTGTGTTACGCTACCTGCAAATAAACCGTCTTTGATTGCCTGAAGCTGCTTCTTACCTGCGTCAAATCCTACTGCAACAACCTTACCCTCACCGATCTTATCAAGACCTTCATTAGCTGTGATGATAGCATTTGCTGCAAACTCGTTTGAACCGTAGATTGCGATAAGGTCTGACTTCTCTAAGATAGCTGATGCAACAGCTGCACCGTCTGCATCCTTAACTTCTGCAGGTATACCTACATCGATAACAACAGGTGCTCCTGCCTTCTCCTTCTTTAAGCTGTCATGTCCTTCAACTGAAACTTTGTCTTCTCCAACAAGCTTTGTCATCTCCTCAACGAAGCCCTTTGTTCTCTCAACGATTGACTGTGAGTTTGACTCCTGAGCAACAACACCGATTCTAACTGTACCTGAAGCACCTTCAATCTTATCTTTGATAAGCTCATATGTCTCTTTAGCTGCTAACTGTCCTGCTACAAGGTTGTTTGTAGATGCATTAGCCTTGATAGCTCCTGCCGGTGCATCCGGAACACCTGAGTCAAATCCGATTATCGGGATGCCTGCATCCATTGCTGTCTGGATTGAACCTAAACTTGCCTGTGTGTCAAGTGCTGCAAAACAAATAGCTGTTGGCTTCTGTGCAATAGCTGCATCCAAATACTCGATCTGCTGTGCGATTGCCGACTCATTATCAGGTCCCTGGAATGATACCTCAACACCTAAATCTGTACCTGCCTGCATTGCACCCTTCTCTACAGCCTTCCAGAACTGATGCTGGAATCCCTTAGCGATAACGTTAATCTTCTTTCCGTCTGCGCTTGCCTCTGCCTTTGTCTCCTCCGCCTTTGAGCTGTCTGCCTGTGCCGCTGTTGTCTTTTCAGCCTCACTTGAACCGCTGCTTGATCCTCCGCCGCATGCAACAAGTGACATTGCCATCAAACCTGCCACTGCAACTGCTAACATTCTTTTTTTCATAATTTTCTCCTTATCCCTTTCTTTTTCTATTTAAGATATCCATATACACAGCGAATACTAATATGATTCCTGTGATAAAGAGCTGATAATGTGACTGTACTCCGATATATGGGAAACCGATCTTAAGTACTGTCATTATAAATACACCAATAATTGTTCCAACTATTGATCCTACACCACCTGAAAGTGATGTACCTCCGATAACTACTCCCGCAATAGCATCAAGCTCAAATCCGTTACCTGTATTCGGCTGTGCTGTTGAGAATACCGCTACATATGCAAGTCCTGCAAGTGCTGCGAAAACACCTGAGAATACATAAGCCATTGTTTCATATTTTTTTACATCAATACCTGAAAGTCTTGTAGCTTCCTTGTTTGAGCCTATTGAAAGTATATATCTTCCAAGTCTTGTCTTATTAAGAACTACTGCCATTACAATAGCACATATTGCTAAAAGAATAAACCCTGTCGGGAAATTCTTTGGAAGGATACCGCCATCCTTTGTAACCATGAATATTTCTCTAAACCATGCACCTGCACTGTCACCCTGTGGGAATGAGATAGTCTTTGTCTTTGATACGATTGAACCGAGTCCTCTTGAAACCATCATGGTTCCAAGTGTGGCTATAAACGCCGGCAACTCAAAATGTGATACCAAAATACCGTTTATAAGTCCAAATACAGCACCAACCAAGAGCATTATCAATATAACAATAAACATCGGGGTTCCTTTTTCCATAAAGGTTCCGCCTATAAGTGCGGCACATATTGCAACTGTACCTATTGACAGGTCGATACCGCCTGTGGAAATAACAAAGGTTACTCCTATCGCCATAAAAGCTACATAATATGCTGATTTTGAAATATTAGTAAATGTTGTAGCCTGTAAAAACTTATCCGTTAACAGTGAAAACACTATACATATTACTACCAGTGCAGCTATAACTACCGCCTGCTGATTTGAAAAAAGCTTTTTTAGGTTCATTTTCCCCCCTGTCTATTAGTCGCACATGTCATAATTCCCTCCTGACTAGCCTCAGATATGTCAAGACATCCTGTTATTCTGCCCTCACACATTACTACGACTCTGTCACTCATTCTTAGTACTTCCGGCAATTCTGAAGAAATCATTATTATTGATTTTCCCTCTTTGACCAATCTTTCCATTAAATCATATATTTCGCTCTTTGCACCTACGTCAATACCTCTTGTAGGTTCATCAAATATCAGTATTTCAGAATCTTTTACCAGCCACTTGGCAATAACCACCTTCTGCTGATTACCACCTGAAAGTTTCTTTATAATCTGTGAAACACCGGGTGTTTTGGTCTTCAATTCTTTAACATACTTTTCACTGACAGTTTTTGACTTTGCACCGTCAATGAAGAGCCCCTTTGTGAACTTTTCAAGTGAAGATATACAAGTATTTTCCTCTACGGATTTATCTACAAGAAGTCCGAATCTTTTTCTGTCCTCTGACAAATATCCGATACCTGCATTAACAGCATCCTTTGTAGACTTTATACTTACTTCCTTGCCATGAATAAATATCTTACCTGAATCCATAGGATCCGCACCGAATATAAGTCTTGCAACCTCCGTTCTGCCCGCACCCATAAGTCCTGAAAATCCAAGTATTTCACCTTTTCTAAGTTCAAAGGAAACATCCTTTACATGCTTGCCCCTGTTTAGATTTTCACATTTAAGAACAACTTCCGCATCGGCACCGACATCGGATTTGGTCTTCGGCTCCATAAATACAGTTCTTCCAACCATCATCTTTATGATATCATCCTTGGTACATTCCTTTGTAACCAAAGTGCCGACATACTCTCCGTCTCTCATGACAATAACCTTGTCGGAGATAACATTGATTTCATCCATTCTGTGTGAGATATAAATTATTCCGGTACCCTTATCTCTTAAATCATTTATAACTTTGAAAAGTTCTTCAATCTCAGAGTCTGTAAGAGCTGCTGTAGGCTCGTCAAATACTATGACTTTCGCATTTGTTGAAATAGCCTTTGCAATCTCGACCATCTGCTGCTTTCCTACAGTAAGGTTTCCTATCTTTACATTAGGATTTATATCTACATTTAATCTCTCAAATAATTCTTTGGCATCTTCTACCATCTTAGCATCATCAATCAAGAAGCCTTTTTTTCTTTCTTTTCCGATGAAAAGATTCTGTGCCACTGTCAAATCATTCATCATATTAAGCTCCTGATGAACAATTGCAATGCCTGCCTCCTCGGATTCCGATACCGACTTATACTCAACCTCTTTTCCTTCAAAGGTTACAGTACCCTCATCCTTAGAATATATACCGGTTAAAATCTTCATAAGAGTGGATTTTCCGGCACCGTTTTCACCCATCAGTGCCACTACCTCACCCTTATTAAGTTCAAGTTCCGCATTTTTAAGTGCAACAACTCCGGAGAAAGATTTCTTTATATTTTTCATTGTAAGTAATGCTGACATAAAATCTCCCTCCTATTTATCTTTAACACTAACCCTCTGACCATATGTCTTAAACTTCTCCGCCATTAAAGTCATTTCCTCATGAGGCAGTATTACCGGCTCACCGATAGCCTTTGCCTTGGTATAAACCTCAGCGCAGTACTCTATTTCTTCTATAATATTAAAAGCGTTAAGAAGATCATTGGCACCTGCAAGTATTCCATGATTTGCCAATATAACCGCTTTTCTGTCTTTCATAGCTTCAAAAGCATTTTTTGCAAGTTCAGGGCTTCCGTATGTAGCATACTCAGCCACTCTTACATTCTCACCTGCTACGGCAATCATATAATGAGTTGCAGGAAGTTCCTGTCTTAAACATGCCATAACTGTTGCATACATTGTATGAGCATGAATCACAGCATCGATATCATCTCTATACTTGTATGGCATTACATGCATTGCCCACTCTGATGAAGGAACTCTGTTTCCTTCTATCACATTACCGTCCACATCTATGATAACAATATCCTCAGGCTGTATTTCAAAGAAATCTATTCCTGAAGGAGTGATTGCAACATGTCCGTTTTTTCTGTCAAATATACTTAAGTTACCGCCTGTACCCTTGGTAAGACCTGCTTGTACCAATTTCTTTCCGTACTCTATTAAAAGCAGTCTTTCCTTCTCCATCAACATAATCTTTCCCCTTTACTATAAAGAGGGCATTTACTGCCCTCCTGTATTTGATTTTTATTTATAAAGCGGACCATAGTAAGCACATGCTCTGTAGTCCTGTCCCTCTAAATCAGCTGTACCAAATCCGTTAAATGAATGTGGTCTGAATATTCTCTCTTCCTCTACATTGTGGAATGCTACAGGTATTCTAAGCATTGAAGCCAATGTAAGAAGTCTGTCTCCTACATGTCCCTCTACTGTTGCACCATGGTTTGCACCCCATTTTGCCATAACATTGTATACCGAATCTACCGCACCTACGCCGATTTTTGGGGCAAACCATGTTGTTGGCCAAGTCTTGCTTGTTCTCTCGTCAAGTATTCTATGTACATCTTCATCAAGTACACAGGTATGTCCTTCTATTACCTGAAGTGTAGGTCCTACACCCTCAACAATATTTACTCTAATCATTGTTACAGGCATCTCTGCTGATGTCTTAAAATGTGATGAGAAACCGCCACCTCTAAAATACTCATAATCGGCTCTACACCAGTCTGTAGCTTCGCAGCAAGCCTTGATATCTTCATCAGTAAGATTCCACCATTCCTTCATGGTTCCTTTACCGTTCTCATCCTTAGCGGCAGCACTTGCATCAAGACAGCTTGCACCTGAGTTGATAAGGTGGATAATACCGTTCTTAGCATATCCGCTAAGTTCCTTACCGCTTACTCTCTTTACAGCATCCGGTGACCAGTATGTTCTAACATCTGAGAAGATTGGAGCCTTTCCTGTAGAAAGCCATCCGAACATCATGGCAACACCGTTTAATGTATCATTCTCTGTTGCAAATGGAGTAGGCATCTTCTTACCGTTCCAGTCAAATCCTGAAGCCATAATAGCCTCTGTAAAGTCTGCATTAGGAAGCCAGTCTGTCCACATTCTCTGTCCCTGGAATCCGCCTGAGATACCGTTTCTTCCAAGTGATTCCTCATGCCAACCCATCTTTGCAAGCTTCGGATTTCCTTCTAAGATATCTCTTACTACCATTGCATGCTTTACGCAGAATTCCCACTGCTTGTCATCTTCAATATATCTTGACTTCTTGATTATCTCAGGGAAGTCCTTACCTGCATTGATGTCCATACCTTCTTTGCAGTATTCCTTTACCCATGCAAGAGCTCTTTCAAACTCTTCATGGTCGTAGATACCAAGTGTAATTCTTCTAAGAACCTCTGTCATATCTACCCACTCGGTTCTCATTCCGAGATACTTCTGTAAGAAATCTACATTTACAACACTGCCTGCAATACCCATGGATACCGCACCGATATTTACATATGATTTATTCTTCATTACACCTACAGCCACAGCCGCTCTTGCAAAGTCTAAAATCTTCTTTGCCACATCTGCTGTTATAGTTGTATCGTCCTTATCCTGAACTTCCGTTCCATAGATTGAGAATGCCGGAAGTCCCCTCTGTGCATATGCAGCCATAACTGCCGCAAGATAAACCGCACCCGGTCTTTCTGTTCCGTTAAATCCCCATACAGCCTTGATTGTATTAGGGTTCAAATCCATTGTCTCTGTTCCGTAGCACCAGCATGGTGTAACTGTAAGAGTTCCTATTACATTCTGATTTGCAAAGAACTCTTCACAAACAGCAGCCTCGGCACCTCCTCCGATGGTTGTTGGAGATATTACTACCTCTACCTTTTCTCCGTCAGGATATCTGAGGTTATCTTCTATAAGCTTAGCCGCTCTTTTTGCCATGTTCATTGTCTGTTCTTCAAGGGACTCTCTAACGCCGCCCCATCTGCCGTCGATTGTAGGTCTGATTCCTATCTTTGGATGATTCATATTTCCCTCCTTATTTTGAATCTATTCTTTTTATCTCACATGATCCTAAGATCAATTCAATACCTGTTTTTAAATCACTTACTTCCTTCAAATGTAGTAATGAAAGAAGTATATTTCCAAGGGCTGAACTCTCATAAGGTCCCGCCTTTACCTCTACCCCCATTTTATCTGCGATCATAGATGTAAGTACGCTTGACTTGGCACCGCCCCCGATGATATGGATTTTCTTAAAACTCTTATTTAAAATCTTTTCAATATCGGCTTTTACTTCCATATATTTTGCTACCATGCTCTCATAAATAACGGCAAAGTAGTCAAAATCATCTTCGGGAGTATCGCCGCCCTGATTTTTTATAAAGTTATCAATTTCACTCTTTACATCAATACTTTCTTTTGCAAAAACTTCAGCATCCATATCTATGAGTGAAAGCTTTTTATTCAATTTGTTTACATAATCACTGATTTCATCAAATGGTATCTTTCTGCCAAGTTTACTTTCAAGCTGTGCTTTATATTTTTCCAAAAGATAAAGTCCTGTGATATTCTTAAAGAACATAGGCTTTGAGTCAAATCCCAACTCATTGGTAAGACTGTTCTCATACGCTTCTTCATTTATGATACATTTATCTACTACACTTCCTATCAGTGACCATGTACCGCAGCTTAAAAACATACTGTCCTCATCAAGGAAACTGTCGGTCATTAAAAGTGCACTTGCAGTATCATGTGTACATACAGGTATCACATCTATTGATAAAGCTCTAAGTTCCTCTATTTTTGAATCCTTTGTATTTCCTGATATTTCTGTTGCCTTTACAATCTCCGGAACCAGACTCTTTTTAAGTTCAAGCTTTTCAAATATAGTATCTGAAACCTTTCTCTGCCCCATATCATAGAGTCCTGTTGTAGACCAGATAGTTTCTTCACCTATCTTCTTTCCTGTAAGCATATAAAAAATCAGATCGGGCATCATAAGCATCTTATCCGCCTTTTCATATATATCAGGATTAAGTTTCTTTAATGTAAGAAGCTGAAATATTGTATTTATAGTCATTATCTGATTTCCGCTGTTTTTAAATATCTCAAGCTCACTTATCTTTTCCTTAGCTTCTTCTCTTCCTATAGAATACTTTTCATCTCTATAGGAAAACGGAGTATCTATAAGTTCTCCTTTTGCATCAATCACTCCGAAATCAACTCCCCATGTATCAATACCTATACATGAAACATCTTTGTTTTCTATGATTGTGCTTACTATTTTTTCCAAAATAGCTTTAAAATCCCAGTACAGTCTGCCGTCTTTTTCTTTTATACTGTGGGACATTCTCATAACTTCCTCTGTTATAAGCTTCCCTCCCTCAATATATCCGACAATACCTCTGATGGAAGTTGCTCCCATATCGAAAGCCAATACCTTGTTCATACTTCACCAACTTTCAATAATAAAATCGATAATCTTTCAGACATATCTCTTACCCCCTGTCAAAACACAAACCTTTTTCAATTTATTTATGCTGAAAATTTATTCACAAACCCTTTTAGCAATCGCTACATTTTATATGAAAAATTATCAGTATTTTTGATTATTTCACTTGTTTTTGTTTTTAATTTTCATATATCTAAAATATTACCGAAAATGTTTTTCAGTGAATACAATATAACATATTTAATAATAAAAATATATATATGAATATATTCTTGAATACTTTTTTTTATTTTATGATATAATGTTCATGTGTGAATTTTTTTGTTCAACCCTGTGACAGCTTGCCCCTAAACTGTTGCTTAAAGAGGGCAACTGTATAATAAAAGTAAGAGGATTATTTATGGATTCGAATGGAAGAAAACAGCAGATATTGGATGTTTTAAATAAGTGCAATGGGATATCAACCATAGACAGCCTATGCCAAAGAATTTTTGCTTCACGCTCTACTGTAAGGCGGGATTTGATTGCACTTGAAGAGGAGGGAATAGTAAAAAGATCTCATGGCTATGTCTCCGTGATAGTGAAGTCTGCCAATGAAAGCCCTATCGGTATGAGAAGGATTGAAAACCTTGATAAAAAGCAGCTTATCGCCGGCAAGGCAGCCCAGCTTTTAAAGGACGGCATGGTGATATTTTTGGACTCATCATCCACTGTTTGCCAGCTGGCACCGCTTCTTAAGCTAAGGCATAATATCACTATTATTACCAATGGTATAAATATAGCAAATGAACTCTCAAATGCGCAGGATTTAAAATGTTTCCTCTGCCCCGGAGTGTTAAAGCATAAGAGTCTTTCCATTGTTGGAGAATTTGCTTCAAGTTTTATCAAAAATTTTAATGCGGAACTTGCCATTATTTCATGCAAAGCTATCAACACCAAGGGAATATTTGAGGGTGACGACTCTCAGGGGCTTGTAAAAAAGAGCATGATAGAAAATGCAAATAAAACTGTGCTTCTTTGTGATAATACCAAGGAAGAGGCAGGAGGATTTTTTAAGTTGTCCGATTTTAGAGATATTGACGCCTTGGTTTCAAATGGAAACTTTTCTCCCGAACTGGATGAGATACTGGCAAATAATATAAAGAGGATAATATAATTTTGTATAATAAAAGGTCTGAATCCATATCACAAGATTTCTTGTGTAAGATTCAGACCTTTATTTTTATCTGAAATAATCATTCCATTGATTTGTTCCAAGGTAGAGGATATGAAGATATCCTACAGCGGCACCCGCCGACTTGTCGGTAATATTTGTGGATACCTTTGCTATTCCGCCCATATTGCGAACCTCATAGCGTTTCATTCCAACATTGCTTTCATCCTGATCATCCGAGTCACTGACATATACGGCTTTTAACTTTCCGTTTAAATCATACTCGGCACCCCATAAGGTTACTATATGATTATTTCTTGAAAATACCTTATGAGATAAACCGACCAAACCGCCTCTTCCAAGTTCAAGCTTAAGATCCTCACTTAAAGATTCATAGCGCCCTCCATAAGTACGGTCTGTAAGTTTTTTCTCCTTAAATACATCATAGAAAAATCCGCCATTATTATCAGGAACCAAATCATCCCTTTCTATATTGGTAGCACCGCTAAGTTTAGGTGTATATCCGTTTATAAATAAATCCACTAAAAGATCGGTGTAAAAACCTCTCTCATTATAGCCGTACAAAACTTTATAAAGTTCAAATATTTTACTCTCTTCCTGACTTTCAAAAGAAGCCTTTAAATCTGATAGTTGTCTGTTGGCGTGTATGATATCTCCGTTTTTTACTATATAATTGTCAACATTTTCAATATTTTGATCAAACCACCAATGCAGCATATTTGATGCTACCGCAGCGAAGCAAAGATTCTTATCTATATCAATATTTCCCCCGCTTCTTGTTTTGTTAACATCATACCACCCGTCTCCGCTTGAAAACGGGGCTTTATAGCTTACATAGGTGTCTGAACCGCCCTGTGTTATCTCCTTATGAAAATCTCCGCCTTCTCCCATAACCGGTCCGTTTATACCCTTTGCCCATATTATGGTTCTGATTTCTCCATCTTCATTGGTATACTGTACAACATTGTCATTCTCCGGTGTAATCAAAGAATCATTTATCCTCTGAGCCTTATCCTCGGCACTCTCCTCATTCTTATTTGGCTGCTCCTGTGTATCAGGTTGTGTAGGATTTTCTGTATTACCTGATACAGGTGGCTGAACTGTATTGTTATTTTCCTCTGTGGAAGGAGGGGTGTTGCCCTCATTATTTGCACCCGGATTTTCCTCTCCTGCATTATTTTGTCCTGAATTATTGCCGGTATTATTTTCGTTTGCGGAATTATCTGATTCCGTGCCGCTTTGATTTGGCGTGTTGCCTGCATTACTTTGATTTGAAGTATTGCCGTTGTTATTTTCGTTTGCTGAATTATCTGATTCCGTACTGCTTTGATTTGGGGTAGTGCCGGTATTATTTTGCCCCGAATTATTTCCGGTATTATTTTCATTTGCAGAATTATTTGATTCCGTGCTGCTTTGATTTGGGGTAGTGCCGGTATTACTTTGCCCTGAAGTATTGCCGTTTTGATTGTGAGCATTATTTGAATTGTTTTCCGCTTTATCATCAGAAGTATTATTACCAATCTCCCTTGGTGCGGATTTGTTGGAGGTATTATCTTCTCCATTCAGGTTTTTATTGACGGTATTATCAAATCTTTTTTGGCTGTTATTTGGCAGTTGCTTATTGCTGTCAGAAATTTTATTATCTGTAGTCCTTGAATTTTCGGTACGGATATTTCCATTCAAACTTTCTGTTATATTTGAACCTGAATTCTGTGCGGCATTTCCGACCTGACTTTCTATCTTTTTATCTTTATTTATCTCGTGGATATTTCCTATATTTGAGTTTTCCTCTCTGCTTGAATCGCCACCCAAGCTTTCACTCCTGCTTGAACCGCTGCCGGAACTTCCACCTCTGCTTGAACCACTACCCGAGCCTCCACTCCTACTTGAACCACTGCCGGAACTTCCTCCTCTTCCCGAGCTCCCGCCTCTGCTTATGCCACCACCGGAGCTTCCTCTGCCCGAGCTTCCTCCTCTACTTGATTCTCCGCTTGAGCTTTTGCCTACGCTACCTGAATTGCTGCCTTTACCGCCTGCTTTTTTAGCTGCATTGGTTATGCCGCCTGATGTACTTATTCCTTTTCCGTTTTCATAATGCTGTGTCCCGTTTTCATTTATCCATCTGCCGGTAAAGTCAATCTTATATCCGTCTATCACTGTATTTGCACGCATTTTGCCAAAGGTATCCTTATTACTTCCTTCAAAATAATAACAATATCCGTCAATCCACTGCCAACCTGATAAAAGCACACCCTCATTGCCGTTTTTACTGCTGTCTAAGAAATACCAGTTATTGGAAGCATCCTGAAGCCAACCTGTTTTTAAGCTTCCGTCCTCATTAAAAAAATACCAGTTATTATTTATCTGTTGCCATGCTTTTAAGGTCTTATTTTCCTTATAATATTTCCAGTTATTATTCTCCAGTTTCCATCCTTCTACGCCTGCATAGGCATTAAATGAAAACAATATTGACATTGTGAGTCCTAAAAAAGCTGGACTCCCATTAAACTTTTTCATTGTATTACCCTTTCATTATAAAAATGACGCAAAAAAACAGCCATTATATATGACTGATTTTTGCATATCCATATTATGATACTACATATTTTAATAAATATCCATTATTATTTAAATGATATTATATCCCAGATTTCTTTCGGCTCAAGTCCAAGTTTCCAGACTGCCACTCCCGCCAAATCAGCTTCCTTAACAGCCTCCATTTTCAGAGTCATGGAACGCTCATCTTCCATCCATATATATTTGGTGGCATTTCCTATAGTAGTATGTCCCACATACTGACCTACTTCATCATCCCAGGTTAAGTTTACATTGTTCTCCTTAACCCATTTAGTTGCACCATTGATTCCAAGTGCGCTTGAACTTAATTTTGAATTCTCCCTAGTCCAAACTCTTGTATATGTAGGTACTGCATTTATAAGCTTTTCCTTAGGCACTTCAGCCAAACTGTCTGTAATAGAATTCTTTACAAAATCTATAGATGCACTGCTGCCCTCGTCAGATCCGCTGTAATGTTCGTCATAGCCCATATTTATCACATAATCCACAACCTCAGCCAGTTTAGCTCTTTCATAGTACATATTGTAGGATGCCGGAATAGGCACATCCACACTCAATACCAGTCCATTATTTCTGCAGGAAACCGAAAGTTCTCTTATAAATTGAATAAAATGCGGTGCATTATCCTGAGTCAATGACTCAAAGTCTATATTTATACCGTCAAATCCATATGCCTTGGCATCATTCATCAAGTTTTTAATAAGGTTTTTCCTGTTTTCAAAAGATGATAAAATCTTTAATGTACTTATATCCTTACTGAAATTATCAATAAGCGGCCATACCTGCAAGCCCTTTTTATGTGCGGCATCCACATAGTCCTTTGCTGCTATGGAAGTATAATTCCCCTTATTATCGGATAGTTTAAACCATGTGGGTGATATTACATTCATTCCGTTTGTATTATTAACCACATCCGCTAAATTGGCATTTGCCGCAACTGTTGTGACCTGATGCCACCCGAGCACCACCTTCTCATCCATAGATATGGATGTATACTGAGGCTTTGTAAAACCGCTGACTCTCTCCATTTCTTTAAAGTTTTTCAAGCGATTCTTTTTTACATATCCTAATGAACCGTTCCTTGTAAGAACCCTATACCAATTGTCATTTTGTTCCACTATAATTACGGTATCATCCTTATTTAACTCGACATTTTCTATACTTGCGGATCTTTTGCTTGCATCCGCTCTAAGTACCGACTTTGACTTCACTTCGGCTTCTTCATATTTGCCATATCTGTTATTTATATATACTTTTTTGATATCACCTTCAATAAAACTATCCACCCATATATCAGTATATGCCTTTATCGTTTCTATAGAAATATAGACTTTCCCACCCTCTTCAAGCAAAAGGGGCTTGCCGTTATTATCTGTATTCTCAAAATTTGCATATACTATCTCTGTCGGCAATGTATATGAAAGAAGCTTTTCTCCTTCATTATAATAAAACTTATCATTAAGTATTGATCCCGTCCAATTTAAAGGTATATATACCACTCCGTCTTTATAAATTGCTTTGGCTTTTTGTAAAGAGTAATTATATACAAGTGCTACCTCATCATTCTCAACTTGATATATTTCAGATTCTGTTATCTTATCTTTTGAACTCCCAAAATCATCCATCTTCCCCGATATAAATATAATTCCAAGTATGATACAAAGAACTATCACTATACCAACTATACCTTTTCTCTTCACTTTTCCTCCGTATAAAATAATTTAATCATAAAATCTACACTATTATATACTACAAATATGTATAAATATTTAAGACTATATTTTTATAATCGAAATTTTTCAGATTATGCAAACGGGATTTAGGTGAATTGCTTTCAAAATATTTTTATATTTTCTAAATCCGGAAAATTTTATACTCACATTAAGGTATCAAAAAAACTGCCAAAATATTCCCATATCCTGACAGTTTAACTTACATGACTTTCTATTTTCAATATGTTTTGTATCAATGAGCGGCTACCTAGTAAGCCTTTTCTGTGACACTTTTTCATTGATACTTTGGACTATGGCAATGCCATGTTTTTGATTTTATAACATATATCAGACGGTTTTATAAATATATTGAAAACCTATCTGTTTGCAACTGATATATTCGCTACAACCTGCGTGGGCTTTGCATTAAAGTAGTATTTTCATATATTTTTATATGTATAAAATCAGTTTTTGGATTTCTTGATTGAATAATCATTTAGAATACTATGATTTCCTGCTCCATAGACCGGCAGATAAATATCATAGCTGTTGAATTTTAGATATTTTTGAAATTTAACTTTTATATTGGGGACTTTGATGGCTAAACTATCATTTATAAAAGCTATTTATAAACTGCTCCTTTCTCCGTCTTTAAATAAATTATAAGCTCCTTCCGCTCACACTGCAATAAGGAATTGTTGTTCGGTCGATATATGGCAAGATTGATTGTGCAAAACTTAGATACTTTGTCAAATGTTGGGGTAGGTTTATCTAAAACTTAAAAAGAGAGCCTTAAAGCGGCTCTCTCTTTTCATGTACTAATTATTTTTTGCCCTATAAATATATATGGTCTTTTCCGATTTATTGCCTGCAAGGTCTATCGCACTTATTTTTATACTGTTTTGCCCCTCGTTTAACGGAACTTCTATTTGTTTAACTATCTGTGTAGTATTACCGTCTTTGCTTGCAATATAAGAACTTGAGGACTTATCATCCGTTCCTATAAGTGAATCTCCATTATAAAGGCTTAACTTAAATGAATTATCAAGGGAGCGAATCTTAATATTTACCGTATCGGCATCAAGCCCTCTTTCATATACCTGATAATCTATTACAGGATGTATCTTATCATAGAATAATCTTCTTACTATGCTTGCCGACTTTTTATTTTCAGTGCTTACCTCAACTTTTATATTTACGTTAAATGTTTCAAGTTTTATTTTGCTTTCAAAGGAATAAGCCTCGCCCTTATATATGACCTTTCCGGCTTTTTTATAAACAATATTGCTTTTTACAAGCTCATCTTTACCTATAGTTATAGGACTTAAAAGCTCATTGCCGTCATTATCTACAAGCTTTATTTGCACGCTTTCAACACTGTCATCCTCATCCACATATCCTACAAAACCGGATATATCTATCTCTCCCTCTTTGATGCTTTTGTTTCCAAGTACATCAAAAAACTCAGGTGTTTTAAGAAATACTACCGGATAAGGCTTCTTTTCGGCATTTGACGGACTGGCATCATTATCGGTAATCTCTGAAATACTTTCTTCTTCATCACCAAGATTTTGCTTAGGCTTTCCTTCTCTAAATACCGTTGTTATATCAAAGCTTGTATCCATAGGATTTATTGTAAATTCATAATAAAGATTGTCCTCATCATATTTGAAGTTATATTTTTTAGCCGTTTCAGAGTTTACTCTATTATCAAGAATTATATTTTCTTCAATATTATCATGTTTTAGAGTAAGCTTATGCAAATGAGAACTATCATCTGCCAGCTGTATCTTAATCACCGCTTCCTTTTCTATAAGGCTGTAGGTCATATCATCAAGCTTTATATCATTTACATAAACACTTGCATTATTATTGCTTATATAATCAAAAAAGTTAAGGAAATTAACCTGATTATAATTTCTTTCTCTGACAGCTCCAAGAGTTGTTCTGCTTTTATTATCCATATAGTCAACAGCATCTATAATCATATCTGAAGTGTCGGCAAAATATGGACAGTGCACTTCTATATCCGAGTTTCTGTAACCGTTGGTATAAACATGCACCTCCCCCCTTGAAGTAGGATTATTGGGTACTGCTTCTAAAGGTATATTAAGCTTACCGTCTTCCACCTTTATCAGCTCTTTTCCCTCTCTCACAGGTTCATCCTGAAATCTTATAACAAATGATTTTCCATATCTAATACTTGTATCATCATTATCAGACTGTGCATATCTTATTGACTGCAAATATACATTCTCTATACCTATGCCCTTATCATGAACATTAAATACTATTTCCTTCATATTGCCGTCAATATCATTTACCTGAACTTCATTTGCAGTACTGAGCTTAGGAGCCAAGCTGTCTACTCTTACAGGGAATTTGTAGACCTGCTCTCCACTGCCTCCAACATTATTATTATTAAGTTTCGCCTTAATACAATATATGTATTCCGCACCGTCCTCTACAACATTCCCCCCAAGTTTTCCGTCCCATACAGAATCCGGCATAAACTTAAAACTTTTATTGACTGAAAGTCTGCTAAGTTTCCTTACCTGCTTTGAGACGCCTAAAACTCTTAAAGTTTCCTCCGTCTTAGCATCAAGTATCGAATACTCTATCTGCTCCATATTTCTAAGCGGTGCTATTCTTGCCGCCAAATCAGGATAGTACTTACTGTTCGGTGAAAAATATATCGCATTATCATACAGCGGAAGCTTAAGCATCATACTTGTTCCAAGCATTGAAGAACTGACTCCTGCATTTTTATTTACAAAAAATTGCACATTTCTTTTTGTATTTCCGATTTCCGGAAGTTGGAAGGCATCTATGGCTCTTTGCCTGCTCCAATCTCCGTAAAATCCGAGGAAAGGTATACTAAGGTCGGATACTCCGTCTTTATCCTTAAGACTTATAAAACCTTCTATAAAATTATCCTCTTCCAAGTTTAGAGCATCCGAATAATCCATAGTAAAGTCTATACTTGCGGATGAATGTGCCTCTACACTTATCTCTCTGCTTATATTGGACTCATTGGAGTGTATTATTTCCGATCTTTGAAGTCTGTAAGTACCGTCTGTAGGCTCATAAAGTGCAACTGAATTTATATTATAGCTTTTTGTACTGTCACCGAAGTTTTCAAGTCTAAGTCTTACCTCAAACCTTTTCTCCTTAAGTTCCCTAAGTTCAAGTTTACCGTCAGCTATATTATCATTAGTTCCTTGTGCCCTTACTACTACGGTGGTTTTTAATGCATTCTCAATATTTAGAGCACCGCTTCCTTGCTGTCTTACAAAGTAGGGTATATCTTCAAATATTCCCTCATCCTTTAGAGGAGTTGCGGTATTCATAAGTAAAAGTTTTATAAATTCCGAACTGTTATCGGTTTGTATATTCTTTGCTTTTATATATTGTTTAAGTATGGCTGTGGCTCCCGTTACCTGAGGAGCAGCCATGGAAGTACCGGACATATCCTTATACTTATTATCTTCAATGCTTGAGTATATATGCCCTCCAGGAGCGCTGATCTCCGGCTTGATTCTAAGGTCGGGAGTAGGTCCCCATGAAGAAAACTTTGAAACACTTCCCGCTGCTACATTATCAACATCCGTCATTTCCGTAAATATCTCAGGTCTTAGTGTACTATTTTCCCTGTATTCTTCCATTAACTTATCATAGGTACTTCTTTTTATACGGATACAGGTAAGCTTTCCTGCATTACCCGGAACTTCAAGATTGCCGCCTATCTGCTCAGCCATGCTCCTGTTGTTGTAAAAAACAATGGCAGCAGGTCTTAATGCAGCTATTGCCTCAAGTTTATCCGCAAACCCAAAGGCATCTCTTGCTGTAGGGATTTCAAAAAGTACGAGTTTATCTTCTATATTTTCTTTTTTAATAAGCTCTTGTTTAGCGTTTTTTATATCAAATATAGCCGCACTTATAATTTTTTTCGGATTTTCTCCCTTATGCAGGTCCATTTCCTCATTTACATAGGCACCCCAGCCATCCTTCCATCTTATAGCATACATATGCCTTTTAGTATTTTCCATGGATGCGACTGCTATAGTTCCTTCATTTACTGCCGGATTGGCTATTAAAGCAGTATCGTAATTTTCCTTTAAAGGTTCTACGTTATTTATATTTCCGGCGGTAATATTGCCGTCATTACCGGCAGCAACCGAAACCACTATTCCTGCTTTTCTTGCCTTTTCTATAACCTCATTTTCCGGATAAGCCCTGTTCTCCATTGAAAATCCGGCTGCCGTTCCAAGACTTAGGTTTATTACATCCGCCTTCAATGTTATAGCATCATCCAAGGCTTTTAGCCAAATATCGGTAAATGTTGTAGGATACTCAAGGTCATCTGAAAATACCTTAAGTGCAAGTATTTGTGCATTGGGTGCCACACCGAAAATCTTACTATCATTATCATTGGCGGCAGCTATTCCCGATACATGCATACCATGCATTACACCGAAACTGTTTAGCAAATTTTTATTAAAATCATAATAGTTATAGCCATAAGGTACCTTGTCCGAATAATAAGAGCCTTTTAATCCTTTTTCGGCTATTATCTTTTCTATATCTTCCTTGCTGTACATAGGCTGTACCGATTCATCAAGTCTAAGTGCCTTATGTCTGTAATCTATACCTGAGTCTATTACTGCAATAACACTGCCCTCGCCCTTATAGCCAAGTGTATTCCACGCATATCCCGAACCTATTATACTGCCAGATGACTTAAGATAAGGTCTTTGAAACTCCTGTGATACATACACACTTTTTACTCCGGGGAGTGCTTCTATTTTTTCTATCTCAGTAGCATCGGCACTTAATGATATTCCATTGAATATGGTATCATAATGCCTTACTTCTTTGGCATCCACCTTTATTGCCTCATTTTTTATATCTGTTAAAAGCTTATCCTGGTCTTCTTTTAATTCCTGCTTTTTTTCATCTACAAAGGCTTCATCCAATTTATCATAGTCTATATCTTTATTTATAGCCTCTTCTACCAAGGAGTCCTTATCAAGCTCTATTATAAGTCTCAACTCCTTAGGCTTATTTGCCTCTTTTTCATCATCAGCCTTATCCGAATTTAGTTTCTTATCAGTATCTTTTGTATATTCCGACTTAGCTGCATTTAATTTTTTATCCGTTTCTTCTTCATACTCGGACTTAGATGTATTTAATTTTTTATCCGTTTCTTCTTTATACTCGGACTTAGATGTATTTAGTTTTTCGTCTACATCGTTTTCGTACTCGGACTTAGCTGCTTTTAATTTCTCGTCTGTATCCTTTGCATATTCAGAAACTCTACCCCCATTATTTTGTGCCGCAAAGCCCGGTTTAGCTGTAAAAACTAAAGGGTTTATAAGAAGTACGGCACAAAACAAGGCAAGTTTTTTACTTATCTTATACATAACTCACCTATTCTATAATTATTTTTACTATAAATTTAACCTTGCCATAGTTATTATTATTGATTACAAGATCCTCTAAGCTGCTTACAGCAAGCTGATATTCACCTTTTTGAGCGTTCTTTACCTGTTCAAGACTTTTTCCTTCCCACTTTATATTAAGCTTTACTCCGTTATTTTCTCCACTTAATTTAAGTCCTATAAGTGCATTGTCTTCAAGGTTTACTCCGTCTAATGCCTTATATTTTAATGTTTTATCCGCATACAAATGTTCATTCAGTATTATAAAGTCTTCGCTCGCATTTTCTAATGCCTTATCTTCACTACTTTCATTAGGAACTGTTTCATTTTCTTTAGGCAAGAGTTCTTTTTTATTATCTTTTGCCTTATTACCGGGATTTCCTATATTACTTTCTCCCGTTTTGTTTTTGCTGCCGGAAGTCTTACCTTCTTGTGGAGTCTTTTTATTAGCGGTGCCGTTACCTTCACCTGTTTTATTTTTATCTTCAGAAGGGCTGTTTTCTTGTGGAGCTTTTTTATTAGCGGTGCCGTTACCTTCACCTGATTTATTTTTACCTTCAGAAGGGCTGCTTTCTTGTGGAGCTTTTTTATTAGCGGTGCTGCTTCCTCCACCTGATTTACTTTTATCTTCAGAAGGGCTGTTTTCTTGCGGAGTTTTTTTATTAGCGGAGCCGCTGCCTTCAGCATTCTTCTTTGGATTATCTTTATCTTGAGTTCTTCCTTTTTCTTCAGCTTCTTTGTCACTTTGAGATTTATTCTCTTTTTGATTATTATTTCCCGAAGAACTGCTTGATGAACTATGACTTTTACTGCTTTTTATTATCTTTGTAACAACTCTTTTATCTCCCGGTTTATACTCTTCCGGATTTGGCAAGGGACCTACCTTACCGTCCGGTCCCAGATTGGTATAGGAAATATTTTTTCCAAGGCTTTTTGCCGATTGCAGCTTGGAGTTTGAAAGTTGTACCTCAAAGTTTTGACTTCCACCGGCAATATAGATCTTACTTATATCGGAGTTTATAATCCTTAACCTTCCATTACTTGCTTTGGCATTTATAAGTATTGGAGTTTGTGTTTTAACATTTTCTATAAGAGCATCATTGGCATTGACAACTATAAAAGCCTTGGACTTATTATTCTCATCTGCCCTGAAACTTTGAGAGGTATTGATAACTGCAAGGAAAAGTTCCTTATTCACATCCCTTAATTCACCCCTGTTTAATACCTTATCAGGCTCAAAGCTCTTATCTTTCCCATCAATAACACCAAGGTTTTCAAGTTCTTTTATATATCCTCTTGACCATGACTGTAATTTTTCATCATCATTAAAAGCGGTTTTCCCATCAGCAGCTTCAACTCCTATATACTTTGCAAGTATATAATAAACTTCTTCCTTCTTTGGACTTTCATAAAGATTGTCAAATGATACATGCTCATCTATTATATTCAGCTCTTTTAATTTCTTTACCGAGTTTTTAATATACTCCTCATCCACATTTGCAGAATTCCCTATGTCCGCCAAATCGGATTCCAAGTTACCCGAGAGCTTTTCAAGGAATATAATCAAATCTTTTTTGCTGATATTTACTTCATTATCCGTATATGTTTTTTGCTCCGCTTTTACACTCGGAGCAATCAAAAATAATTGAAAGCATATGGCAATGCTTAACAATAAAGTAAATTTTATTGCTTTTTTTATACTCATTTTATTTCTCCTTTTTTATTTATAAACCGTTTTTATATTCTGAACTTGTCCGTACAAAAGATAAACAGCTTTAATTTTTGCTTAGCCGATAAGATTTTATTTTATAAAGCTTCATTTATACATATTGCTTTTTAAGACCGCCCACTTTTGCAAATGCTAAGAAACTTGTTTTTAAATCTCACTTATTGGCTTAACAATATGTGCATATACACAATGTAGCAAATTATATCAGAAAGCATTGAAAATGTAAATTATTTGTATAGCTTCCTCTATTTTGGCTTTGTTAGTATTGCTCAAACTTCGCATATTTAATAATCGTAACCACAATACTTTAGCTAATAAAATCCAATCTGTTGATGAATCATTAATACTAACATTTCTAACAGTTTATAGCTATAGTTAGTAAAATCTTTTCAAAACTTCGGCAAAATTTACATACCGAAGCTGTTTTATTGCAGTAATTTTCCGTAAATAAAAATTTTTAATCTCTCCGAAAAAATAAAAATATCCTGACAAATACAAGGCCTTTTGGCTTTGTGATTTTGTCAGGATATTATTATAAAATATTTATTTTTCTAAGATTTTTGATAAGCTCTGTTCTCATTCCTAAAAATAAATGAACTTTTCGGCTCAAGTGCCAACATAAGTAAGTTTCCAAGTACTCCTACTGCAAGCACTTCTCCTATTCCCACGGTAAGCATCATATATGGTATCAAATCTGCCAAACCATAAGCAAACTTAAGAACAAATGGAATAATAATTGCATTTGCAAGTATCGGCGGTACACATACCAGCCATTTTGAAATATTTCTGAGTCTGTAGCTTACAATTGCACCTATAAGTGTTGCCAATGTTCCGAATACAATATCCGGAAGTGCCGCACCGGCAAGTATATTTGCCAAAAGGCATCCTATACTTACTCCCGGTACTGCCGCCACTGTAAAGAACGGCAAAATACAAAGTGCCTCGGAAATCCTGAATTGAACAGCACCAAAGCTGATAGGGGCAAATGCAAGTGTAAGTACTACATATACTGCCGCTATGACTGCCCCCTGTGCCATCATTTTTGTTGTAATATTTTTCATATTATCTCCTTTAGTTTTGTTTTAGGTGAGGAAGGTCTCGAACTCACCAAGTACGCTAGATACTTTAAAGTATTTTAAAAGATAAATCAAGCTTTTTTTATAAATCCTATAAGCAAGCCTTATAAATCTCCACTATATCTTCATTGGTAAGTGCCACAAATGCATCCTTTAAATATCCGTCAGTATTGGCATGTTCAGCCATAGCTTCAAAATGCTTATCATCAATGCCAAGTTCTGTAAGCGTCATCGGTATCCCGGTTTCTTTAAAATAATTCTCAAGTGCATCTATTCCCGCAAATGCCAACTCTCTATCATTTTCACCGCTAAGCCCCATAACATTTCTTGCAAACTTTACAAATCTTTCCGTTGCACTCACATCTTTATTAAGAATATGACGCATCCATCTGACAGTTAAAATAGCAAGTCCCACACCATGGGTAATGTCATAGTATGCTGAGAGTTCATGCTCCATTGCATGACATGGCCAACCTGTATCCTGTTTTCCATATCCGGGGATGCCTGAGCAGGCTACCGATGAATCTGCCATAAGATTTGCTCTTGCCGAATAATTTGTAGGATCCTTAAGTGCAATTTTGCAGTTTTTCATAACGGACTTTAATATGGTTTCCGCTATTCCGTCAGATAAGTCACTGTCCATTGTTCTTGAAAAATATCCTTCAAAAATATGGCTCATAATATCCGCACTGCCCGCAGCTGTTTGATAAGGTGATACAGTATATGTATATGTAGGATCGCATATACTTACCGCAGGATATGTATATACTGCACCCAGCTTCTCATTTGTCTCAAGATTTGAGATTACTCCACCTGCATCAAACTCCGAACCTGTTGCGCTGAGTGTAAGTATGTCCACAAGGGGAAGTGCTTTTGCTCTTCTGAAGCTTGTTCTTACCATTTCCCAAAGATCATCGCCTTCATAGTAGCGTCCTACAGCAATAGCCTTTGCACAGTCGATGGTACTTCCGCCACCTACTGCCAAAATCACATCTATATTATGCTTTTTACAAAGTTCTACACCACGCTCTACTGATGTAATTCTGGGATTTGGCTCCACTCCGCCACATTCAGTGATATTAAAACCATTTTCATTCAAGATCTTTATGACTTCATCATAAAGCCCTATTTTCTTGATTGAGCCGCCGCCATATACCAGCAAAACATTTTTACCGAAAGGCTTAAGCGATTTTGCCAGTCTTTTGATTTGCCCCTCTCCAAAATATAATTTGGTAGGAATATCATGCTTGAAATTCAACATATTGCACCTCCACTTTTGTATTAAATATAAATAAGATTTTTACTCCGTTTTGCCATCTTTTTAAATTAAGCAGACTTTCATTATCTATTTTTCAAAATTCTTATTCGTATAGCTTTATTTTAATACAATTCCCAGTACATCTTCAACCTTTTTTACAGGTATTATTTCAAGCTCATTCAAAACTTCCTCTGCAACTTCTTTCAAATCATCCTTATTCTCTTCAGGTATAAAAACCTTCTTTATTCCTGCTCTTGCAGCTGCCATAAGCTTTTCAGGCAATCCGCCTATAGGCATCACCCTACCTCTGAGTGAAACTTCTCCTGTCATGGCATATTCCGGTGAAACGGGAATATTATTTACAAGGGATGCAATTGCTGTGGTCATTGTAATACCTGCACTCGGACCGTCCTTTGGCACTGCACCCGCAGGTACATGGATATGAATATCATTCTTTTCAAATACCTCCGCCTTTTCAGGATACATGTTTTTTACCAGACTGAGCGCTATATCCACACTCTCCTTCATAACATCTCCAAGCTGTCCTGTTATTTTTATATTACCCTTGCCCTTTGTAAGCATGGTCTCAATAAAGAGTATTTCTCCACCCACTGCAGTCCATGCAAGACCTGTTACCACTCCGGCATGCTTTTTCTCCAAGATTCCCTCATGTCTTATCGGTCTTTGATCAAGATAATCCTGTAAATCCTCAGGCTTTACATCCAATATCTCTTTATTATTTTTTACAAGCTCAACTGCGGCATGTCTGCAAAGTGAGCTTATCTGTTTCTTTAGCCCACGCACTCCTGCCTCCATAGTATAGCCGTTAATAAGTGCTTTTATGGTATCATCTTCTATTATAAGATTTTCTTCACTTATACCTGCCTTTTTCTTTGCCTTCGGTATCAAATGATCCTTTGCAATGGAAAACTTCTCAAGTGCTGTATAACCTGTAAATCTTATAACTTCCATTCTGTCAAGCAGAGGTCCCGGTATAGTATCAAGAGAGTTTGCAGTACATACAAATAATACATCGGATAAATCATAGGGAACATTCATATAATGATCTGTAAATGTATTATTCTGCTCGGGATCAAGTACCTCCAGCAATGCACTTGCAGGATCACCATTATAAGATATGGCAAGCTTATCTATCTCATCCAAAACCATTACAGGATTTGATGTAGCGGCTTTTTTCATTCCGTCCATTATTCTGCCGGGCATAGCACCTATATAAGTTCTTCTGTGACCTCTTATATCCGCCTCATCCCTGACACCTCCAAGGGATATACGCACATATTCTCTGCCGAGTGCCTCTGCAATGCTTTTTCCTATACTGGTTTTACCTGTACCCGGAGCACCTACAAAAAGAAGTATTGAACCGCTCTGCTTTTTATTCAAAGACATTACCGCAAGCTGTTCTATTATTCTCTTTTTTACCTTTTTTAGTCCATAATGCTCTCTGTCAAGCACCTCCATGGCATTGTCAAGCTCTATATCCTTAGGTTCTTCCTTTTTCCACTGTAATGAGGTTACAAAGTCAAGATAATTGTAAAGCAGACCGTATTCATGGCTGTCCTTACCCTCCTGCTTCATTCGATTCAGAACATTGTCAGCCTCTTTTCTGGCTGTTTCATTCATTCCCGAATTTTCTATTTTTTCTTCAAACTTTCTCACTTCGGAGATATTTTCAGGATGCATCTCATCCAATGCCTTCTGTAGAAAGTTTATCTGCTTTTTAATGGCATCTTCTCTGTATGCCTTCTCATGAAGCTCTTTTTGTGCCTGCTTTGCTTCCTCACTTACTTCATTTATCGCCATAAATTCTCTGGCATACTGTGCTATAAGCTCCGCTCTTGCCTTTGTTGAATCCTCCGCCAGTACCGCATACTTTTCCTCCGGAGTAATATTCATAAAAGGTGAAAGCCCCACCATTACCTCATTCATATTTTTCCATGCAAGCACATAACCTCTTGCCATAAGTCCCCATTGAAACTTTGTAACATAGTTTAAAAGTTCGTCACGAAGCCCTATAAGCATAGTATTTGCACTTTGTGGCTCCAAATCATCTATCTCAGGTCTTTGCACCCCTACCACATTTTGATTTTCAAAATCCATGTACTCAATATTTATTCTGTTAAAGGCTTCAAGGTTTGCACCTCCCTCATCATCTATAGAAAGTACCTGCCCTGCAACAGCTATGGGATAAATATCCTCCATAGTGATATCCTTATCCTTTGGTTCCTTTAAATAAAGAAATGTTACCTTTTCCCCAACGGATATCTTTTCTACACCTGCCTCCTGTAGATATTCTTTTCTGAAATATATTTTTGAACCCGGTAAAACAACCGTATTATATGTCGGTATTAAAATCATATAGCCTCCTTTGTTAGCACTTGTTATAAAAGAGTGCTAAAATAAATTTATAAAAAAGAGGCTGAAACAATGGCTTGTTTACAACCTCCCCATTCATATGAGTAAAGTATAACACTGGCACTCATATCCGTCAAGTGATAATTAAGTTTTGCAAAATTGAATATTCTACAAATTCTTCACCGCTTTTGCCAGACTCTCAAGTGCCGTCTTAAGATATTCTCTCGGACAGGCGATATTAAATCTCTCAAAGCCCTCTCCGTCTATTCCAAACATTGCTCCAGAGTCTATCCAAAGCTTCGCTTTATTTACTATAAGGTCCTCTCTTTCCTCCTCACTGAGTCCAAGTTCTCTGAGGTCCACCCATACAAGATATGTACCCTCAGGCTCTATAAGCTTTATCTGCGGGATATTTTCCTTTAAATAATCTCTAAGGAAATCAAGATTTCCCTTTATATAAGCTCTTACCTCATCCAGCCATTCCTGACATGACTCATATGCAACCCTTGCCGCTATAAGCCCCATGGTATTCATCTGTGAATATCCTGATTTTACTATCTCATTTCTAAAAGCGTCACGGAGCTTTTTATTCTCAATAAAAATATTTGAAACCTGAAGACCTGCTATATTAAAGCTCTTACTAGGCGCTGTAGCTATTACTGAATTTGCGGCATATTCATCTCCAAGAGAAGCAAATACAGTATGCTTATTAGGCGCATATACAAAATCCGCATGAATCTCATCACTGAAAATCACCACATTATGCTTTAGACAAATATCACCGATCCTCTTTAACTCATCTTTAGTCCAAACCCTACCTACAGGATTATGCGGTGAACATAGTATAAAAAGTTTAACCTTATTCTCAACTATCTTTTTTTCAAAATCCTCAAAATCCGGCTCATATCTGCCGTCTTTAATCACAAGAGGCGAATTGATAAGCTTTCTGTTATTGCTTATTATCATTTCACTGAAAGGATAATATACCGGCTGCTGTATAATAACACCTTCACCTTCTTTTGAAAATGCTTTTACAGCCATTGCGATAGCATATACAACTCCCGGAGTTTTAACCAGGCTCCCCCTTTTAGGCTCCCAGTCAAAGTTCTTTACAAACCATCCCTTCACCACTTCAAAATAATCAGACTGCACCTCGGTATAACCATATATTCCATGGTCAACTCTTTTTTGCAAAGCCTCGGTAATCGGCTTTGCTACAGGAAAGTCCATATCGGCAACCCAAAGTGAAAGCTCATCACCTTTTTTACCTCTAAGCTTTGCGCAATCAAACTTTAAACTGTCTGTACCCTTTCTGTCTATAATTTTATCAAAATCGTACATAACATACCCCCTTATGATAATGCTCTCTCCAAATCTTTTATCAAATCATCAGCATTTTCGATTCCTACCGAAAATCTTATAAATTTGTCGGTTATTCCAAGTCGCTCCCTCACTTCTACAGGCACATCCGCATGTGTCTGATACATCGGAAATGTAATAAGTGATTCCACTCCTCCAAGGCTCTCGGCATACTTTATAATTTTTATTTTCTCAAAAGCCTCTTTTGCAGTCTGAGCGGTATCAGTTGTGAAAGATATCATTCCGCCAAAACCTCTTGCCTGTGATAAATTCACCTCATATCCTGGATGCTCGGGTAAACCCACATAATATACATTTGTAATTTTTTTATTTGTTTTTAAATAATTTGCTATCTTTATCGCATTTTCCTGTATTCTATCCATTCTTATCGCCAGAGTTTTTAAACCTCTAAGTGTCAAAAAACTGTCAAAAGGTGCAAGACTTACTCCCACAGTCTTATACATAAATCTTATTTTCTCTGCAAGTTCTTCATTGGCTGTACATATAAAACCTGCCAAAGTATCATTATGGCCTGCAATATACTTTGTGGCACTGTGAATAACTATATCGGCACCAAGGCTTATCGGGTTTTGAAAATATGGACTTAAAAAAGTATTGTCAACAATCAATAATAAATTATGCTCTTTTGCAATCCTTGACATTTCCCTTATATCGGTTACAAGCATTGTAGGATTGCTGGGTGTTTCAATAAAAATAGCCTTTGTGTTTTCATTGATTGCATTTATAACATTTTTGGCCACGGTTGTATCCACATAACTGAAAGTTCTGCCTCTCTCCACTCCCAAAGTGCTGAAAAGTCTTGTACTCCCTCCATATATATCCTCTTGAGATATAATATGATCCCCCGGATTAAAAAGTTCCAATACCAGCAAACAGGCCGCCATTCCGGTAGAAGTTGCCACTGTATCATAGGCATTTTCAAGTGCCGTAATACAATCTTCAAGCTCGGTCCTTGTAGGATTTGACTGGCGGGAATAGTCATATCCGGTGGTATCACCCACTCCCGGATGTGAAAATGTTGCTGTTTGAAATATCGGGACTGAGACCGCTCCATAGGCATGTGCATTTTTATCTTCTTTGGGACTGTGTACGCATAATGTTTCAATATTCATAAATTCACCTGACTTTACTTTCAAAAATATCACTAAATTTAGATTTCTCCAATAAGAAATATTCTACAAGTTCTATTTTTTCAGGTCAATAAGATGTTTTCTTTCTCTGGTTATAAAAAAATCCTATATCTGTATATTGACATTTAAATGCGATCATTTCTTTAAAAACTGTAATCTCTATTTCGCTACATAGATATTAAATACATTGAAGCTGCTTATACAAATAAATGTATTTCTTACACTCCGTATTTATTCTTATATGCAAGTATTGCAGCCACGGTTTTGGAATCCTTTAGCTCTCCCTTATAAATAAGTTCCACTAAATCATCCATCTCCCATTCTTCAATATCGATTCTTTCATCCTCATCCAAATGCTGCTCGCCCTTACTTAAATTCCTTGCCACAAAGATATCTATTTCCTCATCACCGAAGGCTACCATTGTATCGATTCTTATCAAAAACTCAAGTTCCTCAGGTGATCCTACTTTATAGCCTGTTTCCTCCTCCAGCTCTCTAAAGGCACATATTCTTCTTGGCTCATCTTTTGAATCCACCTTGCCTGCCGGCAGCTCCAGAGTATATCTGTCCAACGCATTTCTATACTGACGCACCAGGAGTATCTTTCCATTTTCCAGTACAGGCACTACCGCAGCAGCACCATTATGCTGTATATAATCCCAAACCGCCTTTTTCCCGTCTATTAAAAGATGGTCCTTATATACCTTTACTATTGCTCCCTCATATGCAAGCTCTCTTTTTTCTCTGACTATTTCTCCCATTTTCCCTCCTTATCGGACTTTAGTCCTTCAGCCATATTATTTAAGAATTCTATTATTTGATCCAAACCTTCATTTGAATATTCAAAATAATCATCTTTTTTCTTATCATCCTCTGTATGGTCAAAATTAAAGGGCTCCGGCCATACTGTAATTTTCAGCCTTGCCTCGCCCCTTTTATCCTTCGGTGTAAAATTCACCTTTTCCAAAGGGTCTCTTCCCAGTCTAAATCTCACACCCTCCAGACTCCCTGTGAAATATTGGCCATAATCATAATATCCTATATTTAACAAGTCACCTTTTTTTAACATATAAACATTTCTCTCAAATCATCCACATTTCTTACAATATAATTTGCTTTGTCAAATTCCTCCATGCTTCCATAGCCATAGAGTATACCTATACTTTTTAAGCCTACAGTATTTGCCCCCACTATATCATGAACTTTATCTCCCACCATTATAGCGGCGGTTTTATCCTCTATATTATTTGATTTTAACACATACTCGATTACTGCAGCCTTTGTAGATCTCTTTGTATTAAAATCTCCGTCAGAGCCTCCTACGAATGTAAAATATTTATCCAATCCGAAATGTTCTATAACCCTTCTTGCCTCCTTTTCAGGCTTTGAAGTCGCAATATAAAGTCTGTACTCCACTGATAAAACTTTTAACATTTCCTCAATACCCTCATATAATTCACATTCAAATATACCTGTACTTCTGTAGTACTCATGAAATATCTCCAGAGCCTTTTCATATTGTAATAAACTGAGTCCGTAAAGTTTTGTATAGCTCTCCACCAAAGGAGGTCCTACAAATTTTTTTAAATTTTCGGGCTCTTCATATATTCCGAAATGCTCCAAAGACTTTTGCACTCCCCTTGTAATACCCGGATCAGACCTTACTATGGTGCCGTCCAAATCAAATAAAATATGTTTTTGCTTCATTACTGCTCCTTAGCTAAAGGCTGCTTTAATTTTAAACCTACTTTTTCTATTCTTGCATGATCCATTTTTTTCACTGTCAAGACAATATTGTCAAATGCAACGACTTCACCCTCCACCGGAATTCGTCCAAGCTTTTCCATTATAATACCGCCTACAGACTCATATTCCTCAGAACTTAATTCAAGTCCGATTCTCTCATTGATATCATCTAAATTGGTGGAACCGTCTATCAAATATTCATTTTCCGAAAGCTTTGTTATACCCTCATCCTCATCCGCATCAAATTCATCCCTTATCTCACCGACGATTTCTTCAAGCATATCTTCCAGTGTAATAAGCCCTACGGTAATACCGTATTCATCCAATACTATCACTATATTGGCACCGGTTTTCCTCATATCCATCATAAGAGAGGATGTCTTTTTATACTCATATGTATAAAGCGGCTCCCTTAAATATTCCTTTATAGCAAAATTCTTTTTGTCTTCTATCAGCAAAAAGTCTTTTACATTCAATATTCCTATAACATTATCGGGACTGTCTTCATAAACAGGTATTCTGGTGTATCTATCCTCTTTGAAAACCTCAAAGATTTCATCATAGCTTGCATTTACATCCACCATCACCATATCAACTCTCGGTACCATAATATCTCCGGCAACCGTGTCACCAAAGTCCACCACATTTACAATCATTTTTTTTTCTTCTTTTTCAATGACTCCGTCTTCATGGCTGACCTCTACCATTGCCCTGAGTTCATCCTCAGTCACAGTTGCATTGTCATCATTATTTTTATTAAAAATAGAAATAACAATTCCTGCCACCTTATTCACTATATAAATTACAGGAGTCAAAATAACCATCAAAGCAGAAATAATACCGATGTATTTTAATGCCATATCCTCAGCATTTTTTGATGCCACATTTTTTGGTGTAATCTCACCGAATACCAAGATAAGAAATGTCAAAATTCCTGTTGCAATAGCAACCAGACTGCTTCCAAAAATCTTTAGGGTAAGTGTAGTTGACAGTGAAGATGCTGATAAATTCACTATATTATTTCCTATTAAAATTGCTGATAACATCTTATCGGTATTGGCTGTGATATCAAGAACCTTTCCGGCTCTCTTATCACCGCTTTCTGCCAGATTTCTTATTTTTAGTTTATTTGAAGTCATAAGGGCTGTTTCTGCAGATGAAAAAAATGCTGAACCAGATAATAATGCTACCAAAATGACTAATTGTAATATGTCACTCGTTTCCAAATTTTCTCCTATACTCAAACTATTCTTCTACGTATGTATTATCCGGTATAATCTCTTTTTTCTTTTTCTTTGCTCCAAAAGGCATCAATATACTTCCAATCAATATAAAAACATCTCCCAGATTAAAGATTACCTTATCAAGCCCTTTTGCCTTGATACGAATATAATCCACCACATAGCCTCTTGCAAATCTGTCAAAAATATTGCTGAGTGAACCTGCAATTATAAGGCTGAGTGAAAGCTTTTTAATTTTATTCCCTTTTTTAGGGAGTGAAACGGCTAAAAGTCCCAAAAGTATTGATGTAATAAATACCGGAACATATTTTACCACTTTTTGTTTTTCCTTCAGTTTTCCGAATGGAAAACCCGTATTATGAAATTTATCTATTTCAATCTTATTTGCCAGGTTTCTTGGCAGTTCACTTTTATCAAAAGAACTGATTGCATATTTCAGTATAAGGTCAAGACCTGTAAGTACCGGTATCAAAATAACAAACATATTTCCTCCTATATATTTCTAAATACTATATTCGGGCTGCCCTTATGTTCCAAATACTCTCTTGTTATTATAACCTTGCCTATATTTTTATCCTTCGGAGTTTCATACATTATATCAAGCATAAACTCCTCTATAATGGAGCGCAGTGCTCTTGCACCCGTATCTTTTTTCATTGCCTGTTCCGCTATCCACTCCATTGCATCATCATCAAAGGAAAGCTCCACCTCATCCAGCTCTAAAAGTCTTTTATATTGCTTTAAGATGGCATTCTTAGGCTCTATAAGTATCTTTTTAAACGCCTCTTTATCAAGTTTTGAGAGAGTGCATACCACGGGTAATCTTCCTATAAACTCAGGGATCATACCGAATTTCCTGATATCTTCATTTATTACTTTGGAGTATAAATCGCTGTCATTGTCGTATTTACCTTTTAAATCTGAGTTAAATCCCATGCTCGTATTTTTTTGTAATCTTTCTTTTATAATATCATCCAGCGCCGGGAAGGCACCTCCACATATAAATAATATATTATCAGTATTTACGGTCTCCATAGGTGCAAGCACATTTTTTTGATTTGTACCCACAGGTACTTCCACCTTGCTTCCCTCAAGCATCTTTAAAAGTTCCTGTTGTACACTCTCACCGCTTACATCTCTTGTATTGGTATTTTTCTTTTTGGCAATCTTATCTATCTCATCAATAAATACAATACCGCATTCCGCTCTCTCCACATCATTTCCTGCTGAAAGCAAAAGCTTTGAGATAACGCTTTCTATATCATCTCCTATATAGCCCGCCTCCGTAAGTGATGTGGCATCGGCTATCGCAAGCGGTACATTAAGAAGTTTTGCAAGTGTTTTTACAAGATAGGTCTTTCCGCTTCCTGTAGGTCCTATCATAAGGATATTGGACTTTTCAATCCTTATTCCCTCTTTATCCTTATCAAGGAATATTCTTTTATAATGATTATATACTGCTACGGATATTATTCTCTTTGCCTGATCCTGTCCTATTACATATTCATCCAGCATCTCCTTTATCTTATGTGGTGCCGGTATATCCTTCATTGTAAAAATAGGCTCTGTCCTTTTTTCATCTCTTTTTTTAACTCTGGCTCTTTCGGGTATAGGATTCAGATTCATATTCGGAATATTCAGACTGCCAAGATCTATATTTTTTATATCATCTAAATTTATATTGGACATGCCGGATAATTTACTCATATCCATACTCTGCATGGAGTTAAAGGTCTTTTGTATACAGTCAGGGCAGATATCTATTCCTCCCGGCATTGATATCATATTACCTGTTTTTGACTCAGGTCTCCTGCACATATAACATATTTTCTCATAGTTACTGCTTTTATCATCTTTATCTTTTGTATTATATTCTATTTTATCTTCCATTTTTCCATTCCTAATGTTTTTAAACAGTTTTATGCTATTCTAGCACAAAAAGAAAAAATGTGCCATATTAGCACAATACGGCACATATCTTATTATAAAACCTTACTTAAAAACAGCTTTAATCTGTCACTCCTTGGATTTGTAAAAAACTCTGAAGGCGCATTTTCCTCTACAAACTCTCCTTCATCAAGGAAAACCACTCTGTTTGCCACCTCTCTTGCAAAGCCCATCTCATGTGTTACCACTACCATTGTCATCTTCTGCTCTGCCAAATCCTTCATAACCGAAAGCACCTCTCCTACCATCTCAGGATCAAGTGCCGAAGTCGGCTCATCAAAGAGCATCACATCGGGCTTCATACAAAGCGCTCTGACTATTGCAACTCTTTGCTGCTGTCCTCCTGAAAGCTTTGCCGGAAACTCATCCGCTCTGTCGGCAAGTCCCACCTTTTCCAACAGGCTCAAAGCATAGGCCTCTGCCTCTTCCCTATCCACATCTTGAAGCTTCATCGGTGCTATAGTGAGGTTTTGTAACACAGTCATATGCGGAAAAAGGTTAAACTGCTGAAAAACCATTCCCATCTTCCTACGATGCAAATCAATATTTACATCCTGCTTACATATATCCGTTCCCTCAAAGAAAATCTCACCGCTGCTTGCTTCTTCAAGTCTGTTTAAACATCTTAGGAAGGTTGATTTGCCCGAGCCCGAAGGTCCTATAAGACATACCACATCTCCTCTGTTTATATTGAGTGAGATATCTTTTAGAACCTGCTTGTCATGAAATTTTTTACTTAAATTTTTTACTTCTATAAGTTTTTTACCTTCCACTTTTAGCCAGACTCCTTTCAAGTAATTTTACCAGATAGCTAAAGAGCATTACCATAATAAGATAAAGAAGAGCAACAGCAAGAAAGGGCATCATTGCCGAATAAGTCCTGCTCCTTATAACATCTCCCGCCTTTGTCAAATCTTCCAGTGCAATATATCCCGCAACCGAGGTTTCTTTCATCAAAACAATGAACTCATTTGCAAGAGTAGGCAATATATTCTTTATAGCCTGCGGCATAATGATAAATATCATTGTTTGTGCATAGTTAAAGCCAAGACTTCTTCCCGCCTCCATCTGTCCCTTAGGTACGGAGTTGATTCCTGAACGAAAGATTTCCGCCTGATATGCACCCGAGTTTATTCCGAAAGCCAGTATTGCCGCAACACTCTTATCAACTCTCATAGAGCTGAATATAACAAAATATATTATAAGCAGCTGTACTACTACAGGTGTACCTCTGATTACAGTGAGGTAAATATTGCAAATAAAATTTAAAAACTTTAATCTCTTTGTATTGTCATATATATTTCTTACAACAGCCACACTAAAACCGAGTACAAATCCAAGTATTACCGCAAAAAAGGTAATCACTAAGGTAACTTCGAGTCCTTTAAATAATGATAACCATCTGTCTTCGGTTATAAAGTTTAAAATAAACTGTGATTTTAATTCCTCAAACATATTATTCTGCCTTAATATATTTTGCTATAATGCTGTCTATTGTTCCGTCAGCCTTTAGCTCTGAAAGTGCCTTGTTTACCCCATCTAAAAGTTCCTTATTTCCCTTTTTGATTGCAATGGCATACTGTTCCTCTGCATATGCTTCATCTAAAATTTTAAGTCCGCTTGTCTCTTCCACAAACTTCTTTGCAACTTCGCTGTCAATAACAACTGCATCTATCTTACCTTGGCTAAGTGCCTGAACCGCATCCATACCCTTTGCATAGCGTTCAACAGTTGCATCCTTTATATCACTTGCCAAAAGATCTCCTGTAGTACCTGTCTGTACTCCGACAGTTTTTCGTTCAAGATCCGCACCTGAAGCAACTTTTGAATCTTCCTTTACTATAATAAGCTGCTTGGATGTGGTATAGGTGTCGGAAAAGTCTACGCTTTGTTTTCTCTCCTCCGTAGCGGATATACCTGCCACTCCCGCATCAGCCTTACCTGATGTTACCTCTAAGATAACAGAATCAAAGGCTATATCCTCTATCTCAAGCTCAAGCCCCATTTTCTTTGCTATTGCATCGGCTATTTCCATATCAATACCTACAATCTTATCTCCCTCATGGTACTCATATGGTGGGAACTCTGCATTTGTTGCCACTACAAGCTTTCCCGACTGTATGGTCTTTACACTGCCGTCTGCATTTTCACTTCCCGGTTTTGTATCGGCGCTCTTTGAACCTCCGCAGGCTGCCAAACTTGCTACCATCAATCCTGTTATAAGTAATGCTAATATTTTTTTCTTCATAAGATCCTCCATCTGTATATTTATCAATTGTTATTGCATAATAATACACTCTTTTTTATAAGAATGCAAGAGTATTTTTAAAATAACACAGGAAAAAGACTCTGATTTTGTATTTTTATAAGGTCAATTGGCTGACCGTCATATTTTATACAAAATTAGAGTCCTTAATACCGGCTTTTTCATACTTTGTAAATGCAATATATTCCATCAGCTATACCGCTGCTGAAGTTAAATATCTTTCCATCTCATTCACGGCATGTATTTCATCATCACCGTCTGCTGATATATATACCTCTTTGCCATCACCAAACTTTAATGTCATCATGCCCATGATACTTTTTGCATTTACCTTCTTAGTACCACTTTCAACATAAATCCTGCTTTCAAACTGGCTGGCCACCTGTACTAGCATAGCTACCGGTCTGGCTTCAGTTTTTGCATTTATTGCAACCTTAACTGACTTCCTAACCATTTTCTCTCCTTACTTGTTCCCTTAGCTGACTCGCGATGTCTGAGAGTTTACGCAACCTATGATTAACCCCACTTTTCCCGAGCTGTGGAATAATCATTTTTCCAAGTTCCACCAATGAAGCATCAGGATTTTCCAGTCTGGCATTGGCTATCGCCTCCAGATTTGATGTCAATTTTTCCAGTCCCATCATCTCTTTAATAAGTTGTATATCCTCAAGTTGAGAAAGTGCTGCCGAAACCGTTTTATTTATATTTGCAGTTTCACAGTTCACTTTCCGATTTACATCGTTTCGCATTCCTTTTAATATTCGAATATTCTCGAAATTCATGAGCGATGTAGGTGCTTCCATCAGACCAAGCGCCAATGAAATTTGATCACTGTCCTTTATATACACTACATAGGCCTTTTTCCTTGCGGTAATTTTTGGCAGGAGAGATAAATCCTCCATAAGTTCCTTTAAAAAAGCCGCATCCTCCATAGACGAACATACAATTTCAAGGTGATAACACTTCTCAGGATCGGTTATTGAACCTGAGGAAAGGAATGCCCCTCTAAAAAAAGCCTTTTTGCAACAGGAATTAAGTAAAACAGTATTACCATCCAGCGGCAAACTATCAATCAACTCTTGATTTTTAAGAAGCTTTATAGCTTTAAGCACCTCTCCGGCTCCCGCACTATCTACGATACTTACGGAATATAGGCGCTTACGCCTTACCAAAGTACTATTGCTTATCACTACATCTGTATTTATATTAAATGTTTTTTTGACTAATGTAAAGTACTTTCTGGCAAGTCCTGAATATTCAGTACTTATTTTTAAAGATATTTCACCATTTTTCGATAAAGAAACTGTACCGATAAAGTAAACAATTGCCAAAATTTCTGCAAGTACACAATGTCTTACAGACGGATTTATCCTTGTAAGTTCATTTTTTACTTCTGAAGAAAATGTCATTTATTCTCCTATCTCTGTGCAATTCGTGAAATATTTTTTCCCATATCTCTATGTTCCAGTCTGACACCTATACCTTCTATCTTATCAAGTCTTTCCTTAAGTGCTGATGCTATAGCCACCGAGCGATGTTGTCCGCCTGTGCATCCTATACCTATTACCAAAGCACTTTTACCCTCGTCTATATATCTGGGTATCAAGAAATTTATCATATCATCCAGCTTATCAAGGAAAATATTTCCGTCATTATTTGAGAAAACATAGTCCGCCACTTCCTTTTCTTCACCGGTTTTTAATCTTAGACCATGGTCATAGAAGGGATTGGGCAAAAATCTGACATCAAATAAAAGGTCCGGATCCTCAGGTATGCCATACATATATCCGAATGAAAGCACCGTAACAAAGAGGTTGTTAAAACTTTTACCCTCTACATAGATTTTCTTTAACTCCTGCTTAAGTTCCTTTGTTAAAAATCTCCCTGTATCAAGTATCCTGTCGGCTCTCTCTCTTAAAAATGCCAGTCTTTCTCTTTCCTGACTTATTCCGTCTATCAGTCTGCCCTCCAATGCAAGAGGATGATTTCTTCTGGTCTCCTTATATCTTTTTATCAAAGTTTCATCATCCGCCTCCAGAAACAGTATTTCCATATTTACTCTTCTGTGGCAAAGCTCATCAAAGACCTCCTGCAAGCCGCTCAGTCCGCTCCTTATATCAATTCCAAGGGCTATGCCGTTCATACCTCTCTCTGATTCGACAGTAAGCTCCACAAAGTTTAAAAGCAGCTCTACAGGTAAATTATCTACACAGTAATACCCGAAATCCTCAAACATCTTTAATGCAACAGTCTTACCCGAACCGGACATCCCTGTTACAATAACTATTTTCATATCAAATCATCCTTACTTCGCATTCCAATTTTACACCGAACTTTTCATATACGACATCTTTGACATGCTTTATCAAGCTTTTGATATCCTCTGATGAAGCATTATCATAATTTATCACAAAACCGCAATGCTTTTGCGATACTGCCGCTCCTCCAAGCTTAAATCCTCTAAGACCTGCATCATCTATAAGCTTTCCCGCAAAATATCCCTCCGGTCTTTTAAAAGTGGAACCGGCACTTGGATATTCAAGTGGCTGTTTTTCCCTTCTTCTATCATTTAAGTCTTCTATTTTAGCTTTTATTTTTTCTTTTTCCCCATGCTCAAGCTTTAATCTTGCCGCAAGTACGATTTCATTATTGGCTAAAATATTACTTTTTCTATAGCCAAGTTCAAGCTCTGAAGCCTCTTTCCACTTTATACCGCCATCCTCAGATAAAATTTTTATCTGATACAGCACATGTGACATTTCTCCGTCATAGGCACCGGCATTCATTACGATTGCACCGCCAAGACTTCCCGGTATTCCACAGGCAAATTCAAATCCTGTAAGAGAGTTCTCCATAGCATAATCACTTATTTTATCAAGTCCTGCTCCCGCACCGGCTTCAATATATACCCCATCATGTACAATAATGTCATTTAAACATTCTGTAGATATAATAACTCCGTCAAAACCTCTGTCATCCGCCAATATATTGCTGCCCTTTCCAAAGATATAATATTTCAAATTTTCTTTTCTTATTATATCCATACAAAGGCAAAGTTGTTCCTCGGTCACGGGAGTCAAAAAGAATTTGCACTCACCCCCTACATGAAAGGTGGTGTGATCCTTTAACAACTCCCCGGTTTTACAATTTTCACCCAGGATGCTTTTAAAATCCATTTGCATCTTATCTCCGCTAATATGTTTAATCTCAATCTTTTCCGGCTATATTTGCCTGTACTCTGTTGTACAATTCCTTTGCCGCATTATATCCCATCTGCTTTTGTCTATGGTTTACAGCCGCTGTTTCAACAATAATTGCCAGATTTCTTCCCGGTCTTACAGGTAATACATGACACACTACCTGATTGCCGAGGTATTCTATATAATTATCCTCAAGTCCAAGTCTGTCATAGTCCTTATTTTGAACCCAATCCTCAAGCTGTATAACCAAATCTATGGACTGTGTATCCTTTACACTGAGAACACCGTATAATGCCTTTACATCTATGATACCTATTCCTCTAAGTTCAATAAAATGCTTTGTTATATCAGGTGCGGTTCCGACAAGAGTCTTTTGTGACACCTTCCTTATCTCCACCACATCATCAGATACAAGTCTGTGCCCTCTTTTTACAAGTTCAAGGGCAGCCTCACTTTTTCCTATTCCGCTGTCTCCTGTTATCAATACACCCTCACCGAATACATCCACCAAAACACCATGTATGGAGATTACCGGAGCCAGTTTTACATTCAGCCATCTTACAAGTTCCGCTGTAACATATGTAGTGGACTGGTCAATACCCAGGCATGGCACTCCATAATGTATACAATAGGAGATCATATCTTCATCAGGCTGTATACCTCTGGCATACAGTATACATGGCACATGATATGAAAGAAGCTTGTCATAGGTCTCCTTCTTTTTCTCATTATCCAGAGTTTTAATATATGCATTCTCCACATTGCCTATTATCTGCACTCTCTCGCAGTCAAAATGATCAAAAAAACCTGCCAGCTGCAATGCCGGTCTGTTTATCTCGGGATGTTTTACAATAATAGACTCCACATCTATTCCCGGTGTGTAATTAGTCAAATTCAATTCATTGATAAGTTCCTTGATTGTTACATTTTCTCCCATTGTACCTCCTATCATAGTTCCCCCTGTTAAACTATCCTAAAAGCTCCAACAATTCTTCTTTTGAAATATTTGCCAAAGATACTCCTTCTTCAAAGTTTAATACCCTGTCAGCCAAGTCTTTCTTTGACTCTTGAAGCTTTACTATTCTTTCCTCTATCGTTCCTTTTGTTATAAGCCTGTATACCGTAACATTGTTTTTTTGTCCGATTCTATGGGCTCTGTCTGTAGCCTGATTCTGCGCCGCAAAATTCCACCATGGATCATAATGAATTACAATATCGGCTCCAACCAGATTTAATCCTGTTCCTCCCGCCTTTAAAGAAATTAAAAATACATTTGTATCATCATTATTAAAATCATTGACCAACTGTATTCTCTTTTCCTTACTTGTAGAACCGGTAATCATATAACTGCTTATATTTTCCTCTTTAAATCTTTTTTCGATAATATCAAGCATTGATGTGAATTGTGAAAATAAGAGTATCTTATGCCCTGCTTCAATACCGCTCTTTACCAGATCCACACAGGTTTCAAGCTTTGCCGCCCCTCCGCTGTAATTTTCAAAAATGAGTCCCGGATCACAGCAAATCTGCCTGAGTTTGGTTATTTCCGACAGTATTATCATCTTTGAACTGTTATACTCTTTATCTCCTTCCACCACCTCTTTTAATCTGCTTAACTCTATATCATATACCAATTGCTGCTCTTTATCAAATCTTGACGTCCTAATCTCTTCAATCTTATCCGGAAGATCCATAGCCACTTCGGATTTTAATCTTCTGAGCACAAAAGGGCTGATCATCTTTGAGAGAAGCTTTGCACTGTTTTCATCACCGTCTTTTACTATACTGTTTTCATATTTACTTCTAAATGAATTATAACTGTATAAAAATCCCGGCATAATATAATCAAATATACTCCAAAGCTCACTCAATCTATTCTCAATCGGTGTTCCCGTCAGAGCAAATTTTACATCAGCTTTCAATGCCTTTACCGCCTTTGCCACTCCGGTATTTTGATTTTTTATAAACTGTGCCTCATCTATTATCTGATGCGAAAACTTTATATCATGATACAAACTTATATCTCTTCTTAAAGTATCATAGGAGCTTATATAAATATCCACACCGTCATGCTCCTCAAGGATTTTTTGTCTTTCTTCCTTACCCGCCGCAAGTACCGATACGGTAAGTATATTTTCAGTATCAAATTTTGATATTTCCTCACTCCAATTATATACTAAAGATGCCGGACATACTATAATTGCTTTTCTCAGTCTGCCGCATTTTTTTGCATCCATCAAAAATGATATAATCTGTAAGGTCTTTCCAAGCCCCATATCATCAGCCAAAATACCTCCAAACCCAAGTTCTTCCACGGATCTTAGCCATTTAAATCCCTCTTTTTGATATTCTCTTAAGATGTTTTTAACCTCAGGAGGTGGAGTAAAGTTCATATTTTTTATATTATCAAATTTTTCAATAAGTTTTGCAAAACTTTCATCTCTTTTTTCCACCAGTTCTTCATGTGCCACCATCATTTCATCAATATAGAGTGAGCGGTATAGCGGAACACAAAGTGCACCGGCTCTTAAATCCTTTGAAGATATCTCCAAAACATTCAGCATCTCATTAAAGTTTTTCAGATAATCCGAGTCCATATCTATAAAGGCACCGCTCTTAAGTCTGTAATATTTTTTCTTTTTTCTATAACTTGTCACTATATTTGCAAGTTCATCCGGACTCATATCCTCAGATAATATTTCCAGCCTTAAAAGATTTGATTTTACGGACACTCCGATTCCTGCCGAAGGTTTTTTATATACTCTGACATTATTAAATGACTCGCTTCCAAGCACCTTGCCATATTTATTTAAAATTTCAATACCTGAAATTTTAAGTTCATACAGTTCATCTTCATTTGATGTGGATAGATAATTCCCTTGAGTATACTGAGGCAAATATCTTTTTAAGATCTCTACAGCTCTTTCTTCCTGCCTTTGATCCCTAAGCAGCTCCTTATCATTTCTATCAAGCACCTTACCTGAGATTACATCCACTTTTCCTCCGCTGTAAAAAGCTTCTGCTCTGCCTATAACCGTATCTTTTTCCATATCAAGATAATAGGTAATATCCGCTTTTTCAGGTACAAACTCTATAGCCTCCGGTGCATTGTCCACAATATCCGCAAACTCTCTTATAGCCGGCAATACATTTGAATAAAATCTTCCGATATTTCTTCTTCCTATGTTTATATCACGGTATCCGTATTCTGAAACTTTTAATGCACTAAAAAATTTTAAAATATTTTCATCACATCTGTTAAAATAATTATCTTTCAGACAATATATATATTTATTTGAATCTAAAAACATAGGAAAATCTATATTCAGATTTATTCCTGCAAACTGCCCTCGGTCATATATCGGATTTATCATTATTCCGATTCTCTCATTATGATCTCTAAGCTCGATTTCTGAAACCTTCTTTTCATAAAATGTTTCGTTGGTCAATTCAATCTTTTCACCTGATAAGAGTTCAAATAATTCATCTATATTGGAGGCATCCACCGGTATTCTTGATGTATTAAGTCTTGTCTTAGGATTGTCAAGCAAACCGTAACTTATTGCAGCCTCTCTGTCCACAATCTCCTCTATAAACTTAATATACTTTATACTGTTCTCTTCAAATGCAGAATATCCAAGTTTTACACTGTCATTTTTCCCCAAAGGATATACATCATTATCTCTGAGTGCACCTACAAAATCCACATATTTTTTTATCTGTACAAACTTTTTTCTACCTATTTTAAATTGAATATATAATCTGTCATCATCCAATATCAGCTTTGGAACTATCTTTACGGCTTCACTGTCATAGACATGCTCCTCATCAAAATATGAAAGCAAACTGTTCCCGAAATAATTTGTTTCATCTCCAAGCTCATGGCTGTCCAGATATGCATTCAATAAAAAAACGGCAGCTACCACATGTTCACAATTTTTCTTATCATTAAAATAGCTGTTAATTCTGTTCTTACCGATACATTTTCTACAACTGCAATATGCACTGCAGAGACTTTCCTTATCAAATTCTATACTGACTTCACAGTCATCATTTGATTCTACTTTTGCAACAGCCTTTCCATATATATCCGACTCATAATCATGATAAAAGCTTGTCCTATAAATGTGATTCTTTCTTTCCTCACTTACATTTTCAAGCTTTATTTTGCCACCCTTTATCAGCTCTCTCGCTTTTTTGGCTACATCTGCAGACATAGAAAGGCTATCTATAATAGCCTCTCCGTTGAAGTATTTATAAATAGCCTTTTTTCCCTCGGTATCTGAGGCGGATATTATATCCGCCTTTATTTTTTTCATATTTTCTTTTTCTTTTTTTAAATCACTTGCCTTTTTCAGATCGTCAAGAAAATGAAAATCCATTTTTATTCCTCGCTCTTTAATATATCAACAGCGGTACTAAGCTGATTATCGGATTCGCTTCCGATTTGTGCTCCCTCATTCAAATCCACTTCCACATCGGGCTTTATTCCAACTTTGTGTAAATCATAGCCTGATGGCGGATAATAATGCTGTGTTGTAATCTTTACTGCCGTACCGTCTCCAAGTGGAAGCACATTTTGTACAATACCCTTGCCAAATGTAGTCTTTCCTACCACCTTGCCCCATTCAAAATCTTTAAATGTTGCTGTGAAAACTTCAGATGCCGATGCCGAATTTTGATTTACAATTACTACCATCGGAATCTTAAGTACATTCTTATCGTCTGAATAATACTTTTCTCCATCACCGTTTTTATCCTCAGTATATAAAATCAGTCCCTCCGGCAAAATATAATCAAGCATGTCAACAACCTGATCAAGCAATCCGCCCGGATTTCCACGAAGATCCACTACAAGCTTTGTCATTCCCTGTGATTTAAGTTCCTCAATATTTGTTTTAAACTGCTCGGATGTAAGTGCATCAAACTGACTTACGGCAATATATCCTATATTGTCCTCCAGCATTTTGCCGGTAACCGTCTGCACCTCTATGGACCTTCTTGTAAGTTCCAATTCTATTTCTTTTCTCTCATCACCTCTGAGAATTGTCATCTTAAAGCTTGAGCCTTCCTCACCTCTTATCTTTGTCTTTACCAGTACATCAAGGTCAGCTCCGGTTATTTCCTCACCGTCTACCTTGTAAATAATATCTCCCGCCATAAGCCCCGCATCTTTTGCAGGACTGTTGTCAAACACATTTACAATGGTAACAATCTTTGTATTCGGATTTTGAGAAACTGTGGCACCTATACCTGAATACTTACCCTCAGTATCCTCATTTAATGCCTTATATTCTTCCTTGGTATAATATAAAGTATAAGGATCACCGAGTCCGTTCATCATACCGGCATAGATACCGTCTTCTACCTTTGACATATCTTCGTCAAATAAAAAATATTCTTCTATAATACTTTGTAAAAGTGTAGTCTTTTCCTCTATTCTATCATAATCAAGCTTGCCGCTTCTCTTGCCCGCAAAGCTTGGCATTATACCTCCACTGCTAAGTACCGCCGAAAAACCTACATATACCAGTACGGCAGAAACCATCATACCAAGCATAAAGCACACAAAACCGTTAATTATCCCTTTTCGTTTCTGTGTTCTTACTTCTCTAAAGCTTGAACCGCCCATATCCTCTCTTCTTTGCTGTCTTTCTTTTATATAGTTTTCAAAGTCGTCATTTTCACGATGTTCAAACATACAAATCCTCCATTCTCTACCTACTACTATATCACACATTAAAAATAAAGGGGAGATATAATACCTCCCCATATTTCAAGCCATCTAAAATTTATATTTTATTTTATCACAAATCAATATCCGAGCTTATCCATATAGGACATATATTTTACAACCATCAATGCAATATTAAAGGTGATGGCATCCTCAAACATTCTAAGGTCAAGTCCTGTACTCTTTTGAAGCTTATCCAAGCGATAAACCAGAGTATTTCTGTGAATAAAGAGCTGTCTGGATGTTTCGGATACATTCAGGCTGTTCTCAAAGAACTTATTAATAGTTGTAAGAGTCTCCTCATCAAGATCCTCCGGATTCTTTCCGTCAAAGATCTCCTTTATAAACATTTTGCAAAGAGGTATAGGCAACTGGTATATAAGTCTTCCTATTCCAAGTCTTGAATATGCTACAATATTTTCTGCGGCATAGAATATCTTACCTACATCAAGAGCCATCTTAGCCTCTTTATAAGACTTTGACACTTCTTTGATTTCATTAACTATAGTACCGTAAGCAACAGTTACATTCAAAATACCGATGGAATTAAGCTCATCTATAACAGATCTGGCTACTCTGTCAAGATCTTCGTATGCAGAGCCTTCCTTCATCTCTTTTACAAGGATGATATCTCTCTCATCAACAGCTGTAACAAAGTCCTTATTTCTGGACGCAAAAAGAGCCTTTACCGCTTCAAGACTGGATACATCTCTCTCATTCTTTGTTTCGATAATATACACTACTCTTCTGACACTGGTCTCAATATGCAATTTCTTTGCTCTATTGTAGATATCCACAAGTAAAAGATTGTCCAGCAAAAGATTCTTTATAAAATTATCCTTATCAAATCTTTCCTTATATGCTATAAGAAGGTTCTCTATCTGGAATGATGCCAACCTTCCCACCATATATGTATCATCTGTAGCTCCCTGCACCAGTAGAACATACTCAAGCTGGTGTTCGTCAAAAATCTTAAAGAATTGGAATCCGCTTATAGCCTGAGAATCCGCCAGCGAATTAGCAAATGTACTTACCTGCATACCATAAGTATCGGCTTCCTCAAAAGTAGTTGCCAAAACCTTACCCTCAACATCACAAACACAAAGCTCTGTTCTCGTAATAACCTTTAAACCATCTATAGTATTTTGAAGAATCTGGTTTGAGATCATATAATTGTCTCCTTTACTCTATTACTTTTCTCTACCATCTCATACAAAAATCCGAATGAGACAGTCATTAATCCGCTGTCAAATTTGACAATGATTAATTGTCTCGTCCAATCCACTCTAAATATCTGATAGCAGATATTAACAACTTTCACATAAATAATAATGCATTATCACGAGTAAATCAATAGTTTAACAATAAATTTTTATTTTTGTTTATGTAATTTTGCCTATACATGGCAGGGCATGCCTGTAATCTATTAAAAATTTACTATATTCATAAAGAAATATGTAAGTTTTCCCTCTACACTATGGATTTTGTCTAAAAACTTTGAAAATTTATTTCACCAAAAAATACATACTCAGCTCTTCCCCTCATATATATTTCATCATTTACAAGACTGATATCCAAATCTCCCCCAAGCAGATGTACTCTGACCAGATTTTTGCAAAGACCTTTCTTCATTGTGGCAAAAGCCGCCGCACAGGCACCTGTTCCACAGGCAAGGGTTTCTCCCGAGCCCCTCTCCCATACTCTCATATGTATGTTTTTCTCATCTTCCACATAAATAAACTCCGAGTTTACCTTATCCGGAAATCTGTTATGTCTTTCATAGTATTCTCCCACAGCTTCAAGATTCATAATCTTAAGTTCATCCAATGAATCCACATAGTATACTGCATGAGGATTTCCCACATCCACTCCGATAAATTCTTTTTCTTCGCCATTTATAGATATCTTTTCAGGAAACTCCGATGTAATAAAGGCTTTTCCCATATTTACATTTATATAGTCTGCCACACCGTCTTTTTCTTCTATTTCAATATATTTAATACCTGCTCCGGTCTCCATTGTAAAATTTTTCGACTTTACATAGCCATGGTCATAAGCATATTTTGCAACACATCTTGAGCCGTTACCGCACATAAGACCTCTGCTGCCGTCAGCATTGTACATATCCATTTTTACATCCGCTATATCTGACGGACATATCAAAATAAGTCCGTCGCTTCCCACACCGAAATGCCTGTCACTTACCTTTATGGCAATTTCTCCGGGGTTTTCTATCTTTTCCTTAAAGCAGTCCACATATACATAATCATTTCCTGCCGCCTGCATTTTTATAAATTTCATATAATTCTCCGTCAATATTTATTCTTTCCCGCCATATAGCAAACAAATCTTTTTTGCCATATTGATAATTGTATCTCCATTTTCCATACTGTTTTTTTGCAAATATTTATGTGCCTCGGGTTCCGTCATCTTTTTATGCTTTATAAGAAGTTCCTTTGCTTTTTGTATTGTCAAAAAATTTCTGTCGCCTCTATCCTGCTGCTTTTTCTTTCTTTTTCTCTCATAATAAAGCCTATCGGATATTTCACCCACTTTTTTCACCAGCTCTACTACTTTAAAAGGCATGGGCAAAAAATTTATATTTTCATCAAAATTTTCACCCAGTTTATTTGGCGAACATACCAGTAAAAGTTCACAGCTTTCATTGATATTATCCCTTAACTCCATATATTGCATATCACTAAGCCGGTAAGCACATATCACAATACCATAATCAATATCATCCGACAGATTTATTGCCTGAGCGCCTGATGCTACCGCTCCTACAATAGAATATCCGTTTCTTACCAAAATAGATCTTAAAATCTTGCTGTCATCGGGATTTGGGAATGCAATGATTATATCTGACATTACTGTCCTTTCTCCTTGACCTAAAACTCTTACTAAAATCCTTGCAAATGTATTTTTATACCATAAAAATCAGACTAATATCTTTCCAGATATTTTTTTATCTCCCAGTCCGTAATAGCATTATTAAATTCATTCCACTCTGTTTTCTTTGCTTTCAAATATTCATTAAATATATGCTCTCCAAGCTTTTCCTTAACAAAGCCCGAGTTTTCAAACTCTTCTATTGCCTCGCTGAGGGTATCGGGAAGTTTTTTTATATTATATAATTTATCGGAATACATATTTTCATTTATAGCATCTTCAAGTTCTAGGGTATTTTCTATTCCGTCCATTATTGCATATATTAACATTGCAATGCAAAGATATGGATTTGTAGCGGAGTCCGGACTTCTAAGCTCCATTCTCATCTGATTGTTTCTTTCCATAGGTATTCTAAGAAGCGCACTTCTGTTGGAATTTGAACTCCATGATACATAGACGGGCGCATCAAAATTCGGTTTTAATCTCTTATATGAATTTACAAGAGGATTATTTATTAATGAAAGTTCTCTTGCATGGGAGAGTATTCCTGCAATAGCAGACTTTGCCCTCGGCATAAGTTTTCCCTCTTTACCTATTATATTTTCTTCATCATCATTTAAAATAGAAATTTTAAAATGCATTCCGCTTCCGTTTTCACTGTCAAAAAGCTTAGGCATAAATGAAGCACTCAGACCATGTCTTTTTGCAAGAGTCTTCACCGCCATTCTGAAGGTTTGAATGGCATCGGCACATTTTATGGCATCCTGATCTGTAAAATCAATCTCATGCTGTGCCTTGGCTATCTCATGATGTGATGCCTTTATCTTTATTCCCATATCTTCAAGATTCAGCACAATATCTCTTCTGATATTCTCAGACATATCAAGAGGTCCTATATCAAAATAGCTTGCCTTCTCCTTTACATTCAGGCTGACCTCACCTGCATCATCGGCATTCAGCAAAAAGAATTCACATTCAGCCTCAATAAAGATATTAAGACCTGCATCCTTTGCCTTCTTTGCCGCATCAAGCAATACCGCCCTCGGATCGGCTGCAAATACACTTCCGTCAGCTCTATGTATATTACAAATAAATCTTGCCACCTTACCCTGTTGCGGTCTCCATGGAAAGATACAAAAGGTTGAAAGATCCGGATGTAAATACAGATCCGAATCCTCTATAGGTGCAAAGCCCTTTACACTTGAACCGTCAAAAAGAATCTTGTTTTCAAGAGCATCCTCAAGCTGCCTTGCAGTTATCGCAATATTTTTTAATGTTCCGAAAATATCGGTAAATTGTAATCTGATAAATTCTACATCTTCCTCTTCAACTATGGCAAAAATCTCTTCCTTTGTCATTTCTCACCTTTTTCTTCAACTTTCTTCAACACCCTTTTAAGTCTGCAAATCGCATCATCTACATCCTTTTTTGAAATAATAAGCGGCGGAACAAATCTTAAAACATTACTTCCTGCATTTATAAGCACCATTTTTTCATCCGTCAATGAAGCTTTTATAATATCCGCTACAGGCATATAAAACTCTACACCAAGTAGCAATCCTCTTCCTCTGACTTCCTTTATATATGGGCATGACACAGCCAACTCTTTTAGTCTGTCTTTTAGATAAGCTCCCACCGTTTTAACATTTTCTATTATGTCATCTTCCTTGAATATATCAAGTACCTTAGACGCAACGGCACATACCAAAGGATTGCCTCCATAGGTGGAACCGTGATCACCGGGCTTTAATACATCATTTGCCTTTCCCGCTGTCAAAAAAGCCCCTATCGGCACACCATTACCAAGTGCCTTTGCCACAGTCATTACATCAGGCTTTATATCATATTCCTGCCATGCAAAAAACTTTCCTGTTCTACCCATTCCGCATTGAATTTCATCCAGTATAAGTATAAGATTATTTTTATCAGCAATCTCCTTAATACCATTTAAAAATTCTTTTGTGGCAGGGTAAACTCCGCCCTCACCCTGTACCGTCTCAAGTATTATAGCACAGGTTTTATCCGTAACAAGATTTTTTACCGACTGAATATCATTATATTTTGCAAATTTTATTCCGGGAAGCAGCGGATTAAAAGCTTCTCTGTAATGCTCATTTCCTGTAACCGAAAGTGCTCCGATACTTCTGCCGTGAAAGCTTCCCTCCATGGCAATTATCTCATTTCTTCCTCCCGTACTTTTGCCATATTTTTTTGCAATCTTTATTGCACCCTCTATCGCCTCAGTGCCTGAATTGGTAAAAAACACCTTTTCCATGCCGCTCACTTCAAGCAGTTTCTGCCCCGCCTCACTCACCGGCTCATTATAAAAATAGTTTGATATATGCCAAAGCTTATCCGCCTGTTTTTTCAGCACTTCATTTAAACCCTTGTAATTATAGCCAAGCCCCTGTACTGCAATCCCCGCAAAAAAGTCAAGATACTCACATCCTTCAGTATCGTAAAGCTTTATACCGTCACCATGGTCAAATACCACCGGATGTCTATTATAGGTTTTTAATAATAAATTTTCTGCAAGGTCTATAGATTTCTTCATTCCCATACTAATCTCCCACTATCATTGTTCCTATGCCCTTATTTGTAAACAATTCAAGTAAGAGGCAATGTGGGATTCTTCCGTCCACTATTGTCACCTTACTTACTCCGTTTTTAACAGCATCTACACAGCTTGTAAGCTTTGGAAGCATGCCTCCGCCCATCTGCCCGGCTTCTATAAGCTCTGTTATTTCACTTACGCTTATTTTTTCTATCAAACTTTCTTTATCATTAAAGTCCTTATATACACCCTCCACATCTGTCAAAAATGCCAGTTTATCTGCCTTTAAAGCCTTTGCAACAGCACATGCCGCATCATCCGCATTTACATTATAACTTGTATAATCCCTGTCAAATCCTACAGGGCATATTACAGGTACAAAATCTTTTTCCAAAAGGTCAAAGATAATATCAGGCTTTACCTCAATTACCTCTCCGACAAACCCGATATCTTCACCGTCAACGTCCTTTTTATGACAATGGAGCAAAGAGCCGTCTTTCCCACTGATACCTACAGCCTTCATTCCCAGCTCCCCAATCATTTGCACCAGTTCCTTATTCACCTTATTTAATACCATTTCCACCACTTCCATAGTTGCATTATCGGTGAATCTGAAACCGTTTACAAAATGAGCTTCTATATTTACCTTTTGAAGCCATTTAGATATTTCTTTTCCTCCTCCATGCACTATAACAGGCTGCAAACCTACCAGCTTCAAAAGTACAATGTCCTGTATTACTTTTTTCTTTAAATCATTTTCAAGCATTGCAGAACCGCCATATTTTACTACAACAATCTTTTTATTAAATGCCTGTATATATGGCAAAGCCTCTATAAGAATCTGTGCCTTCTCAAGTAATTTATCCATAAAACCTCACTATACTATATATTTGCAGTTGATATTTCTTTAATATATCTACTCTCCCTTAAATAAGGTATTTTATTTTCCATCCTGCTTTCCAAACTTTTAAAATTTAAGAATAATCCGTATTCCTAGCTTCTGTAATCAGCATTTATCTTTACATAGTCAAATGTTAAATCACAGCCCCATGCAGTCGCACTGAATTCACCCATATAAAGCTTCACTATGGCTCTTACTTCATTGTCCGAAAGAATCCTTTTGGCATTATCCTCATCAAAATCCACCGACAAACCGTCCTTATATATTAAAATCCTGCCTTTTGAACTTTCAAAATAAAGTTCCATCTTATCCGGATCAAATTTTTCCCCACTGTATCCAAGAGCACAGAGTACTCTGCCCCAGTTTGCATCATGCCCGAATATGGCAGCCTTTGTAAGTGAGGATGTAATGACTGCCTTTGCCAATGTCCTTGCCGCTTCCTTTGTCTTTGCTCCCTCTACAAAAACCTCAAATAATGCGGTTGCGCCCTCTCCGTCTCCTGCAATCATCTTTGAAAGAGAGGTTGTAATATAATTCAAATTACTTTTAAACAAATTATATTCATCACTGTTTTCATCCGTTATCTTCTCATTATCCGCCAGACCGTTGGCAAGTATAATAAGAGAATCATTGGTTGAAGTATCTCCGTCCACACTTACCATATTAAAACTGTCTTCCACATCCTCCCTCAAAGCCTTTAATAAGAGTTCCTTTGAAATATTTATATCGGTAGTTATAAAGCCGAGCATTGTACACATATTGGGATGTATCATACCTGAACCCTTGCACATTGCACCCATCCTGACAATCTTACCTCCTGTTTCAAATTCAATTGCTATCTCTTTTGAAACAGTGTCCGTAGTCATTATCGCCATGGCTGCTTCACTTGCATTTCTTTCACTCTGCTTTAAAGACTTTGAAAGTGCCTCTATACCTTTACCAATCTTATCTATTGGAAGCTGCCACCCTATTACTCCCGTAGATGCAAGAAGAATGGAATTTTCATTCACTCCAAGCTCATTTGCCGCCTTTATCGCACTCTGCTTACAACATTCCATCCCCATATCCTTTGTACAGGCATTGGCAATACCGGAGTTTATAATTATGGCATTTACAAAATTATCACTGTCTGTAATTTTTTTATCCCAAAGTACAGGTGCAGCCTTTATAAGATTTGTAGTATAAACTCCTGCAGCTATAGCAGGAGTTTTTGAGAAAATCATAGCCATATCATTTCTGTTCTTATATTTTATATTTGCCTTTACGGCACTTACCATAAAACCTTTAGGAGCACATATTCCACCATTTATTATCTTCATAATCCTCTCCTTGTCTTTGTATTGCTGTAAACTCTCGTAAGTTTAAGTACCGGATTTACACCACCTACTTACGTTTTATTCCATATTATCTTTTATGCCACCGTATCGGATATATTTCTCGCATTAAGTATCAGTTCATAGCTGTTTATTTCGGTATTTAACTTCCAATTCTGATTTTTCCAAAAAAGATTTCCCGAATAATTTTTCTTAAATGCCACCAAAGTCACCTTACTTATCCCCTCAAACTTTAACCTTTTTATAGCTTCATCAACCATCTTTTGCGCTATATTTAATCCTCTGTATTTTTCATCCACACATACATGATAAAATGTCGCCTGTCTGCCGTCATGACCTGAAAGTATACTTCCGACTATATGATTATCCTTTATTGCCACTACACTAAGACCTTCATTTCTTTTCAAGAATTTTTCTATATGTTCAAAATCATCATCCACAGACCTGATTCTAAACCCCTTTATGTTTTTCCACAAAAGCATAACGCCGTCATAATCATCTATATTCATTGTCCTTATTTTTATATTGATATCGGTAAGTTTTTTAATCCACATTCTTCCTCCAATCCAAACATCAGATTCATATTCTGTATTGCCTGTCCGGCTGCCCCCTTTATAAGATTGTCAATAGCGGCTGTTATTATAATCCTCTTCGTTCTCTTATCTATCACATAAGCTATATCCACCAGATTACTGCCCCTCACAAATCTCGGCTCCGCATTTTCATTTTTCCTAAGCAGCCTTATAAATTTCTCCTTACCATATTCCTGTTCATAGACATTATTCACATCTTCCCAATCGATATCCTTCTTAAAAGAAGCATATGCAGTCACCAAAATCCCCCTCATCATAGGAATAAGATGCGGTGTGAAACTTATAACCACAGGAGTATCTGCCACCTTGCCAAGCTGTTCTTCTATCTCCGGAGTGTGTCTGTGATTTCCTATACCATAAGCCTTTATATTCTCATTTACCTCACAAAAAATATTATCAAGCTTTGCATTCCTTCCTGCACCCGAAGTACCTGATTTTGCATCTATTATGATACTTTTTTCATCTATCAGCTTATGCTTAAGAAGCGGGTATAAAGAAAGTATGGAGCATGTCGGATAACATCCCGGATTTGCAATAAGTCTTGATTCTTTTATCTGTTCACGGTAAAGCTCCGGTAAGCCATATACCGATTTTTCTATAAAATCTTTTGCCCTATGCTCTATCTTGTACCATTTTTCATAAACCTTCACATCTTTAATTCTAAAATCTGCGGATAAGTCTATTACCTTAGAATTTAACAGCACTTCCTCATTTATATTCTCCGAAAGAAAACCCTGAGGTGTGGCTGTAAATATAATGTCGGCTTTTTTAGACAGCTCAAGTATATCATCATTTTCGCAAATATCATCTGTATATTTATACACACCTCTAAATATATCGCAATATTTTTTGCCTGCAAAACTTTTAGAGCCGTATCCAACTATCTCACAATCATCTCTTTGCAACAACAATCTTACAAGCTCTGCACCTGCATATCCGGTTGCACCTATAATACCTGCCTTTATCATAAAACACCCCATCCTTTCTTTCTATTATTTATCTCTCTTTTATAAATTCATAATTATACACTTTTTATGAATAAAATCAAGGGTTTATAAATATTTTTCTTCACACAAAAATAGCCGGGTAGCTTTATACAATCGCTACTCGACTATTCCGGGTTATATATTCACTGAGTTTTTATAATGTTCTTTTACCTATACCTACGCACTTAAGCCACCTACCTGCTCTTTTACTTTTGTTCATTTAGGTACTTTTCAAACTTGGACACACTTATGTTTGCTCTTTTTGCCGCTTCCTCTATAGATATTATTCCGTCCTTAACAAGGGTAAGCAATATATTTATTGCACCTTCTTTTCTTCCTTCTTTTATCCACACATCTTTAGATTCTTCTTCAAATATTTCATATATTTCTTTCATTGTGTCTGTCATCTTATTACCCTCCTTAACATATTTAAAATCATATTTCATCTTGGATGTTATAGGAAGCTTCATACCTGCTCTTCTACTTTTGTCCATTTAGGTACTTTTCAAACTTGGACACACTTATGTTTGCTCTTTTTGCCGCTTCCTCTATAGATATTATTCCGTCTTTAACAAGAGTAAGCAATATATTTATTGCACCTTCTTTTCTTCCTTCTTTTCTTCCTTCTTTTCTTCCTTCTTTTCTTCCTTCTTTTATCCACACATCTTTAGATTCTTCTTCAAATATTTCATATATTTCTTTCATTGCGTCTGTCATCTTATTACCCTCCTTAACATATTTAAAATCATATTTCATCTTGGATGTTACAGGAAAATTATTACTGTAACAATCATCCTTTGTGAAAACCCTCATAAGTTCAGATAATTCACTGCCATCATTTATATTCGCACTGATATAGATTTCTTTAAGTCCATTATCAACTTCTGTGTTACTTCCGTCTATCACCCTTTTTATCAAATATAAACTCTTGTTTTCCCTAAAAATATCAAAATTACAGATATATATCATGCAAACCTCAGGTACATTATCAAAGTTTTCTCCCTTTTTCATTAAACTTGTGGTAAGTACACTGCTATAATAACGTACCCGCTTTTGATGATTTACATTATCAGCATTTTGAACCTCAATATTAACCCGCTTCCCGTCCCTTAGTTCACAATAAGCATCCAGTATAACCGAACGTCTATCTATATTAGTTATAGCATATTGTGACTTATTATTTAATACTTTCAGATAAGAATCCTGCAAAAATACCCTTAATATTTCTTCACAAAACTCTTTATTCTCAGCCATCTTTCTAAATATTATATCATCAATGGGATTTAGCTTTTTAATATACTCTTTGAATTTTTCTATAGATCTTTCAGACATAAACCTCCTTAATAAATAGAATTTTATTATTTGCTTTAGAAAATATAAGAAATGTAGAGATAAGACTACCGAAAACAATTAACTGTATTTATTATAATAAATATTATTGATTAAAGCAATATGACTCAGAACTTAAATTCTTACTATTTTTATATTAGTCAAAAGGTTTATTTTATCAAAATACTTTTTTATCAATTAAGCAATATTTTTAATATAAAAGCCTCAATAAATATATATCTAAAAACGTCACTTCGTTTCTATGCATTATGTTCAAAGAGTTTTCGTTTATATGCACAATATTTCATCATATTTTTGTGCCAAATGCCGAAATTGCTCCAAATACAACGGAGCGTTGTATTGACTATTGCCAAATATTCTCCTCTTAGTATAATAGAGCCATCAAATCTTTTTCATGATGTTTGATTTGATATCTTATATTCTATGGAAAGTGCACTTTCTATTCCAGGTTTTCTAAAAATTCTAAAAAGTTCTAAACATCATGTACAAATCGGTGCACCGATTGAGCTTTCCCTCATATATAGCTCGGCAGATAGTAGCCTTACTATTCTGCCGGGCTATACTCCTTTATGCTTTGGAATTTTTCATTTTCTCTAATATATTTCTCATAACTCCCCTCTATATGCAAAAGTAAAAAATTCAAAAATTTCTTCCATCTCGAACAAACAAATTATTTTTCTTCCATCCTGCCCCATTTCCCCACAATATGCTTCTCACCCTTCGTTCTCTTAAATATTTTCAAACAAAACTTTAATCAAAATATTTCTTCTTTTTAGCCATAATAGTTTAAATATATTTATACCCGATCCGTGTAAATTTAGGATGCAAATATCGCCAATAACGATATAACCAAAAATGTAAGCTTATTTTTAGGCATTGTATCTATATGACTTTCGTTTATATGCACAATATTTCATTATATTTTTATACCATACGCCGAAATTTCTTCAAATACAACGGAGCGTTGTATCGACTATTGTCAAAACTTTTTCTGTTAGTATAATAGAGCCATCAAATCTTTTTCATGATGTTTGATTTGATATCTCATATTCTTACGGAAAGTGCACTTTCTATTCTGGGTTTTCTAAAAATTCTTAAAAGTTCTAAACATCATGTATAAATCGGTGCACCGGTTTAGCTTTCCCTCATATATAGCTCGGCAGATAGTAGCCTTATTATTCTGCCGGGCTATAACCCCTAAAACTTTGGAATTGAAGGACATTAATTTAAATCCAATATTAACCACAAATAGACTCAAATATATTTTTTGACATAATAAAGGAGCGGAATATGCAAGAAAAAGACATAACACGAAAAAAGTTTGAAAGACATAATGATGTATTTGCAGATATAGTAAATGTATTATTATTTGGTGGTAAAAATATAATAAGTGAAGATTTACTCTGTGATGTACCTACAAGCAATTTACTAAAGATTGATGAAAAATTCGATTATCAAGATAGAGTTATCTCCAAATATTGGAAAAACAGCCAGCTTAATATTGCACTGGTGGGATTTGAAAATCAAGCAAATCCTTATAAATCAATGCCTCTTCAAGTTATTTGCTATGACTGTGCTGAATATGGCAGACAGTCAGTAAGAGAATACAGACATACGAAAAAATATCCTGTAATTACTTTAATATTACATCTTGGATATAATAAAAGATGGAAATACCCAAAGAGCCTTCGTGGTGTTTTAAATATAAATAAAAATCTGCTACCCTATGTAAATAATTATACAATTAATGTCTTTGAGATAGCACATCTGAACAGGGATATAATAGATTCATTTGAAAGTGATTTTTGGATATTGGCAGACTATCTCTATCAAATGAGAACGGATAAGACATATGTTCCTGATACCGGAACAATAAAACATATAGAAGAACTACTTTTACTGATGTCTATAACTACAGGAGACAGAAGATTTGAACAAGTAATAGATGAAGTTCTTGAAAAGAAAATTACTAATATGCGTGAGGTATTAGATATTATCGAATCCAGAGATATGGAAAAGTAAATAGTGGAAAGATATAAAATCGGTATGCAAAAGGTGGCATATATAATTAACAAACTCAATATAATATCCACAAATATAGGTGACTTGAGGCTTATAATGAGGAAAAGCACTGTAAATGCAAGCTGTGCCAGATTGTTAATACAGTATAGCTTGTCGGATAAATTTGACTAATAGTATCCTTCAATATTAGGAATTTATTATTGGTATACCGGCTCTAAAATACCACAACTCAATGAAATGCCTCAAAATAACCCGTGTTTATTTATCCTATTTTCAAGTTTTCTTCTGTTGTAAAGAAGATTGTATATACCATCAATGCTATAGGATTGCTTAATTCTATTACCGTAAGCTTAACTGCAAAAATTATTTTATCTGTACAAAAATATTAGCCTTAACAAGTTCATTACTAATCGGATATTTTTTCAAAATTGGCTGATTAGGATGAATTTGTAAAAATCACATTGAAGCCTTTTACAACACTGTCAGTACTCATAGTCACTGTAATTATTTGTCTCCTGACGAGTTTGAAAAGATATATAATAAGGCACGTGTTCTGCCGGCATCCTAGCTGGCGGAACCTCTCTTTTTAACTTGTACTAAATCTTGACATAGGACCAAAGGTACTTTATATTTTCCTTTTCATATTCATTAAATGTATAACTTTCAATCTGACTAAACTCATCAGGAGTGTACAAATTAGAATACTACAACTTTTGATCAACGTACTCCTGTAACACATTTTTATGCTATATATTTATCTGTATGTTCTATCATACTCTGTATTTCACTTTTATTTACAACATTTAATCCTCTTGATGTCCTTTTAGTTAGCTGTACTTTGCACATGTTATAAAGAATCGTTACATATAGCACTGTGATCTCTACAGTCCTCTTTTCTTCTTCTGTAAAGCTTGACCAGCTATAGTCTCTTCTTCGTTTAATCAAATCCATAAGTCTTACCAGCTGCTTATTATACTTATTTGCTATTTTAGCCATATTATATCCGTACTTGTCAATTACCTCACTAAGCTCATCAAAAAAACTAATGAACTCTCGTGTCTGTGCTTCTGTTTTTTTTGCCTCCTGCATCGCAATATCAGCTGAATCACTTAATTTTTTGGCATTAAACTCCATCAACAATCCACCTGCCAAAAGTCCTATTCCAGCAGAGGACGCACTAAGTACCGTACTTCCTAAAGCCATTCCGCCGCCACCTGATGCAAGACTTCCTCCTCCCAGTGCCGACAATGTAGCATTCGTCGCTGCAATACCTGATAAGTCTATAATAGCAGTTCCGGTTGATGCTGTACATAGTACAGATATAGCTGATGTTGTAGCACCTGCCGCAGCGAAACCACCTGCTACACCTGTAGCCATACTACCTGTAATTCCCAAAAGTAGGGAAACATCTCCGGATGTTTTTTTCAATTCCTGTATACCTTTATTATCTAGGTTGAATGAAAATGTTTCTATCTTTTTAAACTCAGGTCTCCCCTGTATCCTCTCAATACAATCACTGAATGTTTTAAAAGAATCTAATATATTCATTTCCATTTTCCCAAGTTCATCTGCCATGGCAATGGCTTTCTTACTATGTACTTTCAGCCTATACAGCGCATTGTTTTGAATCTTTTCCGCCTCTGAAATATAACCCTTTGAATCTTTTATTGTCACAGCACTATGCACTCCAAGTGTTGCTCCGGTAGCACCCGAAGCAACGCATACAGCAATCAAAATAAATGGAATTGCCATTTTTTATTCTCCTTAAAATACCACTACATTACATATTTCTTCATATACTGACTTATATATATTCAGCAAGCTCAACATACATTCAAACTTTTCTCTTTCTATATGTAACTGTTCAATAATTTTCTGCATCATTATCTCTTCTTCCTTTGCGTAATCATTGTCTGAAAGAAACATACCTAATATTTCAAAAGCAATGATATTCTTCTCACGCTCCGTAGCTCCTTCATCCAACTCCTTAAGCACATCATCCAATACTGCGGAATTATCAGGTACTCTCTGTTCTACATTCATTTCTCTACAATATGCCAAAGCCAATTCTTTTTCCTCATCTGCAACAATCCCATCTGCATAAATAGCACAACCACAAAGTTTAATAAATCTTTTCTTATTTGCTTCAGCCAATAAATTCAAAAACATCTCTACACCTCATTACTTTCCTTTTTTATTCCATCTGCTTGCGATATAACATTGTTAAATGCAGATTCATCAAATCCCCATTTATTTACCATTGTGTTTCGGACTTCTTCTTTACTATTGTCATCCAATTCCAACTGTGCTATTGCAGCAGAACCTGCCTGAATTGCTATCTCCGGCTCATAAAAAAGTATATCTGCAATAGTTTTATTACTACTTACAGTTGGCTTTACTACCATTCTCTTTCTTACCCTATATGGATCATTATTTGCCATCTCATCAGCCCTTACTTTTATTTGATTTAAATCTATAGTAGGCATATTTGGCTCAATATTTTTTAACATATGACGAGACAACATCAAATATTTAAGCTGGTCATCTGTAACTGTATCATATGTGTCTTTATTCTCTCTAATCATCTCTTTAGAAGTCTTGTAATTATAACCAAGCAGACTGTAATACTCCAGTAATCTTGATTCTTTATCAGTAGATTCACCATACTTTTGTGCATATAACACATATAATAAGTATGAGATATTCTCCTTAATTCTTTCTCTATCTTTCAAGTTAAATATTGTAAACTCACTTGAAAAAACATCAAAATTACCTACTGAAGTATCCGCCAGTTTTAACCTTGCATTTGCAGAGATTGGAAATGAGTTTCTTATCTTATTAAGTTCCCTGGTTTCCCTTTGCAAATTAATCGGACTGATTCTTTCTGAATCTTCCATAGCGTAAACAAGTAATATACGATAAACTTGTTCAAAGAAAGCATTCTTTTCCTTCTCTGAGGTAAATCTTTGTATAAGCCTTGATCCAAGCTTAATCCCACTTTGAACAGCCAGATTAACTATAGCACCTTGATTTCTTCTACTTGATTGATTCTCCCATGCTTTATCCGAAGATGTAAAAGTTCTCTTAATTCTACCAAAGATTCCTGACTTGCCATACTGATTGGTATACTGCATATCAGTGCTTGCCTTAGCGGCATATTCTCCAAGGTATTCTGCCATTCTATCTATCTGCTCTATATTAGTTCCAATAAAATTTGCAACTTTTCCATAACCGGTAACTCCACTTGCAGCAGAGAAGCTTTCTTGGAATACTCTTGATATTCCAATACTTTTACCTACATATTTATTGTCACTATAAATATTACTCATAAGTATTTCTCCTATTACTTCGTTTTTATATGTTATGTGAAATCATCAATGTCATCAATCTCAGACTTATACCTCAAAGATCCTAAAAATTCACCTTTTAAACGCTTCTTTTTTTGCCTCTTAAGCAGCTATTTTAGAAATTATCTTTTGATTATTACTATTTTTCGCACAGTATATAGCTATACTAATCCCTGCCTTTATAGCAAATGCAACTATACCAACTAACAGACCTATTACTTTTACTGTACAACTGTCCATATCATCTCGTAAGTTATTTGGCATATTATCTTCCTTTACAACTAAGATAAACTATATTCTTTTATCAGTTATTACCTTTATAACAACCCCTGCTATACCACATAACATTCCAATTACTTTCAACGCATCTCCATTCATTTTATCTCTATTATTCACTGCTTTCTCTTCTCTTGTACTAGTTCCCCTTTTTTCTATATCGGTATTATTCATTATCATATCCTCCTTTATTTTAAGCTTTATTAATTGAATGTATTAAAGTATAACTTTGTCATATCCTTCAACACTGTCCACATATTCACTAGCATTATTGCCTGTATATTCATCAACAAAGTTATTATACGTTAACTTTAACATTTCAACTTTCCTTACTCTATCAGCCAATTTTAAAAAGTATCTTTGACTCTGCAAATTATTAAACTCATATCCTTGCAACAACCTGCAATTATCATCTCTCATCAACTCATTTTTATAAAAGTCTTTATAATTGCATATTACAGAATCAGTATTATCCTTCAATTCTATACCTACAATCAACTGTATATCTACTACACTTTCCAATGCATCTATACACAACTTGATTAGCTTTATGCTTGAGTTAATCTTTCCTCTATTCCAAGGTGACTTTATAAAAAACTCTGCTGGTTTTTGCTTATCTATACTTCGTACTTCACTTATCAAACTCAAAATATATTCTTTTAGTTTACCTGATACACTATCCGTTACTGTACACGGGTAAGCTTGTCTTCTACATCTTAATCTATTAAACTTATGGAGTCTAACACGCCGTTCAGGCTCCATATTATCTATTAAAGATTTCCTTGACAGCAGTGTAAAGGTTTGGATTATTTTTCCGTACTCCAAGCAGCACACCCTTGCTCTGACATAATTCTTCGATGCTTTCAAAGCTTCGAAATGTCATTGCAAAAGTCTGCTTCCTCTTATAATCTCTTAAACAGCGTTCTGCTGTATTGTTTGTAGTTGGCACCCTCATATCATGCAGGAAGAGTAGATGTTGCGCTTTATATTTCTGCATCCGGCGATACAGATTGTATCCATCACGATAATAAGGACTTGGCTCATGAAGTATGTACTCTTCCCCAGCTTTTTCAAGGATTTCTTGGTACTTTCCTTCAAAGTCAGATACGATCTTGGGATCTAAATGTGCATCATCTGCATGCTCATTTCTGTAATGTACCATTTCCCGGATTAGTTCTCTCATCTTGCGGTGCCAGGTCAAAGATGGCTCATTTTCCATGCTGTCTTTCAGATACCGTTGTACATGTGCGAGACATTCCTGATGGGCATTGCCATACTTATAAAAGGTGATTTCGTGGTCGTGTACCAAAATACCTTGGAAATCCTCTGTTACAGTTCCCTTTACACCTTCATGCCCCTTTTTCTCACGGGCGAAGTAAAGAACATTCTGTTCATCCGGTGTTGCACATACATATACATATGCACTTTCTCCGTTTACCCTAGCATTTGTACAGTCTGTATGCATAACCGCAGAAGACAGCAGGTCTGCAAAGATCTTTTTTTGCTCTATTTTTGTTTTTTTTGAGAACTCATGGCAGAGTTTATTTATCATGCCTCCTGATATTTTCAGTTTTCCACCGGTAAGATCTGACAGAAAACGACTGCTTTTGTCAATAGAAACAGCACAGTCTGTGTTTAACAAAAACAAAAGTGCCTTGATGCTGCCATCATAGTTCACATCGTCAACAACACCACTTGGAAAAGCCGCATGGATTCGCTCTCCGGTCGTGGAATTGTAGTATACATCCGCTTGATATTCTGTTACATTCATAATCAACTCAACAGAAACGAGCTGCTTGATAATAGTCTTATTTGTCTTCTTAAAACCCGGATCTTTTGCCACCTCTTTTGGTGCCGGAAGGCAAATGACCTGAGTTGGTATCTGTTTCTTTCTTCCATGGTGGGCATGGCCCGGCTGTGCCCCGGGTTTTCTTCCGGTACACTCACGATTATTTGGAATTTTACTGCGGTTTCTTGATTGTGATGACGGAATGGAGGAATTCTCATAGTCACGGTTTAGCTGTGCTAAAAGTTTTTTATTTCGTCCTTTCTCATCATCAAGCTGAGTTTTTAATTCGCTGTTTTCACGGCAAAGGTCAGTAATCTTAGACAACGCCTGTTCCCTGTCACGTTCTGATAACAACCACTTCTTTTCTTTCTCTTTTAACCCACGTTTCAACTCTTTCATTGATGCATGTAGTTCTTTAAGTGCGTCCTCGTATGCTTCTTCACACCATTTCCATGCATTTTTTACATCCCTATGAAGACCTTCAATAACAAGGTTTAGTTGCTTTATCTGCCTACGATACTCATCGATCAACTTTTGATGTTCCCTTTGAATCTGCTTAAAGCGCTCACCTGATTTAAAATCGGCAACTTCCTTTTTTAGTATTTTGTTTTCCTGTTGTAAAGCACCAATATATTCAAAGGGAATTCTCATTATGATTTCTCCAGTTCCTTGATTATTTTATTCTGATTATTAACAATTCGCTCCAAAAGATATATTTGCTCTTTCTGAGCTTCGATTGTTTCCAAAAGTACCTTGTTTTCCTTTTCGTATTCCTTACATAATGTTTTTTGTAAGGCTAAAAGCTGTTCTATCTTACCGGAAATATGATTCATATACTCACCTCATTTCATGGTAAGATTATATCAGAAATGTTGTATTTATGCGAATTTGACGACAAAGTCCCTTCGTTATTTTGCCATGTTCATAACTCTTAAAAAAAACCATGTTCAAACACAGATTGTGTAGAACTATCCACAAATGATAGTGAAATCATTCTGTATAGGATAGATATAGATAAAATCTGTTGATAACTTAAATACAAAAAATTCGGTTGGCAGAGTTACCAACAAAAACTCTACTAACCGAATCACTCATAATAAAATAAGAAAATAATTTTCGGCATTTTTCACAATGGGAATATACTACCCGTGTACAGTAACCACTATCCAATTTTACTTGAATATTTTCATATTCACGTATCTTGTTTTTCGGATTATCATATGCTCGCTGTATTGCCTCCTTAATTCCTCTTATTTCTCCCTTTTCCTGTTTTATCATCATCTCTTTTACTGATTCTATTTGTGAACTGATACTTTCTACTGTCCCTACATAGAAATCCACAAGAAATTTTGCCATACCTGCTTGTGTATCAAGCATATATTCACTTGGAATTGATAATAAACCAACATCATCAACTAATTCATCAAAATTTAGTCCTATTATATCTTTAGTCTTTTTTGATAGCTCATCCTTATAACTTGGACTAATTTGTGAACTGGCCAATTCAAGTAATTTCAAAGCAGCCTTTGTCTTCTCCACTTATACTCCTCCTCTCTATCTAAACACCAACCTGTTTCCTCTATCACTCATAAACTCATCAAAGTCTCCTTTCCAAGGCAATTCATAGCCTTCTTTATTACAAAAAGCAGCTAAGATATTTCTCAGTTCCTTTTCATCTGTAGCATTATTTATCTTTACATCTAATGATGAAAAGCTTTTTATATTACATAACATGGTGTCCATATCACACTGTTTTGCTTCAATTAAGTATTGCGATAAGGCAATGTTTATTTGCCTCATTGAATCCAGTTCTCGCTCCAATGCACCTGTCAGCCCAAATCTAATTCCAAGCTCTCTAATTATAAGTTGAATCAATCTAAACCAGGCAATAATATTAAGCTGAGTAAAGAATATCACCCAATTTCCACCCGATTTTACTCCGGCAGATACTCCATCCATACAACATAGTGTTCCCGAACCTACTAATAACATTATTCTCAGCTTCTCACTTCTAATATTTGGTATACATTCTACAACAGGCCTTTTATCTACATAGTGATGTCTTACTGCCCAGCAAAATTTTATTGCTAAATCAGTGAATATTACAGGAATTGACATAGCAAGTCCATACCTAAAATCATAACCTTCTTGAAATGTGCGGATTGCTATTGTAGCCAAATCCTGTCTATCTTTACCGACGTCAAGTTTCCCGATTTTACACAACTGAAACAGTTCAAAAAATGGTATTACGATACCTGCACCTCTACCTCCTTGTCCTCTGCTTCCGGAGCTACCTGCAATATCTGACATTATATGACCTATCCAATTTACCAAACCGCAAAATAACTTTGAGATAAAATTATTTCCTTGCATCTCAAAACTTTTTGTATTTATCGAAATGACTTTCCCGTCAGCAATAAATGTTGATGTGGCTGTAAACTGATTCAAAATTGAAAAGAACAAACCAACGATATCAAGAGAATGCCCCAAACTCATAATATGATGGTTTTTAGTAGTCATATTGAAAATTCCATCCACATCCATAGTATGCCTTTGGTCATAATTTACTCGAAATTTTTTCTCTAAAAAGCCTATCGCACTTGCTATATTGTTTTCTTTTCCCTCCTCCGGTTTCCAACCAACTAATTTTGCAAAACTCTTTACTGCATTATCAACCTGACTATCCGTCCAACTTACTAATACACTGTCTTTAGGTGAGCCAACCATAAAAACATCTATCAGTCCACCTATAACACCACATCCGGCAGCTATAAGATAGTCGTATTTATCACATCTATCTTTTAATAAGAGCAGTTCTTTATTTCTATCAAAGTCTGCTTTATTAAAATATCTATTATCATTGTCCATGTCTCTCCCCTGTCACCCTCACATTCTCTCCATTGCTTCTCAACCACATATCTATGCCGTTGTCTAATATCTCCGTTTTTATTATGTATTTGCCATCTTTTTAGTTTTCTATCTTGACTGTATTGAGGCGGTTAAGGATAGCATCTACATCATAACCGCTGTATTCAAGTCGGATTCGCTCAAGCTTGCCTCCATACATAACCCGGATTCACTTTCTGAACTCTCCCTCTTCAAATCTGTATTTGTACGATATCCTGAAACACTTATCTAATACTGTACCCTTTTATGCTATCTATTCTATAGATAGTCAGATAAGTATTGTTCATGATATCATGGCTTTCTCTAAGCCCTTTACCATCTATAGAGGCTCTTATTCTCTTTTGGTACACAGCAGGCTATAAGCTTTTCCAATATTGCCTTCATCTCATCCTTTGGTAATTCTCTACTGTCAAATAAAATCTTGCATACCTCTAAGGTCTCACTATTGGTAATGTAAACATTTTGCTTTGTCCCTATCTTATAGCCGCCATCTTTTCTGTCATATACTATGGAACTTGTTGTTCCATATGTTGCTGCATCTGAGTGAAAAAATTATTATACCCTCAATATATCTTTAAATAGCCCTTCCATCCACTCCATAGTTCATAGCCTCTTCATTTTTCTGACTATTTCACCATTTGTCAGTTTGGAATATATCTCAAGCACTCTTGAAACCTTGTCAAACTTGCACTCTTTCATATGTATCATCTCCTTATGCCTTCACTATACACTCTTAACTGGACATGTTTTGTCATTGTATTAGAAAATATCATTTCTCTCAAAAAAAGAGAGAAACTATACCCTCTCTGCTTTTACCGCTCCTATACTCCTTATATCTATAAGTCAAACAAAAAGTTATCTTTTAAAACCGTCACTGTAACTTTGGGAAAAATCCCTCCATTCAGAAATTTACAAATCCTATTAGGATATATATTAGTAAATAACATTTTTCTTTATTTTATATTATTTTTTGCTTTCTTTCAACTCGTAAATTATCTTAATATTATGGATATAAAGATAATAAATGGATTCTACTTGAGAATGATACAAATGTCTTTTCTAATTACACTGACGAATGAGGATATATCTTTTCGTCTTAAATCGTGTATCGATAGCTTTAATTACAGCTTTAAATAAATTGACCCCGAAACCGAAAAAAGAGTTACAAAGTTTACTGTAAAAGAAAAATGTATGTATCATAAGACATATCAAAACTGCCGCAGCTTTAGTCGACTCATATCTTTCTTTATAGTTTTAGTCCAGCTTTTTCTTTACATAATTAATACCATCGCCACTATATACTATACAACCAATAATGAATACAGCCCAACAAAATTTTTCTATGTTAAAATACGCAAATAATCCCACTGCCATCAATATTATAGACACTATGATCAACCTCTTATTGCTATTTTCTTCTCCTTAAATTTCTTTGTTCTCCCCATAAATAAAATAGAGCAACTAAAAATTTGTCAGGATATTTCTATTTTGTGCTATGGGAAGTAAAATTACTTACTTCCCGATGGTCCCAAGAATATTCAATCATTTTTTTCAAAACTTTTTATGTTAACACATCATTCACCTAATTCAAATGAATTTAACTGTTTCCTTTCTAAGTCTGTAAATTCATCAAATCTAGTTTTATTTTCTCTAATTTTATATCCAATTTCATCTTTAGATATATACTTTATATAGTTTGGTTCACTAAATATCCATTCATTTCCTATTTCTATTGCTGCTATTTTACATATAAATTTTAGTACCTGTATATCATCCTTCCATATCTTTTCTTTATATTTATCTGCCTCTTCAATATTGAACTTTTTCAACAAATCAAACGAATTGCAAAACTTATACATGTCTAAAACATTTAACACTGACTCGTCTTTAATAACATCACAAAATCTATTTACATACTTTTTGTAAATCTCATTTAAATCCTCTTCCATAATATTGCTTTCTAAACCTTCAAAAAACTTACTTTTATTACCTTTATAATCTTTGTCTATCTGTTCAATCCAGTATGCTACTTCACCCAACTCCATTAATTCCGCATTATGAATAATATCACTCAACAATGCTTTCCATTCAGTAGCCTTTATCATTTTTTTTATTAATTTAACAATACAAGGATCCATTGTGTTTTCTGATACAATATCAGTATATTTTGTTTTTAAAATAAATAGACAGTTAAGAACTACACTGCTACGAGTATTTTCAACATAAGCAATCAGGTATTTTATTTCTTCTATAAAAGGTCTTAAATTTTGTTGATTTACATTATTATATATCATTTTTTTCATATCAGAATATTCTAATATATTCAAAAATTTATTAATATCACTTCTCAAAGGAATATCAATTCTATCTATATTCAAGCAAAAATATAATTCAAATCTTTCTGAATAAGATATCCTCATATTCCTTACAATTTTTTCTTTCTTTGATTCCCTAATATTATCTTTGTTATTTACCTTCTCTACAAAAGCTGGAAACATAGCATAAAGAATTTCTATTGCTCTTTTTCCATCTATTCCAATTTTTTGGAACCATGTCTCATATTCCTCAGCTGATTTATACTCCTCATCATATTTATACTCATTGCAAAGAATATCTCCATTATTATAAATCCAATGATACAACTTAGGTTCAAATAATTCAATTGTGGTAATGCCTATCATATCTTCCAATGAGGTTTCTTTATATAACGCACCATATTTAAAACGAAATGTATTTAACAATCTGTTTACATCTCGTATAGTATGAATGTACGGATATACCACACAATCTAATATCTTTGATAGATATGCATTATCAATTTCAACCTCTCTCGAAATAACCTTTACATCAGCTATTAGCTTTTCTTTCATAATATTTTCTAATATACCATGACCAACTTCAGGAATATTAAATTGAACTTGTACAATCTTCTCCAAGTATCTATTTCCATCTACATGCAATTCTGAAGTAAGTGCATCAGCGACAATATCTCTATCCATAGACAATATATAAATTATCCTAGGAAAATCTGCAACACTTTTAACCAAATGTAGAATATCTATTATTTGAGTATTAGTTAACCTATCTATATCATCTATTACAACAACTATTGTTTGTCCCTGAGCTTTTAATTCATCTTCAATTTGCTTTCTTATTTCATTTAACTCTTTATTATTTTTTAATTTCTTACCCAAATTCCCAAATAATACTTTTAAAACAGGAGTTAATGCTGATCCAATTATAGGTACTAATGTGCATAATTCCAATGCTTCCGTATATTCACTCATAATTTCACCCATTTTCTTTTTTGTAATACCTTCCTCTTTACATATTCTTGATCTTAAATTATGCAAAAAGAGCATCATCAAATCACCATGTTTTGGATAATTCCATGGATTAAAGTTAACTATAATTGGCTTCTTTTTATTCCTATTTTCTTCTCCTACTACTATTTGCTTTAATTCTTCTGTAACCATATTAATTACAGATGTCTTCCCAGATCCCCACTTACCAAACAATCCTATAACTAATCCTTCATCATACTCGTAGTTATATATAGAACTGCTTAAATTTCGCGAAAACTCTCGCCTGCTAAGCAAATCTTCTTCACATTTATCAATTGGGCAATCTGTATAATAGTTCATTGTACTCCTCCATTTTTTACAAAATTATATTTAAAATTTCTTACTAAATAATTCCAAACAATAGTATTTTAGAAACTTAAAGCAACTACAAACAAAGAAAGGACTATCATTTCTCTCTTTATCCCCCTAAAAATAATAGTCATATTGCGTAATATTAATCCTAGATTATTCACAGCACATCTGTGAAAGTGGCTAAAATCCACATAATTACTATATTTTAATTAAATATTTCCGTTTACTTATCAAGTAAATTAAAAAATAGTCATTTGGGGTGAATTTAAGGTGTTAAAACTTAATAAAAATACACAAATGAACCCTTTATAAGTATTGTAAACACCTTATCACTTGAAAGCAATAGAAAAACTAAAATCAGAAACTCTTCACCGGTATACTGACTGCCTCGATCCGAGTGCAATATACCACAATGGATATCATAGCGTTTTATTACATTTATAAATGTATCAATGCAGAGTTCCTTTTTAATGTTGTCTCTCATTTCGAGAGACAAAAATTTCTCCATTGTAACAGTCCATGATTGGTGAAATATAAAGTCTTCCATACATACACTGAATCCAGCTTATGTCGGTAAGCATCTTTGAATGAGTCATTCCCTTTGGTTTACGATTAGGCTTCAGAAGCCCATCTATTTTCACGCATTATGCGGGTTATAAGGTGTATACCGGCTTTAAATCCCCTTTGGGATAAAGCAAATTGTATACGAGGTACACCATAATTATAATTATATGGAGGCAATATCGCCGAAAGAACAGAATCCCTACCGAGTTTTCAAGATTTCTTCTAAACTTGTAATAATCTGTTTCACCGACACAGAGCACTTTGCATATAGCTTTTATGACCATCGACCATCGTGTTCATGTATAAATAGAAACCTATTGCGAGCTCTTACTTCTTTCGGCGTGTAGCGAAAAAACCAGTACTTTCTGAAGTATTTCATTTGAACGTTTTTGTTCTGCATTTTCTTTTTTAAGGTCTAGGATGCGTTGCTCTTTAATATCTCCCGGAACAGATTTATAACTACTTCTGGGAAAAGCATTCTGTCCGTATTTATTGCGTTTGTTACGCCATCCGGATAGGGTGTAATAAGAAACACCAAGTTGTGCTGCAGCATTTTTAGTCCTATTTCATCAGAAAGACGAACAGCCTTTTCTTTGAATGTTTTATCGTATTGCATAATTCTCACCTCCACTACTTAACTGTAGTATATTATAGTGAGTTTATCGACTGCTCTTAAATGATAGCACTCCAGAATTAAAATGTTGATTTCCGATTCTGTGGCTTTTTTAGTTATGCTTACTTATTTTAGTGCTTACCGCTCAGCTAAATAAAATATATTATCAAAAAGCAAATCACTTTTTACGTGCAATGCAAATATCTAAATACTCTGAAATAGAATCACATAAATGAATTTTCTTGTCATACTGAATTGTGAAAACATTTCCACTATTGTTAACAGCAGTTATTAATCCATCGATTGCCTGATTCTCTAAAACAAAGCAATCTGTTGGAAATTCCGAATTTAGTCCTCTTTCCTGTTTTGTTGCTTCAACGACATTCAAATAGCCTTCAACATTGAGTCCTGTCCATTCAGTTCCATAAAAGCTTATAGCCCCATACTCCTTCACATAATCAATAAACTCTTCTGGAAATTCCAAGCCCAATTCATTTTGAGCCTCTTTTAATTGACTTGTATTGCATCCTTTCGCATGATAGAGTTTATCAATCTTCTTAATCTTTTCAATGATACTTTTCATTATAAATTACCTCCGTCATTTGCTCTTGCCTCCCAATGAGAACTCCTTTCTCCGGCAAAAACCTGCCTATCTATTTCAGATTCTTTTGTTTTATCATGAAGTATTGCGTCATTCCCTTTCCCCCTATGTTCATCTGGGTTAAGTTCTGCAAGCGGACTATCTGCATGCTGTCCAATATGGTGAAGTTCAATCACCTTTCCTTCTTTATTAATTGGTGATAAACCTTGCTCTGCCCGTTCCTTATTTGTTCGTCCCATAGCATCTTTCTGCTCCCAATCAATATCACTTCGAATTAGGCATTTCTTTCCTCCAATTTCATCTTCTTGCAAACCGGCACATCTATAAATTTCATATTCCTTCACAGAACCAATGGAATCAATTATCTCATCTGACCACCCTGTTTCTTCCTTTATTTTAGCTATTTCTTCATCTGTAAGACTTTCTTTAACATCACTATATTCATCTAATTTATTTACTTCTGAAGTATCATCGTTTTCAACTACATCTCCCTTACTGTCGACTTTCTCTCTTAATTGTTCAGGAGTTAAATTCTCTATATCATCCAATTTACTCTTAACAGCATCTCCTGCATTCTTTACATTTTCTACTTGGTTCTTTGCTATTTCAATGCTTTTTTGAGCCACTTCTTTCGCAACCTCAACACTCTTTTTGGCCACCTCGACAGCCATCTCACCTGCTTTTTCAGCACCTACAACAATTGATTCTAAAACTGGCATCACTTCACCCTCTCGTTCAAGTAACTTAAGACTTCATTTACAAATACCATATTCTTAACAAGACAAAAATCATTAACAGCATTTGTAATATTAATTTTATCAACAAACTCACCCACATAAAGTCCAGCAACTGTTTCAACAACTTTCTTCGATGGTTTCTTTCTATAGAATTTTTCGAGTTCCATCTGCAACTCTTTTAGTTTAGTTTCTGTTGGATTCTGAATAGTACTCTCAATTAATGCAACCAGATTATCGCTTGGCAATTTATTGTTGCTAAATACTCCATAAATCATTAATGAAATAATTTTTTGAGCAATAGATTTCATTATACATTTTTTCTTGTCCACTCCCGGAATCATTGTAATAGATTTAAGAATTGCAGAATGGCTTATCTGCTCATAAGCAACCTCTAATCCATCATATATATCTTTTTGTTTCGCTTCAAACAGCAGACTTACAAGTGCTTTTACCGACCATGTAGCCATTTCTTTTGACAGCTGGTTGTTCACTATGCTTTGATTGATTTGTAGCATCTTCCTATCAATGTCTTTATTGTAAAGATTAACATCAGATATCTGATTACTTCCAACTTCATCAATCTTAACAATGACCGGTTGTGCCATTCCTTCTTTATGGCATAATGCGTATCCCACTTTACTATTTCCCAAGGAAATTGCATCTTCCATATATATTCCAATTGTATTTGCAATGTTTTCTTGATCATCCTTCGCAACAATTCGATGCACAATTTTATTTGATGAATTCTTTATTACATCAGGTGCAAGTTTGCTTGGTATCTGTTCTGCAACAATTACTCCCTGCCCATATGAACGCATCTCAGCAAGCATATTTGTAAAATGATCTACTGCCTTACCCTTTGGATTTCCAATATCTTCATTATTTTCTATTGAAGTATTTTTTAATAATCTATGTGCTTCTTCAATAACTAACAAATGTTTTAATCCTTTTACCCCACTGACTTCTTTTTGCACTTGTCTATACTCATTCACATACATGATTAATAGTCCCAAAGCAAATGCTTTATCTGCATCATCCGCTAAGCCTTCAAGTTCCAGTACAGAATTAGTTTCTAGAAGTTTCCCCATATCCACCATATCATGTGTATTGAACATATATCCCTTTGAGCCAACGCAAAGGCTGTCTATTCTGGCTTTCATTGCACCACGAATATTTCCCTTTATTTCTCCTTCATATGTCATCTCCTTTTCAATGTATCTGTCTATTTCATCCTTCAAGTTTTGCATAGTAGGAAATACATATTTATGAGCTGACATATTATAGTATTCCTTCATCTTGCTTTCTTCAAACAAGTTCTGTTTATTCTTTGAATCAACAAGACATGGGTGAAATCCAAGGGTTAAATTCCATCCTCGATTATTGTATATATTGTAAATACACTTTTCCAATATATATGGCATTGGACCATAGAAAGCAAAAGAAGCACTAAACAAATCCTTAAGCATATCAATGTGTTGCTGTGGGCTAATCCCAGGCAATATATAAAACGGATTTATCTTTAAACAATTAATTTCCAAACGTCCCAGAGTATATACATTAGTATTACTCTTTTTAATATTACGGTATTCCTTTTTTGCAGGTTCAATAATCATAAATGGTTTTTCTACTGATTCCAAAATTTTCTTTACCGTATTAGTTTTACCACTTCCTGTAATTCCACATACAAATGTATGTTTATTAAGATCATATTCACTTAATCCAAATGGCATATTCTTAAGCGGCCTATCATATTCACATACATAGCCCAGTTCTTTATCATTAGCCTTTAATGAGTAATTTAATGAATAATTTCTTGATTCCTTTATTTCAAATCCAACCGTATTATCAACCGGAATTGTGCAAATACCACACAATTCTTCTGACGTTACCAGACTACATAATGGACTCTGTCCATTACCATCAAAAAAACCTTTTGGAATCATTAATTGCTGATTATGAATTTTGGTGGTTGGTAAATTGTCTCCTATACAAGTATCCTTGTATGAAAAAACTACCGGCGGAAGGACTTCTGGAATACCTGATGCAATTTCACTGTATAAACTTCCTTGAATAACATCACTTGCAATTTTACTGTCAGATGAATATGTAACTATTGATTCCCACATTCCTATGCTTCTACCAACTTTTAAACGTTCGGTCATAGACTCTGCCATCTTCATCAGTTCAAGAGCAAATCCATTTTGAATATCTCCAGAAATAGATTCACTTTCACTAATTGTTTTTGTTACTGCGTCACTATATCCCTTAGAAATACTATATGTAGTTCCTTTTGAGCTATTCTTACTAAAGTTCAGCTGTTGACCTACTACAAGACCAATTAAACCTCCTCCAACTAATCCAAGTGCATTACCTATTATTGGAACGGGCATACCTGCAACTGAACCAATTTTTGCACCTAATAGCATTCCCGGAATAGCACCGGAAAGATTAGCTCCACTTCCTTTATTTTTGTTTGTTCCTTTAGTCTCATTAAATGTGTCAGTATGAGTATTCCCTTCTGAATTACCACTTTGTAAAGAGAGTGTTCTCTTTGATATTGCAAAGCAATCATCCTGAATCCTTATAGCTTGATTTATCTTTTCTTGAATACTATACTCATCAACCGGCTTGCACAAAACCATTATTGTATAGTTCTGTCCATTAAGGGGCTGTGAAATAAGTCCCTAAAAGAAATAGGACCATTCGTTCATGCGAAAGGTCCTATTTTTGTGGTAAAATTAACTTATGACAAAAACTTTACACAACAATTATTGTAATACAAAACAAGGATATTTACCACTGTTTCTTTCAGATTGTTTGAATCTGCTGGATCCTGTTTTAACATTTGACAGATTGATGGGAGGAATCGATTTAAACAAGTATCTGACGGATATTCCGGAGTACACAACCGGACGATTCAGATATAATCCGGTCAACATGTTAAAAACAGTACTTTTCGGATTTATGACTAGCGGTTACTGCTCTCTGAGAGAACTGGAAGACAACTGTAAAGTTAATATCAGGTTCATGTATCTCATGGATCACCAGACTCCGTCATACAGAACCTTTGGATATTTCATCAATGAAATACTTCAAGATAAGATTGAAAACATTTTTAATGACATCAATCATGCTATCTTTAACGAAGAGCATGTGGATCTGCAACATATCTACATCGACGGCTCCAAGTTTGAAGCAAACGCAAACAAGTATACCTGGGTATGGAAGAAGGCTACCGAAAAGTTCCGTTACAAGCTTTACGAAAAAATCACCGCGGAGATTGGGGAAATTAATGCAGAAATCGCATGGAGCGGGGTGCAGATCACAACAAACACAGAGTATGTACCGGATTATCTGAATGAAATCGTTGAGCAGTTGGTACTTTTGTGGGAACTGGATACAAGTACATTTGTTTACGGAAGTGGAAAGCGTAAATCCAAAGAACAGCGTCATTATGAACACTTGACTACTTTCTGTCAGAAACTTCAAGAATACATACAAAGAATAGAAATCTGTGGTCCTAACCGAAACAGTTACTCTAAAACAGATAACTCAGCCACCTTTATGCGTATCAAAACGGATTACATGGGCAATGATCAACTTCTGCCGGCATATAATGTACAGATTGGTGTAGCAGATGAATATATTGCAGTTGTTGACGTGAATCAGTATCGTTCGGATATGGATTGTTTTGTTCCTTTGATGGAGCACTTCAAACAAACTTATGGATTCTATCCCAAGTATCCTGTTGCAGATGCCGGATATGGCTCATACAACAATTATATTTTCTGTGAACAGAACGGAATTGAAAAGTATATGAAATTTCCAATGTTTAAAAAGGAAACTAAGGATAAGAAATATCATGAAGATCCTTTTCGTGCAGTTAACTTCAGAATTGATGAGCAAGGATTCATGAGATGCCCTAATGATAAATCATTCCATTTTTTATACAGAAAAAATGTGAGAGGAAATCAGTACGGACGCAAAGAAGAATTGTATGAATGCGAAGACTGTAGTGGATGTCCATATGCAAAGAAATGTAAGAAGACAGATAAGAATCGAACCGTTCGGATCAATCAGGAACTAACTTCTATGCATCAGGAAGTAATCGAAAACCTAGAAAGTATCCATGGTGCGTTATTACGAATGAACCGTTCGATACAAGCAGAAGGCACTTTCGGAATTATGAAAAATGACCGTTGGTACAAGAGAATTGTCCGAAGAGGTATTCATTCAGTCAAACTGGAAGTTTTACTCGTGGCGATAGGCCATAATTTATATAAATATCAGAAAAAAAAGATGAGAAACAGAACTGCCGCATAGATTCAAAAAAAGAATTTCTATGGGGTAGGGGAAGTGCGTCTTTTTTGCGTATGATTTCAGTCATTTATAAACAATAAGTGCAAAAAGGGAGCTGTGAAAAAACTCAATCGAGTTTTTTCACAGCCCCCTTATTCTGAAGTTGACCATCTACTTTTAATGACGGAACTCCACAAACACACCCAACATATCTATCTTTATCTTTAGTCTCATCTTTTTCATCACTTTGAGAATTGATAAATCTCTGTGTATATAGTTCAATTTTAACGCCCGGTAACAAACCTTCTAAAATAGTCTTGATAGTCGTATCATTTGATTTTGGATCTACTCCAATCACAAGTGAGGTTTTACCGTTGTTACTTACTATTCCGTAACATACTGCTTGTTTTATAGAATATGCTGCGATAAACAGTTTCTGCATTTTTTCAGTAAAATAATCCATTCTATTTTCAACATCATATATTGTACATTCACATATCTCATAAAATGTAAAGTTATTCAATAACTCAAGCGAATTTTCTTGTGGAGTTTTGACAGCTAATTCATTATTCACACCATAGTAAGGATAAAAGCTGGTAATAAAATCTGATGTTGACTGACCCAACTTTTCAGTATCTTTTTGAAATATTTCTAATTTCTCTTTTTCAATTACCAAAAGTTCCGCCATTTATCTCGTTAACTCCTTTTCCAATTCATATACACACTCATCATAATACACTTGTACTGTATTTAACCACTCCATCATCATTTTTTTGACATCATGTAAATACTCTTTTATTAATTTACTAATGTCATGCTTGGTCTTTTTACCCAAATCATTAAGTATAAACAACATCACTCCAGCAACAATAATTGCTATTTCTATAGGAATTAAATTATTAGTTGGAATACTAATAATTCCTCCAACAATTACAATCACTCCGGCTGCAATCCATTTTTTAATCTCTGCTTTACTTTCCTCATAATCAATATACTTAGGTACATCAAACAGAAATTTTGAATTTAACTCTTTCAAAATATCTCTCTCATAGAATACGGCTTTATTTTGTGCATTTTGAAAAATTGGATTAGCCAATGTATGTTCCATCATCATGTTATACACACTGGACATAACCATTTTACTCTCAGGAGTAAACTTTTTTACCGCTATGCTTATGACCTTATCTATTATTTGCTGATCAGACATTCCACTTTGAATAAACTTCTTAGCCTCTTGGTAGATACCTTCACTGATTTTATTTATATATTGCTCAATCTTTGCATTTTCATCAATCTGCAACATAATTTGTCAACTCTCCTTTCAATTCAGTAATCTGAGTTAAGCCTTTATAAACCAATTCTACTTTTTTCTCCAAGTCCTCAACACTTTTACGTCTTTTTTCATTGCTGTTTTTATCCTCCAACAGCTTCTGATACTCTGCCTCTAGTTCCCTTTTATGTTCTGTTAATTTTTCCTTATATGTATCACAACTATTTGTAACATAGGTAACCACATTATCAATCATTGTTGGAATAATATCATTATTTAGTCTGTCATGAATGCTATCAGCTACTAATCCTACATGCTTTTTAAGATGATGATATGGAACCTTTTCCTCAGTTTTAAGGAATGTAACTCCTTTTTCAACCAAATCATATCCTGATGTCTTTTCTTTGGCAGCCAAATCAATATTATCAAAATCTGTTTCTGTAAAATTCGGTATATATGCTTCTGTTGGAATTTTTGAATAATCATTTGTATATTGAATCAATTTCTCATTACACTCCACAATAACCCTGTCTGCCATCTTTCTTCGAAAATCCTTTGTATCATCAATTGCATCTAATGTTACTTTTTTCATACTTGCAAATGTATTTTCGTCTATTTTACTTTCAGGGAGATTCCGAAAATTTTCCAACTGCTCCTCATAATTATCTTGCTTTACTGCTGCCTCTGACATTATAATCCCTTCGCTATTAATATTGTCTGTATAGCGCTTGTAAATATCCGCAATACCCTGACTTATCTTTAAATATACATCCGCTATCTCCTTTTTCTTTTGTGTAATTCTATCCTCTAATGCAATTGGATCATCTATATTCTCCTTTGCAACCTTAAGTGCATCTGAAAACATTCCCTTGTATCTTGTGTATTCCCTCTCTAAATTCTCCAAAAACTCAATTAGCTGAATATAATTAGCTACTCGTGCAAACTTTTCTAAAGCGTAATGTACACTTCTGAAGTTTGACATTTCCTCCATTTTATCATCAAACCTTGCAATATCACCTTTTGACTTTAGCCAACACTTACTTGCAGGAGCGAAGTCATCTCCAGCCTCATCTAATGTATCAAAGAACTTATCTATTTTTTCTTCGGTATTTAACTCACGACACTTGTTTAAGAAAAGTTGCATTTTACTATCAACGCAAATAATCTTCTCTTCTTTAATATCTTGTCTATACATTTCAATAGCTTGTTCTTTTAAACTGGTAAATTCAGAACCCTGTAAATTTGATTTACCAGTAAGTACTAAAAACAAAGATTCTTTTTTTCTATTAGTACAATTATTTCTCAAGAAATTCATAAACGAAGATGACTCCAAAGCCTGTCCATTTAAGGATTTAACAAAAATAATAGCATTTGCATGTGCAATATAATCTTCTGCTATCTTGCCTACATTTCCTCCAGCTCCAACACCAGGGCTATCTATAATAGTAATTCCTTGCATCTCATCCGGTAACTGATATGTTATTTCCATTTCAGTAATAATCTTTGCCCATGAAGCCGTATTTTCTCTTACATAATCACGAATTAAGTTATTGTATTCATCACTGTTCATATTGAAGATATTATCCTTTGCTTCTTCCTCAAGAAAAGATGTCATAATCTGATTAGAAATCTCTTTACCATGATATTTTATCAATAATTCATTATTGATTGTTGTTATAGGAATATTACGGTATTTATCTGAAATTGCAGCATGGTCTTTAAGAAAAGCCTTGATTTTATCATACCCCACTACTGTCGTTTTCCCTCCACCAGCAGTTTTAGCTGTCAATTCAAATTTATCTCCTTTACGAATCTTTATTATGGCACTTGTACACTGCCTAACATCCATAGGTACAACTTCTTTACCAAGATATGCATTAATAAAAGTTGATTTTCCACTCTTAGCTTCACCTAGAATCATTAAGTTGAAGATTTCATTTCTTATTTTTTTTGCTTGTTCAGAAATACTGTCATCAACTTTTTTACCAGATGCTTTACATGTATTCACATACTCATCATATAAAGCTAGCACTTGTTCTTTGTTTTGTTTGTAATCTTTAGAAATCATATCACTTTCTCCTTATAAAATCATTTTAAAATTATCCATTTTGCCTCTAAGCCACATATCAATTCAGTCTCCAAATACTTATGATTGAATAATAAACTTTCCTCCACCTTAGTAAGCTATCTTGGCTGTCAGTATTATGACTTAGTACTGATTCTGCCTAATAACTAGAACACTTAAATTTATCGCACCTATGGTTGAGCTTATCCTAACAGACTTATAATCCCACAAAGATGGATTCGTACATGCACATATCTTTTCGCATTGCTCATCACTAAATTTTTTTAGCATTCTAGTTATGTAGTCTTTTTCTTCATTAAACTTACTCTCAACATCCCTTTTGCAATTATCCATATCGCGCTCGATATTAATTAAAATATTATTATCTTTCATTCCCCTATCACCCTCACATTCTCCCCCTGGCTCCTTAGCCACATATCAATCCCCTTTCCAAACACTTCTGCCTTAATAATATACTTACCATCCTTTTCGCTTTCTATCTTTGCTGTGGGTAGGCGGTCTAGGATTGCATCCACATCGGTGCCGGTATATTCAAAGCGGATTCTGTTCAGCTTTCCGCCATACATAAACTGGACTCTTTTTCTGAATTCGCCCTCTTCAAATCTGTCTTTGTAGGGCATTTTAAATCGCTCTTCAAGCAATTTGTAACTTACAATTCTGTCCACCCGGTATATTGTGGGGAAGGCATCGTTTATTACATCAAAGTTTTCCAGAACTTCCTTGTCATCTATAAATGCGGTTATATAAAAGTAGTATTCTGAGAACATTATTCCTACAGGCTTTATTTTTCTTTTTACAATCGCCTTATCTTTGGTTCTCCTGTATTCTATTTCCACATATTTACAGCTTCTTATTGCCTGACCGAGATCCCACAATGTTTCAAGGAAGTTGGTTTTATGTCTCAGTTCTATATAATGATATTCTTCATTTCCTATCAGCTCTTTCACCGGCTGTCTGTTCTCTTTAGGTACGCAGCAGCTTATAAGCTTATCAAGAATACCTTTCATTTCATCCTTGGGAAATGCCCTGCTATCCAATAATACTTTACACACCGCCAATGTCTCACTGTTTGACAAAGTTCCTGTATAAGATGATTCCACCCTATATCCCCCTGCAGCTTTATCATATATTATTGAATTTATAATACCGTTATTCGTTATATCGGAACCCATATACTCTTTTATAGAAGCAATATCTCTTTGTATGGTTCTTTCATCCACATTAAAGTTTGCCGCTTCTTCACTTTTATTTACTATATAGCCCTTCACGAGCTTTGAATATATCTTAAGCAATCGTGTTGACTTATCCATCCCTTCACTTTTCATTTCTCATCTCCTATGCCTCCAATATACAATTTCACATAGACAAAATATGTCATTTTAAAAATTTTATTATATATTTTCATGTGTATTATTAATAAACTTGTAACACCACCTGATTATAACAAATTTATTAATATTTTTCATCTATAAAATTAAGATTCCGGCTATTTTCTTACGAAAAAAGGACACCTTTTATGGTGTCCAACTTGCTTATAGTTATATTAGCTTTTTGCAGCATCCTTTGCGGAAATTTTGTAGGAAAACGTAATAATAAACTTCTTTTTTATTCACTTAATAGGCAAAAACCTCTACTCATTTTAATATAGTAATTATCCGGGTTTTATTGAAAAATGAAACAATTTTATATAAGTATTTTCCAATACCCGGCTCTATTTGAGCCTATATGTTCTATGTATCCTTTTTCTTTCAAATTGGCAATTCCCCTATCTACTGCCGTCTTTCCTTTACCAATTTTTTCTTGAATCTGTTTCTTGGTAATATTGGGATTGTTTTTTATTTCTTGTAGTATAATTTTCTGTGTCTCATTTAAATATGAATACTCGACACCTTTATTACCCTCTTTATTACCCTCTTTATTACCCTCTTTATTACCCTCTTTATCATACATAGTATTAATCCAATTAAAAGGAATTTTTACTATAATAGAATTTTCTCTAAATTCAAATGCTTCTTTTCCATATTTCTCTGTAATTTTAGGAACGCCTCTACCGGTCTTCTCACTGATATGCAGTTGCAAAAAAATCTCAGATAATTTTTTATTAACAGGAATGGACTCACCTAAAAAGAAGCCTTCTACCGTCTGCCCTTGTGGTATTGTTCCCCTTGATAAAATTTCTATCCTATCAGAGTAAATAGTCACCATAGGTTCATTCATCTCTATCCACTTGTTATGTAAAAATGCATTAATTATTGCTTCTCTAAAGGCATCCTTATCAAACAGCGGGACATCTTTTCTTTCAACAATTCTATCTGTCTCATCCGCCTGTATAATATTTAATACATCCCCATATCTTAATATTTCATCTAATGTGTATAACAAGCACTGAAATCCGAATTCTCGCACTGAATACATATTATCAGCTTTACTTTTTCCGGAAAATATAGCTACTCTAACCGGAATATGAGAATTATCTGATAGCAACTGTGCCATAATATTATATTTGCCATCCGGTGCGTATAATCCTAAATTCTTTTTATATTGTGCAATATTTAGCTTTATTCCCTTTGCTCCATAGTAAATAATCAACTTTTCAAAAGATAGTTCTTGATACTCACTTGGTGTATTCTCTATTGTTGGGAATCCGCTTCTCAGAATAGAAAATAAAAAAGATTCTTTTTCCGGATACTTTCTAAGCTTTTCTTTGCTTGATCCGATTCTTATATATCTAACTTCTAAAAAAGAAGTAGGAACTGTCTTTGCTGCCGGAATAATCAATACAATTACTCTCTTATCTTCTAAATAGACTTCCTCAAAACGAAAATCAATATCAGGATATATTTGTCTTGCTAAAAAGTGCTTTAGCGGCTCTCCTTTTACATCTTGATTTGGGTCAAATTTAGTTCCAATCGGTTCATGTGTTTTATCATGAATCCCCCATATAAAATATCCACATTCCTTACCTTCATATGCGGCACTATTTGAAATTGCAGATATATATTCTCCTAATTCTCTCGGATCATTCCAATTTTCTTTAAACTCAAACCACTCACGTTCTGTATCATATTGTCTAAGCTCATTAATTTTTGAAATCAATGTGTTATTCATTTTATTTCACTCCCGACAATTTACTTCTCTCCCCATCCTCTTTTTCCTTGAGTGCCATCTCCTGAGTCAGATTCACCACCTTATGTTCCAGGAGTGAAATCTGTATGCTCATAAAGAAGAGTTTTACCAGCAGCATTCCTATTATTATAAGATAGACTATATTTGCCGGGGATTTGGCTCCTACCATATCCGATATGAAGTATATAATTCTCGGGAATATGGCAAAGACTATCAGTATGATGGAAAATGCCACCCAGAAGAGCCCGTCCTCTATTCTTATTTTTGATTTTCTTATTTTTCTTATAATGACAAAAAATGACATTATTGATATTAAAATCAGACCAATTCTTAGTATAGCAGTCATATTATCTTTTCTTCTCTCTAAAACTTTGAATAAATATAATTGAGCATAACATTCTGAACATATATTTTGCGGCATTTATAGGAGTAAGATAGCTTATTCCCGCCACCCTTTCATCCATCTCACCCTGTATCTCACATACCTTCACCCCTTGTTTTATCAGATATGATATGGTGTCGGGCTCCGGGGCATAGTTTAGTCTTAAGGCAAATTCCGTTATAAGCTTTTCATTGTACATTCTCATGCCTGATGTGGGATCATGGATGGTGGCACCCGTACTTAGTTTTATTGCAAGACTTATAAGTCTTGATCCCAGCATCCTTGGAGTGAGGGGCTTTTTCTTAGTGACAAATCTTGAAACTATGACTATATCACATTCTTCGCATTTTTTTCGCATATCAGGTATATACTCCGGTCTGTGCTGTCCGTCTCCGTCAAATTGTACTGCGTATTTATAGCCATGCTTATGAGCATATTTCATTCCGGTTTGGAAAGCACCCGCCAGCCCAAGATTGACCGGCAAATCAATAATATTAAATGCTTTTTCCTTACAGATTTTGGATGTATTATCGATGGAACCGTCATTTACAATCACATAGTCCACATCATTTAATGTACTTGTAAGCCTCTCTATTACATTTACTATATTCTTCTCTTCATTAAATGCCGGTATTATCACCAATGTATCAGCCATATCTATCTCCAAAATTCTTTATTCATACTGCATGCCCTTATAAGACCTTTTGGAAGTTTCTTAAAATTCTTTCCTGCCAAAAATCCCGCATATTTGCAGGCACTTATATATATAAGTCTTACCGCACTGATATATGAATGTGTAGACAACAGGTGCTTTAGCGTTTTTAATACAAGTTTTTTTCCTTCATTCTCACTTTTGATACTCTTAAATATCTTTGGATTGCTGCTTTGAGAAACACCTATATCAAAATTTCTCATAAACTGCTTTTTCCCGCTGTAATTATGAGAATGTATAACCTTTGCCCATGCCTCATATTTTATAAAATATCCATGTTCTATCAGCTTATAGGCATAAAGCATATCCTCATTTAAAATCTCTCCGGTATCAAACCCTCCCAAAGTATCAAAGCATTCTCTTTCATAGGCGGAACAGACATTTGAAGCAAAATACGTTTTTATACCTAAAGAATCCCTTTCATTAAAGGATTTTATCATTGACTCTGCCGGATAATTAAACTCTCTTGTAAATTTCTCTATCTTATCAGCCTTTTTATCCGGTATTTGTCTTGCATAAGTCATCTTGATAGATTTATCCATTCCTCTAAGAAGATATTCTACAGTCTGCTTATCGGCACATACCGCATCCTGAGTCATGCATATAAAATACTTTGCATCGGATTTTGATACTCCCAGATTTCTGGTAGCTCCATGGTCAAAATCCGATTTTTCTATATGCTCCAGATAAAGGCTTGTATTACTGTCCTCAAAAAGAGAATTTAATTCTTCTCCGATTCCCGCTTTATCCCAAACATTCTTATCCGTATTTATAATAATAATCTTGCCCGGTTTTACAGTTTGCGCCAAAAGTCTTTTTATCGATACCAAAAACTTATTATCCGGTTTATAGGTAGGTATTATCACATCTACTAAATTCATTTTTTAACCTTTCTGAGTCCAAAAATCACTGCCGTCAGGAAAAATACAGTTAATAAAAGCATTGTTATCATATATGCCAAGGCTGCTCCGTTCATTGCAAGACTCCTTACCATAAAATCACTTATAAAGTATGCAAATACCGCTCCGACAGCATATATTAAAAATATAATTCCTGTCATTTCAAAAATAACCAGACAGTAGTATCCAAGATTTACTAAAGCATACAGTCCGCCGCCAAATATTACCAAAACAAGTGCCGTCTTATACGGCTCTATCGCAGTTGCCACCTCTCCAAGCACCAGCTTTAATACAGGGATTCCAAGCAGATATGCCATGCCCATTCCAAGTACTGTAGCTGCAAATATAAATGCTGCAATCTTTGATATAGTTGAAATGAACTTTTTTTGATTGCCTGTCTTATAAAGCAGTGAAAGCTTGGTAAGTATCGGTCTTATTATAAATCCTGCCATAAGATTTATTATTGAAGTAGGTATAAAGATTATACTGAAATAACCGTTTAACTCCTCACCTAATCTATAGTTTACCGCATATTTAGCCGCCGCAAAAATATATAGATCTATAAATGCCCCCAAAAAGAGCCATTTACTCTTATTTATCAATGAAATATATGAAGCTTTTTTTATAGTTTTATCAGGCTTTAGCCTAAGTAACGGCAGAATATCAAAAATAATTGCCGATACCGCTATGCTTGGAAGTAATGCTAAAGAACTGAGTTTTAGATCTTTTGTGGTAACCAAAGCGGCAAGGAACACTCCCACACAGAGCAATGTTCTAAAAAGTGTCGCCTTTCCGGTCATATCCAGCCTGTCCTGTCTTTGCATCTCGGACTCGAATATATCGCAAAATCCGTCAAGAATCTTATAAAGTGAGAGTATCATATATACTTCAAATACATATAAGTCCTTGGTTGTTAAGAATATATATACAAAGCCTGCCAAAGCTGCCAAAAATGAAGTTATAGCTCTAAGTCTCAGATAATCTCCGAATGTATATTCATTTGAAATATCCGTAACCTGTATAGGTCTCATCCCGAAATATGAAACTATATAAAGTTGCTGCCCCAGAGTAGAAAATCCGAAGAAAAATATTCCGCCGGCATAGGCTCCCGCAAGCTTTGTTACCGCCACTCCAAGCAGCATACTGGTAATAGCATATACCAGACTTCCAAGCATATTCCAAAAATATGCACTTCTTTCTTTACTATCCATAATATATCCAAATCTACTTTAATTCCAACATAGCTATTTCCTTTGCAAAAAGCCCGTATTTCTTTACTGAGAGATCATTTACTTTCTCATTTTTGCAAAGTCTTATAAGAGCTTCCAATTCGTTTACCCCTGCGCTGTGGGTAAAGGGATAACCTCCGCCAAATCTGGCATTCATATCTATTATATAGGCTTTCCGCCCGTCAAAGAGTATATCCATATCAAGATTTCCTATATGTTTTAAGCTTTCTGCTATCTTCTTACCGATATCTTCAAGTTCTCTGTTTTCAATGACCTTGGCAATATCAGTTTCACCGGATCTCATAGCAAGCTTTCTTTTCACCGTAACAGTCAGATTTTCACCTTTAAAATCATTAAATATATCAAGTCCGTACTCATCTCCTTTTATCTTTTCCTGTATAAGTATCGCCCTGTCAATATCAGCCCCTGACTCAAATCTTAAATATGATTTTTGAATACTCCTCTTGGCTTTTTCATAAAGTACTTCCAGTTCCTTTTTATTCTCGGCTTCAAAAATACTTAAAGAACCCATACCCCATCTCGGTTTTAAAATATAGCTGTTTTTATCAAAATCGGCTCCCTTTAATGCCTCTTCCAAATCTATATATGTCTTTGGCACAGGCATATTAATCTTCTTCAGGTATTTTAACATTTCAAATTTATCATTACAAATATTTATAATATCCTCATTTGAAACAATCACCTTTACTCCCATTTCCTCAAACCTGCTCTTATTTTTTGCAAGTATCATGAGATCAATATCAAAAAGTGAAATCAACATATCAATCTTTTCACTCTTACATATCTCCAGCAAAAAAGGAATATATTTTTCATCATATATAATCGGCGACTCAAAAGCCTTATCTGCCACACTCATAGCAGTTGTATTCATATCCGAATTTGTTGCTATGATATTTCCGACTAAGCCAAGCTTCTTATACACATCCCTTAAATAGTCTATTATATATGCTCTCCTGCCCACACTGGTTAAAAGTATATTCATTATTCTCTCACCTTACTCACTATCATCTTAAAGTTCTCATTTTTCATAAGCACAGCCAATGATGTATAGATAATCACTCCAAGTACTATCTGTATAAGTAGACTCAAAACTCCGATACCTATATATCTGCCTGCAATATAAATAATCACTCCCATACATACTGCGGGTATAAAATTATTCAAGGCATCCATACTCTGTTCTTTCAGCTTATAATCTAAGAGCTTTACATTCGGATAAGCATTGATAAAGGCACATATCAAATCGGAAAATGCCTTAATCCCTACAAAAATAAATACATTATAGCGTATACCTATAACTAATACCGCCACTCCCAGAAGCTTTTTTACAATCTCAAGTTTCAAGAAAATATCACTTCTTCCCATAGCATTTAATGCCTGAAGATTTGATATATGTATTGGCCAAAAAACATATGAAAAACACATCATCTGCAAAAAAGGAATGGCAAATGACCATTTCTCTCCCAGTAAAAGCAGTATCAGATTGTCACTTACCGCCGCAAGACCGCACATCATCGGTGCCACTACAAATGTAGAGAGTTTTATTGAGGATTTCAAAAGCTTTTTTATATCCTCCTTGCTGTCCTGCTTTTTGGACATTACAGGCAACAGCACCGACTGTATTGCCGAGGAAAGATTTGTTACCACAAGCTTTGGAAACTGCTCCCCTCTGTTAAAAGCTCCAAGCATTTCCTCGCTATATGCCTTGCCGATTATAAGTCCATGTATATTGGTAAAAAAAGTATCCAGTAAGGATGCGACCAACAGCTTCGAGCCGAAAGCAAACATCGTTCTAAGCCTTTCCATGCTGAATCTCAGTTTTGGAAAATACTTGATTCCGATTCCCAGTATTATAAGCAGAGCAAAATAATAGACTATCTGCTGAAATGCAAGTGCCCAGACTTTCATTCTGCTAAATGCCATAAATACACTTATTCCGCCCGAAATAACGGATGCAAAAAATGTTGCTATAAACAGCATCTTAAATTTCATATTTCTGGCAACATAGGAATTTTGTACAGATATAATACTTCCGGGAATTATAATAATGCCCATCACCCTGAGTATTTTTATAAGCTCGGCTCTATTATATATACCTGCTATTGCAGGCGAAATCAAAAACAATAAAATATATATTAAAATCGATAAAAATATATTAAATATAAGCACAGAGGAAAAATCCAAATCATCAGCATTCTGCTTTTGAATAAGCGCAGAGGAAAAACCGTTTTGCACCAAAACATTGGCTATTGTTGTAAATATCAAAACAATAGCCACTATTCCATATTCGGCAGGACTTAAAAGTCTTGCAAGAAGTATGGACACTATGAATTGGACTCCCTGTGAGCCTCCATTTTCAAGTATTTTCCAAAAAAGAGATGTGGCAATCTCATTTTTATTTTTTTTATTCATTAGATATTCAACATCTCTCCTATTGTAAGTATTAGTGAACTCTTAAAAAAAGAGTATCTGAGAATATCAAAAATCCTTGATATTCTGTTTTTATTTTTCATATTTGCAAAGACTTTCAAAATATTATATGCAAAAGCTGTATCGCTATTTTGGCAATCCTCGTTTTTATATAATCTTAAAAACTCCTCTACCTGTGCAAACATGGCATCATAATTTTTTCTGACTCTTTCTTTATCTCTTTTTTTTATATTATCTATCTCCAGCGGACTTTTGGCACCCAGCTCATTTTGCCCATGCTGGCGATATTTTACCAAGGGCTCATCTATATAACCCACTTTGCCGAAACTAAATGCCAGTATTCCAAGCCACCAATCATGCATAAAGGAAAGCTTAGGTCTTTTATAAAGCTTAAGCAATGCCTTGTTAAAAATAACCGTATTTCCGGTAATATTATTCTCTACCAGATAGCTTGAGAAACTTTTTTTATTATTAAGTATATATAAGTTTTGGCAACTATCTGATTTATCGGCATATTTTAATGCCTTATTTATACCTGTGATGGCTGACATTTTTTTATTTTGTGAATTCAGACATTCATCCACTATCATTAAATCAGAGTGAACCAAAACCGGCATATCCTTACCGTGTTTATCTTCCAGTGTTTTTATGGCAGCTATTCCCTTTTTTAGCTTGTCCTTTTCCCAAAAATCATCCTGATCGCAAAGTGCAATATATTCCGTGTCCGCCCTGTCAAGAAGATTATAAAAATTCTCTCTGGCACTGTGACTGTCAGCATTTATAAGAGACATCTTATCCTGCAAAAGATCTTTATAAACTCTTAATATTTCCGGTGTACAATCATTTGAGCCGTCATCACTTGCAAGTATTTTAAAATCTGTATAACTCTGATTTAAAATACTCTCTATCTGTTCGGGTAAAAACCTTTCCCCATTATATGTAGCCAGTAATATCTCAACCATAATTTTTCCTTATATCAGTGCAAAGACCAGCACCTCAAGTCTTACTATTGCAAAAAACACTTTGGCAAGGAGCTTTTGCAATGGATTTATCTTTAAATATTTTTCATAAAAATAAAGAGTTGACTCTTCTCTGATCTTTTGGCGTGAGTACAGGCTCTTTAAGCTCTTTTTAATACTGGCTGAATGTATATGCTTATACTTATATCCTGTAATTACGGCAGTCTTTAATCCTATATCAGCCATCTTTTTTGAAAGTAAATCCTCTTCTCCGTACAGGAACATATTTTCATCATATCCGCCTACTTTTATAAAATCATCCACCCTTACCATCAGTAGTGCCCCAAGTACGGCACCTACCGTTCTTATCTTCGCATTATAAAAATTTTTGTCATAATGCAAAGCCCTTGTAAAAATCCTTCTGCATATAGGTCCGTTCTCGGCAAGTGAATGCAAAAAATCTCTCATAGGCCAGCATGAAGCCCCCTTAAGCACATTCTCTCTGCTGCCATAGGCATCATTTGTGTCTACAAGCGGTGCACATATAGCGATATTATCATTCTTAACCATTGCTGATTTTAAAACCCGAATCACATTTTCATCAAAATCCGTATCGGGATTGGCTATCAAAGCCAGATCTATTCCTAGCTTTTTTGCCACGGCTATACCTATATTATTGCCTGCACCATAGCCTTTGTTTTCATGATTTTCTATAAAATGAATTTTATTTTTTCCCTCACAAAAGCTTCCAAGTCTTACTCTTGAATCGTCATTCGAGGCATTGTCGACCAAAATAACCTTATCAAAGATATCATAATCTGCGACATTGCCAAGAATCTTTAATGTATTGTCGGCATCATTATAATTTAAAACTACCAAGGCTAATTTCATCTTTTCTCCTTATTTCCTTTTTGCATGCTTTCTATAGGCTTTATCTATATAATACTCAGATATCTTTTTTCTGACTTTCGGACATACTAAAGTAAGTAAGTCCATAATATGATAAAGAGCCATATATAAACGCTTTCCTTTTTCTATAGGTACATCTTTAAAAGGAGTCTTTTTCTTAAAATAATCATATGCTCTTTTATAAGGATTAAAACTGCCTGCAATCCAAGGTCTTTCATCTCCCGCATAATGCAGTATTACAGGTCTTTTCTTTGCCTGTTCCAAATCTCTTTTAGTATATGAAAGTCTTGCAGCATAAACTTTTACAAAGGAACTGTATGAAAAATATTTATAATTTGAGAAGAAATTATATTTGGGAGGAAGTTTTTTGATTTTCCATCTAAGCACACCGTTTATAGCATCCTGTTCCCCAAAAAGGCTTCTGTCCCAGATACTTCTACTATAGCTTATAGTCTTTTCTCCAAGATTTTTTTCTCTCCATTTTTTCAAATCTATAAGCAAAAGTCCTGCATTCACATAGGATGCCTCATAGTCAAGCCCTATTTCATATCTTACCCTTTCAAGTACTGTGGGCTCTTCCACCGCAGCAACTATATTTTTTCCAAGATCCGTATTATATAAGTTTTTTATAGAATGTAATATCACCATATCACAATCCAGATAAAGTACTCTATCTACATCCTTTGGTAAAATTTCTCCTACAAGCAGTCTGCCCATCTTGCTTATATCAAATGTGGCATCCTGCATGCCTGTATCAAAATATCCTGATGTATTGCCAAGTTCTATTATTTCCACTTCCCTGCAAAACTTATTTGCTATATTTTTCAACTTACCCAAAGAGTCCTCACCAATTCCTGTGGAAATGATGAAGACTCTGATATATTTTTCGTATCTGTTTCTCTCATATAGCGAATATAAGCTGACTCCCAGGTGAACTGCAAATTTCTCATTTGCTATATAAACTATATTCATACCTACCTCATTTATATAAAGGAGCCGTCACTTTAAGAATATAATACTCAAAATACTCATTTATGATAAACATATTACCGGTATTATGAGTTGTTTGACTTTAGTGCAACAGCCCCTTTACTTTAAAATTTCATTGCCACCTACGGTATAATAAGTTTTGCCCCTTGCAAACGTCATGATTTTATCATAGCTAAATTTCTCAGATTCCTGTAATACAGACCTGCTTAGCAAATACTCTTAATAAAATAATCTGTTTATTGCAGAGAACAAACCTCTGATAGATGATTTTGTGATATTTCCTGAAATACCTACACCATAAGTGGTTTTTCCGCTTTCCACGTCAAGCATATGGATATATGAAGCCGCCTTTGCATTTGAACCTGATGTAAGAGCATGCTCATTATAGTCAAGCACCTTGATTTCCTTACCGATTACATTTTCAAGTCCTCTCTTTACCGCATCAATAGGACCGTTTCCTGTGCTTTCAAATACTCTCTTCTCTCCGTTAAGAGTATATGTAACCTTGACAAATGTAGAGAAATCTCCATCCTCGTCAGCATCGGTAATAACACATTTCCCAAAATGCAGAGGTTCCTTCTTCTCAATATAATTTTTCTCAAATTCCTTATAGATTTCTTCAGGAGATACCTCACCCTGTGTTTCTGAAATCTTCTGGATAATATCCGCAAATTCCTTATGCATACCCTTAGGCAGTTTGAATCCGTAGAAGGTATCCATAACAAAGGCAACTCCGCCCTTTCCTGATTGAGAATTTATTCTTACTACAGGCTCGTATTCACGACCGATATCAGCCGGATCTATCGGCAGATATGGCACCTCCCAATACGGATTGTTTCTCTGTCTCATTGCCTGTACACCCTTGTTGATAGCATCCTGATGTGAACCTGAAAAGGCTGTAAATACAAGCTTTCCGGCATATGGATGTCTCGGGTCGATGCTCATCTTTGTGGTTCTCTCATATACATCTATGATTTCTTTAATATTGCTGATATTAAGATTCGGGTTTATTCCCTGTGAAAACATATTGTAGGCAATATTAAGTATATCCACATTTCCTGTTCTCTCACCGTTTCCAAAAAGTGTACCCTCCATTCTGTCGGCTCCTGCCAAAAGTGCAAGCTCCGCAACAGCTGTACCTGTACCTCTGTCATTATGAGGATGTGTGGAAAGTATAATCGCCTCTCTGTTTTTTAGGTGTATACTCATCCACTCTATTCTGTCTGCAAATACATTAGGTGTTGTCATCTCAACAGTGTTCGGCAGATTGATTATTATCTTCTTATCTTTTGTAGCGCCCCATGCATCTACAACGGCGTCACATACATCAAGTGCAAAATCAAGTTCTGTTCCCATAAAGCTCTCAGGTGAATATTCCAATATAATTTCACCATCATGATCTTTCATATACTTCTTTACAAGATCCACACCTTCAAGTGCAATATTTTTTATTCCTTCTCTATCAAGAGCGTATACTACATCTCTTTGTAATGTATCAGTGGAATTATAGATATGCATTATACATTTTTTAATTCCCTGTATAGCTTCAAAGCTTCTTTTTATAAGATGCTCTCTGCACTGACAAAGCACCTGTACTACCACATCATCAGGTATAAGCTTTCTGTCTACAAGTTGACGAAGGAAGTCAAATTCAATTTGAGATGCAGCCGGAAAACCTATCTCTATCTCCTTAAAGCCCAACTTTACAAGCAGATTAAACATCTCTATCTTTTCTTCCACCACCATCGGCTCAACCAATGCCTGATTGCCGTCTCTTAGATCTGATGAACACCATATAGGTGCCTTTTCTATTTGCTTATCCGGCCATGTTCTCTCTTTAAAATCCACTACAGGATTTCTTTTATATCTCTCAATATGATACATTTAATCTCTCCATTTCTATTCTCAGTCTATAGTTAAGCTTTGCTTCATCCCTGTTTTTACATCCCCCTATATTAAAAGTCCTTCATCTTGCATAACCTTAATAACTTCATCCGTATACTTCTCACATTCTTCCATGGTCTTTGCCTCTACCATTACTCTGATAAGAGGTTCCGTACCGCTTGGACGAAGAAGTATCCTTCCGTCATCACCCAAAGTCCTGCTTACATCTTCTACGGCTGCAAGTACCGCCTTATTTTCTCCGGCTTTTTGCTTATCTACCACTTTTACATTCTTTAGAACCTGCGGGAAGATCTGCACTTCGCCTGCAAGCTTTGACAGGCTCTCCTTTGTTTCAAGCATCACCTCCATCACCTTAAGAGATGTAAGTATACCGTCACCCGTTGTGGCATGTTTTGCAAAAATAATATGTCCCGACTGCTCTCCTCCAAGGAAATGACCATTGTTTTGCATATTTTCATATACATATTTATCACCTACGGCAGTCTTTTCATATTTTATATTTTCTCTGTCAAATGCCTTATAAAGTCCCAGATTTGACATTACAGTCGTTACTACGGTGTTATTGAAAAGTTCTCCTCTATCCTTCATATATTTTCCGCAAATATATAGGATAAGATCACCGTCAACCACATTACCCTTTTCATCCACACAAAGACATCTGTCGGCATCACCGTCATAGGCAAAGCCGATATCGCAGCCGTTTTCCAGCACACATTTTTGCAAGCCCTCTATATGTGTAGAACCGCAGTCGGTATTTATATTTATTCCGTCAGGATTATTGTGAATAACATAGGTATCAGCACCCAGAGCATCAAAAACATTCTTTGCAATGCTTGAAGCCGAACCGTTTGCCAGATCAAGCGCCACCTTTTTACCTTTAAAAGATCTGGTGGCAATCGAAATAAGATATCCTATATATCTGTTTCTGCCCGCCGCATGGTCTATAGTTCTTCCTATATTTTCCTTTGTAGCAAAAGGAAGCACGTCGGCAGGTCCGTCAATATATTCTTCTATCTTTTCTATTACTTCTTCTTCAAGCTTTTCGCCTCTGCCATTGATCACCTTTATACCATTGTCATAATATGGATTGTGACTGGCTGAAATCATTATACCGCAGTCAAAATCATCACTTCTTACCACATAGGATACACTTGGTGTAGTCGTGACATGCAGCAGATATACATCCGCCCCAGATGCTGTAAGTCCGGCAACAAGCGAATACTCAAACATATAACTTGATCTTCTCGTATCTTTGCCTATTACCACTCTGCATTTTTTTCCATCCTTAGAATAAAAGCTGCCTAAAAATCTGCCGACCTTATATGCATGTTCAACAGTCAGGTCTATATTTGCCTCTCCCCTAAATCCGTCTGTACCAAAATATCTTCCCATCAGTTTTTCTCCAATTCTGACAAATATCTGCTTAGAGCATCCTGCCATCCGGGCAAAAGCTCAAATCCGTTCTCTGTCAGCTTTGATTTATCCATCCTTGAATTATGAGGTCTTTTTGCCTTCACAGGGAAGGCATCGGAAGATACCGGTGTGACCTTTACATCAAGCTTTGCCTGCTTAAATATCTCACATGCAAATTCATACCAGGAGCATAGCCCCTCATTTGTGGCATGATATCTTCCGTATTTATCTGTCAAAATCATATCGGCTAAAAGTCTTGAAAGATCGGGTGTATATGTAGGTGAGCCTATTTGATCGTTTACCACACTTACAGCCCCTCTTTCCTTGCCGAGTCTTAACATTGTTTTTATAAAATTATTGCCATGAAGACCGAACACCCAAGAGATTCTAACTATAAAGTATTTCTCAAGCAATTCCTCCACATACAGCTCGCCCTTATACTTTGTCATGCCGTAGATATTAAGCGGTGCTCTCTTATCATCAGGCTCCCACGGACGCTCCCCTTCTCCGTCAAATACATAGTCGGTAGAAATATACATCATTGAAAGATCAAGTGCTTTTGCCACCTCTGCAATGTTTTTTGTACCGTCCGCATTTATCTTTGTTACAAGAGCCTCATTGTCCTGTGCCGCATCCACTGCAGTATAAGCCGCACAGTGGATGATGGCATCAAGCTTTTTATCGGCATTGGTTTTTTCTATTACTTCCTTAGTTGCCTTAGCATCTGTAATATTCAAGTCATCAATATCAATGCCTATCGCATCTATATTTCTATTTGACAACTCGCAAAGAAGGTCACTTCCCAGCTGACCTTTTGCACCTGTTACCAATACTCTCATTAAAGTCTTTCTCCATACATATTCTCAAAATACTTTGTGTATTCGCCGCTTATGATATGTTCCCACCAATCTTTATTGTTAAGATACCATTCAATAGTCTTTACAATACCTGTATCAAATGTGTACTCAGGCTTCCATCCAAGCTCTTTTTCCATCTTTGTAGGATCGATAGCATATCTTCTGTCATGTCCCGGTCTGTCTGTAACAAACTTAATAAGACTCTCAGGCTTATTAAGCGCCTTAAGTATTGTCTTTACAACCTCAAGATTTGTTCTCTCATTATGTCCGCCGATATTGTAAACTTCACCGACTCTACCTTTTCTCACTACCAGGTCGATAGCCTTACAATGGTCTGTAACATAGAGCCAATCTCTTACATTATCACCCTTTCCATATACAGGAAGCTCCTCATCATTAAGTGCTCTGCTTATGATAAGCGGAATAAGCTTCTCAGGGAAATGATACGGTCCGTAGTTATTGGAACATCTTGACACGGTAACAGGAAGTCCGTAAGTTCTGTGGTATGCAAGTACAAAAAGGTCTGCACTTGCCTTTGATGATGAATATGGGCTTGAGGTATGCAGCGGTGTCTCTTCTGTAAAGAACAAATCAGGTCTGTCAAGCGGTAAATCTCCATATACCTCATCTGTTGATACCTGATGATATCTCTTGATTCCATACTTTCTGCAAGCATCCAGTAAAGTTGTAGTTCCCATCACATTTGTTCTTACAAAACTCTCAGGATCTGTGATGGATCTGTCTACATGGCTCTCTGCGGCAAAATTGATCACTACATCAGGCTTCTCCTCTTCAAACAGCTTGAAGATAAAATCTCTATCCGCTATATCACCTTTTACAAACTTATAATTCGGTGCATTTTCCACCGGCTTTAAAGTCTCTAAATTTCCTGCATAGGTAAGCAGATCAAGATTGATTATCATATCCTCAGGATACTGATTTACCATATAGTGAACAAAATTTCCTCCAATAAAGCCGGCACCGCCTGTAACAATAATTTTCATATTAACCTCATGTGTCTATAGTTTTACTTTTAATTTTAATTCTTATTTTCTAAAAACCACACAGGATTTTCTTTAAAACAAGTTGATTTTATGATAAATGTATATTATCTATATACTTACCGTCATATACATCTTTCAGATATTTACCATATTGATTTTTCTTAAATATCTCATAAGCTTTCAAAAGCTCATCATCATTTATCCAACCGTTTAAATATGCTATTTCCTCTAAGCATGCTATTTTTCTGTGTTGGTGTGTCTCCATGGTATATACAAAATTGGTAGCCTCTACAAGGCTCTCATGTGTACCTGTATCAAGCCATGTAAATCCCTGTCCGAGTAACTTTACTTCCAGTTCTCCCTTTTCAAGGTAGATTCTGTTAAGATCCGTGATCTCAAGTTCTCCTCTTGCGGAAGGTTTTAGATTCTTGGCATATTCAACTACATCATTATCATAGAAATATAATCCTGTAACGCAGTAATTACTCTTTGGCTTTTCAGGTTTTTCCTCTATTGAAACAGCCTTACCGTTTTTATCAAATTCTACGATTCCAAATCTTTCAGGATCATCCACATAGTAGCCGAATACCGTAGCACCCTTGGTCTTTGCAGCTGCGGATTTAAGATGATTTTTTAATCCATGCCCATGGAAAATATTATCTCCAAGTATCATTGCCACAGGGTCATTACCGATAAATTCTTCTCCGATTATAAATGCCTGTGCCAATCCGTCCGGGCTTGGTTGAACCGCGTATTCCAGTTTTAAACCAAATTGTGTTCCGTCTCCAAGGAGTTCTTTAAATCTTGGAGTATCTTCAGTAGTGGAAATTATAAGTATCTCTCTGATTCCTGCCTCCATCAATACGGAAATCGGATAATAAATCATCGGCTTATCATAAATAGGCAGCAGCTGTTTTGATGTAACCTTTGTCAGCGGATACAATCTTGTACCGCTGCCGCCAGCTAATATAATACCCTTCATTGTTCGTCCTCACTTTCACGGGGCTTTTTCAACCTCAAAGCCTTTAGTATATAACTTTCAATAACATTTATAATACCATAATTTGATAAAACTGTGAAGAAATAAAAAACTTGCAACAGGTTTATACTTAGTGCGAGTTCTATCATCTTCATTTCAAATCTAAAGTCCCACTAAAAATGGCTTTTCCCCATCACTTTTTCATCAGCAATTATATAACTACTATTTTTTATCGTTATATAAAATACTTTCAATTTCACTATCAATTAAATCTATTTTATATATGTTATCTATTATCTCTTCCGATATACTTTGCAAGAACATAATAAACTCTTCTCTAAAAAAATATAATTCTTTTCTTTTAATACAGTCTAATATATTATTTACAATCCAGTAGACCAGCTCATCCTTATAAATTTTATTTACATTACATATAACATTTTTATATGCGTTTATCTTGTGCATGTAGTTTTCTTTGGAAAAAGTTCTGGAAATAGATTTATCTCTAATAAAATAATAATTCAGATACTTCTTAACATACAATATACTGTTAGATTTACTTATAATCTCAGGAATTAATAACAAATCCTCAAAGTAATTACTTTCAAATGAAAATCTATCCCATATCTCTCTTTTGTAAAGCTTATTCCATGCAAGTTGCATATACTTGCCGTCTTTCAAGTATTTACCCACCGGTACTGTACCACCCTCTAAATTCAAACTTTCGATTTCTTCTTTTATTCCATTCTCATGTACTTTAATAACATCGCAAAATGCAATATCCGCTTTTTGTGATGTTATTGCCATATACATCTCCTTGTATATATCTTTATCTACACAGTCATCACCATCAAGAAATGCAATATAATCTCCATTTGAGTGTTGCACTCCATAGTTTCTTGCCTTTGATACCCCACCTCTTTTTATATGAAATACCCTTATATTATCATTTTTACAGGCAAACTCATCAGCAATTTTTCCCGAATTATCAGTGCTTTCATCATCAACTATTATTATCTCTAATCCGCTAAAACTTTGATTTAATACTGAATCTATACATCTACGTAAAAAACTTTCTAAATTAAATACAGGTATAATTACTGAAATCCTACAATTGTTCATTATTCACCTCAATTCCCACTTAAACGATTCCCCTACAATAGATACTAAGAATTTCTCATTCTGAAATACTTAGTCATTTAAAAAAAAGGATTGTATGTTATCATCCTTTTAAAATATACATACAATCCTCATTATTTATTTATGTCCTGCTACATCCAGACGCACAAGAGCCCTTCTAAGTGCCATCTCGGCTCTGGCTATGTCTATGCCCTCTCTTTCAGAAAGCCTCTTTTGGGCTCTCTCCTTCGCCTCTTTGGCTCTGGTGATATCTATCCTGTCACTGTACTCACATGAGTCTGCCATAATTGTTACGCTATCCTGTAAAACTTCGGCAAAGCCCGAGTGCAGAGCACATGTCTTTTCACTGCCGTCTTCACAATGTATGGTCAGCTTTCCCGGTGCCACTACACTTACCATGGGGATATGCTTTGCAAATATACCTACATTCCCCTCAGTGGTGGTAAATTCCACCATTGTAGCATCACCCTCATAGAATATATGATCCGGACATATTATCTTTAATGCAAACTTGTCCATACCACCTCCTATTTAGAGGCACGCTCTACAACCTCATCAATAGTTCCCGCATTCAGGAAATATTGCTCAGGTATATCATCATGCTTTCCTTCAAGAATTTCTCTGAATCCTCTGATGGTCTCTGATAGAGGTACATATTTTCCGTCAATTCCTGTAAACTGTGTTGCCACAAAGAATGGCTGTGAAAGGAATCGCTGAATCTTTCTTGCTCTTGCTACCGTAAGCTTATCCTCTTCAGAAAGCTCATCCATACCGAGCATCGCAATAATATCCTGTAACTCTTTATACTTTTGCAATACCTCTTGCACTCTCTGTGCTACCTGATAATGCTCTTCTCCCACTATATGAGGCGAGAGTATTCTTGAAGTAGAACCGAGAGGATCTACCGCAGGATAAATACCCATCTCCACTATAGAACGGTCAAGAACCGTAGTAGCATCAAGGTGAGCAAATGTATTTGCAGGAGCCGGATCGGTAAGGTCATCCGCAGGCACATACACCGCCTGAACAGATGTGATAGAACCATTCTTTGTAGAAGTAATTCTCTCTTGCAAAGCACCCATCTCTGTTTGAAGTGTAGGCTGATAACCTACCGCAGAAGGCATACGTCCAAGAAGCGCTGAAACCTCTGAACCTGCCTGTGTAAATCTAAAGATATTGTCGATGAAAAGAAGTACATCCTTTCCACCCTGATCTCTAAAATACTCTGCCATAGTAAGACCTGTAAGTCCTACTCTCATTCTCGCACCCGGCGGCTCATTCATCTGACCGAATACCATGGTGGTCTTATTGATAACACCCGAATCAGTCATCTCGTGGTATAAGTCATTACCCTCTCTGGTTCTCTCACCTACACCTGTAAATACCGAATATCCACCATGCTCAGTTGCGATATTTCTTATAAGCTCCTGGATAAGTACGGTCTTTCCTACACCCGCACCTCCAAAGAGTCCGATTTTTCCACCCTTTTGATATGGGCAGAGAAGATCAACTACCTTGATACCTGTCTCCAGGATCTCCGTCTGAGTAGACTGCTCCTCAAAACTTGGAGCTTTTCTGTGTATAGGAAGGTACTCCTCCACCTTTGGCGGCTCCTTCTTATCAATTACTTCTCCAAGTACATTAAAAATTCTACCAAGAGTATTTTCACCAACAGGCACTGAAATAGGTGCACCTGTAGCTTTTGCTTCCATTCCACGAACAAGTCCGTCTGTACTTCCCATGGCGATGGTTCTTACTATATCATCTCCCAGATGCTGTGCAACTTCAACAGTAAGTACTCCGTCAGCTGTGTCTATCTTTATTGCCTCATTGATCTGTGGCAAATGTCCTCGGGAAAACTTAATATCCAAAACAGCACCGATAATCTGGGTTATTTTGCCAATATTTGGTTCTGCCATCAACTTTCTCCTTCCTCTTCTTCTCCCGTTTCCGGGTATTATTCTATGGCGTTGGCTCCGGCTACAATCTCAGTAAGCTCCTGAGTAATAGCACCCTGACGGGCTCTGTTATACTGTAGACCGAGCTTGTCTATAAGTTCTTCCGCATTTGATGTTGCAGAATCCATAGCAGTCATTCTTGCTCCGTTTTCTGAAGCAACGGACTGCATCAAACCACCATAAATAACAGAAGAAATGTATTTTGGAATTATAGCATCCAATACTTCATCTTCATTGGGAGAATAATTCATAAGAGCTCTCGGACCCTCATTTTCTTTTGTCTCAGGCTGTAATAAATCTTCCTTACTGAGTGGAAGCAATTTTAAAAGCACAGGATCATGTACCACTGTGTTTTTAAAATTAGTATATATCACATAAATCTCTGAGAGCTTTCCACTTTCATAATCATCAAGCATTACCTTTGTAATATCTGCGGCATCCTTATATAGCGGCTCTTCCACAATCTCTGAAAAGTCTCCCTCTACTTCAAAGCCTTTATGTAAAAGTGCATCTCTACCCTTTTTACCCACTGAATATATAAGTGTATCTTTACTTTCAAATCCGCTTATTACTTGTCTGCTTACAGCATTGTTATAGCCTCCGGCAAGACCTCTGTTTCCTGTAATGACCAGTATTCCTACCTTTCCATCCTCATTTTTTCTTAAATATCTGTGGTTGATATTCTCACTTTTTTCAAGCATGGACGATATAGTCTGATACATTATAGTAAAATATGGTTTTGAAGCTTCCGCTTTGGCTCTTGCTTTTTGAAGCTTAACTGTTGCTACAAGTTTCATGGCTTTGGTAATCTGAGCAGTGTTTTGTATCGCTGCACGCCTACGCTTAATTTCCTTCATTGAAGCCATACTACACCTGCACTATGCTTTCTTGCATTCATTGATAACATCTGTAAGTTTTTTTGCAAGTTCATCGGAAATTTCTTTTTTATCTCTTATTTCCGCTGCTATCTCAGGATGCTTGCTCTCAACAAACTTAAAGAGTTTCTCTTCAAATTCAAGTACCTTATCTGTAGGTACATCAAGTAAGAGCTTCTTTGTAGCGGCAAAGATAATAATTATCTGATATTCTACAGCCATAGGCTTGTAATTAGGTTGCTTGAGTATTTCTCTGATTCTCTCACCCTGTGCCAACTGATTCTTTGTAGCTTCATCAAGCTCAGAACCGAACTGTGCAAAGGATGCAAGCTCTCTATACTGTGCAAGCTCCACTCTTATAGGTCCTGCAATCTTCTTCATCGCCTTTATCTGTGCAGAACCTCCTACTCTTGATACTGAAAGTCCGGCATTGATAGCAGGTCTGAATCCCGCATTAAACATTTCCGTCTCAAGGTATATCTGACCGTCCGTAATAGAAATAACATTTGTAGGAATATATGCCGAAACATCTCCTGCCTGTGTTTCTATTATAGGTAATGCGGTAAGTGAACCGCCGCCAAGATCCTCTGAAAGTCTTGAAGCTCTCTCAAGAAGTCTTGAATGCAGATAGAATACATCTCCCGGATATGCCTCACGACCGGGAGGTCTCTTAAGAAGCAATGAAAGTGTACGATATGCGGCAGCATGCTTTGTAAGGTCATCATATACTACAAGTACATCCTCGCCTCTTTCCATCCACTCCTCACCTATAGCACAACCTGAATAAGGTGCGATATATTGAAGCGGTGCAAGGTCACTTGCTGTGGAAACTACTACTGTAGTATAGTCCATAGCACCGTAATCCTCAAAAGTCTTTACAATTGAAGCTACAGTAGAAGCCTTCTGTCCTATAGCAACATAGATACAATGAACATTCTGTCCCTTTTGATTGATTATGGTATCTACAGCGATAGAAGTCTTTCCTGTCTGTCTATCACCGATTATGAGTTCTCTTTGTCCTCTTCCTATAGGAATCATGGCATCAATAGCCTTTATTCCTGTTTGAAGCGGTGTATCTACAGATTTTCTTTCGATAACACCATGTGCAACTCTCTCTATTCTTCTAAAGGTATCTGAAGTTATAGGTCCCTTTCCGTCGATTGGCTGACCGAGAGCATTTACAACTCTTCCTGTAAGCTCATCTCCTACAGGAACCTCTACAACTCTACCTGTGGTCTTTACTGTATCTCCCTCACTGATATTTTTCTTATCACCAAGTAATACAGCACCAACATTGTCCTCCTCCAAGTTAAGCACCATGCCGTAAACATCTCCCGGAAATTCCAGAAGTTCTCCCTGCATAGCCTTTGCAAGACCATGTATTCTTGCAATACCGTCCGCCACCTGGATAACAGTACCCACATCTGATACCTCGAGTTTAGTTGAATACTTATTTATCTGCTCTTTTATAACTGAGCTGATTTCTTCAGGTCTTAGATTCACTAGACTCGTACCTCTTTTCTTTAAACTTTTTGCCGGTAATACGGCTTATGATAGCATTTTTCGCATCTTTTCAATTCTTGTTTTTACACTTGAATCCACAACTCTGTCACCGATTCTGATAACTATACCGCCTATGATACTGTTATCTACCACATACTCTACTTCAAGAGATTTATAATGAGAAGTCTTTAAAAGCTCATCCACTATTCTCTCCTTCTTTGCATCATCAAGTTCCAATGCAGTGGTGATGGTTGCCTTTCCGATAAGAAGAAGCTCCTTTATACAATCTATAACATAATCAACTATAGGTAAAAGTTCCGCCTGTCTCTTCTTTTCAATTACAGTCAATAAAAATCCCAATGAATCAACACTGATGTGATTCTCAAATATTCCCTTTATAAATGCTGTCTTCTCTTCATCATCCAACTTGGGAGAATCCAGAAGTTCTATAATTTCACCATTTTCAAGCAAAATATTTTTTAATAATTTTATCTCTTCAAGTGCATCAATCAGATTATTTTTCTCAGATACTACCGACACATAAGCATCTCCATATACTTTGGACACTAATTTTGCCATGTACCATCTCCGATTTCTTTTAAAGTCTCTTCCACAAGTCTATCCTGCACCTCAACACTCATTGCAGAATTGACTGCTTTGCCTGCAATAATCGAAGCCACATCCACTATATTTGATTTTACTTCTTCCATGGCTTTTTTCTTTGCCAGCTCTATCTCATTGTTAGCCCTGTCAGTAATTCTCATAGCTTCCGCCTTTGCTTCTTCTATGATTTCATTTTCTCTATCCTTTGCCCTTTTTCTGGCATCCTCCAAGATAGCATCAGCCTGCTTTTGGAAAGAGGCTAATCTTTCTTCGTACTCCGCCTTTAGAGCATCAGCTTTTGCCTTTGCATCTTTCGCACTTTCCAGGTCTCCCGCTACACGCTCTCTTCTTTTGTTTAACATGTCCTTAGCAGGATTAAAAAGCAAATAGGAAAGAATAAAGAACAAGAAAAGGACCGCAAAGCCTGTTATAGCCGAATCAGCCAACAGCTGAGGGTCAAATCCTATCAGTCTTTCCATAACCCCTCCAAATTAAGCGCCGAAAGGCTTAACAAACATAAGAATCATAGCAACTACAAGTCCGTAAAGACCTGTTGTCTCGGCAACCGCCTGTCCAAGAAGCATTGTTGATGTAATATCAGCTCTTGCTCCCGGGTTTCTACCTACAGCTGCCGCACCATGTCCTGCTGCAATACCCTGTCCGACACCGGGTCCGATACCTGCTATCATTGCGAGTCCTGCACCTATAGCAGAGCAACCAAATATAAAATCCTGTCCTGTCATATTCATAAATAACCTCCAAAATATATGATATCAAGCAAGGCTCTTCCTCACTTAAATCCATGAAAATATTTTACTATCCAATGAACTATTCTAATTTGTCATTGATATAGACCATGCTCAGCATACAGAAAACATAGGTCTGTAATGCTCCTGAAAACACATCTGTATATAGATGTAAGAATGACGGTACACCAATCTTTAAAAAGATCGGCATCATACCATACCAAAGCCCCATGATCAAAACACCTGAAAGCACATTTGCAAAAAGACGCAATGATATAGATATCGGATTTGCTATCTCACCGATAATATTTATCGGAAAGAGCAATGGTATAGGCTCAAACAGCGATGTAAAATGTTTTAATTTTCTGTTCTTTATACCCTGGAAATTTACAATCAAAAATGTAAATACACCAAGCATAAAGGTTACACCGTAATCCGCTGTCGGGTTTCTAAGTCCCAGCAAACCGCTGAAGTTTGAAACAAAAATAAAGATAAAGATTGTTCCTATATAGTTCATGAATCTATTTTTATTTGCACCAAGTATAGTTTCAGTCATTCCCTCCAAAGCTTCAATACCACATTCCAAAAAATTCACAAACCCGCTTGGTACACTGTACGGATCCGCCGCCTTTATTGCTCTGTTTGCAAAAACAGCAAATACGGTAATCAATAAAACAACTACCGCCAAAGAAACCGTAGTAGTACTCAGATAAAGCTCCTGTCCAAAAAGCTCATACTTATACAGACCATGAATCATGAAATCCAGATTTTTACTTCCGGATGCGCTTTCAGCTAAAATATTTAAGCTCATGTTTCCTCCTTTCCTTCTTTTTCAAATATTTTTTTAAACAGTGGATACATATATGCGCCCGATTTCAAACCGAAAACCGACATGACAATTGCGAGTACATTTATGTATCTACTGTTCCAAAATATTGCAACAACAACGAATAGGGCTGCTTTTCTAAGCAAAGAATGTATCATAACTTTTCTTTGTGCAATGGAAGGACTGCCTCCGTACAGACTGTCTTCCGTAGATATTCCCATATCTATGACCATGCCTGTTACCAAAACAGTGCCCACCAGTATTCCCAGTTCTATCGAATATATCGAATATTTCATGAGTCCGGCAAAGGGGATAGCCGCTAAACTCAGAATAATCTCATAAAGTAAAACCCCCATACCCATATAAAAGCATGTTCTTCTTGTTTCCTTACTCATTCTTATTCTTAAAAATCCTACTTTCTTTTTTGGGTAAAACAAAACTGCTTTCCTGTTCCTGCGGATTTATCTCCTCTTTCTTTTCATCCATCCTTTTTATGGCATTAATAATCAACCTGAATCCCGACACGCAACCGCTTGCAACACCGAGAAGTATAAATATCATAGTAAAAGGAAAGTTAAATCTTTCCTCTAATTTAATGCCCGCAAATGTACAAAGCAGAATAGGGGTAACTATAGTAAAACCCACCTGAGAAATTAATGACAAATATCTTAAGGCTTCCATATCTCTCACCTCCTACTATACCCCAAAACCACAAAAACTTTCAATATCACATTTATTTTTTTTCGGTTTTCTTATTATACCTATATAATTCCGACTTGTCTATATTAGTGTTTTTTTTATCAATACCATTGTTAATTTAAAAACTTACTTTCAAAAATTTTATACAAAAAAAATCAAAATAAGGATATTTTAGTTAAAGCTTTTAAAAATATTATTAAAACACTCCAACAAATAGATAATTTTTGGTTCAAAAATATTATAAAATGATATTCTGTAAATCGTAAATATTTGTTATAATATATATGCTATAATAATGTGATACAGGGGATATAAGGGCCTCAATCCATTTTGCCCCCTAATATTATCAAAAAGGAGGAAAATATGAAACATACTATCAGAAAAATGCTGGTTACCGGTGTATTAAGCGGTATTCTTTCACTTTCTGCTATTTCTGCCGTATATGCGGCCGGTTGGAAATCTTCCGGCGGAACATGGACCTATGTGGATGAAAAAGGACAGCTTCATAAAGGTTGGCTACAGTCTTCCAACGGCTACTATTACATGGATTTATCCAATGGTGTTATGACTACAGGCTGGAAGAAAATTGATTCAAAATGGTACTATTTCAAATCTAACGGAATCATGGCCACTGGCTGGTTCAAAGTTGGTAATGATTGGTTTTATACCCTTAGTAGTGGAAACCTTGTACAAAGCAGCTGGTTAAAGAGTGATTCAAATTATTACTACCTAAGAGGTACCGGTGCTATGGCTACAGGCTGGAGACAGATGGATGGCGCATGGTATTACTTTAAACCTGACGGTAGAGCCGCTTTTGGATGGACAAAGGTTGGAGATAAGACTTATTACTTCTCATCTGCCGCTAAAATGTATACATCATGGAATGAAATCGACGGTATTTACTATTACTTCAATAGTGACGGCTCCATGAAAACAGGCTGGATAAATGACGGCACTCATAAGTATTACATGGAAGAAACTGCGGGCGAAAATCATGGTAAAATGAGCTTCGGTTTCAAAAAAATCGCCGGTACATCTTATTATTTTAATGAAAAAGGTCATATGATCACCGGTTGGTTGCAGTCAAACGGCAAATACTATTACTTTGATTCAGACGGTAAAATGGTAGCCGGAAGATCTATAACTATAGAAGGAAAAGAATATACATTCGATACAAACGGTGTATGTACAAATCTTAGTGGCACTCCTGGCAGTGTCACTAATGCTATATCTGAAACAAAAAAATCCGAGCAAAAGACTGAATCCAAGGAAAGTACTGTTGCACCGACTTCAGGTTCCGGTTCGGGTTCAAAGCTTGAAGCTCCCGGAGCAAAACCGGAAACCTCCGGCTCTAAGAGCGAATCATCAAGTTCGGCTCCAAGCTCATCTTCAGGTTCTTTAGCTCCTGCCGCACCTATTGAGGAATCAAAGGGAAGCAAGGAGTCTACAGTTCCGGCATCACCTTTGGATGAGGCCAAATCAAAAAATTCTACGGAGGATTCAAAATCAAAAGATCCTTCCGGAGAATCGAAAAGTCCTTCAGATGAAAGCAAGAAGAATTCACAAAGCAATTCTTCAAGCAAGGACGAAGTAGGTCTAAAACCCGGTGAAACATCCGGACCAAAATAGAGGTACAAAATGCATTTAAACAAATTTACAAAAACTGCTATATCGTTGTCACTTGCACTGTCTTTACTTTCTCCGGTGACAGCCTATGCGGCAAATGAGTGGACCATGCAAAGTCCCGGTGTATACCAGATGCTTGACGGTTCATCACTTTCCGGAGTAGTTGCAAGAGGTATTGACCTTTCTCATTATCAGGGGAATGTAGACTGGGATAAGGTTGCGGCGGATGATGTTCAATTTATCATTCACGGAACCAGATATAAAGGTCAAATAGACCCCGTTATAAGAAAAAATCTGACTGAAGCAAATAAAAGAGGTATTAAGCTGGGAGTATATATTTATTCCTATGCGATGACAGTTGCACAAGCTGAGGCGGAAGCTGATTTTGTTTTGGATATAATAAAGGATTATCCTATTTCATATCCTGTAGCATTCGATGTGGAGGATGCTAACACTCAAGGCAAATTGCCAAAGGACGAACTCACCGCAATTATAAAAACTTTCTGTAATAAGGTGGAAGCTGCAGGCTACTATCCGATACTGTATGCAAATGACTATTGGATAGCAAATAAGCTTGATATGAATGCACTTAAAAAATATGATATCTGGGTTGCCAGATACAATGTAAAGCATTCCTATCCAAATCCTGTGATGTGGCAGGCTACCAGTACCGGTAATGTAAACGGAATAAAGGCAAATGTAGATATTGACTTCCAGTATAAATCATTTGCCGACAAGATTCCTGCAGATACATGGAGAACCATTGCCGGAAAAAGATATTATTATAAAGACTACAATATGGTAAAGGATTCCTGGGTTCATGACAGTAAAAACTCCTACTACATGGATTCAAACGGTACGGCAAAGACCGGCTGGTATTCTTCCAATAATGCAATTTATTATCTGGACCCGTCCAATAACGGCGCTGCAAAGAAAGGTTGGTACAAGGAAAACAATTCATGGTACTATCTTGATAATAATGACGGCAAGATGCAAACAAACTGGTTTGTGGACGGAAACAAAAGATATTATGCCGACAAAGAAGGCAAAATGCAAACAGGCTGGCTTGTAGACGGCAAGAATACCTATTTCCTGGCACAATCAGGTGCTATGGTTACCGGTTGGGTAAATGACAACAACAGCTGGTATTATATGGATAATAACGGTAAGATGCTAACCGGCTGGGTGGACTCGGGAAATCAGAGATATTATATGGACAGTAACGGTAAGATGATGACGGGCTGGACAGATATCGGCAATGCCAAATACTTCCTGACACAATCAGGTGCGCTAGCCAGAGGATGGCTGAATGATAGCGGCACTTGGTATTATATGGATAATAACGGTAAGATGATGACAGGCTGGGTAAATGATAAAAACACCTGGTACTTTATGGACAATTCGGGTAAAATGCAAACAGGCTGGATAAATGACGGAAAGAATAAATATTTCCTTACAGATTCAGGTGCAATGAGAACCGGATGGATTAAAGACAATAATGACTGGTATTATATAGATAAATCCGGCTCCACAAGAACCGGATGGTTAAATGAAAATAATACCTGGTATTATATGGATAATAACGGTAAGATGGTAACAGGTTGGATAGACCTCGGCAATCAAAGATATTTCCTATCTCCAAGCGGTGCTATGAAGACAGGCTGGATAAATGAAAACAATACCTGGTACTATCTGAACAATTCAGGTGCTATGTCAAAAGGTGTAATAAATATCAACAATACCTCCTACTATCTTGATGAGAACGGAAAGATGCTTGCCAATACTACCGTAAATGTAAACGGCACAGAGTATAATATAGATGGCTCAGGTGTTATGACTCCGGTTGTAGCAAATACAACTCAGACTCCTGAAAGCAGCACAAGTGCACAGACTGTGGCTGATAACTCAGGTCAAGTTTATACAAAAGCAAGTGTCGGACCGGTAGCCAGATAAATAATTATGAATAAACAAGAGAAGATTTCCCGGCTTATGGGTATCTTCTCTGTTTTTGTATAATAGATAGGAATAGATAGGACTTTTATTTTGTTCCGCACGGTACCACCAAAGCCTATACCATTCTTTTCTCATCCCCGGCAATAAATTGTAACCTCCCTCTTGATACATAAGTTTATACTCTTCTAAATTCACAATCCATAAGATGATCGTTTACCATTCCGACTGCCTGCATACCCTCTAAACAAAGCATCTTAAAAAGTTCCTTATCATAAAATACAGGTATTCCCCATTTCGTATCATGATATCTCTGTTCAAGCGGATTATTATTTGCCCAATCACATCTTTTAATTATTTTATTCATAAGCTTCCTTTACCCCGGCAATAAGCTCTTTTTTATTCTTTTTATAATTAATTGAGGGTAGTAAAATATTGTCCAGTATACTTAGGTTTTTAATCATTTTGGGCAGCTGAAATACAAATCCGAAAGTTTCTCTGCGAAGCTTTGCCGCATCTTCTTCACAAAGATTATTTATTTTTCTTCCCTCAAAAAATATCTCTCCGCTATCCGCTACATCCAAAGATGATAAAATATTCAGTAGTGTTGACTTTCCCGAACCTGACTTTCCCATGATAGATACAAATTCACCGTCGCCAATCTCTATATCAACACCCTTTAAGACCTTTGTTTTCAGTATTGTATTTCCATAACTTTTTTCAAGATTTCTCCCTTGTAAAATCATTTTATTCCTCCTTTAAAAACAGTGCAATATTCATTTTCCTCATCCCCTTTACTCCTATAGCTGTAGCAAACATTGCAGCCAAGAGCATTGAAAAAGGAATAAAAAGATATGTGAAAATAGGGTTTCTTATAAAATGTATGCCATGAACACAGGTCACAGAAAGAATCTCCGCTGCCAATCTGTCACCAATACTTAAAACCAAAATATTACCAAACAAAATACATGCAATTAGGCTAAATATTGTTTTTATCATATATTGCAGATACAGACTACAATTATTAAAACCTATTGCCTTTAAAACAGCATTCTGTCCCCTATCTTTTAAATAAATCATTCTTACAAATAGACTTACTATTAAAAACACAAGAAAAAGGGAAGCGACAAGAGCTACTTTACTGATACTCTCCACCATAGTAATTGTATTACCGAATATCTGCTTAAGATAGGTCTTAGTATCTGCAAATCTTGCAAAGGAATATCTCTGTGAATATTTTTCGCTAAAATCTCTCGAATAAGAGCTTTCAAGCAGCTTAACAGGAATAACAGTCCATTTGCTCTCGCCCTCATCAATTCTAAAATCTGTTTTTGCAGTCTTTCCTCCATTGGTAAGGTCGGAGTAAATACCTGTTATTTTTAATGTTTTTTCATTCTCACCAAGTAAAAGTGTAATACTTTCTCCCTCTTTTTTAGAAAGTTCCTTAGACGCAAGTTTTGATAGAGATATTTCATTATCTCCAACCGGAGCCTCTCCCGAAATATACTTTATCGGAAAGCTGCTTTGTTTGCCTGAATCAATCCAAAGCTTTTGTCTTTCCCCCTCCTCTGCTTTATAATCCACAAGTTTACCTGTATAAACTTCAAATTTATCTACATTAGGATCATTCTCCAAATCCTTTAGCATTGCCTGTATATCCTCTTCATTTTTTGCCATATCTGTTATATCTATTCGTATATCATAGACACCGATTCCAAGGTAATTTACAAAACTCTTATCAGGAATATAACAAGGCGTAGCCGGTTTAAAAGGTGGTCTTTTTGTTTAGAATTATTATAAAAGTTTCTTCCATTTTTTCATTGTAGATATTGTATAAGAAATTAATTCTTCATTCTTACTCTCCTGCAGAATACGTTCCTGCCAGTAGATTGCATCTTCTATCTTATTCTCAAAATAGTAGTTATCCGCCAAGATACTATACAGTTCATCTTTTAAGTCCATATCTTCATCCGGTACTTTGTCTAACAAATATTTGACTGTTTCTGTAGATTTATCATACATCTCAACTTGCTGGTATATATACGCCAGTTTTCCTCTTACATAATTATCTTCCGGATCCAGTTCAAGAGTCTTTTCAAACCAAGGTATTGCCATAGAGTACTGATAACAGTTATTTAAGGATATAGCAATAGCATATGCATTATCAGCAGACTGATCATTTGCATACATCCTATATCCAAAAGGCAGATACTCCAAATTCTGATCATCTGTTAATTTTTTTGCATATTCCTCTTCCTGTTTTGTGAGAGATGTCTTATCTCCGTAATCCAAGAACTCTTTTGTCAATGTGTTGATTCTGTATTCTTTATGTGAACCGATAAATTCCAATACTTTTGGAATTATATTCTCCTTAGCATATATGGATTCTGCAAACCATGTATTGGACTGCCCAAAGCCTTTTCCTGCGCCATCTTTTTTCGCTCTTCCAATTGTAAATGTTCTCTTATCTTCCGGTAAAAGATATGCATCCTCTGCCTTACATTCAAACCAATAATACCTGTCAATACCGCTAACAGGTGTACAGCGTGTTTCCCTCAAAAATCTATTGGCAGTTGCATTTTCATACCATCCAACAATTACCGTACCTCTTTCATGGTGCGTAGCACACCAAATTACTAAAACATTGTTAGTTTCATCAAAATGTCGGTACTTTTTATCAAATTTCTCTATGTGAAACTCCTCCCCGATAGATTTAACAAAACCGAAGCATCTTCCGTCCATATTTAAAAAATTCCACTTTTCATGCGCATCTTCATTTTCCTGAACCCATCTTCCACCGGATTTCGGCTTTATCTCTCCTGCAACACGTCCGTCATAGTATCTCAAATACGCAATATTACAAAATATTATATACATATCTCATCCTTTCTATCTTCAATAACAATATTCAATGCGTTATTTCCATCCTTCAAGCATGCAATAGGCTTATTTCGCATACTTGCAAAAGAAGACAACCTCTTTGGTAGTACTTCCTTTGTATCAACATAGTACTTTGTCTTACCCCTCTCTACTACTAAAAAGAGTTCAAATTCATCAGGTACAAGTACGTCCAACAGATAAAACATATTATCATGAAATTCCTTAAGAAGCTCTCTCCTTACATCCGCAGTGCTGTTAGGATTATCATTTATCAAATCATCCATCCTATTTAAAACAAACTTTCGCTCATTTTCTCTAAACTCTTCCTGCATTCTCGGTATCTGCTCTCTTTCAAGAAGACCTACCTGACCATGATACCCAAGCGCATATTTCATCCAGTTCAGATCTATATCAAGTAATACCGATAATCTAAAAAGTGTTTCTGCACTTACAGTATCGTGATTTAGCTGTGCCGAAAATGTAGTATTTTTAATTCCAAGTTCGCCTGCAATCTGTTTTTCTGTTCTGTTTCTGTTTTTAATAAAACGCTTTATCATCCCACCTATATTATTTGTATCCTTCACACCGGAATCACCTCCTTTGTTTGATATATATACTATATCAAGTCTTCCGCATCGAAAATAGAACAAAAAATCCAATGTGGTTGGATTTTTATGAGAAAAAACATTCTTAATAAAAAAAAATCAGAGAGTATTTAATACTCCCTGACTTTTTATATAAATCTATTTGTCAAATAAATCGACAATACTAATGCTATTACGCTAAAGGTAAAAACGGCAGACACAATAGCCAACACCCTGCCTCTATTCCAATACTTTATACTTATATACAAGCCGTCTATAATATCCAACACCGGTATCATCTGCAATAAAGAATGTATTGCTCTTTCTACAGAAGACATACCGTATTTTTTTTGTGTAATACCTAAGACGCAATTAATTGATATAAAACACGGCAACTCTATTAAGGTAAATACTACGAAAATATATAGTATTATCGCAATAATAAAAGTAATAACATAAGCAACTATAAGAGTAATGATAAACACTAAAAAAGTCGCTATAAGCCTATCTTCCGGCCAATGAATTATCATTTTGATTATTCCAAAAATAAAAGCACCTACTATTCCTGCACAGATTAATTCAACAGGCATCATTATATATTTATATATAAAATATGTTTTCAGACAATAATCTACATCTTCCTCCTTTTTAGCAGATGAAATATTTCGCATTTGTAATATCAAAACAAATACAAGTATGATACACATAGGAATAATTAATATCGTTGCAACAACACCTACAATATACAATATAGATAATACTATTGAACAATATATTGCTGTTCCATACAGTATACCCATCCATAAAGGGTTTTGTTTTTGATTATATTTCATATTTTACAAATTCTTCTCCACACACTCAAGTGCGGCTTCCACTACCTTATCCATATCATAATACTTATAGGCGCCCAGTCTGCCGCCAAATATTATCTCAGGTCTCTTTTTTGAAAGTTCTACATAACTTTCATAAAGAGCATTATTCTTTTCATTATTGATTGGATAGTAGGGCTCCTCACCCTTTTGCCACTCACTTGGATACTCTTTTGAAATAATTGTAAAATCCTGATTGCCATACTCAAAATGCTTATGCTCTATTATTCTTGTAAACTCTACATCTCTTTCGGTATAATTTACCACGGCATTCCCCTGATAGTTGTCGGTATCAAGTCTTTCATCCTCAAAGTATACTCTTCTGTACTCTAATACCCCCAGCTGATAGTCAAAGAATTCGTCAATCATTCCGGTATATACAGTTCTGTTCGCTATATCCGGATTTTCTTTTATAAAGTCTTTGTATTCTGTACTTATCCTTACCTCTATTCCCTCCAAGAGTTTTTCCACTATTCCCGTATATCCGCCTATCGGAATTCCCTGATATCTGTCATTAAAATAATTATTATCAAATGTAAATCTAAGCGGCAATCTTTTTATAATAAATGCCGGAAGCTCCTTTGCATCTCTTCCCCACTGCTTTTCCGTATATCCCTTTATAAGCTTTTCATATACATCCCTGCCGACAAGAGATATTGCCTGCTCTTCCAGATTCTTAGGCTCTGTAATGCCTGATTCTTTTCTTTGCTTTTCAATAATAGCCTTTGCCTCATCCGGAGTCTTGATATTCCAAAGCTTGCTGAAGGTATTCATATTAAAAGGCAGATTATAAAGTTCATCCTTATATACCGCTACAGGTGAATTGATATAATTATTAAACTCGGCAAAATTATTAATATAACCCCAAACCTTTTTATTTGAGGTGTGGAAAATATGGGCACCGTATTTATGTACATTTATACCGTCTACATTCTCGGTATAGATATTTCCGGCTATATGTTCTCTCTTATCAATAACCAAAACCTTCTTGCCTCTCTTCTTTGCCTCATATGCAAATACCGCTCCGAAAAGCCCCGCTCCAACTATTAAAAAATCGTATTTCATACATTACTCCTCTCTATATTTTTCCAACTATCAAATAAATTATAATAGTTGCAATCATCATACTTTCCTGTATATATGTATACCTTTCCACCTTGCTTACTATTCTGTACTTTGTAGGATCCTTCTTATATTCAAAAAATTTCATAGAACACCATACAGTATTTGCAAGCAATGCCGCCACTGAGATTTTATTTAAATTCCAAACAAGCACTATATTTGTAAATATATCAAGCCATGTAAGAACAAAAACAAAATCAATACATTTCTTATATCCGAAAAGCTTGGAATAGGTAACATATTCCGTTTCCTCCTTCGGTGCACGAATCTTTCTGGAAATCTCCCATATAAGTGCAGGAAAATACAGAGTCATCACCGCCATCAGATTTGTAATATCAAATATCGGAAGTTTATACTTCATTATAGCATAGGAAATAACATAAATATTTAATATTATCTGTACAGGATTATGAGTCACCAAAGCCAGCGGAAGTGATTTCGCTATTTTATGCTTTTGGAAAAACCATACCGCCATCAAGCTTCCATAGGTATAAAGAATCAAACAGAATATAAAATTCCTCATAAAGATAAGATTTAGCAAAATAGTTACTCCGATAAGTATGGTGGCAAAAATTCTAAGATCATCTTTATGAACTCTGCCTGATGGAAGCGGTCTGCTTGCAAAAAGTCTGCAATCCAGCTCATAGTCTTTAAAATCATCCGCAATACGAAGCCATAATAAAAAGCTGAATATTGTAAATCCGCCTATAATCACGCCTGTCACATCATGCTGTATAAAATAGGATATAAAGTCGGATTGCCCCTCCACTCTGTCAAATAAGAGAAGTTGCCCGCCTGTCACGCCATGATTTAAGAGTACGATAAAATAAATCTCTAAAAATACAATATAGCCAAGACATAGCCTTGGAAGCAGCGGAAACATTTCATTAAAATAAACTCTAAGCCTTTTCAGTCTTTCCATATCCTATCCTTTCTCCGATTCTAACCTTTGTTTCAAAACCTTTTTCACTGTTTTTTAAAATATCTTTATCTATCTCTATCCCTTTGCCGACTATTTCCACGATGCTTGAACCTCCGTAAGAGAAATATCCTTTTTCCTCACCTCGCAAAAAAACTTTTTTTCCATAATTGTGAATATGCCCGACAAGCATTGCACCTATCTCCATATGGAGCATTTTCCCATACTCACTCTGCCAATATTCCAATACCCTTTTATTTTCCGCAAATGCTCTCCAATAAGCTGCATCCCTTCTTACACTTTCAAGATGACCGTCGATGCTTCTCTTAGCTTTGCACCTACCTCCTATAGGATAAATATATCTGTGATAATCTGACAGACTTAGCCTGTATAATAAAAGATATCCACCTCTTGCCCATCTCGGCAGTGGAGATTTCAACAATTTATTGGTATTATAAACATTACCCTTTATCATTATATTAAGTCTTTTTTTGCCCTGATAAAGTTCCCCATTTTCACCTATTTTAAATACTCTTAGCTTGGCACTTGCCGTTGCAATAAACCCTTCCCTATCCGGATTTATTCTTTCCTTTCTTGTAAAAAAATCATCAAAACTTACAAAGCCTCTTTTTAAAAGTCTGCCATCCATATTATATTTTTTTACAAAACTTTCTATCTTAGCTTTTGATAAAGGACTTTTATAATATATTGAAAGCAGTTTTGAAAAATATACTCTTGCAAAAAACAGCTTTAAAAATATCCTGCCCGGCAAACTGTGGTATAAAAACCTGATAATTCCTGCAGAGTCTTCCACTTCATTTATTATCTGTCCGTTTTTTCTATCTATTATTTTCAAATTACTCACCTATAAAAGCAATAAAACTATAAAAACAAGTGCTAAAACAAGGAAAGCTATTCTTATATACAGATTCGGCTTTTTTATCTTCTTATTCCATAAAAATGCCAAAATCAAAAAAATATATAAACATTCTATCGGCAATTTATTAAAGCTTTTCATATACTTGCCTATAACTGTATATAGTGATAAAAAAAATGCGGAATATGTTACAGCCAGCCCTGTAAAATATATTTTATCCTCACTGCCCTCACTGTTAAAATAAGCCAGCCTGATTATTACAGCCAGAATGTACAAGCCGCTTAAAATAAAGGAAATATATATATTACCGGCAAAAAAGCTCATATATATTTTTATAGGAAATATTCCAAATGAAATCAAATCCGCAAATGAGTCTATCTGTATCCCGAAGTTTTCTTCCTGACTTGTTCTTTTATACATTCTTGCAAATATTCCGTCAAATGCATCACAAAGCCCTGCAAGCATCAGAAAAATAGTTGATATATATAAATCTCCGACAAAGAAAATCCCGAATATTGATATTAAAACTCCTATATAGGTAAGTATCACACTCGGATGATATACTCCCAAAAATATTCTTTTCATTTATCACCAGTACTTTCTTACTTTAAACAAAATCAAAACACCATTGACTGCCACATGGGTAAATCCTCCCAGAAAAACAGCCACTATATATTCCTTTAAATTCAAACCTGCAAGCAATGAAAGTATAAGCATTACCCCAATCATAGAATCTATCTGGTCATAGATAAATATAAAAATATTTATCGGAAACCTTCCTCTATTACTTGCATCTATATCAAATCTTCTTTTTATAAAGCTGTTCGGCAGTTCAAAAACCATATATGCAAATCCGAATGCCGCCCCTGTAAACAAATTCAAAAAAAATGTATTCGGATGTTTTTTATAAATCAGATTAAGAGCTTCCATATTCATCATTTTTAAAAACAATCCCCAAAGGATTGCTATAACAGCCGTTCCAAATGTCATACCTATAAATCCAAGAACGCTCTTACTGTCTCCGAATATTCTTTTACCATTTATACTTTTGCCACAATCCACGGGAATCCGTAAAAATGACAATGCTTTTATCTTTACAAAAAGCATGTTAAATACACCGCCCAAAATTACCGGCAACATACTGATATACAGTGAAATAATTATATCGATACTCTCATATAATTTATACATTCTATTATTTGCACCATAAAGAATGCTATCCCAAAACAAAGTACTCCCGCAGCAGCCATATCCTTAATGACCTTTATCTCAGGATGCACTTCATTTGAAATAAGATCTGCTATATGTTCTATGGCGGTATTTATACATTCCATGGCATACACCCCTGATGATGTGATAATAAATGCAAACCAGGTCGCTTTATCCACCTTAAAAACAAAGAAATCCAACAGGAAAAATATAATATCAATACATAGATAATATTTATAATTTTTTTCCGTTTTTACAGCAAAGATAAGCCCCTCAATTGCACAATATACACTCTTTAAAAAGGTCTTATTTTTCATCCAAATCCTCAAATCTTAAATCATCTTTTCAAGCAAAACATATTTTCTTTGTGTCTTTATTTTGTCCTTAAAATATCCGCCGGTTGCCTTTCCGGTATGTATCAGTGCCGATATCCCGCTCGCCTTTTTTTCTCTTAATTTATCCACAACCATCTGTGACAGTGCCGAGCCAAGCCCCAGACAATCCTTTTCCACACCCATATATAAAAGTACATATCTTTTTGCCTTTGATTTTACACTCATTACATTAAGTAAAAGTGCGGGGGTTCTGGGCTTACAAAGCAAATTTCCATAATCAGGCAGGCAGATTAAAAATCCCTTTAATCTGTTTTCCTTATATGCCAAGAATACCACATCCGTATCTATAACCATCTTTAAAGGAGAATAAAGCTTTATAAAATCCTGCTCGGATATCTTTTTAAAGCCGCAAAAATCCTTATACCCCTCCATCAAAACAGGATATATATCTTTTAAATATTTCTCAAAATTATCTACATTCGGATGGCAAAAAACATATCCTTCTTTTTTTACCTCCTCCAGTCTCATCTTCGCTTTTTCACTCTCAAAATCCTCATCCGGAATATCAAAAAAGTTGGAAGAATACTCTTCTGCCACCGAAAATCCGAACTTTTCCCAAAGTCCTATATAAAAATCTCTGTTCGCCGGCTCTCCTATATATGGTAAACCCTCCTCCATACAAAAGCGATATCTGGCCCAAAAGGAAATGTCGATAGGTCCTAAAAGTTTTTTCTTTCCGGCATCCTTAGCCAGATTTTGCGCCGTATTAAGCAGCTCATTTGCAACTTCTTCTTTATTTACGGATTCAAAAAAACCTATATATGCTGTATCATCATCCTCATATAAAGATAATAAACAACGCCCTGTCACTTCTTCTTTTTTATTTTTTGCAATGAGAGGAATAATATCTACCCCCTTGCATAAAACATTGGTGTTTTCTAAAACCTCCCTTTCAAAGACCTTATCCTGCATAATATGTTTATCATCATAGACCTTTGACGGAAACCTTAAAAACAGTTCCCTATCCTTATTCTTTTTAACTATACTTACTGTTATTTCACTCAATTTCATTCTCCCTTTTTATCCTGCAACAGCCCTTATCTCCGTCAAGCTCCACAATATCTCCGCTCTCTATCCGACTCATCAAATCTCTTATACCGACCACTGCCGGCTTTTTTAACTCTCTTGCCACGATTGCGGTATGTGAAAGAAGTGAACCTCTCTCAGCCAAAATCCCTCTTGCCACATACAGCAAAAGAAACCATCCGGGATCAGTAGAATAAGCAGCTATTATTTTATCTTTAACATCCTTTAGAGATACCTTGCTCATATCTGTGATTTTTATTACTTCTCCAACGACTTTCCCGTTTGACACTCCTCTGCCTGCAAGAAAATCACTTTTATTGCCCTCTTTACAGGAGGATATATCAACTCCCGAAAAATCAATACCGGGATTTCCCAAAAGTTTTACCTTTTTTATAGTCGGAATCTTATTATATACGAGCATCAGATTTTTTTCTTCCTTTATCTCCTCGCTAAAATCCCTGTTTAAAAAAATCATCTCCTCTATTTGAGAAAGTGATAAATTATAAATATCTTCACCGATTGTTTTTGAAGCTATTTTATCAATAAGTTTTCTCATAAGCCCGAATATTCTGCTTCTGTTAAGCCTTGAAATCTCACGGTAATTGGTTGAGCTTCTTGCTAATGATTTTTTTATATTTATAGGGCTTTTCCTTACTTTTTTAATAGAAAGTGATGCCCTTTCCTCCACAAGTTTATCCAAAAGCTTTGGTTTCGTCGCAAAAGTCCTTGTTTCAAGCTTGAGCTCACCTACAGTTCTGTCACCATAGTATTTTATATATCTTCTTTTCGCTTTTTGGTACTCTTTTGATTTATCTCCAAATCTTTTATATATATAAATCAAATCATTTAATGCCTCTACCGGCTTTTTACTCTCGAGTGCCAATGTCTTTTTTACTCTGCTTCCTGCAAAATGTGTAGACAAAAAAGACACCATATCATTTATCAATGTCCAATCCCATTCTTTAAAAAAGTTTTCTTCCATCTCCTTAAAAATACGGTATAGTTTCTTTGTATCTTCTTCCTTTTCAATTTTTTTATCAAAATAATGGAATTCTTTTTTGAAAAATACAGAAAGATTCCTCATCTTTCTCTGTGAAAGTACAAATAGATAAAGCGTTGAAAAGAGAAGTCTTACTTTTTTATTCAGTCCCGGCTTGTCTTTGGAAAAGTGAATTTCCGTATCCTCCACTCCAAGCATTCTTTGCCAAACAGGTATAACTTTTGAAGATAGCGGCATCAGTCTTAAAATATCATACCAACTGCTGATTTCATAATACATCCTTCCGCCAAAATCACTGACCATATTTGTAAACAGATCTTCATACTGTTTTGCCGATTTCCCAAGCACTCTTTGTCCGAGTCTTGTAAAAATCCTTGTATATACCTCCCATGCAAAGCTTCTTGTAAGCTTACTGCACACTCCGGGATAACTTTCTGCAATATTGCTGTTATCAAGTATACGAACAGGCAAAGTAAAATCAAGACCTGTAATCTCTCTTGCCTGTAAAATATATATTTTATTTTCTTTTATGGCAAATTCTATATCCATAGGCTTTCCAAAGAGCTTTTCTATCCTTTCACCCAAGATAATCAGCTCTTTTACAAAATGCTCGGGAAAAAAATCACCGCTTCCTTCCTTATAGGTAACTCCCTCCCTATAATGATGGTAGGTAACAGTTTCAGCCTTATCCTCCACTATTTTATTGCCCAGTCCTTTTCCGGCAACAACCACCATATCATTTAGAATCCCCTTAGGATTGGCAGTAAATAAAACACCAGAATACTCTGATTCCACCATCTCCTGAATGATGACACCCGAGTCCTTATTTGCACTCCTTATACCCAACTTTTTTTCATAGTGCCTGTTTTTATAACTTTCAACCACCGAAAGTATCGCCTTTTTTACTCCCTCTTTCGGCACATTTAAAACAGTCAAAAATTGTCCCGCATAGGAAAACTTTTCACCATCCTCATGTGCGTCATTTGAACGAATGGCAAAAAGTTCCGAATCAAAATATGAAAAATCCGGCTCATCACCCGGATAAACTGTTTTAAATTTGGGAACCAAAAAGCCGTTATTTTGTAAAATTTCTAAGTTCTCTGCTTTCATAGTTCTCTCCGAATAATATCACATATCCTCTCTACATCAGTCGCCTCCAAATCAGGATATATAGGCAAGGTCAAAACCTTTTTTGATATATCCGAAGCTATAGGCGTATCATTTGCGTCAAAGCTTTTGCTGTAACATTCATAAGCATTTGTGCACGGATAAAAATATTTTCTTGCAAAAATATTCTCCCTTGCTAGACTTTCATACAATTCATCCCTGTCTCCATTTTCCACAACTATAGGAAAATAGGCATAATTATATACAGTATCATTATTATATTTATTAAGTCTGATACCCTTTAAATCTGACAGCCTTTCTGTGTAAATCTCTGATATATGCCTTCTTTTTTCTATATATTCCGGCAGATGCCTCATATTACAAAGCCCCATAGCCGCTGCAAATTCATTCATCTTTGCATTGCTGCCCACATAGGGTACATTTTCCTTATCCGCAATACCGAAATTTTTTAAAAAATCCAATGATTTTCTTATATTCTTATCTCTCAGAGCGATAGCCCCGCCCTCTATAGTATTAAAAACCTTGGTGGCATGAAAGCTGAACACGCTCATATCACCAAAATCAGCCACACTTTTTCCCTTATATCTTTCGCCAAAGGTATGGGCGGCATCATAAATAACATATAGTCCGTATTTTTTTGCTATACTTTCTATAGCCTCCACATCACATATATTGCCATATACATGTACAGGCATTATAGCCTTTGTATTTTTATTTATAAGTTTTTCTACTTTTTCAGGATCTATTGTAAAATCATCTTTTTTTATATCACAAAAAACCGGATTTAATCCGTTTCTTACTATGGCATGAGTAGTTGAGGCAAAGGTAAACGGTGTAGTAATGACCTCTCCCTCTATCTTTAAGGATTGCAATGCAAGCTCCAGTGCCAAATGTCCGTTCACTGTAAGAACTATTTCCATATCGTCCATAAATTCACTCAAGTTTTTTTCAAGTTCATTGTGAACATCACCCATATTGGTCAGCCACGCACTCTCCCATATCTCATCCACATATTCAAGGAATTCCTCCTTAGGAGGCAATGTAGCCCTTGTGACAAATATTTTATTCTCTTTCATAAGCCTCCCTTTTATATATCGGTAAATATTATAGTACAGCTATCAACCTATCCACATCCTCATCTTTTGTAGCCCAGCTTGTACAAAACCTTATAACATGCTTTCCGTTTTCAAGAGTTTCCATAAAACCGAAGGAAACTTCCTTTGAAAGTCTCTCTCTTAGTGCATCATCCACTACAATAAATTGCTGATTTGTAGGAGAGTTGATATAAAGCTCATATCCCTTTTGCTGCAATGCTTTTTTTATCTTCATTGCAGCATCTACCCCGTTTTTGCCAAGTCTTTTATATAAATTATCCGTAAATAATGTATCAAACTGTATTCCAAGAAGTCTTCCCTTTGCAAGTACACCGCCAAACAGCTTCATATTTGTAAAGAAATGTTTGCAAAGCCCTTTATTTGTAAAGACTATCGCCTCGCCTATAAGTGCGCCGCATTTTGTTCCTCCGATATAGAAAATATCACAAAGTCCTGCAATATCTTCCAAACCTACATCACATGCACTGCTTCCGATTGCATAAGCAAGCCTTGCTCCGTCTATAAAAAGAGGCATCTTATACTCTTTGCAAATTTCACCGATTGACTCCAGCTCTTTCTTTGAATAAAGACTTCCATACTCTGTAGGCTGTGACAGATAGACCATACCCGGATATACCATATGCTCATGATTGACATCAGCATAAAACTCCGAACAAAATTTCCTTATAGCGTCCGCATAAATCTTGCCGTCCTTTGACTTTAGCCCTATAACCTTATGACCTGTATTTTCTATGGCTCCGGCTTCATGCACTGAAATATGTCCGGTATCCGCCGCTATAACACCCTCATAGTTTTTTAAAATACTTGCAATAACTATCTTATTAGCCTGTGTTCCTCCGCTTACAAAGAAGATTTCGGCATCGGCATTAAGAGCCTTCTTTATCTTCTCCTTTGCAGACAAACAAAACTCATCACTGCCATAGCCTGACTGTTTTGATAAATTGCTCTCAAGCATCTTATCTAAAATCTCCGCCGCCGCACCTTCACTGTAATCATTTATAAAATATAACATATTCGCCTCTATATAAAACTAATCAAGTAAAAAGTCGGACATTACCATATTGCTGAGGTCAAGTCCTTTTTCAGTCAGTCTAAGATATGGTGAATTATATTCCATAAGCTTTAACATCATATTTCTCTTTATCTGTCTGTCAAAGACCTCAAACATATCCACACCGAATTTTTCATTAAATTCATGTCTGGATACTCCCTTTGTCAGCCTTAGACCAAGGAACATAAATTCCTCCATATTGGCTTTGATATCCAGCTCCTCTATATCACAGTAAAGAGGAGTAATATCCTGCTGCATCTTGACACTCATATATTTTCTGTAATCGCTTTCCACATGGAAGCGTCTGTTCATCACATATCCGGATGCACCCACTCCAAATCCCAGATATGACACACCTGTCCAATAACCTATATTATGCCTGCACTCTCTGCCGGGCTTGGCATAATTACTTATCTCATATCTTTCATAGCCATGCTCTTTTAAAATACTTTTTGTAAGGGCATACAACTCCCTGTCTGTATTTTCACCCGGCAATAGCTGAGCCCCCTCCTCACTTCCATACTTTTCAAAGAATGGAGTGCCCGGTTCTATAATAAGAGAATATGCGCTTATATGCTCAGGCTTTAAGGCACAGACTCTTTTTAATGTGGTCTTATAGCTGTCAATAGTCTGTTTTGGCAGACCGCTCATCAAATCCACATTGATATTTGTAAAGCCATACTCTCTTGCAAGCTGATAGCTTTGTAAAAAATCCTTATATGTATGTATTCTTCCAAGCTCTTTAAGCTCTTCCTCTATACTGCTTTGCAATCCGAAGCTTATTCTGTTTACTCCCGCCTTTTTTATATGCATTATCTTGCTTGTTGATAATGTACCCGGATTACATTCTATAGAAACTTCCGCATCCGTTTCCACCATAAAGTTCTCGCGGATTGCATTCATTATATCCAGTATCCATATTCCGTTAAGTGTGGTAGGCGTACCTCCACCTATAAATATTGAACTGACCAGATAATCACTATAGTTTTGTCCCTGTGCTTTTATCTCCTCTATAAGCTGAGTGACATATGCCTTTTTCTCACCGTCATCTGCCTTAAATGATAAAAAGTCGCAGTACTTACATTTTTCTTCACAAAATGGTATATGCACATATAATTCTAACTTTTTCATAGACATAAATTATTAATCCTCATCCAATTTAAGTACGCTCATAAATGCCTTCTGAGGGATTTCCACATTACCTATCTGTCTCATTCTCTTCTTTCCCTCTTTTTGCTTTTCAAGGAGTTTCCTCTTTCTTGATATATCTCCTCCATAGCATTTTGCCAACACATCTTTTCTCATTGCCTTTACAGTCTCTCTTGCAATAACCTTGGAGCCGACTGCCGCCTGTATAGGTATCTCAAATAAATGTCTCGGTATCTCTTCCTTTAACTTTTCGCACATCTTTCTGCCTCTTTCATAAGCCGAATCCGCATGTACTATAAATGATAATGCATCCACCTCTTCCTTATTTATAAGAATATCAAGCTTTACAAGCTTTGAAGGCACATATCCCTTTAAATCATAGTCAAGTGAAGCATAGCCTCTTGACCTTGACTTTAGGGCATCAAAGAAATCATATATTATTTCATTTAAAGGCAAATCATATCTTAAAATAGCACGATTTTCCTCTATATATTCCATTCCGAGATATATTCCTCTTCTCTCCTGGCAAAGATTCATAATAGCACCTACAAACTCCTTTGTAAGCATTATCTCAGCCGAAACAATAGGCTCTTCCATATGCTCTATTTCTGAAGCATCCGGCAAATTGGAAGGATTGGTAAGCTCTATCTCCTCTCCGTTTGTCTTAAACACCTTATATACAACCCCCGGTGCGGTAGTAACAAGATCAAGATTATATTCTCTTTCAAGTCTTTCCTGTATTACCTCAAGATGCAAAAGCCCTAAAAAGCCGCATCTGAATCCAAATCCCAAAGCAAGAGAGGTCTCAGGCTCAAAGAAAAGTGAAGCATCATTTAATTGTAATTTCTCCAATGCTTCTCTAAGGTCATTATACTTTGCTCCGTCAGCCGGATAAAGTCCGCAATATACCATAGGTGTAACCTTCTTATATCCGGGCAATGCCTCCTTACACGGATTATTATTTAATGTAATCGTATCACCGACTCTGGTATCCTTTACATTCTTGATACCGGCGGTAATATATCCGACCATGCCGGCTGAGAGCTCATCACATGGAATAAACTGTCCTGCTCCGAAATAACCTACCTCAACCACCTCCGCCACGGCTCCTGTAGCCATCATTCTTATAGCATCTCCCTTTTTTACACTACCCTCTTTGATTCTTACAAATACTATTACTCCCTTATAGGAGTCATATATGGAGTCAAATATAAGTGCCTGCAAAGGCGCATTGATATCTCCTGTAGGAGCAGGTACTTTTGCCACTATAGCTTCCAGTACATCCTCTATATTTAAGCCCATTTTTGCGGAGATTCTCGGAGCATCATGTGCCTCTATACCTATTACATCCTCAACTTCACTTGCCACAAGATCCGGATCGGCACTTGGCAGATCCACCTTGTTTATAACAGGGAACACCTCCAGATCATGGTCAAGTGCCATATATACATTCGCAAGAGTCTGCGCCTCTATCCCCTGAGCCGCATCCACTACCAGTATTGCACCGTCACAGGCTGCCAGTGATCTTGATACTTCATAGTTAAAGTCTACATGTCCCGGAGTATCTATCAGATTAAATATATATTCATTTCCGTCATTTGCCTTATAAACAGTCCTCACCGCCTGACTTTTTATAGTAATTCCTCTCTCACGCTCCAAGTCCATATTGTCAAGAACTTGGGACTGCATCTCCCTGCTGGTCAAAAGTCCTGTCTTTTCTATTATCCTGTCTGCAAGAGTGGACTTACCATGGTCTATATGTGCAATAATACAAAAATTTCTAATCTTACTTTGGTCAACAATCATCTTTTCTTCCTATCATTTAAATGTTGAATAATAATGCTTATAATAACATTTTTTCCGGATTCTTACAATAATAGAGGATTAGGAGGCAGGTCATATATTCATCATCAAATCCAGATATAATTTACAGGAATCAAATAATTGCCTAAGCTCCACATATTCATTTTCCCTATGCACCACAGACAAATCCCCGGGACCTATGATTACAGGTATCAGATTATTTTTTATAAGCATACTGGCATCTGTAGAGCCCGTGAATGTATCAAAAGCAGGATCTATCTCCATTTTTTTCAGTGATGACATAATACCCTGTATCAATTCATCCTCTTTTTTTGTATGCCATGAAGTTCTCATATCCTCTATCTCATAGGTAGCGTCAAAATGCGGATTCTCAGATTTTATTTCCTGTATAAGCTCTTCAAGTTTTTCCCATATCTTAGCCGGCTCATGTCCCACCTGAAGTCTGGCATCTACAGTAAATACACATCTGTCAGGTACTACCTGCGGCTCCACCCCGGCATTTATGGCAAGTGTACGCCAAAATGTGTCCGGATACTCCTTAAACTCTGTATGCTTTATCTTTTCAATCAGCTTTATTGCAAGATATATCGCATTTTCTCCCACACCTTTTTGTGAACCGTGAGCAGTCATTCCATGCACACAAATATCCGCCCATGTCCTCCCCTTTTGCTCATTGCATATTTTCATATCTGTAGGCTCACATACTATAAGATATTTTGCATTTTTAAACGCCTCATTATCCTGCAATGCCTTGGAGCCCTTCATGAGATTTTCCTCATCAATGGTGGCGGCAAGTATTATATCTCTTGAAGGTATGATATTATGCCTTTTTAGCAGTATCATTGAATAAATCGCAGATATAAGTCCGCTTTTCATATCGGCACTTCCTCTTCCATATAATTTACCGTCCTTTATAGTCGAGGTAAATGGCGGAGTATCCCATCTTTTCATCTCATCCTCAGACACCGGAACAACATCCATATGTCCGGTAAATACCAAGGCAGCATTATCCTGACTTCCCTTTATCCTTGCTATGATATCATATCTGCCTTCTTCCACAGGCACTGATAAATATTCTATATTGTTTTCCTTTAACAGATTTTCCACATATTCGCACATTGGTTTTTCATTTCCCTTAGGATTTATACTGGGTATATCCACCGCCTTTGAAAGCATCTCCACCAACTCATCTTCATCTATTAAATCAAAAATATCCTGCATAATATCTCCATTCCGCCATAATGATGGCTTAAAAGCTTATTCCTTTAACTTATCTATATTTTTATTATAAAAATTAAAATATATTCCTTTTTTACTCAGTAACTCCTCATGTGTACCCGACTCCTCTATACCGTTTTCAGTAAGCACCAAGATTTTATCGGCATTTCTTATAGTTGAGAGTCTGTGCGCTATGGTAATTGTAGTTCTTCCCTCACTGAGTGTTTCAAGAGACTGCTGCACTATAGCCTCGGAATTATTATCAAGTGCCGATGTCGCTTCATCAAGTATCAGTATAGGTGGATTTTTAAGAAATACTCTTGCTATACTGATTCTTTGCTTTTGACCACCTGAAAGCTTGGTGCCTCGCTCACCGATATATGTATCAAACTTATCTCCAAGCTCCATAATAAAATCATAGGCACCCGCCATTTTTGCAGCCCTTTTGACCTCTTCAAAACTTGCATCCTTTTTTCCGTATACAATATTTTCATATACGGTGCCTGAGAATAAATACACCTCCTGTTGCACTATACCGATATTATCTCTTAGCGACTTTTGTTTAATATCACGAATATCTCTGCCATCTATCAGTATCTCACCGCTGCTGACCTCATAAAATCTGGGTATGAGATTGGATATTGTGGTTTTTCCGACTCCGGATGAGCCTACAAGAGCAATATTTTCTCCCTTATTTATATTAAAGCTTATATTATCAAGTATCTTTACATCACTTTGAGGATATGAAAAGCTTACATTCCTAAACTCAATATCACCATTTACTTCATCCAGTACAACGGCATCTTCCCTGTCAATAATATCGTTTTTTACATCCATTATCTCGATATATCTTTCAATACCTGTCATTCCTCTTTGGAACTGCTCCATAAAATCAACAATTCTTTTTACAGTGTTTAAAAGCATATTGATATAAAGAGTGTATAAAAACATATCGCCCGCATTTATAACTCCGATTTTCATATAATGACTTCCAAGCACAATAACCGTCAAATACATGATACCGTCAAAAATCCTGTAGACCACCTGCATATTTGCCATATACTTGTAGAATACCTTTTTAATGTCCAAAAATTTCAAGTTTTCCTTATGGAACTTTTCCACTTCCAAATCCTCATTTGCAAAAGACTTAACCACCTTTGCACCGAGAATATTATTTTCAATACCTGAATTTATATCACCGACATGATTTCTTTGTTCTTTTTGTGCCGCTCTCATCCTTTTATTTGTGGTTGACATAAAAAACACCATAATCGGTATCATCATAAATATAATTAAAGTCAGCGGAATATTTATATTTATAAGTATCAAAAATGAAATAACAAATTTTACAAATGCAATAAAAAACTCTTCCGGGCAATGATGTGAAAACTCCGTAACTTCAAACAAATCAGTAGTTATACGGGATAAAATCTGACCGGATTTATTGGTGTTATAATATGAATACGGCAGCTGTTGAATATGAGAAAAAATATCATATCTCATATCCGTCTCTATCTGCGCACCCATAACATGCCCGATATTTTGCATATAGTAATTGGCTATGGTATCTATTATACGAAGCAATATAAATATTGCTCCAAGCGTTATTATAAGTTTTAGAGTCAAAAGCTCTATATTTTGTCTTGCGGTATTTGTCAGATATCTCAGTATTATCGGCAGTACCAAATCACACATTGTAGAAAATCCGGCACATATCAAATCAAGTATAAGTGTAGGATAATATTTGCTGTAATAAGGCAAAAACCTCTTAAGCAAATACGAATTAGTATAAGTTTTTGACATAGAAATCTCCTTCTTTATTTTACAACCCCTTTAGTATAACACCTTTTAGAATAAGAAAATACATCATTTTTATATGTGCAAAAATATATCTGTTTTGGTATATTTCTCTTTAAAACTTTGATTATGGAAACATTAGAGAATAATTATACTTTTTTACTAATACAGTAATGTTTAAATCTTGATTATAATTCTCCGATAAACTATCATATAGATAAGTACTTGGCGTGAAAATACTTTTCATAACTGTTTGTTTTGCCTTTCACCAAAGAAATGGAGGTTAAGATGAATAATAAAGCTGCAAAGATATCGGCATTTATATTTTTTTGTATTTTTTCTTTAAATATGTGCATCAATTCATTTGCACTCACTCCCCCCTCAAATGATGTTTTGATAAATACTCTTTCAAAAAATGGGGAGTCCACTCAAAGTATTGTAGATAATACAGAGATATTCTTTGTTTACAATGCGGTGCCTGTCAGCAAGATAAAATCAGAGGATAAACTTATAGAACTTGTTTTTGAGTCGAATACAGATACTATTGATATGAAGGATTCCAACTGGGTTGTGACAGAATATCAGCCATCAAATGAATATTTTGAGAGAATACTTTCGTATGATAAAAACGGTAAGCTTTTTGAATCCGCAAATTTAATTTATGAGGACAGAAATTACACAACAACCGCTCTAATGTCTGAGCTTTTAGGTGAACAATATAATACAAGAATGAAAAACATCCTCTTACTCGGGGCAGACAGAGCCACCCCCTTCGGCTCAGTACTGTTGGTGAAAGTTTTTGATGATGATTCATTAAAAATAGGGGTTTTAGTCGATATTGAGAGAGATGAGATTTCTATAAAAAAGGGATGGTATACCTTTGATGAAATCAAAAAATTTATAGCTTTATACAATTCAGATAAATTCAGCACAGTAAATTCAATCATATTATCAGCCGTGGGAATAATCGCTGTTTTATCGGTAGGATTTATTTTATATAAAAAATACAGGAAAAGTCTATAGCACAGTAAAAATCGCCGACTTCTTACATTCCGGCGATTTTTGCATTTTTTTCTCTTCATTTTATGGTGACTAAAATATTACTTTAAAGTAATTGAATCGTCAATGTGTAGAATATGGGAAGAGATTAAGTATTATAGATAATAGGCAGCTATTAAGCTACTACACTTGTATCATCAACTGTAACACCCTCAGGAAGCTCCGGTCTTGGATTTCCCTCCTTCATAGCTTCTTTATTAGACTTTCCTCCAAGTGACGGCTTCTCACCTGACTGATTATCGGCTCCGCCTAATGTAGGGCGATCACCTGACTGGTTGTCGGCTCCGCCTAATGCAGGTCTGTTACTTGACTGGCTATCAGATCCGCCAAATGCAAGGCGATCACCTGACTGATTATTATTGCTGTCACTTAAACCCTTATCAAAATCATTGAAGTATTGAATAAAATAAGGCTATCACTTTAAGAAGAAAATCTTAAAGTGATAGCTTGTTTTTTCTCTTTTAATCTATGGATTAGAATAATAACAATATCAATACAACTCTAAATAAGATATTTTTGCTTTTTAAGAGCAGAATCAATCTTTCAGACAGCCAATAGGTATAACCTTCACGCCATTTTCTGTTGTAAATGCCATTGGTGCTGTGCCACAAATGACAATCAGTGCAGATGGTTCTCTGTATATAGGATGTGGATGCTCCGAATTTTTTAATGCTTCCTTATTATGTTCTTGTATTACCCTTTTAAAGCGTAATAATGATTTTTCAGCTTCGGGAATTTTATTTGCACCTACTTTGATTTCAATCAATGCATATTTTCCGTCAGAGTTTTGATATACTGCATCAGCTTCGATACCGGTATCATCTGTGTAATGCATGATTCTTCCTTCATGTGCATCTGCATAGACAAGTAAATCTCTCAAAACAAGATTTTCAAAAACATGCCCGAATAAATCTAAATCATTATTAAAGTATCTCGGACTTATGCCAAGGGCAGCAATTCCAATAGACGGATCAACAAAAATATGCTTCTTTGCAGATCTGATTGCGGTTCTCGACCGGATTTGAGGCGTCCATGCGTCAATATCTTTTATAACAAATAGCTGCTCCAGTATCTCTATATAAGAAAACAAAGTTTTATCTGTTGTATTCTGTGTAGCTTTAACATCCGCAAAAATGCTACTTTTCTTAGCCGTTGTAGCCATATTTCTCGCATATGACCATATCAATGTTCTTGCCAACTCCGGGTTTCTTCTCACTCCATCAATAGCAATTATATCTTTTTGATAAATCTGTCGAAAGTAATCTTTTGCAATTTCAAGCTTTGCTTCTTCAGAAGAAAGTGCCAAACATCTCGGCCACCCTCCCCTACATGCTGCTATAAAAAGCATTTCAAGCGTCAGATCTGACATAACCCCATCTATGTCATATGACTCATCATCCATTATTTTTGATAATGAGACAGAACCGTTAGATTCTCCGGTTTCGTATAATGACATCGGAAACATTAAAAGTTCTGTAATTCGGCCTGTACCTGTATGTGGTGTGTCTATTTTTCGGCTTGTCGAACCTGTCAAGTAGTATTCACCAACAGACTCAGGATTATCATCACAATCTTTTCGAATCGCTCCCCAGATTTTTACAGCATCCTGCCACTCATCAAACAATATTGGTTTTTTGTTCTTCAGAAGTAGTTTAGGTGATGTATCTGCTACAGCTAAATATCCATCTCTTTTCTCTTCATCCTGGAACTCAATCACAGTGGAACATCGCTCCTTTGCTGTTCTTGTTTTTCCACATCCTTTAGGGCCAATAATGTTTATAGCATTAAATGCCTCTTGTTTTCGATCAAGAACTTGATCAACAATACGTCTTACATATTCCATATTAACTCTGCCTCCCGACAATTCCCAGTATAGCATGTAATATAGTACATTTCAATTTCACTTCTGCTTTTTCGGCAGTTTTACTTCTGCTTTTTCGGCAATTTCATTTCAGTTTTTTCGGCAATTTTATTTCCACTTTTTCGATATATGAATCTACACTTTAAATAACCAAAGCAATAAACATGCTTCCTTCACTTTCCTTTTTCAACTCCTTTTATCAAGCCTATAACAAGAAGGCTACATTCTCAACTGTATACAGTACCACAGTTTGGGAACTGAAAATATACGCTTGCCGTCCATACTCGTATAATTAGACTCCGTCCAAACGGCATTCAAATCTTTATCCTTGATGCTACTCAAATGTTTTTCACAAAGCTTAGGAAAATATTTGAGCAGCTCTAAAAACAGCATCCAATTTCTACCTATACAAGTATAAAATTTATTTTTCATTTATTTCCCACTATAGGTACTACTTCCGGTTCCATATCCGGACCGTCTTCTATACGAATCACCTCGACTGCCGCCTCTTTGTTCTCGTCTATAAATAAAGTATAATACATACCATATTCGATATATTCAACGATTTCTTCCTGCTCACCCCTCTTTACCCATATTAGGTCCATGTCATCAGCCCATCCGACCTTATCAAGGCTCTTTATCTGTACATATATCGGCTCTTCATACATAGTAAGTTTATAAGAAATATCCCGCTCAAGTTTCGTATATCCATTTTCTGTTATGCTTACCTCATCTTTTATATCTGTGGCAATTTCATTTAATCTTTTAATTCTGTTTGTATACTTTGGAGCATATCTGATATTAAAGCCCTGAATGGTTTTATCATCCGCAGCGTAAACACTGATTCCATATCCATAACCGTATAGTGGATCCCAAAACCCGTATATTCCATGTTCTCTATAATCATAAGCATAGTCTCCCCTTTTTCGCCCTGAAAAAAGTTCAAAATCCATATTTGAATTTTCCCTTATAAGCCCTGTCTTTATGCTTACAACATACCATTTCGGAACACGGCTCTCTTTGCAATACCAACAAATGCAAAAAATCTCATCACCATCCTTAGTAAGTGTGATTTCCGCTCTCTTTTCCTCCTCTATAAGATTTCCATTATATTCCCATCCGTTTGATATAAGTTCCTCTAAAGGAAAAGGCATTTGATATAAAGAATCGTCCAGACTGAAAATGTAATCATCTATAGAATCCCCCATAGTAAGAGGTTTCCTATACTCACCCCAATTTTCTTCTCTACAAAATTCATCCTGATTAAAAGTTGTTCCTTCAGGTTCTATAGGAACACTGAGCATATAATCTGCACTATATCCTCCAAATATGCTTTTCTTATTTTTGTGTAGTCTTAGTTTCACTCTGTCTATATACCCATGGAGTGCCGGACTATATGTTTTATATTGTACCGTCAGTTTACCGTTTTCTCCTACTATGAATGTCCAGTCTCTAAACTCTATAAAATTCTCACTTCCCTCCCTCGCATAAACAGGAAGAGCAAACATATCCTCAGATTCCATATGAAAGCTATCTTCTTTAGAAAGATACTGCCATACATCTGTCGTATCAAAGGCTCCCGCCATTTTCAGTACAAATTCCGCATTCTCAGAACTTATAAGTTTTTTATCATTTTCAAAAATAACATACTTTTCCAAACTATCTTTTAAAATATTCTCACATTCCACTTCATTTAAAGTATACAGAAATGCTGCCTGTTTTTCCTTAGTATCCAGCACACCTCCCTTACCTATAGTATTGGAAGCACCACCATGAGATGCATGTAGAGTCTGAATCAACCATTTAATTTTCTCTATATCCGACTCTGACAGTTCGTCAACATCACTTTTATTCTCATTCGAGTTATTTTCATATATTTCGGCTTGTTCTACAGTCTTTTCCCGCCCTGTCAAGCCGCAGGCAAACATGATACTGATAGAAAAAATGAACAATATTGCTGTAAATATTTTTTTCATTTTCAACCCTCCCACATACCTATATATAATCTCCCCTGCAAAGTCATAGTTTCATCTCTGCATTTTTTCCTACCATACCGGTTCATCCGACATATCATAAATATTTATAAACCCTGCCGGATATATAAAGTCCGGTAAAATAGTCGGCTCTCTTACCACAGGATAAACCGGATACCACTCTATGATTTTATAGGCTTGACACATAATCCCCTTTATATCCTTCAATTCCGGCAGCTCTTCTACCTTACATAAATAAACCTTTTGTGCCCCTCCAAAAGATGTGGATATTGCAGGCGGTTCAACTTCCCCTTCGATCCATATATCATGGATCTTATCCTCACTGTAAAATCCGGTTTCATCGCCAACCTTACTCCAACCTGTCCCTGTATTATAATTACCTTGCAATAAAACAAATTTACCATATTTAATAAAATTTTCTTCTCTGATTGCATATTTTACCGGTATACACGCAATAATAATATAAACTCCCAATATTACAAATAAAAAAAGAAACAATGATATTACTGCTCTAACTATCCTTTTCATAAACATCCCTCGTCTTTACTCTCATATAAATACAGACTTACCGATGTATTCCACACTCTCCGGTATTTTTATATTTTCAATCTGTATACAATTTGCAAAAGTTGAATCCTCTATGCGTTTTAACCCCTTGATTTTACCTTTTAATGCTTTCATAAAAGATAGTACATCTGACAGTTTGTCAATATATTTTATTTTATTCTAACTATACCATAGTTCATATCTGTTTCATTCTTTATATCTGCAACTATCATATATTCACCATATATACTTTCTATATAATCAAATACCGGTTTTAATACTTCCTCCCCTTTCAAATTTAAAAGACCATATTTTTTAATCTTCATACTTGAGTCGGAATAAATGTAGCCAATTATTGCTGAATGTTCTTTATAATACTCTGCTTTTGAAATAAAGAATAAAGAATCACCGCTAAAAATATTTTCTCCATTCTTTCCTATAACAGATACCAAATCTTTTGTTACAAAGGCTCTTTCGTCATGAAAATCACCTATAACTAAAGGAATACCACCTAAAGCACTATATGAATAAAAAGGAATCACAACCTCTCCCTTAGCATCTATGTATGCCCATGCCATATAACCGTCTTCCAAATAATTATTAATTGCAACAGCTGCAAGTCCTTCACTAAAGCTATGTACTTCATCAAATTTACAACTGATTACCTCTTTACCGTTTTTATCAATATATCCCCATTTATCTCCCTGCCTAACAGCTGCCAAATCCTCTCTAAAATTTTCAACTTCATCATATTGAAAATCTATTGCTACATTTCCTGCTGTATCTATAAATCCCCACTTATTATCTTTGTCCATGACTGCAGCATAATTTTCATAAAATGAATGTACATCATAAAACTTAAAATCAATAACCTGATTAAAATTTTCATCTATAAATCCCCATAAACCGTTAAGCTTGACCGCTGAAAAGCCATCTTTAAGGGAATATATACTTTCATAAGTTTTATCCGATAACTTATTACCTGCTTTATCAACATGGAAAAAAGAAGAATTTTTATTGGCAATAAAGACATTTTCTCTATCAAATTCAATATCATCAAAAAGTGGATATTCAAAAATATCTTTGGTACTTGCATCAATAATACAAACTTCTTTATCATTTTTATGAAATTTAAATAAATCTCCATCCAAAAAAGCTATATTCTTATATAAACCCGGCTTGATTATCCACTCCCATTGTGCATTGGTTTTAACAAGCAAATTTGATACCACAATACCGGAAAATATTAAAAGTAAAATAAATATTAAAATAACGGTCTTTTTTCTACTACATAAATATTTTTGCTTGTATTCTGTCCTTATAATCATATTTACCCTTTCTTTTCTAAATATCGAATTTTCAAATCCACTATCAGTGTAAATCGAGCGGTTAGATCTTTCCTGCCTCTTTTATGGTTTTATTTTTCAAAAGGTTATTGTTTTCCCTTGTTCTGTCAAGGATATAGCTTTCTTCATATATAATATCCTATATCCAAAGACATAGCTTCAGAATTCCTTACTTTTGGAGTGATCCATTTGCTTATCATAATAATTTTCTGCCGTTTAATCTATATATCTCACTTTCACATTCTCATAAAAATCAATCTTTTCCGCTATTTCTTTACTCACAATTACTTCTTTTACATTACCTGAGCCTAAGAGTATACTTTCTCCTACATCATCCACCGACTTAGGTATATATACTCTTTTTAAATTTCTGCAATCTACAAGGCACAGCTTAGATATATATATCAGCCCTTCCGGAAACTCTACATCTTCTAATCTATAGCAATGACCTAGAGCGGACTCTCCAATCATTTTCAGTTCTTTTGAAAAAACTATTTCTCTTATATTGGATTGAGAGAATGCTTTATTTGCTATACTGATTGTTCCGTCTTTTATGATAACCTTTCCTCTTTTTTTATCCACAAGTTCTATAAGATGATTCCCTATATATTTGCAACTATACTCATCCTCTTTTATGCTATTATAGTACTTTGTATCATAAAAAGAATTTCCGATATAGAGCGGTTCCCCCTCAAACTCTACATTTTCTAAGTTTATACATAAACTAAATGCACCATCATCTATTTGCTTCACATTCTTTGGAATAACAGTCTTTTTTATAAAAGTACAACCTTTAAATGCTTCTTTACCTATATATTCAAGTCCTTGAGGCAGTTCTATATGCTGAAATTTCTCACAATTTTCAAAAGTATTACCATATATATGAGTGATATGTTCAGGTATTGATATATTTTCCAAACTTTTACAATTGTAAAATGCTGATGAACTGATATATCTCACAGTTTCCGGTATTGCTATATTATAAAGCTTACTACACCCTGAGAAAGCATACTCTCCTATACTCTTTAATCTATCTGATAAAACAACACTTTTTAGTTCATCATTTCCTATAAATGCACCGCCTGCAATTACAGTAATCTCAGTTGGAATCAAAACCTCTTCCATACTGTAAGTTGATTGAAATAATATATGTTTATAATATTTTAATCCCTCTGAATCTACAGGAAGTTTTTTATACCATTCTGTACCTTCAAAACAATATGCTCCTACCCGGCTGATACTGTCAGGTATATTTATTTCGCTAAGTTCAGTACACTCTCCAAAAACATTATACCCAAGCCCTTCAACAGAATCACTTAAGTATATAGATGATAGACTTGTGCATCCGTTAAATGCTGCATCATCTATATACTTTAAATTATTTGGTAAAACCACTTCTCTCAATGCTTTACAACCGGAAAATACAGAATCCTCTATATGACTTATAGTGTCGGGAAGTTTTACGACCTCCAAATTTTCACATCCCATAAATGCACCCATTTCAATATCGGTAATGTTTTGTGGAAATTCTATATTATTTAAGTTTTCACATCCGAAAAATGTCATCTCCTTTATCTTTTTAAGTGATTGTGGCAATGATATTTCTTTTAAATCAGTACATCCGCTAAATGTTGATTCCCCAATATATTCTACACTTTCAGGAATTCTTATTATTTCCAAACTTGTACACCCATTAAATGCATCTCTGTCTATTTTTTCTAAACTTTCCGGCAGATTTATTTCTTTTAAATTTTTGCAGCCTATGAATGCTCTTCTATGTATTATTTTTACACTTTCCGGAATATATACTTTCTCTATACTCTTACAATCTGAAAAAGCATCCTCAATAATTTCCGTTGTACCTTCGGGTATGTATACAGTCAGGTTTCTTATATTTTTATCTACTAACCCCGCTTTATATTCAATAACTTTATTATCCCTTAAAACTAAATGCCATCTAAAATTTAAAGCTATATACGATATAAAAACAGCTATTACTCCAGCTATAACTATACAAAAAATTTTATATTTAAATTTCATATATACATTCCTCAATATATCACCTTTATTTTTAATCCTGCCATTTACGGTGAAGAATACCATGGCATAGTTTAGTAAATACTTATAATCAGACTTGTTCTTATCATCATCTATAATTACTCTTACAAGTTCATTTCCAACTGCTTTTTATATTAATAGGTAGTAACTCCTGCATTAAATAACAAGTTAATTCCTAAATATCCTCTAAAAGCTTTCAATATACTCGGAAATTATCTTTATATTTTCTTTTTCAATATCACTTAAATTATTCTCATTGAAATTTTCATTTTCTTCATACCATATTTTTCTTATAAAATAGTTAAATTCCGTACTAAACTTGGGGTATATCTTTCCATGTCTTGCATATATCTCTTCACGAGCCATAGATGCCGCCAACTTGGAAAGTTTTTTCAACTTTTCTAAATTCGCTGCTTCACTAATAAGTTCGGTATCACTCCCCTGAAAAATCTCATCATTGTCATCTGTGCTGATATACATACTGATTCGATTACCCTTTGAATCATAACCGTATTTTTCTATAAATTTTTCATAGTCCGACAGCGAACTATATTCCGGATCAAAGAATGTCTTCATACAATATCCCAAATCATAGTATGCCAAATCATCAAACCATTGAGAAACTTTAGATATTCTCCATTTATTATCTTCACACAGTTCTAAATACACCTCACCGTCGCTGATTTCGGGCATATTCTCAGTTAATATTACCTTTTTTACAAATTGTATTTGCACACATATACTTTTTTTATCTCTGCTTTTTATGTGAAAATTACCATTTGTATCAATTTTATAATATAAACTGCTACTTAAGTCACTTCTTGATGTTCTTGACTGCGTACACCTACCTCTATAAAACCTTATATCATATATCTCACACAGATAATCATAAGCTGCATCCTTAATATAATCTCTGTGGTATTTATACAGTTTTTCTTCGTCTTCTTGATTTTTAAAGTAGTAATCATGATATCCGTCCGACTCTCTGCAAGACACCTCATCACTGATTTTTTCTCCCGAATCCATAAAATCAGCAATTTCTTTAATAATTTCTATAACTCTTTCATCAGTCATTTCAGAATTGTTATCCTTATTTTCAACAGCGGCAATTTTAGCATTAAATATAAAAAGTAATATCAAACTTATACAAAATATGCTCAATAATTTATATTTCATAATTTTGTCTCCTAAAACCCTTCCAAATGTGCCTTTATAATCTCTAAATTATGTTTTTCAATATCACTTAGATCATTTTCACTGAATTCTTTATTTTCTTTATACCAATCCAATCCGTTAAAGTAATTATATTCTATGGAATATTTAGGATATATTTTTCCATGTCTTGCATATATTTCTTCACAAGCAATATAGGTCGCAAGCTTGGAGAGACGTTTCAAAGTATAGCTATCTTCTAATTCCTCCAATACGGCAAAACTGCTACTTGACAAAACCGCATACTTTGGAAAAGATCTTAACATCTGCATAGGTATTTTATTTCCATTTTTATCATAACCGTATTCCTTAATAAAAGCTTCATAGTCTTCTTTTGTATTATTTTGACTGTCAAAAAATTCATCTATATATTCTTCCAATTCATAAAATACTAAATCATCATACCATTGAGAAATCCTAGATATTCTCCATTTATTGTCATCGCATAAGCTAAGAAATATATGTCCCTTATCTGTATCCGGCATACCTTCTCCAAGGCTACTGTCTTTATTAAAATCAGCTTCAATACATATTTCATTGTCCACTCTTGACAGAATACTGAAATCCCCTAAAGCATCTACTCTATACCTGACAGTTCCACTCTCAAATCCCTGTTTTTCCTTTCCCACACCGGAATTAAACCTTTTGATTCTATACATTGAAGTCAAATATTCATATACAACATCTTTGATATAATTTCTGTGATAGATTTCCAATTTATTCTCATCTTCTTTGTTCTTAAAATAGGCGAAATTCTCCCCATTCAAGCCTTCAACATCTTCACCGGTTTCTATACCGGTATCCATAAATGTTATAATTTCCTTTACCAGATTTATAGCTTCTTCATCCGAAAGATTTTCCACTCCGGCATTATGATCAATAAATTTTTCTGTTTTTGAATATGTATTTGCCCTACATCCATAACTAAAACACATTATTAAAAGTATAATTATGAGTATATTTATTTTCTTATCCATCACTTCCATCTCCTCTCAACAATGTTATACGGCACATAAGCATAATCAGTACCGCCATTACTACAAAATCCGTCCAAATATTTATGTAACTTGATAGAATAATCCATGTATGTTTTTCACAGATACTCTGTCATTAGAATTTCCTTCAATCTTATATACGATTTTATCTGTTCTTACCACTTATAAAATCTTTTATTCTTTTTTTTCAAAATTATTATACCGAGAATAAAAATTCCGGATAAATATATTTGTATGCTTATTAAGCTTTATCTTTTCTTATATTTTTCTATATCTGTTTTATCTGTTCCCCAACAGAAACTATAAAGTAGTATATGTCCTAAAAAAGTCACTATTGCTGTAATGCAGAAATTCGACATAAAATCCTCCATGTCTAACTTTTTCAATCTACTCCAATATCTTTAGCTCAATATGAGTCATTATATCCGGTAAAATAAAAATCATAATTATGCAAATTATCTTCATCTAAAAGGGGATATTCCAGATACTCATTAAATAAATCCTTCCAACCTTTCTCATCCAGAGAAATATTTTCATCAAGTCCTTTTACAACTGTAAAATTATCTTTTATAAATTTATCTTTCAGCTTTTCTATATCCACTAAATCTTCCCGCCTTATAACCTCACCGGTTTTCAAATCTATGTTTAAACAAAGGCACATATAATGCGGTCTATTGGCTTTCCTTACTACTACAAATCCATCATATTTTATACTAAGATAGCTTTTATCACTATAAATAATTGAATAATTGCTACTTACTTTTAGACCGGTATGAACAAAAATATCGTAGTATGTACCTGTTGATATAACTCCTATCTTCGTTCTATATCGGTCTGTATACCATTTGCAATTTTTGTTACTCATTTAACAGAGAGAGTCGGTTCTTCATTATTTTATTGCATTAAGTAGCAGTCCGATTTCTAAATGTCTGCTGCTTAATTCACTTTTGCTATTCTTAAACATATATAAATTCTTCAATAAAATCTTATATTATACACTTTTTACTAATATTTATCTTGTCACAGTAGCAGATATCACTATCTAATATATAGTAATTATAAACCATCAATATACTCACTCAACTTACCAATATTATATATCTCAATATCATTTAACATATTTTCTGAAAAATTATGGTCTTCTTTATACCATGCTGTTGCCTTGTTGAAATATTCATATTCAAATGTTCCCTTCTCATATGGTTTTCCATGTCTTGCATATATTTCCTCCATTGCCAGATAAGCTGTCAATTTGGTAAATAATTCCGGAAATTCTCCATTTATAAATTCTCCAAACTTTAGCTTGTCACTATTTGGTAAAATCTCATTATATGAAATTTGTAGGATATCCATTGGTATTTTCTCACCGCTTGATGAAACTCCGAATCTCTCTACGAACTGCTCATAATCCGACTTTGTTTTACAATAATTGTCTAAAAGATACATCCTTTTTCCAAGCCCATAAAATACAATATCATTATACCATTGAGATATCTTACTTATTCTCCAATTTCCGTTATCATCCTTAGTAAATACTATCTCTCCATAATCCTGCTTTGGTAAAGTATCCGATATAACAACATGATATATAAAAGGTACCTCCAAATGAAGTTCGTTATTATCAAATGATTTCAATCTGAAATCCCCTTGTATATCAATGGCATATCTTAATCCATACCCTGTCTTCTCATCTCTTTCCACCTGCTGTGCCATTCCACGACCATATCTGCCGATTTCATACATTTGTGTAAAATATGCATATGTTTCATCAGTCATATAATTCAGATGTAATTGTTCGAGCCTCTTTTCATCCTCTTTCCTGCTAAAATAGTATTTATCAAAACCATCTGAATCCCTGTAAGCAATTCCTGAATCCCCAAGTTCTATCTCTTTTTCCATAAAAGTGACTATCTCCTTAATGAGATCCTGTGCTTCTTCTAATCCAATTTCATCGCTCACTCCATAATCAAGTCTCATATCTGCAACTTTATTGCTTTGTACACAAGAGCACACTACAATTGCCACACAAAATATCAAAATAAAGTATTTCATCAGTTAGTTCTACCTCCTCTACAAATATCCCTGCTATGAAAAGTAATGTTAATATTGATGTTACAGCAATAATTGCTATTGACTTTTTTTATATTTTCATTCACTGTCAACTTTTATACCTCGCTGATATTCATATGTTCTATATGGTAATATGCTTAGATTACCTTACTAATAAGTCCTATTTAAATATTGCTTGATCTTATCTTCAAATCAGGCAAAACTTATTTATTCTTTTCTGCTTGTATTTCCTCTTTCTATAAAACGACAACCACAAAATTCATCATTTTTTGGTAGCAACCTTTACTCCCAATTCTCAAATAAATCAAACAAACTAAGCCTTCCTGAATCTCTCAATATTTTCTCTTCTCCATTATCTGATATATATGTTATTCTACCACCGGAGCCTGAACCATCCGATCCAATTACAGCAAGAGCAGATATATAGTATTTTCCTTTTTGGTTAATTTATCAATATAGGCTATTAATTCTTACAAATTCTTTATTTCCTGAAATTTCTCCATTTCTTCTCCCTCTGATACCCACCTAGACTTTAGCCCACTCTTTATTCTAACCATAAGTTTCTCCTTATGACCAATCTTTATACTTGTCTTTAAATAAATCAAATAAACTAATCACACTCTCTGACGGTTCTTTACTTTCTCCATTCCCATAATCATATATAAACTTTCCGGATCTACCTGTTCTGTCATGTCCAACTATATCAAGTTCATTAATATATATAACTCCTTCATCATTTCATCTATTCATATACTCCCACAGTTCTTCAAAACTATTTATATCCTCAAACTCTTCCAACCCCTCATTCTCAGCAATTGATATATACCTGCTCTTATGTGCACCCCATATCTTTACATGTTTCATATTATCATTAAAATTTTGTATCAGTTCTGATGTTTCTTCTCCCTCAGTTATTTGAAAGGAGCCAAGGGTAGATAAATTACCTAAAATATAAGGTTTTACAACTTCATCATATATATCTAAAAGCACCGGTTCCGTTTCTATTACTCTGATATTTCCTTTACTATCTGTATACTCCATATTTGCACCGGCATACAGCATCATTCTGTACTTCTTCCAGCCATCTTCCATAAATTCTAATGCTTCTTTTTTTCTCATATCTTCCAACTTTTTAGCTCTTTGCTTAAATAAGTGATTTCCATATATTAATAATGCTAAGAAAAATATTATGAAGCATAAAATCCACCTAGACTTTAATTTGTTTCCCATTACAGTGATACCTCCTCATAAAGCTATTCCTTATACTCATCCTTCAATAAACTAAATAAATTAACTAAGCTAATCCATTCATCCTGATTCTTTTTTGCTATATGCTCCTATATAACCTATCCGTATTTTATCCCAAATATAATTTACTTCCCTGATGGGTTATTCCGTCATTCATTTCTATCTGAGTTCCATTTTGTGTTATTTGTACTGATGCCGGGGATATCAAGCTTTTGCCTGCTTTCATCTTTAAATATCTCTGTTTTTGTCTTTAGTTCATACATCACACTACAACACTTCAAATAATTTTCTAAAAGATATTCTCCCATATTCTTTTATCACTTTTTCTTTTCCATTTCCGTAGTCATAGATAAACTTTGTAAAATGTGCTGTCCTATCATGCCCTATTATGTTAAGTTCATCAATGTACAGTACATTAAACTCACTTTTCTTATACATATATCTACATAATTCATCCAGATTTCTCACTTCCTTAAATTCTTCCAACCCTTCACTCTCAGAAATTGTCTTATATCTTTTCTCAGGTTCATTCCATACTTTTATATGAGACATATTATCGTTGAATATCTCTATCCTCCTAACTGTATTTTCTCCCTCTATCAGTTTAAATTGTCCCAGTTCCTTTATCTCTCCCTTTATATATTTGTCGGATACTTCTTCACACTTATCGACCAACATAGTTTCATTGTCAAAATAAAATACACTTCCATCAGTAGCGACATACTCCAATTTAGCTTCTGTGGCTTGCTGTAATTCATATTTTCTTACTCCATCATAAAAAAATTCTATAGAAGCTTCACTACGCATATTTATTACACTTTGTAAGTAAATTCTATATCTATAAACAGAATAGCTGACAATACATACTAAAGTAACTATTCCCAAAAAAACAACTAATCTTACCGTTCTCCCTTTTTTATCCAAGTTAATCCTCCAGCTATTAATTAATTTCAGTATTATCACGACCACCCACACTTCATACCTGAAAAGTATTTTGAACATATACATTTTGCTCAATTACATCGGTAAATTTTACTTTTACCCTATACCAACTTCCGTCATACAACATCATTATGTATTTCTTCCAGCCATCTTCTATAAATTCTAATGCTTCTTTTTCTCATCCTTTTATGATCCAATTGCCCATCTCTCAAAGAATTATTTTTAAATAATTCTAATATTCCCATTACATTATTTTCTTCTAAAATCTTTTCTTCTCCATTTCAATAATCATATATTATTTTTGCCGGTTGCTCAGTATTTCCCTGGCAACTGTAGCATCCTATTATAAAAATTCCTGTTTAAATAATATAGTTAAGAAACTATATTATTCGCTATTAACCCGCCCATGATATTTCTTCTCCATCAAAATAATCAACTAATCTCTCTTCCTCTATATAAAATTCACCTGTAGTACTTTCATAATCGTCTTTTGTTGCATTAATATATCCTTTATCCCCATTCTCCGTTTTAAAATATATTAAGTGTTGCATATCCGTTTCGTATAAATGAAAAACTTCCCCTTTCTGATATGTAGTTATTTCATAAGCAGCTGTTTTATCATTATATTTATATGCTTTAAGCTCTTTCACTAATGTATGCTTAGAATCATTTATAATATAATTACCTTCTAAAATAAGGTTCAATTCAGAACTTATTAAATATATGCCTGTTGTATTTTGAAAACCTATAATATATTTTCTATCTTCCACATATAAACCCAAATTTTGATATGCAGATTTTATATATCCGTCTACAGTTGACATATATACTATATTGTCTTTATTCAATCTATAGAACTCACTTATTCGTGTATCATTAACATAGTGAATTGCTATGCCAATACAATAATTACCATTGTTATCATTTATAATTACACTTTTCACACCCTCTTCACCATAGCCTATTGTTTTTTTATGATTATTTACCTCTAGCGATGTATATCCATCCGCATCAATAAATACCTTTACTGAATCCGTCTCACCATCATTATCAATATCAATTTCGTATTTTTTATCATATTCTATAAAATTTACAGCATATCCATCTTTATTAATTTCATTTGCAATATCTTTTTTATATATACTACAGCTGTTTATTATAAATAAAAGCAATATGCTTACAGTTATCCATCTTATCTTATTCATACACTTTCCCTTCCGAACAGATACTTTAAAGTGTTTTATCGGCACTGCCGAGGTTTAATTCACCATCTTCCCGACTTCTTAATCAACTCCCGTTATTTTGATACTTTAAGAAACTTTTGTTTATACACTCTCCTTCTTATTTTATAAATATTTTTACACGCTCATAATATTATCTTAATTATATCAAATCATATTATATTTTTCATTCATTTTTTGTTCTGTTTCTATAATATATATTCAAATAAATATAAGTGCATAACAATATGATATCTTATATTTTTTAAATATCCTACAAAATCCGATACACTCATTTTTGGTAGAATCTCTACTATGTCTTGGTACAAGCACTATATGATACTTACAATACCCTGATGTATGTGATAAACTACTACTATCCATTTGGATACCATCTTTCTTATATTGTTGGTTTGCGAACCTTAAATTAGAAATTTTTATATAATGTTTAAGCTATTTCAACCACTCTCATAGCATGTGAGAAAGACAAAAAGATTCCGAACAAAAATGACACCGAGAGTTTGCCAAAAAGGACAAATAACTTTTTGAAATGGTATACATCGGCAAAATACATAAAGACTAAGGCTATTATACTTGCCATCATTTTTTAAAGTCGTGTTACAATTGCCGAGATGACAAAGATTACAGCGTTAAGTTGGCGAACTGTGAAGAGATATCTAAAAGAATTACAGGATGATAGTGACTTAAGAAGAGAATGGAGCGGTTAGATGAGGGATATTAATAACTTACCGGCTTGGGAAGGTCTATTTAAGAAAATGGTCTGGAAGCAGCTTGGTGATATAAAAGATTTCATTAGTAAAGCATAACCGTAATGGGAGAGTTATGCAAATGGCTGTCCTTCTTGATGATTTTGAAAAGGCAAATGCACTTCTTAATGGAGAGGACAGCAAGGCTTCTAAATTTGGTGCTATAAGATATTATGAGGACTTCGATGTGACAAAGTGGCACTCGGACATATATATTGATCAAATCTACGGAATACGAACATTCTGGGATCTTCAACAGAATCAAGAAAAACATTCTGATGAATACCGGCAAGAGAATATGATACAACTGGAAATGAGTGTTTCTAAACTACATGATTTCATTAACATTGCATTCTTTCATCATCTGATAATAAAAAAGAAAGTCAGATATTAATTCCGGTTCACCTGCAATTAATTTATCAAAGTCGTCAGGCAGATTATAAAAAAAATTTACTGAAATAATTATAGCAAAAATCCAATACGATATATACAAGGCTATGATTCCGGTATTTTGACCATAAAAAGGTGAAGCTCCTGATGAATCTTTAGCTTCTTGATCAATCTACTAAATCTATATCCTCAAATAAGTTGCCTGCTTAAGACAGCTTATTTAAGTGCGCCTGTTTATAGCTTACCCCTACTTTCTTTCACACTATCCTCCTATTCTGCAAAGTATTTTCCAACTTTGGTCGATCTATTTATATACCTTTCAAATCTCTCCCCCAGTTCCTCATCAGACATATTGTTGTTTCGTTTTTTATAAATTTTATCTTTGGCAAATTTCATTACTATACCTGCTAATGTAGATTTAACTTTTGCTAAGCCATTTGTTTTTAAATTCGAATACTATGTTTACTTCTCCACTTGACTCTATGGAACTTTCCTTTATCTTTTTCATCATACACTACCTCCATTAAAACTTACTATGTTTTATTTTCAAAAGATACTTAATAAAATATGAATTACTAAATAAGATTAATCTACATTAAATCTACTTAAATTATAGCAGTATTATCGTCTTTCCTTCCATTAACAAATATTGTAGCCTTTCTTTACATACATTTTGCTGACTTCTACTCTCAAGTACAATTAAAATTGCAGGTAAGATCATAAGTATAACACTAATTACTACTCCACAACTTACATAACCACTAAACCCTCTCATTATATCTACATATAACTTGTACATATAAATAAAAATATAAAGTATAAACAAAATTATACATATAAATTCCGGAAATATTGTATATTCTATCTTACATCCATTATCTTGTTCTTCTATGCTACCTTTTACATAGCACAATCCAATATGCTTAAATCCACTTTTTTCACCTTTCAATATCATTTGAAATTTTTTACCTTTTAATGATTTCATGACCGATAACTTGTCAAACATTTTCCATACTTCTGTTGTCGTTCTATTTGTTATACACGAACCATTTATTGTAAATCTTATCATAAACATTTAATCCCCCTTTTCACCTACTATTTCCCATTCATAAAGTCTTGCACCCTTCTTTTTAAAATTTTCATTACAAGAATAAATCCTCCGGATGTAGTATCTACAATTACATTATTCCAATTAATATTCTTTTTTGTACCTTCCTTTAAATTGTCAAGTCCGCTTTTATTATATCCATGGATATTACATACCTCATTGATATTTACTGCATTTTACTACTTTTTTAGGTTTATCTGATCTTACCACTTATAAAATCTTTTATTCTTTTTTTTAAAATTATTATACCAAGAATAAACATTCCAGATAAATATATTCGTATGTACAAATTAACCTAGATTATTCATGGCAACATCATGAACGTGGCTGAAAGCCATATAATTACTATATTTTAACAAAATATTGCTTTCACCTAGTAAGTGAATAAAAAAAGAGCGTCCATTTGTGGTAAAATTAAGGTGCTAAAACTCAATATAATCACACAAAGGAGCCCTTTATGAGTATTGTAAACACCTTATCACTTGAAAGCAATAGAAAAATTAAAATTAATTTCGATGGAGGAGATTTATCCTCCGATGCAGGCTTACTTCTTATAAAAGAATTCGTAAGTAAACTTGGCATTGACAAACTTTTCTGTAAATCATTTAAGACCAATGATTCTGCATTATTCCGTTATCACACTGATAAAGAAAACCTTCTTCAGATGATATATATGATCATTGCAGGCTATTTTGAAGATGATTCTTCAGATGAACTTACAAATGATCCTGTGTTTAAAGCAGTGCTAAATAAAGACACTTTAGCATCACAACCAACCATTTCAAGATTTCATAATCGAATGGATGAGGATTCGCTGAAACGGTTCCTTTCAATAAATCAAATTCTTCGAAAGAAAGTTTATAGCATTCAGATGCCGGAAGCTATCATTTTGGATTTGGACTCAACACTTCTTAATGCCTATGGCAAACAGGAAGGCAGAGCATTTAACTTCCACTATCAAAATAACGGTTACCATCCACTTGTTTGCTATGATGGAATCACAGGAGATTTGATTAAAATTCAGCTTCGTGACGGGACTCAGTATTCAAGCACAGGAGTTGTGGACTTTCTGCAGCCTATACTTGATGAATATCTTGAAGGTTTTCCGGAAATTAAACTTCTCCTTCGTGGAGATAGTGGCTTTGCAACACCCGGTTTATATAAACAGTGTGAAGAAAACGGTACCGGCTATGTAATTCGTTTGAAAGAAAATGCTATACTTCGTGATAAGGCATCATATCTTGTAGATGAACTTGATGAAATCACAAAAAACAACAAAGTAGATTATGCTGTGGTTTATGGTGACTTCATGTATCAGGCAGGTCCTTGGCCTTATGAAAGACGTGTTGTCTGTAAAGTTGAAAAGCCTGAAAACCAAATGACTTACATGTATACATTCATTGTTACAAACATGGAGTCATCCCCTGAATATCTTATCAAGTTCTATTGCAAAAGAGGCTTGATGGAAAACTTCATAAAGGAAAGTAAAACAGGTTTTGACTTTGCCTCTGTCAGCAGTCATACAAGGATTGTAAATGCCAACAGGCTTCAAATACATGCACTTGCTTATAATATATTTAATTGGTTTAGACGATTGGCATTATCTGCAAATATGCGAAAACAACGCATTGATACTGTCCGTCTAAAACTGCTAAAGATTGCTGCAAAAGTAATTCGTTCAGCAAGATATATGACATTCAAGCTGTGTAGCAGTTGCCCATATAAGGATGAGTTCTATGAGACTATATCCAATATCAGCAAGCTATGTATACAGCTTGAATAACAACTAATAATGAACCTTGAGAGCTTAATAACTACTCAAAAACACTACCTAGGGGAAGTCTGCCCATTTTTAGATGTATTAAGTCAGTTATAGCGTCATTGGTCAAGTTTAAAGATTTATAGCACGGTAATTAACTAAAATATTGTACCGTGAATAATTCAGGATTAATTAATATTTTATATAAAAACACTATATTTAAGAGGTATGCTATCCACACTAATATAAATGCTACACTTTCAGTAATTAATATTATATATATTAGCCAATATACTTTTTCATTCCTTGGCCACAAAAAAAATAATATGCTTGTATACTTATTAAACTTTATTTTTTTCTTATTTTTTTCTATATCAGTTTTATCTGTTCCCCAACAGACACCATAAAGTAATATATACAATGAAAAAGTCCCTAATAATAAAGTCAATATATCCGGCATAAATTTCTCCAATTCTGTAAAGCATTTACCTTTTTAGTGGCTGAATTTATATATTTTTTAAACCTATCTTTCAGTTCTTCATCCGAAATATTGCTGTTTTTGTTTTTTATAAATTTTATTTTTTGTTTCTTTCATTGCTGTATCTGAAAACCATGATAGCATTGTAGCTAACAAATTCGTTCTTATACTTGCAACAGTCATTTCCCGAATAAACTCTGTATACTGCCACTTATCTGCATCAACCATATTCTCTCTCGCTACATCACCCATATATGCTCCTCCTTGTACAGCCTTTGCCAAAGCGATATTATATAATCCGTTATTAATTATTTTACTAATTTCTTTCAATTCTTATACTTCTTTTTGCACCATCGGCTGCCGCAGAAATACCCCAAACAACACTTGAGATTGCTCCATCAACGAAATGCTCCTGCAAGCTTTTACTTTTAAATTCACCATTAGCAGCGACCTTTGTAACATAATTACCTACTCCAACGGACATTCCTCCTGCTACTATATATCCTATTCCTATACCCGTACCTGCTATTGCTCCTACTGCAAGTCCGGATGTAGTATCTACAATTACATTATTCCAATTAATATTCTTCTGATTACCCGATAATATCCCTATTATCTCCGAACTTACTCCACCAATAAATCCAAACACAGCTCCTATACCTGCACCAATGGCTATAGTCGGTACTTTTCCATCCAAATCAACAAACTTCTCCGGATTCCCAAAACAATACCCATACTGATTCAGGCTAAATGGCTGCTCTATATCTCCCTTTATCCAATCCTCCCCGGCAAACCTAACCACTCTCGGTACATACTATCTTGCCTGTGCAAAGTAGGTATTAGCTACATTATCATATCTATAGCCTGTATACCCGAATGGCTGTATCTGTCCCTGTGTATTATAAGTATCTTCTCCAAACTCATCATAGCCATATACAGCTTGACTTTCTCCCCCCTGCTCAAGAAGGCGAATTGTACTTCCCAGCTCATCCTGTAGATAGGTAAACTCTTTTTCCCTTTCTTCCATATATGCAACATTAAAGTCTCGGACATAGCTTTGTATTGCCTGACTGCCTCTTTTTATGGTTTTATTTTGCAAAAGGTTGTGATATGCCCTTGTTCTGTCAAGTATATAACTTTCTTCATATGACGGTGTCAGCTCCGACAAGTTTTCTTTCAAGATAATCTTAAGCCCGTCTTCTCCATAGCCTATCTTCCTTTCATACTCTTTTATTCCAATCCTGTTTCCAAGCCCGTCATAGCTGTATATTCATTATGCCCATTATACCTATTTATTTATAACTATATAAATATCCGGCAAATTTCTGTTATCTTTCATATTTCCACTTCCATGTTCACCAATAAATACTATTTTTAATTCACTAATCTTCTGTTTTCTATTAATAAAAAATATTTTTTTATCGGTTACTTTCATATCTCTAGTTTTTTCATCTATCTCCCATTCATAGCCTTTCATTCTTTCATTCGTTATCAAACCATTTACTTTATCTTCATATGATTCCGCAAATATACTAAATAATAAATCATTATCTGTTATATTTTCTAATGTTATAGTGCAATACATATATACTTTACCATTATATATTTTAAAATCATGGAAACAACTATGCTCCTTATCTATAATAATAGCTTCTTTATTTTTTTTACTAAGTAAGCTCAATAAAATTACACATAAAATAAATATTACTATCATAATATAATATTTTAATCTGACAACCATCCGCAGCTACCTCCCCGTTTATCAATAACTGTTTTATCATTCCATGAAATTTTCACTAAAAATGGTTTTGCCTTACCCATTGTTATAATATTTGCCACATTAGCTTTCCATTTATCAGAACTATACATAAAGTTCGGATCCATTCTATCGTTCCATATATAATGTAAGTCATACTCTACCCTTGATTCACCTATTTTTGAAATCTTTCCTTCTATGACAAATCCACCCGCTTCGACTTCAGGTCCATGAAAATAATTATATCCTATAATTGCCTCTCCATTTGCAACAAAAATATCTGGGTAATAGTAAGCTTGATTAAGTTCAATGCTTTGTCCTGCTTTTAAAGGTTCACCCAATGGATATACAATATTTTTCACTCTTTCCTTTAACTCATTATCTGCTTTTAAATATTCTGACCAACTACCATTTTCTTGAATCATGCTAACCCCATTTCCATATAGATAATGAAATAATATACTCATACCTTGAGGATCACTTTTAAAATTTATTTCCCTATTAATTTCTCCAACTCTATTACCTACACATGCAGTTGTCTGAATAAACCTTGAACTCACATTACTATCCCACTGATCTCCATTAAATGTTGCATTAGATGGGTTTACTAATGTTGCTACTTTGGCTGTTTTACCATCTATATCCACAAACCCCATAGGATTTCCATATAGTTTATGTATTATCTTTTCTTTATTATCATTTTCCTTTATTCCCTTCGAGTTTACATCCCTATGTCTTACAATCTTTGTTTTATTCCCTAAAAAATCATAATCATAGGCATACTCTTCAAGCTTTACATTCTTCTTTAAATGAGAAAGTTTGCTTAAGAGTCCTCTTTCACTATATTCATAGATACTGCTTACATCCTCAGACATATCTTTTCTGATAAGTCTTCCCTCTTTGTCATAAGTATAATCCACCCTTTTATTTCCTGATGTAAGGCTTGTCAGTCTTAAATATTTATCGTATTCATATGATACACTGCTTCCGTCAGGATATAATGTCTTTAATCTCTCACCATACTTTCCGTATCTATAACTTACTTCTTCACCGTTATAATCCACTACCTTTGTTGTTCTGCCAAACTTATCACTATCTATATTTATAGTACCAAGTGCATCCTTTACCTGACTTAACTGTCTTAAGCTGTTGTAGGTGTACTCCACACTTTTCCCGTCATTATATATAATACTTTTGATATCTCCAGCTTCTGTGTAGGAATAAGCTGTATTATAACCTTCTCTGTCTTTCTTTTCTGTCACTCTTCCAAAAAGTTTATATGAAAGTACGAAAATATAATGAAAACCCACGTCAATTCAAATATTCTTAAATGCTCTACTTCACCTTCATACTTGATGTCCAAAAATACAGCGGTTTTCCATTCTTATCTATTATGATATATGCCCTTTTATTACTATGTAATGAGTATATGTTACTTCTATACCACCCCTTTTCACTAATATAATATGAGTAGATTTCCCAACTTTCTTTATCTAAGTAATCTTGTTCATCACTTGTATTTTTTAAATAACTCATAACGTATCTGTACGCCAGATCATCTACTGTATCATATCTAACATGCTGTATTCCACTATATCCAAACTTACATAATGTACTGTCTTTAACAAAGGCATCTTTTCCAATAGGTTCGTCACTTAGCACCTCAAAAGAAATTATATAATGTGAATTTTTTAAATATTCATATTCAAACTCCATATTTTCTTTCATATTCCCAATATTTGGTGCAACGTAGTAATGTGTATTTCCTATTACAACCGCATTAACACCTTTTTCATATGAATACATTTTATCTACAATACCTATAGATTTTATTACTGACATTTCTTTCAAATCTTTTTTTAAATCAACTGTCCGTTTTAAGTGCTTTATCATCGGTATAATAATTGATAGACATATAATAGCAGAAATACCTATAGAAAATAAAAAGGACATTGTCAACCTGATTTTCTTTATATATTCTCTTTCTTTCAATTTTTGTCTTCTAACCACACAAATACATGCCACTATTATCAATGCAATAACTACAACAATATCACAAAAAAAATTTGTATTTAATATACTATTTCTCTCTATTAAAAAATTTATATCTTCTTTCATTATAAAACACCTACAAAAAATATTATAGTCTTACTTAATATACCTAATATACCTGTGTACAATAAGGATTACTTTTTTGCGGAACATCTCCTGTATCATGGAAATAACTACCATGAATCCAATCTTGAGTATCTGACACATAATAAGTTTTGCTATATCCCAAACTCATCTGAAACTTTGAAATAGCTAACTTCGAAACAGATGTAACCTTTTCTCCTGTTCTTGCACTAACTCCAGTTGCTGTAATTTTTCCACCTTTTAATATATTATACGTATATAGTGCATCGAATTCTCCTTTAAAATCTACAGGTTCATAAACATTACGTACAACCCCAAGTGATATAGTCGTATCAACTACCGGAATTCCATAGCTAATATTAGCTGCAAATCCCCCATAATCATAAATACAATACTTATCTTTATCAAACAATACTGTTTTTCCTTTCACATTACCCACGCCAGCTGCTTTATAAATACTGGCAGATAACGAGGCGGAAACATCTGCATAATACATTTCCCCTTTCTCCAAAGGCTTATAATCTCCTGTTACTTCCTGATACCAATGTACCATATCCGCATTGGCTCCATTTATTACTATATTTTTATATGAATCATCAATATTAGCATTTGACGGATTAGCTAATGGAACTCTAGGCTTCTTTCCATCATAATCCACCAATCCAAATGGATTCCCAAAACAATACCCATACTGATTCAGGCTAAATGGCTGCTCTATATCTCCCTTTATCCAATCCTCCCCGGCAAACCTACCCACTCTCGGCACATACTCTCTTGCCTGGGCAAAGTAGCTATCAGCTACATTATCATATCTATAGCCTGTATAGCCGAATGGCTGCATCTGTCCCTGTGTGTTATAAGTATCTTCTCCAAACTCATCATAGCCATATACAGCTTGACTTTCTCCTCCCTGCTCAAGAAGGCGAATTGTACTTCCCAGCTCATCCTGTAGATAGGTAAACTCTTTTTCTCCTTCTTCCATATATGCAACATTAAAGTCCCAGACATAGCTTTGTATTGCCTGACTGCCTCTTTTTATGGTTTTATTTTGCAAAAGGTTGTGATATGCCCTTGTTCTGTCAAGTATATAGCTTTCTTCATATGACGGTGTCAGCTCCGACAAGTTTTCTTCCAAGATAATCTTAAGCCCGTCTTCTCCATAGCCTATCTTCCTTTCATACTCTTTTATTCCCATCCTGATTCCAAGCCCGTCATAACTGTAGCTTCTTGTTTTTCCTAATTTTGAGTAACTTAAGCCAAGCCTACCTGTGATATCATATTCGTAGGCTCTTACTCTCTTCCCTCTATCTGTTATGCCGATAAGATTTCCTCTTTTATCGTATTCGTATGTCTTATTTCCAAAAGACGATACACATAATCCTCAAGCTTTACACCTTCCTTTAAATGGCAAAGTGCGCTTAATAACCCTCTTTTGTTTTTCCATATCAGTTTTATCTATTCCACAACAGGCACCATAAAGTAGTATATATCTAAAAAAGGCACTATTGCTGTAATACAGAAATTCGACATAAAATCCTCCTCACTCTAACCTTTTCAATCTACTCCAATATCTTTAGCTCAACAGGAGGACCTGCTCTTCTGTAATCCTTTACTCCTCCAAAGTTTGCTGTAGCCCTTATTGTTAAGTATTTCTTTTCATTCACTTGAAGTACTATTTCCCTTTCACCAATAAACCTTCCATCTATTCCTGCATCATTTGATATATCCTCCGGATACCATTCATATATACCTGAAAATTTAAAATCTGAATTTATAAAATTATATTGCCTATATTCATTTGAGTCTAAAATAAATGTAACTTTATGAATCTTATTGTCATTATTAATTATAGTTACATATATTCTAGCATTAACATCATCTAATGTATCATCATAATATATATGTCCTATAGGAGATTCTATTTTGGTAACTAACTTATTATCATCTTCTATAAACGCTACCTTAGGACGAATTATTATCTTTATTACGCAAAAAATAATAACAGATATAAGCAATATTACAGTTATACTTAAAAAAAGTTTAGTCTTTACTTTCATTTTTCACCTTCTAATCTATTGTATTGAAATAATACATAGGATATGATGAATAAATTTGGTTTCTTAACTTTTCCCATCTTACTCCTATAATTTCCTGCTCACTTTCTGAAGCTCTATATTTTTTAGGATATTCCCCTGGTAATTTACTAACCCAATCTTTATTCCAATTTTTTAACCATCCTAAATTTTTCTGCCAAAACATCTCTCCTTCTCTTGCTCTAATTATCGTAGTGTCATACCAAGTTAAATGTATCTCGTAATCTTTAGGTGTAAATAAACCATTCTCTTTTGCAGCATTTGATTTTTCAATATCTGTATCATACATGAAATTCGGATCTATAATATCATTCCATGTATATGTCATCATATATGTTACATCACCTTTCTTACTTTTGCTAATATTACCTGATATTTTAAAACCGCCTACTTCTTCATTAGTTCCATGTAAAAACTGATAGCCCACTGCATTTTCATCATTTTCAATAACCATATGTGGTATTTCAAGTGTTACATCTATGCTGCCACCCGGCTTAACTTTGTTACCTATAGGAATAACTAAATCACCCACTTTGCCGGTCAGTATTGGATTTTTCATCATATATTGTCCCCAAGGTCCATTTTCACCTGTATACATTGTTGGAAATTCTACAATATCTTTTCCTGTACCTAACATCCAATGTTCGCCTATCATTAAGCCGAATAGATCTTTTTCTTTTCCAAATATGCAACATTAAAATCCCATACATAGCTTTGTATTGCCTGACTGCCTCTTTTTATGGTTTTATTTTGCAAAAGATTGTGGTATGCCCTTGTTCTGTCAAGTACATATTCTTCACTGTGTATCGGTTCTTTTTGTGATAAGTCAAGTTTGAATATATCTATAGATTTACTCTCTCCATAACCTCCTATTTCAAATTCATACTCTTTTATTCCTATCCTGTTTCCAAGCCCGTCATAGCTGTAGCTTCTTGCTTTTCCTGATTTTGAGTAACTTAAGCCAAGCCTACCTGTGATATCGTATTTGTAGGCTCTTACTCTCTTTCCTCTATCTGTTATTCCGATAAGATTTCCTCTTTTATCATATTCGTATGTCTTATCTACAGCTACTATATATCCTATTCCTAGACCCGTACCTGCTATTACTCCTACTGTACGTCCTGATGTAGTATCTACAATTACATTATTCCAATTAATATTCTTTTTTGTGCCACCCTTTAAATTGCCAAGTGTGCTTTTATTATATCCATAGATATTACATACCTCATGAAAAGTCACTGTGTTTTACTACTTTTTTAGGTTTATCTAATCTTACCACTTATAAAATCCTTCACTCTTTTCTTTAAAACCTTTATTAAAAGAATAAGTCCTCCTAGTAAATAAATGTATATATACAATTTGAATAACATTTTAAAAATATGCTCTATATTAGTTATATATAATATCCACAATAATATAAATACTATACTTTCACTAATTATAAGTATATATACTAACCAATATACTTTTTCATTCCTTGACCACAAAAAAAATAATACATTTGTATACTTATTAAGCTTTATCTTTCTATTATGTTTTTCTATATCTGTTTTATCTATACTCCAACAAGCTGCATAGAGTAATATATGTGATGCAAAAGATATTAATAATAAAGTTAATATACCAGGCATAACTACTCACCTCTATTCTGTAAAACATTCGCCCCTTTTAGTTGTTACATTTATATATCTTTTAAACTTATCTCTCAGTTCTTTATCCAACATATCGCTATCTTGATTTTTATAAATTATTTTTTTTATTTTTTTAATCCCATATCTGATGCTCCTGATAAAATTATTGAAGCAAAGTTTGATTTTATACATGCTACCGTCATCTTACTAATAAACTCTGTATACTGCCACTTGCCTACATCAACCATATTCTCTCCCGGTGCATCACCCATATATGCACCTCCTTGTACAGCCTTTGCCAAGGCAATATTATATACTCCGTTATCAATTATTTTACTAATTTCTTTCAATTCTTGTACTTCTTTTTGCATTGTTCCACCGGCTGCCGCAGAAATACCCCAAACAACACTTGATATTGCTCCATCAACAAAATGTTCCTGCAAGCTTTTACTTTCATATTCGCCATTAGCAACGACCTTTGTAACATAATTACCTGCTCCAACAGACATTCCTCCGGCTACTAAATATCCTATTCCTACACCTGTACCTGCTATCGCACCCACTGCAAGTCCTGATGTAGTGTCTACAATTACATTATTCCAATTAATATTCTTTTGGTTACCCTTTGCTATTTCTATTCCTTCTGAAAAGAGTCCACCGGCAAATCCAAATACTGCTCCTATACCTGCACCAATAAGTATAGTCGGTGTTTTTCCATCCAAATCAACAAACTTCTCCGGATTCCCCAGACAATACCCATACTGATTCAATGAAGTGGGATAATAAATCTCTCCCTTTATCCAATCCTCTCCGGCAAATCTGCCAACTCCTGCGACATACTCTCTTGCCTGGGCAAAGTGAGTACCTGCTACATTATCATATCTATAGCCGGTATATCCGAATGGCTGTATCTGTCCCTGTGTGCAATAGATGTCTTCTCCAAACTCATCATAACCGTATATAGTTTGACTTTCTCCTCCCTGCTCAAGAAGGCGAATTGTACTTCCAAGCTCATCCTGTAAATATGCATACTCTTTTTCTCTTTCTTCCATATATGCGACATTAAAGTCCCATACATAGCTTTGTATTGCCTGACTGCCTCTTTTTATGGTTTTATTTTGCAAAAGATTGTGATATGCCTTTGTTCTGTCAAGTACATATTCTTCACTGTATATCGGTTCTTTTTGTGATAAGTCAAGTTTGAATATATCTATAGATTTACTCTCTCCATAACCTCCTTTTTCAAGTTCATACTCTTTTATTCCTATCCTGTTTCCAATCCCGTCATAACTGTAGCTTCTTGCTTTTCCTGATTTTGAGTAACTTAAGCCAAGCCTACCTGTGATATCATATTCGTAAGCTCTTACTCTCTTTCCTCTATCTGTTATACCGATAAGATTTCCTCTTTTATCGTATTCGTATGTCTTATTTCCCTGTAATCCTCCCTCTTTTATAAGTCTGTCCAAAGCATCATAAGTATATCTTATCTCTAAATCATTAGACCTTTTTAGTGATTCCCTGTTTCCATAGGCATCATAGGTATACTTACTTACAAGTCTGTCTCCTCTTTTTACTTCTATAAGTCTGCTTAGGGCATCATAACTATAATAAAATGTGGCTGAATCATCCCATAGTTTATGTATAATCTTTTCTTTATTATCATTTTCCTTTATTCCCTTCGAGTTTACATCCCTATGTCTTACAATCTTTGTTTTATTCCCTAAAAAATCATAATCATAGGCATACTCTTCAAGCTTTACATTCTTCTTTAAATGACAAAGTTTGCTTAAGAGTCCTCTTTCATTATATTCATAGATACTGCTTACATCCTCAGACATATCTTTTCTGATAAGTCTTCCATCTTTATCATAAGTATAATCCACCCTTTTATTTCCTGATGTAAGGCTTGTCAGTCTTAAATATTTATCGTATTCATATGATACACTGCTTCCGTCAGGATATAATGTCTTTAATCTCTCACCATACTTTCCGTATCTATAACTTACTTCTTCACCGTTATAATCCACTACCTTTGTTGTTCTGCCAAACTTATCACTCTCTATATTTATAGTACCGAGTGCATCCTTTACCTGACTTAACTCTCTTAAGCTGTTGTAGGTGTACTCCACACTTTTCCCGTCATTATATATAATACTTTTGATATCTCCGGCTTCTGTGTAGGAATAAGCTGTATTATAACCTTCTCTGTCTCTCTTTCCGGTCACTCTTCCTAAAAGATCATATGAAAATGTCTCTTCATATCCAAGTACATTTATAATAGACACTATATTTCCCATAAGATCTCTTTTGTATCTTGTAACCCTTGGGATACTTACTGCATCTATTTGTTCTTTTAGAGAAGTATTTGCCGATTCAACACCTGATATAAGTTCTTTATCACCTTTATGCCTATATACGGTAATAAGCCTTCCTACCTTATCATAACTGTATTCCGTTCTGTTTCCCAAGGCATCTATTACTGATGTAAGCTTCCCTCCAAGAGAATAACTGTATTTTGTCACATGTCCCATGGCATCCGTTTCTTTTACTACATTTCCCATGGCATCATATTCAAAACTTTGTTTTTGTGAAAAGTTATTCTTTACCTCTATAAGTCTGTTCAGCTTGTCATAGGTAAATAAAACATAATCTCCCTTTTCATTCTCCCTTCTTACTACATTCAAATTTTTATCATATGTGAATATTTCATATCTTTTATCAGGATATGTTTTTCTTTGTAGAAGACCACCTTTATAATAATCATAAAGAGTTTCAAATTCCCCTGACTTTATCTTTTTTATTTTTCCAAGTTCATTGTATTCATATTCTCTTGCGAAACCGTACACATCTGTTTCAAGTATTATCCTTCCCAAAATATCATACTTTATTTTATGTGTTCCAAGATTATTTGTTATATTCAGGCTATGTTTTCCATACTCATACTCTGTTTCCTCTCCGGATTTATTCCTATAGGATATAAGCCTGTTTCTTTCATCATATGAATACTCTTCCATATTTCCCAAAGGATCGATTATCTTTATCAGATTTCCGTTTGCATCATAGTGATACTTATACTCCCCCTTATTTTGCAAAGTCTTTTTTTCTACCAGATTTATTGCATTATAAGTATACTCTACCTCTCCTCCGTCAGGATATACTTCCTTTATAAGATTTTGGCAAAGATCATACTCCATTCTGTAAGTCTCACCGTCAGGCAGGGTAAAGTCATTTATATTATTTAACTCATTATAATTTATTTTTGTTATGCCACCTCTAAAATCTTCAAATAAAGACAGCTTCCCATTCTCTGTATAGTTATATCTACAGGTATTTCCTAAGACATCCTTTACAGCGGTCAATAAGTCTCTATCATCATAGTAAAACCCTGTTTTATTACCTTCTCCGTCAATGCTTGCAATCACACGATTAAGGTTATCATACTCATAAGTGGTTACTTTACCGTTTTCTTCTTCGATACAGGATATATTCCCTCTGTTATCATAGTAAACTTTTCTTGTGGAATTGTCAGGCAAAGTTATTATAAGGCTTTCTGTGTTGCCCGCTTTGCTGTAATCAAGCTTTGTACTTTCTCCTAAAGCATTTTTACTTTCTATGATTCTTCCTTTATCATCATAGTAATACTTTTCAATCTCTTCACCGTTTATATAATGGACTGCTACATTCCCTTCTCTGTCATAATCTATACTTTCACTTTGATTATCAGGGAAAGTAACCTTTGTAAGTTTTCCTTCCTTATCATACTCATAGGATGTTATATTTCCTTTTTTATCCTTATATGAGGTCAACAGATTTCTTGTATCATAAGTAAAGCTTTCCGACTCACCCGCGTACTCACTTTCTATATTTCTGAAATTCTCATCATGTACATGTACTTCTGCATTTCCATTCTGATTTATGACAAAGGTCTTACTTTCCTCATTGTTGTAATCATATCTTATTATTCCTCCGTCGGCAAATTTTTGTATCTTTACCCTGTTTTCACCGTCATAAAGGTTTTCCAAGACATAAATTCCCCTTGGATTTTTTATCTTTTCCAAAAGTTCATCTTTATAGTAATAGCTGTATGTAAGTTTTCCCTCATGGTATACTTTTCCAAGCTGATTTCCTTCATACATGTACTCTACTTTTCTTCCGGTATGATCTTTTATCTCACTTAATTTTCCGAAATCATTGTAGTAAAGGGCTATTTTGCTTCCACTTTTTTCAGATACTTCTATCAGTCTGCCTTTTATATCATAAGAAAGATAGACCTCCTCGCCATCCTTTCTTTCTATACGCAAAAGCTTCCCGGCTTTATCAAAAAGGTATATAAGTCCGCTTTCAGCATTGTAAATAAATCCTGTTTGCGTTTTCTTTAAACGATTGAAATCATCAAAAACAGAGTGTATTCTTTCTTCTTCATCCACAAAGTATGCTTCATCCTGTCCGTCGGATAAATGTAATATATATCCGTTTTCTTCTTGACTTATAGATATTTCATAGCTGTGTCTCCAACCTTTTCCAAGTACTCCCGTTCTTTTTTCACTGCTGTTATAAGATCTTATAAAACCTATAGGAAGTTTTGAGCGGAGCACAATATCTTCTTTACTATATGTAAAGTTTCCGGTATTTGCATTTACCGGATCTCCCGTCATAGCACATAATGCACCCCTTGCACCCTTTAAAAAATCTTCCATACTGTTGTTTTTCATAAGATCTTTTAAAAGTTCATTCCATGAGGCAAAGGCCGGACCGTTCTTTTCAAGCATCTTTGAAATGATTTTATAGATTTCTTCCTTTAGCTGTACATCACTAAGTTCTAAAACCGCCGGTACTGCATTATTTCTTACACGATTTAACGCACCTGTATAAACCGCACTGTAACTTCCATCCTGATTTTTGATTATCTTTACTCCTGCACATGCTGCCAAACTTCCCATAAGTTTTAACATAAGCTTGTCTTTCTCACTTGGCACTCCTGCCATGACAGGCATTGCACCAAGCATCATTGGAAGCAGTCTTTCAAAGTCCTTTGACATATCCTTATAAGGCTCTTTTAATTCTTCATATGTCTTTGATTTTTTTCCCTTAAGCAATACTTTATCGGCTGATATATTTACATCACTTTTTAACTTTATGGAACTTCCCTTTAGTTTTTTCATTAGACACTACCTCCTCCTGTGGATGATTACTTTTTTAGTGCTTTACTTAGTGCATATTTAGATTTACCTGCTTTAGTTCTCCCATATATTCACCAAAGAGAAATAATAACTCTTTAGATGTATCTTTAAAGATATCCGTATCGATTACCGACTCTAAGGCTTTTTTCCAAAGAATTGAAATGATCTCTTCATATCCCTTTAAAGCAAACCTTATTCCTTCTTCTATCTCCGGCTCACTTAATAAATGTTTTCCTATACCCGCCATCATTTCTTCATGAATTTTACAGGAATCTTTTTTCATAAAATCCGGAATCCAATACCTGATACCTAAAGGTTTATCTATATACAAGCCCTCATCTGAGGCATATAGCATAAATTTATAGCTTTTTGTATAAAGACTCGTATTAAGGAAAAATAATACAAGATACTTAAGCTTATATATCCGCTTTTCCTCTATCACATTTGACAGTATGTTTTTTATTTCTTCAGATAAATCCTGTATATTATAATCTTTATACTCCCGAATTTTTTCGCTGAGCCATTTGTATCTGAAACTTTTAAAATATTCCTTTTTTTGCTTTTCCCTATTCATTTGTCTGCTTTCTTACCGGTTTTATATTTTGAAGTATGTCATTCACAGCTTTTTTCCATGTCCATGATAATGGCTCCCTACAATTAAACATAACCTGTACTGTTTCTCTACCTATCTTCCCCAGACCTGTTTTATGATATATTCTCTCATCTATTCCGGGTATAATAAAATCAAAGCAATACATTTTTACACAGCCTTCTTTCTCCAATTCATTATACTCTAAAAACTTTATCCCATTATGTGCTTTTGAAAGCAGATTTTTAAAATCAGTTACCAAAGTTTTTACTTCTGTATCTTCACTGACATTAAAAAGGCTAATGCTTAGATTTACATCTCCGGCAAGATTTGTTTTTATTATCTCAGGTCTAAAATTGGTAGGATATTTTATTTCTTTTATTTCATCCGGCATATCTATAAAAGATTCCGGAATATATATACTTAACAAGTCATCAAAGTACTGTTCTTTACTAAAAGTTTCTAGTCTACCTTCTATATAATACCCCGTATCCAAAGACATAGCTTCAGCTTCGGAGCTCCTTACTTTTAGAGGGATGATTTGCTTATCATAATAATTTTCTACCATTTAATCTATATATCTCACTTTCACATTCTCATAAAAATCGATCTTTTCCGCTATTTCTTTGCTCACAGTAACTTCTTTTACATTACCTGAGCCTAAGAGTATACTTTCACCTACATCATCCACAGACTTAGGTATATATACTCTCTTTAAATTTCTGCAATCTATAAGGCACAGCTTAGATATATATATCAGCCCTTCCGGAAACTCTACATCTTCTAATCCGTTGCAATGTCCTAGAGCGGACTCTCCAATTATTTTCAGTTCTTTTGAAAAAAATATTTCTCTTATCCTGGATTGAGAGAATGCTTTATTTGCTATACTGATTGTTCCGTCTTTTATGATAACCTTTCCTCTTTTTTTATCTACAAGTTCTATAAGATGATTCCCGATATATTTGCAACTATACTCATCCTCTTTTATGCTATTATAGTACTTTGTGTCATAAAAAGAATGTAAGCGCACAATAACATGATGCCTTGTATTCCATCAAAATCCATATGATAATAATATAAAATAAAAGTGCTCAAAATTAAAAGAGCACTTTAAGTTATAGTTTACACTCTTCCTGCACATCCATTGACCAGGGCATTAAATCTTCCAAAAGATCAGGATCAGACTGCCACTCAGTATCAGGCATGTACATGAGGAGATATTCCAGATATGTGTAGGCATTCAATCCATTTGCCTTTGCTGTTTCTACAATACTATAAACAATAGCACTTGCAGACGCGCCTTTTGAGGTGTCTGAAAATAGCCAATTCTTACGACCTACCGTAAATGGACGAATTGCATTTTCAGCAGTATTATTTGAAATAGCACATCTTCCATCAAGTAAATAATTCTCAAGATATGGGCGTTGATTCTTTGCATAGATGATTGCTTTTCCAAGGGCTGAACCTTTCAAAGCTGTTATAGAATCAATCCAACTCCAAAAAGCCTCAAGAACAGGTTTTTCCAGTTCCGGACGCTTATAATATCTTTCTTTGTATGTTAAGTTTTTTAGGCTGTCTTCAATATAAAACAACCTATTACAATAATCCCTTCCGATCTCTGCATGAGTAAGAGGTGCATCCTTTACTTTTTGAGAAGGAATTGCTTCTATAAACTTTCTCCTAAGATGTGCCCAGCATCCGCACCTGGTTATATCAGAAAGTTTATTGTAACCGGAATAACCATCACAATGAACATATCCCCTAAAATCTTTGAGAAATTTCACCGCATGATCACCATTTCTTGAAGGCTGATAGTCATAAATGATAATGGATGGTTTGCCATCATTTCCTGTTTTATATAGCCACATATAAGACTTTGCCTGCGGTGCTTTGCCTTCTTCTTTAAGCACCTGTACCGGGGTTTCATCACAGTGTAGGATATCACGCTCCAACAATCTTTTATGCAGATATTCCACTATTGGTTTTAGATAATCCTCACTACAACGGATTATCCAGTTTGCCATAGTTGAACGTGTTAAAGATATTCCCAATTGCTCCCAGTCTTTTTCCTGTCGATAAAGTGGCATACCATTTACATACTTTTTATACATAACATTGGCTACTGAACTTGGAGAAGCCAATGAATGATTCATAAGTGATGAAGGAGTATGTGCCTTCACTATATAAGGATGAGTTGTGTGTTTACATTTTGGGCATTCGTAAACCAACTGAATGTAACGAACAATTCTAAGTTTTGCAGGAATATACTCTAATTCTTCTCTTACTACCTTTTTACCAAGAACTTTAAGCTTTGTATTACACTGTTCACAGTATTGATCTTCCTCAACAAGACTACATAATACTTCACGAACAGGCAGATCTTTTAGAAGCTCATCCCTTTTTGTTTTGCAATTTTTACGTCTATAGCCTTTAACAGCTGTTTCAATTGGCTCAGATACTCTTGCATCTGCCTCCAGTTCTGCCTCATTGAATAAAGAAAGTTGACCTTCAAACTGCTTTTTAGAAGTCTTCTCACTTGAAGAAGCAAACTTCTCCTTTCGAAGCAATGAAAGCATTTCAGTAAGGTTTTTTATTTGATTTTGAAGGTCTTTTATGGTGTTTTCAAGGTGCTCTATATAGGCATCTTTATTTTGCATTTTTGTATATTCCTTACTATTTTGATGATATAATTATACTACAAAAAGTGACACACATCCAGTGAAAATAAGGCTATATAACGATTTCATTTAGCAGAAAGCTCCCTTTTTAGCAGGAAGGATTGATGACTTTTGCTCAATTGCAAGTCCCTCCATCAGCCAGCGAAATTGTTGCCATGAAATTACTTTTAAATCACTTTCATTGCGTGGCCAGCGAAAACTGCCATTCTCCAAACGCTTATATAGCAGTACAAAGCCATCTTTTTCCCAAAGTAGTGCTTTTATGCGATTGCATCTTTTTCCGCAAAAAAGGAACAATGCTGATTGAAAAGGGTCCATTTTAAACTGCTGTAAAATTATAGCGGCAAGTCCGTCAATAGATTTTCGCATATCTGTATATCCACAGGCTATATAGATATTTTTAGCAACACTGATATCGCCTAACATACGCTTTTGAGTGCTGACAACACTGTTTGTATGGTTTGCAGACATGTTCCTTCATAAATTTCGACAGTAGCATTTTGTAAATGAATAATAACTCCGGCATTTGTAGACGGTAAAGGTGAAGTGATTTCTATCTTTTTGAAAGTTGTAGGATTTTCCAAAGATTCTGAGGGGATAGAAATAGTCTCACATAACTGCTCACGAAGACGCTTTAAGTTTCTGTAATATGTTTGCTCACATATACCATTTACTTTACACCAGGCTGCTACAGTCATTTTACTGGACTGACAGTCATTAATAAGTGCTTTCCATTGCTCTTGTTTTAAATGCCTTTTTACTTTTGTTACTTGATCCATAATTACCTCCGACTTGCATTACTATACAGTACTATACTTCACTATAACTAAATAGTACTATACACTTGTTGGTAACTATTATCTCATTATTTATAACTGAATATAAGGCATTATATTATAAGGCGCTTACAAAAGAATTTCCTATATAGAGCGGTTCCCCCTCAAACTCTACATTTTCTAAGTTTATACATAAACTAAATGCACCATCATCTATTTGCTTTACAGTCTTTGGAATAACAGTCTTTTTTATTAAAGTACAACCTTTAAATGCTTCTTTACCTATATATTCAAGTCCTTGAGGCAGTTCTATATGCTGAAATTTCTCACAATTTTCAAAAGCATTATTATATATATGAGTAATATGTTCAGGTATTGATATATTTTCCAAACTTTTACAATTGGAAAATGCTGATGAACCGATATATCTCACAGTTTCCGGTATTGCTATATTATAAAGCTTACTGCACCCTGAGAAAGCATACTCTCCTATACTCTTTAATCTATCTGATAAAACAACACTTTTTAGTTCATCATTTCCCATAAATGCACCGCCTGCAATTACAGTAATCTCGGTTGGAATCAAAGCCTCTTCCTTATTATAAGTTGCCTGAAATAATATATGTTTATAATATTTTAATCCCTCTGAATCTACAGGAAGTTTTTTATACCATTCTGTACCTTCAAAGCAATATGCTCCTACCCGGCTGATACTGTCAGGTATATTTATTTCGCTAAGTTTAGTACACTCTCCAAAAGCATTATACCCAAGCCATTCAACAGAATCACTTAAGTATATAGATGATAGACTTGTGCATCCATTAAATGCTGCATCATCTATATACTTTAAATTATTTGGTAAAACCACTTCTCTCAACGCTTTACAACCTGAAAATACATAATCCTCTATATGACTTAAAGTGTCGGGAAGTTTTACAACCTCCAAATTTTCACATCCCATAAATGCACCCATTTCAATATCTGTAATATTTTGTGGGAACTCTATATTATTTAAGTTTTTACATTCAGAAAATGTCATCGCTTTTATCTTTTTAAGTGATTGTGGCAATGATATTTCTTTTAAATCAGTACATCCGCTAAATGCTGATTCCCCGATATATTTTACATTTTCAGGAATTCTTATTACTTCCAAACTTGTACAACCATTAAATGCATCTCTGTCTATTTGTTCCAAACTTTCCGGCAAATTTATCTCTTTTAAGTTTTTACAACCTATAAACGCTCTTCGATGTATTATTCTTACACTTTCCGGAATATATACTTTCTCTATACTCTTACAACCTGAAAAAGCATCATTCATGATTTCCGTTGTACCTTCAGGTATGTATACAGTCAAGTTTCTTATATTTTTATCTACTAACCCCGCTTTATATTCAATAACTTTATTATCCCTTAAAACTAAATGCCATCTAAAGTTTAAAGCTATATATAATATAAAAACAACAATTATTCCAACTATAATTATCCACAAAATTTTATATTTTGGTTTCATATATACATCCCTCAATTCAGCTTGTAGATATAACCTTGACCCCTTTATATTCTTGACTTATATATAATCTCCTTAATAAAACACAAGTTTAGGAGTCTTAATCCCATCCGTCTCAATCCAGTGATATTCTCCCCTTAATCTCTCAGGCAACTCTATTACCTTTAATGAATAACATTCTCTGATAGCGTATGAATCCAGATATTCCACATTTTCCGGTATTTTTATTTTAGTGAAAGAACAACCCCCAAAAGAATATGCATTTATTGCTTCTAAGCTGTTAGGTAAATCCATATTTTCTATTTTTTCACATCCAACAAATGTAAAATAATTGATTTCTTTTAATTTGATACTTTCTTCAAAATCTACTTTTTTTAAATTTGAACATAGAAAAAATGCTTTAAAGTCAATGTTTTCTACACTTTTAGGAATATATACCTCTTCAATATCCTTTCTATTTTCAAAAGCTTGTGCACCAATCATTCGGGTTCCTGCTTTAATACGGATTATTGAACTTCCGTTATTTTCAGAAGACAAAAGTATATTATCTACATACTTACATCCATATTCATCCGGTTTTATATTGTTTAAGTACTTTGTATTTTCAAAACTGTAACCGGCAATCCTCTCTATTCCTGATGGTAAATTAATACCTGACAAGTCCCTACAATTATTAAATGCTCCATATCCTATTTCAGTTATACTTTCAGGCAATTTAACCTCCTCTACGCCAGCCCCAGCAAATGAATTTTCTCCTATTTTTTTCAATCCTTCTTTAATATCTATCTTTTTCAATGCCTCACAATTCTCAAAGCAGTTATCCCCAATTTCAATTATTCCTTCAGGCAGTTCTATCTCTTTCAATCTGTAATTATTTATAAATGCGGCATTTGCAATTATCTTTGTTGAATCTTTAACTATAATCGTATCATTTACACCTTTATTATATAAAAGAACTTTTCCAAGGTATACAGATCCGTATTCGTCAGCTACACTGTTTTCAAAGACTTCAGTGCCATCAAATACATTTCCCCCTACACATTCAATCCCTTCAGGCATATTCACTTTAGATAAGCTGCTGCAATTAAAAAAGGCAGCACTCCCAATCTTTTTTAAGCTGTCCGGCAAATATATACTTTTTAGACTTATACAATTATAAAATGCTATTTCTTCTATTTCCGTTGTATTATTTGATAATTGTATATTTTCTAAAGAAATACATTCTCCAAATGTACCTTTCTCTATTATTTCGACTCCATTTGGAAGTTTTACATCAGTCAATGATTTGCAATTTGAGAAAGCATCTTTTCTTATTACCTCCAATCTTTCAGGTAAATTGATATTTTTTAAATTTTGGCAATCATAAAAAGCTCCCATTCTAATCTCTTTAATGCTGTCGGGTAATATAACACTCTCTAATTTTGTACAGTGTGCTAAAGCAAAGATTCCAATTCCTGTCACATTATCAGGTATCTCTATTACTTTCAAATCTTCTTTTTTTTCTATAATTCCGCTTTTTACACCCATAAAGACATTGTTTTTAATTATTACCTTACACTTCAAATTTGATAATATAGCATAAAGGATAAGGCAAAGTAAAAATATTATAAATATATATTTATATTTTTTAAAAATTTTAGCCATATAATATACTCCTATAATATGTTTCCCATATACAGTTTGGGCTCTACTCCGGCATTTAATAATGTATGTTTTATTTTTTCTAAAGTACTTTAACTTTATTTCACTCAATATTACTATTCATAATACTCTACACTAACAGTATCATCATACTTCAAGTCTGCCTTCTATATAGTACCCCGTATCCAAAGACATAGCTTCAGCTTCGGAGTTGTTTACTTTTAGAGGGATGATTTGCTTATCGTAATAATTTGCTGCCATTTAATCTATATATCTCACTTTCTTATCGCTGATATACCAAAATTTATCTGCAACTTCCTTCGTCATAACAACTTCCTTTAATCTGTCACAGCCTACAAAGGACATTGCTCCTATTTCCTTTACACTTTCAGGGATATAAATATATTCTAATTTGTCGCAAAATTGAAATTCATAATCTCCTATGTATATCAAACTCTTAGGTAATTCAACTCTTCTTAAGTTTTTACAAAACGAAAAGGCAAAATCTCCAATATATTTTAATTCCTCCGGAAATATCACTTTTTCAAAAGTTCCCTCCGAAAAGGCTCCATTAGCTATACTAACTGTTCCTTCCTTTATAATAATCTCCTTTTTCCCTTTATCCACAAAACCTACAATGTGATTTTGTACATATTTACAGCCATATTGATCTTCTTCAATATTGTCATAATATTTTGTCTCATAAAACGAACTCCCTATATACTCAGGATTACCTTCAAATTTTATATCCTCTAAATTTGTACATCCTCCAAAAGCTCCTTTTTCTATTCGTTTTACATTTTTGGGAATTATTATTTTTTTTAGAGAACTGCAACCTTCAAATGTGTTTTCTCTAATGTATTCTAATTCCTTTGGCAACTCTATTTCAGATAAATTTTCACACCTATAAAATGCACTCTCACCTATTTCTTTTACAGGCTCCGGTATCATAATACTCTTCAAGTTTTTACAATTATCAAATGCCGATCTCCCTATCCAATTCACACCGTAAGGTATTTCTATACTTTTAAGATTAATGCAATTTTGAAAAGCATATTCTTCTATACACTTTATATTATTTGGTAAAATAATACTTTCCAGCTTTTCAAAGTCTTGAAATACACCTCCGACTATAAAGTTTATATTTTGGTTAATTACCAGATTTTCCTGTATATCTGTTGCCTCTAATAAAATATCTCTATAAATTTTTAATCCGTCTTCATTTACAGGTATATTTTCAATCCACTTGGTTTCTGAAAAGCATTTAAAGCCAAACTTTTCTACACTGTCAGGTATATTCAGTATTTCCAAATTATGACATTTGCTTGTGGCACCATTTCCTATTTCTGTGACTCCCTCAGGTATATCTATTTCTTTTAACGAATAGCAACCGCACAAAGTTTCTGCCTCTATATTTGTAAGATTTTTAGACAACTTTATGTTCTCCAACTCTCCACAATATTCAAAAGCACAAGCACCAACCTGTGTTACAGAATCCGGCATAATTACATCCTTGAGCTTTGTTCTTGAAAAACTAAATTCACCTATATTTTTAAGTGAGTCCGGAAATACTATACCTTCTAAACTTTTACAATTATAAAATGCATAATCTCCCACCTGCTCCAAATTATCTGTTAAATCTACAACTTTTAACTCTTCACAATTTTCAAACGCTTTATTTCCTATTCTCTTTATAGATGAAGATAAATTCATGTACTCAAGGTTTTTACATTCGGAAAATGTACTGTCTTTAATATCTTCTACCGATTGTGGTAATTTAACTGATTTTAAAGCAGTATTTGAAAAGCTGGATTTACCTATACTTTTAAGTGAAGATGGAAATTCTATTATGTCTAAGTCTTTACATTCAAAGAAAGCATAATCACCTATCTGTTCCAACTTATCAGGTAAATTTATACTGTATAAACTTGTGCAGTTATAAAAAGCTCCGTTCTTTATTATTTCTAAAGAGCCGATTATATTAACTTCCTTCAAGTTACTACAATTTATAAATGCAAACTCACCTATTTTTTTCACTCCTGAAGGTATAATTATTTTATCGATTAAATCATTATTTTCAAAAGCATGGTTGCCGATTTCCGTAACATCTTCAGGTATTGTTATATCTATTTCCTTTTTTACTCTCTCTATTATCCCCACTCTATATCTAAGTACAACACCTTTTTTTATTACCAAGTGGCCTCTTAAATTCATTAATATTGATAACATAATAAACAGTGTTATAAATACAATAAAGACAATTTTAGCTTTTTTATTCTTTACATTTTTTCTCGGCATTGAATCCCCCTCCAAAAACACTTTATTGCACTAGTTATTCATTTTACCTATAATTTCATGTTCTATAAACTTGTTCATCTCACCCATATTAATAAATTTCTCATCTTGACTATAATATATACCCTCAAAATTTCCCCAATGATATTTTTCTCCCTCTAACCTGTTCGGGGTACCATATTCAGAAACTTCAGTGCTAACTTCTGCATCCATATCGTATTCCTTAACCAAACCATCAGGATTTCCATACATTGTAATTTTTATCATATCTACAACATTATTATTATTAATATAAGGCTTAAGCTGAGTAGTTAGCTCTTTTATCTCTGATATCCCTATCCATCCAAATGTCAAATCTAATGCAGTAATACAAACACCCGCAAATGTATCAAATATTCCTATCCCTGTTTCTACAACGGTTTTTGAGGTTGATATAGCTGTATCTCTATCATCATTTTTTATTTCATGTCCTAAATAAATTCCCGCAAAATAATTATAAAAAGGTTCTATATAAGGTTTTCGTAAATAAACTACGGCTCGCTTAAGTACAACTCCACCAGTATTTTTTTTATACCAACTAGTACATATATCACTCTCTCTCCATACGGCCATCATTATATTTTTATCAATGAAAATCTCCTGATTCCCAATTAACTTGCATGCAAACCCATCTCTTCCCGGACAATCTACTTCAAAATAATAATCTTTTCCACCATAAAGAATTATATCTATCCAATGGGACCAATAATGTGAACCGGATACATATCCATAAGTATTTTCATTTATCTTACGTACATCATCAGGAAATTTCATTTCTTTATTTCCTGCATGACTTTTTATCTCATATGCACCTATATACTTCATTTTCCCCCAACTTTTTTCATAAACAAATATGGTTCCGAGACTATCATCACTTTTAATATCATAAAATTCTATACCGAAGTTATATAAGCCTGAATTCTTAACCTTTACATGACCTACAAAGTCTTTTTTGTCACTTTTGCGACTCCAATTTTTCTTTTCATCTTCAACTATTTCTACAGCATATTTTACTTTTACATTATCATAGCTTGGTGAAGTTTGCCCTGATGTCTTAAATGAAACTAAACCACCCTTATTACATGTGGCTAAAGAGTCCTCCATAACGGCATAACTTTCCTCACCAACTGCGGTATCAAATATTTTCATGTTTGAATTATCGGTAGCCCACCACTTTCCAAGTTTAGGGTCACATTTACAAGGCTTACTCCTATTTTTATTACACATTCCAAAGCTTTTTATATTATCAGTAGTACTGTCATTTTCTGTGATTAAAGGTCTTCCATCTGAAGTGTGTGCTCCATGATCATCTTTCAAATTTAATACGCATGTTTTGCTTCCATAGCTACATGAAACCTCTGCACCTCTTACCACATATTCATATCCACCATATCCCTTCATTTCCTGATGCTCATACATTTTCTGTATATCGTTCGCCACTTTGCACCCCTTTCTTCGGATTTGTACTCCATTACTGCTACAGAATTTTACTCACTTATATACACGATTTCTTCTTTACTGTTTAATCTTATATTTCTTGCCTTTATGGTCAATTTATCTGCTGCACTTATGTTCACATCTCCATTACCTGTAAGCTTGAATCTTCTGTCATTCATGGTAAGTATATCATCTGCAATGAAGCTTATTCCTTCTTTTGAGAAATTAAGACTTTTCTTTCCAACTTCAAATTGCTTTTTATTTTCATCACTACCTTTACTGCCGAAGGTTCGTACTACATACATATCTCCTGTTCCCATACCTGATATATAAAGTTGTGCTCTCTCTCCTACATCAGGTACCGCATATAATGCATTTCCGGTCTCAGGATACCACTCAAATCCATAATCCGGCTCTTTTTTGTCTATATCAAGTCTTAAGTATACTTTTCCATCCTTATATTTCTTAATTTTCCCCATAAGGCTCAAACCTGTTATATTTTCATTTTCAAGCGGATATATCATATCGTCTATATATGACCTTTCAACTCCTTGAAAATTAAATATAAGCTCACCTTTTGTAAACTCCACCTCTTTTTTATATAAAGTTAAAATCTTATTATCTAACGCTATGTTATCACCTATATCATAAGAGTTGTATGTCCTTAGCCTATACTCTATCCGACTTGTATTCTCCTTTTTCTTGATCAGATCTCTGCTCTCAATTATAATACCTCCGGGCTCAATCATATGTCCTGTATGTATGCCCATATGAATATATGGCTTATCATATTCCATACCCGGATACAGAAAAGTTTTTATGTGGGATGCCATCCTAACTGCAAATGCCCAGGCACTCTCCTTATAGCAAAGTACAGGCCTTTCAATTTCCTTATCCTTTATATTGTAGTTATTGATATTTCCTGAGTATCTTCTAACCACATCACATGCAAGGTCACTATAAGTTTTTTCTATATTTTGAAATAATTCTGTATGCTCTTTATTGTCTAATTTTTTACTGTATGAATATGCTTTAAGTTCAAAATAATGTACATCGGCGGATGAATGAATGCTTATTTCTTCCACAAATCCTCTAAATACAGTGTTTCCTTTGTATTTTATATGGATATCCATATCCTTTTTGTCTGTAAGAATTGTTTCTCCGGGTTTTTCCTCCAACACCCCGTTAATATTACAGCAGGTATGCATGTTTGGAACAGTTTTTATAACAAAATTTTCAACCAGATAAATAGGTAATGCTATTTCTATTTCTAAATTTTCTATAATCAGCATAAAAAATCCCTTTCTGTTCACATCAAAAGCACATTTTTTTCAGCTTATATGAATACCTTCACCACTCACAGTTATTCCGTCTTTTAATATTATTTGTGTATCATCTTGTAAAAGCATAATCCTTTTACCTGCCACCATGGATATATTTGAATCCTCACTGCTTATCTCAACAGTGTCTTTTGCTTTTATCAAAATACTTCCACTGCTTACTATCTTGACTCCTGTACTGTCATTTAGTTCAATATAATCTCCCGTATCGCTTTTTATGGTTATACCTTCCGGTGTCAGTCTTATTTCTTTTCCGTATTTATTTCGCCAAATCTTATTTTCAGGATCGATTCGTATTCCATCGCCCTCATTTTCATGTACCGCACTGCAAACATAGGCTTTTTCTTCATTTTCTGTGGGAAAATACAGTCTTACGCTGTCTCCCTTTTCCGGCATACAATACCACCCCGCTCCGTCACTTGAAGAATATACAGTGGAAAAATCAAACCATCTTTCTATTTCTTCATCCTTATTTTCTATATCCTCTATTGCTATCTTAACCTTTTCTTTTTCTACATTTGTAACTTTAGCGTAAAGTGATGCTCCTATTATTTTTAAATCATACTTGCTTTCTTTTTTTACTATATAGTCTATATCCTGTGTTAAATAATATGTATGGTAAAGTTCACTTCCCTCTGTTTTAGATACAATTTTTATTATTCGGTAGTCCCTTCTGTTAAAGCTTACTCTGTCTCCTAAACAATGGATTTCCCTTGATTTGACTTCATAAACTGTATATTCTTTATTTACAACAATACGCACATCACCAGAAGTTAAAACCTTGCTTTCTCTTTTTGGCATACCGAAAAAATACTTTACTCCTTCACTCTGATAATCCGGCATTACCACTGTCTGCTTTAAAGCTGCAATCCTTTTTATAAAGTTCCAGTCATTTTCTTCATACTGTACCAAAAATCCGGGCAATACTCCCTTTCCGTCTTCTCCTGTTATATAGTATGACTCTTCATATCCTTCTTTTAATGCATTAAGTATATCAGCATATTCTCCGGTACCCTTAGAAAATCCTCTTGTATGTACTTTTTCTTCCATTAAAGAACTTCCTGTGATCAATTCCAATTCAACAAGGAAACTTCCACTTTCTTTAAAAAAACATATCTTTTCTAGCAGTCCATAAAATATCGTACTCTCTTTATCTGTTTCATCAAGGGCATTAACCCTTACCCATCTTGTATTTTTAGCAATATTGACATACTCTTCTTCTCTTTTTTCTTCTATTATGGCTCTTATTATTGCTCTGCCATGCTTGCCCACCTCATGTTTTGCTTCATAACTTGTTACCGCAAGTACATCAAAAATATCAAGTTTTATAAGGTTTTCTCTCATACGCTCTCCTCCACTTCCACAAACTCTATTCCCTTAACATCTCTTCTTATTAAACTTTCTGCAAAATCAAGATTTACAATAAATCTTATCTTTTTATTCTCTTCCCTGACAGCTTTAAATAAATTATTGAAATCAGTGTTTAGCAAATTTTTTGTATAAAGCAAATAATAGCTTTGCATCTCTCTACTCTCTTTATCTATCAGCATAACTCTTTTTACAAAGATTTCTATATCAAAAAGAAGCAATACCTCTCTAAATCTTTCTGAAATAAGAGGATATACACTCATCATCAAATCAGGAAATATAAAATTCTTTGTTTTTTCTATTTCAAGAACAAACTCTCTTGGCATTTCATAAAATCTTTCATTAAGAGCATCTATATTACTTGGAATATTCTCTAAAGTATATATTCGTATCCCTCTTGTATTTTCAAGATTTTCTTTTATATAAAAATATGGCAAGTTTCCTTTCATAGTTTCTCCATAATTACCCTTTTGTTTATATTCATGTCATCTTTCAACACATACACAAATATTTTTTATGAAAATAATACTACTCTAATTATAACAAATTCTGCACTATTTTTTATTATATTTTAATAATATATGTCATATAGATTTTCTATAAACAACATATTATTATTAGTTTTTATACAATAAAAGCACAATAAAAACTTGTGTTTTTATCATGCTCTAAAATTTGTCTTTATTCAACCTTTATTGACTTTATTATTTCAAAAGCTGCTCTTTTCCACTCATCCATATCATTATACTTACAGTTAAATGCTCCCTGAATAATATATTTATCTATACTAATTAAATATATTATGTTATAAGCAGCTTCATCAATTCCATAGCTTTTAAACTGCATTAAGCTTATACTGTTCCCTGCAGTACTTTCAATTGTTTTGTCTTCAAAAAAGATATATGCGGGATTCATGTTTTTTATCATTGTTTTTAACATATTTATGGCATAACTCATATCCTTTTCACCTGATGAAGTTACTAATAAATTAAACGAAAAATTCACGCTCCCATCAAGACTTGTATATATAACATCCGGTTTTTTTTCAGATATATACTTAGTACTTATAAGTTCAGGTAACATAATTACAAATTCATTTGGCATCATTACAGATAATTTGTCTTCAAACATCAACACTTTATGAAATAAAGTAAGAGAATTTTGTATATATAAACCTTCTTCTATATTACCGTACTCTTCCCTCCTCTTTACATGCATTGCACTTATTACATCTTCATCAAAGTATTCCATGTCTATATCCTCCTATTATCGTTTTATTACTGTTATCTCATCATTTGATTCAAGCGAAATCATCTGTGCCTCTATCTTTATTTTCCCTTTTGCATTTATATAAAAATTTTCAGTACTTCCAAAGTTTGTTAATGCTGATGAAAAACTTAACATGCTTAACCCACCACATTTAATATAATTTTCATCAACCGACATTTCCTTTTTATCCTCTGTTGTAAGCCCTCTATTACTCTTTTTAAGATAATCTATGATATCAGAGGCAAAAATAATCTTACTTTCTTCACTGTCTCCAAAATATAACTGCACTCTACTATCTATTTCGGGCATACAATACATAACATTTCCTGTAATTGGCATCCATACAAATGGAAAAACACTGTCTGAACAGTCAATATCACTTTTAACATAGATATGCTCTTCTTTTACATCTACAACTTTTCCACTAACTACAAGACCCGTAATATTTTCATTAAATTTTGGTATTGATTTTATATATTGTTTATCACAAATTTTATATGTAAAAACCAAGTACCCTTCTCTTGTCTCAACTTTTTTCTCTTTTATATAAAAGATTTTGCCCATAAACTCCGCCTTACTTCCAAGTTCGTAATCATTATAGTCCGATACTGTATAGTATATATCCCCGCAAGGCATATTATGGTCTGCTTTTGATAAATCATTTTTTTCGGAAATATCTATTTCAAAACCTGATTCATAATGATCCGGATGGAAATGTACCATATCTTCACTATATGGCATCCCATAATAAAACGCTGTTAATCCCAATTTATAATCAGCCACAAGCACTTCTCCAAAGTTACTTGCAATTCTCTTTATAAACTCCCAGTCTGTTTCCTTATATTGTAAAAACAATTTTCCCAGTTTTTTAATTTCCGTATTATAAATCACCTTTGTCTCAATTTTAGAAGATACCTTTTCGACAATAGACTTTATATTATCTTCCTTATTTTGAAACAGTCTGTCATTTTTTTCTTTATCAAGCAACAAACTTTTGCTAAATGCTTCTATGTAGCATAAGCAGACACCTAAATCATTACTGAAACTAAAACTTTCTACTATCCCTTTAAACAAAACCTTGGTTTTATTATCAGCTATGTCAGTATATTCTACTCTTATGTCGGAGCCTTTTATCTTGTTTATTATATTTTTAATTTGATTAATAAAACTATGACCGATAATAACCTGTAGTTTTACATGTGCATGACTACATGGCTTTATAGTAAAATAAACACCAACTATACTTTCTACTTCCAATAAACTATGTACTTTTACACTTCCTAAGTCAATCATTTTAAAATGCTCCTTTACAAGTATTTTATAAACTACTCAATCTCCAAAGTCTGTAGACAAATTCCTTTCATACCTCGTTTTAATAGGCTTTCTACAAAATCAAGCCTTGCCACGGTACACATTCCGTCAACATTCGGTATCTTAAATAAAGCTGTATCCGGTATGTTTTTCCCTATAAGTATTCCCTTATCTATATATCTCCCTCGTATGAATGTCGTTCTATCTGATAAACAATCTATTCTTTTAAGAATCGGAATAATATACTCATATACTTCATTACTGTTTTCCTCCATTAGGATAACTCTTTTTATTACTGTTGCCGGCTCATAGAGTTTAAATATCTCATATGCCTCATCCGACAGCATAAATATTCCCCGATCCATTATATCCGGATATTTAACCTGCTCATCAAAAGAGTTCCTTATATTAACCAAAGATATCCCTGCTTGCTTATAGCTTTCTCCTTCTTCAAGATATTCTTCTTTTATGCTCTTTCTCACATCAATCATTAAAGGTACCGGCTCATAACTTTCGTCAGTACCTATCAGAAAATATCTTTCACTCATACAATATTCCCACTAAAAAAGTGTTCTCCTCTCTCCATGTACAAGCCATATACTATGCTTATATTATCTAAAACAGACTTATTTTTCTTATTAATACGTTCAACAAAGCTCTCTATTAATTCTTTCCATACTCTCCTTCCGGTCATCAAGTATTTAAGACTATATCGATACTTTATATCCTTTTTTTGCCAATCTGTAAATTCTTGAACCTGCATATCACCAAGTATATATTTATCTATCGTAGCAAAATCCTCTGTTATATACCTTTTCATTAAAGGAAGTTCCTTGTATATACTTCTATTTAGATTACTCAAGTATAAATCTTTTCCATATACTCCAAGTCTATATTCATATGACTTTGTAACAAAGCTGCTGTAGAGAGGTGAAATTACAATATATTCGGCACTTTTTTCTTCCAAAAACTCTTCCAATTCCTTAAAAATCCATTGTTCATACTCATCTTTTTTCATATGAAGCTCTTTTAAAAACTCTTCACTTCTTTCAAAAAATAACTGATTTTGCATACTTTCAATATCCATTATTACCTTACCCTTCTTAAAATACTGTATTTTACTCCAACTTCTCAAATAGATCAAACAAGCTAAGTCTTCCTGAATCCTTCAATATTTTCTCTTCTCCATTATCTGATACATATGTTATTTTACCATTATGTCCCGATCCATCTAATCCGACCACAGAAAGAGCATATAAATAATATTCACCGTTTTTTGTTATTTTATGCATATAAGTTAACAGTTCCTCCAAATTACTTATATCTTTGAACTCCTCCATTCCCTCTCCCTCAGATATAGTCTTTGGTGGGATAGGAATTCCTGCTCCGTTCTCTCCACTTATCCTTATATGTTTCATATTATTGTTGAAATTCTTAATATATTTAAGAGTATTTTCATTTTCTATGATTTTATAGCTGTAAAGGCTCTGTTTCTCTCCTGATATATAATCTGCAATATCTTGAGTAACTATATCAATCAAACTTGTATTGTTTCCCTTTATAACCCAAGTATTTCCTTTATTGTTGCTACATTCCAAATCCATTCCCAGTGTATCTGCCAAAATTACCACAGTGGATATTTCATTATAATATTTAAGTGCATTATCTCTTCTTCTTTCATCCACATATTCCTTACCATATATTGCTATAAACACTAATGTCAATATACTTGTAATTACTAGGATTATCTTAAGTTTATTTTTCTCAACCGCATTCATATATTCTCCTTAGTCAAAATATCTACATAATATTTTAACCAAAACTGTTTTAATACTTTTTTGGTTAGAGCTCCCAAATACAATACCCCATATTCATCTATATTTTATCTTCTCCATTATCTGATATATATGTTATCTTACCATTAAATCCCCATCTATCTAATCCAACCACAGAAAGAGCATATAAATAATATTCACCGTTTTTCGTTATTTTATTCATATAAGTTACCGGTTCCTACAAATTACTTATATCTTTGAACTCCTCCATTCCCTCTCCCTCCAATATAAGTTTTTGGTGCGATAGGAATTCCTGCTCCACTCTCCCCACTTATCCTTATATGCATTATATTGTCATTAAAATTATCTATATATTTCTGCATATTTTTATTTTATATAATTTTGTAGTTGTAAAGAATCTTTTTCTTCCTTGATATATATCTGTAATATCCTGCGTAACTATGTCATGCAAACTTGTGTTATCTCCATTCATGACCCAAGTATTCTCTTTATTATCACTGTATTCCAAGTCCATTCCCAGTGTATCTGCCAAAATTACCACATTGAATATTTCATTATAATATTTAAGTGCATTATCTCTTCTTTTTTCATTTAAATACACTCTACCAAATATTGCTATAAAAGCTAAAATTAATCCTGAAGCTAATATCGCAATTACTTTAAATTTCTTTTTTTTAAATTTATCCATAAGCACCTGACTTTAATTCAACTTCTCAAATAAATCAAATAAGTTAAGTCTACCTGAATCCTTCAATATTTTCTCTTCTCCATTATCTGATACATATGTTATTCTACCATTAGAGCCTGAGCCGTCTAATCCAATCAAAGCAAGAGCATACAGATAATATTCTTTATTTATAGTTAATTTGTTCATATAGGCTATTAGCGCCTCTAAATTCTTTATTTCTTGAAACTTTTCCATTCCTTCTCCATCAGATATAATCTTTGGTGGGATAGGAATTCCAGCTCCGCTCTCTCCACTTATTCTTATATGCATCATATTGTCGTTAAAGTTCTTCAATCTCTGAATAGTATCTTTGGAGTCAATAACACTTATACTGTAGCTATAGCCTTGTCCCAATTTTTGTTTAACCATATTTCTATCTTTAAATGTTGTATCTGGGGTTGCATACTCTTCCTTTCTTGCTTTTGAATCCGTTTTTCCTTTATAATTCTTTTTATAGTTATCCCATGCATCCATTTTATCTTCCGGTTGATAATATTGTTACTGAATTACAAATCCATTCCCATATCTACCAAAATAAATGTGGTAGATATTTCGTTATAGTATTTAAGTGCTCTTTCTCTTTTTTTATTAAAATACTCTAAGTTAACAATTACTATGAAGAGTAATTAATATTTATGTTACAGCAATAATTGCTATTAACTTTTTCAAAATTTTCATTCAACTCCAACTTTTACATCTCTCTGATATTCATAGGTTCTATATGGCATAGTAAATAATTCTCTAATACCTATTGTTCCACTCTCATGTATAACATTTTCCGTTCCATCACCCATATCAAATGTTATCCTACCATTTAAGCTTGAACCATCTAATCCTATTACTGAAAGAGCATACAAATAATATTCACCATTTTTTGTTGGTTTGTGCATGTATGCTATGAGTTCCTCCAAATTCTTTATTTCTTCAAACTCCTCCATTCCTTCGCCCTCTGATATAGTCTTTGGTGGGATCGGAATTCCTGCTCCGTTCTCTCCACTTATCCTTATATTCTTCATATTGTCATTAAAATTATCTATATATTTCTGCATATTTTCATTTTCTATGATTTTGTAGTTATAAAGGCTACGTTTCTTCCCTGATATATAGTCTGCAATATCTTGGCTGACTATATCGGTAAAGCTTTCATTCTGATTCGTAATTATCCAACTTTTCCCTGTATTATCACTGCATTCCAATTCCATTTCCAGCATATCTGCCAAAGTCACTGTAATAGCTATTTCTTCATAGTATTTAATTGCTCTATCTTCTCTTTTTTTATCCAAATACTCTACACCAACTATTGCTATAAACACTAAAGCCAATATACTTGTAATTACTAGGATTACCTTAAGTTTATTCTTCTCAATCACATTCATATATTCCCCTTAGTCAAAATATTTCCATAATATTTTAATCGAAATTATTTTAATATTTTTTGAATAAATCCCCTAAATACAATACCCCATATTCATCTATGATTTTTTCTTCTCCATTATCTGATTTATATGTTATTCTGCCACTAAATCCCGTTCCGTCTAATCCAACCACAGAAAGAGCATACAGATAATATTCACCATTTTTTGTTAATTTGTGCATATATGTTATCAATTCATCTAAATTCTTTATTTCTTGAAACTCATCCATTTTCTCTACCTCAGATATAGTCTTTGGTGGAATAGTAATTCCTGCTCCGTTCTCTCCACTTATTCTTATATGCTTCATATTGTCATTAAAATTATCTATATATTTCTGCATATATTCATTTTTTATAATTTTGTAGTTGTAAAGACTCTGCTTATCCCCTGATATATAATCTGTAATATCCCTAGTAACTATGTCAAGTAAACTTGTGTCACTCCCATTCATAACCCAAGTATTCCCTTTATTATCACTGCATTCCAAGTCCATTCCCAGTGTATCTGCCAGAATTACTGTAGTAGATACCTCATTATAGTATTTAAGTGCTCTATCTCTTCTTTTTTTATTCAAATACTCTATGCCAACTATCACTATAAACACTAAAGTCAATATACTTGTAATTATTAGGATTATCTTAAGTTTATTTTTCTCAACCACATTCATATATTCTCCTTAGCCAAAACTGCTTTAATACTTTTTGAATAGATCCCCCAAATACAATACCCCATATTCATCTATGATTTTTTCTTCTCCATTATCTGATATATATGCTATTCTACCACTAGCGCCTGAACCATCCAATCCAATTACAGCAAGAGCATATAGATAGTATTTTCCTTTTTTTGTTAATTTATTCATATAGGCTATTAAGTCTTCCAAATTCTTTATTTCCTGAAATTCCTCCATTCCCTCCCCCTCCGATATAGTCTTTGGTGGGATGGGAATTCCTGCTCCATTCTCCCCACTTATTCTTATATGCATCATATTATCGTTAAAGTTTTTTAATCTCTGAATGGTGTCTTTGGAGTCAATAATACTTATACTGTAGCTATAGCCTTGTCCCAATTTTTGTTTCACCTTATTTATATCTTTCAATATTGCATCTGGGGTTGCATACCCTTCCATTCTTGCTTTTACATCCGTTTTTCCTTTATAATTCTTTTTATAAGTATCCCATACATCCATTCTATCTTCCGGCTGATAAATTTCATGGCACGCATATGCCGTGTACAATCCAATGCATCCTCCCAAATAGCTCATATTAATACATTTATTGATTTCTTTAATTGCTAAAACCTTACTATATTCAGTTTCACCATCGGATCTCATTGCATCTACAAATCCTGAACTTGTTGATAACAGTGTGCAAATTACTCCTATGGGAGCAGAAATTGGCGCAAAAATCGGGTTTGCCATAGCTATAGATACTGCCGCAGTTCCATAATTGATTGCTGTAGCCACACCCGAGATATTTGCACCTATACTTTTTACTATATTTTCTATGAAATCGCTCATTCCACTCATAAAATCATCACCAGAAAACGAAAACAAGTGTACCTTATGTATATATGTTACAAAGCCCGGTAGAATACCTGTTGTATAACCAAGTCCTTTATCTCGAACTGTCTTATTTTCCATTCTACCATCAATATATTGCAACGTATATGTTTTTATATTTTTTGATATCCCTTCTGCTACTTCTTCTTTTTCTACAATAGTTGCTATTTTAGTGGTTAAATCCACTATTGCATTCTCTCCATTTTTTCCATAAAGATTACCTGCTGTAACCATTGTTTCCAATAGCTTTACATTCAAAAGCATATTTTCTATATTTTCCCAAACTTGATCTACACCCATATTTAATCCAACAATACTTTTATTATTTTCTTTCAAATATTTACAGACTTCTACATATCTAAACCAGTTTGAATTTTGTACTAAAGGCACTTTCCCTGCTGAAGCACAAAATCTACAATATGCTTCAGCCCATGAAGCTACATATATAAAATTATCTAAAATAGTAAGCTGTATTCCACTTTCCGCTATACTTCTATTATAATGTGAAGCAATATATCCACAATTAATAACCATTTTTAAAATTTCAACATCCTCACATACACATAAATACATTCCGAGTTTTATCAATGCGTCTTTTTCATTCTCTTTCATATGTGATACATGCCTTAGTAATAGCTTTTTAACAATTAATTCATCCACTGTTCCGTCATTATTTAAGAACTTAGGATACTTATTATAAGAAGTGCTTAGTGTATACTCCTGGCCCGATGTTACAGGTGATATTAGTCCTCCATGCTTGCAAACCAAGTATGCGTTTGTATCTAAGGCATATTTACCGTTTATGGAAATATTCTTTCTTACATTTTGCCATTCTCCAATCTCACAACGGCAACTATGTTTAACTAAAAATGGTTCTTCATCCCATTTAGCACATGAGACAAATCCATTAAACTTTTTATCACCTGTATTTGCAAGTGCTTGGGTTTCGCTAATGTCAGTATAAACACCGTGATCAGCACTATTAAGTGTAGAATAATAACTTCCACGACCGCAGCAAAGTACTGCTCCATTAACTAAGAATTCTGTGCTTTCATCATTATGTTCTTTCCAGTATTGTAGCATCTTTTCTCTTATCTTTTCCTTTTCTGCATATGTAAGATTGCTTACAGATGCAGAAAAAAAATCCTTTTTCTTACCTAATACTTCATATATCCATTCATCCTGATTCTTTTTTGTCATATACACACCTCATATATAATATATCTCTTATTTAGTATTTTACCCTAGATACACTTTGCTTCCCTGATGAGTTATTCCGTCATTCATTTCTATCTGTGTTCCGTTTTGTGTTATTTGTACTGATGTAGGTGATGTCAAACTTATACCTGCATTACTGCTTTCTATCAATACTTCCGTTTTAGCAGCTATTGATATCATTCCGTTACTTTTTATACTTATCCCCTTATCATCTTTAATTTCTATGCTTGAACCGTTATTATCTGTAATAAGTACACTTTCAGGACTTAATCTGATTTCCTTTCCTTCTTTATTCTTAAAAAATTTAATTTCAGGATTATCACGACCTCCTGAACTGCCTACATGAAAAGCATTTTGTACATATACATTTTGTTCATTTGCATCGGGAAATTTCACTATTACCCTATCTCCGACTTCCGGCATACAATACCAGCTTCCTCCTTCAGGTGAAGAATATACTGTAGCATAGTTTAGGAACGCCTTATCATCAGAATCGTTTTCATCATCATCTATACTCACTCTTACAAGTTCATTTTCAACTTGGCTTACCTTTGCAAATAATGCCGCACCTATAAGTTTTTCATTCTGATACGCCTTAGTCTTTACATCACTTTCTTTCATTAATATATACTCATTAATCACTTCTCTATATTCCAGTCTGCTAACTCTTGCTACAACAGCCAATTTCTCATCAAGAAATGTTAGTCTTTCCCCTATATCATAATGTTCTCTTACAGCAATCTTATAATATACTTTGCCGGAATCAAGTAAAGATCCCTCCCCGCTGTCAACTCCAAGTTCATAATATTCCGATCTCAAACAGTTTTCCTGCTTACTTGGAAGTCCTATAAAAAACTTAACCCCCTCTACACTATAGTCGGGATATATCACCGTATTAGCAGAAAATGCCAACCTTTTTATATACTCCCAATCAGTTTCCTTATACTGACACATAAACCCATGCGTTTTCTTATCATCACCTGAAGTCATTATAAATGCACTATTATTATAACCTTCTATGATAATATCAATAATATCTCTGTACTTAACTCCTTCATTTTGAAAGGTTCTTATATGCTCTTTTCCATCCATAAATATACTTTGTGTCATCAAGCCCAGAGTCATATAGTGAACATCTCCGTTACTTTTTATATTACAGGAAGTGATAATTCCGCAAAACAGAACTATACTCTTACCTTCATAGGTTTTAGCAATTATTTGTGTCAGCTTTCCGCCGGATGATAAATATTCTTCTTTGTTGGAACCACTTATAGTACCTCCAATGGTTGCCCTACCATGTTTATTGGGCAGAAGTTCTGAATAAAATTCCTGTATATCAATAAACTCAAAACCGACTGTTTCTAAAAGTTCCGCTCTCATCCTATACCTCCATGTGTTTATCTTATCTTGTATTAAGTAGCAGTCCAATTTCTAAATGTCTGCTGCTTAATTCACTTTTACTATTCTTAAACATATATAAATTCTTCGATAAAATCTTATATTATACACTTTTCACTAATATCTATCTTGTCACAGTAGCAAATATCACTATCTAATATATAGTAATTATAAACCATCAATATACTCACTCAACTTACTAATATTATATATCTCAATATCATTTAACATATTTTCTGAAAAATCATGGTCTTCTTTATACCATGCTGTTGCCTTGTTGAAATATTCATATTCAAATGTTCCCTTCTCATATGGTTTTCCATGCCTTGCATATATTTCCTCCATTGCCAGATAAGCTGTCAGTTTGGTAAATAATTCCGGAAATTCTCCGTTTATAAATTCTCCAAACTTTAGCTTGTCGCTATTTGGTAAAATCTCATTATATGAAATTTGTAAGATATCCATTGGTATTTTCTCACCACTTGATGAAACTCCGAATCTCTCTACAAACTGCTCATAATCTGACTTTGTTTTACAATAATTGTCTAAAAGATACATTCTTTTTCCAAGACCATAAAACACAATATCATTATACCAATGAGATATTTTACTTATTCTCCAATTTCCGTTATCATCCCTAGTAAATACTACCTCTCCATAATCCTGCTTTGGTAAAGCATCCGATATAACAACATGATATATAAAAGGTACTTCCAAATGAAGTTCATTATTACCAACTGATTTCAATCTGAAATCTCCTTGTGTATCAATGGCATATCTTAATCCATACCCTGTCTTCTCATCTCTTTCCACCTGCTGTGCCATTCCACGACTATATCTGCCGATTTCATACATTTGTGTAAAATATGCGTATGTTTCATCAGTCATATAATTCAGATGTAATTGTTCGAGCCTCTTTTCATCCTCTTTCCTGCTAAAATAGTATTTATCAAAACCATCTGAATCCCTGTAAGCAATTCCTGAATCCCCAAGTTCTATCTCTTTTTCCATAAAAGTGACTATCTCCTTAATGATATCATGTGCTTCTTCTAATCCAAATTCATCACTAACTCCATAATCATGTCTCATATCTGCAACTTTATTGCTTTGTACACAAGAGCACACTACAATTGCCACACAAAATATCAAAATAAAGTATTTCATCAGTTAGTTCTACCTCCTCTACTAAGAGCCCCTTCAGGAATATCACCAAAAGACGAACCCCCATTGCTTCCAAAACCATCGAAATATGAACTCCCGTCATTATTCAATCTATTAGTTTTCCTAATCAGAACGCTATCATCAGTATTTCCTTCTATAGAATATATAATGTCTGTTCTCTTATCATAAGCGATAATTATGCCTGTATGTCCTACCCATTTTTCTTTACCATCTTCAATTATCTTCTTCAAATGAAAAAACAAGTCTCCTCTTTTAGGTTCATAATTTGAAGAAACCGGATAATACCTATCAGCTTTCTTGTAAATATTTTTACCTGTCAAGCAATATGAAAACTTAGGAATCTTACCTTCATCCAATGTCCCTGATTTATTGCTATTCAACATACCTGATTGAGCTGCACACCATGATACAAACATCCCACACCATGGTTCTTTATTCATCCCATACCACTTACCATATATGGTATCATTATCCCCTTCATCTGATTCTACATATTCACCATTCTCATTTATATAAATTTTTTTATTTTCTTTAAAACCTGTAATTTCATATCTCTGGGACATAGCAATATCAATTAATTTATCTATATTACCTGCTGTATAAACTCCATTTTCATCAATAACATACACTCTCCCATCTTCCCCTTGTATTTTTTCAGACTTTGCCATATGACCATCTTCATGAAAATAGTACCATTTATCACCTATCTGTTTCCAACCTGTTCTCATAGCTCCGTCTGTATGGAAATAATACCACTTACCATCTATCTGCTTCCAGTCTGTTCTCATAGCTCCGTCCGTATGGAAATAGTACCACTTGCCACCTATCTGTTTCCAATCTGTTCTCATGGCTCCATCTGTATGCAAGTAATACCATTTTCCTGATACCTGTTTCCAGCCTGTCTGCATCACTCCGGTAGACTCAAAATAATACCATTTACCGTCTATCTGCTTCCAGCCTGTTACAAGTTTTCCATTTTCTTTGTACATCCAGCCCATCTCGGTTTTAACCCATCCGTTACTCTCTGCCTTCTTTATATCACTTGATAAACTATTTCCATTCCTAACAGCTGCTTTTGCTACTGTACGCACTCCTGTTGTATCATGATACAGCACATAATTTATATCTTTTATTCCCATAGCCTTTTCTCCTGATTTATTTAACTCTGTTTTAGTCAGGTTTCCTGCTACTGTAGGAATAGAGCCTTGTCCCATTTTCAAAAAATCCATTTCTACTCTTTGTTCCAAATTTCCATTTACTAAAACTCGGGATGGAATCGAACCTAATGCGTTTTTTGCCATTTTTTCCATATTGAATTTTCTGTTACCGACTCTTTTATTTGGTGTTTTATTCTCCGTTTCCTTAGTATTAAATGACACCTTTTTACCGCTCATATCTACACGGTTATTTATTTTTATAGATGAACCCATATGCCGCCTCCCAATATATCAAATACAAATATATGTACAAAAATATTACCTATATTACTCTAATACTACATCTTCCATTTCTTACTCCACTTCATCATAACCGGATATTTTAGCTTCTTCTTTTCTTCCTTCCCATCCATAATGATTTCCTGCATAATCAATATACATGAATTTTCCCGTTCCGATTTCTAAAATATCTCCATCTTTCAGCTCTATAGAAGTATATATGGCCTTTTCGTTTAATCTTACAAATCCCATACACTCTTCTCCTAACAGTGTACCCTTAAGTACTCTCATATCAAAAGCTATTACAGCATGTCTATTATCCCTTATATCATCATCGCCAAGGATTTGTATAGTCATAGTATCGTTTCTACCTATATAGTTTTTCCCTTCGATTAGGTTATACGAACATCCCTGTCTGACTCCCTCTATACAAACCAGCCATGCACAAATAGGAAACTCTTCTTCAAGTGAAAGTCTTTTCAAAAATCTCTTATCTTTGTACTTTTCCTCTAAAGTAGGATTTTCTCTTTTTAAAGTTCTATATTTCCTATTCTTTAATAACAAATCTTCTTTATTTCCAATTTCTTTATACTTCCATTTGCTCAAAAGTTCTTCATGTTTTGGCAAAAATTCTTTATATAAAAATTTATTGTTGCCAATCTCTAAAATATTTTTATCTTCCAATACATATTTATCATATTGGGGTTTGTCCTTAATATATACAATCCCATCTGCTCTTGCCGGTAACAACATTCCCTTATTTTCTTTCTCATCAAAGTATATGAGAGTATGTTTTTTCTTCATCTTCTCATCCCCAAGTATCTGTATCTCATTGTCTCTGTCCGTACCTATAAAGTTTTCTCCAAAGCTTATTACATAACTCTTTCCTCGTCTTACACCCTCTATACATACAAGCCATGCACATACCGGTCTCTCTTCCTTTAGGGAAAGTCCACATTCTTTTCTTAAATTTACATAGACTTTTTCAGGAGTGTCCAAATCAAAACCGCAGTGCGGACATATTGTTCCATATCTTGTTTTTGAAAACCTGTGTCCGTAAGGGCAGTCCATTATGTTTGACATCTTTTCCTCCTAACTGCTGCTAATCCACCAAGATCTTTCTTTGCATAAAGCCTGTGTTTTTTTGTCCGTCCGGATCTTTTGCACTGCTTAATATATCCAAAAGTCCGGTATAAATTTCTTTATTGCTTAAGTGAGTTCCCTTTAACTTTCCTTCTTTAAATGCTATATAGTTTTCTATAATACTTCTATCTATTCCTTCCATACTGTTTATGACCATATAACAAAAGATTCTGTCAGTTTCTTCACATTTTTTTGTATTAAGGTATTCTTTAGCATATGCTTTTAATACATCTATATTAAATGACTTCTCACCATAACCTGCATAATCTGCATTCATCAGATGTATAGTATCATACTCAGATCTCATGTCGGCAAAGTCAAGATAAGTATCCCTTAATATAAACCCCGACTTAAGCAAAAAGTCGCAAAGTAAAATCTCTCCATCACTATTTTCTTCCTCTTCAGACAGAAAAGCCTCTATTTCGCTTATTATAAAGTCTTTATCCCTTACCTCTTTACGCTTTAACTTTAAATATTCCCTTTTCTCGGCATTGGTGTAGGCTACTTTTATTTCTTTATGTATCTGATATACCTCTCCTTTTAGTTTTACAATTCCCTTTCCTATGATAATACATTTATTTTCATGGTCTGAGCTTAATCTTAGGCCTCTTATAACTCCGTTTGTGTATCCCTCATAAATAATTGAGAGCAGATCCCTTGGGTAGTCTCTTATTATTTCAAGCGCTTCTTTTTTTAAGATTCTTCCGTTCTCAAACAAAGGGTATCTGTTTTCCATTAGCTTCTCCTTCTATATTTAGTGTTCTCCATCAAAAAAATCACAAATCCACTCGTCGGTTTCAAACTTATACTCCTGCCCCTCTCCTGCATATAATATATCTTTCAACCTATATACCGGTATTATCTGAAATCCCCATTTTTTATAGTCTACAAAGGCAAATATCTTCAATTCCCCATTCTGTATATCATCAGTGTCTTCCTGCTTAATATATCCGCTATATCTTCCGGCAAGTTCCATTCTGTCAGTCTCTCTTGCCTCATCTTTTTTAAAGTGAAACAGATATTCGTATCTTATATTCTCCGAAGCATCATACAGATACATTCTAAGTAATATATCCTCCAAACTTCTTAACAAACTACCGGTCATTTTATTACTTTCAAAACCGTCAATAAGTACTTCCTCTTTGCCTGAATAGGACAATGCCTTAATCTTATATGGTATCAGTGCCTCTTCTTCTCGAATATCAAAACCTGCATATCCTGTACGCTTATCATACAGATACCTCATAAGTCCATCGACACATGCAAGTTTAAGTTCTTCTTTTTTTACACTGCCCCCACTTTGCATCATATTACCGGGTACAAATTCTTTCAGTGCGTCTCTAAAAAGACCGATCTTGCAGGACTGCCCTGTAAGCCTTATCATATCAAAGTTATAAAGTTCCCCATTTATATAAAGTCTTTCCATAAATGCTTTCATAACCGCATATATTTCACCGGCAATAAGCTTTTCCACTTCATAACGGTTAAAATTTATCTTTGGCATTTCCTCCAGTATCTCAAGTTTATCTTCTTTAAATACAGAAATCTTATAACGATCCGCCTCAAGCCTTAGAAGTCCCGACTTTATATTCTTATCCTCCGGTACTTCTATAACAATATCATTTCCCGAAAAAAGTCCTTGTTTTATTTCATCTGCCAGGGTGAATAAAAAGAAGTAATTATTTCTTACCCTGTAATACCCTTCCTTTCCATAGGTCTCAAAGTTCTTAAAAGCAGTAGGTAAAATTTCTTCCACACTTTCATAAGCTTTTTGCAAGCCCTCATAGAAGCTTTCCACACTTTCCTCATCAATATATCTGTAAGGATCTCCTGAGAGTTCATCAATCACTTCACTTCCAAGATCTTTCTCAAGTCCAAGAAGTTTGGATACAATTTTCAGTTTTAGAAGTTGCATTATTCTATAGGTAATATTATTACCTCCAAAATCCGTATTACCGTTTTTGTAGCTGTTTTCCATGATATAGGTCTGTATATCACCCTTTGCATGTACCTTAAACTTACAGGCACTAAGATCCGTGGTTCCTCCTCCACAGTCCATTATCAGTGCCTTATAGCTTTCACCGTCTTTTAAGCGATTTTTCTCCCTCATCTTACTTATAAAACTATAAAGTACTGCCGTGCTTTCATCCAAAGTAACCTTTATTTCTACCGACAGCATTTCCGACAGAATACTAAGCATTTGCTCATACACATGCTTTTGCTTTACCGGTACTGTAATATAAACCTCTTTTATACGGCATTTAAAACTGTCCCTTGTAATGTCCAGTACATGCCTTAGGTATGCCCCTATAATCTCTATTCTTTGTACGTATCTGTACCTTCCCTTTGAGTCTGTGAGTTCTTCCTTCCTCTCAAAATCTCCTACCCATCTTTTGATATCATAAAAGACCGAAAATCCTTTATCCGTATAGCTTAGATTGGCATACCACAAAGCTTTTCTTCCAAAAGCATACTCTATACTACCTTCTTTAACCTCTGTTACCGCCACAACTGTTGGAATCATCATCTCTGTAAAATTTTCTCCACCAACAGATTCAAAAAACAGTGTATGGCAGATAGTATTTTCCTTTATACCTCTTTGCTTTGCAGTATTTATCTGTCTGTAATAGCTGCTGTCCGCATACATGGCAACAGTTGTATTGGTAGAGCCCAAATCCAGAGCTATCGGCATGTGTAAATCTATAAGTGGAAGTACTTCAAAGTCCATTATAGGAAGTTTATAGGCTTTATATCTTAGAAGTGTCGTATTTCCTTCTTCGTTTCCCATATATGTATGATAGATAAATCCGGAAGCCTCTCTTTCCATAAGATAAAGGCTGTAATCCTTAATTTCTGTAGCAACACCTGACAGATCCGCCTCTTTTACCAAATATAAAGAATCCTTTTTATCTCCCATTGCTACAACATTAAAGACGGCACACACCTTTTTATCTCCACTTACAATCAGGGCATTTGTATTTAAGAATTTATCTTTGTACTCAATTTTATAATCATCTAAAAAATTTAATGCAGCACCTTCATAAATACTGATCTTTCCGGATATGCGAAGTTCTTCTTTCTCCGGCTCTCTTATACTGAATTTATCAAAGATTTGCTCTATACGTTCCCTTCCACCGGGTATCTCTTTTCTTATCAACTCATCTTCAAAGCTTTGGCAATATGAAAGAATCATCTCTATAAGCTCTTCATTTGTCAGGTTCTTATCAAGTCCCTTTACTATATGCTCCCTACGACAAACCTCCCTTAGTCTGTATTCACTCATTAACTCAAGCTCGCTTCTTGAATACAGTGCAGCCTGTTCCACTTTTATTTCTCTGTTAAGCTTATAGCCCATAGCATCCCTACCGTCCTATACCTTTATTTTTATAATAGCCTAATATATTGCTATCTCTCCGATTCTCATACTCTCACCTACTCCTATCACACCAAAATGATGTTTCCAAAAGACATCCATTTCATAAGACAATGACAAGAACATATCTTTAAGCATTTTTACTGTTTCAATATCTTTTTTTGTCTTATCCACCCCTGTAAAAAGAATAAGTTTTTTAACATTCTCACTATGTATGTATAGATTGGAGTTTGGATAAAGCTCTCTCAATGCTTTTTTAAAAATGGTGATATAATCTCCGCAGCTATATAAATCAAGCAGGCAAAATATAATTCTTTTCGCCTTTTCAAAGCCAAGAAAAAATAGTGTCTCTCTAAATCTCTTCAAAAATGCTCCTGACTCTATCTCTTTTAAGATATACATCGCCCTAAGCTCCTTTTTATCCGCTCCGCTCCTAAGATCCCATACTGCTATATAATGCATCATCACATCCAGAAATAGTTCTCGTATATGTTCATATCCTACTATATCCGGCAAAAATATATCACCCAGTTCATTTGAAAAACGATACAAAGGATTCACTTCCAATTCCGTATCTTCAACTGTATCATAATTTAAAAAATCAAAAGAACTTTCCGTATACGGGCTGGGACTTTTACTGTTTATAAATCTAAGTTCTTCCAATTTGTATCCGTTTTTCTTTGCTTTTAATACAATTTCCCATATACAGTTCATACTTTGCTCCTAATCCCTACACCTACTTTATATAACTATTTTCCAAAATGCCTACACAACTATACTCATCAAAACCAAGGTCAACCTGCGAAACGGCGTATCTTACCATTCCCTCACAAAGATTGCTGTCACTGCAACTTCTCAATAAGCCACCTTATCTTTATATCTTTTAATTCAATTTGTCTATAACAAAAATCAAAACTATATAGCAAGTTTTTCCAATAGTAATGACTTCTACATCCTACTCTATATATATCAGCTTAACATTTTCATCAAATTCAATACTGTCGGCTATCGCCTTACTTACAGCAACTTCTTTTAATTTTTTACAATTTAAAAATATTTCGCTTCCAACATTCTCCATAGACTTCGGCATATAAACTTTTTTTAAATTTTTACAATCAAAAAAGCATCTGTAGCCTATATAAGTTACCCCCTCCGGAAACTCTACATTTTTTAAATTATTACATTCACCAAAAGCTAGATACCCAATTATTTCTAATCCTTTCGGAAATACCACACCATCTATTTTAGACTGATAAAATGCATAATTTGCTATACTGACTGTTCCCTCTTTAATAATAATTTCCCGTCTTTCTTTATCTACAGCTTCTATAAGATGATTACTTACATATTTACAGCCATACTCATCCTCTCTAATATTATTGTAGAATTTTGTATTTTGAAATGCACGTCCTATATATTCCGGACTTCCCTCAAATTTTATATCTTCTAAGTTTATACAATCAAAAAAAGCTGCCGATTCTATTTGTTTTACCTGACTTGGAATTACTATTCTTTTTAATTCAATACAATCACTAAATGCACCTTCACCAATATTTTCAAGTTTTTTAGGTAAATCCACCCTCTTCAATTTTTCACAACTTTCAAATGTATAATTGCCTACATTATTAATGGACTCAGGTATTGATATTTCAGTTAAACTTTTACAATCAGAAAATGCTAATGAACCTATATATTCAATGCCTTCGGGTATAAAAATATCTTCAAGATTTATACAGTCTGCAAAGGCTGCATTACCTATAGACTTTAGACCTTCCGGTAAAACAATAGTTTTTAAATTTGTTGAATCTTGAAATGCACCACCTGCAATAACAGTTATATCATCCGATATTATAATATTTTCTTCTCTATCAGTTGATTTGAACAAAATATGCTTATAGCACTTTAATCCATATGGATTTATCGGCAGTCTTTTAAACCACTCAGTTTCTTCAAAAGAATTTTCACCGATTTGAGTAATACTATTCGGCATATTTATTTCTGTAATATTATTGCACCTACTGAAAGCATCATTTTTTAGTATCTCTACATTTCCTAAATAGACATATTTAAGGTTTTCACATCCGTCAAATGTTTCAAACTCTATAACTTTTAATTTTTCAGGCAAAACCACTTTTTCCAGACTCCTACAATTTGAAAAAGCTCTTTTGCCAATATTAATTACAGAATGAGGTAACTCTATAGCCTCAAGCCTTGCACAATCCCCGAATGCATCATCCTCTATTACTTCCAGAGATTCGCCAAAATGTATCTTTTTTAAATTAGTACAATACCGGAAGGCTTTTGAATGTATTACTTTTACACTTTTCGGAATATATAATTCCACCATAAAAAGACTGTCTAAAAAAGCTCCATCCATAATCTCTGTTGTACCTTCAGGTATTATTATAGTCATATTTCTATTTACTTGCTCTACTATCCCCCATTTATAATCGACAACTTTATTATTTCTTATAACTATATGCCCTCTAAAATTTAACACTGTGTAAATGATACAGATAATAACTATACTGAAAACAATTATCCCAAAATAATTACCTTTTAACTTCTTCAACATATAATCACCTATATATTCTCATTCAGAAAAGTTGTATGATTTAATTATATTTCTCACACTTTCCCCTTCTTTCTTGAATTTTTTAGCTGCTTTTATTAAATCGTCAGATTTCTCTTTTAATCTTTTTATCTCTCCCCACATGTATTTTTCACCATATACTATATATGTATCACCCGGTTTATTTAGCTTTCCATACCATGAAACCTCAGTTTTTCTTCCTCCGTTATAAATATCACTTATACTCATATATCTATTATCTTCATATATAATTATCCTTAGAAGCTTTCCTCCCCAACCTATTGCAGAATTATACTCAGATAATTGTTTAATCAATATATCCCTTTCTGATTCCACAAAAATTGTTAACATAAAATCTATTGCTGTTAAATATACACCTGTTACTGTTTCAGCTATACCCGCAGCGGTAATTGCTACAGTTTTTATTGCTCCCTGAATAGTATCTTTTAATTCATCTTTCCTCTCTTTTATAAATTGCTCATCTTCTAGGGCTTTTTGAAAAATATACGCATACGCCTCATCCAAGTACACAATATATCGTTTTACAGTAGCTAAACCGGTATTTGCTGCAAACCAATTTTCACAAGAGTATGGTAGTGTCCATTGCACTAAACCTATATCATTAGAAATTATCTTATCCTGATTACCAATCAGTTTATAATCAAATGCATTTTCTCTCTTACAATCTATCTCGAAATAATAATCTCTATTCGCATAAAGTTTAACATCTATCCAATATTTCCAGTGGTATGCAACTGTTTTACTCTCATGAGAATCTATATCAATATATAATATTTCTTCCGGAAACCTGTCTTCTCTGATTATATCATGTTTTTTTATCTCGTACTCACCTATACAACAAGCTTCACCACGTATATGTTCATAAACAAATATAAACCCAGGTACCTCTATAATTGTATTATTATAAAACTCTATGCCAAAATTATATAAACCCGAATTTCTAACCCTTACATGACCGATAAAATCCTTTCTATCTCTCCCTCGTCTCCAACTCCCTTTTTCATCCTCAACTATTTCTACAGCACCTTTTATATACTCATTTTTATAGCTTGGTGTATTTTGACCTGATGTTTGAAATGAAACTATTCCCCCTTTTGAACATATTGTTGTTGCATTCTGTGTAACTGCTCTACCAGGTTTTTTAGCATCTTCATTTGATATTATTAAATTAATATTTACAACATCTGACCACTCTCTCAATTCCGGCTTACATTTACACCAATTGTTTTTATTTTTCTTACACATACCAAAACCTTTTACATTTTCAGACTTATAATCATTTGATGTAATTAGTTGCTTTTCATCTGCTGTATAAATTCCATTTCTATTTATCAAGTTTAACACACATGAGCTACTTCCATAGTTGCAAACCACTTTAGCCCCCCTTACAACGTAATCATAATATCCTTTCCCTGCCACTTCCTGATAATCATACATTTTCTGCAAATTACTCTTATCGTTCTTCTCCATATTATTCACCCTTACTTGATTACAATTATAAATTATAACTATTTTCCAAAACCCCTACACAACTATACTCATCAAAACCAAGGTCAACCTGCGAAACAGCGTATCTTACCATCCCCTCACAAAGATTGCTGTCACTGTTTCTTAGGAATTTTAAAATTAATTTGGGGCTATCTTTCTTTATCGCAATCTCTCCCTCAAAAAAACTATTCATGTCAGGTAAGATTTTATCTTCTTCTTTTAAAAATTGTTCCTCTACAGCTTCAAACCTTTCACAGGATTTTAAAGATATATACTCTGAAATATCAAGTTCTTCAATTATCCTTTCTATTTCTGCCTTGGTATGTATTTTTACATTTCTATTTTTCTCCCATCTTCCAATCATGTTTTCTTTTCTTTTATTACTTATTAAATCTATGGGTAATTCTTCTTTTGTATAACGAATATCAAAGATATTATAGCCGGTAAGGTCACTGTAGCTTTCCTCATAGGACTTTATAAAAATTCTTTCATCTTCATGTCTTATGCCGACCATTCCTTCTGTTTTTGCTATCAGTCTTAATGCTACTTCTTTATCTTTTGATAATACCATCTCCCTCTCATAGTACAATCCGTCGTTACATGGACTCAAAAAAGTGCTGCTTTTAAATAAAGTTTTTTCTATATTCCATACCGGATATATATCTTCTTTGATCATATCAGAGTATTTCCCATAGTCCACTTCCACTCCTCTTGCATCATCCGGTACATCTGACAAGTCAATATCAAAAAAACGATCAATATATACTGTATTTACAGTATCCCATATAAGCCCGTTGTGTGAGAATGTTTCATGTAAATCGGCTACTTCTCTCCTGTATCGAAAAGCTTTCTTCGGCTTTACAAAAATCTCCACTTGTTCTCTTTCTTTTGTGAAAGTAACTCTCAATTTATCCTCTAAAAAATTTTTGCAAACACTGTCCGTTGCATTTAAATATACAGCTTTCACATTGTTTTCTCTTTGTTTTTCTTCTATTGCATCCTTCTCCTCTAATACATCTTTCTCAGATATAGGATAAAATCGTTTTAAAAATACCTTTTCTTTTTTTGAAAGCAACATTATCGCAATTTCATAACTTTCTTTCCTATCTTCCAGTTCATCATATACTTTCTGATATAATGTTTTGAATCTTTCTTCAAATACTTCACTCATCTTATAAAGACCTTCATACAAAACACTTTTAGCCAGAGTATATTCATCTTCATCCTTTATCTCGGAAAGTCTGTCCTTCACATATTTTTTTTCATCAAATTCGTCTAAATATCCCATATCCGTATCAACTCCTATAATATCAGTTGGAAGAAGACTCCGACTCGCTTGTTTGCTGTACCGTGGATTCATTAGTTGCTGTTGAGGGTACTGCTTCTTTCTGTTTTTTCTCATCTATCCTTTTTTGTACATCATTAAGCTTTTTATCCATCTCGATGGTGTTTATCTCATCATTAAGCTTAACATAAAGTCTTCTTGCATACTCATAGTTTTCCCTTGCTGTTTCAAAATCACTTCTCTATACATATTTAATAGTATATTACTCTATTTAATAACATTTATACCACAACATCCTCTTATCACATAAATATTTCTACACGCTCATAATATTATCTTAATTATATCAAATCATATAATATTTTTCATTTGTTTTTTGTTGTATTTTTATAATATATATGCCGCCCCAAGCGAACAAATAAGTTTAGCAGACTGTGTAAAATCCTGCGAAGTTTTAAGAAAGAGTTGCGATTAACATTCCCGACAATATCTTTCCACCCATCAAAAAAGGACACCCATCGATGTCCTTTTTTATTCTTACTGATTTGTAAATGCTGTCTGTAAATTATTGAGTTCGAGAATCGCCGGGGCTTCTCTGAAGTTTTGGTAGGCAAAGATTCCAAACCCTGAAACTTCGCCGGTTTCTCTTGCCGCCTTTACCTGTCTGAGCAGGATATCATTATATCTTAACCATTCTGAAACGGCATTGCCGTCCTTTATATCCTTACCGGTTCTGTAAAGTCCCAGTCCTATATGCAGCTTTACATTGCTATTGCCTTTTTCTCCTTCTTCCATATATGCAACATTAATGCCCCAGATATGGTTTTGTGTTGCCCGACTGCCTCTTTTTATGGTTTTATTTTGTAAAAGGCTATAGTATATTCTCTTGTTCTGTCAAATACATATTCTTCAAGCTTTACTCCTTTAAATGGCAAAGTCCTCTTTTATTATATCCATAGATATTATATACCTCAAGGAAATATACTGTATTTTGCTACATTCTCCTTAATTTTATCTGCTCTTTCCACTTATAAAATCTTATAAGCAACTAATAGTGAGCCTTGACAGCTTAATAACCACTTAAAAACTCTATCTGTGGGAAGTATGCCCATTTTAGATGGATTAAATCAGTTATAGCGTCATGGATTAAGTTTAAAGATTTATGGTACGGTACTTAATTTAAATATTGTGTCGTAAATAATTCAGGTTAAGTTATAAAGTTATGAAACTATATAAATTTCTCACATATAATTATTGAACCGGCTCCAACGGTTTCATTGCAACTTCTCCAGTATAATCCATAACAAGCACCGGATTTCCTCCGTTCTTATCAAATCTGGTTACACGCCAAGGCCAATCTTCTCCTTCTTCATTGCCATATTCGTATAAGAATATATAGTTGTCACTACAATATAACTGTGGCACATACTTACTTTCATAGTCTTTAATTCTACTGTGTATCAATATGTTAATACCGGTATCCATATCTGTAATAAAAACCTTTATTTTTTTCTCTTCCTCCATGCTGAACTGTCCATTAGATATAGTATATAAAAAGTTGTCATTCACTTCATAGTCTTGTATATAGTCATCAGGATCTATAGGATACCTTGGTGTATTGATTATTTCATAATCAATATTTGAGCCATCTTCCGCCTTTTCTATATCTTCTGCTTTTACTCTAAGCATTGCATACATATGAACCGTAAACTCCACTTTATCTTTTTCTTCTCTACTTACGCTTCCTGTATCGTTAAACTTAATTTTATCTATATAGTTCTTATCTCTGTACAAAAACTCCATAGGTTGGTAAAAGTATATATATCCATTTAATACTCTATAATAGCTGGGATTTTCTCTAAGTAAGCCTATACTTACTAACTCATATTCATCCATATTTCTGTCTTTCATTATATCCCACTTATCCGAATTATTTCTTATTTCATCATCCAGATTTTTTACCCATGTATCATAAGCCTCTACTATATTCGTTGTATTGTTTCGATCCCAGCTTGAAGCTTCCTTATAGTACCGAAATGTAGTCAGTTGTTTTTGTTTGTACCTTACTTTATTCCATCCAAGCAGATAATGATACGGAACATCTACCCCCATACCCGGCTCATAACTTGCCTCTCTTATGATACGCATACTATATTCATTAAATACAACACTGCCGGCTCCTCCCCCTATTATTTGATCATAATAAATCTTAGATGAATAAATCTTTCTGCCATCTAAAGTATACTTACTGAGCATATCACCATTGAACAAGTATATATACTTACCATCTATATAGTTTCTGTCTCCCTTTCCTTTAATTATAGGTTTTATCCCACCATTTATATTTACCAATTGCTTTTTATCTATATATCTACTCATCTTGCACATTCCAAATGTATCTTTACAAAAGAAAAATATGTCCGAATTATTCTCCATAATTGAGCCTATATAATTTGAGCCTGAATATACCTCATCTACTGCTTTGCCCTCATTATCCATATACATTAATCTACCCTTATATAAAAAATATATACCGTCTTCCACTTGACATACATTCCCCATACTTTTTACAGTAATATTTTTATTATCTGTAAAAAATATTTTTCTAATAACAGTCGGATATTTACTTGCAGGTATATACATAAAATCACATAGTGAAAGTGTAAAATATCCTACAACAATAAAGAATAAACCTATAATCCATGGTTTCTTTTTATTTTTCATATTGCTCCCTTAGATATATTTCTTAATATTTCACATTTTCTTTTTTCTTAACAACTCACTACGGTTCCCCGGTATTTTTCTCTAATATTTCTAACCTTGGCTTTTTCAACTCTCATTCATTAAATCACTTAATTCTTCTGTTTTATAAAACAGCCCCATAGTTCTCGCATCACTTTCAATGGCCTCTCCATTTTCCAATCTATAAATTGTATTTTTATAAATCACTCCATCTTTACCTTTTCTCATCTGTGATACAGCCATCTCTCCATTACTTCTCAGGTAGTACCAATTCTCGGATTTATCCTGTCTTCATTCCGATGATACCATCTCACCATTACTTCTTAAGTAATACCATTTACCTGCCTCTTTTATCCAACCAGTTTCCATAATTCCGTTTTTATCAAAATAATACCATTTGTCATCTATCTGCTTCCAACCTGTTTGTACCTCTCCATCCTGATTCAGATATTTCCATTTTCCCGTATTTTTATCTTTCACCCAACCTACATATGATACTGCCCCCAATACTATATTTTTAGGTTCTACATCAGCTTGAGCTGCTCCTGTATGTACTCCTTATATTCCTCCCCCATATAAACTATTTGCAAATAAAGTATTAACATCTCCATTTTTCCAATTTGCCGGATTGAATGCCTCACTGCTTCCTACTACAGTAGGTATACTTCCCAAAGCTATTTGTTCTATATATGTTTTTACTGCCTCTGTTTTCGTTCCTTTTACCATCCCCATAGAAGGTATAGCACCCAATGTCACCTGCCACGCTCTGCTCATATCTACTTTTAGAAGCTTATTTGTCTGTGATTTGGCATATTCCCCTGTTTTATTGCCTATAAAAATTGTTCTTTTACTGCTTATATCAATATTTCTTTTTATTTTTAACGATGTCTTACTCATTATTTACCCCCATGATATTGACTAACTGTTTTAATAACCTCCAATGCCGCTCTTTTCCATTCTTTTCTATCTTTATACAGACAGCTGAAAGTCCCCTGTATTAAATTATTTCCTGTACATGCAAGATGCATTATATTATAGGCTTCATCATCTATCCCATAACTTTGAAAATCAAATAAACATAAGTACCGGATGTGTATTGGGTTCGATTTTCAAACTTACATCATAAATATCTTTTACTTCAAAAATACTGTCTATAAATATATCATCCAGTGAGTATGCCATACGCTCTCCTTTAAATAAATAAGCTATAAAGTTAAAATCCCATCTACAATTATTGAGCCGGCTCCACCAGTTGCATTACAATTTCTCCGTTTTCGTCTATTACCAATACAGCATTACTACCATCTCGGTTAATCCTTGTAATGCATTGTTTTTCTCCATAATCACCGTATTCGTAAATAAATATGTATTTATCTGTAGCAAATATTTCGGGCGATTCATTACCAAGGAAAAGCCTCTTCTTTTTATAAACTTCCTTATTCAAGCCGGTGTCAATATCTATAGAATAAATATATAGATTTCTATCTTCTTTATCTGTATATTCATCCTCATTTATTACATATACATTTTTGTTATTAACAATGAATCTACTCCAATCTCCCGATATATCCGGGCTTTTACTTACCCTTTTATAATTCACATAAGTTTCATTAGAGCTGTTTTTTATATCATCTACACTAATTCTAAATACTGCTTTTACATTGATTTCACAGGTGAAATTTTCTTTATCTTCATCACTATATTGCTCTTCCAAAGTCATTTCTTCCGACTTTCTTTTGTATTCCTTATCCAGATAAGTAATTTTCTGATTTCCGTAAATATAAATATATCCATCTACTTCATCTGAAAAATTCCAAACTGATAATTCTATACTTTGTAACTCATAATCATCTAGTTTTTTTTCATTTACTTGATTATATATTCCTCCGGCTCTTACTTCTTCATCCACTTCTTTTGCTAAATCATCATAATTTATAACATCTTCTCTACGATATGAGTCCCATTCCTCCGGTTCTAAATAATATCTTGAAAACTTTACTTCATGTAGAAGGTACTTTATCTTATTTCCATCAAGTCTGTAATATTGTGGAACACTAAGAGCTATACGTTCACCTTGATACCATTTATAAAAAATATAATCATCAAATATAGTATGACTTGTCGTAAAATCTAGTGCCTCTTTATTGCTAAAAATCATCTTCCCACTAAAATCATATTTTCTTAATCCATGTTTCCCATTTAATGTATATATATTTTCACCTTCCATATACATCTTACCTGAATCATTGGTAACTTTTGCTATTTCTCCATTTGGATTCACCTTATAAATACTCGCAACATCATCACATTCACGCAAAAAAATAGTATTATCTTTTGCTAAAACACCAACAATTTCGCTTGGTATCTTGCAGATTTCATTTATATTTCCATCAGAGTTTTCCATATACATAAGCCTGCCTTTATATACAAAATATATACCGTTTTCTGCTTGTTCCACCTTACTGATTACTTTTACACCATTTTTTCCATCCTGATTTGTTTTATTTTCCCGACTGTATGTATCTGATGAGATATACATGGAGTTAATTTTAGGCAGTGTGTAAAATATTAAAGCGAATATAGGCAATACTATAGCAACCACTACTGCCCATGTGAATACTATTTTTCTCATAATTCTATTTCTCCAACGCCTGCATTACTACTTCTCCATTTTCATCTATTACCGATACAGGGTTACTGCCGTCACGATTGACTCTGGTAATACACAGTTTCTCCGAATTATCAATATATCTGTAAATAAATATATAATTATCTGTTACAAAGATTTCTATCATACGTTCATCTGCAGACAACCCCTTCATTGTATAAATTTCTTTTGATATACCTGTTTCAGTATCTATCTCATATATTTGGAATTCTCTATATTCCCGATTATTCTCAACATAATCTTCAATATACGATATATATACCTTTTTATCACTAACAATAAAGTCATTCCTATAACGTCCATTTAACGGCCTATCTATAACATCATAGCTGATAACATCACTGTCCAATATGTTTTTTATATCATCCACTTTAACTCTGAATATAGGATATAGTTTTATCTCATACTTTATTTCGCCTATATACTCTTCATTTTCATATGTATTTTTATATTCGTTTATCCTTCCGGATAACTTGTCTTTATAATTTTTATCTCTATAAGTAAGTTTCTGCTCTCCAAGAAAATAGATGTATCCATCTGAAACCTCTGAAAAATCTCCAATTGATAATTCGATACTTTGGAGTTCATAGTTATCCAAATTTCTATCAATTATTTCTCTTTTTCTTACCTTTTTATCCATCTCTTTTGCAAACGAATCATACGGTATAACTTCTTCTTTCCAGTAAGAATCCCACATTTCCGGAGGTATATAATATTTTGAAAAATTTAAGTAATGTGCTTTATATTTTATTTTGTTTTTATCAAAAATATAATATTTGGGCACAGAAACTTTTGCATAAGAATAATCAATGTACAAAACATATTCATCAAATATAGTATTATCGGAAAGCCAATTATATTCCAATTCATTTTTAAAAATCCTTCTACCATTAAGGTCAAATTTTTCGAAATCAGCCCCTCTAACCAATGTATAAATATTATTTCCTTCTGTATATACTATTCCTGATTCAGGAATAATTCTTTCTGTAGTACCGCTTGAGCTTACCTTATAGACGCTATGGTTCCCATCCTCTCGTAGAAAAACGTCATTACCTTTTGCTAATACCCCCAAAATGTCTCTTGACATTTTACAAATCTCTCTTACTGCTTCACCATCTCCTTCCATATACATCAGTCTGTTCTCATAAACAAAATATGTACCGTCTTTTCCTTGAACAACTTTATTAAGTTCTTTTCCACCTTCACCGGCATCATTATCTACTATCTTTTCTTTTTGCCAATGCTTATCTGCTGATATATACATAAAGTCGAATTTAGGCAATACAAAAAATATCAATACTATCATAAAAATAATCATGAAAACTAAGGTGAAAAATACTGCTATCAGTAACCTTGTTTTTTTCTTCATTCGTATAGTGTCTCCCCATTCAATAGTCTTATACAATTCCTTTAAATAACCGGATAAAATACACTTTATTGTCTTCAGTTATAGCAATTTTATCATCCCCTCTATCTAACTCTACCCAATATGGGACTCTTTGGTCAATTCTAAATTCATACAATTTCAATTAAATATACATCTCCCTTATGATTCGTAAATTCCAATTTTGCGCCTACAAACATTGATAGATTATATTTTATAAATCCTTCTTGCTTAAATTTGAAGCCTCCTTTTCTCTAGTATATCTTACTCCTTCAATATGCAACTTTAATCGTTGCACTCCTATTACAGAAATACCTACAAGTATAAAAAATAAATACATGTATATGATATTTTTTGATTTTCTTTTTATTTCTTTATTCATACACTCTCCCTTTCAAATAGATACTTTAAAGTGTTTTACCGGCATTGCCGAGGTTTAATTCACCATTTTACTGACTTCTTAATCAGATCCCGTCATTTTGTTGCTTTAAGAAACTTTTATTTATACACTCCCCCTCTTATTTTATAAATATTTTTACACGCTCATAATATTATCTAAATTATATCAAATCATATAATATTTTTCATTTGTTTTTTGTTGTATTTTTATAATATATATGCCGCCCCCAAGCGAACAAATAAGTTTAGCAGACTGCGTGAAATCCTGCGAAGTTTTAAGAAAGAGTTGCGATTAACATTCCCGACAATATATTTCCACCCATCAAAAAAGGACACCCATCGATGTCCTTTTTTATTCTTACTGGTTTGTAAATGCTGTCTGTAAATTATTGAGTTCGAGAATCGCCGGGGCTTCTCTGAAGTTTTGATAGGCAAAGATTCCAAATCCTGAAACTTCGCCGGTTTCTCTTGCCGCCTTTACCTGTCTGAGCAGGATATCATTATATCTTAGCCATTCTGAAACGGCATTGCCGTCCTTTATGTCCTTACCGGTTCTGTAGAGTCCGAGTCCAATATGCAGCTTTACATTACTATTGCTCTTTCTTTTTAAATCTATCCAGCTGTTTAGGCAGTTTATATAAGCATGAGGAGCCAAAATTCCTGTTTTGGTTTTTGCCTCAAAGCCATGATAGAGCTGAGGCATTATATAGTCTATATATTCGTTTGAAGCCATCCATGTATCAATATCCACAAAATATGATCTGTCACTTCTAAGATTTGATAAAAGTGCTACCGGGCTGATGCCGAATACTGCCTGAGGGCGTATCTCATGTACTGCCTTATATACATCCTTTACAAGCATTGATACATTATTTCTTCTCCACTGTGTAATACCTATATTACTGCCCGAAGCATCATACTCAGGCTTATCAAAGCTTTTTGCAGGATCATTATTGTTTAATGAAGGATAAAAGTAATCGTCAAACTGTATGCCGTCCACTGCATAGTTTTGGCATATCTCACGGATGGAGTTTACCAAATAATTGCGAACTTCCTCACTTGAAGGATTTAAATAATAATTTCCCTCATGCAATAATACATTGCGCTGTTTTGAAGGATCCGCCATCCACTGCTTTACTATGGAGCCGTCAGGAATATCTCTCATCATGGAATTGGTCACTCTGTAAGGATTTACCCATGCATGAAATGAAAGTCCCTGCTTATGTGCGCTTTCAAGCATATATTCAAACGGATCAAAATCCGGTGCTGAAGTTTTTGTAACCATAAACTGTGATAAAGGGAAAGACTTAAGTTTTTGCCCATAGCTGTCTGAATGACTGTGTACATGACAAAATACCGCATTCATACCACGATTTTTAATATCTGCCATCACCTGATCGGCACGCTGTTTAAAGGCTTCCTTATCGGAGGGCATCTCACTCCAGTCGATATAGGAAAACCACACACCTCTAAGTTCCTTTGGCTGCTCCACGGATACTTGCCCGGCAGTAACCTCTCCGGCAGTATTTTGGACTGTCACACTTCTTCTCACACGAGTTACCGCGGCATAGGCTTGCAAAGATATAAAAATATTCATCACTAATAATACGGCAATAATTCTGCCGATCCAATTTGCAAACCATGTTTTTTTCTTCATTTTTCTCACTCTCTTTCTTTTATTTTTCACCATACTCAAATTACTCACTATCATACTATAGCTCGGATAAAAAACCAATATTGATTTCCTTAAAGTCCTCTTACAAATCCCTTGGTTTAAACTAATCCAGCTTTATCTCTATTGCCCCCTTCTTTGAGGTTTCAAGTATAATACAGCCGTTTTCCCTTAATGTATCTATGGTTTCTTCACTTGGATGTCCGTAGTGATTGTTTTTTCCACATGAAATTATGGCATAATCTGGATTTACATTTTCTATAAATTCCTTTAATGAGGAGTTTTTTGAGCCATGATGAGCCACCTTTAATATATCTACCTTGCCTATATCAAAGTACTTCAAAATGCTCTCCTCACTTGTCTTTCCTATATCTCCTGTAAACAGAAGTCTTTTCCCTCTTACTTCCACTACAAAGGTCTGACTTTGTTCATTTACATTTTCCTTATCTGCTTTATCCGGCCATAGACAATCTATCCTAAGATTACCTTTTTCCAAATAATCACCCATACTCAGATATCTTATATTGCTGCCTGCAGCTCTTGCTTTTTGCTTTATTTCATCATATGAAGCATCCTTCATTGCCTGATATGGCAGGAAAATATTTTCTATCTTAATATCACTTTCAAGCAAATACAATATACCGCTTATATGGTCTATATCCGAATGTGTTATAAAACTCATCTCTATATCATCCACACCCTTATATAATAAAAACGGTTCCATACTGTATTCTCCCAAATCCGTTCTGGATGTACTGCCGCCGTCTATCAATATATCCATATCATCAATATGCATATATATACCGTCTCCCTGTCCAACATCCAGATATACTACACTATCCTTTCTGATAAAAGGGTACAGTATAAAAACAGTCAATAAAACAGGCAGTAAAATAACTCTTTTATTTTTTTTAATTGCAAAAGCTGTCATAATAAATAAAAAAATATAGTAAATAAAAATCTGTATAATACCGGGTCTTCCAAAAACTATTTTAGAATATGGTAAATATCCTGTCAGACGGCATAAAAAATCATAGAATTTTAGAATAAGTACCGCCGGCATACTTATATATTTATATAAAAAAATTTTTATAATGTTTAATAAGATGGAAAATATTGCAGAATATAAAACAGGAATCATAAGCGGTATAACGATGAGATTTAATAAAAAGGCGTATATAGGAAATGTATAAAAATAATATAAAATCAGTGGCAGAGTAAAAAGCTGTACCCCTATACTGACCACAAGAGCATCAAAAATTTTATTTATATATTTTTTATTATCCATGCCGGATTTAAATTTTTTTAATGTAAAATCTATCGGTCCGCCAAGGCTTAGTACCGCCGCAAATGAGAGTTGAAAACCTACACCGAAAGGTTCAAAGGGTGATATCAGGCATATAAATACGGCGCTGATACAAAGTGCCGATATTATACAATAGCTCCTTCCAAGTACCTCCGCAATAAAATACAGTATAAGCATGGTGCCGGCTCTTGTTATACTTACACTATCTCCTACCAACAGTCCGTAAAAGACCAAAAATATGCCTGAAATAACTGCCGAAACTAAAAAGCTTCTTTTTAAAATTTTTCTAAAAAGCTTATAAAGTCCAATACCAAGCAGTGAAACATGCAGACCTGAAATAGCCAATATATGCGCTATTCCGCTTTTTTGATACATCCTGTATATACCCTTATCAAGCTCTCCCCTCATTCCGAGTAAAATCGCCTTTATAAGACCTGAACTTTCCGCGGGGAAAGTATCTTCTGTTTTACCTGCCAGATATTGCCTGAGTTCGAAGAAAAACTGTCCTGTAATATCTTTTCTTTTATCCAAAATGTCATAATCCTCTACTGTCATTTTGCAATATATGCCCTTGGTCTTATAATAATTTTTGGCATCAAACTCACCAGGATTGCCGGCGGCTGATATCTCCTCCACTTTGCCGTAAAAAGCCACTTTATTTCCTATAGCTATATCATTATTATATTTTTCTTCCTTCAGATAATAAATCATTCCCCTTGATACAAGGATGATATTATCTTTTTTAAAGCTGATATTTTTTACTTTTCCACAAATAAAAGTATTATTCTTTTCATTATTCACATTATGGGAAATAAAAGTTTTTTCAAAGTGGATTTCATATTTGATTCTGAAAACAAAGATACAAAAGATAATAAAGAAAGTTAGAAAATATATTTTATTTAATTTTGAAAGGATATTTTTTTGAAATCTTAGTATAAAACAGACCATACTTGCGGTGACAATAATAATTGCCACCACAAGACATAAGATACTGAAGTAATATCCTAAAAGCTCTCCAAGCAAACAGGCTGTTACTATAAGTATACATGGTCTTTTCATTTTATTCCTCTTTTAGATAATCGAGATTTCTCTCCACAGAAGTTCCTAAAGAAATTGTATTATAATTTTTATCCGATTTTCCGTTTACAAGTATCTGTACTCGGCTTACATTGGGCATTTCCGAAAGTGAGTCCACTATGGAATATATTGTGATACTGTCAAGTACATCTGACAATGAGTTTAAAAAACCTTCATCAAAATTTACATAGCAGATGCCCTCATTCATTGTGACACTTATAACCTTGGTATCACTTGGAATAGTCGCCTTTAGGCTTGTGGTAAAAGGTCCTTTTATAAGTTCATCCACTATAAGTCGCTCCTTTGATGTATTCAAATCATAGAACACATCTCTGGTTTCCGCCACAAGCTTTGTACCGCTCTCATCCGAAAAATACAGTAAAAGGGTGGCTTTTTCAAAGCTGTTTATATTTGATACACTGTTTATAAAATTCGTAGAACTTATAAGCCCCACATTTTCACCCCGTGCATTTAAAAGAGGCTGTTCTCCTGAGCGGATGCTTATATACTCGATACCGTCTATCTGTATTAATGTCTTTGCGAGAGCCGCTCTTGCAAGTACCTCTCTGCTTACTTCCATTCCCTGATAGTTTGTATCAAAGTTCAGATACAGAATATTTCCGTCTATATTAAAGCCCTGATAGGTCACCTTATCGGACAATGCTCCCATTGCCTCCAAATCATCCGGCACTTTTAGAAAATGTGTCATCAGCTCATTTACCAGTGCTTGAGTATCATATCTTTCGGCATCCGCACTGTATCTGCTTTCCACAAGAGTATTCATATTCGTATTTATATAATAAATATAATATTCATTTTCAGCAAGGGGCTTTACTTCTTTTTTCTTACAAGATATAAGTGTAAAGGAAAATATTATCATTATTATCAATAAGATTTTATTTCTCACTTTTTATCCCTCCTCTTTACATGATTTAGAGGAATTCTGACTGTAAATGTAGTTCCCTCGCCCTCTTTGCTGGCAACCTTTATAATACCGTCATGCAAATGTACCACATTTCTGGTGATGGCAAGTCCAAGTCCGGTACCTCCGGTCTGTCTGGATCTGGCTTTATCGATTCGATAAAATCTCTCAAAAATAAGGTCCTTATACTCGGGTGCAATGCCGTCTCCCGAATCCTTTACATTTATATAAAAGAATTTATGATCCGCATCAATGCTTACCTTTACATATCCGCCGTCCTTATTGTATTTGATGGCATTTTCTATAAGATTGTTTATAGCAAGAGACAGCTTTGTTTCATCCACATCGGCATTTACTTCTCTGATGGTTTCAAAAGTCATCTCTATATCTCTTTTTTGTGCTATCGGTCTGAGTCTTTTTAGTATCTGCTTTATAAGCTGATTTATATCCACCTGCTCGGTTACCAATGTGGTAGCCGACTTGTCAAGCTTTACCAAGGAGAGCAAATCATCTATTATCTTTGCCTCTCTGTCTATCTCATCCGATATATCCTGCATAAATTCGGCATACATCTCATTCGGCACATTCTCCATACTCATCAAGGAATCCGCCAAAACTCTTATGGATGTAATAGGGGTTTTAAGCTCATGCGAGACATTTGCCACGAATTCATCTCTGGATTTATCCGCCGCCTGCAGTTTTGCCAAAGTGGTATTGATGTTTTCGGATATGGATTTGGTCAGCTGATATTCATTATGCTCTATCTTTTGATCCAGCTTTCCATAACCTATGCTTGCTATATCATCTCTTAGATTTATCAGGGGCTTTAGCAGTCTGCCTCCTATTATTACGGAAAGTACTACCACTATTGCGCTCAAAGTAAGGTATAAAAACCTCTCGGTAGTTCCCACATTTTCCGCTACAGATACAAGATTTTCGGTAGAGGCGATAAACATAAGCACTCCGTCAATATTTTGATTGTCTATATTTTCATATATGGGCATGGTCTGTAATATATATGATTTGGATTTATTATATATATTTGTATTTGTACCGTTGAATGTATCTATTATCTCAGGTGCGATATTAAGCTTGCCTGTAGCCAGATTAAAGGTATCTTCAATAGTGGTATAGGATTTATCTATTACCACTATTCTACCGTTATATATCTCGGCTACCGCATCTATCTCAGACCTTATCACATCTCTTTCTTCCGGATTGTCCAAAAAATTTCCTCTTGTCAGCTTATTGCTGAGCATAAGGCATTTGGTCTGCAATTCTATCTTTCTGGATTCCACCCTTGAAGTAAAATTGGTACGGCTGACCACTCCTCCATATATAAATATGGGTAAAATACCGAACAGTACAAATACTACGGATAAAAGTATCCTAAGACTTATAGGGGGCAGCTTAAATTCGGCTTTTTTCTTTTCCACTTCCATATATTATTTATTGCCTGATTTTCTTGCAGCCGCTATTGCCACTGTTCCCGGTCCAATATGGGTTGCCACTGAAAGTGACAGATTTACTATATCTACTTTTCCGTAAACAGGCTCCAATTCCTCTACAAATTCTTTTGCAAAATCCATTGCATCATACTGTGCAAGCATTATTCTGGAATCCTTGCCCGTAGGATCATCCATTCTCTCCGCAAGATCCTTTTTTATCGCCTCAAGCATTATCTGCCTTGCCTGCTTAAAGGTTCTTGCCTTTGCATACGCATCTATTTTTGATTCATGTATCTGAAGCACAGGCTTTATCTTTAAGAAGGAAGCAAGTGCTGCAGCCATCGGTGTGATTCTTCCGCCCTTTTTTAAATACTTTAAATCACTGACCATTACATAAATACCCGATTTACCGGCATCTTCCTCCAATCTTTCCTTTACTTTCTCGGGAGAAAGACCTGCCTTTAGCATTTCTATAGCATCCAGACCTGCACTTATCTGTGTAACGGATATTCTCTTATTATCCACTACAAATACCTTGCCGAAAAATTCATCCTCATTTGATAACATAATTGCGGTATCGCATGAACCTGAAAGTCCCGAGGTCATAGGTATATGTATTATGGAAGCATGTTCTTTTAAAAGTTCTGTCCATAAATCCATTACATCCTCAGGTGATGGCTGTGAGGTCACTATATCCGCACCCTCATTTTGCAATCTTAAAAACTCATCCTGAGTTATATCCTTGCCGTCCAGATATTCCTTTCCGTCTATCATAAACGGCATCGGCAAAATATAAATCCCGTATGCCTTTGCCTCTTCCTTAGTCAAACCACAATTACTATCTAATACCACTGCTGTACTCATTAGCCTCTATCCTTACCCTTTGCTATTTCATCAATTACATCATTTTTTATCATATCATCTATGACAAAATCACCGTTTTTCCTCTCATCTTCTTCCATCTTTGCATGTACTGCATAAACAGCACAGACAAAAGCAAGTATTAAAATAAGTATTGCTATTCTGATCATTTTACTACTTCCTTTATGATTCTCAGTGCGTTTTTATATGTTATATTTTCAATCAGGCTTTGTGTAAATCCTGATTTCTCCATTGCCTCTATCAGACTTTTTGTTCCGCCCGCATCAATCCATTCAAGTGAATCGCTAAAGCCGTCATAGTCCGAACCGATTGCTACAAACTCGCTTCCACCGATATCTACCATGTATTTTAACATAACTATAATATCATCTATATAGGCTTTTCTTTCTCGATTGGTAAAGTCTCTTGATAAAAACTCCGGATAGAAATTCAATCCGGCTATGCAGCCTCTACTTGCCATCTTTTTTATCATATCATCCGTCAAATTTCTTGGGTGATCACAAATGGCTCTGGCATTGGAATGACTCGCAACAAAAGGCTTTTTTGTCATATCAATTATATCATAAATTCCGGCATCCGAAAGATGGGAAATATCCACTATCATTCCCAACTCTTCCATCTTTTCCACCACTTCAAAGCCGAAAGGCTTCAGTCCGTTTTCTTTATCGGGAATATATCCTACACACTCTCCGTTTTTATTCAGCTTTTTATTTCCGAAGCCTATACAGTTTTCAAAGTTCCAGGTAAGAGTCATCATCCTGACACCCCTGTTATAAAAATGAATCAACTTTTCAATACTGCCTTCTATAGCCTCCCCCTCTTCTATGGTAAGGAAAGCTGAAATCTTTTTATTCTCTGTATTTTTTAAAATATCTTCATAGCTTTTTGCAAAGGCGATATCAGTTGAGTTTTTTTCTATTTCCTTCTCATAAACCGATATCATTTCATTCACATAATTATATGGTGAATCTACATCAGGAAGATATGTAAACATCGCAAAGCATTGTAAAAGTACATCTGATTTTTTTAATTTATTTATATCAATCATCAGATTGTTTTCTTTTAAATTAATGCTCTTGTTTTTGTATATCTCGCTGATTGTATCACAATGTAAATCAATTATCATATTCCCTCTTTTGGTAAATCTTTATGCCACCACTTTCCGGATATAAATCTATATACAAAATTTGATGATCTGAAAATCCAGTCTATAACCATTGCGCACCATACTCCTATGGCTCCGATATGAAATACATTTGCTATATATAATGATGTAGCAAATCTAAATACCGCCATGGAGAAAAGACTGATGCACATCGTAAATCTCACATCATTTCCCGCTCTTAATGCATTGGGAAGTATAAAGCTTACCGGCCATAAGAACATAGCCATACCCATATGTATCCATACCAAAGTGGATGTCAGCTCCTTAGTTGCATCCGATACCTTATATATTGAAATAAAAAAGTTTTGAAAGCCAAGTATAAATATTACAGGTATTATAATCACCATATACCCGATAAATACAAGCTTTTTCACATAATATTTTGCCTCTTTATAATCTCCCGCACCTACACAGCGACCTATAACGGTAATCATTGCAATGCTTATGGCATTGCCCATATTTACCCCCAGTCCGTCCAGATTGTTTGCAATGGCATTTGCAACTATCTCCGTTCTGCCGAAGTTTGAAATAATGGATACTACCGCAACTCTTCCCACTTGGAAAAGTGAATTTTCTATACCTGAGGGTATTCCTATATACAGAATCCTCCTCATAAAGTCCATTCTCAGTTTAAATACTTCTTTTATCTTTAAATAAACTATAGCTTTTTTATTTTGTGCTGCCAGTACGGTTATAACCACAGCCGCCACTCCTCTGGATATAACACTGGGTATAGCCACTCCCGCCACTCCCATATGCAGTACAAAGATGCCTATGGCATTGCCCACTACATTTATTATATTCATCAGTATGCTGACCTTCATAGAGGTCTTTGAATCTCCGGTGCTTCTATATATAGCCGCACCTGAATTATATATTGCAAGCATCGGGAAGCTTATGGATGTTATTATCAAATATTGCCTACATGCCTCAAATACTTCATTATCAATATTTCCAAAAAGCAATGCTATAATCGGATGTGCAAATATTACTGAAAGTATTGATATAATTACGGAAGCCGCAAATGCCATGATTTCAAGCTGTGCCGCCGCCATACAGGCATCTTCACGCTTTTTTGCTCCGATAAACTGGCTTATAACTACCGCACCGCCTGTTGCAAGTGCTGCAAGCAATGATATAATAACATTATTTACCATATCCACAAGAGATACCCCCGATACGGCGGCATCTCCCGCAAAGCTTACCATAATTGTATCCGACATACCGACTGCAATAGCCAGAAACTGCTCTATAATCAAGGGAATAATGAGCAGTCTCAAATCCTTATTACTGAATAATTTTCCTATATATTTTTTATCATTCTGTAACATATATTCTCCAAGTGAACTGTCTGTTTACAGGTTTTCACTCACCAGTAAATATCCCGAATCCGGCTCTATTTCCATGCTTAAATGTCCGTTATCATTAAAATAAGTGACTATACCCACATTATAACCTGAGGTGCCTGTATATATTACACGGCTTATTGCGGCATTATCCCTCATTCCGGTAAGATAGAGAGGAATATCTATTCTTTTCCTATCCTTACCGCTATGTATTATAATCACCGATATACTGTCTTTAAAAACTCTGGCATATCCGACTATGGAATCTTTTGATATAAGTTTTATTAAAGATCCGTATTTTAACTCTTTTCTAAGTCTATGCCATCTGTTCATATATCTGTGATACTCTAAAAGTTCAAGATTTTCATTCCCCCAGGGATATGTTCTTCTATTATCGGGGTCGGTAAATCCGCATACTCCGACCTCATCTCCGTAATAAACCGTAGGAGCACCCGGCAGACTCACAAGCATCATTATTGCCTGTCTCATCACCTCAAGTCTTACACCCTCGCTTGCATCCTCTGATTTGTAAGTACCTATTCTTCCCACAATACCGTTGGTCCTTGTAAGAAATCTTGAATGATCGTGATTTGAAAGCTGAATCATAGATACGAGTGCCGCATCATAATGAATCTTTCCCAAAGCATTTTTTAACATCATAAAAAACAGCTCCGAATTTCCCTTAAGACTCATATCCTCTCTGTCGGAATGTTTTTCAAGTCCTGTCAAAAACCAGCTTACCGGCTCCATAAAGCCGTCATAATTCATTACTCCGTCCCAGCATTTGCCGTCCAGCCAAAAGCTCGGATCACCATAATGCTCCGCCAGAATCAGAGCATCTTTATTCACTCCCTTTATAACATTTCTAAACATTGACCAAAACTCATGGTTAAACTCTCTGGTATATCCCAAATCGGCTGCCACATCCAGTCTCCATCCGTCCACATTAAAAGGCGGTGATATCCATTTTTTTCCGATACGAAGTATCTCATTCACAAGCTTTTTGCTGTTTTCATAATAAAGCTTAGGCAGAGTATCATGTCCCCACCAGCCGTCATATGCATCTCCAATGAAATTAAAATATGATCTGAACTCGCTTTCTTTTGACCAGAATGCTCCTAAAGGATAGCCTTCATCCGCTCTTTTATAAATGCCTTCTTTATCCATCCATTTATTAAAAGAACCGCAATGATTAAACACTCCGTCTATTATTATTTTTATATTTCTTTTATGTGCTTCTTCTACAAGCTTGATAAATAATTCATTACTTGCTTCCAGATTTTTTTTGCTTGTAACTCTTTTTACATACTTTGTGGCGTTTTTATTGTCACTGTCAAATTCACCCAAAATACCGTCCGCATCATCCACTATCCTGCCTATATGCGGATCAATATAATCATAGTCCTGAGTGTCGTATTTATGATTTGACGGTGATACAAAGAGAGGGTTAAAGTATATTACCTCAACCCCAAAGTCCTTTAAGTAGTCCAGTTTTTGTAAAACGCCTTCCAAGTCTCCGCCATAAAAATACCCCACATCAAAATTTGAAGGATATTCATTCCAATTTTCCTTATGTTTTACAGGTAAACCTATATAGATATATTCATCATCCACTACATCATTTGTTTCATCTCCACGATTAAATCTGTCTATGAAGATCTGATACATCAAGGCTCCCTTTGCCCACTCGGGCAAAGAAAAGTCTTTATTGTATTCAAACAATGTATCTTCTTTTAAATAATCCGTAACACCGAATCTTGTATAAAACAGTGTATTTCCGCCTTCAATTATTTTAAAATAATATTTTAAATAGCTTATATCACTCAAATCAACATAGTAATAATCAAAGTAATCGCTTGAATGAAGCTTTTCCATCTTTGATTCACTACCGTCAAAATAATTTACCAATAAGATCTCCGGCTTATCATCCTTAAAAACTCTTATCTGTATCCGTATTTCATGTCCATCCTTAAGGCTTTGCAATGAGATATAATCCGATGTTTCATCACTAAAAATACTTTCAATATTCATCTAAAACAATGCCTCAAATTCTTCAAAACCAATCTTTTCTTTTTCTATAAGAAGTGCGGCACAGGATTCAAGTACATATTTTCTTTTTAAGATTATCTCCTTTGCCTTTTTATAGCAATCATTGATAATGCTTCTTACTTCTTCGTCTATCATACTTGCTGTTTCTTCACTATATGACTTTGTCTGACCGAAATCTCTTCCTATAAAAATTTCATCACCTTCATTGCCGTAGTTTACAAGTCCTGCTCTCTCATTCATTCCAAACTCCATTACCATTGCTCTTGCAACTTTGGTAGCCTGTTTTATGTCGGAACTTGCACCTGTTGTAATATCTCCGAAAATAATTTCTTCCGCTATTCTTCCTCCAAGACTTACCATGATATCATTTATCATCTTTGACTTGGTGTTAAACATCTGATCTTCACTTGGCAGCGGCATGGTATATCCTGCCGCACTTACACCTGTAGGTATAATGGAAATAGTATGTACAGGTCCTACACCCTCAAGTTCTCTAAAAAGTATGGCATGTCCCGCCTCATGATATGCGGTAATTGCCTTTTCCTGCTCACTTACCAATCTGGATTTTTTCTCCGTACCGATTCCCACCTTTATAAATGCTCTGTTTATATCATTAGCGGAAATGTACACTTTGCCTTCCCTTGCTGAAAGTATTGCGGATTCATTCATCAAATTCTCAAGGTCGGCACCTGTAAATCCTGATGTCTGTCTTGCCACTGAATGTAAGTCAACATCATCAGCCAATGGCTTTGATGAAACATGTATCTTTAAGATAGCCTCCCTTGCCGCCACATCAGGTCTGCCTACTGCCACTTTTCTGTCAAATCTTCCCGGACGAAGAAGCGCCGGATCCAGAATATCCACTCTGTTTGTAGCCGCCATAACTATAATGCCCTGATTTCCTGCAAAGCCGTCCATCTCTACAAGGAGCTGATTTAGAGTCTGCTCTCTCTCGTCATGGCTGCCGCCAAGTCCGGAGCCTCTTCTTCTGCCCACCGCATCTATCTCATCTATAAATATAATACAGGGTGCATTTTTCTTTGCATCCTCAAAAAGATCCCTTACTCTGCTCGCACCTACACCTACAAACATCTCTACAAAGTCTGAACCTGATATCGTAAAGAAAGGTACTCCAGCCTCTCCTGCCACAGCCTTGGCTAAAAGAGTTTTTCCAGTTCCCGGAGGACCGACAAGTATAATTCCCTTCGGAATCCTTGCACCGAGTCTGGTATATTTCCCCGGATCCTTTAAAAAGTCCACGACCTCTGCCAGCTCTTCCTTTTCCTCTTCAAGTCCGGCTACCTTTGAGAAGTTCACATTCGCTGTTTTTACAATTCTTGCCCTGCTTTTGCCGAAATTCATCATCTTATTATTGCCGGAACCGCCTCCTGACGCCATTCTTCCGTTCATATACATAATAAGGAATATTATCATAACGGCTGTAAGACCTATCGGCAATATTGTGTTTGTAAACATGCTGTCTCTTGGAACATCATCCAAAATATATACTATATCCTTTGCCTCTATCTTTTTAATAAATTCATTAACATCGGATATAAAATAATGTACCTCGTTTTTTCCGTACTCTTCCTGGTTTCTTAGGTAAATTATAGCTTCACCGGTAGGGGTTTGTGAATTCTGTCTTATTTCAACAGCCTCAATATTTTTCTCTTCAACCAATTTATTAAACTGTGCTGAATTCAGCTTTGTTATACTGAGCCGGTTTCCCATGTTTAAAATAAGCCATACCACAAGTGCCACAACAAAAAGTAAGAAAAACATTCTTACCGGATTATCTACTTTTTTCATTTTGCTCCTATCTATTCCAAAAATTCCATAACCCCGATATAAGGCAGATTCCTATATCTTTGGTCATAGTCAAGTCCGTATCCGAGGACAAATTTATCTTCTATTTCAAAACATACATAGTCAACGACTACATCTTTTTCTCTTCTGGAAGGCTTGTCCAAAAGAGTACAAAGCTTTATGGACTTTGGTCCTCTCTTTTCAAGTATATCAAGAAGATATGCCAATGTATTACCTGAATCTATGATATCCTCAACTATCAATACATCCCTGCCCTCTATACTGTTATCCAAATCCTTTATTATTTTAACAACACCCGAGCTTTTGGTCTCGGCACCATAGCTTGATACACTCATAAAATCCAGTCTTACATCAAGATTCAGTCTTTTTGCCAGGTCACACATAAACATGACACCGCCCTTTAAGACACATATCAGTATAAGTTCTCTACCTTCATAATCCTTATTGATTCTGTCTGCAACTTCCAAAATCCTTTTGCTGATTTCCTCTTCGGTTATCATTACATTGATTTTCTCTTTCATATTAATCTCCTACTTACCTTTATTTCCAAAATATTTTTTGTACTTTTATCAACTCTGTATAATTCACCCGTTCTGTCAAGACCGCCTGAATTATAAAAGATATTGTCCAAACTGAATATCCAAAGCACCTGTGAATCTATTGAAAGAAGTATATGATCCTTTCTGACGGTTGCAGGTATTTTCTCATCTGTAAAAAGCTTTTTGATCGCTTTTTTGCCTGCTCTTATATAAATAAAATCACCGCTCTCATATCCTCTGATAACAAGATTTTCTTTTATGATTTTTATCATATCATCTTTATTAATAATATTATTTATAGATAAAGATTTTCTATTATATTTTACTATATTTTCAAGGACTTTGTCAAAATCCATCCATCTTATATTGCCATCTTTGGGGATATCTTTCATATTAAAATCATCCAAAATTCTGTATTTTATTTCAGGCAATATAATATTATCTGTTTTTACCGCTTCCTCGCTGAATTTCAGATTGTCATATTCATTATATACTTTTAAAGAATATTTTAAATCCAGCTTTTTTCCGTTTTCCAGTTTTGCCAAGTTCCATATATCCTCTATATGCACCATGGCTATATCCTTAATGCCATGATTTTTTTGTTTTAATATTTCTCTTAGGCTGTATCTGATAATATAGGTGGCTAAAATATGTTCTTTTTTCAATAATTCTTTTTTATTAAGTAAAAACACCCCATCGCCGGTATTTTTTAAATTCTTTTCACAAAATTTTATTGCCAGATTTTCAAAATATTCATCCGCTTCAGCCACTATATTGGAAGTTTTATAAAAATTATTGATTACATTGCTGTTTACATTATTTTTAAGTATGGGAAAAACTTCATTTCTTAAAACATTCCTTGTATATTCATTTTCAAGATTTGTACTGTCGGTCATATACTCTATATTATTTTTACTAAGATATTCTTCTATTTCCTGTCTTGAAAAACATAGCAAAGGTCTTATAATATTTCCGTTTTGTGCAAGTATCCCTTTAAGTCCCGAGATGCCGCTTCCTCTTGAGAGATTATGCAATATTGTTTCCGCATTGTCATCCTTATTATGGGCAATGGCAATCTTTACATTTTGGGCATCCGCACCCTCTTTTTGGATTATTTTTTTTGCAACTGTATCAAAGGTTGAATATCTTGCTTTTCTTCCTGCCTCTTCCTCACTTATCTTTTGTTCTCTTGCCATTTTTTTGATATCATAGTGAAAAGCAAAAAATTCCACATTCAATCTTTTGCAAAAATCCCTTACAAAATCCTCATCTCTTTTGGCTTCTTCTCCTCTGATACCATGATTTATATGTACGACAAAAAGCCTTATTTCTAAGGCTTTTTGTATGCAACTTAATATATTAAGCAGACATATCGAGTCTGCGCCGCCGCTAACACCAAGTACTATCCGGTCTCCCTTTTTTATCAATTGATTTTCTTCTATGAAATGACTTAATGCATCTGTATCTAACATATTATTTTTCTGCCTTTATAGCAATCTCATCAGGAAAAACCAGACCAAGTTTTTCTCTTGCCATCTCTATTATATAGCTGTCGGTTTGCACATATTTTCTTTGCTCTTCCAGCTTTTTTGCCCTTTCATCTTCGCTCTCAAGTTCTTCAACTATTTTTTGATTATAGGACTCTCTTTTTGCCAGTTCCTGCTTTATACTATGTACTTTTAAACCGAGAATTATTGCCAGGACTACCACTACCGCAGTAACTGCAACTATATCGAATTTGTTTTTTAATATTCCTATGGCTCTTTTTCTTTTTCTTGCCATCAAAACACTCCTTTAAATCCTTGTAAGCTTATCTTGCATTGAAAAACTTGAAAATCTTTCAAAACAGTTACTACCTTTATAATAGTATCATTCCATGCTTTTTGCAAGTCTCTATCATAGATGCCGGCCATATGCTTGACTGCACCTCTCCTACATGTGCCTTATTGAGAAGAAGCATACATAGTCTGCTCTGTCCGATACCTCCGCCTATTGTATATGGAAGTTCTCCGGCTAAAAGTGCCTTATGGAACGGTAGATTTTTTCTGTCAAGTGCATTTGCAATTTTTAGTTGTGCTTCCATAGCCGCCTCATCAACTCTTATTCCCATACTTGAAATCTCAACTGCACAGTTTAAATTTTCAAACCAGAAAAGAATATCTCCGTTTAATTCCCAGTCATCATAGTCAGGCGCTCTTCCGTCATGAGGTTTTCCGTCCCCAAGTGCCCCACCTATTTTTTCTATAAATACACATCCGTATTCTTTGGATATCAGACATTCTCTTTCCTTCGGTGTCTTATCAGGATATCTTAGTCTAAGCTCCTCGGAGGTAATAAAATAGATATCCTCAGGCAGATGATTTACAGCCTCCGGATATTTATACCATACCTCATGTTCCATATGCTTGATGACCTTAAATATGGTTCTTACAGTATCTTCAAGCACTTCAACGGTTCTGTCCTCTTTTCTTATTACTTTCTCCCAGTCCCATTGATCCACATAACATGAATGCAGGTTATCCAGTTCCTCATCTCTTCTGATGGCATTCATATTTGTATATAATCCCTCTCCCGGAGCAAAATTATACTCGCCAAGTGCCATTCTTTTCCACTTTGCAAGTGATTGAACCACCTCATACTCCTCATTCGGTACTCCCAGAATATCAAATGTCACAGGACGCTCCACTCCGCTCAGATTATCATTTAATCCGCTTGACTTTGATACAAATAAAGGCGCAGATACTCTCTCAAGATTCATTTCTTTTCCGAATTCTTTTTGAAATGTATCTCTGATATACTTTATTGCTTCCTGAGTTTGCCTTACACTTAAGACGGGATCATAATCCTTTGGTAAAATCAATGCCATAAATAACCTCCACAAATTATTTCTTTAAAAATTTATGATAGCACTAAGTATCATAATATACAAGATGATAGTGATACTTAATCATTCGCTTAATCGTTCATATATGGATGTGATATTTAATCTTTCGTGGTTCTTCCTCAATGTTTCACTCAGGTACTATACTTGAGATATTTAATTTTACAATCCTTGTAGCGTCTAACTCTTTGGTAAAATTTTTCCGGAATAAGTTCCTGAAATAAAAAGCTGAATAAAAAAGGGCTGCAGCAATAAGGAATTACTTAGCATATCCTTAAAGCTGCAGCCCCTTTCAGGCTTACTCAATTGCTATTGTCTTTGGCTGCTGTGGCAGGCTCTCTTTCTCCTTTGGTAAAGTGAGCTTTAAAATGCCGTTATTATATGAGCCCTTTATATCTTCTTCTGTAAGAGCCTCTCCTACAAAGAAGCTTCTCTGACAAGAACCGAATCTTCTCTCTCTGCGGATGTATCTATCCTTTTCATCTTTCTCGTCATTATTTTCTTCATGTTTTGCACTGATGGTCAGATAGCCGTTCTTTAAGCTTGCTGTGATATCTTCCTTATTAAATCCCGGAAGTTCCACAATGAGCTCATAATTGCCGTCCACTTCCTTCACATCCGTTTTCATGCTTGGAGCCTCAAACTTTCCAAAATCTCTGTTCCAAAAATCATTATTAAAAAAATCATCAAATAAATTATAATTTCTTCTAGGTAATAACATATCTATATCTCCTTATCTATAATACTTAGTTTACAAATAAAACTCTGAGATATAAAGCTCTGTAACGACCTTTGTTATCCATGTCTTATTTGTTATATATGTACTATAACACTACTTGTTAGCATTGTCAATAGTTGAGTGCTAATTTTTTGATAAAATCTTTTACAAAACTTCTTCTTAAACCTTGACATTCCACTTAGAATATCCTAAAATTATACTCGCGTTTAGATTGAACTGTCCGTGTCCAGGCTTCGATATAAACTTTTGAAAGTGTAACTTTCATACTATTAAAAAAGTTATTTATTTATTGGAGGTAAATGTGGCTAATATCAAATCCGCAAAGAAAAGAATTCAAGTTGCTTTAGTTAGAACAGAAAGAAATAAGGCTATCAGATCAAAAGTAAAAACTGCTATTAAGAAGGTTGACAGTGCTGTTGCAGCAAATGATAAGAAGCTTGCACAGGATAACCTTAAGGTTGCAATCGTTGAGATTACAAAGGCGGCATCTAAGGGTGTATATCACAAGAATAACGCTTCTCGTAAGGTTGCAAGACTTTCAAAGGCTGTTGATAGCATCAATGCATAAAATAAACTCCAATGACCGTCATCATTGGAGCTTTTTTATACCTGCTTGTTAAGAGCAGGTATTTTTTATCTGCTTATAATCATCTTACAAATCTTATTCCCCTGACCTGCGAACTTCTCTTCATACTCGGTCATTATATTTCCCTCTGACTCTTTTTCGGAATGAAAGTCAAAACTGCAATAGTTCAGTTTCCATTTTGAATCCTTTATTACTTCCAAAGAATACTCAAAAAGCCCCCTGTTATCGGTCTTAAACTCTATCACCCCATCTTTTTTTAATATAGTGTCATAGATATTTAAAAAGTCGGGTGAAGTCAATCTTCTGTTTGCATGTCTGTCCTTTGGCCATGGATCTGAGAAATTAAGAAAAATCTTATCCACTTCACAGACATCAAATATTTCTGCCAGCTTCCTTGCATCCGCACATAAAAACCTTAGATTATCTATCTCTTTTTCAGTCTCAATATTTCTTTTTCTCTGTATTGCCTTCATAAGTACACTTTCATACTTTTCTATACCTATAAAGTTTATATCCGGATTTTTTATTGCCATATTTCTTATAAACTGACCTTTTCCCATGCCTATCTCTATTTGCAAAGGTCTTTTTTCTTTAAATATATCCTGTATTTTCCCCTTCAGTTCTATGGCTTTATCCTCTCTTATACATTCCTTTGCATCAGAGATAAAGTCCTCACAGCCCTTTATATGTCTAAGTCTCATTCTTCCTACTCCCATTTCCTGTATAGCAATTTAGTATACAATATAAGCATTAAAAAAAGCAACAGGTAATTAGTCTGTTGCTTTAAAACCTTAAATTATAGTTGCATGATTTATCTCTTCAGGAATTATACCGTACAAATGCATTACTGCTCCTGTATTTCTCTTTTACCGAGTGTGATGCTTATGGTCTTTTCCACATAATCACCGTTTTCATCAAGTCTTTGTACTGTAAGGTCTATAGTTCTTCCACTCTCATAGTATGTAAGCATATTTTTAAGACTCTCCATGCTTCTTACACTTTGACCGTCAAACTTGATTATAATATCCTTTGCTTTTAAATCTGAAGATGCGGCTGCTCCGCCTTCTACCACCTTGTACACATATATACCCTGTGGCATATCATAAGCCTTAGCCATTTCCTCATCTATATCCTTACCCTGTATTCCAAGATAACCCTGATTTTCCTGTGCTACCACAGTTCTTGTTTCCTTGGTTGAAAGTTCGCCTATAAGCTCCTTTACCGCAGTAATCGGTATCGCATAGCCCATTCCTTCTACAGCGGTATCTGAATACTTTGCTGAGTTTATGCCTATAACCTCACCCTTCATATTAAGTAGTGCACCGCCTGAATTTCCGGGGTTGATGGCTGCATCTGTTTGTAACAGATTTCTTGAAGTACCACCCTCGGTTTTTATTTCTCTGTTTAATGCGGAGACATAACCGACCGTTACCGACTGTCCATATCCAAGGGCATTACCTATAGCCACTACTCCCTGACCTACTTTCACACTGTCAGAATCACCTATATTGGCAATACTTATCTTTGATAATGTATCTTCTGAAAGGTCTGATAACTTAATCGCTACTACAGCCACATCATTGTCACTGTCACCACCTTTTATAGAAGCAGCAGCCTTGGTTCCGTCTGTAAACTCCACTTCCAGACTGTTCGTATCTTCAATAACATGGTTATTGGTAACTACCAGCAGCTCCGTATCTGTTTTTCCGACTATGATTCCTGAACCGCTTGACTGTGCCTCATAGCTTTGCGGACCGAAGAAACTGTTCTGTGTCACCTCCGCTTTTCCGTAAATAGAAACTACAGAAGGCATTGCCTTATCTACAATGGTGGACACATCCATGCTTGAAAGATTGGTTGCAGGTGCAGCAGTCGTTTCACTGTCACTCTTGATATCACTTTGATTTCCTATAATGATATCATCCTTAGTTTCTACATTGCCTGCCAAATAGCTGTTTGCAACTGTATTTACACCTACCATCACACCGCCTGCCACAAGTCCGAATACCGCCGCACTTGCTACAAGCCCTACAGCTTTTCCTACTTTTGATTTTTTTCGCTCCTTACTCTTACCTTGGACTTTTTGAGGCTGTGCGGTAAGAGCCCTTGCTCGTACATCTTCTGACTGAGTTCCTCTATTAATCTCTCTATCACTTCCTTTATTGTATCCATCTGTATTTACCTCCCCGGCTGTATTTGTTGATATATTATCTGTTTTATTAAAAGCTGCATTTGATGATACCCCATCAGTTCTATCAAAACTCGCATTTATATTTGATGATGCACTATCTGATTTCCCAATATCCATACCTGTATTTGATACCTGATGCTCTGTTTTATCAAGACTTACGGCTGTATCTGATGAAAAATTATTTACATTTGATTCTATATCACCTGCTTTATCATAAACCGTATCCGATATATTTGTATGCCCTTCTGACCTTATATCCTGTGATTCATAGCTGCCTTCGCCCTCAAGTCTTCCTTCATTTCTTGCAATATTCTCTGCCGCCTTTGCAAGACTTTCAGTATGTTTTTTTATGATGCTGTCTATATCTCTTTGCTCATCCTCTGCATTAAGACTGTCAGCATTATTTTCCTTTATTGTATTCTCTTCTTTATTGTACTCATTTCTGCTGTTTATTTCATTTTCAAAATCATCTCTGTCAAATCCCATAATATTTCCTGTACGATACCGTACTCTCCTTTCATATATTTAAAAAGCATTGGTAGCTTTCCTCTATGGTTAGTAGTCTACCAATGCTTTGTGTCTTATTTGTGTATTTTTTGCGTTTAAAATATGTTTTTTAGTTTACGGATTTTTAAAATTACGCACAGAGTTCTTTTATGAAATCTGATATTTTTATTCAGGTCTTGCTTCTACGGTCTGTACATTTCCGCCTCCCGGTCCTATAACGGTCGGTGCGGGGGCAACAGTCTCCTCTTTTTTGGCAGCAGTTGACTCTTTTTCCGTAGGGGTAGGCATCGGCTCTACCGTGGACTCCTTTGTAGCCTTGTTTTCCTTACTTTCCTTGGTCTGTGCCTGAGTTGTAGGAGCCACTGTGGTCTCTCCCGGTCCGTTGGGTTTCTTTGTCTCCACCGGTGCGGCAGTCGTAGTCTCTCCCGGCCCGTCAGGCTTCTTTTTGGTATTTGGCTCAGTCTCCGTCGCTGATGTGCTCTTTTTTGTATGAGGCTCTGTCGGTGAAGTGATGATTTCAACATTTGATCCCTTGGAAGCCTGTGTGGTCTCTCCCGGTCCCACATTTACACTTGTTTTGGAAGTACTTGTGGATTTCTCTTTTTCGGATGTACCTTCATTTTCACTCTCATACGGCTGCAAACGATATTTATTTCCTGCACCGTCGGTGTAGTACTCACTGTCGGCATCCTTTTCCATCCACACAGTTTCACCGTTTTTATCCAATTGATAATATCTTCCGTTATTATCTATATAGATATCCACACTCTTTTTAGTCTCAGCCTCCGTGGTTGACTTTTTCTTGCTCTTGGTCTCGTCATCTTCATCGGATTTACTGTTGGACTTATAGCCTCCGCTTGCCTTCACACGCTTTACACTGTTTCCATCTTTATAAATTCCCGTATCGGATGAAATCCTGTCACTGTATGCCTTTACTTTTGCGGAAACCTCATAATCCTCATCTTTAAAAAGATATTTATGAAGCTCCAAAACATTGCTTTCAAGATTTACCGGAACCACAATAAATCCCTTGGTTCCAAGTGTCATATCATCCATCTCAAAAGGAAAACCGGCTGTATCTGCAAGCTTATATTTTTTGATATCATTTATCATATCAAGTCCGTCCTGCCAGGTAAGATTTGTAGCCACCATTGAAAGCATATTTCCAAGCAAATCATTAAGTGTTTTTAAATCCGCTTTTTTTGTTTTTTCAAAAGCAAGCTCTATAACTTTTCTCTGCCTTTCGGTTCTTTGATAGTCGGTATCCATATATCTAAGTCTGGCATAAGCTACAGCCTGAACGCCGTCCAAATGATGCATACCCGGTGCCTTTAACTGTACCGAGCCTATTCCGGTACCTTTAACAGTTTCTGTAATATATGAATTGATATACTTAAATTCAGGTTTTGTAATCTCTACATCTATACCTCCAAGGATATTGATTGCTGTTGCAACAGCCTTCCAGTTAAATGTAATATAGTCTGTAATATTCAAATCCAAACTGTCATTTAACATCTTAACGGCACTTGCAGGTCCGCCATAGCTATATGCGTGAGTAGCTTTTTGGAAGGAGTTTTTACCGACATCCAAATATGTATCTCTATAGATGGATACCAGCTTTATCTCTCCTGTATCCTGCTCAATAGAGCATATAATTATAACATCCGATCTGTTGCCCTTTCCTACACTGCTGTCTCTTGAGTCCACACCGAATACCGCAATATTTTTGTAGCCTCTCATCTCTTCCAGCTTTTTCTCTGACAAATCGGTGTTTACAACCTCTTCAATATCATATTCCGGTCTTTGTATTTTGGAATATTGTTTGAGTGCATAAGCATATGCAAATATAACACCCAGTACAAAAATCTCCGCTATAAGCATTGTAATGAAAAAAATGACTTTGGATTTTTTCTTTTTTCTGGACTTCTTATTTTCTTCGCTCATTATAATCCTCCTGCTAATAAGCATTTTTATTGATAAATCCCTTAAATATCGTCAAAAACATTATCTTGAAATCAAAACCCAAGGTCCAGTTTTCAATATAATATAAGTCATGGTCAATCCTCTTTTGTATAGATGTATCTCCTCTAAAACCGTTGACCTGTGCCCAACCTGTAAGCCCCGGTCTTACCTGATGTTTAATCATATAATGCGGTATCTCTTCCCTGAACTTTTCCACATAGAAAGGTCTTTCAGGTCTTGGTCCCACCAAAGACATATCTCCCTTTAGGATATTAAAAAACTGCGGCATTTCATCAATACTCGTTTTTCTTATAAACCTGCCGACACCCGTAACTCTCGGATCATTCGGCGTGGTCCATTTTGACTTTTCCTCCGACGGCTTTTGCACTGCCATAGAGCGGAATTTATACATTCTAAAAGGTTTATTATGTAAACCTACTCTCTCCTGAGCATATATTATAGGTCCGCCATCTGTCAACTTTACAAGTATGGCTGAGATTATCATTACCGGTGAAAACAGTATTATACCGAATAATGCCCCGAAAATATCCACAATTCTTTTTATATATGCATTATGTAATTCCGTGAGCGGTACATGCCTGATATTTATAACAGGCAGCCCCCATAAATCCTCTATATGCGGTATGGTCGGAATAAAATTATTATAATCCGGTATAAACTTTGTATGTACACCCGATTTCTCACAATCATTTACTATTGCTTCCAAGTGCTCATATTCTTTTATACTGAGTGTAATTGCAATCTCATCAAGTACATTCATTTCAAGAATCATATGTAGGTTTTGTATAGTTCCGATTACCTTTATGCCATTATAACTAAAGCCTCTCTCCTTGTTATCATCAAGTATTCCCCTGATATTATAACCCCACTCGGGATTTTGTTTTACTCTGTCGATGTAGCCTTCCGCAGCCCTTGAATATCCTATCAGTAAAACATGCTTTTGATTATATCCTTTTTGGCGTATATTCATCAAGAATATCCTTATGGAACTTCTCTCAAATACCATCAATACATTTGTAAGGATATAGAATATAATCACCAGTCTTCTTGAGAAATGGTGCATATCCATATTTTTACCGCCCAAATACAGTGTCAAAGTAAATATCAAAAATCCGATTGAATTGGCCTTAAATATATTTGCTATTTCACTTCTTCTTCCGGAAACTCTCTTTGGCGTATACAGTTCAAAGAATTCATACAGTATCAAAAATCCGGGTATAATAATTATCAGTGCGCTGAAATACTCCTGTGTAGACAATGCAAGCTGTGCGCCGTCATTATAATACATTATAAGATAAGCTATCAAATAGCTCACAAATATGACTACGGCATCTAAGAGTACATGCAGCCTATTCAGTCTCTTCTGGTTTTCTTTAATCATATATTGCTCCATATCGCAAGCCTATGCGATATACTTGCCCATTTCTATGTAGAATCATATATTAATTTTACAACTAAAAGCAAAATCATAACATTACATTTTGCTTAATCTTTAGTAACAGTTCTTAACCTGAATGTCTTTTTATAAATCTATACACATATTCAAAGGTTCCAAATATTATCTCACCTTCCAAAGCCAGTATATTTGATTTTTTTATCTCGGTAAAATCAACTCTGTCACATTCTTTCAGATTTCTAAATCCTTCAATAAGTCCGGTGATATAATCCTTTATAAATCCTTTTTTCAGGAAAAATCCCATTTTTATCATTGTACCTACAAAAAGCGGAAAGAAATTAAATGCTATTTGAAAATTTGTCATATTCTTATAAATAAGATAAATATTATTCCTTGCCGCAAGTCTTACCTTAAAGGAATTGTATTTTGAACCCGAAGTCGCACTTCCTAGATGATATACCTTTGCTTTCGGCTCAAAACCTATTATATATCCTCTAAGTCTTGCCCTGAAGCTTAAATCCATATCCTCCAGATAGGCAAAATGCATCTCATCAAAATATCCTATTTCATCTAAAATACTTTTTCTGTATATACTTGCTCCGGCACAGGCTGAAAATACGATCCTTTTCTTAGTAAAATCTTTTACCCTTTCGCCCACACCTATCTGATATCCCCATCCAAGCAAGGAATATCCGTCTCCGGCATCATCCACAAGCTCTTTATTATGAGCATTTATCATCAATGGATTTACCGCAAATATCTTATCGGACTTTTCTATTGCATTTACAAGCATTTCCACATAATCAGGGAAAACTTCCGTATCATTATTTAATAAAATAATAAACTCACTGTCTGATGCCGCAAGCCCTACATTCACACCGCCGGCAAATCCGAGGTTTTCATCCAGATATATTACCTTTATATTCAGATTGTTTTCATAACTTTCAAGACACTTCAGATACTCTACCGATTTGTCCTTTGAACCATTGTCCACAATCAAAACTTCAAAGTTTTTATAGCTCTGATATCTGAGTGATTCAATACAATCCTTCAAAAAATCAATCCCGTTATAATTGGGGATTATTATAGTTACTTTACTCATATTTCTCCCGAATACCTATAGGTATTTCTTTATTTTTTCATCAATAAAAGGTTCTCCGATTTTTTCATTCAATAAATCTCTTAATGCAAAATTTGACTTTCTCAATGTAAGATTCGGATTATAATACGGATCTCCGTTTGCCAGTATATCCGGCCATCTCTTCATAAATATAGCTGTTTCTTTGTTAAATCTTTCGATTTTTTCCGGACTGTCCTCAAGACCTCTCGATTTTGACTCATAATGATAGAATAATGCATAAGGATTGTAAACCACCAGATAATTTTTATCCCTTACCTTCATACAAAAATCTATATCATTAAATGCCACAGCCAGCTCCTCACTAAAGCCTCCTACTTCTTCAAATACAGACTTCTTTGTAATAAGTGCCGCAGCAGTCACCGCAGAATAGTCCTGTAATGTAAGTGCTCTGTGGAAATAGCTGTTTTCCACCTCGGAAAGTCCTATAAAGGTATGACCTGCCACACCTCCAAAGCCTACCACAACACCTGCATGCTGTATGGTATCGTCATTGTAAAGGAGTCTTGCTCCTACTATGCCGACATCATCTCTTAGAGCATACCACATCATCTCCTCTATGGCTCTTGGATTTATAAGCTCTATATCATTGTTTAAGAAAAATAAATATTCCCCGTTTGCAAAGCCCACACCGAAATTATTTATAAGAGAATAGTTAAACTCCCTCTCCCAGTATACTACCCTTACATTTTTAAACTCATTTTGAATCTTCTCATAGTACTCAAAAGTCTTTTTGTCCGTGGAATTGTTTTCCACTACAATAAATTCTATATTTTTATAAGTACTCTTTGTCATTATGGAGCGAATAGCCAAATCAAGATCTTCTCTATGGTCTTTATTTGGAATAATGATGGATAATAGCGGTTCTTTATCCAGTATAAAGTATTTATGATAAATACCGTAATCCACTCCCTTATCTATTTTTTCTATATGCAGGGACTTCCCAACTCTCTCTATATGTGCCTTTATGGCTCTTGCACCTGCCTCAAATGCATATAATTTGCTCTGCGGATTGGAAGCGGTAGAATTCATATGGCATCTCCAATGGTATAATACCTTCGGTATATGCACGATTTTTTTTGCATTTTCGGTAACCCTGAATATAAAATCATAATCCTGTGCACCGTCATATGCCGCATCAAACATTCCGGCTATATCTACAAGTTCTTTCTTTACCACAAAAAGATGGCAGATATAATTTACACTCTCCAATAAATCTATATTAAAATCCGGCTTAAAATGAGGATCAAATAGTGAACCTCCATCCATATCAAGCTTGTCCTCATCAGAGTATAAGCAATCGCAATCCTCTTTATTTATCGCCTTTGCACATTCATACAATGCATTCTCGGTAATAACATCATCATGGTCGGCAAGTACTATATAATCTCCGCCTGCCATCTTAAGTGCCTCATTTGTATTGCCTGCGATTCCTAAGTTTTTCCCAAGCTTTTTATACTTTATTTTATTTCCCGTATTCTTTTCTTCAATGTATTTTTTTATAAACTCCTCTTTATCCTTGCCGTTTTCACTTCCGTCCGCCAGACAAACCTCAAAATTTGTATAGGTTTGAGCCAAAATGGAGTCAAGAAGTTCTCCGAGGAAATTATCGGGTGTGGCATATAGCGGTATAACTATTGAAAATACCGGAGAATACTCAAACTTTTCCTCCCTTTGTGCCGAAAGTTCTTCCTTTGTCGGCTTTGTCTTTTCATACCACTCTGTATATTCATAGTCATTGTCCATACCCTGTATTTTACTTTTTGATTTTCTTATCAGAGCTCTCAAACCGTTCTTTTTCATAAAATTAAAAGCAACCCTTACAGTTTCCATATTGCAAAGGTCCTTAAGCTTTTCCATTCTCTTATATGCTACGCTGGAACGCTTATAAATAAGTTCTTCATTATACTTTATCTTCTTTTTTTGATTATCGACCACTATCTCAAGATAGTAGTCCTCTCCTCTTTTATAATCAAATTTGATATCAAAACCATAGTCCTCATCATATATCTTGCCAAAGTATACCTGACAAACATCATCTCTTCTCGTTTTTACATATTTAAAATCCACGCTTTCCATTTTACTGTTATAAACATGAAAAGAAGGCTGTGAAGTCGGCTTTTTACCCACAACCCAACCGTTTAAAGTAATATAGTTTTCTCTTATGCGAACATAGTCAACCTTATATTTCATAAAGTATTATTCCTTTTTACAAAAAAATATTCTGCCATTTTTAAGCGGCTCTATTCATCAAAATTAATTCTTTCTTCTTCCACTACCAAAGGTCTTTTCATAACTCTTTGGTTTATTGTAAGTATATACTCACCGATAAGTCCGATAAAAAATATCTGTATTGAACCTAAAAAAAGCATTCCTATAAGTATCGGTGCCATGCCTGCCGGGAACCTGTCCCAGTAAAGCAGTTTTAAAATCAGATATACTACTGCAATAATCATGGACATTCCTGACAGTACAATGCCCGCAAAGGTTGCAAGACGCAGTCCGACCTTCGTATATGCCGTAACCGAAAGCATGGCGGCATCATAGAGTCTGTACAAATTATTGCTGGTTTTACCCGCTCTTCTCTCAGGCTGCTCATAAGGAATTTCTTTTCTTCTAAAGCCCAGCTCCGCAACTATTCCTCTAAGAAAAGGTACCGGATCATCCAGCTGTCTCATTACATTTATAAAGGCTTTGTCATACAGTCCGAATCCTGTAAAATGCTCTATCTGCTCCACCTCTGAAAGCTTCTTTATTGTTTTATAATAAAGGCTTCTAAGATGATACATTATCTTATTTTCCTGACTTGATTTTTTTATTCCTATAACTATTTTATAGCCCTCTTCCCATGCATGTACATACTTGGGTATCATCTCTACCGGATCCTGAAAATCAGCCGCCATAAGTATGGTGGCATCTCCTGTACTTTGAAGCATTCCGTAATAAGGGGAATTAAACTGCCCGAAGTTTTTTGCATTAAATATTCCCTTTATACCTCTGTCATTCTTACAAAGTTCTCTTATCAAATCTCTTGTATTGTCTTTTGAATCATTATCAATAAAAATAATCTCATACTCATATAAAGCGAGATTTTTTTTAAACTCTTCTCTTATGGCATTTGCCATAGGTACCACATTTTCCTCTTCGTTAAAACATGGAACCACTATACTTATTTTTTTCATTCTACCATCCCGTAAGTATCATTGTCTTTATAACAGTATTTCCCTTGTCCTTCATCAGTTCAAGTGCAGGCACTACATTTTCAAAGCCTTCAAATATATGTGTAATCATCTTTTCAGGTGCAAATCTTTTATGCTTTATCATGGATAAAAGCCTCTCCATTCTAACTCTGCCACCCTTGCCAAGCTCCATATATACGCTCTTACCCGACATACCTCTTCCCGATGAAAACTTGGGTATCTCCATACTTCCATCACCTGTAAAAAGCTTTAGATTGACAACCTTTCCAACTCCATATCTTACCATATCTATGGCATCAGAAAAAGTCCTATCGTTTCCTCCGGCGATTATTACTATATCCGCACCCTTACCTCCGGTTGTTTTAAGAACATATTCCGTAATATCACATTCCTTATATGATATAACTTCGCTTGCACCGTACTCATAAGCCAAAGGGATACTCACCTCTCTGCTGCCTACTGCAATTATCCTGCCTGCTCCACGAAGCGAGGCGCCGCATATCGCCATAAGACCTACCGCACCTATCCCAAGCACTACCACGGTATCGCCAAAATTCACTCTTTCGGCTCCGGTAAATCCCGTGGTCACCATATCGGTGCACATAAGCCCATTGCCAAGACTTACTCCCTCAGGTAAAATCGCCAGATTCAAGTCTACATTTGCCACCTCAAATTCCCTTGCAAAAACTCCGGGTGTACTTCTGCCTAAAGTATTGGCACTGAAATTGGCACCTGCATGTAAAAAATTTCCATCCTGTATATCCTTATCATGAAAATCCGGTGTCATTGACGGAACCACTACAATATCTCCGGGTTTAAAATCTTTTACCTTTTCGCCTACCTCCAAAACCCTTGCAACCGCCTCATGTCCCAAAATCAGATTATCCGGTTTCTTTGAACCCGAGCCATATACTGTATTTACATCAGATGTACAGACGGATATAGCTACCGGAGTCAATATCGCATTATATATGCCTGAGAGCTTTGGCTCCTTTACTTTTATAATATCCGCCTCATTTCTTTTTATGAGTGCAAATGCTTCCATGGTATATCCCTTTCAAAAATATTTTCATACTAATTATATATCTTAAATGCAAATGGAACAATAGTGTTAATATAAACAAAAAATGCCCGGACCGGTACCATAAGAAAAGTTCTTATGGCATCAGTCTAAGCATCTTTTTAATTTTAAAAAATTTCCAAATAATTATCTTTTGTCTCCGACAAAAAAAACTCCAACTGTTCCCGGACCGGTATGTGCGCCTATAATATGACCTATTTCTTTGACTTCCACATTTCCCTTTAAATTAGGGAAACGAGCTTCCAGCATACTTGCTAATTTAATTGCTTCTTTTTCTGAATCCGCATGAGCTATAAAGCATTTTCCCGAATAATTTTTCCCATCGACCGCCTGTACTTCCATTCTGGAAACAATGGCCTCCATGGTCTTTTTCTTTGTCTTTACTTTTTCAATAACAACCAGCTTACCTTCTCCGTCTACGCACATAAGCGGACAGAAGTTTAATGTTTTTCCGATTTTAAAGGTAAAATTACTTAAGCTGTCTTCTCTCAAATATGTCGTCAAATCTGTTGAAAAGAACCAATGATTAATATACTTTTTAGAATTCTCCGCATAGTTCTTCAGTTTGTCAATAGGCATTCCCTCGTCTCTTTTATCTGCCAAAATATCAATCAGCAGGCCCATACCTGCCGAGGCGGATAAAGAGTCTACTACATATAATTGTCTTTCAGGATATTCCCCTTTTAGTTCCTTAACTGCTGCCATCGCTGATAGATACGAACCGGATATACTTGATGATAGGCAAATATGCAATACATCCTTACCATCCTTCAAAAATTTTTTAAAGTATTCCTTGTATTCTGCCATGTCGATTTGACTTGTTGTCGGATTCTCTCCCTTTCGCATTCTTTCGTAGAAATCCGACAAAGGCACGCTCTCTCCCATACTTTCATCATATGTTTTCCCGCTAATACTGTATTTATTGTCTATATGATGAATATCCCTACTGGAGTAATACCCGTTAGTCATATCTGCGGTGGAGCTGCATGATAAAATATAGTCCTCCATGACTATACCTCCTAACGATTTTTTGTGACCTGTCCGAACGGATTTTGATAGCAAAGCATCATTTACGGTCCTTTTTAAAATGCTCTGATATAAGGATCGGTCCACCCCTTTTTCTGTCTATACATATCAAGTCAATCTACTGTCAATTTGCAATTCTTTATGCAACTCTATAATAACATACTTTTAGGCTATTTTTCAATATTTTATTATTTGTTTTATATTTTTTATGCTATTTTATATTTGCAAAAAGAATTCAAAAAAAGTAATTTTGCTATATAAACATATATATCAGATATATTTGTTCAATATAGAAAATAATATTTCAGTTGTTAAACAATTAGACAAACCTCTGTTTATACTGAAAAAATATCAATAATAGATTGTAATGCCTCTAAACTTCCATTATCTCTTATCCTGTAAAACAGATGTTCCAAGGTCTTTTTTTCACCTATCCTTGACATTTCTTTTTCAAGATTCTCTACCGTATCTGAAAAAACTTTTAAATTCTCCTGAAATAATGCCCATTTTAAAAATTTTTCCACACCTTCTTCTACCATTGAATTTGCCTTTTCGATACTTAGTTTCTTTTTTTCATTATTCTCATCGGCAAATTTTTTCATATCATCCATATTGTAATAATATATATTATTTACGTCTTTTATTCTCTCATCTATATCACAGGGCAGAGCCAAATCTATAAATACCTTTTTATTCTCTTTTATAATATTATTTTCTATATGTTCCTTTGTAAGTGTGAAATGTGGTCCTCCCGTAGCCGAAATAATAATATCCGCCTCATTTATATAATTATATCTGTCATGATATTCAATGATGCTTACCCTATCCGCTCCATTTGGCGACATCTCTATATTATGTCTTCTCTTTGTGACATAGATATTTGAAAAATCATAGCTTAGAGCATTTTTTAATACTATATTTCCTATTTTGCCGGATGCACCTATTATAAGAAGTTTTTTTTCATCAAAACTTAGAAGTACATCCTTTGCCGCACGAAGTGCCAATGTCGCTGTGGATACTCCCGATTTTGAGATAAGGGTTTCGGTTTTTATCTTTTTTGCCTCTGTAACCGCATCCCTGAATAATGTATTCAAATACAGACCGGCAGTATTACATTCTCTTGCAAATTCTATAGCATCCTTTACCTGCCCAAGAATCTGGTCCTCTCCTATCACCATGGAATCAAGTCCGGCGCTGACCTTATAAATATGTGAAACAGCACCCTTTCCTGTATAACAAAGCAGATAATCACGCAAGTTCTCTATTGTATGCCCTATTATTGCTTCGCATTTTTCCAAAATCAGATTTATAATACTTCCGGTGCCTTTATCCTTTCCGGTGCTTATATATATTTCCGTTCTGTTGCATGTAATCAGTACCGCGGCTTCATCTATAATTTCTTCATTGCATAGGGATTTTAACAGCCTTTCCTTCTCCCCTTTTTCAAAGGCGAAATACTCCCTTATTTTTTGCGGTGTGTTTCTAAAGCTGAGACTTAGAAGTAAAATCATTATTTTCCCCCAAATCCGGCTATGATACTTAATGTGTTTTTTATATCTTCAATGCTGTGTGCATCCGATACAAACACCGCTTCAAACTGACTCGGTGCGATATATATTCCGTTTTCTCTTAAAAAACTGTAATAGCCGGCATATTTATCAAGATCACAGGTAAGCACATCCTTATAAGATTTTACATCCTGTGATGTAAAAAATACCGACATCAAAGAGCCTATTCTATTTATATGAACTCTCTTTTCTTTAGTATTCATTATATTCTCAATGCCGTCCGCCAAAAGCTTTGTATTTTCATCTATGCGCTTATAAATATCAGGATTTTCAAACAACACCTCCAAAGTGGCAATTCCCGCCGCCGTAGCTACCGGATTTCCGCTGAGGGTACCTGCCTGATACACATCCCCCAAGGGACTTATATAAGACATTATTTCTTTTTTGCCTCCATAGGCTGCAAGAGGCATTCCTCCACCCACTATCTTTCCTAGCGTAATCAAATCCGGCTCTATCCCAAAGTACTCACAGGCTCCGCCCTTTGCCAGCCTGAATCCTGTAATAACTTCATCAAATATTAAAAGTGCAGAATTTTTTCTTGTTATTTCTCTAAGAAACTCCAAAAAACCTTTATCCGGCAAAATCACACCCATATTTGCAGCCACCGGTTCCACTATAACCGCTGCAATTTTTCCATGATATTTTTCAAATAAAGCATTTACACTGTCTATATCATTAAACTCCGCCACAATGGTGTTTTTGGCATAGTCATCCGGCACTCCTCCACTTGAAGATATAGCCTCTGTAAGCACACCGCTACCCGCCTTCACAAGAAGCCCGTCCGAATGTCCGTGATAGCAACCTGTGAATTTTAAAATCAGATCCCTATTGGTATATCCCCTTGCAAGTCTGATAGCACTCATTGTAGCTTCCGTACCCGAGTTTACCAGTCTGACCTGCTCCATCACAGGCATCGCCTCATTTATCATCTCTGCCAAAATATATTCTTTTTTGGTAGGTGCACCGAAACTTAGCCCTTTTTTTATTGCCTTTTTAACCTTTTTTAGTACATAGGGATGAGCATGCCCCAGTATCGCAGGCCCCCATGAACATACATAATCTATATATTCATTCCCGTCCACATCAAATATCTTTGAACCGGAAGCCGATTTTATAAAAACCGGATCTCTATGTACCGCCCTTGCCGCACGAACCGGAGAATTCACCCCTCCCGGAATATATTTTTGTGATATCTCAAAATATTTTTCCGATTTTTTATATTTTCCTGATTGCATCAACTATCCCCTTTACATCATATTGATTTGCTGTTATAACTTCCTCTATACCAAATTCCATAAGAGCTTTTGTGGTCATTGGTCCTATCGATACTACCCTTCCCTTAAGAACATTCATATCTTCTATCATCTCACATAGAGCCTTTGCGGCACTTGCACTTGCCAAAACTATATAATCGAAGTTTTTTATTTCTTTATTGAGCTCAAACTTCCTTCTATAGTCGATTATTGTATCATAAATCGGGATATCACAAAATTTTATACCTGCAGCCTTTAGTCCATTTGGCAATATATCATTTCCAAGCTTTGCCCTGAGCATAAGGACTCCGCTTTTTTCATTAAGTTCTGTAACCATCTCTTCCAAAAAGCTTTTGGAATCAAACTTTGAAGGTATAAAATCCGCTCTTACCCCGTACTTTTTTAAGGCACTTGCGCTGCCGCTGCCTATAACGCATATTTTTTTATTATGCAGGCTTCTTATATCCAAATCGTACTTTTTTATCTTTTCAAAAAATATATCCACTCCATTTGCACTGGTAAGTAAAATATGTGTTGCAAGTTCCAATTCCAAAGTAAATTTATCTCTTTCAATCTCCATCTCCTTTGTGGCTATCAGACTCATTTCACATACATTTGCTCCAAGCGCTTTAAATTCAGGAGCCATTTTTTCCGTCAAAGGTCTTGTTGCGGTCAATAATATATTTTTATTTGAAAGCGGCAGTCCGTCTTTTTTAAAGAAATCCAGATTCTTTTTACATACATTACCTATTGCTATAAGCGCAGGTGAAACAATATTTTCTTTCTTTGCTATTTCTTCAATATTTGAGAGCTTACCTCTAAAAACTCTTTGATTATATCTTGTGGCATTTTCAATAATTGCAGCTCCCGTATCAGGGTTCATTCCATTTGATAATAATCCGTTTACAATGGCACCTAGATTTGATATACCCATCAAAAATACCAGACTTCCCTCAAGCTTTGCTATACCGGCAAAATCAAGATTAAGCGGTTCTCCCTGTTTTCTATGCCCTGTAAAAACATGAAAAGATGCCGCCTCACCTCTGAATGTAACAGGTATTCCGGCATATCCAAGCCCTGCATAAAAGGAACTGACTCCATGCACTATCTCAAAATCAATTCCCCTTTGCAAAAGATACTCCGCCTCTTCTCCCCCTCTGCCAAAAATATAGGGATCTCCTCCCTTAAGTCTGACAACATATTCTCCTGCCAAGGCATATGAAACTATGGTTTCATTTATCTTATCCTGAGTAAGATAATGATTTCCCGATATCTTACCTGCATATATAAGCTTTGCCCCCATATTTGCTCTGTTTAAAATGGTGGGATTTATCAAATTGTCATATATTATAACATCCGCATCCTCTATACATTTACATGCTTTTATTGTAAGAAGATTTTCATCCCCCGGCCCCACCCCTACCAATGATACCTTTTTTATTTCCTTATCAAACATCTTTCCTCTTTAATCTGCCTGCCAATTCTTCCACTGCCTCAAGCAATGCCTTTTCACTTGAGTCTATCATGTTTTTCTCAAGATATTTACCCTCAAAATATGCTTTTATACTGTATTTATCCAAAGCTTTGTATATATATATACCTGCACTTGTATGGCAATCAGCCTGTAAAACAGCCAGATATTTTCTTTCTGCAAAAAATAAGGTATTACATTCTCCATCCTGTATTTTTTCCAGTATAGTTGCCATTTCATCATTTGCATATTCGGCACATAGTATGCCCTGCGCCGGTGCCGGCAATATATCTTTTTCCCTAATATTTATAATGCTTATTTTATCCAAAATATCTTTAAACTCTGCGGCATATTTATCATTTGCTTTTAATCTTTCAATACCGGCTGCCGCCAATATTACTCCATCCACATCATTTGAAAATATTTTTTCTATTCTTGTAATTACATTGCCTCTGACAGGTATTATTTTTATATCTTTATTTAAAAAAAGCAATTGTTTTTCTCTTCTTTTTGAGCTTGTACCTATTCTAAATCCTTCAGGCAAAGTTTTTATATCAGTCTCTTTTAAAAAATCCTTTTTTACTGCCAAAATATCATTGACCGGCGCCCTTTTTAAAACCGGCATAAGCTTTAATCTATGATCAAATTCCAATGGTAAATCCTTGGCTGAATGCACCGCCAAATCAATATTTCCATTTATCAATGCCTCTTCCAGCTCCTTTGTAAACAAGCCCTTTCCGCCTATTTCCTGCAAGGATATATCAAGTCTTTTATCACCTGCTGTACTCATAGGTATATATTCTATTTTTATATGGGGGAAGCTATTTAATATAGCATCCCCCACTAATTTACTCTGTGCCAGTGCCAAAGCACTTTTTCTTGTACCTATCCTTATTATGTTTTTATTAAACATATACCGCCTCTTTAGCATGTTTTAGTATAAGTTTTCTCACATAATCATATTCCCCAAGTCCCTTAAGCTCAAAGTCGACCTGCTTACCCATATCCTCAAGCATTGTTTTAAAGCTTTCATCATCTCCCGCCATATCATTTTTGGCATGATCCCCTGCCACTATCATAAACGGATACAGATGCACCGCCTTATAATCCGCTAATCCCGGCAAAACATCCTCTATATAGGGATAGCCTTCCACACAGGCTATATGTATATCATCTCTGCCATAGGATACAAATCTCTCTCTAAGCATCTCATATATTTTATTGGCTTCATGCTCTGAACCATGTCCCATTAAAAGGTAGGCATTATTTTCCTCCCTTTTGTATATTGCATCCATTTCTTTTATCATATAGCTAAAATCTTCTTCGCTCTCCAAAAGTGCATTTCCGATTCTTATTTTTTCGAAGCTGTTCTTATAGCTTAGTACCGTATCCTTTACTTTATTATGCTCCACACCGTTTATAATATGTGTGCTTATTACCAGTAAATCTTCCACTCCCTCTTTTATAGCTTCCTCTATAGCCTCTTCTATATTATTGATATGGAGGTTAGAAGTTTTTTTTAACTTGGCTCTTATTATATTGCTGGTCCATGCCCTGAAAAAAAGACTGTTAGTGAATTTTTCTCTTATATCATTTTCGATTACATCTATTGTCTTCTTTCTTGTATCCTCATGGCTTGTGCCAAAGCTTGCAACTATAACTCCTTTTTTCATCCGATAATCCCCTTTTCTATACATTTTGCCAGTTCTTTTGCATAATATGTAATATAAATATCAGCTCCCGCTCTGAAAGCCGATACCGCCATCTCACATATTATCTTTTCCTCATCTATAAATCCGTTTTTTGCCGCCGATTTTACCATTGCATACTCTCCGCTTACAGAATATGCAGCCACCGGAACATTGGTAATCTCTTTAACCTTAGTCACTATATCCAAAAAGCTCATAGCAGGCTTTACCATAACTATATCAGCTCCCTCAAGGATATCATCTTCCACTTCCTTTAATGCCTCTCTTACATTATGTACATCCATCTGATAGCTCTTTCTGTCACCGAATGCCGGTGCCGAATCCGCCGCCATCCTGAACGGACCGTAAAATGCGGATGCATACTTGGCTGAATATGCCATTATAGGAATATTTTTATAGCCTTTTTCATCCAGAACTTTTCTAATCTCACTTACTCTGCCATCCATCATATCTGACGGTGCTACCATATCCGCACCTGCCTCCACCTGTGAAAGTGCAATTTTTGCAAGATATTTTATTGTACTGTCATTGTCCACATACATATTTTTAAGTATTCCGCAATGCCCATGTGAGGTGTATTCACACATACATACATCAGCTATTACATATATATCCGGAAAATTTTTCTTTATATATCTGATAGCTTCCTGCACGATGCCATGATTATGATATGCCTCACTTCCCACATCATCCTTATGCTTTGGTATGCCAAAAAGTATCACGGAGTGAACACCCGCATCTAAAAGTTCTTTTATAACACCGTCACATCTGTCTATACTCATTCGATACTGACCGGGCATGGATTCTATCTCTTCAAGGATATTTTCTCCTTCTTCAAAAAACATAGGGTAAATGAGGGCATCCTTGCTTATTCTGGTCTCACGCACCATATTTCTGATATTCTCATTTGCTCTGAGTCTTCTGGTTCTAAACATATATTCTCCTCTTAATCAAATTCTTCCTGCTTTGTATCGCTCTCTTGCTCTTTTTTACATTCCGATACTATTTCCTTTATATTATATCTGATTGCACCTGCCACTCTTCTTGCCAATTTATGATTGCTTCCTGAGGAAGTAACACCTATTACCATCTCATCCTCCGTCACAATCCCCGGAAAGTAGAAATCGCAGTTTTTATAATTTGAGGCATCATTTACCGGAATCCCTTCTTTATTACAATCCCAGACTATCTTCTCATTTAATTCCTTATCATTTGTCGCAGCTATTACATAGTCGGCTTCTTCTATATCTGTACTGTCATAAGCCCTCTCTTTTAAAATCAGCTTTTCATCTTCCAAATCCATGATAGTAGCCGATATTGTCTTTGCCACAACTATTATTTTGCATCCGAACTCTTTTAGTTTTAAAACTCTCCTTGCTGATATGTTTCCGGCTCCCACCACCAAAAAGGTCTTTTTGCTTATATCTATAAACAGTGGAAAATACTTTGCCATAAGCCCTCCTTGCACTTTAAATCCACCAATAAAATTCTTCAGATATTATAACATATAATAAAGTAAATATTATCTAAAATATAATCAGGCAATAAAATGTTCATTAAAAAAAGCAGGTTATTTCCCGCTTTTTTAATATTCTATATTTGTCTGACAAATGTTATTTCTTAACAAAGTCTTTTGTCGGCTGAGATCATATATTAAATTTGAAATATTTGTTTTAGCCATACACAGTTTGCATCTACTATCTCTTTTTTATCTCCTGAAATTTTTGCAACTACATGTAAGTCTTTTGTATTATCATATATAGTCAATTCATCCACCAGAGGTATAATCTCCTTTAAATTTATAAGTGAGTTATCATATCTTCGCAATATATCTTCCTTGGCTATGCCATGTCCGCCATTTGACACTCTTATATTTACTCTTTCAACCGCTATACCTGCATTATCAAGTCCTATATAATTCATCTTTATTTTAAAGCCCTTTTCCCCTGCTTTTATTATATTATTTATAATGCTTTTTCCTGTCAATGTGGTCTCCTGATTAAAATCACATTGATTATTTATACATTTTTTGATAAGTTTCACCGCTTCCTTCATAGCTCTTGCCTGGTCGGACGGATTTCTCCAATCACCCCCGTTTGCAACTACTATCTCATCAGAATTAACTCTTACACCCAAATCTTTATCCTGCATATTAAATAATGTGGTTTTTCCGGCTCCGTTTACCCCCGCAAATAATGTATATATAGGCTTCATTTTGTTTTCCTTTCTTAAATCATTGTATTTATTACATAGAATCTTTGCCTTTACTCATAGACTTTTGAATATATATTAAGCAACTCTTTTATATGAAACCAATATATTATATAAGCTGTACATTAAAAATACCTTCGGAATATGTTAAGTTTTTTTATGATTTTACAACAAAAATCGAGTAGAGATATCCCCTACCCGATTCTTTAATAAATTTTAACCTTTAAATCTATTCGGTTAATGACGCTTTAGATTTCCTTTATACTATAATAAACTTTCAACCAGTTCCGATACCTTGTTAAAATCTTCCTCTTTCGGATTCCATAAAACTTTTATACTTTCTTCAGCCACTTTAAATCCGGCTCCTGCAAGCTGCTCTTTAAGTATCTTTACAGACTCTCCCGACCATCCATAGCAGCCGAAAGCAGCCGCTTTTTTATTTTTAAACTTAAGCTGTTTTAAAAATTCCATCCAGCCTGCCACACTGCTTAATATGCTGTTTCCGACTGTAGGAGAACCCACCGCAATTGCCTTTGACTTAAAGATTTCAGTCATAACCTCATTCTTATCCGATTTTGAGATATTAAATACCTTTACTACAGTATCGGGACTCTTAGCATGAATTTCTTCAGCTATTTTATGCGCAATCTTTGTAGTTCCTTCCCACATTGTATCATACGCTATGGTTATCTGATCTTCCTGATAGTTAGCCGCCCATTCCCCATATTTTTTAACTATTTTCAGCGGATCTTCTCTCCATATTGCACCATGCGAAGGTGCAATCATATCTATCGGCAGATTAAAACCTGTGATTTCCTCCAGCTTTTTGGTAAGTATAGGAGCAAAAGGAGTCAATATATTTGCAAAATACTTCATTGCCTCCTTCCACAAAAGACACTGATCCGCCTTGTCATTAAACAATTCCTCCACTGCATAATGCTGTCCGAAGGCATCATTTGAAAATAAAATATTGTCTCCTGTCATATATGTCGCCATACTGTCCGGCCAGTGGAGCATACGCATTTCTACAAATACAAGCTTTTTACCGTTTCCTATATCCAAACTGTCTCCAGTCTTTACCACATTAAAGTTCCAGCCACGCTTTCCGTACTGACCTTCAATACTTTTTACAGCTGCTGCGGTACAATAAATCGGAGTATCAGGTATCTCCTCCATAAGTGCGGTAAGGGAACCTGAATGATCACATTCTCCATGATTGGCAACTATAAAATCTATCTTATTTAAATCTATTTCCTTTTTTAGATTCTCTACAAAGTCAAATCTATGAGGTGTCCATATAGTGTCAATCAATACTGTTTTTTCTTCCTCTATAAGATAGGCATTTTGACTGGAACCGTTTTTTATGGAATAATCATCGCCATGAAAACTCTCCAGTTCCCAATCAATATATCCTACCCAGCTTACATTTCCCTTTACTTTTTTTCTCATGTGGTCACCCACTTTCTTTTATTCAAGTGTAAGTAATAATGCCATTTTAAATTTCTTTGTTGCTCTTACCGAGTGAAGTCCCGCCTTTGCAAAATGGAAGTTTTCACCTGCTTTTATAACATGCTCCTTTCCCTCATAACCTATTACTCCCTCGCCGTCAAGGGCAAAAACGATTGCCTCCCCCGGTGCTGCATGTTCTGAAAGTGCCGCACCCTCATCAAATGCCATAACAATAAATTTCATCTTATCATTATGAACCACATCCATATTTACAATCTTTCCATCCGCATATGGTACTAAATCCGCTAATTTAAAAACTTCTCCCGCTTTAACACTGTTATTCATAATATCTTCTCTCCTTATTGATATTTCCGTATACACGGCTCCATTATTTGTTTTCATTCCCACAGGTGTATCTGTCATTGTTATAATACAGTCTCCTGTTTCAAGCTCTCTTATAAAACCCTTATCACCATAAACACTCATCCTTCCCTCAGCCACTATAAGCAGCTTATGGTAGGGATATATTTCGGCACTTATATCCGTATTCTCTGCCAAAGAAAAATATATTATATCATTTGCTCCCTCATATACAGCCTTTGAAACAGTACAACCGGCAACAGGTTCATTATCCCTCGCTATAGAAAATACTTCACCCACTTTTTCTTTCATATATCACACCTTTACATCCGGATTCTTCTCTCCGAATTTTTCCTTTAATGTTTCACAAATCTCGCCCCTTGCTTTGTTTTGCTTTTCCATATTTTTTATAGTCTTATATGCCGCAAAAAGTGTGGAAGGACCTATCTCCGAACTAAAATAACCTATTCCCTGATTCCATACAAGAAGTTCAAAAACATCATCAAATGCCGCACTGTCAAGCCCGTGAATATATGCCTTTACAAGTTCTCTTGTTGCCTGACGCATTCTGCCTGCTCCCACTGCATTGGTCAATGACAATAAGAGTCTTGTTTCATACGGCAGATATCTATGCTCATCATTCCATGTCAAATCCCAGAAACTTACAGCTATATCCCCTAATTTTTCATCAATCAAAGGCATATTTGTAAGTGCTGCCGGACGCATAGGAATATCCTTTTCTTCCTGCTTTACCTCCACTCGGTAAAAATAAGCATGGTACTCACCTTCGGCTTTTTTCTCCGTATAATATTCAAAACCCAACCCCTCCATTACTTCATAAAGAGGTATGGGATCAAAGGACTGAATAACTGTTATTCCCTCGCCTGCCGCTACATCCATAGCCTGCTTTTTTAATCCCAAAAAGAAATTGCCTTGAATTCCTCTTACATCAATTTGCTTAAAACTTGAAACTTTATCTTTCCAATTTGTAACGCTCATATCTTGACCTCCTTTATTTTGTCTTTATTATACTCCTATAATATCAAAAAATCTGTATTCCCGGATACAGATTTCATGTATAATAAAAACAACAAAAAAACTATGGAGACAATATGTATTATTCAATTCTTCAAAACAGTTCATTATTTAAGGGTTTGGGAGAAGATGAAATTTCAGATATCCTTGGAATTATTTCCCCCACTGTTAAATACTATGACAAAGGAAATACCGTGTTTAATTTTATGGATACCGCCAATCGTATAGGGATTATTTTAGAAGGTCGCGTAGAGGCAAGGAAGAATTTTCCAAACGGCAGGCAGGTGGATGTTTCTGTACGAAATCCCGGAGATATTATAGGACCTGCCGCCGTTTTTTCCAAAAGCCGAAAATATCCCTGTGATATAGTTGCAATTGAGCCTGCAAAGATAATGCTCTTACATAGAGATGAACTTTTAAAGCTTATGCAATTAAATCTATGCATATTACAAAATTTCACCACCGAAATTTCCACTGCAACTTATATGCTTCAACAAAGACTTGAGCTGCTCTCCTATGGAGGCATCGCACAAAAAGCGGCATTCTGGCTTTTAATGCAGTCCTGTCAATCAGGTAAAGATACTGTCACAATTCCTGACAGCATTTCAAAATGGGCAATGCTTATGAATGTATCCAGAACATCTCTTCACAGAGAATTAAGCCGCATGGAAGCCGATAAAATTATTTTTTATAATCCCCCCGTAATCAAAATACTGGATACTGATGCATTGGAGGATATATTAAGCAGGTGACGGTATTGCATTCTCTTTATAGTATTACCTAGCTACAATCTCTTTAATAAATACAGGTTTAAATATATCAGAGTACTTCTGTATATGAGGGGGAACACAAACTTTAATATAAGGAATAACTCCTGCCTACGCGGGGAATACTTTCCAAGTCTTGATATAAGGGAATTGCCCTGAGGATCACCCCCGCCTATGCGGGGAACACTTAAGTTGGAATTTTTCTTCTTTCCTATCCGGGGGATCACCCCCGCCTACGCGGGGAACACCACACTGACGACTGCCCTGAGTTTCAGGTACTAGGATCACCCCCGCCTACGCGGGGAACACTATACAAGGTCTTACAGGTCTACACTGGATATAGGATCACCCCCGCCTACGCGGGGAACACTTATAAGAATGGTATAACTTCCAAAAATCTGTAGGATCACCCCCGCCTACGCGGGGAACACATTTTTTGCATAAAGTCATAAAAAATGCTTGCAGGATCACCCCCGCCTACGCGGGGAACACTTATCATTATACTTGCTTAGTGGCTCGAACTCGGGATCACCCCCGCCTACGCGGGGAACACTATTAGTATTAGGAGGTAATAGAGATGTCTGTAGGATCACCCCCGCCTACGCGGGGAACACAACTGCCCGATGGCAACTTCTTAGCTGTAGCCAGGATCACCCCCGCCTACGCGGGGAACACTTTTTCTAAAAAGCCTACTAAGTCTGATATTGAGGATCACCCCCGCCTACGCGGGGAACACCGTCGGCTATTTTCTTAAGTGTAATAAATTACAGGATCACCCCCGCCTACGCGGGGAACACTTTTCCAATCGGTTTCAATTAAATTAGTTGTAGGGATCACCCCCGCCTACGCGGGGAACACACAAATTTTAGACGAATATTTTACTTTAGGAGGGGATCACCCCCGCCTACGCGGGGAACACATATCTTATATCAGATATGGGATCAGTGTATCAGGATCACCCCCGCCTACGCGGGGAACACTCTTGTCGGATGGGTTAGCGTGAACTCGTGGCGGGATCACCCCCGCCTACGCGGGGAACACTATACTCCATCAGCATCTACCCAATAGTACATAGGATCACCCCCGCCTACGCGGGGAACACTAGCATCTTTAATCATTTCAGAATACTTTGAAGGGATCACCCCCGCCTACGCGGGGAACACCCAAGATACAATAAACACTATATCTGTAGATGGGGATCACCCCCGCCTACGCGGGGAACACTTCCCTATCAACCACGCCTGGTTCATTGACTTAGGATCACCCCCGCCTACGCGGGGAACACATATCATATCAATTTGAAAATTAAAATCATTCAGGATCACCCCCGCCTACGCGGGGAACACAATTCAGTACAACAAGAGTATAAGTTGACAGGGGGATCACCCCCGCCTACGCGGGGAACACAAATATTATCTTTTATATATGATGAAATGATTAGGATCACACCCGCCTACGCGGGGAACACAACCTGTTATAAGTCAGAAAAACATACAACAAGGGATCACCCCCGCCTACGCGGGGAACACAATAATTCATCTTAAGAATTTCATAAGAATTTAGGATCACCCCCGCCTACGCGGGGAACACAAGACACAAAGAGCAAGTACACGCCCTTGAATGGGATCACCCCCGCCTACGCGGGGAACACATGAGAAATTCACATACATGGCTATACCGTCCAGGATCACCCCCGCCTACGCGGGGAACACACTTTACCGCTTGCGGCGGTTGGTGCGGCAGGGGGATCACCCCCGCCTACGCGGGGAACACTCAACTGTAATGCCCCCTCGATTCGTTGCCCTAGGATCACCCCCGCCTACGCGGGGAACACTATACTTTGTCGAATATTGGCATAGTTTGATTAGGATCACCCCCGCCTACGCGGGGAACACTCAACTGTAATGCCCCCTCGATTCGTTGCCCTAGGATCACCCCCGCCTACGCGGGGAACACTATACTTTGTCGAATATTGGCATAGTTTGATTAGGATCACCCCCGCCTACGCGGGGAACACCCCCCTCCAAGTATGAAATAATTATCAAGGATAGGATCACCCCCGCCTACGCGGGGAACACTAACCGCTAGATACATTTTTGGATATTCCGTTGGGATCACCCCCGCCTACGCGGGGAACACACTTTTTACCACCGTCCGACTTTGAAATAATAGGGATCACCCCCGCCTACGCGGGGAACACTTTGTTTTTCAAGGTTCAGTGACAGGTTAGTAGGGATCACCCCCGCCTACGCGGGGAACACAATATCTCAAAATCATAATATTCTATATATTTAGGATCACCCCCGCCTACGCGGGGAACACTCAGAATATTTAGAATTGTCTGATAATTTCTCGGGATCACCCCCGCCTACGCGGGGAACACAGGTGTCAGAAAAGTTGATTTTGAGAGATGGAGGGATCACCCCCGCCTACGCGGGGAACACTAAGAAGATTGAAAAATTATTTAATGATTTTAAGGATCACCCCCGCCTACGCGGGGAACACATCGTATTAGGTATATCATGGTTCTTAAATGAGGGATCACCCCCGCCTACGCGGGGAACACAATGAATTATTTGGGATTTTCTGATAATTTTGAGGATCACCCCCGCCTACGCGGGGAACACAATGAATTATTTGGGATTTTCTGATAATTTTGAGGATCACCCCCGCCTACGCGGGGAACACGTATTTGATGATGTATTAAGTTTTAACATAGTGGGATCACCCCCGCCTACGCGGGGAACACAACGACGATAAATTTAACAGAAACGGCGGTTGTGGGATCACCCCCGCCTACGCGGGGAACACTACTTGTATGTACCCCAGATTTGTACAATAATGGGATCACCCCCGCCTACGCGGGGAACACTGTCTTTTCATTGCAACACAACCGCCATTTCTGGGATCACCCCCGCCTACGCGGGGAACACAAAATCTATTGTAATAGACAGACCAATGTGTTAGGATCACCCCCGCCTACGCGGGGAACACCTTATCTGAAAGCTTGATAATGCAGTTGAGACAGGATCACCCCCGCCTACGCGGGGAACACGCCAAAACCCTCTAATCGGGTTGAGATACCTCGGGATCACCCCCGCCTACGCGGGGAACACAAATCCGCATCATTTACAAGATTATCAAGTTTAGGATCACCCCCGCCTACGCGGGGAACACTAAAATCCTGTAAGTTTACAGTTGGATAAAATGGGATCACCCCCGCCTACGCGGGGAACACTTGTATAAAAACCCCTATCAAATTGATAAGGGGGGATCACCCCCGCCTACGCGGGGAACACTTTGCTGGGAGAGGGTACAATACACATACTCAAGGATCACCCCCGCCTACGCGGGGAACACTACATCTAAATTTGAATAAGTACCACTTTTTAGGGATCACCCCCGCCTACGCGGGGAACACCTAATTTTAGATTACAATTATAGAGATTTTGTAGGATCACCCCCGCCTACGCGGGGAACACAGTAATAAGATCCCTTAAACACGCTATGTCAGACTATATAAATCCCTGAATTTATTTACTTTTACAGCAAGCTTGTATATTAGCCTTGCGTCTTCCAATGCTCTATGTGGTACTTCATCACCAACCCCATATTCCTTTATCACAGTTTGTAATTTATAGTTTGTCAGAAAAAGTTTTTCATTTTTTACAAACTTCATTAAATCATATCGCTTATTTTTTAATTTTTCAAGTTCAAGTTTTGATAGAGCAATATCTATAAACTCGATATCAAAGTTCACATTGTACCCTATAATATCTCTATCACCTATAAAGTCTATGAACTCCTTTAATACCGACTTTGCACTCTTCCCACTGTTTTGTAACATATTAGTGGTAATACCTGTAATTGCCACTATATGTTTTGGTAATATACCTTCATAGCTCATCAGACTTTGAAATTCACTTATTATTCCACCTTCAGATTTTACTGCACCTATTTCGATAATAACATCTTTCTCTTTATCCAAACCGTCAGTTTCTATATCTATTACAACAAAACTCTTAGAATCAAGCTTACTCTTATGCGTCATATATTTTTTAGCATTTCTAAACTTTGCCGCATTGCTGAATCCATGCTTTATCTCTCTTTGTTCATCTACATTCTCATTTGGAATAAACACCAAGGGAATACCATCCATATCAATATTTGAAAAACTTGTATTATGAGTATCAAACTGATAGCCAATCTCATTTCTATATGCAAAACTTAAAGTTGCCTCACCATCCTTGACATTCTCCTTCACCCTCTTCCAAAGCTTTTCTCTTACCTTTGTGTTGAAATTTCCTATATAAACCCCTGTAGTTATCTCCTGCATCCATTTGGTCAAATCACCTCTAAGAGCCTGTGGTACTTTTTTCAATGTAATAACTGTAAATGGCATATCACATTACCTCAGTATAGCTCACACCATAACTTACAAGTTGCTCCTTATTATCCCAAAGTCCCAAAAATTCCCCTTCAAGCTTTTCGTCATCACCTATATCCAATAAATACTGTAAGTCGGATACAATCTGCTTTACAAGCTTTTTTTCCTCAAATATATCCCTTACCTTTTTTCTGGTGATACTTCCAACATCATCTTCTTTTCCAAATTCACTTGCTATTTCAAATGCCAATGGAATCGTTGTATCTGCTTTATACAAATCTGCAATATCATATACAAATGATAAATCATGACCTGTATGTACAAAACCAAGTCCGGGAGATATTCCAAGTGCTGATACTACACTATATACAAGCCCATATAACGCTACATTACCTGCCGACAATGCCTGATTCACTACATTTCCACTTGCAAAATCATCAACCTTATAATCTCTGCCGGTCCATTCAACATTATATTTTTTTGACAATCCCGTATATAATCTCCTGACTCTGGTACCCTCATGGCCTCTTAACTGCTGCATAGTATATGATGAAACATCCTCCCCTTGAAATCTCATCATATACATTTTTCTTGCAACATCTACTCTGCTCCTCACATTTGTAACTAATCTTGCCTGACTTTCTAAAAACCTGGTAGAATGAGTCAATGATCTACCATGTGCATAATGTCTTACACCTTTTTCTCCTACCCATATTATGCCTGTGCCCATATCTCCTATCAGCTCCATTGCTCTATGAGTAATATCTGTTCCCGGTCCAAGCAGTAATGCTCCAATCATTGCTACAGGTATTCTGACAGTACCTCTACTGTCAGATACCACTATAGCTCCATCTTGTCTGTTTACTTTAGCATGCTCAATGTAGATAAATGTAACTCTATCACTTATTCTAGGCAGTTCATTTATTTCCGCTTTTTCCATACTTTCACCCACTATCACATAAGTATAACGGTCATAAGTCCAAAGCCATAGGCTTTTTTCTTGCCGAATCCATTCTCCAACATTGATTTGAACTTATCTTCATCAACTACAGTTAGTACCCCCTCAAATGTAGCTTTTACCACTTTTACCGGCTTTGAACCGGATTTTCTTAGTAGCTCAAATCCCCTCTCTACAATATTCACATCATCTTCATTTACTTCAAAACCGTTTTTTATAGTTCTGTCCATAAAGAACTTCTTTTGAAACTCTGCTGTAATGTGTGGCTTTTCACTACCTCTCTTACCGCCTTCCATAACTGCATGTACAGGATTTGTTACAAGTCTAAAGCGTAACTTCATACCGTTTTTCACCTTGCTTATATATGCATCATATTCCTTTGTTACTGCACTGCCGGTCACACCATATTTTTCCAGCAATTTTAAGTCCGGCTTTTCTCCACTTACCAGCAATAAATACTTCTTATCATTTATCTTATCAAGTCTCCAAAGCTTCCTGCTTCTTACCCCACTCTCTTCTCTAAAGCTTTGTTCTACCCAATTATGATAAGCTCCAAGATGCGTCAAATCTCTTATCTTCTGCCTATTGTATATATCTAACTCAACTCTTGAAATATACATATCATTCACCTACCAAATCAAAAATATTGTGGTTTGTATCTTCATCTTCAAACATACTGTTTTTTACATAAATCTTTGCATGGTCTTCATATCTAAAACTGAATTGTCTATGTTTATTTGAAAAAGATATAACCTTATCCTGCCTCAATGCCTCTCTGTCAGCATTATCAAAAATCCCCTTGTCACAATATACATCCAATGATTTCTGACTTTTATTATATCTTTTCTTATAATAATCTTTTGCCTGCCACTCACATTTTTCTAATGCAGTCCTTATATCACCTTCAAAATTTCCAAGAATAAAATCTGCCAAAACCGGTATTGACTTTCTTCCTAAAAACATTTGAAAATATGGTCTCTTTAAAGCTTCATATATTTTCTCTATAAGATTATTATCCTCATGTGATATAGCTACTACAAATACAGTATCTTCAAGATAATATCTCTCTGTAACATAAGTCCTGTCAAAATCTCCGGTTGACTTATATTTCCTTGCAATGTGATAATCTTTCAAAAGGCTCCCCTCCTGATCAACTCTCACTGCAAATTTAAGACTATCAAAATCACCAATGGACTTATCGTCTCTCCTTATTCCAAGTGCCGCTCCTATCATACCTATAACAGCACTTTTTGATGGATAAAGATCTGTATGTCTGGTTTCAAAATGTGAGTCGGTTCCCCAGGACTGAATAGGTCCTGCAAACTTCAATAATATAGTTTTCACATTTTCACCTCTTAGCTAAATTGATAATTTTCTATTTCCGCTCCAAGCTTTTCAAGTAATTCATCAAGTGAATCTACTTCCTCTCCATCTGAAATATCCACTTTGTCTATTGCCAAATAAAGTGTCTTTACCGGCTTCTGTACAAACTTTTGCACTCTTACCATCTCATCTGACATTCTTTTTATGGAACCTTCAACATATCCTTCTTCTGATTTTACAGGTGATTCAAATGCACTTACAAGACTTACCGGTCTATCTTCTCTCAAATTAACCACCAAAATACTTGGCAATGTCTGATTGGCAAATGTATTTATCTTACCTGTAGGTAATGACTTTGCAAATGCTTCTACAAATAGCTTCGTAGCATTTATCATACTACCTCTGTCCTTAAGCTGATATAAAAACTCATGGAGTGCAACATTTGCATATCTATATAATGTTGATGAATTATACTCAACGTTACCAATCATACCTGCACCGGCATTATCCTCAGGTGAAAGGTCATCTGCCGCAGTAAAATAATCAAACTCGGTCTGTACTCCATGTGTAGATATAGCATGAGCTACCTGTGAAGACGCATCTTCATTCAAACTTGGATCATCAGCCACCATTCTTCCAAACAATGCAATATCTATAGCAACATTGTCGTTTAAAACTTTTTGCAATAAATCTTTATCCAATACAAGCTTACCCTTTGCATCCACTTCGGCTTCTGCTGCTATTCTTGCAATATCTCTTGCCTGATTTTCTCCAAGGAAGAATAAAGCTTTAGCTTCCTTAGCAGTCTTATCTTTATTATCTTTCAGCTTTATTCCGGCTTTCTCTATAGCCTCCGCAGCTCTGTCCATCGCCTCTTTCTCAAGAATGGTACTATCTATCTCTACAATCTTCTTTGCAACATAGCTTACTATATCCTTTGTTCTTACACCTACATTAGCTACTTCTCCATTTTCCTTGAAGTAATTTCTCATTGCAGCCTTCCATGACTGTGAGCTAACCCTTGCTCTTCTTACCCCGCCATATAAAGCAGTCTTTGGACTACCTGTATCATCTCTATTGATATTTGAAGGTGGTAATGTCTGTATAATATGCATATCCAAAAATAATCTACTGTTCATTTGATTCTCCTTTACTGTTGAACTTATAATATTCTCTTGCCCAATTTAAAATAATGTTTTCTTTGTTTTTGTTCTTTCTTATCCAATATAAATCCTCTGCAAGCCTGCCATAGTCAATCCTTGCACCTTTTTGCTTTGACTTTAATAGCCTGATCAAATGCCTTAAATGTACTATTAGTTCATCAAAATCAGTTGATGTAATCATTGCATTAAATCTTCTGTCCGGTGCTGTAGTATCATCACCTGCTCTAAGTGACTTTAGACTTGTTCCTATATTACTGTATCCGTCTTCAGCAGTATTGACACAAAAATCTTCCCCTTGTTGATGTATTGCGTACAGCTGTAAACAGCTCAATATACAAATTTCCTCATCAGTCATCTTCTTACTGTTTCCAAGAAAGCTTTCAGGCAATTTCTCAAAAACAACAGGCAATATATCTGCCATATCGGCATAATCTCTCCCGATAGAATTCCTTAGCCTTGAAAGTATTGCCTTTCCTATGGAATATTCCTGCATAGCATACAGCTCTTTAAGAATTCTTCCAATAACACTTTTTACACTCTCCATCTAACCTCCTTAATTTTGATTTAATCTATATAAAAATGAATTATATATCGTTGCAATATTCTTTACACCGGTACTTGTCTCTATACCTTTATAATCTCTTAATCCAGAACTTGACACTAACTCATCCACATACTCTTTTATAGCTTTTTTTAATATTCCCTGCCATTCAACCTCTTTTGTATCCTTGTCATTATCAATATCAATGCTTTCAATCCAATTTCTGAATGATAGGTCTATTCTAAAATAAAACTGTTCAATATATTTTGATGCATCCGACTTTTCCATATTTCTTATATCTAACAAATCTTTTATAAATATTTTTAATGTCCTATCAATGCTCGCTTTTGTATCTGTAATCGTTTTATTTATTCTAACTATCCAACCATTATCTCCGGTGTCTATCAATACTCTTTCTTTAAGATTAAGAGTATCTTCCACCTCATCTATAGGTGCCCATGAAGTAGCATTACCATCATCCAACATACATACTGCACACAATTTAATATTTTCCTTGTTAAATCCCAGTTCTTCCGACTCTGATATATCGCCCAGTTTATTTAGCCATTCTATAACTCCGGGTTTTCTTGTGCCCTCACCCACTCCTGTTAATAGTCCGAAGTTTCGCCACATTGACTTATTTGCATCATGCTTTCTTGGTCTGTATTTATCCTTATATTCACCGGTATCATTATATTTCCAGACTGTCATAGGCTCTAAAAAAGCATTTGAATGTTCTATCTCAGGCAACTTTGCTATAAAGCACACAAATTTATCTTCCTTTGTTCTATTCGGATCTATAAATATTTCTCTACACCAAGCAGTATATAGTGAAGCAATATTGTCAATTCCGTTATGAAAATAATATTCTACATTTTTCTCTATCGTTTCTGCTTCCCAACATGGTTTCTGAGTTTTCAATAAATTGTTGTTTTCATTATGAGCAATTACAAAATTTAGCATCAATGTTTCAAACAAATTATTGCCCTGAAGATATACTCCTCCCAAATCATACAGCCAACCCTTGGAATATGTCTTTGCAGATCCAACCTTTTTCTTGTCAGATGTACCTATATAGCCTTGTAATGTTATAAGCCATCTCGCCAATTCATCATCAACAATATATTCCTTATAAGACTCATCTTTAGGTGAAAAATATGCTTGCTTATTATTGCTCTCCGAAACAAGCCTATTTATATTTTTCCCATAAAACTCTCCACCACCGGCTGCATCCTTTTCTATCACCTCTTTTGTCACCTGAAAGAAAGGGTATTTATCATCATATAGGAAAAACCTTTCTCTCCATTTTTCCAAATACTCCTCCACTACTTTTGGAAACTCTTTAGCATTCCATATATCAACCCAAGTCTGATACAATGCATCTTCATAATCTTCCAAATCGCTTTCTTTAAGTTCTCCGGTCTGTAAAAATTTCTCTTTATCCACCTCAAAAAATCCATGTGAATCTCCATTTGAATCAAACCTTGAAAATACTGTATGAAGGATTGCAAGCATAACCCTCATTACTGCAAAATCCTGAGTCTTCATATCTCCGGCTAATTCTTTGTACTTAGCTGCACCGGCAAAAAGTTCTTTTATAGAAATTTTTTCTACAGCATCTTTACTTGCAACCTGAATCCATTTTTCATCCAATAAATTATACCTTGGCATCATTTTCCCCCTTTAATATCAAACCGTATTTTTCGTCATATTCCATATTTACTCCATTTATACTGCACTTATTATTCTCATCAAACATTGCACATAAAGTTCCCTTTAACCATGCTGAATTATCCCATTTTTGCAAATTGTTTATGTAAAAATCTTCTAACTCTCGTATAGTCTTGTCTATATTATAGGACTTTGAGAGCTTATTTGGAAGTTTTATTGTAGAACTTGCAAGTTTTTTTGCTGTTTTTGTATCTCCAATACTGTTTGACACATCCTCACTACTGTCAAATGTAGTATAACCGTCTTTAATCTTCTTTAATGCAATTACTTCTATTGTATCCTGCGTATCTCTAACTTGTGAATTGCCCTCTTCCTCACCGGAATTCCTTGATTGATTATTAAGCCATCCTATAAGATTCGCTTCCTTAGATATTCGTTTTTTTAATACAGGGCTATTTAATCTATAAGTTCCTGCTCTACTTTCTTTACTGTTAACCAAAGCCTTATATTCAGCCTTGTATTCATAATATTTCTCATTTAATTCATCAGATAGATCCGGCTCTATATTCTCATCATAGACTTCTTGTACCAGCCTTGATATATCACTTGGAAGTCTTATATTGTCACCTAAAAAGTACCCGGTTCTTGCTAAGAGATATCCTCCATATACTGCCTTAGAACCGGTTTCAAATTCTAGGTTCTTGTCATTACCTAAAACATATAGCACAGGTCTTTCATGCTTTTTCGGCCTATTATCTCTTGTATGTCTATGGAGTCTTCCCATTCTTTGTATCAATAAGTCTACCGGTGCAATATCACTTATCATTACATCAAAATCAATATCTAAAGACTGCTCTATAACCTGTGTTCCTACTACTATCAGCTTCTGTGGTCTATCTCCGTCTTTCCCAAGGTATCTCATCAGCTTTTCTTCATTTTTCACTCTGTCCGTAGCTATAAACGAAGAATGAAGTAACATAACATTATTATCTCCAAACTTAGATGAAAGTAAAGCAGCAATATTCTGTGCTTTCTTCACTGTATTTACAATAACACCGACATTACCTCCACCATCAAGCAATGAATTCAGTAGCTTAGGCAAATTCTCAGTATCAGTATATTTTATCTCAATACTTTTACCTTCTATCGTTGCAAAGTCTTTTACATTTAATGCCTTATCATTATCAGTGTATGTAATCAAAGGATAATCTTCTACCATCAGACTGCTCATATCCTCTTTACTTAACTTAACTCCCTTGCCCATCAAATAATGATTTATAAAATCCACTCTACTTTTCTTTGGTAATGTTGCCGATAGCAGTATTACCGGCACATTGTAGGCTCCAAGCCATTCAAGTGCCATATTCAGGTATTGATCCATATATGCATCATAGGCATGTACCTCATCAATTACTACAACCTTTTTGCTAAGTCCAAGATGTCTTAGTGCCAAATGCTTCTGTCTAAGTGCCATCATCAAAAGATGATCTACAGTACCTACTACAAAATCATCCATTATGGCTGTCTTCTTTCCACAAAACCACTGATTTACTACAAAACCTTCTCTGCCTTCATTATCTCCATCAACATCTATATTTGAAGCACTCGTAAGATTATTATATTCTTCATTTAAAAAAGCCTTGCCATGCACCAGCCTTAATCCTCTTTTTTCACCTGCTTCCACGCTCTGCTTTTTTAGCCAGCTGATTATTCTTGGGAATATACCATTTGATGTCGCCTGTGTCGGTAATCCAAAAAACAGTCCGCTTCTTCCTGACTTTACAGCAAGTTCTTCAGCTCCCACAAGTGACGCCTCTGTTTTTCCAAGTCCCATAGGAGCTTCAAGTATTATCAGTCCGGGATTCTTGGCATCACTGATTGTCTGTGCAAATTTTAGCTGTACATCCCTTGGTGAAAATCCAAATCTCTCCTTAAACAAGCCTTTACAATCAGCATATACTTCAGGTAACCACATATCACTTTGATTTGAATATTTCCATTTTGTAAAACCATGCTCGCATCTCTTATTCATATCAATATTGGTATCATCAAATATTTCTTTTAGCGGAAAGAAGTATGTATTACTGGCGATCCAATCTGCCATTGTCAAAAGTCCAAGAAGCATTGCCTGTGCAGGTTGTGAGAGTATCGGTATATCCTCACATCTTTTAAACCCACTGTTTTTTAATGCATTGTTTAAAATATCTGTATGTACAGTTAACCATCTTTTGTATATATCACTACCCACATTTTCACTTTGGAAGAGATTTTTCTTGTATGAACTAAGTACTTCAGAAATCATGCTTTTATTATCTATAGGTCTACCATGATGTCCACCTACTATAGATCCTATGTCATTTTCCTTTTTGAATCTATCGCTTAATACACTTAGTATAACCTCTCCTGCAAGTCCATGCGGTGTCTTTTCAGGTGATGCCAGTAAATCCGGTGAGTCAATACCTATGAAGCCTGCCCCCACCAACTTTTCTATCAACTCCTTATCTAAGTCCTTAGAATTTGAGAAGCCTTTCTTTAGCTGAAAAGCCGGACTTGCCTTACCGATATCATGAATTGCACCTATGAATATTGCGATTTGCTTTCCAATATCTGTATCTGTAGCAACGATTCTCTTTTGTCCCTCACTAAGCCAATGTTCCCACAAAAGCCCCATAATCTTTCCCGTATCTTCTAAATGAACAGGTAGTGGTAACCAATACATTAACCCATCTTTTTCTTCTTTCTTTGCCCACAAAGCCTCCTGCATGTCTCCTCCTCTTGTCATGTCTTTGATAATTTTATTTTACTATATGATCTGTCCTTTAAACATCCTTTAGAAATGTTTCAGTGCATTTTTTGTTAAAAATGTTATAATAAACGATAAGAGAAATCAGTTATTGTCCCGGTAAGCCTTTTAATACCTGACATTTATGTTTAGACATTTATTATTCCTCCTAAGATCCTTACCGGTTTTAATTTACTACATAAGCTGTCCTTTAAAAATACCTTCTACAAACATTTCTAACTTGACATTTATTTAATGTCTCAAATACTACCCGAATTACTTCCCGGTATTGTAATAAATTTTATAATTGATATAATACATATATAAGTGGATTTAACGATGATTCTATATGGCTTTTTTCTAAATTTTCTATATTTTATATTCTTAAGTTTCACCTGAACATGGATTCAAAAATATTTCTTTGATATAATAAAGGAGCAAGATATGCAAGAAAAAGATATAACACAGAAGATGTTGGAACAATTTAATGATGTTTTTTCCGATATCGTAAATGTACTCTTATTTGATGGTAAGGATGTCGTGGATGAGGATTCTCTGATTGATACTCCCACCAAGAGTATGATGAAGATAGATGGAAAAGTACATTCGCAAGATAGGGACGTTGCCAAATATTGGCAGAACAGCCGGATAAATATTGCTTTATTCGGTTTTGAAAATCAAACTGTGCCTGATGAGCTGATGCCTTTAAGAGTAATCAGCTATGACGGTATAGAGTATGGCAGACAAACTAAGAAACGATACAGGTATAAAACTAAATATCCTGTAATTACCTTGGTACTATATCTGGGATATAAAAAAAGATGGAACTATCCGATTAATATACTGGATATTGTTGAAGTTGATGAAAGGCTAAGACCTTTTGTAAATGATTATAAAATCAATCTTTTTGAGATAGCATATCTGGATGAAGAAAAAATATCTTTGTTTAAAAGTGATTTCAGGATTCTGGTTGACTATCTACATCAGATACGAACAAATAACTCATATAATCCAAAAGATTATATTATAAAGCATATAGATGAACTGCTAACCCTTATGTCCGTTATGACAGGGGATAAAAGATTTGAAGATTCAATAAATGAAGCTAATGAAAAGGAGGCTAGATATATGTGTGAAGTTCTTGATATTATTGAAAATAGAGGGATTGAAAAAGGTTTGGAGCAAGGTCTGGAAAAGGGTTTGAAACAAGGCAGACAGGAAGGTGCCGATATGGTCAGTAAGCTTAATGAGCTGCTATTAAACGAAGGCAATATCGATAAACTTCGCAGAGCTAATACTGATAAGAACTATAGACATAAGTTGTTGAAGGAATATAAGATATTGCAGTAGGCTTCTAATATATTATTTCCTGCAAACAAAATAAGTTCTATACTCTAATCAATAATTTTATAAAATATTAGCAATTAATAATGGGTGCATGAGACACAATAAGTTTTATAGTACAATAAAAAATTTATAGAATCTTAGCAATAAACGGGTGCGTAAATCATTTGATTTAATGATTTTCTCACCCGTTTATTTTATACCTACTATATAAATTTCAAGCCTTATCAAACTATATCATTAATATCTTCCCCAAAGAGTCTTGCAAAAACTCCACATACAAACATTTATCACTTGACATTTATTTAATGTCTCAAATACTACCCGTATTACTTCCCGGTATTGTAATAAATTTTATAATTGATATAATACATATAGTAAGTAGATTTAACTATGATTCTATATGGCTTTTTTCTAAACTTTCTATGATTTATATTCTTAAGTTTCACCTGAACATGGATTCAAAAATATTTCTTTGATATAATAAAGGAGCAAGATATGCAAGAAAAAGATATAACCCAAAAGATGTTGGAACAATTTAATGATGTTTTTTCAGATATCGTAAATGTACTCTTATTTGATGGTAAGGATGTCGTGGATGAGGATTCTCTGATTGATACTCCCACCAAGAGTATGATGAAGATAGATAGCAAAGTACATTCGCAAGATAGGGATGTCGCCAAATATTGGCAGAACAGCCGGATAAATATCGCTTTGTTCGGTTTTGAAAATCAAACTGTGCCTGATAAACTGATGCCTTTAAGAGTAATCAGCTATGACGGTATAGAGTATGGCAGACAAACCAAAAAACGATACAGGTATAAAACTAAATATCCTGTAATTACCTTGGTACTATATCTGGGATATAAAAAAAGATGGAACTATCCGATTAATATACTGGATATTGTTGAAGTTGATGAAAGGCTAAGACCTTTTGTAAATGATTATAAAATCAATCTTTTTGAGATAGCATATCTGGATGAAGAAAAAATATCTTTGTTTAAAAGTGATTTCAGGATTCTGGTTGACTATCTACATCAGATACGAACAAATAACTCATATAATCCAAAAGATTATATTATAAAGCATATAGATGAACTGCTAACCCTTATGTCCGTTATGACAGGGGATAAAAGATTTGAAGATTCAATAAATGAAGCTAATGAAAAGGAGGCTAGATATATGTGTGAAGTTCTTGATATTATTGAAAATAGAGGGATTGAAAAAGGTTTGGAGCAAGGTCTGGAAAAGGGTTTGAAACAAGGCAGACAGGAAGGTGCCGATATGGTCAGTAAGCTTAATGAGCTGCTATTAAACGAAGGCAATATCGATAAACTTCGCAGAGCTAATACTGATAAGAACTATAGACATAAGTTGTTGAAGGAATATAAGATATTGCAGTAGGCTTCTAATATATTATTTCCTGCAAACAAAATAAGTTCTATACTCTAATCAATAATTTTATAAAATATTAGCAATTAATAATGGGTGCATGAGACACAATAAGTTTTATAGTACAATAAAAAATTTATAGAATCTTAGCAATAAACGGGTGCGTAAATCATTTGATTTAATGATTTTCTCACCCGTTTATTTTATACCTACTATATAAATTTCAAGCCTTATCAAACTATATCATTAATATCTTCCCCAAAGAGTCTTGCAAAAACTCCACATACAAACATTTATCACTTGACATTTATTTAATGTCTCAAATACTACCCGTATTACTTCCCGGTATTGTAATAAATTTTATAATTGATATAATACATATATAAGTGGATTTAACTATGATTCTATATGGTTTTTCTAAATTTTCTATGATTTATATTCTTAAGTTTCACCTGAGCATGGATTCAAAAATATTTTTTTGGTATAATAAAGGAGCAAGATATGCAAGAAAAAGATATAACCCAAAAGATGTTGGAACAATTTAATGATGTTTTTCCGATATTGTAAATGTACTCTTATTTGATGGTAAGGATGTCGTGGATGAAAATTCTCTGATTGATACTCCCACCAAGAGTATGATGAAGATAGATGGAAAAGTACATTCGCAAGATAGGGATGTTGCCAAATATTGGCAGAACAGCAGAATAAATATTGCTTTGTTCGGTTTTGAAAATCAAACTGCGCCTGATAAGCTGATGCCTTTAAGAGTAATCAGCTATGATGGTATAGAGTATGGCAGACAAACTAAGAAACGATACAGATATAAAACTAAATACCCCGTAATTACCTTGGTACTATATCTGGGATATAAAAAAAGATGGAACTATCCGATTAGTATACTGGATATTGTTAAAGTTGATGAAAGGCTAAGACCTTTTGTAAATGATTATAAAATCAATCTTTTTGAGATAGCATATCTGGATGAAGAAAAAATATCTTTGTTTAAAAGTGATTTCAGGATTCTGGTTGACTATCTACATCAGATACGAACAAATAACTCATATAATCCAAAAGATTATATTATAAAGCATATAGATGAACTGCTAACCCTTATGTCCGTTATGACAGGGGATAAAAGATTTGAAGATTCAATAAATGAAGCTAATGAAAAGGAGGCTAGGTATATGTGTGAAGTTCTTGATATTATTGAAAATAGAGGGATTGAGAAAGGTTTGGAGCAAGGCAGGCAGGAAGGTGCCGATATGGTCAGTAAGCTTAATGAGCTGCTATTAAACGAAGGCAATATTGATAAACTTCGCAGAGCCAATACTGATAAGAACTATAGACATAAGTTGTTGAAGGAATATAAGATATTACAGTAGGCTTTTAATATATTATTTCCTGTAAAAAAATAAGTTCTATACTCTAATCAATAATTTTATAAAATATTAGCAATTAATAATGGGTACAGAAACACAATAAGTTTTATAGTACAATCAAAAATTTTATAGAATATCAGCAATAAACGGGTGCAGAAATCATTTGATTTAATGATTTTCTCACCCGTTTATTTTATACCCACTATGATAAATTTCAAGCCTTATTCGGCTAAATCGTAAATACCTTACTCATCAATAATATCATTTTTCACAAACCTCGTTGGCAAACGGAATGCTTGGGGATGCACCCTTTCTACTTACCGTGATGCTTGCCGCCATAGCTGCCTGTTTCATTGCCGCTTCTACATCTGTGCCCGATACTATACCTGCTATAAAATATCCGGTGAAGGTATCTCCTGCCGCTGTGGTGTCAACTACTTCGGTCTTATATATATCCTGTCTTATCATCTTTGTTTTATCCACATATACAGAGCCCTTTTCTCCCAAAGTCAACATTATTTTTGTGTTGGGAAATCTTTTTGTCAGTTTCTCTATCAGCTCATCTTCCCCTGTATCTGAGGCTCCGAGTATATCTGACGCCTCTATTTCATTCAGTATCAGATATTCCACCTTTTCCAGATCACATTCAAATATCTTTTCGTTTAAAGGCGAGGGATTTAATACAATTCTCATTCCTTTAGACGCTCCCTCATCTACAATAAATGCAAGATTGCTTATCTCATTTTGAAGTAAAAGTATATCTCCTCTATCAAAATCATCCAACACTTCTTTGATAAATTCAACTCCTATATTTTGATTTGCTCCACCGTATAAAAGTATACAATTATTGCCGTTTTTATTTTTTTGTATAATTGCATGCCCTGATGCCATATCATATTTTTTTATATATGATATATCGGCACCTACACTTTTCAGTGCATCCAAAAGCATGGCTCCATCCGCACTGCCAACCGCACCGGCATGATATACCTTTATACCTGCCTTTGCCAGCGCCACCGACTGATTGAGCCCCTTTCCTCCACAAAATACATTCATATCTTTAGAAGATAAGGTCTCACCCTCTCTTACAAAATGATCTACATCATATACATAATCCAGATTTAGCGAACCAAAATTCAATACTTTCATTATCCACTCTTACTTTCTAAAAATAAACATATTCCCTTTACCATAAGGCATCCTGCCACTGCCCCCTGGTCTGCAATACCCTTGGCTTTTGCCGAAAATACCGCAGCCTTTCCAAACTTAGGCAACATATCTTTTGTGGCTTCCACACCTTCCTGTGCACCCTTTAGCGCTGCATTTGCCACATCAAAAAGAGTGCTGTTCTCATTCACAGATTCCTTTGCCCTATCTCCTGCCACCGACAGTGCATCATATATTGTTCTGTCACCTGCCTCACATTTTCCTCTTTTCTTGACTCCTGCTGCAAAGCTTTCAAAAAACACTGCCAAATCTGCGGCTTCTATTTTATCCTTTTCATTTAAAGACTTGCCTGCTTCCATTATACCGCTTGCCATCAATGTACCCATAGTGGAAGGTACCACTGAAGACATCTTCATGCCCGCTTTAAATAAAGTTTTTCCTATATTGTTTTCTACAGTATTTTCTCTTATAAGATCCGGCATTGCACTATATCCCTTGCTCATGGTAAGTCCTAAATCACCATCTCCCATATTGGCATCCATGGCACATAGCTCATCCTTTTTCTCCACAAAGACCTTCGCTATGGATTCAAAAAGCCCCGGTAGATCCTCTATTCTAATCTCTGTCATAGCTGCTCCTTATAATCTTATAAATGGAGTTTTTACTTCCATATCAAGCCATGCCTTTTCCTTTTCACTGTTTAACTTGCAAACAGATATGGATGCACCTGCCATCTCCATACTTGTGGCATACTCGCCTACAAAAGTTCTATATATCTTGATACCCTTTGATAATAATATTTCACCGACCTCTCCCGAGAGTATATAAAGCTCCTCGATACTGCTGGCACCAAGTCCGTTTATAAGTACAGCAACCTCATCATCTTTTGCAATATCCATATCGGCAAGTATTTCTCCCACAGCCTCAGTTGCAAGCTCCTTTGCGGTTTTTATATCACCGTTCCATACTCCCGGCTCTCCATGTATACCCATGCCGAATGCCATCTCATTTTCTGCAAGAGTAAAATTGGAATGTCCAAGTTCAGGTATCACACATGGTGTCAGTGCAAAGCCTACAGTTCTTGTATTCTGCTTTGCTATATTTGCAGCCTCATATACTTCATCAAGACTTCCCATTTCGGCAGCCGCCGCACCTGCATATTTGTACATAAAGAATATACCTGCAACACCTCTTCTGGTTTCAGGAAGCTTGTTTGAGAGTACATCATCCGCGCCCACAATACTTCTGGTCTTGATATCGTCCATCTCAAGCATTTCTGCCGCCATATCAAAGTTCATTATATCACCGGTATAATTTCCATACAGGTATAATATGCCGCTTCCGGCTTCCACCTCCTTTGATATTTCATATATCTGCTCTGCTGAAGGAGACTGGAAAACACTTCCCACTCCACAGCCGTCAAGCAGATTCTCACCTACATATCCAAGGAAAAGAGGTAAATGTCCGGTACCTCCACCTGTTACGATTGCAACCTTTCCCGGTTTCTTCTCGGCTATACAATAGCATCTAAGGTCGTCTGCAACATATTTTACCTGCTTATTTGCAAGATAAATTCCTTTTAACATATCATCTGTATAATTTTCAGGAACATTGATTATCTTCTTCATATATTCTCCAATCTAATTATTATGCAAACATTTGTAGTGAATATTTTTATAAACTACAACATTACAATTCAAGCAACACCTTCCGAACTTTCCATTACCCAAACTTTAACACTACAATCCCAATTTTTCAAAAGCCTTATCAAAAGGATATTTACAAATACCTTTCTCTGTAATAATACCTGTAATAAGAGAGTGATCAGTTACATCAAATGCCGGATTATACACATCTATATTTTCCGGTGCCATTCTCTCTTTATACCACATACTTGTAATCTCATCCCCGTCTCTTACTTCTATAGGAATATCCTTATCACATGAGGCTTTCATATCAATAGTGGAAGTGGGCGCACATACATAGAAAGGTATTCCATAATGCTTTGCTATAATAGCAAGCCCTGATGTACCTATCTTATTTGCGGCATCTCCATTCCTTGCCACCCTGTCACAGCCCACAAAAATAATATCTATCTTACCGGATTTCATCAAAATAGATGCCATATTGTCGCATTGCAAAGTTGTCTTTATACCTGCATTGCTAAGTTCAAATGCGGTAAGTCTTGCCCCCTGTAAGAGCGGTCTGGTTTCATCACAGTATACATGCATATCCTTACCCGAAAAGCCGTTTTCCAAAGCCATATACATAGGTGCGGTTGCGGTACCGTATTTTGCAGTGGCAAGTGTTCCGGCATTGCAATGAGTCATTATGCCTATTGCTTTATCATTTCTTTTCAGTTTCTTTAAAAGCTTAAACCCCAGTTCTCCGATACCCCTGCTTATTTCAATATCCTCATTTCTGATATTTTCCGCTTCTTTAAATAAAGCTTCCTTTATCTCCTCAATACCCTTTTCACTATTGGCTTTTAATGCTTCCTCCATTCGGTTTAATGCCCAAAAAAGATTTACTGCCGTAGGTCTTGATGAGGCAAAATAATCCTTCAGCTCCAAAAACTCTCTTTTAAAACTCTCATAATCTGATGCCTGTATAAATGAAGCCGTTTTTGCAATACCATATGCCGCACATACTCCTATTGCAGGAGCTCCACGAACTCTAAGCTTTTTTATCGCTTCCCAAATTTCTTCCTTTGTATTTAGATTTATTCTCTTTATCTCACCCGGAAGAAGAGTCTGATCAATAATATTAAGTTCTTTATCTTTTGTCATCTTTACAGAGATAATCTTGTCAAAAAATTCTTCAATACCCATTTATAACTCCTCTGCCAAAGCCCTGCAATTTAAAATAGTGTCTACATAATCCATACCGCTTTTAAAGGATTTTGCTTTAAGTATAAACTCCTTACCCGCCAAAATATTGATTCTCTCCGCTATAAGCCTCTTTTTCTCATCTGCTATAGTAGTAACATCAGTTACATTTGCCATACCTACAGTCCTTCTGTGAAGCTCGGTTCCGGTAAAGCCTGCCGTATCCTTTAAAATACCGTCTAAATAATACTCCTTAAAGCCCTCTACCTTTGCCATGGGCTCAGTTACCCATTCATCATAGTATTTATTATATTTTTTTATAAATAAATCTATAACCTCTTCCACCGATTTTAATATCCAGTCGGTAAACTCATGCTTTTCATAGGCGATTCCGTTCACATAGGCAAAAATAAGATTTGCAATAACATTTCCAATATCATACCCGCAAGGTCCCAGTATGCCAAACTCCGGATCAAATACCTTGAGCGCATCCTCTTTTATAAAGATAGATCCTGTATGCAAATCTCCATGTATCAACGCCTGTGCATTGGTCATAAAATTAAACTTTAATTTAGCCACCTCAAGATGTAAAGCCCTATCCTCATACAATTCCTTCTTTACAAAACCGGCATTTGGTGGATATACATTGTTCCTGTTATTTAAATCATTATAAGGCTCCATAAGAACAAGTTTTTCAGTTATATCACAAAGATCAGGAGATACAAGCTTACCCCCTATAAGCTTTTTTTCTTTGTGATCTATCACCACATCACTGCTTTTTAAAAGTGTATTTATCAAAAAATCTGTTATCTGTTCTGTAAAATGAGGATATATCTTATGCTCCAGCATCGCCTGTCGCATTACCAAAAAGTCTGAACAATCCTCCATACCGCAGGCACACATTACAGTGTCATAAAAGTAAATGTATGGCACCATTCCCTTTGCATACCTTTCCTGTAACATCAAAATCTCTGATTCGAGTCTGTTTCTGTCTCTGGAAGGCTTCATATCCTTTGAGATTCTGGTCTCGGTACCTGCCTGCTTTATATATATTGAATGTCCCTTATCATCCATTACCCTGTAAACATAGTTGAGATTTCCATGTTCCTTAGGAATGATGACCTTCATACTATCCTTATCCCAGTCTATAGTTGTAGCCTTTAACAGCGTATATTCAACTATATCTTTTTCTTCCATTTGAAAATATGTATCAAATCTACTCATATTTACTCCCTTTTATACTATTCCCTCTTATATGCATATGCAGCTATCAGTGCCAAAGCAAGTACCGCACCCTTTACAGCCGGCAGTACAAAGAAAGGTACCGCACAGATTGTAAGTCCGTTTTCAAGTGTGGATACGAGCATTGAACCTATCATAGTTCCAAGCGCATTAGGCTTTTCCGCACCTCCTACAGTTCTTCCCACAAACACCGCCGCAAGTGCCGGCATCAGATAATTATCACAGCACATAACCTGTGCTGAGCTTCCTCTTGATGAAACCAAAATACCGCCGATAGCTATAAATACCGCAGTTATCATACCTGCAACATATCTATATTTTTTAATATCAATACCTGAAAGCTTTGCTGCCTCCTTATTGCCTCCCATAGCATATAAATATCTTCCGAATTTTGTATAATCAAGGAAAATATATGCAGCCAATACACAGCCTAACATTATAATAATTATCCAAGGCGCTCTTCCTATTGCCGAGAAAGAATCTGAAAGTGCTATTCTTACAGGCTCTGCATTCCATGGTGTTCTCATACCTGTAGATACCGCACCACCTCCTATATACCACTGTCCAAGTCCCTGATGTACAAACATCAATGCACAGGTTGCCAGCATATCCGGTATCTTACATACCAGAATCAAAAACATTGTAAGCTGATAGAGTACCAAAGTAGTCACAATGGTTATTATAATAGACATAAAAAGCGACTGACCGAACCACAGATATGAAGATACAAATGCATAAGCGGAGCAGCTTCCAAGTGTACCTGCCGACATATCAAAGCCGTCCGGTGCCATGGTAATGGTAGCTGCAATACCGAATACCGTAGTTATCGCCATTGCTCTAAGGATATTTACCATATTGCTCTGTGACATAAATGCACTGCCCTTAATCGCTGTAAATGCTACAAAACATAGAATCAGTGCCAGGATAGCAGCCCAATCTATTCCAAATTTAATAATTTTTTTGCGTTCCATCAAACTACCTCCTCCTGAGTCTGCTTACCACCTACGCTATAATACATAATCTCATCTTCATTAGTATTTTTTGTTACAAGTTCTGCACTTATACCACCATTGTACATTACATAAATCCTGTCGGTGAGTGCCAAAAGCTCCTGATTTTCACAGGTTGCATATATTACCGCATTTCCTTTTTTGGCTATTTCATGAATAAGGTCAAATATATCCTGCTTTGCACCTACATCCACACCCTTTGTGGGTTCATCAAATATATACAAATGGCAATCAGCCGCCAGCCACTTTCCGACTGCCACCTTTTGCTGATTTCCACCCGAGAGCCTCTTTACCAATTGCTTCGGACTTGGAGTTGACACATTTAAGCTCTTAATATAATCCTTGGCATTATCATTTACCTTTCTTTTATCTATAAATGAAAACTTGCAAAATTTCTCAAGTGATGCCGCCGATAGGTTAAAGCTTACACTTTCCTCCACAAGTACACCTTCTTTTCTTCTCTCCTCCGGTACCAATGCTATTTTATTTTTAACTGCAAGCGCAGGATTTTTTAGATTTAATTCTTTACCGTTTAATATAATTTTTCCGGTACTCCTATATGCTCCGAAAAGAGTTTTACAAAGCTCGGATTTGCCTGCTCCTACAAGACCTGCTATACCCAGTATCTCACCCTCTCTGACATATAGATTTATATCTTTTATCTTTCCTTCGGTTTCGGTCAAATTCTCAGTTTTAAATATAGTATCACCTATCGGTATCTCTTCTCTCTTATATGCTTCTTCAAATGTCCTTCCAAGCATAAGTTCCACAATTTCCTTTGTGGTGGTGGAAGATTCTATAGGATAGGTACCTATCATTTTTCCGTTTCTCATTACCGTATAACTTTCACATATTTCCAGTATTTCATTTAATCTATGTGAAATAAAAAGTATTGCAATATTCTCTGTTTTATGCAAATGCTCCACAACTTCAAAAAGTTCTTTTGTCTCCTGATTACTAAGTGGCGCTGTAGGCTCATCCAGTATAAGAAAATTACATTTTCTTCTGATTGCCTTTGCTATAAGCACCATCTGCTTATCAGCCAAAGAAAGCTTTGAAACCAAATCTCTTTCATTTATTTTCTCTTTGCTGATATGAAGTCTGTCAAGTGCCTTTCTGCCTTCTTTATAAACCTCATTCCAGTTTAAAACGGCATTACCCTTATCCATCACCAGATCACTTTGAATAATATTTTCCGCCACCGTAAGATTTGGAAAAAGTGCCGTATCCACCTCCTGATATACTATCTGAACACCGCATTTTTTAGCGTCTACCGGAGTTCTAAGCTCCATCTCTTTTTCATCCAAAAAGACTTTTCCGGTATATGTAGGATTTGCACCCGATAAAACCTTCATCAGCGTGGACTTTCCGGCACCATTTGCTCCTACAACAGCTCTTATCTCTCCGGTACTCACCTCAAAGTTTATATCCTCCAATGCTTTTACTCCCGGAAATTCTATTGACACATTTTTTGTGCTTAACTTTATTTTGTCCATAATCATCCAATCTAAAACAGGTGAGTCATCAAAAATTCAATGACTTTTATAAATAAAAGTAAATGTATCTGATAAACTCACCTCATTCTTAATCTCTAAGCCGATAAAGATATTTTATAATATCTCACTTTATGGGCTTATTTTCACTTATACTTCTTAATTATTTATGTAATAAATCCTTCGGCATCCAATCCGCTTCGGATAAGTAATTCAAATTACCATAGGTCTCTCCTGCTACATTTCCAAGATTCTCCACATTTGAATCAGCCTTTAAATCGGAAGCCTTAATAGCTGTACCCGGCACTTCTACCACATCAACTCCCATTTCACCTGTTGCAGGATCATAAATCTTATCATACTCTCCTGCCATCTCAAGTAAAAGAAGTCTCATAGCTATTTCACCGTTTAATGTCCAGTCTGTTGTTCCTGCCGCTGTCCATACATCAGGTCTTGTCTGCATATTTGTGATATCTACAGGATCTATATCTACAGATGCCATAGGAAGTGCATCACCGTTCTTACCGTTCATATTATCATTTTCTATAAGTGCATTATATACACCCTGACCATACATATCATAGTAAGCGATAACTCCGTCCACATCTTCTCTCTTAATACTCTGAAGATAAGCTGCAGTTACTGTATTGGCTGAGTCTACAGAATCCTGTAAAGGCTGTACCTCACCTACAGTTACAATCTTTCCCGCCTTTTCGTATTCCTTCCATCCCTCTTCTCTTCTGTCAAACGGACTGTTATAGTTTGGACCTCTCCATACCTTAATAAGTCTTACGCCCTCGCCGTACTTTGCTACCATTTCATCAAGGAGAACTGTAACCAAAGACTTATCCTGCTGGAACATCTGTGTAACACCCTCAAGCTTTTTATACTCGCCGTCCGCATAGAACTGTGTATCGAATGTAACAATCTTCAGATCCTTATACTCATCTAAAATTCCCTTTAAAAATACATAGGAACCGTCCTGATTTCCATGACTTACGATAAGTCCGTCATAACCTGCAGAAGCACAAGTTCTGATAGTATCCTGCCACTTATTGAAATCTCCGTCACAGAAGAAGAAATCAAACTGTACACCCAGCTCATCACAAAGCTTCTTGCAGGAATCCTTCCACATCTGGAAAATAGTAGCCGAAGGCATAATCATAATATAAGCCACTTTCTTGCCTGCTACAGGATTGCTTGCATCTGTAGGTTTACTGTCATCAGCCTTACTGTCTGCAGTCTTACTGTCCGCTACAGTGGAACCGGCATTATCAGCACTCTTTGTTGCTCCTCCACCACATCCGATTAGTGGAGCACTGACCATTGCACCAATTAACAACGCACTAACTAATTTCTTGAATTTTCTCATACATCCTCCTTTGTTTACTAAATTTTTAACAAATCAAGAACTATCGTTTATATAAACAATAATATTATTGTTTGCAAAAGTCAATACAGTCCGGTCATTTCTACCTATTGTACATATTTTAGAATTATTTTTGTGCATATAGTATATTACCTGATTTTTAAAATATTTTATCGTTTAATAAACTTAAATTCAGAACAGTTAATATTTTTTTATAACTAAAAATAAAATTTTTTATAGTATATATTTACTAAAACTAAATCCTTTGATTACTCTCTAAACAGTTCAAAGCAGGAATTTTTATCTGTTCCCATTTGACAATATATTTTTGAAATAGTATTATGATTAGTGAAAATAATTATTGTTTAGTGAACAATATTTTAGGAGAATACTATGACAATTAGAGAGTTATCAAAACTGATAAATGTTTCTCCTGCCACAATTTCCATAGTCATAAATGAAAAAAAAGGCGTAAGTGAAGAAACAAGAGAAAAGGTGTTGATGGCAATGCAGGAATATAATTACTGCCCTCAACAAAGAAAAAAGCCTATAGAAAATAAAAATGTACTGGTTCTTAAATATTATAGAAGTGGTGTTTTTGTAGAGGAAAATCAGGGATTTATAGCAGGAATACTGGATGCTGTTGAAAACAGATTGCAAAAAGAAAACCTGAATATGGTTTTAAGAGTATATAAAGAGGGATTTGAAAAGTTTTTGGCGGAAACGGATCTAAGTCCCTATGAGGGTATTATACTGATAGGCACGGAATTCACTCCGGATTTATACCCGCTGTTTGCCTCCATTTTCATTCCATATGTAGTTGTAGACAATGTATGCCCGTACACCTCCTGCAACAGTGTCTGTATGAACAATGAAGAAAATGTTTATATTGCAATAAACTATCTAAAAGAATGTGGACATCAGAGTATCGGATATATAGGCGGAAATGTTTATTCTGAAAATTTTCAACTTAGGAAAAAAGGATTCATGGAAAGCGTGGAAAGGCTGAATTTAAACTATATAAAGGAACATACTTATATGATCTCTCCTACCATGGTAGGTGCATATAATGATATGCTTATACAACTTGATAATATATCCACCCTACCTGACTGCTTTTTTGCCGATAATGATACACTTGCACTAGGAGCTATAAAGGCATTAAAGGAAAAGGGAATAAAGATACCAAAAGATGTATCTATAATAGGTTTTGACGATATACCGTATTCGGCGGTATCATCTCCTGCACTGACTACGGTACATGTACAAAGAAATCAAATCGGCAAACTTGCTGTAGAAAAACTTTTAAAAATGAAAAAAGACAGGAAAATCAAATCGGCAAAAACCTTGATTACCGGAAACTTAATTGTTCGTGACAGTGTAGCAAAAAAGGCTTAAAAAAGCCTTTTTTGCTGTAATAATAAAATTTATCCCATAAAATAAAACTTCGGATCGTCTGCTACAAATTCCTGTGGAAATTTCTCATATTTCATTGTATCAAAATTATAGATACCTATCTTAACAGGTTTTTCACCCCTGCTTGAAGCCACCTTTTTATAGCTGTCCACAACTATATTCGAATATTCTATATCTCTTATTTCAAGTTTTGCAAAGGCATCTTCCACCGGTACATATATATCTATTTCATTTTCACCTAAATACTCCACTGTCATTTCCGAAAAATTCATTAGACAATCATAGAAAGTATTTATAATAAAAATATCGCTTACATCCGGATCATAGATTCCCTTTTCGAAATCATATTCTGTAAATGACAGCAAATCGAAAATAAGATCAATACTCATATCAAAATTTACAACAAATTTTTCTTTATTATAATTTGGCTTCATTCCCCAAACCGCAAGTACAATGCCGTCAAAGGCAGATAATTGCTCCAGCTTTTGTTCAATACTTTTAATGTCCGCTTTACTCATGACAAATCCTCTCAGTTATTTATAGTTTTTAATAAAATTTTCCTTAAATTATAATCCAAATTCCTTTACTATATTTTCCAATGTTTTAAAGGAATAGTTTTCCCTTGCTATATCATAATTTTTTTGAATTATTTCTTTTGCCTTACCGCTATCTGTAAGTATATCAATTACCCTGTCTGCAGCATCCTCTATCACCTTATTTTCAATATTTATCAAGTTATTATCCTTTATATATTTATCACCAAGACTTACTATATCAAATCCTTTCTCCTTTAAATCAGATTTATATACAGGATACTCAAAGGCAATAACAGGCAGTTTTGCAAAAACAGCCTCTATAAATTGATTGCCAAATCCCTCCCAAATGCTTGGATATGTGACAAAATCCGCATATACATAGGCATCCCAAAGTGAATATATCTTTTTATTATCTTTTATAGCCCCGGAATGTGATACTCTCTCACCTATAAAGCGTATATCCACCTTGTTTTCCACAGCTCTTTTCTTTAAGTTGTCCACATATTTTGATGAAATCCCGAAGTTTTCCACTATCCCTGCACAGAGTAAAATTATACTGCCGGATTCATTAAACATTTTGCCATTATACAGCCGCTTACCTATAAGCCTGTCTTTATGCCTGTTTAACTCTCCTATAATATCAATTGCCAGCTCTATACCCTTTCTGTCCATTACTCGGGTAGCCTGTAAAAATATAAGATCATTTTTTCCGATATTAAAATCCTCTAAAAAATCACTGTTATACTCATCACTGCTCCAGGCTTTCATATCAAAGTCAAACACATTAGGCACTACTTTTGCCGATATATTTTTCTTTTTAAATAAGGCTGCTTTTGCTATCTTATTTATTACAAGATTTTCAACATTCGCCAAATCCGGAGGTGCCATCTTTTCCAGCATATCCTCAACTTCCTTACAGGTTTGAATAACCTCTCCACTGTCCTCAAAATAAAAATCATGATTATGACATATTGTTTTTATACCTGTTTTTTCTATAATCTCGTATATCGCCTTTAATGCGGCTATATGATATCCCACACTCATCAGATTATTCGGAATAATAAGCTCAATTTTATTCTTATTTATTATATTAAATAATTGAGTTTTTATAATATCCGCACTTTTATTTATATCCTCTAAAAGCTCTTTGCCATCCTTATAATCTCTCAAGGCTACAGTAGCATTTTCTATTTCCTTCTTTGTCTGAGGATGATAAAAGGATAATTCCGGAATACATAAAATATCATCTCTCTCATTACCGGCAATATAAAAGACTTCATGCCCCCGCCTTCTTAATACATCTCTCCATTTGTCCACTTCCAGGGAAACACCGTCCGTTTTCCCGAGTGCATTATGTAAAAAAGCAATTCTCATACTACACCTCATCATAATAACATTCTATAGATCTTAATCTATGTCCGCCCTTTTCATCCTCTCCTATACTCTCCATGGGAGTGTATCTTATATATCTGATTATTGCAGTTTCAAATATATAGGATTTCGGCTTTCCGTTATTTTTATTTTCCTCGATATAAGTAATATATTCCTTCCCGTCTACTGAAAAATCAATATTAAATTTTTTGGCATATTTATAATCATCTGTAAATACACATATTCTATTGACCTTCACAGGCTTACCTATATCCACCAAAATATAATGATTACCCGGTGAATCGGACATTGTAAAATCATCTAAACTTCCATTTGTACAGTTCAAAAAGTTACCGTCATCTGAAGGTCTCATATTTGACCTTACGCCCTTCCTATACAAAATATTTTTGGAAAAGTTTATACTGATAAGCCTTATCTTTAACTCTGTTGTATTTTTATCTAAGATGATTCTGCCGCTGCCATTATCTTTTATACCTTCACTTACATAATCAATATTTTCCAAAAAACATGGTATATCTATAATAATTCCTTCATGCTCACCTCTAAACTTAAAGCATAGTATATTATTATTTAATGCCTCCATTTCAAAGCCGAATCTTTTGTTATCCTGTATCGGAAAATTATCCACTCTTATTTTCTTCCCCGGATAAAGCCATTCCTCAGGTATACCTCTGCCTATCAACAAGGTTTTATCATATTTTTGTGCGATAAGACTTTCTAAAAGCACCTTTGATGCCAGATTTTGCCCCCACATATGCGGGCAACTTCCGTCACCGCTTACAGGATGATATCCCCTCCATTTTTCTTTTACAGGTTCTCCCGCACTTTCCCAAAAACTATACGGTCCGCTTTGCCCATAGCTTAACATCGCCTGATATGCATATATCCCCTCACATCGGTATTTTTTTCCTCTAAGACCTGTAGCCGCAAGACCTGCATTATAAGAGCCTATACTGTCTGAAAAGCTTCCGCCTCCAAAGGAATGTGGAAATAATCCCGCTTCCCTTCCTCTTTTTAATCCATAACCATAGGTGGCATCAATCATATCAATCATATATCCATACTGTTTTGCATCAAAAAGATAGCCGTCCCATGCCCATCTTCCAAACAGGAACATAGATGCCCAATTTGTATTTCGGGGTTTTTTGCAAATATTATTATCATTGCTCTCAGTCATTGATGCGGGGATATAATTAAGCTTATATTTTTTTACTGTTTCACTTATTGTCCTGTCGGCATTTAAAAGTAATCCGTCATACAGGCTCTTTGCAAACTCATACTCATTTTCTTCACCCAGTACCTTTGCTATATACATATATGCACAAAGCCCTAAAAGTGCGGACCAATTGTCCACAGTCCAGTACCCGTTCCTGTCAATATCCCAAGTCTGTTTTATAATACCTTTTTCATCAATATCCTTTTCTATCTCATGGGCAAAATATTTTAATTTATCAAAATTTTCAAGTAAAATATCTTTATCACCTGTTTTTAAATAATACAGCGCAAACGGCCATGAAATTTTAAACTTTGCATCATCATATTGAATCTGAGATTTCAGATTTGAAAGTAAAATACCGGCATCTTTAAAATATCCTTGAGTAAACAGATTCACCAAAATCCCTATAGCATCATGATCAAAAACCTCTTCATACCCATTTGCACCTACATATAGATCATATTTATTTTTTATAATCTGAGTATAAATAAAATTTGCCCTATAACTCTCTATAAGTTCTGTATCCGGCAATTCAATATCCGCAATATTTGAAAGCTCATGAAGCCAATACTCTCTCATATGGTTGAAGTGAGTATCAAATCCTCCAAGACCGATAAGTTCATCATCACTTGGCAATCCATAAAGATTTCCAAATCTGTCCGATATTATCACAAAATCATGAGCTGCACTTTCATTTGGCAAAACAACTTTGGGTACATTATTCAAAGCAATAAGCTCCTTTGGTGCTCCTATATCTACATGCTTTAAAATATCAGAATTATTTTTTATTTCCACCCTGCTGTATACTGCCACATAATCTCTGTTATTTACAGAGATCTTATCTGCAAAATGCTTTATTTTGATATCACATTCATCATATTCAAACTCGGTAACAAGGCATGGTAAAAAGCCTTCTTCATTGTACCACTCAATATGTTTTGCCTTTTTGCCTATTTCAAACTCCACAAGAATATTTCTGCCGTCTCTTATAAAGAAGTCACCCTCTAAATAACAAATTACACTCTCATTGTCGCCATCCCAGCCTATTACTCCTGCCTTACTTAAATCATCCTTCATATCATCCCTTTATTCCGGCACCATAACTGACTGCCTTTTCTATCTCCTTACTAAATATCACATATAGTATCAATGTTGGCAGACTTGAAATCATCAAAGATGCAGCCATTGCGCCCCAGTCCGTAGAAAATTGCCCTTGAAACTTTACAAGTCCGATAGGCAATGTATTGAGCGACTGTTTTCCTATAACAACAAGTGCAATAATAAATTCATTCCATGAAAACAGCAACACAAACAAACCGCAGGTAACTATTACAGGTTTCATAAGAGGTACTATTATTTTAAAAAATGTAGTATAAACACTTGCCCCGTCAATAGCTGCCGACTCCTCCATCTCAAAAGGAATACTTCTTAAATATCCGTAAAAAATAGTGATAATAAAGGGCAGTTCAAATGCCACATAGGGCAATATAAGTGAAATCAAGGTATCACCTGCATGCAAATCCCTTACAAGTATTACTAAGGGTATAAGCACTATCTGTACCGGTATAAACATACCCAGACTTACATAATTTTTTATAAATTTGCTGCCTCTAAAATCCATTCTCGATATCGCATAAGCAAACATCATCGCAAAAAATATCGTAAAGAAGATAACAAAAGCCGCTACAATAATACTGTTGGTAAAGTATCTTACTACATCATACTCCAGCCAGGCTTTCACATAATTTCCAAATCTTAATACTTTCGGGAAGCCGAAAGGATTTGTTGAAAAAATCTCCTCATTGTTTTTTAGTGAATTAAATGCCATCCAGGCAAGCGGATAGGCGGCAAAAATCGCATATAAAATCAATAATATATATATTATTGCAGTTTTTATTATATTAAATATCTTTTTCATATAAGATTAAAAATTTATTCTCTCTCTTGCCACAAATCTGTTTATAATCAATGTGCACAGTAAACATTCCAAAACCAGAGTCACCGCTATCGCACAGGCATATCCGAAATTTCCGTTCATATAGGCGCTCTTATACATCATATATGTCAATGTGGAAGTGGCATTTCCCGGACCTCCGCCCGTCATTATATACATATGATCAAATGCTCTGAGCCCTCCGGATATAATCAGTATCAAAAGAAGCTTATATGTCTCTGATAGAAGCGGTATCGTAATATGTATATGCGCTTTAAAGCTTGTAGCTCCGTCAAGCATAGCCGCCTCATAATATGCCTGCGGTATACTCTTTATCGCCGTATATATAAGTAATATAGTATTTCCAATACCCTGCCATGCTGTAAGAAATGCCATAACTATAATTGCGGATAATCCGCTTGAAAGCCAGTTCTGTGAGTAATTTATACCTAATAAGCCAAAAATCCTGTTTATAAGACCTACATTGCTCTGATCACTTGCAAGCATAGCCAGCCACAACTTACACACTATTACCGTAGATAAGGTACTCGGTATAAAATATATTGATCTGAATATCCTTGAACCCTTTATCTTTTTTGACGAAAGCACCAATGCTATAACTGTGCCGAGCCCTATCTGATAAAGTACTGTAATTGTAGGATAGATAATGCCGTTTATAATGGAAACTCTAAATGTAGAATCCCTTGTAAACAGCTTTATATAATGCTTTAATCCCACAAATTTACCAAGATTTATTCCATCCCAATTGTACAGACTCTTAACCAAGGTCTGTACAATCGGATAGAATACCACCACTGTATATATTAGAAGTGTGGGGAAAATAAAAACAAATATGGCAATTTTATTTTTAAATATATTTTTCATTTAACTCTAATTGGTCTCTTCTATTGCCGCATCAATTTCCTTTGCAAAATCTTCTGCTGTTATAGTTCCTGTCAAAAGTTCCTGTGCCTTATCTTCCATAACTGTCTTAAGCTCCTGATTTGAAAGATTCCAGTCAAACTTTGACATGGATTTAAAGTTTTTTGTATCCTCAATATACTGACTCATCACAGGTCCAAGTTCCTTCTCAGACTTAGGTGAATCCTTATATATGGAAGTTCCGCCCTCAAGGGCTACAAAGGCATCATTTACCTTTCTTGAAAGAAGTACTGCATACTTCGCCGCTATTTCTTTGTTTTTGCTGTACTCCGGAACCGAAAAGCCTCCCTGACTGTAGCCTCCGCTCATATTCCATCTTGCCTCTTCTTCACTTCCTGCAGCCGCCAAAGGATAATACATCAGTACAAGATTGTCCCCCATCTCCTGCTCAAGTCCGTTAAGTGCCCATGTACCTGTCATAAACATAGCACATTTATCAGATGTAAAAAGTGCTTTTGCCTGATCATAAGTTGTATTAAACACATCTTTTGAAAGCATACCTGCATTTACAAGCTCGATAAGCTTATTTGCAGCCTCAAGATAATCTGCATCACCTGCCTTGGCTGTATTTTCATCAAGTCCTTTTATGCCGTCAGGTGCTTTTCTGGTAACCATGATATCATACAGATGTAAACACCACTGTTTCTCCTTGCCAAATAGTGCATAAGGCAAAACTCCCTTTTCATTGAAGGTCTTAACAGCAGTCAAAAACTCATCATAGTTTTCCGGAATCTTTACACCATTCTCCTCAAATACCTTTTTATTGGCATAAAAAGAGTTTACCCAAGGTGACTGCCATGGTACAGCATATATATGACCGTCGGACATATACAAAGCATCCTTATATGCATCCGCTATATCGTCTATAATCCCTGCCTCCTTAGCATATTCATCCAGTTGTAATAAAGTACCCGATTTATTTAATATCTCAATATCCACTCCGTCAGACTTGAAAATATCAGGTAGATTGCCTGATGCGGCATAAGTCTTTAACTTCTGTCCGTCATCCTGTGATGCAGGTTCAATCTCTACGGTTACATTCGGCATTTCCTTCTTCATTGCCTCAATTGCCCGGTCAAGAGTATCCTTTTCCTGATCATCAGAATAATTCGCATAAAGCTTTAATGTGACATTTTCACCGCTATCAGCCTCTTTATTTGACTCTGATGTTGTCTCACTGCTATTCTTAGGACTTTTACTATCCGGTGAAGCTCCCGAACAAGCAGTTAACAATAAACCTGCTACTGTAGCTATTGATATAGCCTTTAAAAAACCTATCTTCATAAATACCCCCTAAATACATTTATAATGTCATATAAATTACAAAGAACTCCTAGTTTATGCATAAAAATAGAGCTAAGTTTTATTGTTTTAAAACTATTTAGCTCTATTATAAGTATTTATTATCAATTTTTCAATATCGTGATAACTAAAAATATATTAAATTTAACTATGCTTTTTGCACTAAATAAGGAGGTGCCTAAGCACCTCCCCATTGTTTTTGAAACTAAAGATTATCTAAATTTATAGATTATCTCCAAGCTCCGTTTTCATTTACAGTATAACCGTCAGGTGTTGTTTCGTTCTGATACATTGAACCATATGGTCTTGAATTAACATTACCGAAATTCCATCTGTCTGTTTCATTATCATAGAACCAAGTCTGCTGCTGTACTGTCGGGTTCAAATAGTAGAACTCATTTCCATCCTTTAACCAGTCTGTATGCATTGAACCGTTGCTTGGGTTAAGATAATACCACTTGCTGTCCTGTGACTCGAAATGCCATCCTCTGATCATTTCTCCGTAGAATCCGTTGTGATCCATTGACAGATAATACCATCTGCCATTCTCTACAAACCATCCTGAATTCATTACACCGTCTTCGCCGAAGTGATACCACTCAGACTTTGTCTTGCCTTCGAATGTATAGCTTAAATAAGCCCATCCCTTAGCATTACCGCCGGTCTTTAAGTTAAATTTCCATTTACTCTTATTAAGGTTTCCTGCAGCTTCATCAGGATTTATAAGCTCCCAATTACCGTCCTGACCTACTGTAAGGATCTTGGTATCGTAATTGACTCTCTTACCTGAGCCGCTTGAGCTTCCGCCACCTGAGCCTCCACGACCGCCACGGCTTCCGCCGCCGCCCTTGTTGTTGTCAGGTTCATATGTTTTTCCGCCCGCATCTTTTACTGCCTGATTTAATGCATCAAGTGCAGCTATAAGCTCTGCTGTAGATGACTTTCTGTTCATCTTATCAACAACTGCCTGTGCAGCATCGATTGCTGCCTGCAGTGCCGCTCTCTTTGCAGGATCTGTTATCTTTGATAACTGATTTATAGCATTCTGGATTCCTGCCTTTAAGTCGCTCTCCGCTTTTCTGCGTGCTTCCTTATCATTTGAGTAATAGATATAGATAGTCTCATCTGCTGTCACTCTGAGAGTCGGATCATAAGCATCATATCTTGCTCTTTCCTTACTTAATCCCTCATAATGCCATGTAATACCGTCATTATCTATATAGTCTGCCTGTATTGCACTTGCATACATTGATGCATAGTCATTAACTGTATTTGTGCTTCCTATAGTAAGTTTTGTTACTATAGAATTATCTCTTGCATCTTTTACTGTTACCTTGTAAGCATTAATAAGTGATGTGTATCCAAATACATACATCTTTCCACTCTCAAGTGTCTGTGTGAACTGTCCCTGATAGTTTGATGCATTTGATGCCTTAATCTCAGGTACATTAATGTCACTTATTGTTACAGCTCCTGCACTTGATGGGGTTGCTATTGAGCCTACCTCAAAGAATCTGTATTCTCTTGATACTGCCATCAATGCGCCTGTTACGATATCTGTACTTAACGGTATCGGATTTCCGCTTGGATCTGTATAATCCTGCCAGTTTCCTGCACTATCCTTCTTTTGTACAACTATCTTCATCTGGAATATTCCTTTGAAGGTGCTGTCAGAAAGATGATCTACCACTGCATCCAGTGTTGCTGCAGGTACATTATCCTTTTCGATAAGGATACGGAAATCTCCGGTATCTGCTATTGTTACAGGGAAACCTGCTGATATCTGCTTACCTGAACCTATGTTGTCATTGTACTGAGTTGACCAGTTCTGATTGTTATCATATAGAGGCTGGATTGTTACCGGACGATTTGGCATTGTAAATACCACTCTTCCGCTTCCCGCTCCTGTAGGGAATGATAAATCTGAGTTTCCAATTCCTGTAATTGCCTGCCACTCTTTAAACAGGTTTCCGTTTATATCAAGTGGTTGAGCCATTATCTCTACTAAAGTTCCTCTTCTTAGATTCTTCAAATCATTTAATGAGCTCTTTATTACTCCGTTAACCTTGATTGGTGAAGGATCTCCCGCTATTCCTCCCGGAATATACACTGTAACATCAAATGCTGTTACTGTAAGTCCACCGTTTGCTGTATCTACAGGCAGTGCAGCTCCATCTGCTATTCTGCTTGCCGGTGTTGCATTTGTACCTGTTGTTCTTGGTACTACACGATATACTGTGTTTGGATCAAGATTACCAAATACTACAGGTGCTCCCGGTGCACTTGGGGTTGTAAACGGATACACTTCATTTCCTGAAGGATCTACCAAGGCATAGTCTGTATTTGCTGTTGTAGGAGTTATTGTAATCACTGCTCTTCCCGGATTTGCACTATCCTCTGTTACCTGTGGGGTTAATGCTACAGGTATCTGTGCTGTTCCCGGTGCTCCCGCTCCCGCACTTGAAGGAATTGGACTTCCAACTGCAATTCCTGTTGCTGTTGCAGGTGCTACCGATACATTATATGTATTTCCCGGTGCAAATGCCGGATCTGTTATCTGTCCGCCTGTTGATAATAACCGGCTTCCTGATACTACCTTTACTACATTTCCTGAAGGATCTGTAACTATATACTGAAGTGTCGGATCGATTGATGCCGGTGAACTCGGATCGATTGAAAGCATCGGTGCTGCTGTTGTAGGATCAAGTTCTCCTGTTACTGTCGGCTGATATACACTTGCAGGTGTTATACTTACACCAAGCGCTGTCAATGTCTGTCCCGCAAGGGCTGTTATATCTGTTGTGTAATCAATCTCATTCCAGCTTTGATCAAACCACTTGATTGTATATCCTGAATCTACCATTACACCGCTTCCAAGTGCTGCGCTCTGGAGATCTCCTAAGGTTATCGCTCTTGGATTTCCTGATGCATCAATATTTAAAACATCTTCACTTGTTCCAAGTAATAACTGTGCATGGTTGTTTCCTGCCGCCAAGTTATATGTTACCCAGTTTGCAGGGTTCTTTTCAAACTTAGCCATCAATACTACTGTGCTGCTTCCTGCAGGTATATGTAATGTTGTCGGGAATGATGTTATCGCTGTTGTTCCATAATACCATGTTGCACTTGAGTATCCCTGGTTTGGTACTGCATCAGGCATCTTGGTAGGAGATGTTGCACTGTTTGGATCAATTACCACATCATAACTTCCGTCAGGCTGTATGTTCTGCTTTGTTACATTCGGTATAGACTGACCCGGTGCTGTAGGATCCCAATCAACTGTATTTCCCGCTACTACCGTCTTTAAATCACCGCCTGTTCCTGCACTGTATGCAAGGTAAGCGATGCTTCCCGGATCCTGCTCGTATGTTACATATACTATCTGGCTTCTAAGTGGTCCTGTTGTATTTACAGTAAACTTAGGGCTTGACTGTGACCAGCTTGCCTGGAATGTATTGTCAAGTGCTGTTGTATATGAACCGCTCCAGCTTGTAGGATCATCCGCTGTGATCTTCGGATTTGATACACCTGTTACAGCAGGGCTTCCGCCGTATGTATCAAGTACAGGTGCAGGTATATCAAGGTTGTAGCTTGTCTCTCCTGTTTGAAGAGTATTAGCCTTTGCATAGATATATGTAGGTGCTGCCACATTTTCCTTATAGAATGTTCTTGGAACTCCCGCTCCTGAAGGCTCCGCTCCAATACCTAATGCTGTAACCACCTTATCTGTTATATTATTTCCAAGCTGATCTACATACATTACCCTTATATTGGTTGTAAATGCAGGGTTTGGAACATAATTATATGTAACGGTTACGTTTTGGTTCGGCATATTACCTGTAAGTCTAAATGTGTTTCTTGGGTGTGCTCCACCTGTTGTAGATGAAGCATCAGGTGTGAGTGAGGTGTAAGCGCCTGCAACATCGGCTGCAGGTATGATTGTCTTTATAACCTTACCTGTTCCTGTTCCTGTTCCGTCACTTGTAAACTGACCTACTGCTATAGTATCACCTGAAATATCCGTTCCTGCAGTTGCAGCAGGTTTTCCCTTTGCATATGTGATAGTTACAGGGTTTGTACTGTCAAGTATATACATAGTCTGATCGGCACTGCTTCCATCACCTATTATACCTGTGTTTGCAGATACATTATATGTACCGCTTGCCACATCGGTTAAAACAGGTGCTGATATATTTGCACTTGATCTTTGCTGGTTTGTCTCAGGAGCATTTCCTGCCGTTATATCTGCCGAACTTCTATACTTTGCATCAAATACTCTGATATTAAAGTTCTTGGATGTATCTCTATCATAGTAATAATCAGCCTTAAAAGGCTTATTTGTAGTTACACCTGAAACACGCTTATCAGATGTAATATAAAGGTTTGATGAAAGTGATGGAAGCGGTGAAGTACCAAGAGTCTCAGTTCCGACTGTTGCCACTACACGACTTACCTTATATCCCGGGACATTTTTCGGTATTGCATTTGTTACAGGTGTCAATACAGGCTTTGCAACATTATCCTCTATCTCACCGTTACTGATACCCGGTATATATGTTGTACCTGTTTCATAGTTATGCTTTACCTCATAATTAAATGTCTTAGACGGATCAGGTCCCAATGTTGCATAATAGGTTAAACCTGTCATCGGGAATCTTGCAGGGTTTACCGCCTTTGTATTTCTTCCGTTTGCAGGAGCATCCACATAGCCTGTTATCTTATATCCGTCAAGACCAAGACCTACCCAACTCTGTGCTGCCTCAGTTCCCGGAGCATCTAATGATGCGGTAGGGGCGTTAGCTTCCACAAAGGCTCCTGTTGTATCAAAATACGGAAGATATAATACCTTATCTGTACCTTCATATTTCATACCCTTATAGTCAGCTGTAATCTCCGTTCCCGCTGTACCTCCGGCTATAAACAAATCCTTGACAAAAGGTACCTTAGCTTCATTCTTTGATCTAAAGTCTATCTTAAATCCGTTAGCATCCGGTCCCGGTGTAGCCGCCATTGCCGGCATTGCCGGTGCGAGTACGGTGGCTACCATACTCGCAGACAATGCAGCAGCTATCTTTGCTTTTATTGTCTTTCTTTTCATTTCTTCTCCTATGTCACTTAGTTCCAAGCACCGCTTGCATCTACTGTATATCCGTCAGGTGTTTGCTCTCCGGCATACATAGATCCATATGGTCTTTGGCTATTGTTCAAGTAGTTCCACTTGAATGCATTTGCATCCCATACATAGGTATCCTGTGGTGCATTTGTGTTAAAGTAATAATACTTTCCACCTATATTATGCCATCCAACAAGCATTTCTCCGTTATTATCAAGATAATACCATCTGTTATCCTGCTTATTTAAGAGCCATCCTGTTGTTAAGATACCTGTGTTTTCATTCATGTAATACCACTTATTTGTCTTTGGATCCCTTACCCAACCTGTTACCATCTGGCCAAGTTCAGGACCTTCTGTGGTATTCATATAATACCAGTTTCCATTCTTTGAGTCATATACCCAACCTGTTGCCATGGTTGACTGTCCGTCAAAGTAATACCAGCGGGATACTTTCTTTCCTGTACTGTCTGTGAAGGATATCATTCCCCACATATCATTGATAGGTGTTCCTCCGTTAAGTACGAATGACCAGCCTCCTGTTACAGGATTTCTCTCCCATGAACCGTCTACTCCAAGCACGAATGCTCTTGTATTACTTCCCTCATTTCTTGCGGTGTTCTGGGTTGACTTCTCTCCCGGTGTTAAAAGCTTACTTCCTCTACCTGATGAAGTGTTTCCACCGCCGCTTGCTCCGCCGGTTTTTCTGTTTCTTGCATCTTCTCTGTCACTTGACTTTCCTAAGTACTTGTTGATAACTCTTCTAAGGGCATCTATTGCCTGCTGAAGTTCTGCATAGTTTGCCTGTCTTAAGTAAGTTGTTCCGTCAGGAGATACAAGATCTCTTGCCTGTCTTAAGGTCTCAAGTGCATGTGCGATTGCTTCATTGATCTCATCAATCTCTCCAAGCTTAAGATATGGATCACCTATAAGAAGTTTTGCCTCTTCTATGGTATTTCCAAGGTCTACTCTTGCCTTTGCTACTTCTTTTCTGTTATCAGAATAGTATGCATATGCAATCACTCTCTTTGTTACAGGACTTGTTGTCTCGTATACTGAAAGCTTGTCTTCCTTCTTTGACCAGTTTACATAGTCATACTGTACACCATAGATGTCCTCAAACGGACTTACAAGTCCATGTGCTACATCATTTTGTGCATACGCGGTTACTACAGCATAATCACTTGCGTAATAGCTGTCTTCCACATTCTCTTTTCTTCTTACCTTAAACTTCTTATAGAAGTTTCTGCTTGTATCATTTAAGTGTAAATGATCAAGTACAGGCTTATTATCTACAAATGTTACTTTGAATGTCTTTGAGTATACAACTACATATGTATGGAGTAAATTACCTGTGAACTTAATAAGTCCGGCATTGTTTGCTACATCTGTTGTAATTGCTATCTCTAAAGGATTTATATTTCCTGCACTGTCAGGTGTTACATCAAAGATCTGATAATCAAGCTGATCGATATCCTCTGCAGGAAGCTGTGCTATAACGTCTACTGTCGCATTTGATGCGCTTGCAAGTATTCCGTTATTTACAAGTCTTCCGTTTACATATCTTTCAAGCTGAATATCCAAACTGTATGCTACCGTATGTGCTTCCGAGTGATCTATACCCGATACCGATACAGGCTTTACAGCTGTCTTTTCATTTGATTTTGCATCTCTTTTATTGAATACTACCTTATATTCTACATTTGCACCGTTTACACCGATAAGTGATCTGTCAAGCGGTGTTGTAAGACCGTTTGCAAGTGCCGGTATCTGACTTGGCTCAAGTCCGAACTCTCCGAGACTTCCACCTCTTATTGTTTCTGTAAGATCCGCATCATCTCCTGCTATCTTAACAGGTTCATATACAGCCTTAAGAACAATGTTTGAATTTGACAGCTTAAATGTATAGTCTGTCTGTGCTATATTTCCGCTAACTCCTACAGCTCTTCCTGCAAGTACCTGCCAGTACTTAAAGTTCTTTCCGTTTGAGTCAACCGCTTCAGCATGGATAACTACTTCATCTCCTGCCTTTGCCTCTCCAAATGCATCACTCCCTACTGCTGTTCCTCTTACAGATACTATACTTCCGTTTCTGGTCTCTACTACATACTTAGGTGCATCTGCCAGATCTCCCGGATTTGCTACTATCTGATTTCCGTCTGCAAGCTTTAAGAGTGGATCTGAAAGTGCTGAATTGCCTTTCTTTCTTGCCACTACCGTGTAAGTCTCATTTGGATTTAAGTTATTAAATGTTACTGTTGACGGATTGCTTCCTACAGGTGTCATCCATCCGTTATCACTTCCGGGATACTGTACTACATTTCCGTTCTCATCGATAAGTGCATAGTCTGCATCAGGATCTGCCGGATTAATAACTATCTGTGCCATTCCGTCATTCTCAGGATCATATCCTACATTGTAGTTATTATCTACTGTCGGTACATATACATCCTGTGGTGCTGATACTGATGTTCCTGTTACGCTTGATACAGGCTGACCTACTGTTGCTTGTGTATCAGGTGTTCCCTCCTGTACATTGTAATGTGCTCCCGGTATAAGGTTCGGAACTATTGTCCTGTTTCCTACACTCTCTCCCGGTACCACTGCCACGATGTTTCCATTCATGTCACTGATTACATATACATTTCCGGGGGTTGTTCCGTCTATTACTATCTCACCGCTTCCGTCATTTCCTATACGACCTGACGGTGTGATATGTCCTGTGTTTGTTCCCCATGTGTTAGGGTCCATACTGAATGTTGCAGTATAGGTTGCATGATTTGTTAATGTGCTGCTTGTCTGCATCTGTGTTCCTGATGCATCCTTCCAGCTGTTAAATAAGTAGTTTGCTACAGGTATAGGTGTCGGCAACTGGCCTGTTATCTGACCCCATGTATAATCATAAGGTATATGTAATGTAGCCGGTGCTGATATTGATCCGTTTGTTCCTGATGCAAAGTTGATATCAAACCACTCATTTGGATTCTCTCCAAATTTTGCATATAGTTTGATTGGGTTTGGATCATTTGTTGACCAGAACTTGGTTGCATTTACAGGGATTGTACATGCATCATCCTCAAACCAGCCATCAAATTGATAATAACGATTCGGTGTTACATTAGGTACATATCCAAGTGCCTTTATCTTATTAAAGGTATATGCTACCGCATCTCCTGCAGCTGTGCCGTCACTTACAAGTATTTCCTGTGGTGTTGGCGATGTTAATGTACCGTTGCTGTAAACTGTTGATACTACAAAGTCTAGCGTTTTCCACTTGCTTGCATCATGATCAAGCTTCCAGTCTACTCTTGTAGGACTTGAAGGTGGTAATGAAGGCATTGTTCCCGCTACATCACCATTTGCATTATTTACTGTTACAAGGCCTGCAGGGTTCATATCTATTGTTGATGAACCGCTTACCCATGTATATCCATAGATCTTATCTCCTGTTGTTGTTCCAAGAGCAGGTACTCCTGTTGTTATATTTCCACCCGGAGCTAATTGATCTATCTCACTTGCAAGCATTACATCTGTAAGTCTGTCATAGTATCTCTTTATAAGATTTGATGCGGAATCAGGCACATATACATATGTGATTACTACATCCTGGTTTGGCATATATCCTGAGAATACACCGTCTGTTGTTCTGTTATCCACTAACATAAATCCCGGTGTTGACAATCCCAATACATATGCTGCAGGGTTTGGTGTTTCACCTGTTGTTATATCATAGTGGTCAAACTGGAATCCCGCAATGTTTTGTGCTGCAGCTGAGATTGTCTGCTCGGCTCTCTTTGGTACTGCTGTAACACCTGTTGCTATAGGATTTCCTGATGTGTCTTGATGACGAACTGTATAGTTAAATGTTGTGTTTACATCAACTTTGTAACGATAGTTTACGCTGACTCCCAGTGCAGGCATGCTCGGAAGATCAAAATGACCGTTTGCAAGGTTTAGTGTTCCCTGGCTTGCAGGTAATCTGCTTGCCGTGTCATAGATATATCCCGGTATACCCGGTGTAGGTACAAGCGGATCTGTTGTTACATGTTGTGTAAGTGTATAGTTTTGTGTATCTGTTCCAAATGTAACAGGAAGTGCCGGATTCGCATTCTTATGTGTAATCGTTACAGCATAAGGTGTTGTTCCCGGTGTCCACTTTGCATAAAGAAGTGTTACTCCCGGTGTTGCAGGGTTAGGGAATGCCGTAAATGCACCGTTATCCGTATCACCTGTATTAAAGCCTCCGCTTCCGTCTACATCTACATATGAATTCCATCCGTTAAATACATATCCGCTCTTTACAGGTGTCGGCAATGTAAGAACTGATGCTCCTGTGGTTACAGGCTCTACCAAATCCGTAACTGTATTTCCGCCCTGTGTATCAAATTTGTAACGAACTTCATTTCTCTTTAACTTAATTGTTATATTTAAATCCTGGTTAGGGATTGTTGCTGTAAGCTTACCTGTTGTATCTACAGTTACTCCTGCAGGAAGTGCTCCGTTTGAAGTATCAACTGCATCAAATACATATCCTGTAGGTGATGATAACGGTATTTCAATCTGCTTACCTACCGCATATGATTTTTGGAACGGGTTTGCATCTATAGCAGGCACAGGTGTTCCACCCGGTCCCGGTACATTAGGTACATTAAGGTTTGCATAAGGTATACTGGTTCCGTTCTCATCTACATAAGTAAGAATCATATCCTTTATCTCGGTTGTTACATAGATAACATTCTGATTCTGTACTACTGTATTAGGCTCTCCTGTAACCGAACTTGCCTCATCACCTATTACTATATTCTGACCTGTCGCATCGGCACTGAAGTTAGATACCGAATAAGGATAGCTTGCAGGTCCTGATGCAGGTCTTCCCTCAAAGTCGATTAAAGGTGTTCCCATTCCTGCCGCTGTAGGAAGTTTCTCACTTAAGGTCACACCGATTAATGTTCCCGCATCAACCTCATTATTAGTCTTTACAATGAAAGGCTTTTTACCAAAAGATACATTGGCATCCTTTTCTGTTGCCGGATCGCCTGCCTGCATCTTATTACCCGTAATATTTATGCTACCGTTAAGTCTTGGATTTGAAGTAGATGTGATCTTTATAGCTGCACCGTTCTTTAATGATTTATTTCCTGTAACAGTTGCTGTTCCACCCGGGGAATTCAAATCAACTACCGCTGTTCCTGAAATATCCATAACTGAAGGTGTATTGCTTCCGTCACTAGCATCATCTACTATAGTATTTGATATTGTAGTACCTGCCTTTAATGCTACAGTACCTGCGCTTGCCTCTATCAACGCTGATGTAGGCTTTGTAGCGGCACCTGCAAAGTATGCGGAATTACCGTCAACCTTAACATCACGGAAGCTAAGAGCCGAACCGCCGTCCTCTACCTTAAACATAGGCCCTGTAAGTCCTGTACCTCTTGTTATAGTAGCAGGTCCGTCCGTCTTTATAGGCGGTGTATTATTGTGATTATATCCTGTACTATAGCTTTGACCTGACGGCAATGCACTAAAGTCCGCTGTCTGAATAGTGATATCGGTACCTGTCGGTATTGTAACCGTACTGTTAACTGTAACATCTGATTGAAGGTAAATATATGCCTTCTTTGCATGGTTAGCTGTAATCTTTGCCACAGCATCTTCAATACTTCCTACAGGGTTACCCATAAATCCCGGAACTCCCGCTGATGTATCGGCTCCGGTTGAACCGTTGTTTACATAGTAAACTGAAGGCTTGATAGATACTATAAATGTAGATATCTTTGTCTCACCCGGTTCAAGCTCAAAGTATGACGAAAATGAACCTGCCGAGTCTCCCGGATTTATAAAGCCCGAACGGCTCTGTGAGAATACCCAGCTTGTATGATAAACACCTGCAGTGGATGACCATCTACCTGCCCATACACGGTTCTCTGAATGGTCATTTGTAGCTCTCTTTGTGATTCCGGCACCCTTACCTGAGGTATAGATATCAAATACGGTAAGACCGTACTGACCACCGGTAGAGTTCTGGAAGTGAACTCCCTCAAACAATCCGCCTGCCTCATGAGGTGTAACAAATATAGGCACAGCATCCTGGCTGGTAACCATGGTATCGGTCTCATTACCTACCATGAAATCTACTTTTGATGTACCGGGGTTATATACCGTATACTGAACAACTACATACTGATCATCATCTGAAGGCTTAATCTCCTGACGAAGGTAAACCTGCTGTGTACCATCCGTCAATGTCATTACCTCACCGTTTTCATGACTACTTCCTGTATGCAGTGGTCTAATTGCACTGGTTGTGGAAGAAGCTGAAGACGGCTCATCACCTGACCAAATATTAACCACCGGATCAAGCGGATGTGTCGTTTGATAAGGTGAACCACCGGTTGTGTTCTGTACATCAGTGCCTACACGATATGGCTTACCGAAGGCATAGTATCCATGCCACCAGTTATTTGAATAAGCCGAACGAATAGTCGGCGCATTTGCTGCAGTTCCCGCTAGAGTTGCAGCCTGTGCATTGTCATAGTATCCACGTGTATTGTTTCCTCTGGTCGATGCTTCTGTAACACCTGCAAAGTTAAATGTAAATGTATCTCCGGCACCACTGTTTGTACCCTGGTGTCCTGATGAAGGTCCAAAAACAAATGCAGTTGAATCTGATGAACCGTAAGAAAAACCGCTCACATTAGATATATACTTATTGCTGAGATTCGTTCCCGGTTGCAGGTCCGTATTCGGTAATAATCCCGCAGCTTGCGAGGTTATATTACCAAGCGGTACACCCGTAAGGACCATAGCACCTGCAAGCAAGCCGGCAGCGCTCTGCTTTAGTCTCCTTATTAATTTGTTTTTTATCATATCTCTCCTCTAACTATCTCTCTTTGTCAAAGACCACAAAGTCAGCATCCAAGTTATTTGCTCCGTCTGTTGCAAATGTGATCTCTGCTCCCCATCTGTCATTCTTATTGGCACTTGAATCATAGTGATAGAACTTTCCGTTTTTCTTTCTCGGTCTGTCACCGTCACTTACTCTTGCCACAAACTTTGAGTTCTCAACTATTATCCAGTTGCCCTCTCCGTCTCTTAGAATCTTTGAGCCTGTCACTACTTTTCCGTTTGCATCTACGACTACATACTCGCCATGACCTACTCTGTTGTCACGAACAAGTCCGTAATGAAGGTCTACATCCGCATCAAGTCTTAATCCGTTAAAGTAGAACTTGCCTCCGCTCTTTGCAAGAGTACATTTCTCTCCGATAGCTCTTCCTGTATCCTTAAATCCGAATACCGCATTGCTGTCTCTTAAAGAAACTGTTACCTCTCCGGTAATCATTGAACCGTCGTTAAGCTCATCTGTTCCGAACAGATATAAGTTTCCTCTGTCTATTGCAGCTATAGGTGATTCTGTGCCCTTTGTAAGGAAGTCTTCCTTTGTCCACTCATCTACATCAAATTTGATTCCGAATGTACCGTCCTCAAGCATTACAACAAATCCTGTCTGCATACGGCCTATCTCATCAAAGGCATACTTTCTTCCAAGTACTGTAGCAATTTTATCTTTGATTACATTGCCGTCCTTTGTTGTTCTAAACCAGCTGCGCTCTCCCGTGTCATAATCCTTTTGGCTCATCTCCTGATTCGGTACTGTGAATGTCCAATATCCATCCTTTAACTCACCGTCTGTATCAAGTGAACCGTATTTGATCTTAGCATTGCTTGAAGTTGCAGCTACATTTGCACTCTTTATAGAAAGCTGCGGTATCATTACACCGTTTTCATCAAACAGATATGCTTTACCGTTTATCTCTCTTTGCTTTGAGTTATCCGTGCTCTTTGCCGCATACTTTCTTCCGTTTGCGCCAAAGTATAGCCACATCTCTTCATATTCATTGTAGTTTCTTTGTGCAAGCTCTGAATATCCCGGGTTTTCTCCTACCTGTGAGTAGGACATCCACTGATCCGCAAACATTGCACCGTCATCCCCGAAATAGTATACTGCAGACTTAAAAGGACTTTCATCTTCTACCGCATTGCCTTCTGCATCAAAGAATCCCTTACGCATTACTCCGCTCTCATCGAAAAGATATTTCTTTCCTTCGATCTCACGAGCGTATACTCTTCCTTCTTTACCCTTGTATGCCTTTCCGTCAGAACCGAAGTAGAACCAACCTTCGTTGTCATCTTCGTCCTTTGTGAGTATCCAGCTGTTTGCTGCCATAGCACCATCGGCATTCAGGTAATATGTATTATCTCCTATGGTAAGTATTGAATCTTTTACCATATTACCGTCATCGCCAAGATAGTACCATGCTTCACCTGACTTACGCCAAGCTTCCGACACTGCGTTGTTAGCACTATCAAGGTATCTCCACTCCCCGCTTGAGTTATCCCATCCTTCCGCATTCGCAGTAGAAGGGCTTGCCCAGATGAAAAGAGCGGAAACTGCCAGTAAGCCTGCCTGACTTACTATGCTCCTTTTTTTCATCAAAATACCTCCTTGATTGTATCTTTACCGGAATATAACACCCTATATCATGTATTTACATGAATGCTCTAATCTTACCGATTCATATATCTTCATATATAAATCGGTATTTTATTATACCCGGTCAAAAAATTTATATATATTTCTTTAATGCAAACAAAACAACCTACAAAAATATTTTGCCCGATATATCTTTGCAAGTTCTCCGCCTACATCAAAAAAATTTATATCATATTGTTGATTTGAACTGTTGTCAGTTCCGTGTTCATTAAGGTTTTCTAAAGTTTTCATGCCTATCCGCAAGGATGTCTGACATGATGATTTGTATAAATTTTATCTATTTGCATATTCACTCTTCTTCCATATATATTAATATCTTGATATAGTTAGTATAATTATACCAATATAATATTATTGAAAGTACTCTTTGTCAAATAGGTGAGCAAAGAAAATATTAAGTATTTTTATCGTTTTTATATATGTTTTTATTCTTTTATCTTTATCATCCTTGTTAATATCCTACATTTTATATGAATGTATATTGATTTTTATGTATTTTTTTCATCACAACCTACATACACATCCCCTTTATCTTTAACTTTTTTTTATTCTTACTTTTTCATTACAAAAAAATCTGAATGAATACCAAATATGTTCTTACATATTTCTTAATATTCATTCAGATTTATAATTATATACATATTATTTTAAAATGTTTTTTATTGTTTTGCAGCTGTAGTTTCAGGTGTTTTTATTTCGGAAGGTGATTTGGTTGTTTCTCCTGTTGACTCAACCCCCACTCTATCCTCTGTCACTATTGCCACAGCACTGTTTTTGGAAACTGTTTCATCTTTTCCTACAGATACTATGAAAAAATATCCCTCTGATTGGAATACCACATTGCTGTCACCTTTTTCTCCCACTGTCAGATACATATCATTTGACTCAATTCCTGTTGCCTTTTCTCCCTCCATCTGATCCAGCATATCGCTAAGCTTTACATTGTCTGCACTGAAACTGAAAAGATCTCCCGCTTTTGCGCTTACAGCCTCAAGCACATATCCGCCGGACTTATCATCATAGTAGTGGAACTCTCTTTCAGGCTCGGCATATTTTACAACTCTCTCACCCTTATCAGACTTTAATTCATCCGATGCAGGTTCTCCGAATTCTTTTCCTATATCATCATAGGACTCGTCCAAATGATTTGCCACATCATAGTTTATATCTACTTTTACAACTTCCGCTTTACTCGACTCTACAGTGGTAGTCTTATCAGCCTTTCCCTTGGTTTCTGCAACTGTCTGTGTTGTTGTCTCCGTATTCTCTTTTTTTGAGCCGCATGCACTGAATAATACCGCACTCATACTCAATCCCAAAACTGTTATTAAAAATCTTTTCTTCATTTTTCCTCCTAAGTCAAACGACCATCATTAAGCTTGTTGTACTATATTGATATTTGACACTATATCACCGGGACCTTATAAAAACAAGTTCTTTATATAAAAGTATTTTTTAAGAAATCCGGTATATTTTTTAATGCCAAAGCTATATATCTCTGCATGTTGTCCTACTGCAATTTAGATTTTATCCGAGTACCAGTCTTGCGGCACCGTATATACCCGCATCATTTCCAAGTTTTGCCAAAACTATACCTGCCTTATTTTCCGTTATCGGTGTGTAATATATAAATTTTTCATTTATCTTTTCTATCAGAAAATCTCCCGCCTTTGATACTCCACCGCCTATAACGAATATCTCGGGATCAACAGTCATCGCCAAATGTGATAATGCTATACCTAAGTATTTTACGACCGTATCTACCACTTCCAATGCCAGCGCATCTCCGGCTTTGGCTGCATCAAGTACATCTTTGGCGGTTATATCCTCAAGTAATGCCAGTCTTGAAGCCGACTTCTTTTTTTCAAGCAGTCTTTTTGCCTCTTTTACTATTCCCGTGGCACTTGATATCTGTTCCAAACAGCCGACTCCTCCACAATTACATTTTTCAACCTCCGACTCTCTGACATGCATATGTCCTATTTCACCGCCAAGTCCATGCTTGCCCGGAACTATCTTTCCGTCTATTATAATGCCGCCGCCTACACCTGTACCGAGAGTAACCATTACAACATCCTGATAATGTTTTGCTCCTCCCATCCATGCTTCTCCAAGTGCTGCAACATTTGCATCATTTCCAAGTGCTACAGGCATTCCTGCAAGAAAATCAGAAAGTATCCTTGCGGGGAACACTTCCTTCCATCCTATATTAACAACAACTTCTATATAGCCGTTTGGCAATACCGGTCCCGGAACTCCCATTCCCACTCCTACACAATCCGTAAGAGTCAGACCGCCCTCTTTTAATTTTTCCTTTATTGACCTTCCTATATTTTCAATCAATGTCTTAGGATCATTTTTCGGCTTGGTCTCCAATTCCCATTTTTTTAGCAGAGTACCGTTTAATGTAAATATTCCAAGTTTTACACTTGTTCCTCCGATATCAACGCCTACACATACCTGTTCCATATCTTCTCCTTTATCTAAGTATTATTCCCCTAAAATCATTATCTCCAAGTATTGTAAATCCAGAGAATATCCCCCTTTTTACAATCTTATTGATATTTGCATCCAGACTTCCACTGTATTTTATCACACCGGACATATTCATTATAATAGCTTTATCATCCTTTGTCAGATAAATATAGTCTTTTTGCATATCAAGCTTGGAAAACTCTCCAAGAAATTCTTTTTTTAAAATAACCTTGCCTTCTTTTGAGTATATATATAATGTGTGATTAAATTTCTCAGAGGTGTTTTTATATACCACACAAATTTTATTACCTTCAAAATCTACAGCTTCTATATCTTCCTCGGCTTTTACCGTTTTCATAGGTTTTGGAGATGCCACATTCTTTGATGAAAAAAAGTACAGTCCGTCAGATGCTATTACTACCGAATTTATCTTATCCAGATATCTTACTCTTGCCACCATGGAAGATACGAATGCTTCATCAAAGCCTCCCACCACTCTGTTTCTCATATTCTGACCTATCTCCGAAAAATCATAAAAGACCGCCCTGCCCATCATGGAGCTTCCTTTTAAATATTGAAAGCTTACAAGAAGCGCCGTTCCGTCCGGTGATACGGCTATATCTGTGGGGAAGCCGTCTCCTGAAAGTTTTGACTTTATACTTATCTCAAGCTGTCTTCCCTCTTTATCATAAAAAAAGATATATGTGGAATTTGAGTCCTCCACCAGAGTCACCACAATTCCTGTCTTTGAAACTACCGCCTTTAATATCGGCAACTCCGTCTTTATGCTTGCTACTCTCCCGTCCTTTGTATAGCTTTCTATATTGGTTCCACCCACATCAAAAATGATTAAATATTTTCCGTTATTATCCGTTTTGGGATTGGACATCTCATAACCTTCTATCCACACATCCTTTCCACCGGACTTTAGATATACCGCTCCGTCCTTAGAGTATTTTAAGAATCCCTTGCCGAGCTTTTCATAGCCCACAAGACTTCCTGCATTTAATTCATGAATCCATTTTAATTTGAATTTTTCATAGGTCTTATAGCGTCCCAGTAGTGTAAATGCGGCTATAAAGGCTGTCAGCAAAACAAGGAGGAGTATGATTACCCTCCCCCTTGCTGCAAAAAAACTCGTATTCTGTCTTCTTCTTGACCTTGGAGCAGCATTTTCCTCCAGTTCGGCAGTAACTATCAGTCTTTCTTTCAGTTCCTGCTTTTTTATTTCCTTATCTTCTATCATTTCTTATCCATTTGTCTTTTTTGGTAAAGATCTATGGCATCACTTATATTGGCTGCTTCCTTATCACTTATAAGCTTTTGTAATGCCTCTATCTTTTCAGCCTGCAAAAAATCTCTTCCAAGATATGACTCGTATTTATCGGATATTGCCAGATTTATCTCCGATCTTCTGCTTTCTATACTTCCCAAACTTTGCTTTGTCATCTCCAATTCATTATTAAGGCTGTCAAGCTTTTCTTTTGAATTTGCCATTATCTCATCTGTTATGATTTTTTTGGTACTGTTTTCAAACTCACTTACAGCCGCCGCTCTCTTCTCATTGATTGCCTGTAACTTAGCCTTAGCATCCTCTATCTCACTGTCAAAAGATGAAAGGTCATATTTCTCATCAGCCGAATCATTGTTTATATCCCTTGTGATAAGCTTTATTCTTTTTACATCATTATCTATGACATCTCTCAATGCTCTTATCTTTAAAAGGGTATCTCTGTGTTTTGCTTTTGTAAAATTGCCTATCATTATATATAAACCACCCATCAAAAGTACTATTGCAAAGCAGATAAACGGCAGATATATCGGCTTGTGATCAGGTATAAGCTTATATATAAGCATAGGTATTGCAAGAAATACCGCTACTACCGCCAAAACAATCTTTACAAAGTCAAAAAACTTATGCGGGAAATAAAATGTATAATACATTTTGCTGTCACAAAAACCGGGTATTCCGCTTTTTTTCAATTCATTTTTTATCTCGGTTTTTGTTGCATCGATATGTTCATGCAAATCCTTTGTTTCATCTGCAATTCTTTCATTTATCTTTTGGTTCTTTGCCTTTTCCCTTTTTGCTTCCAAGGATTTTTGGAACTCCTCAGCCTTTTTTATCTCCTTATCATAAGTGGATGTTATTTCCTTTAATCTTTTGGATGTGGTTTCGGCTATTCTGTCATTTGTGTTCTTTTTCTCAGCTTCTATAGCCTTGGATATTCTCTCACCTTCCAGAGTAAGTCTTTTCTCCTCGGTACTTAAGGTATCAACTTCCAATAATGCACTTTTTGCGCCTTCAAAAAAAGCTTCATAATCTAATATAGGTTCTGCCATAATATATTCTCCATTATTAATTTCATCATTCTTCTATTATCTGTATTTCCAGATAATCAAAGTCAATTTGTTCTATAAAATTATCAGCATTGAACCTGACCTTGCCTCTATATGCAAAATCATCTATATTGGGCAAAAGCCATATAGGTTCCGCCACATCAAATTCATGGCATATTTCTCTGATTGCATCAAAAACCATTGTCTTTCTGTCCTTACTGTAATCGGAATCCATAGAAACATGGTCTTTAAGCATTCGATTGTCCTTGAATATCTTACCCCAGAGCCTGAACATTTTATCCAAGCCTCTTTAAAAGTTCTTCTCTCTGACTTTCATATCCCGGTTTTCCAAGAAGTGCAAACATATTGCTCTTATAGCTTTCCACTCCCGGCTGATTGAAAGGATTTACCCCGAGTATATATCCGCTTACACCGCAGGCAAACTCATAGAAATAGAACAGGCTTCCAAGTGAGAAAGGACTCTCATCCGGAATATTTATCTTCAGATTCGGCACATCACCGTCTGTATGTGCAAGTATTGTTCCGTTCATTGCGGATTTATTTACAAAATCCACACTCTTTCCTGCCAGATAGTTCATACCGTCCGTATCGGTTTCTTCTTCCTTCAATAAAATCTCTGCAGAAGATTTTTCTATATCAAGCACTGTTTCAAACATCATTCTGGCACCGTCTTGAATATATTGTCCCATGGAATGGAGGTCTGTAGTCAAATCCACCGCTGCCGGGAAAATACCTCTGCCATCCTTGCCCTCGCTCTCTCCAAACAGCTGTTTTACCCATTCGGATATATAATGAAGACTTGGCTCATAGTTTGCGGTAACCTCTACATTCTTCCCTTTTCTTAAGAAGATATTTCTTATAGCCGCATATAAAAGTGAAGGATTTTCTTCAAAGGATTTACCTATCACTTCCTCTCTCATAGCTGCCGCACCTGCCATAAGTTCATCAATATCTATGCCTGCAACCGCTATCGGAAGCAGCCCTACAGCTGTAAGTACCGAGAATCTTCCGCCTATATCATCCGGTACTACAAAACTCTCATAACCTTCCTCATTGGCAAGTGATTTTAAAGCTCCCTTTGCTTTATCGGTGGTAGCATATATTCTCTTGTTCGCTTCGGCTCTGCCATACTTTTCTATAAGCATCTCTTTAAATACTCTAAAGCTGATAGCAGGCTCTGTAGTGGTTCCCGATTTTGATATAATATTTATTGAAAAATCCTTGTCCTGTAATACATCTTTCAAATCCGCGATATATTTTGATGAGATTGAGTTTCCGCAAAATATTATCTGCGGTGTTTTTCTCTGTGATTTATCAAGGCAATTATAGAAGCTGTGGCTTAAAAACTCTATAGCCGCTCTGGCTCCAAGATATGAACCTCCGATACCGACTACCAATAATACATCAGAATCATTTTGTATCTTTTTTGCAGTTGATTTTATTCTTTCAAACTCTTCTTTATCGTAGTATACAGGCAAATCTATCCATCCCAAAAAGTCGGAGCCTGCACCTGACTTTGATAATAATGTATCTCTTGCGTTCAAAGTAATGTTTTTAAAATTTTGTAATTCATCGGCACCTAAAAATGCCTTTGCATTTGAATAATCAAAACTCACTGTCTTGTTCATATTTCACACCTTTCTGTATTTATAATTATATTCAGGTCAAATATTTTCCCCGTTATTATAAAACAATATAGCATTTTTATTTTATAACAACTGCATACTATTGGCAATAGTAGGAAGAAAAATAGGAAAGTCTTATAAAACCTCCGCCTCTATATACTCTCTATCAATTTCAATGTCAGCTTTACACAGTTTTCTATGGCTTTTCTCTCAAACTCCGCATAATCCACACTTGCGCTGTCATCCGCCTTATCGGATATCGCCCTTACTATAAGTACATCTATATTGTTAAGATATGCAACCTGTGCTATAGCCGCACCCTCCATCTCGGTACAGTATCCGCCAAAGGTCTTTTTTAAATCATCCTTGGTCTCTTTATCAGATACGAAGATATCCCCGCTAAGCACTCTTCCCTCAAATACCGAAATATCTCCCAATTCTTCTTCGCAAATCTTTTTTGCAAGCTTTCTAAGTTTTTCATCTGTAGGAAATGCAAATACATCCATTCTCGGAACCTGTCCCCTTTTATATCCGAAGCCCTCTACATTCATATCATGAATCACGGTATCTGTAGATAATACTATATCTCCGATATTTATCTCTTTCTTTAAAGAGCCTGCGATACCTGTGTTTATCACCTTATCCACACTGAATCTGTCCACCAGTATTTGAGTACAGGCTGCCGCATTTACCTTACCTATGCCGGAGCGTACCACTGTGACCTGCTTTTTTGAAATCTCACCTTGCACAAACTCCATTCCTGCTACCTGTTTTACTTCCTTATTTTCCATAATCTCTTTCAGTTTTGAGATTTCTTCTTCCATTGCACCGATTATTCCAATCATTATATTCTCCTCACTTGAATATTTATACTTATTAAATTATACTTATCTAAAGTACCGGGACAATAACGCAGGCATAAAATAAAGCCTGTGTTATTGGCAAAATATAACTCTAATTATAACATAAAGAATGGAAATAGTATGAAAAAAATAATATTGACAGGTGGTGGTACGGCAGGTCATATCACCCCGAATATAGCACTCTTGCCTGCATTAAAAGAAGCCGGATTTGATATAAAATATATAGGAAGCAAAAAGGGTATGGAAGCCGAGCTTATAAAGGCGCAAGCAATACCCTATGAGGGAATCTCCTCCGGAAAACTCAGAAGATACTTTGATTTAAAAAATTTCAGTGATCCTTTCAGAGTTTTAAAGGGGCTTTTTGAGGCTAAAAAAATCATTAAAAATTATGCTCCCGATATAGTATTTTCAAAGGGAGGTTTTGTCAGTGTGCCCGTGGTAATGGCTGCCGCATTTTTAAAAATCCCCGTTATCATACATGAATCGGATATAACCCCGGGACTTGCAAATAAGATAGCATCCAAATTTGCCACAAAAATTTGCACAAACTTTCCCGAAACTCTAAAATACCTTCCTAAAAATAAAGCCATACTTACAGGCTCACCTATCAGACAGGAGCTTTTAAACGGTGATAAAGAAGCCGCGCGTAAAATAACCGGCTTTGATAATAAACCTACTCTGCTTATAATAGGCGGAAGTCTCGGCTCTGTAATAGTAAATACAGCTATAAGAAAATCTTTGGATGATATATTAAAAGAATTTAATATAATACATATTTGCGGAAAGGGAAATGTGGATGAAAACCTTTTGGGAAAAGCCGGCTATTTACAATATGAATATGTGGACAAAGAATTAAAGGACTTTTTTGCACTCTCAGATATTGTGGTATCCAGAGCCGGAGCAAATACTATCTGTGAACTTTTGGCTCTTAGAAAGCCGAATCTTTTGATACCGCTTTCCGGTGCGGCTTCCAGAGGGGATCAGATATTAAATGCCGAGTCATTTGAAAATTCACATTATTCAAAAGTGATAGAGGAGGAATCACTCCCAAATATCTCTTTGTCGGAAGAAATATCCGAGCTTTATAAAAAAAGAGAGGAATATATATCCGCCATGTCACGGTCGGATACATCAAACGGAGTGGAAAATATTATGAATTTGATAAAGCAATACAGTTAGATGTTTTATGCAAATCTTACAATTCTTCTGCCTAAAACCTTATAATAACAAAGCATGGAACTCTTTGAAAATCCTTTCAATTTTCAAAGAGTTTTTCTCTATTTTAAATATATACTCTTTATTTTCTCACATTATTTTGTCTTATTGTTTTGTTTTTACATTTTCTCCTATACAATATAAACAAAAAGTACTTTTATAATAGTGTAAAACTACCATAGACAAATATTTTTACTATATTGTATAATTTTGAGTACCAATAGCACTTTCGGTTGTTTTATTCAGACTGTTAAACCCACTATTTTTAGTCATAGTCTGTTTGCCGCAAAGTGATAATAAGGAGGACTTTTTGTGAAAAAGAAAATTTTAAGTGTACTTATGGCGGGTGCATTATGTAGTACCCTACTTGCAGGATGTGGAGGCACTAAGGAAGCTCCCACAGCTAATTCACCAGCTGCCGATAATGCTGCTACTGCTGCAGATGATAATACTCTTACAGTCTGGTGCTGGGATCCAACATTTAATATTAATGCAATGCATGAAGCGGAGAAGATCTATCAAAAAGATCATCCTGATTTTAAGTTGAATGTAGTAGAAACCCCTTGGGATGATGTGCAGACCAAGTTGAGCACAGCAGGAGCTTCAGGTGACCTTTCTACACTACCTGATATTTTCCTTATGCAAGATAATGCATTCTGGAAAAATCAAATTTCATTTCCTGATGCATTTGCAGATTTGAGTGCTACTAAGGCATTTGACTTTACACAGTTTGCACCAAGTAAATTAGCTTACTCTACAGTAGATAATGTAAACTATGGTGTTCCGTTTGATAACGGTACAGTTATCGCAGCTTACAGAACAGATATTCTTGAGCAGGCAGGCTACACTATAGATGACCTCACGGATATAGATTGGAGCAAATTTATTGAAATAGGAAAGGATGTTCTTGCCAAAACCGGTAAACCTTTACTTGCATGTCAGACCGGTAGTGCAGACCTTCCAATGATTATGCTTCAGTCAACAGGTTCATCTCTTTTTGATGACAAAGGCGATCCAAATATCGTAGGTAATGAATCCTTAAAGAAAGTGTTACAAACATACAAAGAACTCAATGAGTCAGGTGTTATGATTTTCGTTAATGACTGGGATCACTACATATCTACTATGAATACAGATGTTGTTGCCGGAGTAATTAACGGTTGTTGGATTATGGCATCTATGCAGGCTGCTTCTGATCAGTCAGGAAAATGGGCTATTACAAATCTTCCAAAGATGGCAGGCGTTGGCGAGCAAAGCAATTATTCAAATAACGGCGGTTCAAGCTGGGCAGTAGCAGGAAATTCTAAGAAAAAAGATTTAGCTGCTGATTTCCTTGCAAAGACATTTGCAGGAAGCACAGAGCTTTATGATAATATTCTTCCAAGCGGTGCATTGGCTACATGGTTACCGGCAGGCGGAACAAGTGCTTACTCCGAAAAGGTAGAGTTCTTTGGCGGACAGGAAGTTTACAGCTTACTTACAGACTTTGCTTCTAAGACTCCTACAAACAACACAGGTGTTTATTACTATGAAGCTAGAGATGCCGTTTCAATAGCAGCTACCAATATAGCAACAGGTGCTGATGTAGACAGCGAGCTTAAAACTGCAGAAGACACTGTTAATTTTGCAATGGGTAAATAATATTTTTTAGATTATGTCAGGGGGTAGGTTTGGCTTCAGTCAAGTCTGCCCCTTATTTAGTCGAAGGAGAAATCTATGGGGAACAAGAAAAAACTTTCACTCTCACAAAAACAAAATATATCGGGTTGGATATTTTTGACTCCTGCCACTCTACTCATAGCTATTATGAGCTTTTATCCTATGATAAGAGCCATTATTTTATCTATGCAAAGCGGTGTGGGAGCAAGAATAATATTTTCCGGCCTTACAAACTATAAGAGAATGTTTTCAGATGCCATCTTTATGCAGTCTTTGAAAAACACCTTTATCTACCTTATAGTTCAGGTACCGATAATGCTTATATTTGCTCTGCTTTTGGCATCTTTACTTAATGATAAGCATTTAAGGTTTAAGGGGCTTTTCAGAACCTGTATTTTCCTGCCATGTGCCACTTCTCTTGTATCATATGCAATCATATTCAGATCTTTATTTGCGGTGGACGGCTATATAAATACCGCTTTGGTAAACTTGGGTATTTTAAAGACCGGTTATAATTTTTTGTCAAATCCTTTTGCAGCAAGAATTGTTATTATAATAGCTCTGCTTTGGAGATGGACAGGATACAATATGGTGTTTTATCTTGCAGGACTTCAAAATATAGAGTATTCAATATATGAAGCTGCAAAGATTGACGGTGCTACATATTTTCAGATTCTCAGAAAAATAACCATTCCGCTATTAAAGCCGATGATTTTACTTACAGCCATCATGTCAACCAATGGTACATTGCAGTTGTTTGACGAGTCTGTCAACCTAACAAGTGGCGGTCCGGCAAATGCAACCATTACAATGTCTCATTATATTTATAATTCTTCATTCAAATATGTACCCAACTTCGGCTACTCCGCTGCTATGTCATTTCTTATTTTGATTTTGGTAGCAGTACTTGCCGCAGTACAGATGAAAGTAGGTGATAAGCGTGACTAAGATAAGAAATATTGCAAAATATGTATTTTTGACCATTGTTTCACTCATATCGATTTTCCCGCTGTATTGGATGGCGGTCAGTGCCACTCATGCCAGTATAGATGTAATAAGAGGCGCTCTCTTGCCGGGAAATTATCTGTTTAAAAACTTTTCAAATCTGCTTATCGCCGGTGATGTAAGGGGTGCCATGATTAATTCGTTTAAATACTCCATAGTAATGACGGTATTGGCACTTTTTATCTGTTCACTTGCAGGATACGGTTTTGAAATCTATCATGATAAGGCAAAGGATGCCATTATGTCCGTGTTGTTACTTGCAATGATGGTTCCATTTGTGGCTATTATGATCCCTCTGTTTCAAATGTTTTCAAAATGGGGAATTTTAAATACTACTTTAGGATTTTTACTTCCTACATTATCCACCCCATTTTTGATAATGCTCTTTAGACAGAGTGCCAGGTCATTCCCTCATGATATACTGGAAGCTGCAAGACTTGACGGACTTAATGAGTTTAATATCTTCCTTAGAATATTTATTCCTACTATGAAGTCTACCTATGCTTCAGCAGCCATCATCACATTTATGGGCGCATGGAACTCATATCTTTGGCCAAAGGTAATAATGACCGATAAAACATCCATTACAATGCCCATGCTTGTAGCAAACCTTAAAGAAGGCTATGTAACCGACTATGGTGTATTGATGCTTGCGGTACTTCTTTGCAGTATCCCTACGGTTATCATCTTCTTCCTGCTTCAAAAGCAATTTGCTGAGGGTATTACAGGTGCTGTAAAGTAATGTATGGTATTACTTAAAGGTATGAAAACCGACACAGGAGAGCTTGTGGTAGGATTTCATACCTTTTGTTTATAAAATATAATTTAAAGAGAGGTAAAAATGAATCAACATATACTTGAAAATATTTTAGAGCCTACTGTTTTTGAAGAGAACAGACTTGCCGCCCATTCTGACCATAAAATATATGCAAATAAGAATGAGCTTTTAAGGGAGCAGTCTTCTCTTTACTACAGCTTAAACGGCATTTGGAAATTTAATTATTCCATAAATCCAAATTGTACACCTGACGGATTTGAGGCTTACTCTTATGATTGTAAAAGTTGGGATGATATAAGAGTTCCGGCACATATTCAGATGGAGGGCTATGACAGACCTCATTATGCCAATGTAGCCTATCCGTGGGACGGCAGGCAGGAGCTTTTATCCGGTCAGTCACCCATCGATTTTAACCCTGTGGCAAGCTATGTAAAATATTTTACATTACCTGCAGATTTCTCAAAGGGCGATATCGTCCTTAGAATGGAAGGTGTTGAAAGTGCGGCTGCAATTTGGCTAAACGGGCAATATGTGGGTTACTGTGAGGACAGCTTTACACCCTCGGAATTTGATTTGACAAAGTATTTATCGGAGGGTGAAAACAAGCTTGCCATACAGGTTGCAAAATGGTGTTCCGGAAGCTGGCTTGAGGATCAGGATTTTTTCAGATTTTCAGGTATATTTAGAGATATTTATCTGTATACCAAACCAAAATGTCATTTGGATGATATCGGAATAATTCAGGTATTTGAGAATAAGAATTTTGACAGGGTGAATCTTAATATTTCACTGAATATAAATAATAATGCCAAAGTCAAACTTACATTATTTGATGCTTTGGATATGACATTAAAGGTAAATGAGTTTAAATCTTTTGATGAATCTACCGTTGTATCTGAGCTTTTAAAGGATTGCAGCAGTGGTGAAAATAATATTTCATTTATTTTAGACAATCCTAAGCTTTGGAGTGCCGAAATTCCAAATCTGTATCTGCTCTATATCGAATTATATGATGGCGATGTTTTACAAGAGGTAAGCTCGGTAAAAATAGGCATAAGGCATTTTGAAAAAAATGACGATAATATAATGACTATAAACGGTAAAAGAATTGTCTTTGCCGGTGTGGACAGACATGATTTCAGTTCTAAATCAGGCCGTGTCGTCAGCTATGATGAGGTAAAAAAGGATATTGTGACCATGAAGGAGCATAATATCAATGCCATAAGAACAAGTCATTATCCGAACTGCTCCGCACTTTATGATCTATGCGATATTTACGGCATATATCTGATGGATGAATGTAATCTTGAATCCCATGGAAGCTGGGACGGACTTCTAAGCGGTATTTCCGATTATGATATGGTAGTGCCCGGCGATAAGAAGGAATGGATGCCTCTTTTACTTGACAGAGCAAAATCTATGTATATGAGGGATCGCAATCACTCTTCCATCCTTATCTGGTCATGCGGAAATGAGAGCTATGGAGGCAGTGATATATATGAGATGAGTGAGTTCTTTAGAAAATCCGATCCGGGCAGACTTATTCATTATGAGGGTGTTTTTAATGATCGACGCTACAATGATACCTCGGATATTGAGAGTAGAATGTATGCCAAGGTAGCTGATGTAAAAGAATATTTAAAAACTCACAGGGATAAGCCTTTTATCGAATGCGAGTACACTCATGCAATGGGTAATTCCTGTGGAGGTATGCAGCTTTATACAGAACTTGCATGGGAGGATGAGCTTTTCCAAGGAGGATTTATCTGGGACTATATTGATCAAAGCATTACGGGCAAAGATCCTTTCGGCAAGGATACGCAGTACTATGGCGGTGATTTTGACGACTCTCCCACCGATTATAATTTCAGCGGAAACGGTATAGTATATGGTGGTGACAGAGATATCTCCCCAAAAATACAGGCAGTTCGATATAATTACAGACCGATAGATTTAAAGCTGAATCTACATGATGATAAATTATATATTCACAACAGAAATCTGTTCAGAAATTTAAGTGATTATAAATTTATACTTTATATAAAGAGATTTGGAAAACAATTATATGAGAGCAGTTTCAAGATAGAGGCTGATGGCTTATCTAAACCCACATATACTTTGCAGATAAAGGACAGAGTAAAAGAGCTTTTGGATATCTATGGCAGTGAGCTGGTTGTAGGAGTCAAGGCTGCTTTTGATATTGAAACCGTCTATAATTTAGACGAGGTTTCTTTTGACGAAGTTATTGTAAGAGAGGGTATGAAATTCTTTGATGCTCTTTCAACTATAAATGATGATACCGTCATTTCAGATATTCCACTATGTGAAAATAAGCCTTATAAACTTATTATGGGAGTTGTAAACTTCGGCGTAAAGGGTGAAAACTTCGAGGCATTATTCTCTCAAAACTTTGGCGGTTTGGTCTCTTATAGATATGGCGGAAAGGAATTACTAAAGTCCATACCAAGACCGAACTTTTGGAGAGCTCCTACAGATAATGATTTGGGCAACAATATGCCTTTTAGATATTCAAAATGGAAGGTATCTTCTCTTTATGCCACTACAAAAATGCCTAGGGAAAACTCGACTTACTACCCTGCTTTCAGACCTCTTATAAAGGAATATGACAAATTTGTTTCCATAACTTATAAATATGCTCTACCTTCCTGTGCTGATGAGCTTAGTATGGAATATCAGGTTTTCGGTGACGGCAGCATCAGGGTGAATATGAATTATAAGAGCGAAAACGGTCAATACGATTTACCTGAGTTTGGCACAATGTTTAAATTAAAACCCGAGTATGAAAATATTTCATGGTATGGCGCAGGTCCTATGGAAACTTATTCCGACAGACTTCCGGGTGCAAAAATCGACCTCTATAGCGGTAAGGTGGCAGATCAGCTTGCCAAATATCTCTCACCGCAGGAAAGCGGCAATAAATCACTTGTAAGATTTGCAAAGATCACTGACAAGAGAGGGCGTGGCTTGATGGTTGCCGGAAATTGTATCAATGTTTCCGCACTTGCCTATTCTCCAAGTGAACTTGAGGAAGCAAGACATGATTTTGAATTACCTCCTGTAACAAAGACTGTGCTTCGTGTAAGCCTTGCACAGATGGGTATTGCCGGTGATGATACCTGGGGCGCTCCTACTCTTGATGAGTACCTGCTTAAAGGAGAGGGAGAATTAAACTTTAGTTATATTATAAAGGGAATCTGATAAAAAAGGCTATATATTTACGGTTTTCGTAGATGTATAGCCTTTAAATAATTCCACATATCCATAAAGTTATTTTATAAGATTACCAATATATGATAGGGTAATTTTATATAAAGATAACTATATATTTTATTCCAATTTTAATAATATATAAAACAACAAACATTGACTTTAAGACAATTTAGTGGTACTCTCTTTATTATAGAGGGGAGAAATCAATATGAAATTTACTAAAGATAGAAAGCAAAGCATAAAACATTATATCCTTGAAAAAATAGATCAGGATACTCCTTCCATTTCAAAAACTGTTGCAGATACATTTTCCATCAATCCATCTACTATTCACTCATATATAAACGAACTTGTTAAAGATAATGTGATTGTAAAAGTGAAGCGTGGACAATACGAATTAGTTAACAAAGAGTATTCTTACTTGTTAAAGCGTGAAAACGGCGATCTTGATGATGATACATATGCCTTTGATATATGTTTGAAAGAGCATATAGAAGGTTTTGAAAATAATGTTCAGGATATATGGAGCTATACTTTTAGCGAAATGATTAATAATGTTATGGATCATTCACTTGCAGACAGTGTAAAGATTACTATTTCACAAAATTTTCTGGCTACATGTGTAATGATTGAAGATAACGGCATAGGTATTTTTCAAAAAATAAAGGATTATTTTAAATTATCTTCAATTGAAGACGCTATATGTGAATTGTTTAAAGGAAAACTGACCACCGATGCTAAAAATCACTCCGGTGAGGGTATATTCTTCAGTTCCAAACTGATGGATGATTTCCTTATTATTTCAAGTTCCAAGATATTTACAACTAACAAATATGATGAAGGTAAAATACTCAGATTAGTTTTAGAAAATCAGAAAGGTACCTGTGTTTTTATGGAGCTGTCCAACTTCAGCCATAAAACCGCTAAAGAAATATTTGATGCATATTCAAATGTTGATGGCGGATTTGTAAAAACAAAAATACCGCTTAAGAATATATTTGATACTTCACCGGTATCCAGATCTCAAGCCAAGCTTATTTGTAACAGACTTGATAAATTTAAGGAAGTTATAGTTGATTTTGATGAAATCGGATGGCTTGGTCAGGGGTTTGCTCACCAGTTATTTGTCGTTTTTGCAAACTCTCACCCCGGCATTATATTAACTCCGATTAATATGAATGAGGATGTCACTAAAATGTATAATCATGTCAAAAATACTAATGTGGAATAATCTTAAAAATCAGTACCACCGGCTTAGCCGGTGGTTTGTTGTTTCGCTCTATAAGGACTCTTTACCTGCGCTTGAGTCTAAAAACTCATCGAAAATTCGCCAACCACACATCATTTACTTGCTTATCCCCTTGGGCTTATTTTTTCTTATTGCTTTTTATTATCGGCTCACCCGTAAACGTGTCTATATATTCTTTCATACTCATTTGGTCATATAACATATCTTCATTTAGCTGGTTTCTTATGTATTCTTCTATCTTTTTTGCATTTTTTCCTACCATATCTACATAATATCCACTACAGCAAAAGTGTATATTTCCATACTTGTATTTTAGATTTGCATGTCTTTCAAATATCATTAGTGTACTTTTTCCTTTTATATATCCTACAAAATCTGATACACTCATTTTTGGCGGAATCTCTACCGGCATATGTATGTGATCTGGACACACTTCTGCTTCCACTATATGTACTTCTTTTCTTTTACATAACATGCTCAATATATTTGCTATATCCTGCTTTAGCTCTCCATATATTATCTTTCTCCTATATTTTGATGCAAATACTATATGATACTTACAATTCCACCCTTGTGTCAAGCATTGGATACATAGTTTATGTTAGAATTAGCTCATATCTTAAAATCTCTTTTGATTTTTATCTTGTGATACCGTTCTCTTTTCTACAAACTTTCATTATCATATATCATTACCATAAATCCTTTCATTTCCTTAGAAATACTCATCTCCTATCTTGTATTCGAATTGCTTTCAAGTCCCACCTATTTAACTACAGAATCTAACTATAAGTTTTTCTTTTCAAATTAAAATAACTCTTTTAACATATTCACTATACCTTTATATAATTCACTATTGGCATCGATTTTAGAAACTACTCTTCTTTGTTCCTCAAATATGTCTTCGGATGTTACCTCATCCAATCGCAAAGAGTGTTTTGTTTTTTCCAAAAAATATTCTTTCCCATTTTTATCTTTTTTTAATAAATCTAAAAAATTTGGATCATTGTCTAATTCTGCTAAAAAAATTTCTGGAGTATCACAAGGCAAAAATTTGACATTTTTCTCCCAAAAATCAATAAATATCTTCTGAGCCTCTAGCAATTCTTCTTTATTGACATTTCCTTTATTCCCTGAAACTTTTATATCAATTTTATTTCCTGTCATTTTCAAAATTATCTCGCCTAGCTTCAAATAATCAGATTCTGGGATTTTTGAAACACAAATCCTCCCTTTATTTAAGTATTCAGGTTTAATAGTATTGACATATTGATTATAATCTTGTTTTTTATCACCATCTAATATGAATAAGCAATTTTCCAATCCTTGAAATGCCGAACTTGTAATATAACTTTGAATGATATTATCTGCTCCTCCAGGTATATATCGCACTTCTATGTTTTCTTTTAACTTTTGACTATTCTCTCTCCTTATAATAAATTCAATGATATACTTTGCCAGCTTATCTTCTACAAATACCATTTTCTTGTCGTGAAATTCATCTCCCAATTCATAAAAAGCATCCTGATAATCTATATTCCCCAAAATTTTAATTTCATTATTTATCTTAGAAACCAATTTTATTGCTTCTTTCGGAAAATCCTTCACCATCTGAGTAGAGTGTGTTGTAATTACAATTTGGTGATTTTTTTTCAAACATTCTCTCAATAAAAAATTTTTCAACTTATAAATCGCACTGGGATGTAAAGAAATCTCAGGTTCATCAATTAATAATAGTGAATTATCAGTGGCATTTAAAATATCGTTGACCAACAGTATAATTCTCGCTTCTCCTGTTCCTGCAAAAGCTTCCGAATAAATATTCCCATTCTTTTTCATCCATATAGTTTTTGCTGGTCTATTGCCACTACTTTTTGTATAAAAATTATGTGTAACTATTTTAATAGCTGAATAAGATTCACCCATTATTTCACTAACTTCATTACAAACTGCTTCTGACATCTCAATATTATAATCAACCATCTCTTTATTATATAAATAATATGTTTGGCTATCACTTCCTAATACTTTTGATAGAGCTTTTGACCTACTTCTTATAAAATCCTGTTTACTCTTTTGCGTCTTGGTTTTCTTAAAATCATAGTGATAAAAAAACAAATCATATGCAGATACATATTCCTTGCAATCACAATATACAACATTCTTATTCATACCATCCCAACGAGTATCTGACGAACTCCCTAGATTAGAATACTCACATTTCGGAAGAATCTCCATGTTATATTTTTTTATAGGTCTTGAGGGCTCCCAATAATCCAATTTTTCTTTTTTATTAACTCGAGTTTTTAATACTTCCACAACTCTTTTCGCCTTTTCAAAATAATAACCATATATCAGGCAATGTTTATCTTCATTTTCATTCTCCTCTTTATCTATCTTATCTACTGATGTTGTAAACCAGTAATCACCAAGGCTTTTCCCTTCTGGAGAACCATATAGTGCTTGAAGTAACGATGTTTTATTCGTTCCATTCTTCCCAACCAAAAGCGTAATCGGAAAATCAAAATTAATTCTAGAATTTTCTTTTAGCAACTTATATTTAGGAAATCTTATATACTCAATAAATGGATAGTATGCTATTTTGTTATTTTTAAACTTTGTTTTAAGGTTATTCAATAACCTAATAAATTCATCCATATTACTTAATCTCCCTTGCAATCAATTGGAAATATTTACCACTTGCCTCTGCTAATTTTACTGGCACAGCATTTCCTATTTGTTTTGCTAATTCTCCTCTATTTCCTAAAAAAACATAACTATCATCAAATGACTGTAGTCTTGCCGCTTCCCTTGCACTCAATGCTCTATCTTGAGTAGGATGACCAAACCTTCCCTTTGAGTATGTCATACAACCTCCAGTGATTGTAACTGAAGGTTTCGATATGTCGATAATTCCATATACATCAGTATGTCCTCTATTATTCTTATGACAATTCAAAATTAACTCTTCGGGTAAAGAACTTCTACTACCTCCATTTTTTCGTATATATCGAATTCTTTTTACATTATCTTCTGATAGTTTATTAGAAACATGGTTATACACACCTTCTCCAACAAATTCCTCACCACACTTTATTTCAGGAAGATCCATTATGACTTCAGCCGTAACCCACATTTTTGTATGTCCTTTCCCTTCTTTCGAGTGCGTTTTTGGTGGTAATTGTATTTTAAAATTTCTATCTATGTTCTCCTTTTTAATCCCATGTAAAACAAGCCTTTTCCTTACTTGAGGAACTCCATAATCCGCCGTATTCAAAACTTCATATGTGATTAAATAGTTCGATTCAATCATATCAAGAAATCTTGTGAAAATCTGTTTATTCTTCTTACTCGTTATACCTGAAACATTTTCCATCAACAAAAAATCTGGCTTTAACTCCTGTATCAATCTTAAATATTCAAATATTAACTGATTCCTCTCATCATTAACATCTTTTTTCCCTATTGTTGAAAATCCCTGACATGGAGGACAAGCGACCAATAACAATTTATCAGATGACTTCAAACTTATATTGTCAATAATTTCTTTACCGCTTATATCTCTAATATCGGCTTCAAATAACACTACTTCTGGATTATTGTGCCTATATGTCTGTGCAGCCCATTTATCTATTTCAACCGCTACTGCAACTTTTATCCCTGCTTTTTTCAAACCACTTGTAGTTCCGCCAGCCCCACTAAATAAGTCAACTGCTATAATATTCTTCATTTCTGATAATTGCGCAATAATGTAGCAAACCTATTTTATTACGCAATACCTCCTTCCATAATCCTTTTTATCACATTAAGCAACATTTAAAAGAGATTTACACAAACACACATTTTATTTTTAAAAATCTACCTCTTAGGCAACGCTAAACTTATTTTTCCTTTATCATAAATAATACTATAGATCTTACAATTTTCATAGTAAGTCAGTGGAAGTAATTATAAGAAAAATTATCACAAACTTCACACCAATTCTAACACAGTCTATGTATATTGTCTTCTTTTGTTTTGTTATAAATTTAATCGTCAGAAATTATTATGTAACCTTATAATTTTAAAAGAACTCTAAGTATCCCTATCAGATCACAATTCCATGATGTATGTGATAAACTATTACTATCCATTTGGATACCCCCTTTGATATATTTATTGGTTGGCGAACCTTTAATATTATATCAAATTTGGGGGTGTTTCACATAACGTTAAAGCTATTTCAACCACCCGCATAGCAGGTAGTTTATTTCTTCTCTTGCGAGAACAAGCCTTGCCCTAATAATAAAAACTCCAATCCGCTACAAACAGATTGGAGTTTTTTTGATATTAGATTTATCCGTATAATATTATCTTGTGCTGTATACACCTGAAGCATTTACATAATATCCGTCAGGTGTGGTTGTGTTTGCAAGCATCTTTCCACTGCTCCGGTCCATATAGTACCAGTTTCCGTTAAGCTGTTGCCAGCCTACCAGCATATAGCCGTCCGCATTAAAATAGTACCATTCTCCATTTATCTGCTTCCATGCCGATGTTACATAGCTCCCGTCTGATAAGGAATACCACCAGCCTGTATTATTCTGCTTCCAAGTACCTTGAAGCTCCACCGCATTGCTGTAATTATTTTCCGCCTCGTTTTGACTTATATTTATCGTATTTGATGACACCCATGAGCCGTTCTTTGAAGCATCATCACCACCTATGGCACGAACTTTTAATGTATATGTACCCGCTTTTGTCATAAGAGATCTCAAATCGGCACTATTGGTGGTAAATGTCTGTACACCTCCTACTGTAGAGGAATTATCTCTTAAAAGCTTCACCTGGTATCCTGAAGCTCCCTGAGATACGCTCCATGTCGCCTGACCTGACTGACTCAGATTTACAGATTCTATCGGAGAAACCTGATTTATAAGTGCCGGTAATTGTATATCTACATATAGGTCGTTGGAGCTGTTCTCTCTTCTTGCTTCTATAAGTTCTCCGCCTGTGATTTTAAAATCTTCAGCCTTATACACACTGAAATAATAATTATCATCAGACTCCAAATGCACTGTTATCTTCGGAACATCCGTAATAGACCAATCCATTCCCATATCCATAAAGTCAACACTGTCTATACGATAATTGCTGCCGGAGGTGCTCACTGTAATATCATCAATATTTCTGCTCTTACCTACAGCTATGCCGTCGGACTTTATATTTATCCTTACAAGCTTTATTTTTGATGCCGCAAAAGCATTCATAGAAAAAACCAGACTTATGATTCCGCTTACTGTTACTATTTTAATCTTTCTTCCTAATCCGTTCATATCCACCCTTTCACACATCTATTTAATTTATATATTTATTAAATAATAATTTATGACTACAGTCAATTACTATTATATGATATTTTCTTTAAAATACCACTTGAAAAATCCATTAAAAAAACGACGGCTTTAAGCCGTCGCTTATTATTATCTTGCAACATCTGCCACTCTTGATTCTCTGATTACATTTACTTTGATTTGGCCCGGGTATTGCATCTCTTCTTCTATTCTCTTTGAGATATTTCTAGCCAAAATAATCATATCATCATCATTTACCTTTTCAGGCAATACCATGATTCTTACCTCACGGCCTGCTTGTATAGCAAATGACTTTTCAACACCGTCAAAGGATGTTGTTATTTCCTCAAGCTGACTCAGTCTGTTAGTATATGTCTCCAGTGTTTCTCTTCTTGCACCCGGTCTTGCCGCAGATATGGTATCTGCCGCCTGAACTAAACATGCAATAAGCGAATCCGGATCAACATCTCCATGATGCGATTCTACAGAATTGATTACAACCGGATGTTCCTTGTATTTTTTACAAAGTTCCACACCAATCTGCACATGTGAACCTTCCACCTCATGGTCGATGGCTTTTCCAATATCATGTAATAAACCGGCTCTCTTAGCCAATCTGATATCCACTCCAACTTCTGCCGCTAAAAGTCCTGACAATTGTGCCACTTCAATAGAATGTTTCAAAGCATTCTGACCATAACTGGTCCTGAATTTCATTCTTCCGAGTAATTTTATGAGTTCCGGATGTATTCCATGCACCCCTACTTCAAGTGCCGCATTTTCTCCTTCTTCCCTCATAATACCGTCTACTTCTTTTTTTGCCCTATCCACCATCTCTTCAATTCTTGCAGGGTGGATACGACCGTCGACAATCAACTTTTCAAGTGCTACTCTAGCCACTTCTCTTCTTACAGGATCAAAACAGGATAAAACTACCGCCTCAGGTGTATCATCTATAATAAGTTCCACTCCTGTAAGCTGTTCCAATGTTCGTATGTTTCTACCCTCACGACCAATGATCCTGCCCTTCATGTCGTCATTTGGCAATGCCACTACCGAAACTGTTGTTTCCGCCACATGGTCTGCTGCACATCTTTGAATGGCGGTAACCACATATTCTCTGGCTTTCTTCTCGGCTTCATCCTTTGCGGCATTTTCAAGCTCTTTTATAAGCTTTGCCTTGTCATGTTTCACTTCATCTTCAACTGATTGTAATAAGAATTCCTTAGCTTGTTCACTTGTGAGCCCTGATATTTTCTCAAGCTCGGCAATCCCCTTATCATACAGGGATTCTACCTCCTTGCTTCTTGTCAGGATTTTTTCCTCTCTCAGAAGAACACTTTCCTCTTTCTTCTCAAGTAAATCCTGCTTCTTATCCAAGTTCTCTTCTTTGCTAAGTACTCTTTTTTCATAGCGGGCTAACTCTGCCCTTCTTTCTTTCACCTCTCTATCAAGCTCATTTTTAGTCTTTATAGACTCTTCTTTAGCTTCCAAGAGAGCTTCACGCTTCTTTGTTTCGGCTGTTTTTAAGGCTTCCTCTATTATTTCTCTGGATTTAATCTCTGCTGAACCGATCTTATCTTCATATGATTTCTTACGATGAGCAATCGCTAAACTCCAACTTAGAGGCGCCACAACAACTATTGAGAGTAATACCGCAGCTATTATACTTCCCAGTTGTGACATAAAAGCACCTCCTTATTCAATTTTCATTGTTCAAAACAACATTCTAATTTTAACAAAAAATGAACAAAAAGTAAAGCAAGTCGTGAGAATATGCGTAAAACAAAAGCTCTAAAGGGGCCACCCAAACTATAACACCTTGGTTACACAATCGGACTTTAGGTAATACACCCAAAGTCCGGCAAAATTTCACTTTATATACTTTTCAAAAACTTCAGTACTCATATTTGCTCTGATTGCTGCCTCATCCACACTTAGTATTCCATCTTTTACCAAGGATACAAGGGTACTTATGATGCCCTCCTGTCTTCCTTCCAATCTTCCTTTTTCTATACCTCTTTCCATACCTTTTTCTATGCCTTTTTCTATTCCCCTAGCCTCTATTCTATCCAGTACTTCACACATATTAATGTTCTCCTTCCCCTTTAAATCGTTTATAGTTTCTTCAAATCTATTATCTCCTGTCATTTCAGACATTAATGTTAAAAGTTCGTCCACATGGGCAATATCAGTTTTATCAGCAATATAATCTTTGTTTACCCTCATCTGATAGAGGTAATCCGCCAGTATCCTAAAATCACTTTTAAATAAATCTATCTTTTTTCTATCCAGATATGCTATCTCAAATAAGTTTATTTTAAAATCATTTACATATGGCTTGATGTCTTCATCTATATCCAGAACTTCAAAAAGTGTTTTGGGGCAATTCCATTTTTTATCATATCCAAGATAAAGTACCAATGTAATAACAGGATACTTTGCCTTATCAATGTTTTCTTTTCTGCTTTGCTTTACATACTCTGCACCATCATATCCAAAGACTCTGAGCGGCATCAACTTATTCGCTATTGTCTGATTTTCAAGCCCAAATAATGCTACATTGATTTTACTCTTACGCCAATACTTTGCTATATCTCTTTCCTGAGTTCTGACTCTACCGTCTATTTTTAACATACTCATCGGCAATGCATCAATCAGCGTAGATTCTTCTACCACATTTCTGCCCTCAAATAAAAGTACATTTAAAATATCTGCAAATACATCATTGTACTTTTCAAGCATCTTCTCTGTTATATCCTTGCCTTGCATATCTCCTCCTTATTATACCAAAAAAATTTGCTGTTGGATTATTAATTGATTATTTTTGAAAGATTAGAATTTTTAGAATTACGACCAAATCTAATACTTTAATTCTATCTTATATATGCCAAAAATACAATAACAGATATCCTTACATTTACGAAAGTACTACTATATACATTACCGTTCAGCTCTCCCTTACATAGCATCAACTGCAAACTGAAAGCAAGAATTTTCAGATGAACAAAAATATAAAATCACCTATTTTAGTCCGAAGCACATATTATAATAAAGGAAAAATGGACTTTGGATAATATTCCCAAAGTCCATTTGAAATACATTGTATATATTTTCAATTTCAATAATTTATTTGAGCAATGTTTTAGCATGTGCCTCCCACACATCAAGATACTCTGCCGTCTCCCCGACTCTCTTTTTCCCCAGAATGTGGTAAATATTACGCCAAACCATCCGGGATACCCCTGTGTTCTCATAAGCTTGCAGCTTCCATTGCCAAGTTCTGTTACACTGCATGTAAGTACGGATTTTAAAGGTTTATGCTCCGCATGTATCTCTATCTTCTTATTCTCTTCATCTACACTATAGATTTCACAATCCATCACCAAATCCTCTTTGGAAGTTACCTTATACTTTCTACCCGGCTTAAAAAATACTCCATCATTATCATAGTCCACAACTTTATTGGTTGAAAGTTTAGGTAGCCATATATTCATTTCTTTTAAAGCCTCCCAAGCAATATCTACAGGTATATTTACAGTTTTCTCTTCTCTATATAATTTCATATCTTCCACTATGTTATCAGGAGCAAAATAACGTACTTCCTTTCATTTTATTTCGGCTAAATATACAGATATTACATTTTTCCTCTTGATTACGCAGCGTATTAAAATATTTTCTATGCTGCCAATGTTTATTATAAATATTTATAAATCTAAAATCAATTATAGTAAAATAAAAAAGACTCCAAAGCGGAGTCCTTTTTATGATATAGGCGATAGAGAATTAATCCTCTGCCGTTTTATGCATTCTTATATGTTCCCATTACAACTTTTCTGAGTAAATCTACCGGAATCATTGTAAATGCCAGTATAAATACCACTATCCAGCCCTGTATGCTAAAAGGCACACAGCTAAACATCCTTCCGATAAACTGGAAAGGTGCAAGCGGTACAGCACCGGCATTTACTATCACTGCCTGTACTGCAATAATTGCAAAGAATACTTTTAAAAATCCCGGATTTTCATTTAATCCCTTAAAGATTCCAAAACCTTCATCTCTTACATTAAATCCGTTAAACAGTGCACTTGCTATAAAGAGTACAAAGTATCCTGTAAGAAGTTCCGCCTCATTGCCCTCAAACATATTTGCAAAGAATGGCAGTTTAAGATATATAAAGCTAAGCACTGTAAGCCAAAGTCCCATAGTAAGAATCTGAATAGCCATATTTTTACTTACAATACTCTCATCTCTTCTTCTTGGCTTTTCCATCATATAACTTTCCTTGGCAGGCTCGTTTCCAAGCATTATCGCACCAAGTCCGTCCATTACAAGGTTTACAAACAGAAGGTGAGTTACCTTAAGCGGCTCTTCCACACCGAAGAATGGTGCAATGGCACTTACAATAACCGCAGTAACATTGATAACCAGCTGGAACTTACAGAACTTAAGTATATTATGATAGATTGTCCTACCATAAAGTATGGCATCCTTTATAGATCTGAAATTATCATCAAGGATTACAATCTCTCCCGCTTCCTTGGCAGCCTCTGTACCGTTACCCATAGCAAAACCGACATCCGCTCTCTTTAATGCAGGTGAATCATTTACACCGTCACCGGTCATACCTACAACAAGGTTCATCTCCTGGCAAAGTCTTACCATTCTGGACTTATCTGTAGGCAGAGCTCTTGCAATTACTCTGATATGAGGTATAAGCTTCTTTACTTCATCATCACTCATCTCATTAAGTTCTGCTGATGAAAGTGCTCTGTCGGAAGCGCTCTTTATAAGTCCTGCATCCTTTGCAATAGCTATCGCTGTTTCAAGTCTGTCTCCGGTAATCATTACAACCTGAATACCTGCTCCCATAACCTCTGCAATAGCATCCTTAGCCTCCGCTCTTACATCATCTCTGATACCTACCAGACCTATAATAACTATATCATCATTTATTGTATTCTCTACAAGAGACTTCTGTGAATATCCGAATGCCAACACTCTCATAGCTCTTGCTGCAAGCTCGTCAATCTTTCTGTCAAGAACAGCCTTGTCAATTGTCTTTACTTCGCCCTTTTCGTCAAGGAATTTAGTTGCCTTTGCAAGAAGTCTCTCAGGAGCACCCTTATAGAATGTCTTATCAAGAGAATCTATTCTTGCCTGGCTGAATTTATTTGTTGAGTTAAAGCCCTGATGTGCTCCCAATACCAGGCTCTTCTCATTTTGCAATGCATCAAAGGTGGCATGTCCGATAAATTTCATCAATGCCTGGTCTGTAGCATTACCTCCTATTACCACACCTCTGTCATCAAATAATGCCTGGGTATTCTTACCTATTGCAATATCTATAAGTCCCTTTACCTTACTGTGACTGCTAAGTTCCTGTATCGGAATGGAATTTCCGTTTGCAAGGAAGAAATCCACTACTTCAAGACTTCCCTTTGTAATGGTTCCTGTTTTATCACTGAAAAGTATATTAAGTGAACCTGCTGTTTCAATACCTTCAGCCTTTCTTACAAGCACATTATGATCAAGCATCCTGCTGGTATTTTGCATAAGTACCAAAGATATCATAAGCGGCAACCCTTCCGGAACCGCACATACCACAATAACTATGGCAAGAGTAACAGCCTTTATAAGATCCTGCACTATTGTCTGTGCTCCAAGTGCAAAATAGCTGCCAAATCCTCCGGCTCTTATTATAAAATAAGCAATATATAGTATAGCTATCACTGTAGCACCTACATATCCGAATACGGATATTTGATGTGCAAGTTTTCCAAGCTTTACCTTCAATGGAGAATCCGGTTCATCCTCGGTCATTTCAAGAGCCATCTTACCCATCATTGACTTAAGACCTACTCTCTTAACTTCCAGTACACCTTCTCCATCAAATACTACCGCACCTCTAAAAAGCGAATGTGCATCTACAAAGGTATCACCTGTAATATCTTCTTCCATCTCAAAGCCTACATTCGCCGCAGTTTTTTTACATTCCTCAGCCTCTCCGTTTAATGCTGAGTTGTCTACTCTTAAATCTCCATCTATAAGCACACCGTCAGCAGGTATCTTATCTCCCGATTGTAGCAAAACAAAATCGCCCACTACTACATCATCTACATCAATAACGGTTACAAGACCGTTTCTATAGACCTTGCAGGTATCTTTCTTTGTATTATCTTTCAGCTCACGGTACTTGGTATCGCTTGCAACTCCTGTTTTTGCAGATACAAATGCAACTATTATTACTGCAATAATAATTCCAAGCGACTCATAAATCTCTGCATGTCCGAAGAAATACATCACTATCATAATTACCGAAATGGCAAGGAGTAACCTTATTATCGGATCACTAAATGTTTCTTTAAACGCCTCCCAAAATGTAGTCGGTTCCGAATTCGGTATTTCATTTGAGCCATGAACCTGCCTTGACTTCTCTACTTCTTTCTCAGTCAAACCGGTATATTTCATATTGTTTCCTCTTTCAAAACTTTAGGAGAAAGCAAATGCTCTCTCCCGTAATATTTATTACAACAACTATTTATTTAAAGCAAACTTCTTTGTATAAATTCTTTAAAATTATATATATCTGTTTGCCAATTCTCCGATACCGGCATCAGTGGTGCCCTGTCCTATAGCTGAGAACTTCCACTCTCCGTTATGCCTGTAAACCTCACCGAAAATCATAGCAGTCATACCGGTATAATTTTCTGTAAGATTATATTTCAGTATCTCTTTATTATTTGAAGCATCTACAAGCCTTATAAATGCATTTCTTATCATTCCGAACTCTTGATGTCTTTGTACCGCCTGATAAATATTTACAACAACAACTATTCTGTCATAGGCTGCAGGTACATTCGCAAGGTCAACAGTAATCTGCTCATCATCTCCTTCACCGGCTCCTGTCAGGTTGTCACCCATATGCATAACAGTGCCTGAAGAATGACGAAGATTTCCATAATAAACCACATCACCTTTATTAACCAGCTTTCCTCCTTGTAAAAGAAATGCCGACGCATCACAGTCTATATTCCCCTCCTGGCTCTGTCCTCCGCCAAAAAGTGATGAGAAAAATCCTCCGGCACCTCCCTTTGGCGCCTCATCCCATCCAAGACCTACTATGATTTTACTTAATCCTGCATTTTCCTTTGACAGACTTACCTTCTGTCCCTTTTGTAAACTAATAGACATATATCCTCCTAATGTCTTTGATATCCGGCGTTAAGCCACCTCTATACCATAATGATTGCAAAGTGCTGCAAGTCCGCCGCCAAAGCCGCTTCCTATAGCATTAAACTTCCACTCGCCTGCATGCTTGTAAAGTTCTCCTACTACTACAGCTGTTTCAATGGAGAAGTCCTCACCCAGATCATATCTGATAATCTCGGCGCCGCTCACACCGTCCAATATTCTGATATATGCATTGGAAACCTGACCGAAGTTTTGTCTTCTTGCATCTGCATCATATATTGTTACTGTAAATGCAATCTTTTCGATATTTGCAGGTACCTTTGACAAATCAATCTTTATCTGCTCATCATCTCCGTCACCTTCTCCTGTAAGGTTGTCACCCATATGCGCAACACTCTCTGAAGGATGAACTAGGTTTCCATAGAAAATAAAATCCTTGTCTGTAGGACATTTTCCGCCGGCATCCACCATAAATGCCGCCGCATCTAAGTCAAAATCCGCTCCTGAATCAAATGCATTTACATCCCATCCAAGACCTACAATAACATTTTTCAGTCCCGGATTTGTCTTTGTTAGATCTACCTTCTGTCCCTTGGATAAATTGATTGGCATAAAATCCTCCTTTATTATACACCGAATTTTTTGTAAAATTCGTTTTTGATATTTTCAAGCTTTGCCTTGTCTTCCACTCTTTGTCTTCTGGCATCATCCTGGATTCTCTTTGTTTCTTCAATACCGTTTACAATAGTTCTCCATGATTTCTCCAGAGTATCCACCTTTATAGAGCTGCCGGAAGCCATCTGCGCAGTAAGTTTTGCCTGCTCGACCGTATTTGTTGCATTCTTTAGAATCATCTCATTGGTCTTTTTATCCAACTCTGAAAGAGCTTCCGCCTGTAATCTCTGGCGCTTGAGCATAATAGCCTGTGCCAGACTTTGCTTAAAGATAGGCAAAGTGATAATGAAAGCCGAATTGATCTTTCTTATCAAATTTATATTGCTGAATTCCATTGTTTTTAACATAGGAATAGTCTGCATAGCCACATTTTCAGCCACTCTTAAGTCCTGTGTTCTTTGCTCAAGCATCATAAGTGCATTGTTTAAGGTTGTAAGCTCAAACTGCATAGACTTATCGCCTGTACGCTCCATCTCGGCAGTTCTTTCCGCAATAGCCGCTTCAAGCTCTTTACATCCCTGCTCACCTGCCAAAATATACTTTAACAGATCATGGTAATAATTCACATTGGAATCAAACATGGTATTGAGTTTTTTATTGGTTTCTTTGATTTCACCCTCATAGCCCTTTAACTCCACATATACCTTGTCTATTTCACCACCCATAGTCTGATACTTGCTCATTATCTTATCCAGCTGCTTTTTTACACCGCCAAAGAGCTTATCAAAAAGACCGGGATCCTGCTTTATCTCCTCGATATCAAACTTACTCATAATATTGGTAAGAACGCCCAACATCTTTGATGTCTCTTCGATTTGGGAAATATTCATACTGTTAAGTACCAAATCTGAAGATTTTGATATCTCTGTAGCCACCTCACCGCCAAAGGTCACGATGCTGTCAAGATTATTTAGTTCTATCTTGCTGACAAGTGCATCCACCTCTGCAGAATTAACCAATTCATTTTTCAGCTTTTCAGACTCTACCGCAATATCAAATGTCTGAGTAGTAGTCTCCACTACCTCATTCCCTGCAACATCATTTTTTACAGCTTCACCGGTTTTTGCTTTTGAAAAATCAAGTCCCATCTTTTCCTCCTATGCTCTATGCTTTTTATTCCCGTTACAATAGCTTATTATTAGTCTTTCTTAACCAAAAAATCTTGAAAAAAACGATTTTTTCTTTTCTTTTTCAGCTTTTAATCTATTGAAATCAGGTATAGCTATATCATAAAGATAATTACCGATTATGTGCTCTTCCATAATTTGATTGCTGAAGTATTTACCGACATTGTCATAACCTGTAGGTATAAAGAACAATATATCAAAACCTATCAAATTCAAAAAAGCCACAATTACGCTATCTTCCAACGAAATCATATTTTCCGTTGTGTTTACTATTATAAGCTTTGGCGGGCATTTTGTAAAATCAAAGCTTTGTATAAATCTTAAAATTTCCTTAGGCAAGTCTAAAACAATTGTTATAATTTTATACTCTACCCCGTTTTGCCCTGTTCCGACTATTGTTTTCCTTTTTAAAAGCTCTGATAATTTACCTAAAATATAATCCTGTGTTTCAGCTCTTAAAAAATCATATTTATATATTTGTGAGTGTTTTATGGCATCCTTATCCAATCTGCCGTTTTTATAAAATGAAGGTACTCCCGGTGCCACAGTAGCGTTTCTTCCATAGATACTCTCATTCTTATATATCAGTGATGTATCAGTTATCAAATCCTTTATATTCTGAAAATATGTATTTGTATCGGAATTTGCCACACCTGAGGCTTTGGCAAATATTACAGGTATATTTACCACATCATCAATAGTTGAAAAATTCGGTCTGAATCTGGCTTCCTGCTTCCAATAAATCGCTATCTCCTCATAGGTGGTTGAGAGTTTTATTATATTTGCCTTTGCAAATTGCATATCCCTGTACATTCCTGTATCCGAATACATCATGGTATCCAAATCTCTTTCGGCATTATATGCCATTGTACCCATAGTAAGAGTGCCACTATCTGTAGGAAATTCATTTATTTTAAGGCTTTCCTCAAAATTTATCTCATACAGCCTTTCACCTGAAAGCTTGTCCGCCTTCTTTTCAGGATTAAATATAACCACATCTATAGGCAATTTTGCCACCATATTTAAAAACAGGCTCTCCGTATCACTTTCCACACTTCCAAAATATATAAGTATGGGAGCAGGTGAATGTATATCGGCATTTCCAAGCAACTCAACTATATACCTGTGAAACCAGCATAATATATATATACCTTTGTTCATGATTTTATTCATATCCATATTCATAAGCTTACCGATATCAATCATGGTATCTACAAAGGCATCTCTTGCAACATCAATAAAGGTGTTGCTCTTTAATGTAATATTCTTTTTTAAATCCATTATAAGCTGGTTTTCATTAGCATAATTTCCTCTTTTTATTTTTGCTATTTCATCCACGCTTGGATTTGATATTCCGGTATTTATTACCTTGATTCTTCTATCGGCTTTCTTTAAATCCTGATATAGCAGATACAAATTATTCACATAGGTATTTCTGTCATCACAACCCTTTATCCTGACAAACATATTATAAAAAAAGCTTGTATCATCACCTCTTCTTGTATTTTTTAAATCTTCAAAGATATCTCCGCTAAGCCATGCATTGGTATTTGCAATAATATTATTGTTATTACTGTACAGGAGTTTTTTACTTTTATCCTCCTCGTATTGCTTTAAAAGCCACTGCAAATCAAATCCTGCAGGAAAGCTCTCGCTACCCATTCCCAAATCAATGGAATATTCGGACTTCGGGTCTATTGCTCTGTACTTTGCATCACCTCCGGGTTGTACCAGTATAATATCCGCTCCGGCATTTGATAATATTTTTAAGGTGGAAAGCTCCGGAAAATTTACATTGCCCCAAAATATAATTTTCGGAATCTCATCACTTCCGAGTTTTTCCATAATATTATAAAAATTATAGTAGAGCCAGCACATTATCCTTATAAAATTATTCTTCAGTATATCTACATTTTTACCCTGTCTTCTTAAGACTTCCAAAGTATCGTATATACCGTCAGCTATAGAGGCTCTCTGATAATCTCTTATTCTTGGCAGCCATTTCTTTAGCGCCTCTGCCATAAAGCCCGGTCCATGAACATATTTATCACCTATTATCTCATTAAAATATGCTATATTCTGTGCAGTGGGGTTTTCAATATTTGTATCAATAATTGCACCTTCTCTCTTAGCAAGTTGATAATATTTTCTGATAAATTCAAGTATAACTTCATCATAGGAATTTATCCTGTAAAAATATACCCCTTTAGGTTTTCTTTCACTCAGCCTTTTAAAAAAATCATCCAATCCTTTTATTTTCTGATGCAATAACATACATCCATCCCCTTTCAAGTAAAATAATTCTTATCGTATAAAACTCTTTACAAAATCATATATGGCATCATATGGAACCGCCAGATTTATATTCTGTCCTTCACTAAAACCGGCGGTACTTATGCCTATCACTTCTCCGTACATATTAAGTACGGCACCTCCTGAAGAGCCCGGTGATGTAGGGGCACTAAACTGTATCATATCCACATTGTCAATATTTCTAAAACCGGATATTATTCCGTCTGAAACAGAATTAAACAGTCCCAAAGGACTTCCTATTGCCACTACTTTCTGCCCTCTTACCAAGGATTCACTTCCATTATAAAGCCCCAATGGATTTAATACTCTTGCTATTCTTATTATTGCAAGATCCAGATGTTGATTATACTTTATTATCTCATCCGTCTCATATATTCTTTCATCATCCTCTATTCTTACCTCAAAATAGTATCCACCCCTTATAACATGGCTGTTGGTAAGTATAAATCCGTCTTTTCCAATCATTATTCCCGAGCCTGTTCCAAGTCTTTTTCTCCTGTTATCATATATGGCTATCATAACAATGGATGTGGACAGTCTTGCCAGCTCCACATAACTAAGCTCTCTGTCACGCTTTATTTTTGACGGATTCGGTATCGTATGGCTTTTTGAGCTTGCAGCTGTTTGTTTATCTTGTATTTTACTGTTATCAGCCACGCTTACCACAGGCATACATTTAGCATCTCTGTCTTTTCTTCTTGTTGAAGCAAGACTTATAGTCACTTTTTTTTGTGTATTCTCAGTAACTTCCGATACAGTAACTAAATTCTTTCTTTCATCTGCCAAAGCCTGAGTTTCTATAGGCTTTGGAGTTTCAAATATCATTTTCCCCTCAAAAAAATCTCCAAGCCTTTTAGTATAATAATAATCCTCCATTACAGATATATCTTTTGCATACTGCAATAAACATATATCCATACCCAGCAGATTCAGAAAAACAAAAAAATAAATCTCAGACTCTTTTTGTATATTCTCGGCTACGATTTTTATATTTCTGCCCTCATTTATTTTAATATCAAAAAAATTCGCCTTCAACCAATACAGTATTTTTATCATTATATTTTTTTGTATTGTTTCGGAAATATTCTTCTTATATTTATATAAAATATTTGTCATCTCCTTTATTGCGGCGGCTCCCTCATCTCCCAAATTTATTCCGCCGATATTTATATGACCTGTATTTATAAAAGCCTCATAATCAGCCTGAATATCTTTTAAATCACCTTTTATCTCAAGGGAATCAATATATTTATAATAAATTCTTCCTTGTTTCATCTCATTTGTTAAATATTCTCTCAGTGAATTTATTTCTCTGTTTGTATTTTCATCAGCCCCTACAAATTTGACCATATAAGTATTTTTAATATCTCCGTTTTTGCTGCCTCTTACTTTGCCAAACTCCGTTATGCTATTTATATTTATCGGATTCAATCTCTGCTTTAGCATATTTACTCCATCAAAATCTATCTTTATTTTATTATATATTATATGATATAATTACCGGTATTGAAAGAAAATATAATCTTATATTCAATATTTTTTGACAGGGGTTGGCCATGAAAGATTCCAGTATTTATTATAGTGTGGGCGCATTGCTCTACACTGCCGCAAATAATACAAGTATTATAAATGATATAATTTATGAAAAATTTAATATTCCCTTCTCTTTGGCATTCTCATTTGACACTACATCCAATGATGTTGAAGCCGATAAGGCGGAAAATATTCTTATAAAATCATTGGACAAACTGTATGTCTCAAAGAAGGAAAGTAATTTCTATATTCCGAAGCTTTTTATAAAGGTGTTATCCACCTCTCATATAGCTCATATATATAAAAAATTCGGCAGCCTGCTTGATTTAATAACCGGCTTTATTTTACCTGATTTTTCCGTATCCAATGCCGACATATATATTTATGAAATGCAAAGAATCAATTCAGCACTTTCGACTCCTGTATATATTTTACCCGAACTTGATTGCATGGCATTACTTGATTTACGAAGCAGGTATAATTATCTTTATTCTATAAAGGAAAAACTGGAAGCGTATGAGGACTATGTTTTAAATATACTTATCTCAACCGGCAGCATGCTGAATATGCTCTGTGTCAGACATAAGGTTGATGAAAATATCTATCAGAGCGGGCCTGTAGCACAGCTTCTATCAGATATTGTAGCTACATTTGCAAGTAATTATATAATATCCGCACCGCCATTTGAATACTATGCAGGCATCGGCTGGCAGGAGGGGCTTGTAAATGAGATTGAACTTGATAGGTTACACGGTTTTATAGGCAAGACTGTTATTCATCCAAAACAAATAATGGTGGTAAATGATGCCTATAAAGTCCCCAGTATGGACTATGATGATGCCCTTCTTGTACTGGATGATAAAAAGATATATCAATCATCTCCCAATGTAAACGGTACCAGAATCAATGAACCTAAGATTCATTACAGCTGGGCAATGGAGATTATTTTACTTGCACAATATTTCGGTGTGAAAAAATATTAAAACAAGAGTGTAAGCTGCGGCTTACACCCTTTTTATATATCCTTCATCTTTTTTATTATTCCCATACATTTATAATTATTTAAGCTTGTATATTCTATCTCCACTTTTTTTTCCTGCGCAAGCTTTATTATATGGCGAAGCTGTCTGTCGTCTTTATATCTTTCATCTATCAGCACCTTCCACGGCACTCTTCTTAGCAATACTCTCGTGGTTTCACCAATCCCCGGCTTTATCAAATTTATATCCTTGATTCCATACCTGTCTGCCTGCTTTTTAACTTCAATAATACCTTTTTGCCCTCTAAAGCTGACAGGCTTTACATCCTTTTTGAAAAGTTTTTCTATATTCTCAATAAAATGATAGCTTAAATCATTTTTCTCATATTCCTTATAATATACGGCACCATGGAAATCACCTTCCCCTATTATATCATTTCTAAGAAATGTTCGGCTTATAAGCCCACATACTGTCGCATTGAGTGCCGAGCTTGGAATAAAGATATCATCATAGGTACCTGCCAAATCAGTTTCACCGGCAGGATCGGATACTACCGCAAGTCCCTCAGATACTCCATTGTAATTTTCACAAGCTGATTTTAATTCCTTTAAAATAGCGCCCTTACCTATCCATCCGTCCACAAAGAGAATATCTTTTGCATCATGGCGGGCAAGTATGTATTTCATAGCATTATCATCAATACCTCTGTCCCTTATTATAGAAATTGAATAATGTAGTACATCGGTTTCATACTTCCATTTTATATATCTTTTTAACAGAACTCCAATCGGAGTACCCGCCCTTGCCAAAGAGACCAAAACTACATTTTTTCCTCTTTTTTCTATTACTTTGTCTGCCAAAGATGCAAGAGCATCTGCCATTTTCTGTCCGAATACCTTAAATGAATCAAAATATATTTCCATATATTCATCTGTGGGTATATACTCTATAGGCAGCATCTCACTGTAGTGCATACCGGATTGTATAAGTTTTTCCCTTTCCACACTTGGAAGAGGTTTTACAAGCCCTGTAACATCCTTTAAAAGAAAGATTACATCATCATTTTTGTAACTGCTATTCATTATCCCACCTGATTAAATATATATTTTTATTGCCTGAGAGCCTGACAGCCTCTAAGGTATCGGCTTCCCCGTCTTTGTCTTTTCCGTCCGTAAACAGAAAAAATATATCAGATTCCTTCAAATCATACACATATGTCTGTCTGTTTTTATCATAAATACTTCTTAGCTCATATCTGGTGTGAAGAGGATAATCTACAAGCTTTGATACTTCAATCGGACTTCTTGTGGATGAATGCACATAGACATCCGCATCCGATATGGAATCAATATACTCCGCCAGTTTTATAGGTGCATATATAAATTCTTCCGTACCCAGCACTGTTACAGTCTTTTTGTTTTTTAACAGGCTTTTAAGCTCATATTTTTCTTCCAAAAAATCTCCAAGCCTTTTTATCTCCGCATCAAAATCTTTTATATTTATAAGTCTTCTGGTTCTGATTCCGGTTTTAAAGATAATTTCTTTTACATCTTTATTTAGAGAATTGCTGTCTATTCTATACACTTCTCCATCGGTTAAAATATCTGCCACATCCTCTTCAAAACCCTCTTTATCTATATCTCTTATATATATAATATCTACATTCTTTTCCTTAAAGAAGCTTTTTCTTTCCTCTGACAATGTATTTGTAAGTGGTGCAATAGCATATTTTTTTCCACCCTTGAATATGCCTTCTATCTCTTCTATACAATGCCATATTGTGTTTCCTGTAGTTATTTCATCCTCTACAAAAACTATTCTCTCTACCTGATTATATATTTTTTCAAGATCGGAGTATACCAGTCTTTGCTCCATAGCATGGCTATGCGCTTCCGTGAAATATATATAATTATCATTTTCACAGACATTCTCTCTGGTTGTTTGCATAAAAAATGCTCCTGCACTGCTTGCAAGAGCAGCTCCTATGGCTATAGCCGTCTCTGCAAATCCTATTACCAATGCATTCTTTAATATATCCTTTGATAACTTTGCCAGAGTATCATACTCATTTTTTACATCCCCAATCAATGCAATCTTATGCTTTCCCTGACCTGCATTGATTATCAAATAGCCTCTCTTATTATTATTAAGACGCTTTGCAAGGCTTATTTTATTCATATTACCACCTTTTAACGTAAATAAAAGGGTGACTCTCGCCACCCCTCCATTATAAAGTATTACTTGGAATCAATCTTCTGAATTATAAATCTGATATACCTGATACTCTTTTATAAATTCAAATCCAAGTCTTGAAGCTAACTCTACAGAGTGTTGATTTCTGACATCTATATATGGATTTATCTTTTTATCGTCCAGATAAAGTGATACATTAGATGCCGCTGTCAAAGCCAGATTTCTTCTCCTGTACTCAGGATCCGTAGCAAATACCAGCTCCATAAATTCATCACCATATGCTCTACCCATACAACCGCTCACAGCGATTCCGTCTTTATAGACCATATATCCTATAGCATCCTTAGCAAATGCTTCGGCATTATCAAAACATGCGGCAAAGTCTTCGCTCCACATATCATTTGACAAGGTCTCATATTCTTCCGGTTTTACTTTATCAATATTTAAACCTTCCTCCAATGCCGCATTCAGCTCTTCCAATAATGCCCTGTTTTCAACCTTTTTAAATTGCAAAAGATATCTTGAAAAATTTCTGTATCTGCAATCTATATTTTCCACAAGCCAATCTATCCAGGACTCTGAAGTAGGGATAATGTATGATCCTTCTCCATGCCTTGCAATAGTCCCCCACAAAGAAACCGCTCTGTCCTTCTTCGGAGTAACTCCCACTATATACATATAATGATATACCTGTATAACGCAGTATGAAGCCGCACCTACAGCCGGTATCCAGACTCTTCCGCATTTGCCGGCAAGTGCAAGCCTGACCAATATATCATCTGTTACCAATCCCGACAGACCTTCCCTTTCCTTCAAGCCAAGTTCAATCATAACCCTTCCTCGTCTAATCTTTCTTTTTATCTTCTATAAATATAGTTTAACACAAAGAGTTGGTTAATACTACAATAATATGCTTAAAAGTATGAATCTCTTTATTAAGTTTTTCACTAAAAAAAGCTGCTCCTTTAGTCCTAAAGGGCAGCAATTATTATCTTTTATATTATCCTAAGAAATTAGCCATACGAATTATAGGTCTGTAATTATAATTTGAAATTATTACACCTGTTCTTGTTGATGAAGCATGTACTACCTTTCCCTCACCTATATACATAGCAACATGGCTTACAGATCTGCCTGAACCGTAGAACAAAAGATCCCCCGGCTGAAGCTGGTCGGCACTTGCTACTGTAGCACCTCTGGTTGCCTGCTCTGCTGATGTTCTTGGAAGTGCAACTCCACCTGCATTTGCAAGTATGAATTTAACAAAACCTGAGCAGTCTGCTCCTATATATGGGTTTGTTCCACCATATATATATCTTCCTCCTACGAAGGACTTTGCAAAATTTGCAATCTCAGCTCTTTTATTTGCAGCTGTAGCCTGTTTTATACTCTCTGTTGCAGAAGCTGCCGCCTCCTCAGCTGAATCCATTTCTTCTATAGTGGTGTCTTCTGTCTTTATAGAAATATATCCGTCAACCTCATTATAAGAAACTCTTGCATATCCGCCGCCCATATCTTCCAATATCTGGAATACATCTCCTTTGCTGGCCTTTCCTATGGTTTCATTTGATGTCATGCTCTTGTAGATATCAAGTGAATCCGCTTCAACTGTGACTATATATGTTCCTTTCTTAAGTGCAGGACCTCTAAATACTGTTTCGCCGTATTTATAAGTAACTTTTCTGACAACTGTTGTAGCAAAAGCTGTAGCAGGTGAAAGTGTACTGATAGTCATTGCTGATAAAATTCCAATTATAAGTTTTCTTGTATTCTTCATTGTTAGGGCTCCTTAAATCCTTTATATAGTAAACCAACTTAAGTTGGTATTAATATCTCAAATAAAAATTACAAACCATTTGTGTTTGTTAAGTAAATGTTACGAAGCATAGTATAATCTCACTCGTATGATATGTCAAGCGTTTTATTTAGAGTTTAAGAATTTTTCTTATAAACTTTTTTAAATGAAAAAAGGCCCTAAATACTCACTAAATCCAGTATTTATAAGCCTTTTACGGTTTTTCTTTACAATTTTTACTCTATAAGAGCCAATGTATAACTTTCTTTTTTCTGTCAGAACCATTAAGAAGTAATTACTGCACTGAAAGAAATATTTATGTTTTTGGTTCTTATTAACTATAACATAAAATCATATACCTTTTTGAATTTTAAATTTACGATTATTTCTTATCATAAATTTTAAATCCTGTAACATTTATGTAACATTTTATAGATTCTTAATTTCTATTATTAAAAATCCCCCTTATAAGTACAAATATAAACAGTATTAAAAGAATCGGGAGCAGTACAGGAGCCAGATATTTAAGTACCTTTACTACTACCACAGCCACCAATATAAGGACTACCAAAGCAATAATCAGTGGTAGAACCAGGCTTTTCCCCGATAAACTATATACCTTGAATCCACTTTCTTCTTTTTTATCAAAATTTTCATTATATTCTTCTTCATAGCTGTATGTATTTTTATCTACATCCTCTTCCTTAGCATTTAATCCCACAAATACATCTTCATATCCATGTGCCACCTTTATAGAGTTTGCAATAAGCCTCGGTTCACCAAGTTCCTCCATAATATCATCCATACTTCTGCCTTTGGCTGCTTCATCATCTATATATGAAGAATAAAATCTTATATTTTCTTCAATAAGAGATGCGGATCCTGTGGAAAGCAAAGCTTTTTTCAGCCCCTCCAAAAATTCTTCTTTCGTCATATATTACTCCGTTATCAAATATATCTTTTTAGTTCATCCCTTCTTTTTTTATAATCGGGTATTTGTTTTTCTACCTCATTCCAAAATTCCTTGGAATGATTCATCTGCTTTAAATGAGCAAGTTCATGTACGCATACATAATCAATCAGGCTTTCAGGCAGGAAAAACAATCTAAAGTTGAAGTTTAAATTTTTCTTTGATGAGCAGCTTCCCCATATAGTTTTTACATTTTTTATTCTTACCATATTAAAGTGTACATTCATCTCTCTTGCAAAATCATTCAACTTTTTCTTGAATATTTTACTTCCTTCCGAATGCATCCAAAGCTGCACCATATTCTCATATTTTTCCTTAGGCAGGATAATATGATATTTTTCATCATATTTCATGTATAAAGATTCCGCTTCTAAGCTTAGGCTCAAACCAGGTGGATTTTGGAGGCATGAGTTTGTTATCATCCGCCACGGCAAAAAGCTCCTCCATAGATGTCGGATGCATTAAAAATGCCACCTTTCCTTTTCCACTCTCTATCTCACCTTTAAGATAGGACACTCCTCTGATTCCTCCGGCAAACTTTATTCTTTCATCAGTCCTCGGATCCTTTATTCCAAATATAGGTTCAAACACCAAATCCTGTAATATGGATACATCAAGGCTCTTTATCGGATCCTTTTCTACAGACTTTATTACAGAGTCTTTGGCTTTTAATATAAAGAATTTATCATTTATAAGCATTCCGAATTGATTTTTTTCTTTAATCTCCTCAAGTATCTGACTTTCTTTTATATCAAAGTTTTTTGATATAAGATTTATTATCTCTTCCGGACTCTTTTTATTAAAATCAAGAATTATTCTATTATATGGAAGTATATGCAATTGTCTTTCATCAAATATTACGGAAAGGAAATAATTATATTCCTCATTGCCTTTATTTCCTTGTTGCCTTCTCTTTAGCGCCACCTTTACGGCTGAAGCCGCTCTATGATGTCCGTCCGCTATATAGAGCGCAGGAATGGCTTTAAAGCATTCCGCAATCCTGTTGTTATAAACTTCTTCCACCTTCCACACTCTATGTCCGATTTTATCTTCTGAAATAAAATCATATATAGGCTCTTTCAAAATACTTTCAGATATTATTTTTTGCAAAGCATCATTTTTCTTATATGCCAAAAAGATAGGTCCGGTCTGTGCATTCACGGTATCTACATGATTTATCCTGTCTATTTCTTTTTCTTCTCTGGTGTTTTCATGTTTTTTTATAATATCGTTCAGATAATCATCCACACTTGCAAGCCCCACTATACCTATTTGGCTTCTTCCGTTCATAGTAAGTTCATACAGATAATAGCTTTCTACATCATCTTTTTTATATATGCCCTTATCTTTAAATTCGGCATATAAATCCCTTGCCTTTATATAGGCTTCTCTTGAATACATATCAAAGTTTTCATCAAACGCAGTCTCAGGTCTGTCGATATTTAAAAAGGCATAGGGCTTACCTGCCACCGCTTCTTTTGCCTCTTTTCTGTCATATACATCATATGGCAGGGATGCCACCTGCTCTACCAATTCCCTGTCCGGTCTTACACATTTGAAAGATTTTACTATCGCCATCTTACCCTCCATTTTATTTGATTCTATAATTCTATCATAAATACCATATTTCATATAGCTTTTATTAAATACTTAAGGATATAAAAACAGGCAAAGCCATAAGACCTCGCCTGTTTTCTTCTATAAGAAGAGCCGATGTATTTACTTTATAATCCTCACCTTGGACTTTATTATCGGGTTTCTCATAGCATGTATGAGCATAAGAACCACAAAAGCCAATTCTCTCTGATATAAATATTTAAGTAATTTTTATTAGTTTTTTCTATTCACATATAAAATTGGATGCTATCCTTATCTTTTGACAACCTTATATCTTTAATAAAATTAATATCTATTAAGCCTTTTCGGTTAATTCTTTCAACTTACTTTCTATTACTTGTTTTTCCGCCAAAAATTGCGCCAGACCTATTTCATATGCAATAATTTGTGTATATGACATTTTGTCCCTCCATTCTTTATGGTTTGACATTAACTGATTAATATCATTTTCTAATAAAGATAATCGGCTTCTAAGCCAATTGGCTATTATAGTTTTTTCCTCCTCCCCGCCGAAATACATTCTAACAAGAAACTCCGATTCTCTTTTTTCCGGATCAATAGGAGATTTTAAATAACAGTGAAATTCTTCAATACCTTTTTTTGTAATGTTGTAAATATTTTTATTGGGTTTTCCTTCTTGAATCACTATATTTTTCTCTACTAACAGTTCTTTCTCCAACCTCCTCAAAGTTGGATAAATCATTCCATAACTGGTTTTATAAAAATACCTAAATACTGTTTCAAATACTTCATTTATCTCATATCCACTTCGACTCTTCTCAATAAGCAAACCTAGTATAATATCTTTACCTGTCATATTCATTTTTTAAAAACTATAAACTTCCCTTCTAAAATTTTATCGTCGAAACCATTATATACTTTCGATGAGAAAAAGTAAAAAGGTGGTATGCTTCTCTCTATTTTGGAAATAATATTTGCTTTTTGATTCGGAAATAAAGGTTTATTAAATCTTATTTCTTCAACTTTACTTAGTAAATACTTTTCCCCATCCAAGCTAATCTCATTTCCTATGCACAACATCAATAGAATTGCTGACTGAGCCATTGCTTCTATGAGTAAAACGCCAGGAACAATAGGCTCTTGGGAAAAATGTCCTAAAAAAATAGGATTATCACTCTTAAACGTGTAATTACATTGAATAGTCTTGTTATTTTTATCCACATCATTTACATAATCAACAAACCTAAATGGTTAACCTGTTAGGGACAGCGAAAATAACGAAAACTTGGAAAGGATGTAATTCTCATGTCAAATACGAAAAGAACAGGACAAACAGCCCTTTATGAGCGTTTAAGTCGTGATGATGAAAATGCAAGGAGAGAGCAATTCTATCACCAATCAAAAGCAGCTACTTGAAAGCTATGCCAAAAGAAACGGCTTTGTAAATATTTATCACTATACAGACGATGGAGTAAGCGGAACAACCTTTGATAGAGAGAGATTTCAAAAAATGATAAAAGCAGTAGAAGAAAACAAAGTATCTACTGTGATAGTAAAAGATATGAGTAGGTTTGGCAGAGATTACCTCAAAGTAGGCTTTTACACCGAAATACTTTTCAAAGAAAAGGGAGTAAGATTTATCGCCATCAATAACGGAATAGATAGCGAGAAACAAGCAGAAAGCGACTTCACCCCATTTCTAAATATCATGAACGAATGGTATGCAAGAGATACCTCAAGAAAAATACAATCTATCTTCAGAGCAAGAATGGAAGAGGGCAAAAGAGTATCACCAAGCGTTCCATACGGCTATTATAGAAACCCAAAGAACAAACAGCAGTTACTTGTCGATAAAGAGAGTGCAAAGGTCGTAAAACGCATTTACCATCTTGTTATAGAGGGATATGGAGTAACACAGATAGCAGATATACTAACCAAAGATAAAGTCCTTATTCCATCAGCCTATGCCCAAATACATTACCCAGAAAATAACCATAGCTCAAAGAAAAGAGGAATAGAAGACCCGTATTTTTGGACACCGACCACAATAGGCTATATCTTAGAAAAAAGAGAATATATGGGTCATACTGTTCTTGGTAAAACAATATGCGTTGATTACAAAACTAAGAAACGCAGAAAGGCGAAAGAAGATGAACTCATTATCTTCAAGAACACTCATGAAGCCATCATTGACGAAGAAACATGGAACAATGCTCAACGATTAAGAAAAACAGTGAGAAGAAGTCCAAAGTATGGTACAACCTCACACCCGTTTACAGGACTTTTAATCTGTGCAGATTGTGGAGGAAAATTAAGTTACAGAGAGCCGGCAGAACATAAAGAAAAGAAATATGATAGTGATTACTCTTTTGTATGTCAACATTACCGACACAGAAAAGGCACTTGCAGTATGCACTACATCAAAGTAAAAACAGTAAATGAAATTCTATTAAAATCAATCAAAGAAATCACAGACTTTGCCAAAGAAGAAAAGCAAGAATTTCTAAAAGTGATGAACAAATTATCCGATGAAAAAAGGGAAGAAAAGTATCAAGATGATAAAACGAAATTAGAAAAATTATCTTCAAGAAATGAAGAACTAACACCCCTTATTACAAAGCTATATGAAGACCATGCACTTGGAAAAATTCCTGTAAAACACTTTGATAGATTATTTAACACCTATGATACAGAGCAACAAGACTTAGAAAAGCAAATACAGTATTTTGAAGATGAAATAGAAAGTTATCATCAGAGAAAAGTGGACACCGATAAATTCCTAAATATGATAGAAAAATATACCGACATTGAGGAACTTACAGTTCCGATGATAAATGAGTATATAGAAAAAGTAGTAGTCCATGAAGCCACAGGAGGAAGAAAAGGAAAAGATAGAAAACAACAAGTTGATGTGTATTTTAACTTTATATGCAACTGTCAAGTACCACAAAAAGCCGATATAGAAAAAATGGCTTAAAAATGGTATAATATTGTTAATTATTTAGAGAGAAAAATAGTTACTGTACACGGGTAAGCTTGTCTTCTACATCTTAATCTATTAAACTTATGGAGTCTAACACGCCGTTCAGGCTCCATATTATCTATTAAAGATTTCCTTGACAGCAGTGTAAAGGTTTGGATTATTTTTCCGTACTCCAAGCAGCACACCCTTGCTCTGACATAATTCTTCGATGCTTTCAAAGCTTCGAAATGTCATTGCAAAAGTCTGCTTCCTCTTATAATCTCTTAAACAGCGTTCTGCTGTATTGTTTGTAGTTGGCACCCTCATATCATGCAGGAAGAGTAGATGTTGCGCTTTATATTTCTGCATCCGGCGATACAGATTGTATCCATCACGATAATAAGGACTTGGCTCATGAAGTATGTACTCTTCCCCAGCTTTTTCAAGGATTTCTTGGTACTTTCCTTCAAAGTCAGATACGATCTTGGGATCTAAATGTGCATCATCTGCATGCTCATTTCTGTAATGTACCATTTCCCGGATTAGTTCTCTCATCTTGCGGTGCCAGGTCAAAGATGGCTCATTTTCCATGCTGTCTTTCAGATACCGTTGTACATGTGCGAGACATTCCTGATGGGCATTGCCATACTTATAAAAGGTGATTTCGTGGTCGTGTACCAAAATACCTTGGAAATCCTCTGTTACAGTTCCCTTTACACCTTCATGCCCCTTTTTCTCACGGGCGAAGTAAAGAACATTCTGTTCATCCGGTGTTGCACATACATATACATATGCACTTTCTCCGTTTACCCTAGCATTTGTACAGTCTGTATGCATAACCGCAGAAGACAGCAGGTCTGCAAAGATCTTTTTTTGCTCTATTTTTGTTTTTTTTGAGAACTCATGGCAGAGTTTATTTATCATGCCTCCTGATATTTTCAGTTTTCCACCGGTAAGATCTGACAGAAAACGACTGCTTTTGTCAATAGAAACAGCACAGTCTGTGTTTAACAAAAACAAAAGTGCCTTGATGCTGCCATCATAGTTCACATCGTCAACAACACCACTTGGAAAAGCCGCATGGATTCGCTCTCCGGTCGTGGAATTGTAGTATACATCCGCTTGATATTCTGTTACATTCATAATCAACTCAACAGAAACGAGCTGCTTGATAATAGTCTTATTTGTCTTCTTAAAACCCGGATCTTTTGCCACCTCTTTTGGTGCCGGAAGGCAAATGACCTGAGTTGGTATCTGTTTCTTTCTTCCATGGTGGGCATGGCCCGGCTGTGCCCCGGGTTTTCTTCCGGTACACTCACGATTATTTGGAATTTTACTGCGGTTTCTTGATTGTGATGACGGAATGGAGGAATTCTCATAGTCACGGTTTAGCTGTGCTAAAAGTTTTTTATTTCGTCCTTTCTCATCATCAAGCTGAGTTTTTAATTCGCTGTTTTCACGGCAAAGGTCAGTAATCTTAGACAACGCCTGTTCCCTGTCACGTTCTGATAACAACCACTTCTTTTCTTTCTCTTTTAACCCACGTTTCAACTCTTTCATTGATGCATGTAGTTCTTTAAGTGCGTCCTCGTATGCTTCTTCACACCATTTCCATGCATTTTTTACATCCCTATGAAGACCTTCAATAACAAGGTTTAGTTGCTTTATCTGCCTACGATACTCATCGATCAACTTTTGATGTTCCCTTTGAATCTGCTTAAAGCGCTCACCTGATTTAAAATCGGCAACTTCCTTTTTTAGTATTTTGTTTTCCTGTTGTAAAGCACCAATATATTCAAAGGGAATTCTCATTATGATTTCTCCAGTTCCTTGATTATTTTATTCTGATTATTAACAATTCGCTCCAAAAGATATATTTGCTCTTTCTGAGCTTCGATTGTTTCCAAAAGTACCTTGTTTTCCTTTTCGTATTCCTTACATAATGTTTTTTGTAAGGCTAAAAGCTGTTCTATCTTACCGGAAATATGATTCATATACTCACCTCATTTCATGGTAAGATTATATCAGAAATGTTGTATTTATGCGAATTTGACGACAAAGTCCCTTCGTTATTTTGCCATGTTCATAACTCTTAAAAAAAACCATGTTCAAACACAGATTGTGTAGAACTATCCACAAATGATAGTGAAATCATTCTGTATAGGATAGATATAGATAAAATCTGTTGATAACTTAAATACAAAAAATTCGGTTGGCAGAGTTACCAACAAAAACTCTACTAACCGAATCACTCATAATAAAATAAGAAAATAATTTTCGGCATTTTTCACAATGGGAATATACTACCCGTGTACAGTAACGAAAAATTAGAATTTTCCTTTATTCAGACATACAAACTATTGACAATAAAGCTCCTATATAGTATGTTTTTATAAACTACTATATAGGAGCTTTTACATGAAAACAAATGGAGGATTTCTTGTCACCAAAATAAAACAGCTTGGTGACCGGATTTTTGAGAAGATTCTCAGCGAAAAGAATATTGATGCGTTCAATGGAGCCCAGGGGCGCATTCTTTATGTGCTGTGGCAAGAGGATGGAATCTCGATCAGGTCACTCTCGGTCAAATGCGGATTAGCGATAACATCTCTTACGACGATGCTGGAAAGAATGGAACATCAAGGGCTGATAAGCCGTGTTCAGTCTGAAACGGACAAAAGGAAAACACTCCTGTTTCTGACTGAGAAAGCACATGCCTTAAAGGGCGAGTACGATTCTGTATCTGATGAGATGGGCAGCATTTACTACAAGGGTTTTTCAGAGGAAGAAATTACCCGGTTTGAGGAATGCCTCGACCGCATCAGAAAGAATCTTGAGGAGTGGCAGAAGTCATGAGTATTTGTATCAAAGATCAGATTCAGAACATGAATCTCATCATCGGCTGCACAGTGGGGTGTGCATATTGCTATGCCCGCAACAATGTAAAGCGCTGGCATATGATCGATGACTTTGCTGATCCTGAGTTCTTTCCGGGCAAGCTCAAGATGATGGAAAAGAAACGTCCGCAGAACTTTCTTCTTACCGGCATGAGCGATCTCTCCGGATGGAAGCCGGAATGGAGAGACGAGGTATTTGCAAAGATCCGTGAAAATCCACAGCATCAGTTCCTGTTCCTGACCAAGTGCCCCGATCTGCTGGATTTTGATACCGATCTGGAAAACGCATGGTTTGGCGTTACGGTGACGAGGAAAGCAGAACTGTGGCGTATTGACGCCCTTCGGAAAAACGTCAGAGCAAAACATTACCATGTTACCTTTGAGCCGTTATTCGACGATCCCGACACAGTTGACCTTTCCGGAATCAACTGGATCGTTGTCGGCACTATGACCGGGGTTCAGAGCAGGAAGGTTCATACGGAGCCGGAGTGGGCATGGTCTCTGACGGATCAGGCACATGCGCTCGGCATTCCGGTGTTTATGAAGGAAGACCTTGTCCCTATCATAGGGGATGAAAATATGATTCAGGAAATGCCGGAGGAATTCAATAAAGTGTTAGAGGTACAGAGATCATGGCAGAAGTAATCGATGGAATCCTCATTTGTGAGGTGGAAACAAAGAACATCATGACCAAGTCCAGTCTGCCGGTAGGCGGTTACTCGGTCAATCCCTATGTGGGCTGTACACATGCCTGCAAGTATTGCTATGCTTCTTTTATGAAGCGCTTTACCGGACACACGGAGGAATGGGGCACTTTCCTTGATGTGAAGCATTGGCCGGAAATTAAAAATCCGAAGAAATATGCCGGACAGCGGGTGGTCATCGGTTCTGTGACGGATGGCTACAATCCACAGGAGGAGCAATTCGGGAATACCAGAAAACTTCTGGAGCAGTTGATTGGCAGTGACGCAGATATTCTGATCTGCACAAAGTCTGATCTTGTGGTAAGGGATATTGATCTGCTGAAGAAGCTTGGACGAGTGACCGTTTCATGGTCGATCAACACACTGGATGAAAATTTCAAGAACGATATGGACTCTGCTTCGAGCATTGAACGGCGTATCGCTGCTATGAAGCAGGTATATGACGCAGGAATCCGTACAGTCTGTTTCGTATCCCCGGTATTACCCGGGATCACGGACTTTGAAGCCATCTTTGAGCGGGTAAAGGATCAATGCGATCTGTTCTGGCTCGAAAACCTCAATCTTCGGGGCGGCTTCAAAAAGACGATCATGGATTATATCGCCGGAAAATATCCTGATCTTGTACCGCTTTACGATGAGATCTATAACAAGCATAACCGCAGCTACTTTGGAGCGCTTGAAGTAAAAGCTGCGGAAATGGCTAAGAAGTATGATTGTCCCTTTGTGGATAATGAAATGCCTTATGGCAGGGTCACGCAGGGACATCCGGTGATTGTGGATTATTTCTATCATGAGGAAATCCGAGGGACAGAAAATACCGGAAAAAGAAATCGTTAAACAGAAATTTATTGCTGCGGTGCATTCGTATTTTGCTTCGCTTCAAACGCACAATTCCAGTTTGTCGAACTGATAAAATCCCTTTAGGAACTAAAGGGCGCACTTCTATACTCTCCTGTCGGGAGTATCGTGCGTCCTGCGGAGCTTCATTCTCTGTCAGCATAAAAAAGCTGCATGACCGAGAATGTTTCGTCACTTCGTTCCGTCAAAGTGGCTACACCTCCTTGCACCGCTTATGCGGTTATTCCCTGTGTACTTGCCGTCCGCAAACAGCACGAAATGCTGTTCGCCGCCAGCAAGTTTGAAGGCGAATAATGATGTTCGTCAGTTTGCGGTTAGTAAGAATCTAAGTCAAATCATTGTGCCGAGAAATGGTGAATATATAGAACGATAACTTCAAGTTCGAAAAATTGAGAAATCGTAAAATTGAAGAAAAAAGAAATGCACAGTTCTTAGCATATCGGGAACTGTGCATTTCTGTAAATAAATACTTTTTATTAGCCGATTACGGCATCCTCTGCTGTAAAATGTTCCAGAGAATTTTCTTTTACCTGAATGCAGATATAAGTAATTCCGGAAATATCGGATGCAAAAAACTGACGCTTTGCAGCAGGTGCGATTTTCAGCCAGTCTCCAGTTGAAAGACTGATTTCTTCTCCATCAATTATGGCTTTGCCGTTACCTGAAAGAATTCCATAGATTTCTTCATTTTCTTTATGAGAATGAACAAATGGGACATTTGCTCCTGCAGGTAGTTCGTTCAAACTGATTTCTGCACCTGTTAAAGACAACTTTTCATGCAACTCAATTCGGTTTTCCTTTCCAATAGTTGTTTTTGTGTGATTTGCCATAATAATACCTCCATGGTTAATTTGTAGTTTCTGGTTGCTTGGTATTAGTATAGTGTGAGACACATACAAAAACAAGTACGCACCTTTTTGTAACTGTACACTCAAAATTGAATGTGTTACAATAGACTCGGAGGTGAGAATTATGCGAGCAAAAGAAGAATTACCGGAATGCCCAGTTGCAACAGCAGTATCTCTCATCGGAGGAAAATGGAAATTGCTGATTTTGCGTAACTTGAAAGAGCGTCCATGGAGATTCAATGAGCTACAACGAAGTATAGACGGTATTTCACAAAAGGTTTTGACAGATAGTTTAAGACAAATGATGAGTGATGGACTGGCATATCGCCACGATTACCATGAGCAGCCACTGAGAGTTGAATACGGCTTAACGGAACTCGGAACAAAAATGCTTCCAATTGTTAATTCACTTGCTGATTTTGGTAACTACTATAAATCAATTATTGAACAGAATCAAGTGTGTTAGTATTTGAAAAGCTCGAACAATTCCAGTTTGTCGAAGTAAAACAATTAAATACAAGCTATAACATAGCAGTTCACGAAACAGTAAATCAAATCGGTTTACTGTTTTTTTTATTGCTCAAAATTAGAAAGAGAGGAAAAGAGAAAATGAAAAATATAGACAAAAAAATCTTAATGGCGGAAGAAGAAATCAAGCAGTTACAAAACAAAAGAAAGAAACTCATCAGTCAGCAGAAACAGGAAGAGCGAAAGAAAAGAGATAGACGTCTTTATGAAAAAGGAGCAGTCTTTGAAAGTATCTTTACCGAAAGCAAGGATTTTACCAAAGATGAATTCTATCAGCTAATCACATTCCCAAAAATCAAAGAAGAAGTCAATCAAAAAATCCTAAAAATCATAGAGAAGCGAGAACAAAGCGAAAATCGAAATACAGGAACACAAGAGGAAGAAATGGAAACAGAGGAATAATCCCTTGTTTACAAGGGCGCACTTATACACCCTAAAGGGGGTGTGCGTTCTCCGAAGGCTCTTAGCAGAGGGCATATCAGCTAACGCTGATACAGGGGAGCTACACTCCCCTACGGAAATAAATTTCCTACCCCTTGTGTACTTCCCAAAAGAAATCGGATAAAAAGCAATCCGATTTTTTTAGGAAGTCTTTATCATCGCCACCATATCCATATCAGAAAAGAGAGGAGGTTTTTTCTTATGGCGATATATCATCTCAGTATAAAGATTATCTCAAGAGGAAAAAATAAAAGTGCAGTAGCAGCTTCCGCTTATCGTAGTGGCGAAAAAATAAAAAACGAATATGACGGAGTAGTCCATGACTTTACAAGAAAAGGTGGAATAGCCCATACCGAAATTCTATTACCGCAAAATGCACCTGAAGAATTTTCAAACCGTTCTGTCTTATGGAATAGCGTGGAGAAAATAGAAAAAAGTAAAAATTCACAGCTTGCAAGAGAAATAGAAATTGCATTACCTAAAGAATTAAGCAGAGAAAAACAAATAAATCTTGTAAGAGAATATGTAAAAGAAAATTTTGTGAAAGTCGGTATGTGTGCCGATATTGCCCTACACGATAAAAATGATGGAAACCCACACGCCCATATACTTTTAACTATGCGACCGCTAAACGAAGATAAAACATGGGGAGCGAAATCAAAAAAGGAATATATCCTTGATGAAAACGGAGAAAAAGTAAAACTCAAAAACGGCAATTACAAAACAAGAAAAATAGATAAAGTCGATTGGAACGAGCAAGACAAAGCAAAAGAGTGGCGAAAGTCGTGGGCAGATATTACAAACAAATATCTTGAAGAAAACAGTATACAGGAAAAAGTTGACCACCGCTCCTATGAAAGACAAGGCATAGAACAAATACCGACCATTCATTTAGGAGTATCGGCAAGTCAAATGGAGAAAAAAGGTATTGTTACCAACAGAGGAAATATCAACCGAGAAATCAAACATCAAAACAAGATATTAAGAGAAATTGCAAGACGAATAAAAGCCTTAATGAGATGGATAAGGAGTTTAACGAAAGATAAAAATAATGATACTTCAAAAGATAAACAGGACGATATGGCTATACAATCCACTACCCTACCAAAACAAAATGATTTAACAGATATGCTCTCTCATTTCATAAAAGAAAACTCAGATAACCACAATGCAGACTTAGAAAAATATATTGAAAGCTATCAATTCCTTAAAGAAAAAATATTACATCAATATCCGAATTGAAAGAAAGTATATCAGCATTAAGAGATAAGAATTACAAGACTACAAGAGCCATAAAAGATACTGAAAAGAAAACCAATGACAAAGTAGAGCTTATCGACCAAGCAGAAAAATATTTGAAACATAAAGACACCTACAAAGCTTATACCAAGATAAAGAAAAGCAAACAAGAAGATTTTTATAATGAGCATACGGCAGAGATTATTTTATTTGAAAGTGCTAAGAAATATCTGAAAGAACATTTAGGAGATAACAAGACCTTAAATATATCCAAATGGAAATCGGAAGTTGATACTTTGAAGAAAGAAAAAAAGAGTCTATATAATCAAATATTAGAAATACGAGAAGAAGTTAAACAGGCAGAAAAAGTTAAGACTTGTATAGAGCGATTACAGGAACAAGAAAAGCGACCATCACAGGTAAAGAGCAATGAGTTAGGTCTGTAAAAACAAAAGTGAAATATTTATAACTTTGCTATTGATATTAAAATTATTATGTGATATATTTATAACAGCGAGTTAGAAATATATCACTTGAAATTATATGTAAGGAGAATTTGAAATGAAAAACAAAGTATCTATACGAGAAGTTGTTGCAACAAAAATTATCATTGCAATTTTAATTGCAGGGTATTATTGGTTGTGGAGTAGAAGCGACTATCAGCCTGAATATCGACAATTTTCAAGCTATTGGGGTTTTCTTTTATTTTTGATACTGATAGTACATTATTTTAGAGTAAGAAAATATAAGAAAGAATACTTTGATGAATTTGCAGAAAAAAATCTACTCAGATGTGATGCGATATGCTTGAAAGTTTTTTGTCTTTTGATGGTGATTATAGCATATTTAGGAGGAATTTTAGGTCATGTAAACGCAATTTCAACAGCAATTATGGGATGGCTTATTATCGGAAGCGTAATTGCAATTACAATACTTCGTACGATTATATTTTTAATTATGGATTCTAAAGGGGTATAATTATGGCATTTATAACGAAAGTGAAAGAATATCGAGAAAAGGCAAAATATAAGCAATCTGAACTTGCTGAAATGGTAAATGCCAGAAGAGAAACTATTGTACATCTTGAAAATGGGAAATATAATCCATCATTAAAATTAGCCATGGATATTGCAAAAGTATTTAATGTTAGTGTAGAAGATTTATTTGAATTTACAGATGATTGAGATACACAATTTAATTTAAGAAAATATAATATGCAATTCTCAGGACAGTAAATCAAAAAAGATTTACTGTTTTTTCTTTGTCAAAAATGGAAAGGAGAACTTATGGAAGAAGAAAAAAGGAAAATACAAGCACCACCCAATAAACAGTTAATAATGGATATTGGAAAGACAAAATATACTGTAAACCTACATTTCAAGCAAGGTACAGGCGAAACATACAAGGATAAAATACTAAAGCTAATCAAGAGAGAAACAGAGAAGATATAAATTTATTAAAGAAATTTTGTTTATGTCCTTGACAAATCTTCCCAAAATGGTTCCTTTTGAGGTAGTAATTCTTTAACTTTTTTATTGTTAAGTTCCATATTTTTTCTTTCAATATAACCATTCAAAAAAGTGTTATATTATCTCCTTATAATTTTTTAGGTTGTTTAAGGGTTACCTATAATCCCATTACTTTATTTAAATCCATTTCTTACACATCATAGTGTTGAGAGATAACTCTCATTTTAGATATCGTCTTTTATAGATTTTTTTCTCAAAAACAAAAATATAATTATTGCTATTATACTATAAAAAAGATTTCCGGTAAAAAGCATTTTCCAGTCAATATTAAAAGGTATCAAGAAAACCGGAGCTATTCCTACCCCAATATATGAAATCAAACTTAAAATAGAAAAACCTATACTGCGTTCTTTCTCGGTATTGAAACTACCAACCTCTACATAAAATACTTTAAATAAACTACCATAGCCTAACCCATATATCCATGCAAAAAAATATACTATAAAAGCTTCTTTAAATAATACAAGGGAAAGTTGTACCAACGAAATAAAAATCAACGCACACAATACTGTACAAAAACTATACCTAATTCTCCTAACAAACTGCATCAAAATGTATCCCGCCCAAAAAAACAAATAATATATTCCAATAGACAAGCTCAATGTCTCAAAATAAACAGGTAAATAAGCAACTATTGATCCATATGATATAGATGAAAATAAAAGAATAATGAATGAAATTTGAAACATTGTATTTGACACGACTTTTTTAAAATTATAAACTGCTTTATAATTTGTTGTACTCTCATAATTGTTCTTTTCCTTCTTTAACAATAATGCCACTATGGTCATTATGCTTGCAAATATAACCCACCAAAAAAAAAGCAAATATGGATTCTTGTAATATATATTTTCACCAATTATGGGAGAAAATATCGAAGCTATAGCCACTATAGAATTGTATATGCCTAAATTAAAAGTTCTCTTATCTTTATTTTCACTAAGTAAAACTAAAATTGCAGGAGGAACTAAACCAATAGATAGTCCAAATAAAAGTGATCCCACAAACATCCATTCCATACTATTGCTTTCGATTACTAAAATAAGGCAACTAACAGTAAAAAGTATACATCCTAATACAATTTCTGTTTTTACCCTCAACAAATTCCAAATCGAAAATAATCGTGTAACTAATAATGAACCGGTGAATGTGATCATTATAACATTTATGTCTTTTGTCGATTCATTTATATTAAACACAATTAATGGCAGTAATGTAGTGAGCATAGAAAACACAAAATTCATGAAAAAAGAAACGCTAAACAACTTTTTTTCATTCATAGGCTTCCTCCTAATGTAATATTATACAAATCAGAAACATCTATTTCTTCCAATTCTTTCTTATTTGTGACTCTTCTTGTTATTAACACAACTCTACCTCCTTAGTCAATTTATAGCACAACTCTATATTGTTGTAAATAATATGTTTAAAAATAATATTTATTTTATTAATATATTTGCTCCAAGTCATGCTTCTGTATTACTCAACATATTGAACAAGCACATTAAGTACATATGCAATTACGAAAAAATTGGCAAAGCCAACCACAGACAATACAGTAGAAAACAAGCTTACCCGTGTACAGTAGAACTTAGTCTTTTATTATTACTTAGATTTATTATATAAAAGGTAACTTGTAAGTAGTATACTATCTGCAAAACAGTGTTATAAAAGAAAGGTGGTAATATGGAATATAGTGAGATTAAATTAAATATTTCAAATGACAGGATTAGGGAATATAAGCTTTTTGAAGGAATAAAGATATATTCAGATACATTTATATCTGATGATAAAAAAACACTCATCAATAAAAGAATTTATATTACAAAAAATAAAAATTATGTTTACTATGAAAGAACTGATGTAAATTGGAATTATTGGAATAATAAAGATAAATATGACTTAAGTTTTGATACAGACAGTATAAAACATAATATTGTATTTGAAGTATCAAAAGACTTGACTTTATTTTCACGGTATCTTGGCGAAGAAATTATTAGAAAAATTATGCAAAAAGAGGAAAATGGAGAGATTGTTGAAAAATTGGATATATAAATGTATTCTCAGCTTCAGATTTTAATATTTTTATTGCACACAAAAAGGGATAAGCTCTTTACATAAAGAGCTTATCCCCCCTTGATGCCTAAAGGCATATATATTACTCTATAATTTTTTCTATCTCGCCCAGCAGAATAAAATGTGGCTCCCAACCGCCGTGACCGTCAGTATAGATATCAGGATACAGTTCATAGTAGTCTCTTATTTCCTGTATCAAACTGTTCTTGTCAAACTGCTGCTTACAAAGTTTTTTACATAAAAAAGTCTGCTTTGCCTCTTCAAATCCCATAGTCTTGCCTATAGCGACAGCAGTAAGTCCGGCATTTTCTATTTTGTTTTCATTTCTTCCCGAATGACTTCCAAGGTATGCAATTGCCTTTTTATACTCAGGAGCAAAAAAACTTACAGTAAAATATTCACTGTCATCTATAAACTGAGCTGTATATCTTGACGGATGTATATATAATGTCACCGTTGCCTTGCTTTTTCCGGGTGCACCCCAAATATTTCCAAAACTTCCCCATGAAACCAAGCAGGAATTAAACTTTTCCTTGTTACCTACAGTTATTACCGCCCATTCGCTATCAAAAATATCAAAAGGAGCATACTCCTTTTTTCTAATTTCCATATCTAACGCCCTTTCCTTTGTGGTTAAAATACTACTTTATAATCCTCACCTTTAAAATACCTTCAATAGCATTTAACTCATTTATAAGGCTTTCGCTTGCCTTGGTTTCTATATCTATAAGGGTATATGCCTTTGTACCCTTTGATTTATTTGTAAGATCGGAGATATTATATCCGTTCTTTGCAAATGCTGAAGTGATCTGACCTATCATATTTGGAATATTCTGATGCAAAAGAGAAACTCTGCCCTCTACCTGGCATATTCCCATATCACAGCTTGGGAAGTTTACCGAATTTTTTATATTACCGTTTTCAAGATAGTCCACCAGTTCATTTGCAGCCATTACAGCGCAATTATCCTCACTCTCCTGTGTGGAAGCACCAAGATGAGGTATTACTATGGCCTTTTCCATTTTTGCGGATTTTGTATTAGGGAAGTCTGTCACATATCTTGCAACCTTACCGCTCTCAAGTGCCTTTTCCATCTCTTCATCATCTACAAGCAGATCTCTTGCAAAATTAAGTACTACCACACCGTCCTTCATCTGAGGAATGGAGTTTTTGCCGATCATACCTCTGTTATCTTCTGTCAATGGTATATGAAGTGAAATATAATCACATTCTTTATATATTTCATTTATATCTGTAATAGGCTTTATCTTTCTTGAAAGTCTCCATGCCGCATTTACAGATATATAGGGATCGTATCCGAATACTTCAAGCCCCAGCGATGCAGCGGCATTTGCCACCTCCGCACCTATTGCTCCAAGTCCTATTACTCCGAGTTTTTTACCCTTTATCTCTCCGCCGGCAAAGTTTTTCTTGCCCTTTTCCACATCCTTTGAAATAGTGTCTGAATCCTTGATACTTCTTGTCCACTCAATTCCGCCCACAACATCTCTTGCAGCCAATAACATTCCGCAGATTACAAGCTCTTTTACACCGTTTGCATTGGCTCCCGGTGTATTAAATACCACTATTCCGCTATCAGCACATCTCTCCAGCGGTATATTATTTACACCTGCACCGGCTCTGGCAATTGCAAGAAGATTCTTTGAAAATTCCATTTCACCCATTGCTGCGGACCTTACCATTATGGCGTCCGCTTCTTCTATATTGTCTGTAATCTTATAATTTTCATCAAATATATCCGTCCCCACACTTGCGATAGGGTTTAGGCAATGTATTTTTCTCATACTGTCTCCTTATGCATTCTCTTCTTCAAATTTTTTCATAAACTCAACAAGTTTTTCTACACCTTCTTTCGGCATAGCATTATAAATGCTGGCTCTCATTCCGCCCACACTTCTATGTCCTTTTAAGTTTACAAATCCTTTTGCCTCAGCCTCTTTTATAAACTTTGCATCCAAGTCTTTATCTCCGGTAATAAAAGGCACATTCATAAGAGAACGGTCTTCCTTTCTTACCGTACCTTTGAATAACTTTGACTCATCAAGGAAATCATATAAAATCTTTGCCTTTTCCTCATTTCTTTCCTTCATTGCACTGAGACCGCCAAGAGATTTTATCCATTTGAACACCTTACCGCAAATATATATATTATAAGTAGGAGGGGTGTTATAAAGAGATTTATTATCTGCATGGATTTTATATCTTAACATGGAAGGTGTACCCTCAAGTACATCATCGCTAAGCAAATCCTCTCTTATAATTACTATTACAACACCTGCCGGTCCTATATTTTTTTGTACTCCACCCCAGATAAGAGCGTATTTACTTACATCCATAGGCTCCGATAAGAAGCATGATGAAACATCCGCCACCAAATCCTTGCCCTTTGTATTTGGCAGGTTCTTAAATTTTGTACCGTAGATTGTATTGTTCTCGCAGATATATACATAATCCGCATCCTCTCTTATAGGAAGGTCTGAACAATCAGGTATATATGAAAACGTCTTATCATCACTTGAAGCTACAGCCACTACATCACCATACATCTTTGCTTCCTGGAAGGCTTTTTTTGCCCATTGACCTGTGATAATATAGTCCGCCTTTTTATTCTTCATAAGATTCATCGGAACCATCGCAAACTGTGTATGTCCGCCGCCCTGTAAAAAAAGCACCTTATAATTGTCAGGAATATCAAGAAGTTCTCTGATATCCCTTTCGGCTTCCTCTATTATCTCTTCATACACCTTGGAACGGTGGCTCATCTCCATAACAGACATTCCGCTACCATTATAATCAAGCATTTCTGCAGCCGCTTCTTTTAAAACTTCCTCCGGAAGTACTGCGGGACCCGCACTAAAATTATACACTCTTCCCATGATAATCTCCTTATAATATTTATATAATCGGTTTTAGATAAACCTTAATATACCGGATTTTAACGGTATATTATTTTACAGGGTTCAATTTTAAATCTTTTTCATCAAATGCATCTGATATTGCAGCACCCGGAGATACCATCGGGAATACTTTTTCATCAGAATCTATCTCACATTCGATAACAAAAGTAGTATTTGACTTTAATGCCTCATCAAAGGCATCATCAAACTCCTCTTTTGTAGTTACTCTTCTAGCCTTTGCACCCATTGCTTCCGCCAATTTTACAAAATCAACTTTATCTCTGAGTACAGTTTGTGAGTATCTTTTTCCATAGTATAAATTCTGCCACTGTCTAACCATTCCAAGCACATGATTGTTTATAATCACCTGAATAATCGGTATATCATATCTTGTAGCCGTAGCTATTTCATTCATATTCATTCTAAAACAACCGTCACCTGCTATATTTACTACAGTTTTATCAGGCTTTGCCACCTTTGCACCTATGGATGCGCCCAGACCGTAACCCATGGTCCCAAGTCCTCCTGATGTAAGTAAGGTTCTCGGATTTTTGAATTTATAAAACTGTGCCGTCCACATCTGATGCTGTCCGACCTCGGTACTGATTATAGTATCATCGGCTGTCTTTGCATCAATAGTTTCTATAATATACTCACCTGTAAGACCGGCTTTATTCATTTTAATAGGATACATATCTTTTAATCTCTCGATATGAGCCACCCATTCATCATGATGCATAGGATCAAGTCTGGAATTCAGCTTTCTGAGTATAAGTCTTGCATCTCCTATCAGGCAAAAATCAGCCTTGATATTTTTGCTTATCTCAGCCGCATCCACATCTATATGCAGTATCTTTGCATTTCTTGCAAACTTCTTTGCATTTCCTATTACTCTGTCCGAGAATCTTGCACCTATTACAATCAATAAATCACATTCCGTTATTCCAAGGTTGCTTGACTTGGTTCCATGCATTCCTACCATTCCGGTATATTTTTCATTGCTGCCGTCAAATGCACCCTTACCCATCAAAGTATCAGCCACCGGACAGTCCACCTTTGAAACAAAGGTCTTTAACTCCTCACTTGCACCTGAAAGTATTGCACCTCCACCTACCAATACATATGGTTTGTTTGATGCTCTTATAAGAGAAACTGCATTTAAAAGTTCTTCTTCTTCCACTTCTGTAGCAGGCTTTACCTTTTCAGGCGCTTTGTACTCATATTCAAAGCTGTCACCTGTAACATCCTTTGTAATATCTATAAGTACAGGTCCCGGTCTTCCTGTTACCGCTATTTTAAAAGCTCTTCTTATTGTATCTGCAAGTTTATTTCCGTCTCTTACTATAAAACTGTATTTTGTAACAGGCATTACAATACCTGCTATATCCACCTCCTGGAAAGAGTCTTTTCCAAGAAGATTATTACCTACATTACAGGTTATAGCCACCACAGGTATGGAGTCCATATGAGCACTGGCAATACCCGTCACCAGATTTGTTGCTCCCGGACCGCTGGTTGCAAGGCATACTCCTACCTTTCCGCTGGCTCTGGCATAGCCGTCTGCAGCATGTGCGGCGCCCTGTTCATGACTTGTAAGTATATGTCTTATTCTATCCTGATTTTTATATAATTCATCATATAAGTTCAGTATTGCACCGCCCGGATAACCGAAAACCGTATCAACACCCTGCTCTAAAAGACATTCAACTATTATTTTTGAACCACTGTATTTTGCCATCTATCCTCCTATAAATCATCCACTGTTAAAACTGCACCTCTTGGCGCTCCCGAAACAAGTTTTCTGTATCTTGCCAAATATCCTGTCACCTCATTCAGTCTCGGTTTCCAGTTTTCTCTTCTCTTTGCAAATTCTTCTTCACTTACTCTGGCATTTATGGTGTTTGCATTGATATCAATATCAATAATATCACCGTCCTCTAAAAGTCCTATAGGACCTCCCACAGCAGCCTCAGGGGATGCATGACCTATGGATGCACCTCTGGATGCACCGGAGAATCTTCCGTCGGTAATAAGAGCTACGGTGTCATCCAGCCCCATACCGGCAATTGCCGATGTAGGATTTAACATCTCTCTCATACCCGGGCCTCCCTTTGGTCCCTCATATCTGATTACCACTACATCTCCCGGCACAATCTTTCCGCCCTTTATAGCCGCAACCGCATCTTCTTCACAGTCAAATACTTTTGCAGGTCCGGAATGCTTTAACATCTCAGGGAGTACCGCACTTCTTTTTACAACACATGAATCCGGTGCTATATTTCCTTTAAGTACCGCAATACCTCCCACATTTGAATATGGGTTCTCCGCCGGTCTTATAACATCTGTATCCAGATTTATCGCATTTTTTATATTTTCTCCCACAGTTTTTCCTGTAACAGTCATACAATCAAGATTTAAAAGTCCAAGCTTTGATATCTCCTTCATAACGGCATAGATACCGCCTGCTTCATCCAATTCTTCTATATAAGTATGTCCCGCAGGTGCAAGATGACAAAGGTTAGGAGTTTTTGAACTTATCTCATTTGCAATATCCACATTCAAATCCACTCCCGCCTCATACGCTATAGCCGGCAGGTGAAGCATTGAATTTGTAGAACATCCAAGCGCCATATCCATTGTAAGTGCATTAATAAATGCTTCCTTTGTCATGATATCTCTTGGGCGGATATCTCTCTTTAGCATTTCCATTACTGCATATCCCGCTCTTTTTGCAAGTCTTATTCTTTCGGAATACACCGCCGGTATTGTCCCATTACCTCTAAGTCCCATTCCCAGAACTTCTGTAAGGCAGTTCATTGAGTTTGCCGTATACATACCTGAGCAGGAACCGCAGGTAGGACAGGTCTTATTTTCAAATTCCAAAACATCATCTTCACTTATTTTTCCGGCAACATATGCTCCTACAGCTTCAAACATACTTGAAAGCGAAGTGTTTTTTCCCTTCACCTTTCCTGAAAGCATCGGACCTCCCGATACAAATACTGTAGGGATATTTAATCTTGCCGCCGCCATAAGCATTCCCGGCACTGTCTTATCACAGTTTGGAATCATTACAAGTGCATCAAATTGATGTGCCATCGCAACAGTCTCTGTGGAATCCGCAATCAGATCTCTTGAGCAAAGCGAATACTTCATTCCAAGATGTCCCATAGCTATTCCGTCACATACCGCAATAGCCGGGAATACCACAGGCATTCCTCCCGCCTCAGCCACTCCGAGTTTTACGGCATCTGATATTTTATCTAAGTTTATATGTCCCGGTACTATCTCATTAAATGAGCTTACTATACCTATTATAGGTTTTCTCATCTCCTCAGGTGTCATGCCTACAGCATTAAGCAGTGATCTGCTTGGTGCCTGTTGCATACCTGATTTCATATTATTTGAGCGCAAATTTTCCATATTTCCTCTTTCCTTTACAGCTTATACTGTACACCTATTTTATATATTCCACTATCTTATCGCCCATCTGTGTGGTGCTGAGTTTTTTCATTCCCTCTGTGTAAATATCAACTGTTCTAAAACCGTCTTTTAATACTTTTTCCACCGCTTTATCAATAATATCAGCTTCCTTATCAAGCCCCAAGGAATATCTTAAAAGCATTGAAGCTGAAAGTATGGTTGCTATCGGATTTGCGATATTTTTTCCGGCAATATCAGGTGCCGAACCGTGGCTTGGCTCATATAATCCCAGCTTGCTTTCATTTAAGCTGGCACTTGGCAGCATTCCTATAGAACCTGTTATCATACTTGCCTCATCCGATAATATATCTCCAAACATATTCTCGGTAAGCACAACATCAAACTGTCCCGGATTCATCACAAGCTGCATTGCCGCATTGTCTACAAGCATATGCTCTATGGCAATATCCTTATATTCCTTTGCAACCTCTTCCACCACATCTCTCCATAGTCTGGAGCTGTCAAGCACATTTGCCTTATCCACACTTATAACTTTTTTTCTTCTTTTTGATGCAATATCAAAGGCAACCCTTGCAACTCTTCTTATTTCATTCTCATTATATACCAAAGTATCCACGGCTGTTCTTACACCGTCTGCTTCCTTTGTATATCTGTCTCCGAAATAAAGTCCTCCTGTAAGTTCTCTGACTATTACCATATCAAAGCCGTCTTTTTTTATTTCATTTTTTAAAGGACATGCCTCCGACAATTCTTCATATAAAACAGCCGGTCTGAGATTTGCAAAAAGTCCAAGTTCTTTTCTTATTTTTAAAAGCCCCGCCTCAGGTCTTAAATTCGGTGCTACATCATACCATCTTGAATTACCTACATTGCCGCCTACAGCTCCCAAAAGTACAGCATCGGAGTTTTTTGCAATGTCTATTGCCTCATCTGTCAACGGAACTCCGTATTTGTCAATGGAGCATCCTCCCATATCTATATCTGTAAATACAAATTCATGTTTGTAAAGGTCTGCAATTTTTTCCAGAACCTTTTTTGCCTCTTTTACTATTTCAGGCCCGATACCGTCGCCTTTTATCAATGCTATCTTTGCTTTCATATTCCATCTCCGTTGTGCACTTTTTTGCCTATACAGTAATGAGCTTTATTTCATACCGGCTTTTATAAATCCTTTAATAAGGAAAGTAATTTTCTTATTTAAAAGATTTTCTTATCATAATACTTTAAAATAAAACTTTTTTCAACTTTAGCGGCAATGATTCTTATATTTATACATATATAATTTTTCTATACTTGCCATAACATTTGGTTAAGTAAATCAGGTATTAGGGTATTCCTCCCTGCTTTATAATATCTTTTATATTAAATTTTTCTTAATACATAAGTTTAGAGCATAAAAAAAACAGGGCTTTTATCCCTGCTTTTGCTCTTAGAACTCATCATCCTCATCATCGTCTGCTATAACACCGAATACAGCACCCATCGTACCGGCAGATACTGCAACTGCTACTACTATTACCAGTCCCACAATACCGGCAAAAATTGGCATAATGTCCATAACACACCTCCTAAAGAATAAATGCTTATTTTAAAAATAACACCCCTCAGGTGTTATCACTTGAACCGACAAAACTGGGCCAGCTGGATTTGAACCAGCGAATGCAGGAGTCAAAGTCCTGTGCCTTACCGCTTGGCGATGACCCAATAAAAGGGTGGGTAATGGGATTCGAACCCACGGCCTCCAGAGCCACAATCTGGCGCGCTAACCAACTGCGCTATACCCACCATATCATATATATTATGATAAAAAGCAGGTGATGGGAATCGAACCCACGTATTCAGCTTGGAAGGCTGATGTTCTACCATTGAACTACACCTGCAAATCAATGAGCCTGAAGGGATTCGAACCCCTGACCCTCGGCTTAGAAGGCCGATGCTCTATCCAGCTGAGCTACAGACTCAAATATTTTATTTTTAAGAAGATAAATCGGGGTGACAGGATTCGAACCTGCGACCCCCTGGTCCCAAACCAGGTACTCTAGCCAAACTGAGCCACACCCCGTTAATCTTTTCTTTTGCTATGTCTCTCTCAGACACATACAGCATTATATATGAGTGAGATTATAATGTCAAGCACTTTTTTTTGGTTTTACCGAAAAAATTCACTCCCTAAATAAGCTTTATATCACGCCTCAAAAAAGCTTTATCTTAAAGCCTTTTTGAGTGTATATAAAACTATAGGTCGTTCAAACTTTTATAAATTGTGTAAAACTGTATTAGCAAAATAATCATATGTATTATGTAAATACTTATGACCAATTATTTAAAATACTCATGACCACCATGAGAAAACAGATATGTCAGTGATGAATCAAACCATGCTACCGCACGCCTCGTCGAATAAGCCCTATCCATAAAATATAGGGCACCATGCGAATAGTCTTCTCCCATCAGGGCATTATTCACCCCTTTGATGGTAGCTTCACTTACCTTAACTTTAAAAAACCTCTTATCCCTTATAGGCGAAAACTGACCTTTACTGAATATAACTTCAGTTATAGTGTTTTCAAATTTACTTGATCGAACTCTGTTTATAACCACATTGGCTACTATTGTTCTACCATAAACATCATTATCGCCTACTTCGGCTTCTACAATTCTTAGCAGATTATTATAATCCTCTACTGTAAGTGAAGGTAAACCAAGTGCAACCCTTCTTTCTTCAAGAAGTCTTTCCATCTTCTCTTTTCCGGTCTCCTTTTGCTCCACTCGGGGCAAATGTATAGTTTCTTCCTCTACAGTTGAATTATTTAATCCGGCATTATCCAAAATATCGCTCGTCTCGTCCTCCGTCTCGTCTTCTGAAATATTATCTTCAGAAGAACTTATGACCGCAGCACTGACAGCATTTTTTCCGCTTCCAGCAAACCCTGTACTTGAAAATGCAAACACACTTATGACCGCACCACCTATTGTAAGTAATGCCATCTGTCTGTACATCTTCTTTGTAAGTCTCATTGGTATAGCCATGATCTTACCACAAAGGGATTTCAGAAGCGATGTTATTCTTGGCATAAAGTCTCTCCTTCTTAACAAAAGTGTTAATTTTTTGCATTATATTAATTGGAAAACAAAATGTCAATAATATATTTCATTTGTCATATTTTTGTAAGTTTTCTTTAATGATTTGATAATATGCTCATTATTATAGAAACTTTATATTTGAAAATCGCACATTTTTTTATTTAAAACTTGCATTTAACCATCTCAATGCATATTCGGCATATAGAGCCGCACCTATATCCAAGGCATTTTCATCTATATCAAAGCCCTCATTATGTATCTGTCTTAGGCTATTTGGTATAGCTTCATTTGAAGTTCCAAGATATGCATAAGCACCCGGAATTTCCAAGATAAATTCTGCAAAATTATCTCCTCCAAGTGATATAGGTCTTGTTTTTGCGGCATTTTCTCCCAAAATATCTCCGATAATCTCTCTAACTTCACTTGATACTTTCTCATCATTTATTAGAGGTGATGTATAATCTGTCCAAATAACTTCGGCATTTCCTCCATAAATTTCCGCAATGTTTTTTGCGGTTCTTTCCACCTTCTCCTTTACTTCCTGTCTGGTTTTTGTTGAGGTGGTTCTTGTGGTTCCCTCTATAACACCGCTTCCCGAAACAATATTATAAGATGTTCCGGCATGTAATATACCCACTCCTATAACTACAGGATCTATGGGCGATGTGGTTCTTGTAACAATACCCTGCAATGCCACTACAATTTGAGCAGCTATATATAAAGCATCAGTGCCAAGATGAGGTGTGGATACATGTGTAGCCTTGCCCTCTATTTCTATTCTGAAATGATCTACAGAGGCATTGTTTATACCTGTTGTAATTCCTACCTCACCACATCTTAAATCCGGTGCCACATGCAGACCGAAGATTCTTTCCACACCCTTTACTTCACCGTTTTTTATCATTGTCTGGGCACCTGCTCCTATCTCTTCTCCCGGCTGAAAAATAAGTTTTACACATCCTGCAAATTTATCCCTGTTATTTGCAAGTATTATAGCCGCTCCAAGAAGTGATGCATTATGTACATCATGACCGCAGGCATGCATTATTCCTTCAGTTTTTGAGCAATAAGCCCTGTCATCCTTCTCAAGTATCGGTAGTGCATCTATATCTGCTCGAAGCGCCACCACTCTGTCTTTACCTTCTCTGGTGCTGTTTTGATGCCCTGTATTACTGTCAGCTTCATCAACACCGCTGCTTTTTGCAGGCTGTGACTCTCCTGTTCCTCTTATAAGACCTATAACTCCGGTTTCAGTACTTCTATAATGCTCTATACCAAGTTTATCCAGCTCTTCCTCGATTCTTGTAGCTGTACGGTACTCTTTCATACTAAGTTCCGGATGCAAATGAAAATCCCTTCTAAGTTCCACCAAAATTTTATGTATCTTTTTTGCTTCGTTTAATATATCCATAAATCCCTCTTCTCTTATTCCTTTATTCCTACTTATTTAGTATGAATTAACTTATAGTAACACTTTTAAAAAAAATGGTCAAGAACTGTTATGTTCAAGACCATTTTTATTTTAAATGTTTTTGATATTTTTATAAAGCTTTTATATACCGTCTTTATTCAATCTTTGTAAGCTTACCGCTAAGTACAAATCTCGCATCATCAAACTCGTAACTACAGGTGGAAAGTGTAAATATTCTATCTCCGTATTGCGGCTCTATATCTGATTTGAATGCAGAAATATCCTTCAGAGATTTTATCCAATTGTCAAAATCTGCGGCATCATCAAAGTCAAGCTGCCATGCATTTTCCTCCACATTTGCCACATGACCTGCAAAAAAATCAATACTATAGGCTGCATCCTGTGTTATTAAATATCCCGTCTTATGTCCGTCAAAAAAATCCTGCTTTTTATATCCCTTAAGTGCTGCGAACATACTTCCGTTTTTCATATGATGTCCGTATATTATACTGTGCAAATCACTGAAATCACTTGGATTTCTTGTATCTAAAAATATTGCACCTGCAGGATTTTGTGTTCTGTCAACCAGATGATCAAGATAATAATCATTGTCTGAGGTATGAACTATTGGATAATTTATCTCCGTATCCGGTACATATATCCAACCTATAACATCACTGTTTACGGATTTTAATCCGGCAAAATCCACATCGGGATAGGGCTTTTCCTTGACAGGCTCTTCTTCACTTTCCCCGCTTGTTTCGGATGTTGTCTGCTCTATGGTGTAATTATCTAATTTTTTATAGGCATCAACACTTTTTTTATATTCGCTTTGTATCTTTATTATATTATAAGCCGCATATATTGCTATTGCTAAAAATATACAGCATAGTATTATTCTTATTTTTTCTCTCACTGCATTCTCCTATATATAATACCTGCGTACTTTGCATAAGTAAAACCGCCGCTTCTTAAGCAGATATCAAATTTTTATAAAGTATATCACAGATACAAAAACTATCAAGCATATTTATAAATACTGTCTGCCCATATTTTTATACATACCTCTATCTGTACCGGAATCTTTTTATTCTTATATACAAAAGCTCTAACCTCTGTTTACAAACCTTCAAAAACATATTTATGCATCAAAAAAACAGTGAGTGCAGCTTGATCGCAAAAGATTTTACATATAAAAACTTACAATCCGTTTAAGCTGTAAGTATAACAGATTGTGCGTTTCTTATTCTTTTTATTTAATTATATTTACAAATTCATCAAGTGATAAGGCTTCCTTTTCTTTAGTATTTTTTAATACCTTCTATTATCAAAAAATACTTTTATAAGCTATTTTATATTTCCAATCTATAATTTATGCCGCAGATATTTATATTATCGCCGTTATTCATTTCCATATTCTCTTCATTTTCAAGCTTTTTTCCGTTTATATATGTTCCGTTTCTTGAATTCAAATCTCTGACATATAGTGTATTCTCCTTTTCAAAAAACTGCAAATGTAGCCTGCTCACTCCCTCTGCATCCAATACATAGTCACATATCATATCCTGCTTACCTATAATAAAAGGCAGATAGCCAATCTCTATATCTTCCATACCGTTGGTACTTCTTAGTATTCTACCTGAATTTTTTATCCTTTTATCTGTCAATAAGACCGTATTGGAAATCTCCTCATCTTTTATTTCAAATACTCTTCTTTCCTCATTTAAGCAGGCTGATTTCACTCCGGGCTCATATCCTTTAAATACCTTTTCTAAAAACTCTTCCTCATCATTTTGTTCTTTTTGCTTATTCCCTTTAAAAATCCCTCCAAAAATATTAAATTGCTTTTTCTTTTTATCATTTAATACACTCTCATCTGCATTACTTTCAATAATCTCCTCCTCGCTGTTTACCATATCTTTTTGTAAGCTGTAATCAGGCATATACTCCAAATCATTTATAGTAAAATCCCTTCTCCGACATTCCTTTAGCATTCCATAAAGCATTATCAGACAGTCTTTATCTTCTTTATTTATGTTATTTAGAATACTCTCCAATAATGATTTTATTTCTTCCCTATTATCTTCGTTTCTTGGGATATATATAAATAAAAATCTTTTAAAATCCAAATCAGAAAAAATATATTCGGGATCAAGCACTATGGATGAGGCTTCGAGTAAAAATTCCTCCAATGCTTTTGTAGCGCTTATTATCTCTATAATAAATGACTTTATCTCTTCTATGCCTAATGCCCTTACTTCAAAAACTCTTGATAGCGGCTGTAATGAGCTGATATCATAGCATATATTTACTTTTGAGTTCACTCTTTTTATATCCGGTCTTAGAAATCCCCTTATATTATTATGCTCTATCATCCCCAGTTCAAAGGCATATTTATTTGAAAGCTCAGACAAAAAGCTTTCTTCGGGCTCAAATATAAGCCAATTACTCTTCAGATTCCTCTGATAACTTACCTTTAAGTCTTTCATATATCCCCTCCAATGCGGTAGTCGCCCTTATATAACTCTCCGGATTATATATAGCCACTGTAATACTCTGATTACCCTTCACTGCCTCAACTAAAAATCTCTTCTCCTCTATTCTTACCGACTCATTGCCCTTTAGCTCCGACAAAGCCTTTAATCTTTCCTTATCATATCCCATATTTTTCTCATCATGTGCCAGTCTCTCAAGTAATAAATGTATCTCTACATTATTTACCACCTCTGTATGCTTATCTATACTGTAGCCGATTATAAAGGCAATACCAAGAAAGATAAAAAATATAATATATGTTATTTCTACAGTAAAACTTGCTCTCAGTCTTTTCTTCATCTATAAAACCATATAATGCAATTTGCCATAGTTATAAACGGAAGCATTGCCACTTTCATTCCCTTTACTTTTCTTTTTTTCACCATACAATAGATACTCATAAAAAGTGCATATATGGATATTATAAAAACGGATATAAAAAACAGCATTAAATTCCTTTTAAATCCAAGAACAGCTCCTGTTCCCATAAAGACAAAAGCATCACCCTCTCCTAAAATATTCAGCCTTGAAGGCACAAATAATAAAGCACCGCTAAAAATACCAAAGAAAATATCCTTAATATCTATATAATTTCCCGATAAAAACTTATATACCTGCATACCTGTAACAGCTATATAAAACAGTATCAATCCGAATGTATATATCTCTTTTTTTCTTATATCCTGATAAGTGAAGATCAATAAGAATACTATTAAAACCGCTTTTTCCAAAATTTCAATTTTCAATGGCTACCTCCACAATAAGAGCAAACTCCCAGATGCTCCACTTCTGAACGCTTTACCCTTTGTACATAGGCAATAATGGCATTACAATCGGGATCAAAGTGATATCTTGTACCTGATGGCATTATATAAACTGTTGTACCGCCTTGACTTCCACATCTCTCACAGGCATGATACCTCGCACCGTTATCATTTCTAAGGCTCTCCACAGATGAAAAAGACGCCGACTGCAAATCATTATAAAGATAATGGCATCTCCTATCTATATGATATCTTGTCGCATTTTTGCCTATATATACATACTCATCATCATTTATCCCCGATTCACCGGACTTTCCACCATCAGCACCTATCCACGCTCTTCTTGAAGCTATTACAGTCTGATCAATACTGTTTTTACCGAGTATTCCTATGGGCAGTGAATATTTATAATCAATCCTTATGCATATAGTTTCCCCGTCAGACATACAGGATGATAAAATACCGCTTATATTTTTTATATTTTTATCCTTTATATCGGCATTTATCCTGGAAACCGCAAAACTTCCGACGGCTCCCCCTATAAATACACCCTTTATATTTTCCATAGCCCTACGGTCATAATTTTCACCACTTTCTTCTCTTTTCCCCTGCAATCTGTAATAAGTATAGGCATATTGGCAGGCATCCTTACATATAGCCTCTGTTAAACCTCTTATCTTTCTATCGGTATTCATCATATCAAAAGGCATTATAAGTATTGCCATAGCTATAATAAAAAGGCAAAAGCACATAGCCGCCTCTATACTGAGAGAGGCTTTGTGAGTCCTCTTATACCTGCATGCTTGGAGAGCTTTAATTTTTTTATTTCTAAAATTTTTATTATAAGAGGACATACAAAACCTCCCTTCAATATATTTTTTCGACTTTGACTGCCATATCATAACCTGAGTCAAGTCCGACAAATTCCTCTGAGAAAAATGAAATCTCACTGAACAGCCTTTTTGCACCACATCCAATGTCCGCCTCAATGCCGTATACCATATCATTTATCAAAAAATCATTTTGACTTCTTGATATATCTAACTGCATTATATCCATCATCCTGAAATTTCTTTTTACAGGTTCTTCTATATACAAAAGCATTTTCAAATATCCCTCATAGTTTATCCCCCTTGATGATGCCTCTTTTTCTCTTAGAGAATTATTATTTAAAATATCAAATATGGAATCCAAATCGGCACTCCAATCATCCCTACTCTTTATTAAAGGCACCTTTCCACCGGATAAAAGGCATCTTAAATCTATTGCCGACTCCACCAATGCCCATACCGCTATTATCAAAAACTTTATAAGAAGAGTAATCTGCGGCAAACATAAAACACCGCTTATCACTGTCGCCAGTTCCTGTGCACTTTGCATCTTTGAGGCATCTGATATTATATGCATATAATTCAGCCCCTCTCTTATAGCCAGTATTTTAAGGATTGCATTTTCAAGATTTATCCTGTCGGAAGTATCACCGTTTAATATATATTCGAGCTCATAGGAAAGCGGAGTATCTATATCATCTGTAAAGTCGGCAAAATATGTTCCCATATATTCATTTACTAAAAGTCTCTGTGCAAGATTCCTGCCGCTATAACCTCCTGTAATCGCATTTGACGGCAGACTCAATCTGTTAATACTCTTATTTGATACCTCTCTGTTTTCAGGTATGACCAAAGAAAAAATCCCGTCCGATATGAGTTCCTTTACCTGCTTCAGCTTTTCTTCCTTTTCTTCATCCGCTATCCCATATTTAAAATTAAGTCTCATTACCGTAAGCGCATCTATACCTGAACCAAGATTATTCCATGCCTCACCGATATCATAATCCTGCTCCTCATCATCTTCGGCTTCCATCATCTCCTGCAGGCTTTCTATATCGGACTCAAGTTCCTCCACCTCCGATATCATACTTTCACTTAAGCCTGCAAGAGCCGAAATCTCTATTCTTCTTTCACTGTCCTTATCCACATATTCTTTAAACTTTGATATCTCACCATCTATATATTCCCTGTTACTTTCTGAAAGCTTTGAAATATTGTCGGCATTTTTATTTTCTATTTCCCTTATTTTTTCAGACATCCTGTCAGCCTTTTTCTCATATTTTTTTATGAGATCCGGAACTTTTTTCAGAGTGCTTTTAAGATCCTTGCACAGCTTTTTTATCTCTGAAATATTTTGTGCACTGACTGCCGACTTCATCTTAGACCTTATCTCTTCCTGCTTTTCTATATTTTCGGAAAGCCTTTTTAATGTCTTTTCCACCTCTATGGCTTCTTTTGAACCGAGTCCGTAGTCGGTGGTAATTTTCTCCATACTCATAGCATCTTCTATATCTTTCCACAAATCATCAGGAGAGCCTTCAAATACAGATTCAAAAACTCCAAGACTCATATAGTCAATGATTTCCTGCTCCAAATACATTCCCCCATTGTCACTTAGACTAATTTTTTTATTCAGCTTTATCTGTGGATTTTGAATCCGGTACATTCCGCTGTTTTCTATATATGGCTGCATATAAGAAAGCATAAGTTCGCTTATCTTTTCATCACTCTCGCTCTCTAATGAGAGTATTTTATAATTATCCCATAATGCCCTATGATATCTGCTGAATAATGAATCTATTGCCGAGTCTCCTGCAGTCTGTAAATACAATCTCGCACCTGAGGTTCTTGCCGACTCCAAAAGTCCGCATATCAATGCACTGATGCAAATAAATATCAGGCATACAAAGATGGTAACAGAACCGCTTTTTTTCAATTATATACCTCTTTTGATTTCTTATTGATTTCCTTAAAGATATTGTTTAAGAGCTTACTGATATTACCTTTAAATATTAAGACCAGACCTATAAGAACTACCAGAACCAAAACAATTTCTATAACACCTACTCCATCTTCATTTTCCATAAAATCCTTCCAAAAATCCAACATATCTTCTCCTTTCCGGCATAAAAGCCTCTATTTTGCGAAATTCACATTCTTTTGATTTTTCTAATAAAATATCAACAATGCAGGTACAATTATCATCATCATTACTATTAAAAGCATTATGAATAATGGTAAAAGAAGCTTTGTATTAAGTTCTTCGCCCTCTCTCCTTGCCAGATTCAATCTTTCATCCCAAGCACTTTGAGATTCCATACTGAGTAAAGTATGCAGATTTGAAATCCCGCTCCTTCTGTTTTGCTCAAGTAATGACGCAAGTTTCATATACTGCCTTAAAGAACAGCTTCTGCCAAAATCCTTATATACAATATTTTCATGAGTACCGTTTTTTAATCTTTCATAGGCTTTTGCCATTTCTTCATAAGCATATCTTTTTTCATTATTCTCTCTGTATTCGTTCTCATAATCTTTTACTATGCTTTCCCATGACTGCCTGACAGAAAGACCTGCACCTATAAATACAATCAACTTTGACACAATATCGGGATAATCCTTCATAAGTTCCCTTTTTATTTTTTCAAGATTAAACTTTTCCCTCTCTTTTTCCCTTAGATATAAAAGTAGTGCTATAATTACTCCAATTATCCATATAAGATTAAAATCCGTATTTTCTCTGAAGCGATATATCAGCTTTTTGCCGCTATATGTTTCAGGTAAAATATATCCGTCTTTTTCTATCTGTTCTTTATCAGCCTGTATTATTACCTCCCTTAATCCCTTTAAAATTCTCTCTTCCTCCGATAATGTTTTCGGGCAAATCCTTACAGGAATAATATAACTCTCCTCATAAGATTCATAAATCAAAGTAGCTTCTATATCCAAATCAGTATTTTCACTTAGATTCTCATTATAAACATTACCCGATATATCTATAAGTTCCGTATCTCCAAAATCCCATCTTATACTTATTCCAAGCTCGCTTATTTCATTTATCGGATTCAAATTTTCCGTGATATTTTGAAGTGAATTATTTTTTCCGGGGAGAATCTTTAAAGCTTTCTCCAGGGCAGCCTTTATGGCTTCTTTTGCCTCAGATTCCGAATACAGCCTTTTAGATACCGGTATTTCCATTCTTTGCGGCTTATCAAGTAATCCCTCCACCTCAATTTCCATTTCGGCATCATACTCATCCACACCCGGTCTGCTGATATAATTATCGGTCACTGTATTATTTTTTAAAAATAAAGTACAAAGCCCAAATAATATAAAGCTTAAAAATACGACCATCCAATATTTTTTATTATCCCAAAAGATTCTTTTTAAATGTTTTTTCATCGGCTATACCTCTATATTTAAAAGACCTTTGGAAATATATATAGCAAATAAATACATAATCAGTCCGAAACTCATACATATCCTGCCTATAATCGTAGTGTACATAATATTAAAAAATCCCGGAGAACTTATATCAATGTATAGAACTATAAAAAGCGGGAAAACATTCATCACGCTCTGCTCAAATCTTTTTGCGGCAGTCATGGTTATTATCTCTTCCTTTATTCTCACCTTATCCGCTATAACATTGACCGTATGTGAAATAATACTTACAAGTTCACCTCCGCTCCTTTTTGCAATCCTTAAAACCTTGGCAAAGCTTCTGATATCCTCGCTGTGACTTCTGTATGCCAAATCGTCAAATGCCCTCTCAACACTGATATTCATATAGATAAGCTGATTTATATATTCAAATTCCTTTATTATAAGATTATCTTTTGAATATAGAAGTCTAAGTTCAACCAAGGCTTCCTTTATTGAGTTCTCCAAAGAATAACCTGCACTCAGCAAAGAGGAAATAATCATTATGGCTTCCTTAAATTCAAGCACCAGCTTCCTTTTCTTTACATTTATAAGTTCTTTTCTTTTAAAATTGGGATATAAAAAACAGAATGGAAATAAAACAAAGAATATAATCACACTTTTATAAAATATATATGAACCCAAAGCTGCCGTTACAACAGCCATAAAACTGTATCTTAGCCACTCGATAAGACTAAACTTATATACATTATAATCTATAGCCTGCTGCGAATAATTTCTGTCTGTTTTTGAGTTCTCCGACCTTTTTATGGATTTTTTCCTCCATATCAAACTCATAGAGCTTATTAAGTCCAATTTCCCCATTTTCATAGGGCAAAACCTCCAAAATCTCAAGCATCTTTCTTTCCCCTTCTCTGAGCCTTCCCAGATGTATCATTATATCTATAGCACTTGCTATCTGTGCTCTTATAGCCGGCAGAGGCAAATCCGCACCGCTTAAAACCATAGTTTCAAGTCTTGCGAGCATATCCTTGGCGCTGTTTCCATGCCCTGTACTAAGAGAACCGTCATGCCCTGTATTCATTGCCTGTAACATATCAAGTGCCTCCCTGCCTCTTACCTCACCTACTATTATCCTGTCAGGATTCATTCTAAGTGATGCTCTTATCAAATCACCTATACCGATACTTCCGTCACCGCTCAGAGTGGCATTTTTAGTTTCAAGTCTTACTATATTTTTTATATGCATCAGCTGTAATTCCGCAGAATCCTCGATGGTAATTACTCTCTCCTCCTTTGGTATATAGCCTGATAATGCATTTAAAAATGTAGTCTTTCCGGAGTTTGTACCGCCCGATATAAAAATATTATATCCTGAGCATACAAGCATCTCCAAAAACTTTGCACATTCCTCCGACAAGGTTTTATATAGAATCATCCTCTCCATGCTTATAGCTTCCGGAAACTTTCTGATGGTAATAATCGGACCGTCCAGTGATATCGGCGGCAACACTATATGTACTCTGGAACCGTCTGATAATCTCGCATCCGCAATAGGTGAAGATACATTTACCACCCTGTTTACCTTGCTTACTATCTGCTGTATCATATCTTCCAAAACCTCATTGCTGACAAAGGATTTATCCCATTTAATTACTTTTCCGCATTTTTCTACAAAGATATCATCTTTTCCGTTTACCATTATCTCCGTTATATCCTTGGAATCCAATAATTCCTGTAATATATCCAGTCTTCTGAATGAATCAAATAATGAACTTCTGATATTTAATTTTTCTTCAAGAGGAATATAAAAAGAATGTTCCTTATGTATTATCTCGCTGTCTATTATCTTATATAATTCTTCATCATCTATATTTCTAAGATCCGACAGCTTATCTCTTATTTCGTTTTTTAATTGTAAATATATGCTCTCACCCTTTTGAGGGCTTTCTTCTTCACTTTTTACTACCTGTATCCTTAGAATATCATTATCTTTTATTTTTTTGTTTAACAAAAGCACCTCCACAATATAAAGCCTGCCAGAAAATATGGAGATATGGGTATCAAATATTTATCCTTCAGATTGTATTCATGGTATCTTAAAAGTCTGCCGGCAGAAACTACTCTTATGCAATAGTCTTTAAGCTTATCTATTCTCTCAATCAGTTGATTGGTAAAAATCATATATACCAATGAGCCGATGCCTGCCAAAACCAGAGCTGTTACCGTAAGATTCACTCCCTCATAGGTACCCAAAAATCCTATTACAAGTGCAAATATTTTTATATCTCCGGCACCGAAAAATCTGAGATTATAAAGAATTGAAAAAAGAAATAATGAAACAAGAACTCTTATAAAAAAATCTAAGCTTAATACAGCCATACCTATTGTAAAATATATAAAAATAATAATATTAGGTATCTTTCGCCAAAGTATATCCGTCACTGCTGCGACAAACAACATACTTCCCACTATATAATAAATCATAAGCCCTCTGCTATTTTTGAAATCTGCAAATAATATTCATGTCTTTTTAATTTGGCAAAATTGAATATATCCATAGAGATATCCTCATTCGGCAGTTTTATTTCATATAGCTTTTGAAGTATTTCCGGGTATCCGTTTCTCCCAAGAAGTGATTTAAACTCGTTAAGCTTTGATAATTCCACCCCATTACTCTCACCTATTACCGGACAGAATATCTTTTCACATATATCTAAAACCTGCATCGTTCTTCTGCCTATACTGCCAAAATCTATCACAATAATTTCAAATAAATTTGATACAGTAATATCATTTATAAATTTTAATAATTCACTGTCGGATAAATAAAATAAATCCTCATTATATCTTGCCGGCAGTACAATATTTAAATCTTCCACTCTGCTTATACATTCTCCAAGCTTTGCAAAATTCAAATCACCTGTTTTATATCCGTAAAATACATCAGATAAATCTCTGCTGTTTTCTTTTCTTAAAACTGCAAAAACCGAATCATATTCATCAAAGGAAATCAGCAAAGAACTTGTGGATAAAGAACAAAAATAAGAATGCAGTGCAACGGACATGCTGGATCTTCCGCATCTGTTTATAGGAGAGTACACCCCGTAAACCCTCGTGTTTTTACCGGTGCCGCTAAACCCGAGTGAAGAGTTTTTTGCAAAAAATCCCAGCAGTTCATCCACAATAATATGTACACCGCAAAATTTGAATATTGAGCAGAAAAGCTTTGAAGATTCAGCGTATTTAGACTTTACCATTGCATCATCTGATAAAAGAATAACCGGAATCCCGGTACTTATGCATTCATCTACATTATCAAAATCTGTGATAAATGCCACTACCTCCATAGAAGAAGTTTCATTTTTATACATTTGGAATGAAGTATAAGCGACCGCTTTGAAAGGAATCCTATCCTCCTTTGATAAAAAATCAGATAATTTTAAGGCAAAGCGTATATCCTCATCAATCACCGCTATAATATGCCTCATAAAACTCCTATAGAATTATTTAAAGAAAGGTCCCCAAAAACATCTCTCAGAAAGATGTTCTAATCTTTAGGATTTCATCATAATAAAAAAGAGCATAAAAGTCAATGCTCTTTTTAGTATTTCATCCACAATTTTTATATAAAATAACTGGGAACTTTGTACAAAAATATTTTTTCCTATCGGTATACATACTTCGTTAATTTATTTTTTCCTCGGAATTTGTTCCACATCATAGGTTCTGTTATCAAGCAGCTTGGATTTGATATCCTCGGGCAGTGACGATTTTCCTATGGCAAACATTGCTATCTCCACAACAGCTTTGGCGTATTCCTTTTTATCACTTTCTATAGTACCTAAAAGCTTACCTGCATTTATAGCTTCCAGTGCCTCCTTTGTACCGTCTATACCGACTATCTTTATACCGGTTATATTATTTGCTCTTTCTATCGCATCTATAGCTCCAAGCGCCATATCATCATTATTTGAAATAACCAAATCTATATCTTTATACTCATTCAGCCATTCCTCCGTAAGTGCGGAGCCCTGCGCTCTCTCCCAGTTTCCTATGGCACCGTTTAACTTATTTATGGGAATATTATTCTCCTGCAAAGTTTTTATCACCCATTCGGTTCTTAGAAGTGAATCCTGATGGCTCGGCTCTCCTTCTAAAAGCAGATAATTTATCACACCGTCATTATTTATATCTATGCTATGCGGATTTTCATTATAGGCATCTATTATTATCCTTGCCTGCTCAATACCTGCCGATTTTGGACCGGCTCCTATATAATATATATTATCCGCCCTGTTTAAATCATCATCTACAGGCTTTCGATTAAAAAATACTATCGGTATTTTTGCCCCTACGGCAGTTTCTATCATATTTGAAGCGGCAAATCTGTCCACCACATTTATCAAAAGCACATCATAATTTAGAGATACAAATCTCTCCACCTGATGATTCTGTGTGTTTTGATTGTCTCTGGCATCCACCACCTCAAGATTTATCTTAATGCCATACTCTTTTTCATATTCTTTTACATATTCTTCAATCTCCTGTCTGACATTTGATATAAAGGTATCATCAAATCTGTATAGACATAGACCTATCTTTATAACATTCTTTTTGGGCGGTGCTACCCTGCTCATCATAGATATAAAGCTGACGATTATAATAATTACAAAAATCGCCATACTTATTAAAAAACTGTGTTTTTTCATCTTCCTCCCGTATATGTACTAGTCAATAGGGAAAAGCTGTTTTACCATATCCTCGTTTTCCAGACTTTCCTTATTCACCAACATATTTTCCATATCGATATTTGACATATAATTTGTTTTTTTCAAATCCGCCATAAGCATCTCAACTGCCAAATATCCTTCATCATACTCATTAACCGTAGCTATCGCATCAATTGTACCGTCATTTAGCTTATTTAAAAAGAATGTGGTAGCCCCGATACAATAAAAACCCTGTATACGCTCCCTGTATACAGTACTTGCACCGACTATTTTGCATAAATTATCGGTACTTGTCTTATCCAGTGAAAATACATAGGCATTATTTTTACTATGTACCAAATCCTCTATGGCTGTTCTAAATTCCTTTTCATCACCCTCTATAAAAATTATATTGGAACTTTGCTTTGATTTCAAGAAATCTATTTCCTCCTCTATTCCGGAAATATCTCTATTATTTAAAAACACATATATATAGGAGTTTTTATCAAATTTTTCTTCAAAAGAATTATATAGCTTTGTAATCATTCCGGTATAATCGGTATTTATACTCAAATAGCCGCTTTTAGGATTATCGATAATATCTCCGGACTTTGATTTTAAAACGACTATAGGAACTTTTTTATTATTTATTTCCAAATCATTTTTTGCAAGTACGATTATACCGTTGGTGCCGTTTTCTTCTGCCGAGTATATAACGGCATTCTGAGTAATATTATTTAAGGTGAGCAAATTTATATCGATATTATATTTCTTGGCGGCATCATCCACTCCCTTTTTTAAGTTTATATATTTGCTTTCATCTTCACTGTCAAGTATCAGTGATACCTGATATACATGCGGCACTTCTTCTTTTAGAATCAAATCTGTCTGAGAGATTATAAAAAGTAAGACAATAGAGATAAACCATAATATCCATATATATTTTTTATCTGTCTTCATATTTTCCCTCTCCATATATTGCAGCAGGCAAATGAATAATGATTTTTGTACCATCATCGGGTTCGGATTCAACACGGAGTCCGTACTCATTTCCAAAGTACAGCTTTATTCTCTCATTTACATTCTTTACTCCTATTCCCGAGCCCTTTTTACTTGGCATAATATCCTTACTTAATAATTTATCCACCATTTCCTTGCTCATACCCAGCCCGTTATCACGGATTGTAAAATAAAGACTTTCGCCCTCCTTAGATACTTTTACATCTATCTCTCCGTCTCCATCCATAAATTCCATGCCGTGATATATGGCATTTTCCACTAACGGCTGCAACATAAGTTTTAATGAGGAATATAAAAGCACCTCTTCATCCGCCTCTATACTATATTCAAATCTGTTTTTAAAGCGCATATTCTGTATCATAAGATAGTTTCTTACATGCTCTATTTCATCCTTTACGGTGATTATATTCTTACCCTTGCTAAGAGAAATCCTAAAAAACTTTGCCAGAGCGGTCACTATACTTACCGCCTTATCAGGCTCTTCATTTTCAATCATCCATACTATAATATCCAAAGTATTGTATAAAAAATGCGGATTTATCTGGGATTGCAAAGTGTCAAACTCCGATTTTCTCTTGGCATTATGTTCTTCCACCAAATCGGACATCAAAAGCTTTATTCTCCCCAACATATTTTTTATGGACTTCCCAAGATGCTCCACCTCATACGAGCCGCTTGGTACTATATCCACATCCAGATTTCCGCTCTCAATCTCTCTTACACTTGTATCAAGCCTCTTTATAGGATTTGATATCTTATCCGAAATAAAGGCATTTATCATTGCCAGCAAAAACAAAAATAAATCCGCTACAAAAACCACAAAGAATCTGAACTTAATTCCATAGATATTTAATGTGGCGTTGGGTGTGACTCCCACCAGCTTCCACCCTGTATATCCTATGGTTCTTACATTTAAAGTAACTTTCTTACCGCCATAATTTTCAACACTGATACCGTCTTTTAATCCTGCCGCATATTTATTATTTTCATCAAAACGACCTGAGTATATTTCATTTTGTCTGGGATGCCATATTATATCTCCCCTGTCATTGGTCAGATAAATATATCCTCCATTTCCAAGATTTACATTTGAAAACAGCTCCTCAAAAAAAACATAGTTTAAATTTATAAGAAGTACAGCCTGAGTAGCCTTACCCTCATCGGTTATCTCCACAGCTCTTGCAAGAGACATTACCCATGAATAGCTGCTTTCATTTTGGTCAAACAGATTTCTGATATGGGGCATGGAAAAATAAATATACTCGCTCTCCGCCATACTTTTTTTAAAAAAATCTTTTTCTAAAACATTGATATTATCCTTTAATCTAAGCGCAGGCATTGACTCTATCAATTCTCCGCTTCCGGATATAAGAGCTATATCCTCTATCATATTATCATTGTTTACATAGATGAGATTCATACCCTTTTTTATTTCATTGCCTGATATATCGGTATTTTTGATTACATTATAATATATGGAATCTGAAATCTTCATGGAATTTCTCAGATATGAATCTATAGACTCACCCACCTGCCCGATAATGCCTGCATTTTCTTCAATAATGGTGGCATTAAGACTGTTTGTAAATCTCTGAAACATTATAAGGCTTATAAGGGCTATGGCAATGATTGCGGTAACTGTAAAGTATATGAAGATGGAGCTTTGTATGCTCAGATTTTTTATACTGAGCTTTTTTATACTGAACTTTCCCCTATCCATATACTAAACCTGCTGACGGTATTTTGAAGGTGAAACCCCGTATTTTTTCTTAAATACATAGCTGAAATAGTTCTGATCCGCATAGCCTACCATTTCGGCAATGATATAGGTCTTTTCATCGGTAGTCTTTAAAAGTTCCACCGCCTTTTGTAATCTCAAATTTGTAAGGAAATTTACATAGGATATCCCCATATCCTTTTTAAAATTTGTGGAGAACCTGGCAACCGAAACATGCAGATGTTTACAAAGTTTTTCCAAAGATAAATCAATATCCGCAAAATTCTCTTCTATATAACTTTTCGCCTCTTCCAATACCTTTTTGGAGGTAAAGGCTCTGTCTTCTCTTATTTTATGAGCAATATTTATACTTGCCTCAAGCAGCCATTCTCTAAAACCTCCGGTATCCTTTATCTTATCCAAAAGGTCTATATAATCTGTAGCAGTTTTAGTCAGTACGGAAAGCTCCAGACTGTAATCCTGTACAAGACTGATAATAATATTTATCACATTTATCATATAGGATTGATACTGGCTTGAATGTACCTTTGATTCCTTCAGCTTTGCAAATATCTTTTCAACATATTCTATGATACTTTCATCACTTCCGAATTTTAATATATTGATATATTCCTTTGCCTCAATATCCTCAAATTTTAATTTATCGGACTTAACAGGCTCCATATCCTTTATATATATAACCTCGCCATTGCCTACAATACCTCTGTAGCCAAGCGCCTCCTTTGCCAGAGTATATGACTTGTGAAGCTCTGTAAGATTATTTACAGTGATACCCAGCCCTATAGTTAAGTTTACGCCTATGGTTCTGTTAACATCCTTTATAGCCTCTGAAAGCACCGACATTATATAGTTTTTGGACATCTTATCCGGCAGACCTATAAGAATATACATACTGGTATTTGAATAAACCGAGAACACCTCCGCATGGAATTTATCTCCGAGATTTTCAAGCAGGTTTACCTTTACAGAGATTGGTATAAGTTCTTTTGCCACTATATGGCTGTCCATATCATCTATATGTATTGCTGCAACTATATATTTGCTTGCATTATTTAAGTTTATTTCATATTCCTTAAGTGCATGCTCTATCTCAGCCTTACTTAAGCTTCCATGTATCAATCCGTTTAAAAACTGTTCTCTGAGGATTGGAAGACTTGCCAGATAACCCCTTTTTAATTTTTCAATATCTCTTTTTTTATCCAGTTCGGCATCCAGGTTCTTATGCACTTTTCTTAGTATCTCCGTAAGCTCCGGCGCTGATACGGGCTTTAGCACATATTCGATAACTCCCATTTTTATAGCTTCTTTGGCATAATCAAAATCATCAAAGCCTGAAAAAATCATGGACTTTATAAGAGGATATCTTATATTGATTTCATTTATCAATTCCAGTCCGTCCATATATGGCATTCTGATATCCGTAAATACAAGGTCAGGATTCAGATTCTCTATTTTCTCCAATGCCTCCACTCCGTTTTCGGCATCTCCGACTACCAAAAATCCCTCTTCTTCCCAGTTGATTTTTTTTATAATGCTTTTTCTGACCTCTTCCTCGTCATCAACAAGTAATATTTTATAAAGTTCTTTCATATTAGAGTTCCAATACTATAGTAAACGGTCCGTCATTTTCAAGGGATACTTTCATATCCGCTCCGAAAACTCCGCATTCCGTATGTATACCTGATTTTTTACCAAGCTCCACCATATATTCATACAGTCTTTTTGCCTCATCCGGAGAGCCCGCTCCTATAAAGCTCGGTCTGTTGCCGTCCTTACAATTTGCCAATAATGTAAACTGTGATACAAGCAGCAGTTCTCCGCCTACATCATTTAATGAAAGATTGGTCTTACCGTTTTCATCTTCAAATATCCTAAGCTTTATCAGCTTATTAAAGTATTTTTCAACCACCTTTTCATCATCATCCGCAGCCACGCCGACCAATACTAATAATCCCTTATTTATTTTGCCTACTTCTTCCCCGTCTATTTTTACATTTGCATGATTTACTCTCTGTATTACAAGCTTCATATTTCCTCCTAAAATGATCTTATCTCGTCTTCATCATTGCTTATCTCTATGGACATTATTTTTACAAAATATCCTCCGTCACCCACAGGCACTCTGACTCTGTCACCTTTTTTCTTTCCGACTATAGCCTTTCCTATCGGTGATTCAATACTTAATCTGCCTTCAAGTGAATCTCCTCTGATAGAGGTAACTATTTTAAACTTTTCACTCTCATCATCTTCTTCAAAGTATAATTCCACAACCTTATCAATTCCTACCTGATCATCCTCTGTTTTATCTTCATATACATTACAAAACCTGAGCATTCTTTCCAGATAATTGATTCTGCTCTCATTTTTATTCTTCTCTCTTTTGGCGGCATAATATTCAAAATTCTCCGATAAATCCCCATGTGCTCTTGCTTCTTTTACAGCCTCTATAAGCTGCGGTCTCAGCACCAATTTTCTTTCCTCAATCTCCGCCTCTATCTTTTTTATATCTTCCTTTGTAAGCGTCTCTGCCATAAAACCATCCATATCATATTTTTATATAAAACAAAAGAGTAGTAAAAACTACTCTTTTTAAGACCCAAAGTGACGGCTTTGCTTATTGACGCCTAGCGAAGCTAGGTGGGTTACCTCACCTTGATATCTGTCTTCTACCTATAGCAGCCTGACATCCAAACAAGGTTATTTGGAATCCCATAAATCAAAATGTAGGTTCAAAATTGGCAAAGTTATCGCTCACCTCAGGAATTTTTCTTCATACTCAAATTATAATACAAAATATAATTTTTTCAATATATTTGTCTTTATATTTTAAATTTTATATTATTATTATATTATATTTTATATACAGTTCAGGTAGCCCCTTTAGAACTTTTGTTTTACAATCCTAATCGCAAGGATTGTAAAATTAAAAGTCTCAAGATATATGGTACATGAACCGTAACAATTTTATTCAGGATATATAAGCCTCTCCTCTAAAATATTCTCAAGCACTTCATCCAGATACTTTCCTGCAATATATTTTGCCATAGGAAGATTCATATCCAGATAGTTTCCGCAGTCTTTTGCACAGGCTCCGGGAATCTCTCCCTCAAATTTTTTTATAAATTCAAACATTTCTTTTAAAAGAGATATTATATCCTTTGACTCATAATCTCCCTTTAAAAGCAGGTAACAGCCTGTTCTGCAGCCCATAGGTCCAAAGTATAAAATGCTCTCTCCAAATTGCTTATGATTTCTTAAAAATGTTGCTCCAAGATGCTCTATTGCATGTAGTTCCGCAGTATTTATCACCGGCTCAAAATTCGGTCTTGTCATTCTGATATCAAATGTGGTGACTGTCATCTCTCCCACATTATCTTTCCTTGACACATATACGCCCGGGAAAAGTTTTAGATGGTCTATTGTAAAGCTTGTTATCTTCTCCATAAAATCTCCATAATATTTATTCAAAACCTTAATTTTATAATCCCAAAAATTCAGCTCACAGGATGATAAATTTAAAGATTGAATCATATAATTTATATATTTTTTGTTTGCAGATTTCTCATCGCATTTATTACGCAAAGCACGGTAACGCCTACATCTGCAAATACCGCTTCCCACATAGTACCAAAACCTATGGCGGCAAGCAATAGGAAAATCAACTTTACTCCTATCGCAAATGCAATATTTTGCTTGGCAATATTCATGGTTCTTTTTGCAAGTCTTATACCTCTGACTATATTGTTCAGATTATCATCCATAATTACAATATCCGCAGCTTCAATGGCGGCATCCGAGCCTATACCTCCCATTGCAATACCTATATCGGCTCTTGCAAGTACAGGTGCGTCATTTATGCCGTCACCTACAAAGGCAAGTATATTTTTATCATCTAGTATCTCTTCTACCTTCTCTACCTTTTGCTGCGGCAAAAGCTCTGAGTATGCATAGTCCACTCCCACCTTTGCCGACACGGCATCCGCCACAGCCTTTGTATCTCCGGTCAGCATTATATTTTTTTCCACACCGATATTTTTTAAAGCCTGTAAAACATCCCTTACATCCTCTTTTATCCTGTCATTTATAACTATTGATCCAAGGAATGTCTTGCCCCTTGCCACATATACTATGGTTCCGGCTTCCATGCATTTCTCAAATTCTATATTATTTGAGAGCATCAGTTTATCATTTCCCACAAGTACTTCTTCATTGTCCACTCTTATACTGATACCCTGACCTGCCACCTCTTTGAGTTCACTAAGCCTTCCGGAAAAATTTATGTTTTCATTGCCCTCTTTTTTTAACTCTCCATAGGCTTTTTTAATTGAAATTGCTATCGGATGTGAGGAGTATTCCTCAGCCATTGCAGCATTTTCAAGCAGTTTTTCTTCATTTACACCGGCAGGATGAATACTTACCACCTCAAAAACTCCCTTTGTAAGAGTACCTGTTTTATCAAATAAAAAGGTTTTTACTCTTGATAAGAGCTCTAAATAATTGCTTCCCTTTATAAGTACACCTATTTTTGACGATGCACCTATACCGCTGAAAAAGCTTAGCGGTATGGCTATAACAAAGGCACAGGGGCAGGATACTACCAAAAATGTCAATGCTCTGTAAATCCATGTACTAAATCCCGTATCCGGGAACAAAAACGGAGGAATCAAAGCCAGCGCAATTGCCGCAAAAACAACTATCGGTGTATATACACCGGCAAACTTTGATATAAAGTTTTCAGTCTTTGATTTTTTTGCAGCTGCATTCTCCACAAGGTCAAGAATCTTACTTGCAGTGGACTCGCTAAATTCCTTAGTAACCTCAAGCTTTAAAAGTCCGTCCTTATTTACGCTTCCGCTATACACTTTGTCTCCTATATGCACGCCTCTTGGAACCGACTCACCTGTAAGTGCCGATGTATCAAGCATTGCCTTTCCCGATACCACCACTCCGTCAAGAGGGATTATCTCTCCGGTCTTTATCAATATGGTATTTCCTATTTCCACATCATAGGGATCAACCATTTCCACACTGCCGTCTTCTTTTACCAGATTTGCATAATCAGGTCTTATATTCATCATATCGGATATGGATTTTCTGGATTTATTTACCGCCAGTGATTGCAAAAGTTCTCCAACCATATAAAAGAGCATTACTCCGACAGCTTCCGGATACTCACCTATTATGATTGCTCCTATGGTGGCAATACTCATCAAAAAGTTCTCATCAAATACCTTTCCTCTCTTGATATTTGAAAATGCTTTTAATAATACATCTCTTCCGACTATTATATAAGCTGTTATAAATAGCACAAAACTTATTATATTTGACTTTGGAAAATTCAGTTTTGAAATTATAATTGCAATTATATAAAAAATTGCCGCTATCATTATTTTACTTAATATCTTTTTTTTCTTTTCGTTCATCTTATCCTTCTATCCTGTTGAATATAAAATCTGTAAAGCTTCCTCCTACGCCCTCTTTACCTCTACATCAGGCTCCTCAACCTTTATTATCTCCATTGCCTTTTCAATAATTTCATTCATCTTTTCAGCTTCAGCCTCCAAAGTGCATTTTAATGTCATAAAATTGATATTTGCACTTGTAATACCATCGATTGCAGCAAGCTTTCTCTCAAGCTTTGCAGCACAATCCACACAATCCAGACCTTCTAATTTATAAACTCTCTTCATTCCTTTTCTCCTTCTCTACATCTATGTGACACATGTACAATACCTGTTTCAAATATTTCCTTTACATGTTCATCATCCAGTGAATAATATACTTCCTTACCTTCTCTTCTTGACTTGACCAGTTTAGCTTCTTTTAATGTACTTAACTGATGTGATACTGCCGACTTTGTCATATCCAGTACTTCACAAATATCCAGTACACATAGTTCATGTACATTTAATGCCCAAAGTATCTTTATCCTTGTGGGTTCTCCGAATACTTTAAACAATCTTGAGAGAGCTTCTATCTTTACACCTTCAAGCATATTTGTTTTTACCCTTACCACAGCATCTTTTCTATCTAAAGCTTCTACTCCGATACACCTCCTTTAGTTGAGTACTTGTTCAACTGTTATACTTTTATTATAGTTGAATAGATGCTCAACTGTCAAGCTTTTTTAATAAAAAAGACCTTATTTTAAAATTGTAAAGCTGTCTGCTAAAGATTTTAAAATAAAGCCTGTTAATACACAGTATTTTATTAAAACCGTATTTTTATTTGTTTCCGAATTTCTCAGCCTGTGATTTTATCAGCTCCACATCATCAAAATAATTGATTCTCATTGCACTCTTTACATCTGCAAGTGTGTTTGCGGCCTCATTTCTTGCAACTTCACAGCTTTCTTTTAACATCTCATATATTGAAGGAATATCCTTTTCAAACTCCGCTCTCCTTTTTCTTATCGGTGCCAAAGTTTCTTCCATAATGCTTGCCAGGAATTTTTTCACCCTCATATCTCCCAGACCGCCTCTTGTATAATGCTCCTTGAGTTCATCCAAAGATTTATAATCCGGCAAATACTCGCTAAAATGCTCCTCTCTTGAGAATGCATCAAGATATGTAAACACGGTATTTCCTTCCAAATGCCCCGGATCGCTTACCTTTATATGCAGAGGATCGGTATACATAGTCTTTATAGCAGATGCCACAGTATCCGCATCATCTGATAAATATATACAGTTTCCGAGAGATTTGCTCATCTTCGCCTTTCCGTCGGTACCGGGAAGTCTTTTTGCCGCATCTTCCTTAGGTATAAGCGCTTCCGGCTCTACCAAAGTATCACCATATACGGAATTGAATTTTCTTACTATTTCCCTTGTCTGTTCAATCATCGGAAGCTGATCCTCACCTACAGGCACTGTAGTTGCCTTAAATGCGGTAATATCGGATGCCTGTGATATAGGATATGTAAAGAATCCTACAGGAATACTGTTTTCAAAATTTCTAAGTCCGATCTCAGCCTTTACGGTAGGATTTCTTTGAAGTCTTGAAACCGTTACAAGATTCATATAGTAAAAAGTAAGCTCTGTAAGTTCCGGTATCATTGACTGAATAAATATGGTAGACTTTTTAGGATCAATACCGCATGCCAGATAATCAAGCACTACTTCTATGATATTCTGTCTTACCTTCTCCGGATTTTCCATATTATCGGTAAGAGCCTGTGCATCCGCCACCATAATAAAAATCTTTTTAAATTCTCCTGAATTTTGCAATTCAACTCTTCTTTTTAGAGATCCTATATAATGTCCCACATGCAATCTTCCGGTAGGACGATCTCCTGTAAGTATTATCTTATCCATTTACAACTTCTCCTTTATCTCTGAGCATTGCCACCATCATACTTAGGAATATCCATAAAAATGGTGTTACTACAGGTAAGTTCAAATTTACCACAGCCTGAGTGGCATAGCAGATTACCGCCATAGCACATGCATATAAAAAAGGCAACATTGCATCATCTCTAAGCTCAAGTATTTCGGTTCTAAATGCTTTTATACTCGGCAATACAAGTCCCAAAATATAGCTTATAGTAGCTATAGGTCCTAAAGTAAATAAAAACTGCAAGTACTCATTATGAGCCGCATCAAAGAACTGACCTGTTATACCAATCATTTCTTCTCTTCTGAGTAAATCTATATATATTCCAAAGGTATCCGGACCGCTTCCAAAAATTTTATGAACAAGTGGAAATCTTAAATATTCTTCAAGTGCAGCTCTCCAGATATAGCCTCTGAAAGTTCCCCATGAATCATCAAATATAAAATAATTTGCCAAAGAACCATACTTTTGCCTTGCAAGCTCAACATTTGCATTTATTTTCATTCCCAGGAATACAATACCTGCAACAGATATTATAATTATTCCCAACCAAATATATCTAAGCACTTTTAATAACTTCTGACGGTCATTTTTTTCTTCCCACTTATTTCTATAGGCAAGAACATACATTAAAATAACTATAATAGCCAAAGCTATAATCAACAAATCCAGATATTTAAAATCGCTTATAAAATCATATAAGCCTGAAATTCCAAGTACTTTACCTGCATATACCGTATTGATTATCTTTATAATTCTGATGCCGAGAAAATATGTAAATATAGTCAGTATATATCTTCTTACACCTTCCATACTTTTAAATGCCACAAAAGGCATAAGTCCGAAGAATGCTAAAAGTGTGAGATATCCGTTATCTGAAGTACCCATTGCCATTGCAATGAAGTTCATCAGCATTATAAGATAGTAAAAGATAAGTTTTTCTATACTCTCACCCTTACCGTCATCCTTTTTAAGCGGTGTGGTAATAAATAAGGTTCCTGCAACAGCAATATAAAAAGCCAGAACAGCGGTATATGTATTTATATTACCGATGGTTGAGGTAAATATCGACCACTGTTCAGGGCTTATTTTATCCTTAAAATGCATTACATTCATATTGAAATAGTCTGTATATCCGAAAAGACATATCGGAATACTTACTGCCAAAAATACGGTAAAATAAATCTTACTAAAGGAAAGTAATCTGCTTACTATAAAATATATTGCCACATATAATGATATAAGCAGGAGTCCGGAATATCTTCCCTTCTCTCCGCTGATAGCATACCTCATAACCTTACCTGAATACAAAGTGGATAATAATGTAGCCAGCATAAATATCATTATACATATATCCCAAATACTGAATTCTTCTTTAACCCAGGTAGAAAAACCTTTTTCATTTACTTTATCAAAGAAGTTTTTAAATCCGCCTGCAAAACCGCATATCACTATCAATGCAAGAATCATTATTGCGGTGATTGCTCTTACCGTATAATACTTTGTTTCCAGTATATCATAGTAATAATCATTATAAATCAATGGAAAGATTGTAAACATTGACAAAAGCCAAAGTCCAACTATCACATTTGAGGCATTCATCAGCCTTCTTTTAGAATTCATATAACCTCCATATCTATAGTCCAAGGAATATTGCTACCGGATTTTGTCTGGATAAAAACAGTAAAAAAGGACTGCTTTCAATCAGACTATATATATATCTTCCCGTTTTTGTGGTTGAAAATACAATAAGGAAAATACAAATAATCCAAAACATCGTCAATCCGAAAAGCAAACCTGCTATTGCGCCCAAGGTCTTATTAAGACCTCCCAAAACGGGCAGCTTTGCTAAAAGTTTATTTCCCTTAAACAATATCCCAAGCACCAGCCAGACAAGCGTAAAAGAACCTGCAAAGCTTATCGCATTGACAGTCATCTGTGTGACATAGCTTGCAATATAATCTGAAAAGGTATATACTCCGAGTTTTTCATAGACCACTCTGTCATCATCCTTTTTTAAAATATCCTTTATTTGGGCAGGCACATTAAGTTTATCTATTGCCTCACTCCTGCCTTTTGCATTGGATGAATCTTCATGCATCTCCCCAAGCCCTATTTTTTCATAAATAGTTGTTAAAACAAATTGATTTATTTTAGTATTTTTTTGCAACTCATTTCTCAGATATGGATTCACTACATTCAAGGCAATTACACTTGAAATAAGAGCAAGCATCGTTATGGATATTTTTAAAAGTCCCTTATTGTATCCACTGATTATCATTGCCAACAAAAAGAGAAATACTAAAATCTCCAAATAATTAAAAACCATTATATTCTAAAATGCTCCTCTCTTAGAATAAGTCTGCCTTCTTTATCATATTTAGAAGTCATAAATCCAAGTAAAGCCTTCATTACTCCCGGCTTTTCAGCCAAATCGGCAGCATGGTCGATAAGATTTCTGGCATTTCTTTTGGTTAAAGGTGTTCCGTCCTCCTTCATATAATCCGCTCTTTCCTCAACCGCATACCTTGCTTTATTTGATAAAAGACATTCTATATCTTTTGCATAATTAAGTGCATACGCAATAAAATCATCTACGGACAAAGGTATACTGTCCTCACCCGTTTCCCCTCTATCTTCCTCTTCTATCTCTTCTCTCTTTTCTATCTCTACAGGCTCCGATACTATCAGCTCGGGTTTTTTAGGTTCGGATATTACAGGATTTAATTCAATGCCTTTTTCCTCTTCCTCTTTATTGCCCTTATCTTCACCGTCTTCTTCCTCAGATTCCTCAGGTGAATACAATTTTATGGTATCCCCTCCTCCGATCGGCTTTATTTCAAACTGCAAGTTCTCATTGTCGTTCTCCTGTTTTAAGATATTGGCTATAACCTCAAGATCCATTAAATTACTTGCTTTGGCGGCTTCATCTTTTTCTTCTTTGTCAGGCTCCTTAATTTCCTCTTCGTCCTTTTTATCCTGTGCTTCTTCTCTGTCCTTATCCCTGTCTTTTAACTCTATATTTGCAACAATATTTTTTCTTTTTACAGGTACTTCTTCCTCTCTCATCACAAGGCTCATTCCATGTAAAAGATCATTTGCCTCTATCAGACTTGAAATTCCGCTTATAGTATCCGCAAAGACCACTGTTTCTTTGCCGTCTCTTATAAACTCAATAAGTTCTGCAATGGTGTTATCATCAAGGTCACCTGCTTCCACAACAATAAGATCCTTCCCCTTTATCTTATCTATGGAGTTCATCACTCCCTTACTGTTAAGGCTTTTTGCCCTGATTTTTAATACAGAATGCTTTATCTTTGTGAGTTCATTTACTTCTCTCAATACTTCTATAGCATTTTCAAGAGCCTTTTGCTCTGTTATTCCCTCTACCATTATAGAACCCGGTCTTCTCATTAAATACTCCTTCGGCTCTCTTGACTTTGGCGCCTTTGCTTTCATAACTTTTCCGTGCACAGGTAAATCTACCTCCCTATTATCATCTAAAACTTCTTCCGTACTCTCTTCAATCACGACAGTGTCATTCTCAACATCTTCATCTGAAAATAACTCCAAACTCTCTTGTGAAAATTCTTTTTTGTCCTGACTCTCATTTAGAGTATCTACAACAGGGTTTACTGTTTTACTGTTATCTACATCACTTTCTTTTATTTGCTCATCAATATCCTCTTCTACAATTGAAGCGGTTTTGATTTCTTCATCCTCATGATTTTTAAATTCCGGCTCTATAAATATTTCTTCCGGCTCTTCACCCCTTTTTACTTTTGTTACAAAGGTTCTTTCCTCCCTTGTGTAATATACCTCCTCATCATCTATCACTTCCATCTTTGTTTCGCTTTTGACACTGCTTTGAACCAAATCTCTTTGCTCTTTTCTTTTTGCCATTACAGCTGAAACGGTCGGTACACCCATATCCGCTTCATCATCAAAGTAGCTGTTTATCAAATCATCTTTGTCAAAAATCGGAATTTTTTTTTCCGGAACATAGTTTTCCAATACTTTTGTGGAAGCAGTTTCAGTAACCGTAATATTCTCTTTAGGTGTTTCTTCTACTTCCTCTGTGGGAATATCAATGTTATCAGGTTCATTATTCTCTAACTCCTCACTCCCTCCTTCCGGCTCATCCTTTTTTAAGATAAATCCTGTGGTCTGTGGGGAGTTTACACCCTCCGGTGATAATTCATCCTGTGAAGTATCTTCCCCTATCCTAAAATCCTCCGGTATAAATTCTTTATCTATGGTATAGTCAGGAATATTTTCAAATGAATTTTCTTCCTCTTTTACTACATCCTCCTGCTCCTCACTTATTTGGATATTTTGATAAACATTATCAAGTTCATCTCCGTTGTAATGAGCTTTCGGCAATCCCATACTGTCAAAATAATTGCTTATTCTTGTTTTTCTTCTTTCTGCCATTACAGGAGGGCTGATAAATCTTCCATGCTTTATCCTCTCCACCCTTTCCATATGAGCCCTGACCTCTTCATCTATTTCCCTCATAGATGAAAGATCTCTTTCGCCCTTCATTTTACTCAGATTTTCATTTGTGATTGCAATGGCTCTTTTTAATTCCACTTCAAATTCCGGGTTCACACTTTCCCCCTTAAATGTTGTTTCCGATATCCTCACCTCATTTACTCCTACACTCTTTGGGAAAAGTTCTGTACTTATAGGAGCATTTTCATCCGGTTCTTCTTCATCACCGAGACTTATCATAGTCTTTTTATCCTCTCTGGGTTTATAAGCACTCATATCATCCAGGTTCAAATTCGGATAATTTTCCCTCTCTCCGCTTTCATACCTTTTGGCAAGGGTATTTAATCTGTCCTCATAATATTCTTTATTGTCCACCTGCTCCTGCTGCTTTGAACTTAGAGGGCAGCCTGTAGATTCCTTCAGAGCGGCAGCTTTTTCCACATATTCTCCCACACCGAATAAAAGCATTATTTCATCACATACTTTTATACAATCATCTATTCTGCCTGTCTGTGCATACAGGAGGGCCAGCTCATATTTCCACTGCTCATCCATCTTCTCGATATCATTATATTTTTCCAGAATCTTTATCTTTTTATTGATATCATTACCCTGTGCCACTGCAATATGATATTCCATCAGATACTTTCTGCTGTCTTGAGGTGAAATCTCGATATATTCCCTATAATAAGCCTCAGCCTCTGCAATATCCCCCTCTTTTATTGCAAGCATGGCAAGTCTGTACAAGGCTCTCTTCCCCACCGGAGCCCTGTCATAAGCCAAAAGCAATATTTCTCTCGCTTCTTTATACTCATCATTTTTTTCATAGACTTCGGAAACAGTGGTTAATAAGCCTGCATTATGGACTCTACTCCAGTCGATTGTATCGGTGATTCGCATAGCGGCTTTATAATCTCCGCTCTTCACCAATTTATTCAGTTGTTCAACCTTTAAATTAAATTCATATTTATCCATACTTGCACCAAACCTCAAGTTTTTTATTTAGAAAATAAACTCTACAGTAATCTTCTTCCTTCAAGCGCTCTTAAAAGAGTCACCTCGTCAATATACTCTAAATCCCCACCGACAGGGACTCCGCTTGCTATTCTGCTTACTTCTATACCTGTGGGTTTTATAAGTTTAGCTATATACATAGCCGTAGTTTCGCCCTCAAGTGTAGAGTTTGTGGCAATAATCACTTCATTTACATCACTCTCAAGTCTTTTTATCAGTTCCTTCAGTTTTATATCCGCCGGACCTATTCCAAGCATTGGCGATATTGCTCCATGCAAAACATGATATACGCCATTATACTTTCCTGTTTTTTCATATGCTGCCAAATCTCTGGTGTTCTCCACTACCATTATAGTCTTATGGTCTCTTTTCTCACTTGCACATATCGGGCAAACTTCTCCGTCTGTTAATGTAAAACATTCCCTGCAATAATTTACATTGCCCTTTGCGTCTTTTATAGCCTTTGATAATGAATCCACCTGTTCACTTGACATTCCTATTATGTGAAAAGCAAGCCTTTGTGCGGACTTTGCTCCTACTCCGGGCAGCTTTGAAAGTTCCTCTATAAGCTTGCTGATATGACTGCTATAATAATCCATTAGAACGGCAACTTTCCTGCTCCACCTGCAATACCGCCCATCAGTGCAGAATGTTCTTCTTCCATCTTTCTTAGAGCCTCATTAGTAGCCGCCATTATCAAATCTTCTAACATTTCCACATCCTCAGGGTCCACAACTTCTTTATCTATAGAAACCTTTGTAATTTCCTTTTTACCTGAAACAGTAATGCTTACCGCACCGCCTCCTGCGCTTGCGCTAAACTCCTTGCTTTCAAAAGCTGCACTTTGTTCTTCCATCTGCTTTTGCATCTTCTGTGCCTGCTTCATAAGCTGATTTATATTTCCGGGCATCATGCCCCCTCCAAAACCTCCACGCTTTGCCATAAAAAACTCCTTACTATTCTATAATAATATCTGTGTTTATAACAGATTTTATCTCATCAATGGAAACATATCTTGTGTTTCTTACAACCCTATTTTCTCTTAAAGAAATCTCAATTGCAATATCTTTTCCATACTTTTCATTTAAATATAATTTTAAATCAGAGATGGTGGTATCTTTATTTCCCATATCATAAAACATCTTATTAAAGAAAATAATATTGATACCACCCTGTGTTAAAGGTTCTATCTCGGCTTCCTTGTATACACCTCCGGCTTTCCCACCGATATGCTCCACTATGCTGTTCCATTCCTTTTTTATAAGCATAAAATCATCATAGGTAGCTTTGGGCAGTTCAATCACTTCTTCTTTTGGAATCCGGTTTTCTTCCGGGACTTTTTGCACTATTGCACCGGTACTTATCCCTGCCTCAAGTCTTGAAAGTCTGTCCAGCACACTGTCAAGGTTCTCTTCCATCTCAGGTGTCATAAGCCTTATAAACTCAAGTTCCGCCACAACTCTTTTTTGAGTGGCACTCTTTAGCTTATTTGATAATTCCGACAGATTCTTAATATAACGCATCAAAGTCTCTTTGGAAACGGTATTTGATATTTCCTTTAAGTTCTGTAGGTTCTGCTCCGACATATCCACAAGAGAACTGTCATTTTGTATGGACTTGAGTATTAAAATATTTCTCAAATACCAAAGAAAATCCGTTACAAACTGCCCTATCTCTTTGCCCTCTATTATGGAATTATTTAAAAGGTTTAATACCTCTATGGTATTGCCGGATAAAACCCCGTCCAAAAGCTCGTTAAATACACTTATATCGGAGGCACCAAGTATATCAAGTACCGCATCATAGCTTATTTTTTCATTCTGTAAAAATGAAATACATTCATCCAAAAGACTGAGTGCATCTCTCATAGCACCGTCTGCCGTTTTAGCTATATAATAAAGAGCCCTGTCCTCTATATCCACACCCTCGCTGTTACAAAGAGTTTTCAATCTCTGTGTAATTGTATCTATACCGATTCTTTTAAAATCATATCTTTGACATCTGGAAAGTACTGTAACAGGTATCTTATGTACCTCTGTAGTTGCCAGAATAAATATAACATATGAAGGAGGTTCTTCAAGGGTTTTTAACAGCGCATTAAACGCCCCTGTGGAAAGCATATGTACCTCATCTATTATAAATACCTTATACTTTCCGAATGTGGGCGGATACTGCACCTGCTCCTTTATATCTCTGATATTGTCAACACCATTATTGGAAGCCGCATCTATCTCCACTACATTTATGGAAGTCTCACTGAGTATAGACTTACATGTCGGACATTCATTACATGGTCCCGCATCTGTCGGATGCTCGCAGTTTAGGGCTCTTGCCATTATCTTAGCTATACTGGTCTTTCCCGTACCTCTTGTTCCGCAAAAAAGATATGCATGTGATATCCTTCCTGTTTTCAATTGGTTTTTTAATGTCCTTGTTATAGCTTCCTGACCTATTACCTCATCAAAATTTGAAGGTCGAAACTTCCTATATAGTGCCGTATAAGCCATCTGCTCCCTTTCTACCTGTCACCAAAGCTTATTCCCACAAGCCTTGCCTCTTTTACAAGTGCAGACTCGGGATCCACATATTTCAGTTTTCCGGCAGATTCACTCAAAGAAATATCCGTTACCTCCATACCCTTTAGTACTACCAGTCTTCCATATTTCTTTTCAAGTACCAGCTCCGCTCCATGAGCACCGAGCCTTGTGGACAATGCTCTGTCAAACGGATTTGGCGCTCCTCCTCTTTGTGTATGTCCGGGAACCGTAACTCTTACATCCACACCGGTCTCCTTACTTAGAATATCACCTATCTCATAACTTATAGAGGGATATCTGCCTGCATCTTTTAATTTTTTCTTTTTTAAATCCTTTTTTGAAAGAGCCGCATCTTCCATTGATATAGCTCCCTCCGCTACAGCAAGTATGGTAAACTTTTTGCCTTCTTTTTCTCTCTTATTTACAGCTGCCGCAACCTTCTTTATATCATAGGGTATTTCAGGTATCAATATGATATCCGCTCCTCCTGCAAGCCCTGCATAAAGTGTAAGCCATCCTACCTTATGTCCCATAACTTCCACAATAAAAACTCTACTGTGTGAAGCCGCCGTAGTATGTATGCAGTCGATAGCATTTGTAGCCACCTCAACCGCACTTTGAAATCCGAAAGTCATATCCGTACCGTATAAGTCATTGTCAATGGTCTTTGGCAGACCTATAACATTTAAGCCCTCTTCACTTAAAAGATTTGCCGTCTTTTGCGAACCGTTTCCACCAAGTACCACAAGGCAATCCAGCTTTAACTTATTATAGTTGACCTTCATAGCCTCTACCTTATCAAGTCCGTTTTCATCCGGCTCTCTCATAAGTTTAAAAGGTTGCCTGCTGGTTCCAAGCATAGTTCCGCCGGTTGTCAGAATTCCCGAAAAATCCGAGGGTTTCATCACTCGGAACTCTCCATACATAAGTCCCTTATAACCCTCCAGAAAACCTATTATTTCCACCTCTTTATCAGATTTGTAAAGACTCTTTGCCACTCCTCGCATTGTTGCATTTAATGCCTGGCAATCTCCTCCACTGGTTAACATACCAACTCTCAGCATATATAGCTCCTTTTGAACAAAGTCGAAACAAATTTACCACTTCTGCGTTTTAAGCATTGTATTTAATTATAACCTAATTTTATTCATTATACAACAAAAAAAGCCCTTCCCAATAGCTCACTGTCTATCAAGTAGGACCTTCATGCGCCTTCAGGGACTCGAACCCTGGACAAATAGATTAAGAGTCTACTGCTCTACCAACTGAGCTAAAGGCGCTTTTTATTTTGTTCTTTATTTTGCTGAACACTTGGATATAATACAATATATAAAAGTTATTGTCAACATTTTTTTTTGCTTTTTTTAAAAAATTTATAAGCTTTATTTTACAATCCCATATATCCGGTTTTAGGGCTATGGGATTATAAAAATAAAGCCCTTATTATACACTATTTTGCAATGTAAATTTCCCTATATCCATCCTCTGTAATAACAGCCACCTGCTACTGTTTCAGCTCTATATTTATTGACTTTATCGATAAATAATTCTATAATTGAAATATAAAATATACAAGGGTTGGACTCCACTGTGCGCCTATAGCACATCAGACTTTGGGAACTTATCCCCGTGGAACTATAAGATTTTCATTCGGTCATAATAATGATTTAGAAGAGATAGAGTACTGTTTACATGCATTAAAGGAGATAATTTATGGAATTTAGACAATTGGAAGCATTTGTTGCTACAGCCGAGTTAAAAAGTTTTTCACAGGCTGCAAAATATTTATATTTATCACAGTCGACTATAAGTTCACATGTTCAAAATCTGGAAGATGATTTAGGGAAAAAGTTGCTCTTGCGTACAACAAAATCCATCACTCTCACACCTGAGGGCGAAACTTTCCTTGCATACGCCAGAAAAATCGTGGAAACAAAGGATCAAGCCGTACTTTCATTACAGCAGTCATCAACAAGTATGCTGCATATCGGAGCATCCTCCATACCTTCAGGTTATCTGCTGCCTGAGATTATTGCGGGATTTAAAACCAAACATCCCGATATGCACTTTAGTATATGGCAGGGAAGCAGTGACGAAATCGCAGAACTTTTATTAAGCAACAGCCTTGATATTGCATTTACAGGTAAGGATATAAATTCTCCTCTTTGTGAAACTCTAAAGGTCTGTCCGGATCATCTTATGCTTGTCACACCTGCTACCGATGAGTATAAAAAACTCAAAGAAAGCAATGCAAAAATATCGGATATTTTAAAATATCCTATGATTTTAAGATCAAACGGCTCCGGAACACAGTTTGTAGCAAGTAAGCTGCTGGAAGGACTCGGCATTAAAAAAAGTGATCTGGATATTATTGCACAGACAAATGATCTTGAATCCATACAGCAAATGATAGTGCATGGTCTTGGAATAAGTATATGCTCCAAATTTTCCATAAGAAATTTATTGTACAGCGATAAGATAATAGCCTATCAGCTTGACAATTCAAATATGAGATATTTCTCACTGCATTATATAAATGTAAAAAAGACTCAGCCTCAGATTAAGCTCTTCGTAGACTATGTTCAGAGCGCAATAAATGAAAATAAACTTGATATTCTCGCCTAAATCAGCGCCACCGGCTAAGCCGGTGGTTTATTTTATATAATATACTAGAATGTCAATCTCATCTTATACCAGATAGTATCTCCGTGATTTGATTGTGATATACCCTCATCCTCATATCCGAATTCCTTATAAAAAAGTCTGAGTCCGTCCTTGCAGGTAAGTACGATTCCCTTTTTTCCCCTTTCCCTTGAGTCTTCTATCACCTTTTCCATTACTTTTTTTGCAAGTCCCTGACCTCTGTATGCCTTATCCGTTACTACAGAAAATATCATCTGCCAGCATCCGTCTTTATCATGCATAGAGGCATCATCATACATAATATCCTCAAGTTCTTTTCTGTCTGTCGTCATTCCGTTTATAAAGCTCTTTATTACACCGTCCTCTTCCAAAATCCAAAAACATTCGGGAAAGCTTTCCATTCTTTTTTTGATGCTCTCCCTGCTTGCCGCCTCAGCCCTTGGATAGGATGCAGCCTCTATCTGTGAGAGTCTGTCCAAATCTTCATATTTTGCATATCTAATCATATTTCCTCCTTTAACTCATATAAAATCCTAAAACTTCTATCATCAAGCTGTATTATTCCAAGCCTTTTAAACCCAAGTTTTTCCACAGCTTTTTGCATAGTTTTATTATCCTCATGTGTATCTATTCTTAAAAGTGATATTTCCTTTTTAACAAAGTTTATTATACGGCTTACAATTTTTCTTTCACTTCCGTCGCTTGCCACTCTATGTATTATCCCATATTCTTTATCGGAAGGAAAATTAAGTTCATAGCTTTTTTCATAGCCCTTTATAAATACAAAGACGGCAAAAATATGACCATTATCTTCCAATACATAGCTTATTTTATCTTCTATATCCTTATTTACGATATTTTTTTCGGGATAACTGTCCTTCCATTGATTCGGATTGCCGCTATTTTTCATATATTTCCTTGCAATAGCATATATCTCCATTATTCTGTTAAAATCGGAAACTACCGCTTTTCTAATATTCATCTCTTACTTCCTTTATCCAAAGATTTTGATATAAACATATACTGCCTTCCATTTAAAAAGGGGCTGTGAAAAAACTCGATTGAGTTTTTTCACAGCTCCCTTTTTGCACTTATTGTTTATAAATGACTGAAATCATACGCAAAAAAGACGCACTTCCCCTACCCCATAGAAATTCTTTTTTTGAATCTATGCGGCAGTTCTGTTTCTCATCTTTTTTTTCTGATATTTATATAAATTATGGCCTATCGCCACGAGTAAAACTTCCAGTTTGACTGAATGAATACCTCTTCGGACAATTCTCTTGTACCAACGGTCATTTTTCATAATTCCGAAAGTGCCTTCTGCTTGTATCGAACGGTTCATTCGTAATAACGCACCATGGATACTTTCTAGGTTTTCGATTACTTCCTGATGCATAGAAGTTAGTTCCTGATTGATCCGAACGGTTCGATTCTTATCTGTCTTCTTACATTTCTTTGCATATGGACATCCACTACAGTCTTCGCATTCATACAATTCTTCTTTGCGTCCGTACTGATTTCCTCTCACATTTTTTCTGTATAAAAAATGGAATGATTTATCATTAGGGCATCTCATGAATCCTTGCTCATCAATTCTGAAGTTAACTGCACGAAAAGGATCTTCATGATATTTCTTATCCTTAGTTTCCTTTTTAAACATTGGAAATTTCATATACTTTTCAATTCCGTTCTGTTCACAGAAAATATAATTGTTGTATGAGCCATATCCGGCATCTGCAACAGGATACTTGGGATAGAATCCATAAGTTTGTTTGAAGTGCTCCATCAAAGGAACAAAACAATCCATATCCGAACGATACTGATTCACGTCAACAACTGCAATATATTCATCTGCTACACCAATCTGTACATTATATGCCGGCAGAAGTTGATCATTGCCCATGTAATCCGTTTTGATACGCATAAAGGTGGCTGAGTTATCTGTTTTAGAGTAACTGTTTCGGTTAGGACCACAGATTTCTATTCTTTGTATGTATTCTTGAAGTTTCTGACAGAAAGTAGTCAAGTGTTCATAATGACGCTGTTCTTTGGATTTACGCTTTCCACTTCCGTAAACAAATGTACTTGTATCCAGTTCCCACAAAAGTACCAACCGCTCAACGATTTCATTCAGATAATCCGGTACATACTCTGTGTTTGTTGTGATCTGCACCCCGCTCCATGCGATTTCTGCATTAATTTCCTCAATCTCCGCGGTGATTTTTTCGTAAAGCTTGTAACGGAACTTTTCGGTAGCCTTCTTCCATACCCAGGTATACTTGTTTGCGTTTGCTTCAAACTTGGAGCCGTCGATGTAGATATGTTGCAGATCCACATGCTCTTCGTTAAAGATAGCATGATTGATGTCATTAAAAATGTTTTCAATCTTATCTTGAAGTATTTCATTGATGAAATATCCAAAGGTTCTGTATGACGGAGTCTGGTGATCCATGAGATACATGAACCTGATATTAACTTTACAGTTGTCTTCCAGTTCTCTCAGAGAGCAGTAACCGCTAGTCATAAATCCGAAAAGTACTGTTTTTAACATGTTGACCGGATTATATCTGAATCGTCCGGTTGTGTACTCCGGAATATCCGTCAGATACTTGTTTAAATCGATTCCTCCCATCAATCTGTCAAATGTTAAAACAGGATCCAGCAGATTCAAACAATCTGAAAGAAACAGTGGTAAATATCCTTGTTTTGTATTACAATAATTGTTGTGTAAAGTTTTTGTCATAAGTTAATTTTACCACAAAAATAGGACCTTTCGCATGAACGAATGGTCCTATTTCTTTTAGGGACTTATTTCACAGCCCCCTATATTTTTATGGTCCTACCGAAACTTTTATACCAAGCTGTCCATATGGCCAAAGTATATCCATTACATCATTATTTACCGCTACGCAACCTGCTGTAGGTACACCCTTTTGATAATTTCCATGAATCATTATCGCTCCGCCAAGAGCTGTATTCCAAGGTGGGCATAATTTGCTGTCGATTGCAGTATAGATGGAATCTTTTTCTTCCTGTGTAATGATTCCCTGCTCAAAGCCTCTGTCTGCCGCAGCCTTGTCCGGATAAGAAAGTCCGAGTGATAAATGATATGCACTCTTGTCATTTCTTACACATATGTAATAGTCACCGTTTGGAGTGGTTCTATCACCCTGTCTTTGCTTGGTTCCGTTTGCTGAAAACTCACCCAGACTGCATGGCCATTTTCCCACCACCTTATTATCTGCTATAAGTGTGAGTTCCTTAGCCATCTTGCTTACATAGATTCTTGTTGACGGCTCAACGACCTTTGGCTGTCCCGGTCCGAATCCCGATCCGAAGTTGACACTGCCTGTACTTACCTTTGTTACTGTTGCGGCATATACACTAAAGCTCATCAACCCGATAAGCATGGAAAAAACCAGAAATGCCACAATGCTTTTTCTTGCTTTCATAAAAATCCTTTCTTTTTTATATTCTCACCTTTATAAAGTGGAGATTTTATTTTATAAGCATTGCATCCCCGAAACTGAAGAATCTGTATTTTTCTTTTACAGCCTCCTCATATGCATGCAATATATTCTCTCTTCCCGCCAATGCACTTACAAGCATCACCAATGTGGATTCCGGCAGGTGGAAATTGGTAATAAGAGCATCCAAAACCTTAAACTTATACCCCGGATATATGAAAATATCAGTCCATCCTGATTTTTCTTCCAGATAACCGTTTTCATCCGCAGCACTTTCTATGGTTCTTGTACTGGTGGTTCCCACACATACAACCCTTTTACCGTTTTTTTTGGTACTGTTTATAATATCCGCAGCCTCGGAGGATATATTAAAAAACTCTGAATGCATATGATGCTCATTTATATCATTTACCTTCACCGGTCTGAATGTACCAAGACCTACATGAAGTGTAACCTTTGCAAGTCTTATACCCTTTTTTTCTATTTTTTCCAAAAGCTCCTTTGTAAAATGCAATCCTGCTGTAGGAGCCGCCGCCGAACCCTCATTCTTTGCATATACGGTCTGATATCTGTTCCTGTCTTTGAGTGCATGAGTAATATATGGCGGAAGAGGCATTGTTCCAAGCTTATCAAGTATCTCCTCGAAAATACCCTCAAACTCAAACTCAATAATTCTGTTTCCTTCCTCCACTATATCCATTATAGTTCCGGTGAGCAAACCCTCTCCAAAGTCAATCTTTGCTCCGACCTTACATTTCTTACCGGGCTTTACCAGACATTCCCAGGAGGTTTTTGTCTTTCTCTTAAGCAAAAGTATCTCTATGGCAGCTCCGGTATCATTTTTCACACCCATAAGTCTTGCAGGTATTACCTTGGTCTCATTAAGCACCAAACAGTCACCCTCATTTAGATAATCTACAATATCATAAAAATGCTTATGACTGATTTCTCCGTTTTTTTTATCCAGAACCAGCAGTCTTGATGAAGCCCTGTCTTCTAAAGGATCCTGTGCTATAAGCTCCTGCGGTAGGTCATACCAAAATTCCTTTACATCCATACTAGTTTCCGCTCTTTGTCTCCGATATGGACACATCCGCTTCTTCTTTACTGCTCTCGGTTATACTCTCCACTGTGCTGTCCTCGGTAATAGCCTCTACAGTCTCTTCCACAGTGGTCTCCTCTGCGGCACTGCTTTCGTTTGTGGCAGCATTCTGAACCCATATGGAATAAAGTGTTCCAAGCTGTATATCGCTTGTTACGGCTGTTGCCAGCTCCTTTCTCATCTGTGCATCAAGTGCTATGATATCCTCAGACTTTGAAACTTCCTCTACAAATTTCCTTTCATCGGCTGTCATTTCCTCATTCTCTACCATATAGAAGGCATCCTTTGGCTGTTCCTTAACATATGCCCAGGTAAGCATAGGTGCCTTGGTATCAATATCATAAAACTTTACATTTGAACTTATAAATACCACATAGGAATTATCTTCATATCCCTTTGTTACATAGGTGACAACATCATCAAAGGACTCATATACCTTTGCTTCATCATTTAACTTGGTCTGTAAATCCGCAAGTCCGTCCTCATCGCTTCTTCCAAAAACATTGTACATTCTTCTGGCATCCGCATTTACCTTTGCATACTGATAAGCCTTAACCAGCTCAATGATGCCCGGAATCGCATCCTTTTGCATACCATAGGTTTTATAATCAGACAGTCTCTTCTCCTCTTCAGACATTGTAGACTCAGGTACTGTAGTAGTCTCCTCAGTACTTGCTTTTGTATTTGTGTTACTGCAACCGGTAGAAACCGCCATCATTATTGCCATCACACCTATTCCCATAATTAACTTTTTATTCTTCATAACTTCCTCTTTATACTAATATCAAACAATCTTCTTCTCTTCGAGTCAGACTCTGTTCTACTGTTTTCATCTCATTTTGACTCCTGTATCATTTTATCAAATATTATTCCAAAAATCACCTATCAATTTATTATGAAAAATGATATAATTTTGTAATATTATTTGTATCAATAGCGTAGTGGATAACGCATCAGACTCCGACTCTGAAGATTGTGGGTTCGAATCCCACTTGATACATTTTCTTTAAAACTGTAAGGAGCAATATGTTAAAGAATAAAGTTTTAAAAATTCTGCTTTCAAATAAAGAGCATGTATCGGGGCAAGCCATTTCCGATAATCTTGGCGTATCAAGAACCGCTGTATGGAAGGCTATCTCCTCATTAAAAAAAGACGGCTACAATATAGAATCGGTTAATAACAGAGGCTATCTGCTCCTTGAAAAAACCGATATTTTAAATCAGGTGGAGATTGAGCAAAATATACATTCTTATAAACTTTTGGAACCACCCGTAATTATATATATGGATGAGGTGGATTCCACCAATACCTATGCAAAGTCAATTGCCGATAATTTAAATAAGGACTTTCTTGTAGTATCCGATATGCAAACATTCGGAAAAGGAAGACTTGGGCGAATCTGGAGTTCTCCCTCTTCCACAGGCATATTTATGAGTCTTTGTATAAAACCTGATATTGCAATAGAAAAGTCATCCATGATAACTCTTGTAATGGCTCTTTCTCTCTGTGATGCCATAGAGGAGCTTTACTCTCTTCATCCGACCATCAAATGGCCAAATGATATAGTTATAAATTCAAAAAAAATATCGGGCATACTCACGGAAATGAGTTCCGATATGGACGGTATAAAATATATTATTTCGGGTGTGGGAATAAATGTAAATAATAAAGAATTCCCTGCTGATATAAAAGATATGGCATCCTCTCTTTTCCTTGAAACGGATATAATTATGCACAGAGCAAAACTGATAGCAAGTGTTATTTCTCATTTCTATAATAATTTTAATATTTTTCTAAAAACGGAGGATATGACCGGCTTAAAGGAAAAATATGAAAAGCATCTTGCAAATATCGGTAAGGAAGTAAAAATACTTGATCCTAAGGGAGAATACCAAGCCGTCGCACTTGGCATTGATGAAAACGGTGCATTAATTGTAAATTCCGCCGGAAAGATAAAAAGAATTATAAGCGGAGAAGTAAGTGTCAGGGGACTCTACGGTTATGTATAAAATAAGCAGGTAAAACCTGCTTATTTTTATGTTAAGAACACTTTTTAAGTACAACACGAAATACAGCATATAAAAAATAAACCCTGAAAAATCAAGGTTTAAACTCAAGCTGCTGACGGGACTCGGACCCGTGACCTCCTCACTACCAATGAGGTGCGCTACCACCTGTGCCACAGCAGCATCTATGTTATACTAGCATAAACATACTTTACTGTCAATATAAATTGAGCCTACTAAGGTGGTTTACCTACCGCTTTTTCACCATTATATAGCCTATATTATACTTATTACATTTCCACTTTTTAATATCCCTTGACATTTCTCCGCTAAATGCTAATCTTTACTTAAATAAAAAATTTGGAGGTACTATGTTTAATATAGCTGATAATAGAATATTTATGAATGATGAAAACGGCAAAATTATTGCCGAGGTTACTTTCCCGAATCTTGATGATAATACTGTTATTATTGACCATACCTTTGTGGATGACAGTCTGCGTGGACAGGGTATTGCCGCTAAGCTTATGCTTGAGGTTATAAAATATGCCAAAGAAAATAATAAAAAGATAAAGGCTACCTGCTCCTATGCATTAAAGTGGTTTGAGAAAAACAAAGATGAATACAAAGATCTTTATATAGGATAAAATACACACTGTTAATGCATTATTTTATTTCTGTCTTATTATTTGCTTGATTTACCTATTACCTACCTTTATAATAGGATTATAAATTAAGGATAGGTGAATCTTATGAAAATTTCAACAAAGGGAAGATACTCTCTTCTTGTAATGATTGATTTAACAGAAAATCAATCGGATGAATTTATTCCATTACATGACATTGCCAAAAGACAGGAATTATCTGAAAAATACTTGGAAAGCATCATAAAACTGCTTGTAAAGAACAAACTCCTTGTAGGTTTGCGTGGCAAAGGTGGCGGATATAAGCTTACCAAAAGCCCAAGCGATATCACTGTCGGAGAGGTACTTAGAATTGCAGAGGAAAATATAATGATGGATGACGAGGATACCGAGGGTATGCATCGCACGAGCGAATACCGCACCATTGATATGTGGGGTAAACTCTCAAAAATGATCATTGAGTATTTTGACAGCATTTCCATAGCCGATTTGATAGTGGAAGATCCCGGAAATGACTTTGTAATTTAAGCCGGAGATTCTTGTTTTTAACCTTATTCATGTACAGGTTAATACTTTTTATATATTGATTTTATAATGTTAACTGTCAAAATCTTAAGAGGTTTTGACAGTTTCTTTGCTGTTTTCTCTCTTATTTAAGAGAGTATTTTTTATTTTCCACCTTTTTGCTCTAAAATAGGTTATATTTCTCCTGCAAAACTGTTAAACTCTAAGTAAATATAAAACGAATTTTATTCAAAAATTTAGGAGGAAAATGATGAAAAAGATAGTAAAAGCAGCTTTACTGTGTTCGGTTCTGTCTTTAGGTCTGGCAGCTTGCTCCGGTAAGACTGAGACAAAAGACACTTCCGCTGTGGAGACACAGGCAGGAGAAAAATCTGATGCAGCACAGGAAGAAAAAGTCCTTGTTGTCTATACCGCAAGAAGTGAAGCACTTAACAATGCCGTTATTCCGGAGTTTGAAAACTCAACAGGCATAAAAGTAGAAGTGGTTGTTGCAGGAACCGGTGAATTATTAAAGAGAGCTCAATCAGAAAAAGAAAATCCGCTGGGAGATATTTTCTGGGCTGCGGATCAAACAATGCTCTCATCCTCAAAGGATTTATTTGAAGAGTATGTTTCTGCAGAAAATGACAATATGATAGAGTCTGCTAAAAATACTACAGGCTATTTTACACCTGCCTTTGCAGATCCGACAGTTATGATTGTAAATAAGGATTTGGCGGGAGATATCAAAATCGAGGGCTTTGCGGATTTATTAAATCCTGAGTTGAAAGGAAAGATTGCTTTCGGTGATCCGGTTAATTCAAGTTCAGCATTCCAATCATTGATGGCAATGCTTTACGGCATGGGAAAAGATGAGGATCCGCTCTCTGATGAAGCATGGGCATATGTTGACCAATTTTTAAAAAATCTGGACGGTAAGATGTGTAACAGTTCCAGCCAGGTTTATAAAGGTGTTGCAGAGGGTGAGTATATTGTAGGTTTAACCTGGGAGGATCCTGCGGCAAGCTATGTAAAAGACGGTGCTGCTGTAGAAGTTGTATTCCCTAAAGAGGGAGCTATTTTCCCGGGAGAGTCCGTACAGATTTTGAAAAACTGCAAGCACCCGGAAAATGCGAAAAAATTTGTTGATTTTATGTTATCTGAGCAAGTACAGTCCTATGTAGGTCAGAATTTAACTGTAAGACCTCTTAGAGCAGATGTTAAATTAGCAGATTATATGAAGCCGCAGGCGGATATAAAGTTGTTTGATAAATATGATGAAGGCTGGGTTGCCGAACATAAAACTGAAATCACCTCAATGTTCACAGAGCATATCGAAAGTTCTATGAACTAAGGGTAAAGTTTATCAAATATCAACATTAACAAAAATAAAAAATGTTAAGGGGTTGCTGCAGTAGGGAAAAGTTTATCTCTAAATGCGGCAAGCCCTTTTGTATTTATTTAGGAGAAAAATATGAGTGTAGCAATCAATATTGAGAATGTAATTAAAAGATTCGGAAAAGATACTATTATAGACGGTTTGTCATTAAATATAAAAGAAGGTGAATTTTTTACACTTTTAGGACCTTCAGGTTGTGGAAAAACAACTCTTTTACGAATGATTATCGGTTTTAACTCCATTGAGGGCGGAGAAATAAAACTTGATGAAAAATTAATCAATCATATTCCGACCAATAAAAGAAATATGGGTATGGTTTTCCAAAATTATGCCATTTTCCCTCATATGTCTGTAAAAGATAATGTTGCCTTCGGTTTAAAACGCCAGAAGATGAGTAAGCAGGAAATCGATGAAAAAGTGGATGAAATCTTAAAAATCGTTAAAATCGATCACCTAAGAGATCGAATGCCGGCAAAGCTCTCCGGTGGACAGCAACAAAGAGTTGCACTTGCCAGAGCGATAGTCATACATCCGGAAGTTTTGTTAATGGATGAACCCTTAAGTAATTTGGATGCCAAGCTAAGAGTTGAAATGAGAAATGCCATTAAGCGCATTCAACAACAAATCGGCATTACAACAGTATATGTTACACATGATCAGGAAGAGGCACTTGCGGTATCTGACAGAATAGCCGTTATGAACGGAGGAGTTATTCAACAGATAGATACACCTAAACGCATTTATCAAAGACCTGCAAATACCTTTGTGGCAACCTTTATCGGCCAGTCCAATATTTTGGATGGTAGTATCGTTAAAACTCAGGCAGGTAGCGGAATCAAGATTTTTGATGCATTTTTTGCTATGGAAAATCTATCAGAGAATTGTGCAGATATGCAAAAGGTAAGTGTTTCTATCCGTCCGGAAGAATTTATCTTAAGCAGAGACAATAAAGAGGGAATTAAGGGAATTATTAAGAGCAGTGTCTTTTTGGGAATTAATACCAACTATTTTATAGAACTTGAAAACGGTAAGGAAGTGGAAGTGATTCAGGCTTCTGATTCTTTGGAAGCGATACCTGACGGCAGTACTGTTTATTTGAATTTACAAACTGATAAGATTAATGTATTTACTGATGATGGTACAAAAAATTTAATCAGGGGGGTGTAGTATGAATGGTACAAATGAAAAAAAGCTGAATATATGGAATATATCCACCTTTGTCATTTTGGCTTTTGCGGTTTTATTTATTATCTATCCTATGGTCTTGATTTTGTATAAAAGCGTAATTTCAGGTTCCGGACAATTAAGCTTTGATTATTTTTCAAAGTTTTTTCAAAAAAAATATTATTGGAGCACATTGATTAACAGTTTTAAGGTTACTATCGTGGCAACTGCCATATCGACAATTCTTGGACTGATAATGGCTTATTTACTTCGTTCTATTGTAATAAAAGGAAATAAATACCTAAACATAATGATTGTTATGTCTTATTTGTCACCGCCTTTTATCGGAGCCTATGCGTGGATACAGCTGCTTGGAAGAAACGGATTTATCACTCGATTGTTAAATAATATTTTACCTGTAAAATTTGCGGGTATTTACGGCTTTGCAGGTATTGTATTGGTTTTCTCATTACAATCATTTCCTCTGGTCTATATGTATACCTCAGGTGCTCTTAAAAGCTTGGATAACTCTTTGGTTGAGGCGGCTGAAAGCCTGGGATGTAATTTATTAGACAGAGTCAGATTGATTATAGTGCCCTTGGTAACTCCTACTTTACTGGCGAGTTCTTTGCTTGTATTTATGAGAGTTTTCTCAGACTTTGGAACACCGATGCTTATCGGAGAGGGTTATAAGACTTTCCCGGTTATGATATATGGACAATTTATGGGTGAAGTGAATACGGATGATCATTTTGCAGCGGCATTATGCGTTATTATTATCGGAATCACCTTACTTTTATTTTTCTTACAGCGCTTTTTAAGTGCCAAGTTTACTTATGCGATGACAGCTCTAAAACCTATGGAAGCTGTTAAAATCAGTGGTTTTAAGAATGTACTTGTACATCTTTTGGTATATGGTATAGTATTCGTAGCTATTCTTCCTCAGCTAACTGTTATCACTACCTCATTTTTAAAAACAGGAAGCGGAGGACTTTATACGGGCGGTTTTACACTTGAAAATTATTACAACACACTTTTATCCAAAAATAATAATTCAGCAATTTTAAACACATATCTTTTCGGTTTTGCGGCAATTGTTATTGTTGTTGTTTTGGGTATTATCATCTCATATTTAAGTGCAAGAAAGCGTTCATTTTTTACATCTACACTGGATACCTTGACCATGCTTCCTTATATTATACCGGGTTCCGTACTTGGTATCGCCTTTTTATACGGGTTTAATTCCAGACCACTCTTACTTAGCGGAACAGCTATCTTAATGATTATTTCACTCTCCGTAAGACGTATGCCCTATACGATTCGTTCAAGTACCGCCATTATCGGTCAAATCAGCCCGAGCGTGGAGGAGGCTGCAGTCAGCCTTGGTTGCAATGAATTACAATCTTTTTTAAAGATAACTGTACCTATGATGCTAACAGGTGTCTTATCCGGAGCGATTATGAGCTGGGTTACTTTAATAAGCGAGCTGAGTTCTTCAATTATTTTATATACCAGTAAGACACAGACTTTAACTGTTGCCATTTATGCGGAAGTCATCAGAAGCAGTTTCGGTAATGCGGCAGCTTATTCAACTATACTAACTGTAACCAGTATTTTATCACTGTTGGTTTTCTTTAAAATCAGCGGTAAAAACGATATTAGTATTTAACTACAAACGGAGGGAAAGAATGAGAAGTGTTACATATAAAAAATATATAGAATATTCCTTTTTAAGGTACGCTTTATCAATTATAGTCATATTATTTATTATGATGATAGCCTTTCTCTCCTTTAATTTTAAGGTGCTTGAGCATTATGAGAATAAGAAAAATACTCTAAAACTTTTACAAGTACTGGAAAAACAGTTTTTAAGTTATAATTTAGCCTTAGAAAATTTGTCAAAAGATACAGAGATTATTAATTTGGTATCAGGCAGTAGTAACAGTCATCCAAGTGAAGTGAACAGGACTTTATATAACTTTGTAAATGCTCAAGACTTAAAGGCTAATTTTGTTTTACTGGATAAGGACTTTAACATAATTTCTTCCAATTTATTTGAAAGCAATAAGGAGCTGTTTTTGGAGAGCCGTGTATTGGAAAAAGTATCCGCCGCTCCTCTAAATAATACTTATATAACTCCCAGTCGGTTGAATTATGACTATGAACAGGAATCGAGCCTGATATTTGCCCATGCCGTTATGAATGGGAAAGAAAAGGTCGGATACCTGTTTTTTGATGTTCTAAGTAAGGACATTGAAAATTTGTTTATGCGCTCTCCGATAGACAGTATCGTGTTAACAGACAGATATGATCATATTATTTTTTATACCGGAAAAAAAAGCGTTGATTTAACTCTAAAATATCCCGGAGATAAATATATGAATACCTTTTCAAAAAATGGAGAAATTGATATTAACGGAACAAAGTATCAAGGACAAATCAATACCTTTATTGACGGACAATTCACATTATATACGATGGTATCCAAAGAAATACAAAGGCGTTCTTTCTATTATGGTCTATGGTTCATTATATTATCGGCATTTATAATGCTTTTTATGATTCCCTACATTACAAGGCGTATTTCCGAAAAAAATGTGTCTGCTATTGAAGAAATGATAGGATCTATTACTCAAATGAGCCATGGAAAAAAGGTGGAACATCCTGTTGTTTTTGAAGAATTTAATAAGCTCTTATCCTCTTTTGAGATGGTGTTGGCAGAAAAAGAAGCTTTAATAAAAAATAACTCTGAACTTTCTGAAAGAAAGCGTATTATGGAAATCAAACAGCTTGAAGAACAGTTTAACCCGCATTTTTTATTTAATATACTTGAGACTTTAAAATATCAGATTATGATTGATAAAGATAAAGCGGTGGAGATGGTGCTGGCATTTGCAGGTCTGATGCGTTATAGTATTTATTATGGCAGCACAGTTGTTCCGCTTGGCACAGATATTGAATATATTAATGATTATCTGATGTTACAAAAGCTGCGTTACAATAGGAGGCTCACATATAGTATCGATATACCTGACGAATTGCAGGAATGTTTAATACCTAAGCTATTGCTACAACCGATTGTTGAAAACTCCTTGGCTCACGGTCTGGTAGATGTAATTCATATCACCATCAGAGCTGAATGTAGCGCGGATATGCTGATTATTTCTGTAGAAGACAATGGCAAGGGCATAGATTCGCAAAATTTACAACTGCTTAGGGAAAGTTTAGAGAAGGATTCTATTTATAAAGAGCATATCGGTCTATATAATTCTCACAGGGTTGTCAAATTACTTTATGGGAACCGCTACGGTCTTGAAATAAACAGTTGTCACGGAACACTGATAACTGTCCGATTGCCATTTGTATTGGAGAGTGAAGATGAATAAAGTACTGATAGTTGAAGATGAGGACATTATCCGCAAAGGCTTAATGTTTATGGCAAAGTGGAATCAATATGACTGTGTTGTGGTAGGAGAAGCAATAAATGGTGAGGAAGGATTAAGGCAGATTAAAGAAAAAAGACCTGATATCGTGATTGTAGACATCAATATGCCGGAAAAAGACGGACTAAGCATGATAGAAGAAAGTATCGAACTTTACGGTTATGATGCAATTATAATTTCCGGCCATTCAGAATTCTCCTATGCCAAAAAAGCAATCAGCCTTGGAGTGTCTGAGTACTTGCTAAAGCCGATTAATTTTAATGAACTGTACCCGATTTTAGAAAAGATTACTTCAAAAAGAAATCATTTACAGCAATTACATCAAGATAAAAAACAAATCGATATAGAAAAAGCACGTTTAAGCCTCATTTCCGGTGAAGAGCCGTCTCACTCAAATAAATATGTAACTTTGATGCTTGATAGTATTCGTACCGGCTACAGAAACAGATTATCATTGACTGATATCAGTATCGAATGCGGGATGTCATGCACTTACTTAAATACCAAGCTAAAACAATATACCGGGTATACTTTCAATGACTATTTGAACAGATACCGTATTCAACAAGCTATCAAGCTTTTAAACGAAAATGAATTAAAAGTCTATGAGATAGCAGATGAAGTCGGGTTTGCCGATTACAAATATTTTATTAAAGTCTTTAAAAAATACATAGGTATTTCACCTGTAAAGTTTATTGAAAGTGAGCATTTTAAAGAAGGCAATTATGAAACTTTACAAAATGAATCCGATAAAGAATGACAAGGGCGACCAATATATGGCTTGGCAGTTAATCTTCAAAAAATAATGGGGAAAGAACATAAGATTTGGGCAATCACCAAAATAAAGGAGAGACGATTATTAGATAAAATAGCTAACCTATAAATATAATCGTCTCTTACATAAGTTTTGACATGCTACCATAGTCAATATTAGAATGGTTAAGTTCTGGTTATGTATATTTTTCAATTTATAATTGCATCGACATTTACACTTTTCACATACTATATGCTTCTTTGTATCTAAAGCTTACTACTTAGTATTATATCTTTCACCATCTGTTTTTAAATGGTAATTTTCAGATAAATCATTAATTAGATCTAACAAAGGTCTAAACTTAGAATAATCTATACAACTATTACTATAATTACTAATCATAAACTTTGAAAATATCTCTTTCCCAATATATTTACTATTGTCTTCCTTTTTTTTATTAAATATTTTACCACCATGATTAGGCTTGATTAGCTTCTCATTTATTTCATTTAGATTATATAAATCTTCAATTTCTATATCCGTACCTTTAAGCTTAGACTTGTCTTTATTATCCATATCTATATTAGATATTGGTAATGTAATGATAAAAGTATTTAACCCAACATGATAGAAATAATCTGTATGAAGTTTTTTTTCTATATATTCTGTGGTGTGAATTTTATTTTTAAGGAATTTAGCTACACAATACAGAGGATCGTCCTTACTAAACTCATTATCAACCAAGAAGATGACAGGCTTACTTGGCTTTAAAGGAATTATTTTTCTAAAATACTCTAACAGATTTTCCACTGTATTGCCTTCAGTAAAAAACCTCAATAAATTCTGAAGCTCCCCGCCTCCGCCTTCCTTAAAGCCAAAAAAATACCTCATTCTATTAGAGCGAGAAAGAAAGCTAACATTATACTTAAAATTGTTCCCATCAGAAGAAACTAGCCCTGCAAAGTCCGAATAATAATGTTTTAAAGCAGCCTTAATATACCTAGGGTCCGTCTTACCTTCTGTTATTAAAGTAGTTTTTTTATTAGCTATAAAATACTTGTAGAAAAGAAATTTTTGATAATCTTTTTCACGCATTGATAAACTTCTTAGATTCTCATCCCAGGCAAGTGTTTTTATCTTTCTATCACTCAGTCTAAATAGTTTCTCTTGAGTTCGTAGTAAATTTTTTTTATATTCTATTATATTAGATGTTAAGCTCCTATCCTCTACAAGTCTGTTATTATATTTAACTAATTCATTTATAAAAGAAAACCTACCTTCTAGTTTCTTAATCGTACCCTCTTTACCATCAATTGTAAATTCGCCTGTTTTATAGAGAGTATTGGCCATACTACGTGTTTTCTTATAGAAGTCATTTTGTACATTTAGCTTCTTATTTACAGATAAACCAGTTACAGTTTGTCTACTGTTGAATTTTTGAAAATGTGTTTTCTCAGCATTTATATCAAACCCGGAGCTCGTAACAATATCTTTTAGTTCTTCCAAAAACAAAGTATAATTTTCAGAAAACACTTTGTTATTTGTTGAAAAAGTTAAATCATCAGCATATCTGGTATAGGTTAGTCTATATTTTTTACACAATATTATTATCTTATAATCTAGTATTTGACAAATCAAATTTGAGATTATAGGTGAAGTAGGAGCGCCTTGGGGCAATTTACCATTGTAGCAAGTTAATTGAGCAATGAGTGTTGCTACTTTTGGTAATTTAAAATAATTATTTTTTAAAAAAAAGCCCTGTACTCTACCAAAATGAATAGAACCAAAAAAATCTTTTAAATCTATATTAAGCACATATCTTTTATTCCTATGTGGCAATGCATTTGTTTTTATACTTTTACCTTTAAAAAAGCCATGAGTGATTTGATTTTTTATATTATATTCTAAATAGAAGTCATTTAGTTTCTCTATAAGCAATCTACATAGTCTTCTTTGAACATATTTTAAGCTTTTATTGGGGGCACTTATTTGTCTTTTTTTACCACTCTTTTTACTTATATAAAAAGAATGGTAACAGTTATCAATACGTATTCCATATACAAGACCCGTAATCTGCCTTACTGATACACCAATTGTTGAAGCAAGAGCTTCTTTTGAATCTATAGAACTATATTTACACATACCATCCCCCTTTGAGAATAAAAAGGCGTATGAAAACTCATTATGTTACAACCATGTATATCAGTTAGAATTCCAAAAAAACAAAACATAATATGGACTACGATAATTATTCCTAACATTATTATAAAGGCTTACGAAACGCTAAGCCACAAAATCTTTTCATACGCCTTTTCATTATAATGTAATAATTATTAAAATACAATATATCTGACTATTTTCTTAGCCTTCTTATAACTCTATGAGAAGTATGTTGTTATATCATTTTTTCAAATTCAGTTAAGAAACATGTAAAGTATTACAATAATAAAAAGAATTTATATAAGCAAAAATGGATACCACCTGTAAAACTTTTATACTAATCCAAAATCTAGGGAGTGCATGACTCAAAATGAGCCACACACTCCCAATTTAAAGTTAACTATTTAACATTATCCTCATCCTTGTTTTCAATCAAAATTACAAGAGCACTTAGTAATTATCACTATTAACATCTACACTTCTACCACCACTTTATCAAGTCCGTAACTTCATTTCTCAAATCCACAAAATCCTTAGCTGCAATATTTCTCGGTCTTTGGATATTATTGTATATCTCTTTTTTTATACAGGTAGGCTTATTTGTCAAAACCAGTATGCGCTCACCGAGGTAAACCGCCTCTTCTATATTGTGTGTTATGAAAATTACCGTTGTCTTGTTTCTTTCCCACAGCTTCAAAAGCTCATCTTCAAGCCTGAATCTAAGCTCTATATCAAGCTGGCCGTAAGGCTCATCCATCAGCAAAACCTCCGGTTCGGTGGCAAAAGCTCTCGCTATAACAACTCTTTGGAGCATACTTGCCGAAAGCTGATCCGGATAATAATTTCTGTATTTTTCCAGTCCTACCACCTGTAAATACTCATTTACCTTTTCTTTTGCCTCACTTTTAGGAATATTTTTAATATCAAGGCCGAAGCCTACATTCTCCTCAACCGTAAGCCAAGGCATGGTTGAATATTCCTGAAATATATAGGCGATATTATGCTTTAGCAAGTCCACCGGCTCGTCATTAATCAGTATTTCTCCACTTGTAGGTTTATAAAGCTTTGTCAAACTGTTTAAAAATGTTGTTTTTCCACAACCCGTGGGACCGACTATGCATAAAAATTCTCCCTCTTTTACAGTAAAGGAAATATCGTCAAGCACCAACAAATCATCAAACTTCTTGGTAAGATGAGTCACCTTTACCTTGTCTTTTCTGTTGTCTTCCAAAATTGTCTCCTTTACAATGATTTATCCATATTCTCTGTTATTTCCTGCCTGTAACTCAAAAACTTCGGATCTACATAGCTTCTTGGATGAGGCATATCAATAATATACTCTTTTTTAATACAGGACGGACAGTTTGTTAAAAGTATTATTCTGTCTGCAAGAAATAGAGCCTCTTCTATATTATTGGTTACAAAGATAACGGTTCTCTTTTCACTCTGCCATATCCTCTGCAGCTCTTCTTCCATCATATACCTTGTCTGAGCATCCAAATGTCCGAAAGGCTCATCCATCAACATAATCTCCGGCTGATTACAATAAGCTCTTGCAATACCGACACGTTGTCTCATACCTCCGGAAAGCTGCGAAGGGTAGCTTTTTTCAAAACCGCTCAAGCCTACAAGGTCTATGTAATGCTTTGCCGTTTCACGCCTCGTTTTTTTGTCCTGCCCTCTCACTCTTGGACCGAACTCTACATTTCCCATTACGCTAAGCCAAGGAAACAGGGCTGTTTTTTGATAAACCACCCCTCTTTCGGGTGCCGGTTTTGTTACCTTTTTGCCATTTTCTATAACCTCTCCGCTCGTTGCAGTTTCAAGCCCTGCAAGTACATTTATAAGAGTAGTCTTTCCGCATTGTCCCGGTCCGAAAAGTACCAAAAATTCATTTTCCTTAACCGAAAAACTTATATCCCGCAAAACCTCGGTCTTTCCGCTCTTGTCATAGGCATCAAACTCCTTTGATACATTCCTGCATTCAAGTATGGTTTTTACATTCCCTGATTGTTCCATGCGCATAATCTCCTTTCAAGCTTTGCCATTCCGGTTGCCAAAACAAAGCCCACCAAGCCTATCGCAAGCATTCCGACCATTATCTGCACCGTTTTTCCGTAAGTCATTCCCATTACTATGAGCCAGCCTACTCCCTCATTTGAATGTACCATTTCCGCACCTACAACAGCGGACCAGCCTGCAGTTACCGCTATTTGCAGACCTGCAAATATATAGGGTACGGATGACGGTAAAACTATATCAAAAAACACCTGTCTTTCCGAAGCTCCAAGCATTCTTGCTGCTCCTATAAGAGTCTTATCCACATTCTTTGTTCCCTCATAGGTATTTACCGTTATAAAACAAAAACATCCTAAAAATATAATGAAAAATTTACTTTTATCTCCGAGTCCGAACCACAATATGGACATAGGTATCCATGCAAGCGGAGGTATTGGTCTTATAAATTCAAATATAGGCTTAAGTATAGCTTCGGCAAGCTTAGAATATCCCATTGATACACCTAAAGCTATACCGAATACGGTTGAAAGCCCGAAAGCTACACCCACTCTGTACAGACTTACCCCTATATGGGTAAGCATGGTATACTTTCCTATAGGTTCTTTAAAGCTCAGTATAAACTTTTCCAATATCAGGGAAGCGGGCGGCAAAAACAAACCCGCTTTTGTAAACCTTGAAACCAGTTCCCATACAATCAGTAAGGAAGCAAAGGCAAGAACAGTCATTATTATAGAAATATTCTTGTCTACAAACTTTTTTAAGCTCATATTATTTCGTCCTCCTCACAAATTTTTTCTGTAATTTCTCAAGTATACTCGACAATAAGTAACCTATTATGCCTATAGTCACCATTCCTACAATTATCACATCCGGACGACCAAGCATTCTTGATACCTGTATCATATATCCAAGTCCTTTTGTAGCTGCAAGAAGCTCAGCTGCTACAAGCGCAACCCATGAGGAACCCAGCGCCAACCTAAGTCCGGTAAAAATCATTGGCATTGCGGTCGGTATAGCAACCTTAAACAAAAGCTGTCTGTTGCTTGCACCGAAAGTTTTGGCAACCCATAGATGAACCTTATTTGTTTGCTTAATTCCTGCATATGAGTTTATCGTGGCACTTATAAAAGCTGCAAAAAATATTATCCCCACCTTGGATTCATAGCCTATACCAAGCCATAAAATCATTAACGGTATCCATGCAAGCGCCGGTATAGGTCTTATAACATCGAACAGAGGCTTTGCAAAAAGCTCGAACTTTCTACTCCATGCCATGGATATACCTAAAGGCACCCCTATTAAAACTCCCACAAAATAACCACCCAAGGAAATTTTCATGCTTGATACAATATGCTGTAAAAGGCTCCCTCCGTCAGGATTTACTCCGCCTGTAAGCTTGTATATAAAGGTTTCGAGCACCTTCCCCGGTGCCGGCAACATCATAGGCGAAATAAGATGAAACACATCTGTTACAAGCTCCCATATAAGCAAAACACCTGCCACAGAACAAAGGGAAATAAGCCTGTATTTATTTTTTTCAAAAAATCCTTTCATCGGTAACTTCCTTTTTTATTTATTCTGCTTTATAAATTCATCGTCTATATTTTTGTCAAATTTTTCCATTAAGCTTGGCTCCTGCTGTCCCAATCCCACATAGAATTCGCCCAGCTCTCTTGCAAATTTTCCAAGATCTCTGTTCTTCCAATCCTCTCTTGTAATAAAATTCACACGTCCCAGGTCGCTTACACAGCTTTCTCTGCTTGTTTCCGTTCCCGCTTCCTTTAAGTACTCAACCAGTAAATCAGCAGCCATTTCCTTATCGGCATTCAAAGCTTCACAAGCCTCCATGATGCAATCCATATACTTTGCAACAATCTCTTTCTTTCCTTCAACGGCTTTGCGGTTTGCAACAACCATATCCACATATCTTGTTCCCAGATCCGCCAGGTTTCCTACCTGAACCATGCCGTCTTTTTGTGCATCAAAAAATGTAGGTACATTAAGTGCAACTATATCGCACTGATTCGCCAATAGTGCCTGATAAGCCTGAACAGTATCCATATTTACTATATTTACATCCGTCATACTCAGTCCCAACTTTTCAAGCCACTTAAGAGTTGTAAAATGCTGTGCTGTACCTATCGGAAGTAAAATTGTCTTTCCTTTTACCGTTTCCGCACTTCCGAGTACATTAGGGAAGGACGGATTAGCTCCCTTTTCCTTTGCAATAGGTGAGTCGGGCTTTACAAATACTCCAAGACCGTCTGTTGACTCCAAAACCTCTCCTATAATCATCATATCGTAGTTTGCCACTCCTGTTATGGATGCCGCTCCCATTGCTCCAACATCCCACAGATTAGCTGCCAAAGCTTCATTCATAGGTGCTCCGGTCGCAAACATCGTAGGCTCTATCTTAAAGCCTGCCTTAACATCCAAACCGTTCTTAATGATGTATTCTGTAGGTAAACTTGTTATGAAAGGCATTGTCGCAACTCTTAGCACCGGTAAATCACCCGTATTTTCAGCCGCACTTTGCTCTACCTTTTTTGTCTCACCTTCCGCCTTACTTTCGGAACCTCCGCTGTTGCCGCAAGCGATTAAAGAAGCTGCCATTCCCACCGCCAACATCATTGCTAAAAACTTATTTTTCTTCATTTTCAAGATCCTCCCAAGTCCTTTTTATTTTATTATATGTTATGTATCCCGGTTATACTTTTTGTTTTTTTACTTTTTTTTCTCATTTTCTCAAATAAAAAAGGAAAGTATTGTTTTTTTTACTTTCCTTTTGTTTTTTTTGATATTATTCTCTTCTTCTAAACTCGTAAGGATTAACTCCGTACTTCTTTTTAAAAATTGTAGAAAAATAGCTAACATTTGGATAGCCTACTTCTTCGGCAATTTTTTGTACTCTCAGTGAAGTGTTTGAAAGCAGATACGCCGCCTGCTTCAAGCGCACATCAGTTAAATAAGCACTGTAATTGCTGCCTGTTTCCTCTCTGAACACTCTTGACAGATATTCCGGATTCAAATTTGCGCTCTTTGCCACCTCATCTAAGCTTATTGCATTTGAATAATACTTTTTTATATATTCCACAGCCTGCTCCACACCTTTGGAAAATTTCCTTTTGTCATAATCAAGCTCATCATAAATATAGTTTACAAAATTATCTACAATTTTTTTCACCTCGGAAAAGCTGTTTGTATTCTTAATCTTACTCTGCTCATCCTGAAGCATACAATGTACAAGCTTAAGTTCATTGCCCGCAAACCTCATATATGCCATCTCAAGGGCTTGGCAACAAAAGGACGAAAATTCATACAATGTATACATATTTCCTTTTGACGCCTCTTCCATTTCCGCTTCCAGACTTTCTTTAAATTCTCTTCTTGAAAGCGTATAGAGTTGTCTTATTTTCTGTCTGAATCCGCTCTTATTTTTTTCTATATGCTCTCTTATCTCTTTTGCGGACTTTCCCGGTGTATATACCTTTATTTTTTCTTTATAATACCCAAGACCCAAGGAATATACCGCCTCTGTAACAGTATCAGTAACATTGACGAGCCTGTCTATTGCAGTGCTTACGCCCACCATACAGAAGTTTTCTTCACTGAGCCTTCGCGCATACTCATATATAAGTTTTTCTTTTTTTCCTTCACTCATTCCCCTTGAAAGATTTCCCAAAAGCATATAGATAAGATTGTTATATTCAAATTCTACCAAATGATGTACAAAATCCGCATCAGGCAGACTAAAGCCTTCCTTTACATCCTTCTTCCATAAAGCCAAAGCAAAAAGCCCCTCGTCTCTCCAGCGTATTCCCTCATCTTTCATTCTTTGTACATTGCTTTCACTAAGCACATTGTTTTTAAGCATATCTCTGATAAGAGCGTATCTTCTTCCGCCGCTGTCTCCTACTTCCTCTTTTGTACCATTTCCAAGCTTTTCCTTCGCTCTGTCAAGTATCTGCTCCAGGCTCTTCTTACTCATCTCGGTTTTTAGTAAGTAATCATCTGCACCGTAACGCATCGCCTCTCTTGCAAGGTCAAATTCCGCAAAAGCCGTCAGGATAATTACAAGACTTGAAGGGGAAACCTTTTTGATTTCTTTTAGAAGCTCTATCCCGTTTTTTATCGGCATCTTTATGTCCGTAAATACAATATCGGGTTTTGTTTCATAAAAAAGTGCCAATGCCTGCTCGCCGTTATAAGCGGTTCCGACAGAGCGAAAATCCTGTCTGTCGGCTATGCAATATTCCAGCCACTCACATATCATCCTTTCATCATCCGCTATAAGTATCTTCATATTCTGTCCCTTTGATTATAGGTAACCTCACGCTGACACAGGTTCCTATGTTTTCTTCGCTGTCTATCGTCAATCCGTATTCTTTTCCAAAATTTATTTTTATACGACCGGATACATTTACAAGGCCTATGGATTTCTTCGCTTCATCCTCATCAAGGTTAATACGTGCTCTAACCTCTTTTAGACGCCGGCTGTTCATGCCCTTGCCGTCATCACTTATATTTATAAGCAAATCTTCTCCGTCCTTAAGAACCTCCAATACTATGAGTCCTCCCGAATCCTTGGCTTCCAAGCCGTGAAAAATCGCATTTTCAACTATAGGCTGCAAAATCAGCGCTGGAACCTGACAGGTTTCAAGCTCATTGCTTACTTCAATTTCGTAATCCATAATATTGGAATACCTTAATCTTTCAAGCTCTAAATAACTTTTTGTATTTTCAAGTTCTTCTCTTAAAGGAATCAAATCCCTGTCTGTAGATAAGGTTTTTCTAAGTAAAGCTATGAAGGCTTTTATCATCTTCACCGCCTGCCCGCTTTTATTAAGCTCCACCATACACTGAATCGAGAATAAGGTATTATACAAAAAATGAGGATTTATCTGGGCTCTTAAAAAGTCCATCTCCGATTTTCGTTTTTCTTTTTCGTTATTTCTTATATCTTCCATCAACTCTTTGATTTTCCCGGACATAGAGTTAAAACTTTTTCCCAGAGCAAGCACCTCATTACAGGCATTCTCTTCCTGAACACAGATAAACTCACCGCTGCTTACTCTTTTCATTGATTGACAAAGGCTTGCTATAGGTTCGCTTATACTCTTTGCCTGTCTATACGAAATAAAGGCGGCTGTAAATAAAAAAACTACCATTGACACAACCAGATATCCGGTCATATCTATGAGAACCGAAAACATTATTTCACATGGTATCTCCTCGACTATCGTCCAGCCCGTCTGAGAGTCGTAGCAATTTGACAGAAAGTAGTATTTCCCCAGCTTTTTTATTATATGCGAGCTTCCGTTTCCATAAAGCTTTCGAAAATTTTCCGCTCCTATCATATTTTTCCCAAGTATACTTTTATCCCTCGATGATACGATATTTCCTTTTTTATCAAAAATATAAACATTGCCTTGTGTTTCAAAGCCTGCATACAGGCTCTCAAGAACATTTTCGTCAACGCTTACCAATATAGTTCCAAGGACATTACCCGAGGCATCCTTTATCTTGGAGAAACCTCCAAAAACATAGGTTGCTTTCTCCTTTTCACGCATAAAGCCGTTCTTATAGCTTACAAAGCTCATATCTCCCTGTTCGTCATAGCTTTTTTTATACCACAGCTGAGTTTTTAAGCTCTCAAAATCATAGTTTCCGTCTTTGTAGGATGAGTAGACAAAACCGTTTTCTCCCTGAATAACTATATCGTACTCAAAGCCTATATCTTTAAAAACAACATCAAAATTCTTTCTCTTTTCATCAAGCTCGGAAACATTTTTTTGAACATTTCCAGCCTCCGTCTGTGATAAATACAAATCCAAATCGGTATTATACTTATATAAATTTATTACGGTTATAAGATTATTTTTAATTACATTGGATCTTTCCGATATCTGTTTGAGAACATCTATACGGCTTTCCCCCACTTGTACTATTATAACCTGCTTAATCGCCAAAAGCACCGCTGTTGCCGTAGACAGGGCAATAAGTACAAGCATAATTCCGAAAGCGGAATACAGTTTAAACTTAAGTTCCCCTGTATATTCTTTGATTTTTTTTATAAGCCTACTTGCCATTCTCTTTAAGTTTTTCTTTTATGTAATCGTCACAGCTGTGAGACACTTCTCCCCTACTCCATAAGCCTGCCAAATTTATCTGTCCTGAACCGTATACAGCTTCCTTCGCTCCGTCTATCTCAGGATTTACATATTTTAAAAACCATTTTTCAAGCTCATAATCAAGCTTATTTGCAAGCTCCGTGCTCTCATCGGTAGCCTTTTCCATAAGATTGTTTTTCTCTCCGGGATCTTTGAGCAGATCATACATTTCATGAGGTCCGTAAGGATAACGTTTTATAAATTTATATCTCTCGCCTCTTATCATTCTGTTTGGACCGTACTCATCCATAACCACCACAGCCCTATCCTTTGGCAGCTCCTCTCCCCTCAAAACGGGTTCAAAGCTTCTTCCCGGCAAATCAACCTCTGACTCAAACTCCATTCCCAAGTATTCTAGCAGGGTAGGCATAAAGTCATAGGCGGAAACAAGATCCGAACTCACCCGTCCTTTTGGTATCCTTCCTTTATGGCTTATTATGCAAGGAACCTTTACGGATGACTCATACATATTTATCGGGAATGTCGCATTTCCCTTGCCCCAAAATCCGTGATGTCCGCAGCTGAAGCCGTTATCACTCATAAATATAAGCAAGGTATCCTCTCTTATATTCAGTTCATCCAACAAATCCAAAATTCGTCCTATATTGTAATCCATGGCTGTTGTGGCTCCGTAGTAGCCTTTCTGGTTTTCTTTTAAATTTTTAAGCACTTCCTTGGTTAAATATATGCTGTCCTTATGTTCTCCATCCATTTGACAGGTTTCAAAAGGACAGTCATTATATAAATCCGTATATTCCTTAGGATGATTGTTAAGCCAGGGCGAATGAGGCGCCGTATACCCGACATGCAGATAAAAAGGCTGTTTTTTAGCATGTTTTTTTATAAAGTCTATAGCCTTATCAGTTATTATGTCTGTCGCATATCCCTCTTTATTTACAAGTTTCCCGTCCTCATAAAACGGCGCATTGTAGTAGGGACCTCCGCCCGACTTGTGTGCAAACCAGTAATCAAAACCTTTTTGTGCCGTAGAACTCTTCCCCAGATGCCATTTCCCCGATAAGCCACACACATAACCGTTCCTTGAAAGTATATCGGTATATCCTGTCTGTCCTTTTAAATACTCAATTTCTTCCTGCTTTTTATTGTCGTCCCTCAGCCAGTCATGTACTCCATGCTGTGATGGTACTCTTCCTGTCAACAATGTAGCTCTTGCAGGTGAACATACGGGAGAGGCACAAAAAAAGTTTTTAAATCTTATTCCCTCTCTTGCAATTCTGTCTATGTTAGGTGTTATTATTTCATGATTTCCCGAACACCCCATAGCCCATTCTCCTTGGTCGTCCGACAAAAGCAGTATTATATTAGGCTTTTTTACTTCCACTTTATTTTCCCCCTTTTGTAAAAATTATGTTTTTATAATACTAAATAACAGAGGTCGGCAAGACTAATTTATCCCTCAGCCGCTATCTTTGCTATCTCCACAATAACATCTATTGCCTTTTGTATGGACTGAACACTTACAAACTCAAACCTTCCGTGGAAGTTTTCACCGCCTGCAAAAATATTCGGTGTAGGAAGTCCCTTAAAGGATATCTTTGAACCGTCTGTTCCTCCCCTTATAGGATCCTTATTTACTGTTATTCCCAAGTTTTCCATAGCCTTTGTTGCAATATCCACACTTCTTGGATCATTATTTATAATATCTGCCATATTGCGATATTCATCATGTATGGAGAGTTTTACTCTTTCTATATCATATCCTGCATTGATTTCTTCGCAAATCTTTTTTACTATATTCTTTTTATCCTCAAAAAGTTCTTTGTTATGGTCTCTTATAATATATGTGAGTTCGGCATTTTCTACATTTCCATGTGCTTCCACCAAATGTATAAAGCCCTCTCTACACTCGGTCTTTTCAGGTACACATACAAGAGGCATAGCCATCTGTATATCTCTTGCTATAGTAAGTGCATTTATCATCTTATTCTTTGCATCACCGGGATGTACGCTCTTACCAAGTATATCAATCTTAGCCTCAGCCGCATTAAAACATTCAAATTGAAGCTCACCTACAGAACTTCCGTCCATTGTATAGGCAAAATCACAGCCAAAATCCTCTACATCGAAATTGTCGGAGCCAACACCTACTTCCTCATCACAACCAAAGGCAATGCGCAATTTACCATGTTTTATCTGCGGATTATTAATAAGATATTCCATAGCGGAAACAATCTCACATACTCCCGCCTTGTCATCCGCACCGAGTAATGTCGTACCGTCAGTGGTGATAAGAGTCTGACCTATATAATTTTTTAAATTAGGGAACTCCTTCGGTGATAATACAAATCCGCTATTACCTAATGCTATATCCCCTCCATCATAATTTTCATGTATCTGAGGAGAGATATTCTCCGCATTAAAATCCGCAGTATCCACATGTGAAATAAAGCCTATCACCGGAGCATTATCTGTATTTGCGGGAACTGTGGCTGTAAGAAATGCATTGTTTTTATTTATCTTTACATCCTCAAGCCCTATCTCCTTTAACTCCTTATAAAGCTCCTCCAAAAATTCCATCTGTGAAGCTGTGGACGGAATTACAACACCTGCCTTACTTGCATCCGACCTTGTATTCTTCTTGATATATCGTATAAATCTATTTACAAATCCTTCCATTGTCCTTCCCTTCTATAATTTTAATATAAATCTGTTCTGGTCTGTAAACACCGAATCCAGTATACTCTTTATATATAAAGATGTGAAGCTTTCATGCTGTTCTTCCCAGATTTTCATTCCCTCTTCAAATCCGTAAGGATCAAAAATCTCTCCGGAAAAATAGCATTCATTCATTTTTAAAAACACCTTGCTCATCTTTTCTATATCCGCCTCGTCTTCATTTTCGTAGGGGGCGGTCTTAAATAATTTTGAAAGCTGCCTGCTTCCCATAATTTTAAATTCATCTCTGCTGATAGCTGCAAAGTTCTCTATACTTTCCACATTCAGACATTCTGTACTATATACAAATGATTCCCCGTCATAGACAATACTTGCAAAATGATTCGGAGAAACAGCCAGTGAAGATGTTACTATTTCCGGTATTATATTGTTTTTAATATGCTGTATATGCATATGACCGCTCAAGTTTAGCTTTACATTATACTTTTCGTATATTTCCTCTATTCTTTCCGCATTCTTTATCTTAAATCCTTCTGTAAACATAAAATTCTGTTCCAAAAGATTTTGATGACTCACGGCAAGTATATTTGCATTATTTTTTGATATCTCTTTAAGTACATTTTCAAGCCATATAAAGCTTTCCTCTTTAAAATAATTTGAGCTGTAGGAGTTTGTATCCAACATCAATAAATATAAATCATCAGCTATCTTTGATATATAACTTCCGGAAATCTCATCATAATAATCATAATTTTTGTAGCCGCAAAAAGAGTATATCTCCCTGAAGTCATTTGCATCCACACTCTCCACTCTATATCTTTCATCCCCCTTAAATCCGAAGCAATTTTCATAATTTATATCATGATTGCCCGGTATCAGATATACAGGTATTCCCGCTTCCACTATTTTTTCCAGCTTTTTTGCAAGCTCCAAATGACTTATCCTTTCCCCGTTAAAAGTTAAATCGCCCAGCAAAAGCAGCACATCCGGTTTTCTTTTTTTTACCTCTGCACAAAATGTATCCACTATTTCTTCAATATATTTCATTACCTTTCCGTCTCCCTTTGCTATCATATTTGCAAAGGCTTCACCACCGTCATTAATGCTCTTTGACAGGTAGTGAATATCGGTAGCTACCATAATATTCAAAGTTTTTTCACTCATACAAAATAACCTCTTAATCATAGTTCTCCAAGAAAGAATGCTTTACTCCATTTTTCTTGTAGGCTATCACCGTATCCAGGCTGACGTTTTCCACACTTCTAAAAATATTTTTCTCAATATATGGATTTTTAGCAGCCAACTCTCTGATAAGTTTCTTTACCTCCGCTCTCATAGAGCCCTTATCTCCGGTCTCCGATATTGAGCAATTATCCGTCAGTCTGCAGGCACATCTTATAAAGTTTAATTGATTGTACTTTGCCCAATGTATAATATCCTCTTCTCTGACAAGATAAAGCGGTCTTATAAGCTCCATTCCCTCAAAATTTGTAGAATGAAGTTTCGGCATCATAGTCTGTATCTGTGCGCCATACAACATTCCCATGACTATAGTTTCTATAACATCATCAAAATGATGTCCCAGAGCTATCTTATTACATCCAAGCTCCTTTGCCTTTGCATACAGATGTCCCCTCCTCATCCTTGCACAAAGATAACAGGGTGATTTCTCATCTTCCGCAACTATATCATATATAGAGGACTCAAATACTACTATCGGCACATCTAAAAGCTTTGCATTATCCACTATTGTACGATAATTTATATCATCATATCCGGGATTCATCACCAAAAATACAAGTTCAAAATTTCTTTTGCCATGCTTTAAAAGCTCCTGAAACAGCTTTGCCATCAGCATGGAGTCTTTACCTCCCGATATACATACGGCTATCTTATCTCCGTCTTTTATAAGTTCATACTCATTTATAGCGGCGGTAAACTTTCTCCAAATATTTTTTCTGAATTTTTTTATTATACTTCTTTCGATATCTTTGCTTTTTTTATTTGATTCCTCTATTTCACTTTCCTGTTTTAAAAACTCATTCAGTTTAAGCTTCATATAGGCTTCATATCCGCCCACAAGATTGTATATATTCCTATATCCGAGAGCTTCAAGTTCTTCAGCCAAATATTCTGTTTTATTCCCCGTTGCACATACTAAGCATATAATGTCATTTTTATTAAAATCCTTTACTCTTCCAAATATCTCCTCCTCTGCTATATTCACGGAGTCGGGAATATTACCTCTCTTAAACTCATGCTCAGGCCTTATGTCGATTATTCTCTCCACATGTAAATCGGGTAATTTATCTATCTCAATTTCCATTATATTTGTTTCCTTACTATCAAATAGTCATCATTATTCCTATAATATGGGCAGGTGGAATAATCACTGCTTCTCATTCTTACATAGTCATCTTCATCCATATCTACATCACATATATAGCCTTCTACATCTTCATCATATATATAATTTATACAATAATCACAAATCATTATTCTTCCTGTTTCTTCCCGGAATTGTATACTTCCCGTCTGTAATCCTCAGGTGCATACTCTCTAAGCCAGATCCCTTCACCCATCTTTAAAAGCTTTTTCCCGCTGAGTACAGCCTCAAAAGCCAAATACTGCGAAGCTCTTTCTCTGCTTGATAGCGGCACTTTTAAGCTCGGGGGCTCTTTATCCAATATCTCACTGTAATCTTTTTTTATATTTTCCATAATCTTACCATCTTTAAACAATGCTCCACTATAGTATAGCATATAAGATTAAGTCAAACAATAAAACAGGATAAGCGCTTTAAAGCCGTATAAATGAAGTCTATCCGTTTATACTACAAAAAAGAGCCCCTAAGGGCTCTTAACTCATTTTTTATTTATTAGCCTTCCTGGGAAAACTCATCCTTGCCTACTCCGCAAAGAGGGCAAACAAAATCTTCCGGGAGATCCTCCCACTTTGTTCCCGGAGCTATTCCATTATCAGGATCTCCAAGAGCCTCATCATATTCCCATCCGCAAACATCACATACATATTTCATAAATTACACCTCTGCCTTCCATAAACCGTGTAAATTGCAGTACTCATAAGCTGCAACAAACTTCTCTCCATCCTGTAAAACAAACTCAGCATGTGGCTTATCCTCAGGTGTAAGACCCTTATATTGTTTTCCAAGACTTGTCTCAATCATAACAAAGTCGATAAGATGCTCAGGTGTCATAGGATGATCTACGCTACCTACATTTACAACAGCCTTATTTCCTTCAACTGTTACTACAGGTACATGCTTTTCTTGAGCTGCATCTGTTGTGTTAGCCTTTAAAGCCTTCATAGGCTCTCCACAACATCCAAGTGTACCACCACCATCAACTACTACTGAGACAATCTTTCCACAGTGTGCACAACGATAAAAACTCATATTTCCTCCTTAGTTCTTTGTTTTTAATAAATCTCTAATTTCCTCCAGAAGAACAACATCATCAGCCTTTGCAGGTGCTTCCTCTATTTTTGCTTCCTCTTTCTTCTTAAACTTTTCTATAAGTCTTACAAACATGAAGATACAGAATGCAATGATAAGGAAATTAACTACATTTTGGATGAAACTGCCATAAGCAATAGCATTCTCCGCTATATCACCATGTTTAGGAGTGATAACATACTTCAAATCAGTGAAGTTCAAACCTCCTGTAAGTAATGAAATAATCGGCATAATTAAATCATTTACCAAAGATGTGACAATCTTACCGAAAGCAGTACCGATGATAACACCTATTGCCATATCCAAAACATTACCCTTAAAAGCAAATTCTTTAAAATCTTTTAACATCTTGTCCTCCAATATCCGGTTATGCATGAGCCTGCTATTGCTAGCGTCAAATCTAACGCTTGTTAGATTTAATTTTGCACAACCTCAATGTGCTTTTATTATGAACTAAAACTTCTAAAAAGTCAAGCACAATAATGAGAATAATTCCTGTTTTTTATTTAATACAATTTACAAGTAACAAAAAGAGGAATACCCCCACAGGGAAGTATTCCTCTCGCATTAGATTTATCAGATGCCATGAGGTTTCACTTCGCTCCACCTCAAGCCTATAAAACCTATTATTTAGTCAGTATTAAGACTATTCCTCAACACGGATCCAGTCGATTGTGTAGTTAGATGTCTTAACCTTGAAATTGTCTCCGTCCTTCTTTGTTCCGCTCTTAACCATAGCACCTGTTGTGTTAACAACATAAGCCTTAGCTCCTGATGGAAGACGTGTTAACTTGTACTCTGTGTAATCCAAGTCACCGTTTGACTTATTGTGTGCCTTACCGCCATCACCATAAGCTGCAAGCGCATCTTCAACAGTGTACTTACCAACTAACTTGCTGTTGCTGTCAAGTACAACAACTTCGATCTTGCTGTCGTTATCAGCTGTAGCAAGCTTTCCACCAATGTAGAACTTGTGATCTGTCAGACCGTTTACTCCGGCACCCTTGTCAGAACCGTTCTTAGCAAACTCGAATGTAAACTTCTCGCCGTCAAACTCAACAGTCTGCTTACCTACCTTCATAGAACCGTCATCACCTGAACCGAAGAAGTATGCCTTAAGCTCACCTGATGTGAACAAGCGGTCATTAGCCTTTACAAATGCATTATAGTTGTTCTCGTTGTCATACTTACCGTCAGAGCTAACCTTCTGAACGATCTTCTTTGAGCTGAAACCTGTTCCAAATGAGTTAGCTTCCATCTGAAGTACAGCGAAGCCTGAAATCATACGACCATAGTTATCGAATGCATACTTCTTACCATTGATTGTCTTGATCTCATTTACTGTAAGCTTTCCGTTACCATCTGAGTAGTACCAGTAATCTGATCCATCCTCATACTTATCCCTCTGGAGATAGTATCCCGGAGTAACCTTGAACCATCCCTTTGTAACTCTAGCACCGTCTTCAGGTGATGAGTAGTATAAGAATGAGTTAGAATATGTAGCAACACCCTGTTTACCGCCATCCTTAACAGGAGTGTTAGATGCTGTAGCCTTTGTATACCAACCTGCGTTCATACGGCCATACTCATCAAAGCCATACTTCTTACCGTTGATTGTCTTACCCTGCTGATCCTTCTCCTTCTTACCTGAAGCCTTGAAGTAGAACCATCTTGTCTGATCCTCCTCCCAGTAGTTGTCACCAGGCTGAAGTTCTGCCGCCTGATCATCTACGATAGCGATCTCTTTCCAGCCCTCAGCCATAGCACCGTCGTTCTGATCACCGAAGTAGTAGTCAGCATCCTGCCAAGCATTCTCATAATGCTGTGTCTCGCCGTCTTTTACCCAACCATACTGCATCTTACCGTCAGCATTGAATGTGTACTTCTTACCATTGATTGTCTTTAATGAAACATCACTTGTAGAAGATTCTGATCTCTTGTAAGCCTTACCGTTAGCTCCGAAATAATACCACCAAACGTTTGGCTCATTCTCATCACCGGCATTCTCATTGTCAACTGCTACCCAACGGTTTGTAACCATAACACCGTTTACATCAACATAGTATGTATCACCATTGTCGTCGATGATTGAGTCAACAGCCATCTCGCCCTTGTCATCAAGATAGTACCAGTAGTCACCTGACTTCTGCCATGTCTCTGTTACTTTCTCTTCGTTTCTGTTATAATATACCCATGTTCCGTTCTCCTGTTGCCAGCCTGTAGCAGCAAATGCTGTCATAGCTCCACCAACTGAAAGAACAGCTGCTGCTGAAATTAATGCAGCAATCTTTGTTTGCTTTCTCATAATGAATGCATCTCCTTTTTGAAATCCTTTTAAAATCTAATGCGTCCCGTAAAGGTTATTCTTAGTTCCTTAATTTCAAGACACTCGTAGTATATAACTTTATTTTATTACTTGCAATATATTTTCCTTTTCTGATTTCTTACAAAAATATTACATCCACAACTTTTTTGCATTAAAAATGTGTACTTAAAAGGCTTAATATGCTAATATGTTCAATATATAAGTTTTTTTATTGTTTTTGAACTTAATATTCTACAAGGAGCTTTTATGAATAAATATGCCTATTTACTCAGGGAAATATATGAAGACAGTACTGTCACACAGAGAGAACTGGCTGATACGATGTCAATATCCCTTGGCAGCATCAATAATCTTATAAAGGATGCCATCTCTTTAAATTACCTATATAAAGACGGAAATAAAATTATATTAACAAAGACCGGACTTGATTATCTTTCTCCATTTAAGGTGGAGCGTGCAATAATCATGGCTGCAGGATTCGGTTCCAGGTTTGTGCCCCTTACCTTTGAAACGCCGAAAGGTCTGCTTGAAGTTTTCGGCGAGAGAATGATTGAAAGGCAGATAAAGCAACTTCATGAAGTGGGTATCTTCGATATTATTATTGTGGTAGGGTATTTAAAAGAGCATTTTGAATATCTTATAGATAAGTATAATGTAAAGCTGGTCTATAATCCCGACTATTCCACTAAAAATAATATATCCACTTTGCACTATGTTTATCGTTATATTAATAATTCAAATGTTTACATACTCTCCTCCGACAACTGGATGAGAGAAAATATGTATCACAGCTATGAACCCTACTCCTGGTATTCCTCCATATATATGGAAGGAAATACAAATGAATGGGCAATTGAATTTAATAAAAAGCGTGAAATAACAGATATAGCAATAGGAGGTACAGATGCCTATGTAATGTATGGACCTGTGTATTTTAGCAAAGATTTTTCATCTGTCTTTATGCCCATACTTGAAAAGGCTTTCTTTACACCGGGCAGTGATGACTGGTATTGGGAAAATGTGCTTATGAATGAAATAAAGAAAAAAAATGCTCTACTGCCTTCTATGCATATAAACCCACAGCCCCCAAATCAAGTATATGAGTTTGAAAATCTTGAGGAACTTCGTGCCTTTGATTCCAAATATAAAGAAAAAAGCGGAAATGTTGCATTGGAACTTATATCAAAGGTTTTTGATATACCTGAAAGCCATATTGTCGGTCTTCGCACATTAAAATCCGGTATGACCAATAAATCCTTCTTATTCGAAGTAGATAAACAAAGCTATATATGCAGAATCCCCGGTAAGGGAACAGATGTACTTATAAACAGGTCAAATGAATATGATTGCTATATGGCGGTTAAAGATTTGCATATTACCGAAAAAATAATTTATTTTGATAAGGAAAGCGGATATAAGATTTCAAAGTTTTATGAAGGCTCAAGAAATGCAGATTCTGAAAACTTTTCTGAAATGTCAAAATGTATGGAACTTTTAAAATCTTTACATCAAAATAATATTAAGGTAAATCATGAGTTTAATATAGCCGAAAGAATAGATTATTATACAAAACTTTGTAATGAAACCGGCGGCATATCATTTGAAGATGTAGAGGATGTACATAAAAATATGCTGGTTTTACTGGACATGCTTGATACTATGAAATCGAAGACCTGTCTATGCCATATAGACAGTGTGGCGGATAATTTTATTATAACTTCCGATAATAAAATCAAACTTATTGACTGGGAATATGCGGGTATGGCGGAACCCGTTATTGATATTTCAATGTGTGCAATTTATTCCTATTATAATAGGGAGAAAGCCGATAAACTTTTGGAGAGCTATCTGAATAGAAAACCTACCTCCGATGAGTATAAAAAGTTGTATGCATATATGGCACTCAGCGGATACCTCTGGGCTCTTTGGACTGTTTATAAGGCTAATGTGGGAGAAGAATTCGGTGAGTACTCATTAAAAATGTACAGATATGCCAAGGACTTTTTTAAAGAGGCAATGAAACTTTAATTTATAAAAAAGAGACTGTTTTCCTAAAGAATAATACAGCCGTTTTTTGTATGTATTATCTTTAAAACTACAGTCTCTTTTATTTTGCTCTATATCGCTTTTATTTTAATCAATAAAATTTATTATCAATCCATGCTTACGCTGATTCCGCCTCTTCTCTCACTTGGCTGAACAAGTACGGTAACAGGCTCATTGCCTGACCATTCAAATGTATATGACTCTCCTGATGCCTGTCCTATAAAAGTCTTCCATGATATATCGGCTCTTATCTGAGGATCTCCTACACCGCTTCTGCTAAACCAGCATATTACAGCATCCGGATCCACTGCAATAGTATCTCTTGTTTTCACATTTGAAACAACCAGCGGGTTTCCGTCTGAAAGCAATGCTACATAGGCATTATTTCCTCTGCCCACCAAAGTGGTGGTTGCAAGTCCCTTCTGTGACAATACACCTATTCCCAGGAATCTTACCGAATAATTACAATCATTTGTAAATGCCAGTATATTCTCAGACTCAACAGAAACGGTTTCACCCTGTTCAAGCTTGTATACCACTACATGCTGTCCATAGTTGGCATAATATGTGGTGGAGTTACCTGTCATATTAACCTTCATAAGAGGTATATTCTCACCTGTAACTCGTCTTACCAATTGACCGAAAAGTGCCTGCCCGATACTGCCTCCCGGTCCAAGCAGCATTTTCTCAAAAGTATAATTTTTTGCTCCTGAGTTCTCTCCCGCTATAAATGCACCCGCCTTTGCAATCAAGGTATCACTTCCCTCACAGGTAACCTTAAGTGTCAACTCATTAATAACTTCAAATGTCAGCATATTTTCCTCCTTTATTCGACCTGTACACCGTAAAATTCGCACAGACCTGCCAAGTCTTTATTTACTCCGTTTCCTATTGCATTAAATTTCCATGCACCATTGTGCAGATATACCTCACCCATCATCATGGAATTTATATTATTATAATACTCCTCTACCAAAAAGGATGCGACCTCTGCATTTGTCACAGGGTCCACTATCTGAATATATGCATCCTTTAGCATACTGAAGTTTAATGCATTTTCCAGTGCATCATTTATAGTCATTACAAAAACTATTTTTTGAACAGCCGGATTTAATTTTGAAGTGTCTATATCAAATACTTCCAATACATTTGCATTCTCTACATTTTTAAACAACACACTTTTTTCCGGACTGCTTTCCTGTCCGTAGAATACAAAATAGTCATCACCTACAACTTTCCCACTGCCTGAAAGCAAAAAAGCCGATACATCCACATCACAGGCGGGATTGTTCACATTCCAGCCAAAGTTTATCTTCATATCCTTTGAAGAGAAGTTTAGCGGCACTTTCTGTCCCTTTGAAACTCTCTTTGTTAAAGCAGGCAATGTGATATGCTTCACATTTACACCTTGCGCACTGCTTTGAGCCTGTCCTGTATTCGGACTTGCTGCAGTTACATGAGCCTGTGCGGTATTTTGTGCAACACTTCCCTTTTTCTTATAATAGGAAGTATTCAAAATATCCACATTATCACTGTTTAAAACAATGCCCTTATTTTGGTTCAAAACTTCTAAATCATTTGCACCAAGGGGCTTTGTTATATTCATCGGATAAATACTCATATTCACCTCACTTTCTTTTAAATAATTTATTTAAATTATATTTTTAACTTAAAATCTTTTACATACCTAACCTACATCAAGTCCTGAGTGGTATGAGTAATTACCTATATTCTTTAAGAGTCTGTGAAAATCCGTATCTTCCAATCTCTCAGGTGATACCTCTGTGTTTAGAAGCTTAAATATCTCCTCACATCTTTCAATACATTTATCAAAAAGCTCAGGAAAGCTTTCTCTTGAATACTTACTCTTATCCCATGGATTTATCCATATATTATGTTCTAAATTAAAGGTTGTTTTACTGTCCGGTATCTGATCGGATAATATCTTTTGTGATACTATTGGTGCTTTCAAAAACAAAGACTCTATTGCATTTATCCTGTCCTTTTTTTTGCCTGTGGGATCTGCCAGAGTTCTTACTCCAAATCTCATTGCAAGCACGGATCTGTGTACCATTGCCGCAGTTACTCTAAAATTATTCTTATATGTGATAGGATAATAGGTCTTATTGATTACCCTTGCAAGAAAATCTGAAACAAATTGTATTTCAAAACCGTTAAGTGCCAATGTGGCAGCCTGATTAAACTCCGAGGTTTTCTTTTTCTTATACTTTTTTAACAATAAGGTGTCTATATCATTTTCAAGCGCCGCATGCAGACCATATATATAGGCACTGTTTTTTCCTCTTTCATGACCGATTCTTGCATATATATATGGATGACAGATATAATCCCCCACATAATGGCATAAAAAACCGGCAATATAGCTTATCGCCTGCTGTTGTTTTTGCTTTGATTCCATAGACTGTATTTCATACAGAGCATTTGTAAAAAAATCATTTACATGGCTTTCATGCATATATGAACCCACATTCCTGTAATCCCTATGCCTAAGTATGGGTATATTATAAAAAACATATCCGGACCTTGAAGTCCCAGCTGATATAACCATCTATACTTGGAAATTATATATTTCAGTACCGAACTCTCCAGCTTGCCATATGCCTTTACACCTAAAATATAATGAGTTGTAAATCCCGGCATTTCCTACTCCTTAATATATTTAAAAACCTCTTCCAAATAAAAATCGGAAAAAAGTCCCTCATAATCATTAAAAACATTTTTACTATTTATATTTAAATCTCTATGTGCAAAGCCGATATTTGCAAATTCTATCATCTTTATATCAAATTCCGTATCTCCGGCTGCAAATATCAAATCTTTATCTTTAGATAATTTATACTCTTTTATAAAGCGTCTTATCATATCCGCCTTATTTAAAGCCTTAGGCAATATATAAAGCTTTTCTTTATTATATAAAATATCTACTAAGCTTATATCAAGCCTTTGAAAAAGCTCTTCTACAACATCCTCTATATTGTCACATTTTGTAAAGATAAATAAATCGTCTATATTTCTGCATTCAAATATTATTCTTTTATCTTTTTTTAAAATATCAAATGCTTTTTTTCTCTCGGATACCGAATCTTTTACTATATCCAGGCTTTTTTTATACCATTCCTCAGATATAATACCGTTTTTTAAAAGTATTCCTCCATTTGCACATAAAACATATTCGGGCAAAATCCCAAGATTTATTCTTTTATACTGGGGATAAGTCCTTGTGGTTATAGGAACTATAAGGAGATGTGCACTAAGTTTACATAAAAGCTCATTAGAATATTTTGACATAAAGCTTATTTCTTCTCCATTATAAATCTCTACATTTATCTTATCCTCTATAAAGGTTTTTCTTGAATAAATCAAGGTATTGTCCAAATCTGTAAATAAAATATCCATAACACCAGTCTAGCACTTTTTTATAAAATAGTCATTTAAAAAAACTTTAAATTAAAAAAACTCCCGACAATTTTAGTCATTGTCGGGATTAAAAAATTATTTTTTCTTAAATACATCTTATTTTATCTAAAATGAAATGTTCTAAAATGCAAAGTGGTCTTTCTATCCTTAACCAACAGCATAAGTATAAGAGCTATTAGTGGTATAATACCCTGTTTAAAAATTATCATATAATCCACACTGTATGCACCGTATATCGAAGCCATTATCATACAAGCCAGTGAAAAGAGTATCATCTCTTTGTTCTTTCTTATAAGCCCTAAAACAATGCCCAAACCTAAAAAGCCGTTATACAGTCCCTGATTTGCCGCCATAGTAACTGTTTGAGTCAGAAATTCTACAGTCATGGCAGGATTTATTTTCATACCTGCCTGCTCCCAAAAAAACATTTCCAAAAGCATTATTACAAAACATTCAATCGCTGCCAATATAGCAAAAATCTTTTTTACCCTTGCCATAATTCCTCCTATATTAAATCCTTACTTCTAACTTTTTTATTCTTTTTATTTTATATATATAAATGTAATGATACCATATGCCGCCAATGCTATTATCATAAATAATGATATAAAGGCGGACATAAAGTTCTCCTCATCCTCACTTTTTATAAGAGACTTTATCTGTAACGGTACCGGAAATCCTGTCGGACACATATAGTATAATAATACTCCCGCCTTAAATATGGTATCCTTCATATATTCCGGGAAGAAAATGAAAAATCCCAGTATAATTATTACACAACCGCATATTCTGACAATCCCCAATTTTAAAAGCGGAATCAATAAAGATTTTTCCATCTTTAACTCATAGCCCAATGTAAAAAGTATTATACCTGTAATAGGCGTTGTAATTGTATTCATTGTGGATGTATATACATTGCCAAGTCCGCTATTTGTAATATAACCCTGAATACCTGTTATATTTGCCATTATTCCAAATATCACCGCCAGCATAAACGGGCTCATTATTATTTTCTTTAACAATACTTTTATATCAGTCTTGCCGGAAAGTTCCCTTGTCACCAGTATCGGAAGAAGTCCGAAATTTATCAAAATTCCCGCCACATCAAAAGTTATTATATTTACCGCATTTGACTGTGCCACCATGCTCATATACAGCGGCAGTGCTACACTGCCTCCCTCACAGGTGAGCAAAAGAAAAGGGGCTATATTTTTATATTTTCCTCCAATCCTTTTTGAAAGCAGCCTTCCCGCTATATATATTATTATCCACATTGCATCCACATATATTATCTGCGGTATAAAGCTCTCCGAAATCTTTGATATTGCCAAAACATGATATACCAGTATCGGAAACAGTATATTAAATATTATCTTTTTGGCACCTTCATTTTGCTCCGGTTTTATCCATGAATATTTCCTTGATAAAAACCCCAGAAACATCATAAAAAATACCGGAAATAATACTTCAATAGCCTTCATTACTACTCCTTCTATCTCACTATTGAATTTTAAAACTTATTAAAACTACAATCTGCTTAATCTGTCAGTCATAAGCGTATAGATATCTATATCTTTATCAAATGTTGTTTTTATAATATTTGATATCTCCTGAGTATATCCCGGAGCAACTATTATTATCGCCCCGAATTTTCTTTTCCTTGCCTCATCAGGTGAAATAATAGGTATATGAGAAGCAGGAGCATATTTCCCCTGTTTAAACGGTGCAGAATCTATTATACAATCCACATAGTCTGCAATACCTGTAGTAGCACATAGGGTAAATCCCTGATGTGACGCTCCCCAGATGGCTATCTTACCTTTTTTTGCATAGCCCTTTACAGTTTCCAAAACTTCATTTGCAATATCATTTTTCTTTGCAATGATACCGCTGATATCAGGAAGCTTTCTTTTTTTTACTATAACCTCTATAGTATCCCTGTTTACTATTCTACTCTCAAGTACATCAAAACCGCATATATTTAAAAGATGAGTCAGGCTTTCAAAGCTGTAGTATGCTATATGATCCGGAATTATCTCATAGAAACTATTCTGCTCCAAAATATATTCAAAGCTTGGAACAGTGATAAGCCCATAGCCCTCCTGTGACAAATTATTGTAAATAGCCTTAAGATAGGTCCTTGGATGAGGTTGATGCTCCAAAAAGTTAAATGACATAAATGCATCAAAAGGACCATGTTTAAATATATGATTCTCAGATTCGGGGAAGTCCTCCTCCACATTTAGTCCGGCATTCCTTGCAATCTCTACAAGCTCCTTTTTATGCTCTGTGCCATAACCTTCTACAAAAAATCCGTCAAGCATACCTAAAAACTCGCCTCTGCCACAGCCTACCTCTATTATCTTTTTACCCTTTAGTGAAGCAAATTCTATAAAATGCTTATACTGGCTTTTTCTAAGGTCTTCCATAGTGGTGGAATAACCTCCCGCTCTTATCACATCTCTGTAATAATAGACTGCATCATTTTTTAATTGTACCAGATTGCAGTCCTCACAGACACATAACACCACCTCTATACCCTTATCCTTTGTAAGTTCTTCCTTTGTGGGTATATCCTGTGCACTTGCAGGCATATTTTCTATTTTCATAAGCTCATGTAATGAGCCTTTACAGCTGATACATTTTTTCAAAATATTCTCCTATATAATTCTTTATTTTATAGCGCACATATCCTTAATGCCGCCCTCAAAACCATAGTCCTCTTTAAAGCCCAACTCCTTAAGCAACTCTATAGACGGCTTTAAAAACGGCGTTCCCTCAGTGGGAGCTTCTCTTTTTTCCACTATGATATTGCTCTTACTTTTTAATATCCTATGCATATCTCTTACATAGTCCATCAGTATTTGATTTTTTTCACCTGCTATATTAAATACATAATTATTTTTCAGCTCTTTTACTGTCAATAAATATATGGCTTTACATAAATCCTTTACATATATATAGTTCCATGATTGCAGACATTCACCTATATATACATCTTTATTCTCCATAAAATTATTTACACAGGACGATACAAGAGAGGTTTCATGATCCCATCTGCCAAATACTGAAAAAATACGCATATGCACATATTCTATATTTAAGCCGTCTCCAAGCTTTTTTAATTCACTCTTTAATTCAAGCTTTGCCCTGCCATATTCCGACTTTGGATTTGTGGGAGAGTTTTCATCCTGATTTTCTATAGTATTTATATCAAAATCTTTTCCGTAAATATTTTCCATATCTTCCAAAGTCTGACCGTATTCAGCCTGAGAGCCTGCAAAAAGCAATCTCTTTGCATTTTTTTTCTTACATAGCTTCATAAGATTTTTGGCAGCAACTATATTTTTAGTTTGAATATCCTTATCCATTCTGCCGGTCTTTCCTATACCTCCCCATGCCAAATGTATACATATATCAAACTCATCCTCCAGCTTTTCTATATCTTTCATATCCAAAACTGTCAGCTTAAATCCTGTGTTTTTTTTATACTTTAAAAGTTCTTCCATTCCTCTGGCATTTTCTCTGACCAAAGCCAGCACTTCTTCATTTTTGGAAAGAAAATATTCTACCAGATGCCTTCCCAAAAATGAAGCTGCTCCTGTAATTAGTATTTTCATAGTTTATTCCGGCATCCTCGGTACTATCATATTTTCATCCATTTCCTCATCTGACAGGAAAGGGGTCAAATCTTCAAGCGGCGGACTTACCATCCTTCCGTCAGGCAATTGTTTACCTGATGATTTAGGCTCAAAGTTTTGCTCCTTGGTTACAAAAGCCTCACAAATTACCGGGGAATCCATCTCAAAAGCCCTTGCCACCGCCTCTTTAAGCTCGGAATTGGTCTTTGCACAAATATAATTTATTCCATATGCTGCCGCAAGTTTGCCCATATCCGGGAAAGAAAGATCACCGCTGTCAGGACCTATTCCAACCGGTACTTCATCACTGAAAAACTTTGTCTGAGTCTGTCTGATACTGTGATATCCTTCATTATTTATAAGGAAAATTTTTATATTCATCTTATGATGGACAATGGTTTGCAACTCCTGCAAATTCATCTGAATACTTCCGTCACCTGTAATAAGTATCAGCTCATTCTCAAATCTTTTTCCGTCAAGGTTTGCCATATATGCACCTATTGCGGCAGGCAAATCATAGCCCATGGAAGCCACGGCTGAGTTTGATATAAATCTTTGTCCCTTCTTTATAATATAGGAATGTCCTCCAACCACACAGGCGGAGCCGTTTCCCACAACTGTTATCTGATTTTCCTTTGCCCTGTCGCCTATTTCCTTTATAAAAGCATATACATTGGCTTTTTTACTGTCATCATTTTCAAGGAATTCTTCCTTACATACAGGATATTTTTTCAGCCAATACTTAACGGTCTGTAACCAGCTCATACCGTTCAGACCTTCTCCTCCATCAAATACCGGTGTTTTTTGAGTCTTTAATAAATCTATAAGCTGCCTCATAAAAATTTTACAATCTGCATGCACAGGTATATCTATATGTACAGTCGGCTTTTTAAGTTCTTCAATATCAATATCATTTATTATCGTAAATGCTTCTCTTGCCCATCCCTGATAGTTAAATCCTACCTGTCTTAGGCTGAGTCTTGAACCTATGGAAAATACCAAATCGGAATTTTGCACTGTAAAGTTTCCGGGTCTGTCACCGAAATTTCCGGGTCTTCCGGAATATAAAGGATGCTCAACCTCCAGACAGTCCTCAGAGTTCCATCCTACCACCACCGGTATATTTAAAAGCTCCAAAAGCTCCAAAAACTCCTCATGTGCATTTCCTATCCTTATACCGTTTCCGGCATTAAATACAGGTCTTTTGGCATTTCTTATTTTTTCTATTATCTCTTTTAAAACTTCATCCGAAACAAGCTTTGGCTTATTTCCTAAATCAAGTCTTGTCCTGTCATCAAGTTCTGTTTTATATGGTGATGATTTTTCCCAACCGTCACCGCCTTCTTCATAGTTTTTAATATCAAAACCTATCAGCTCATCCTCTTCTATAAAGCTTCCCTGTACATCCAAAGGTATATCAAGCCATACAGGTCCCGGTCTGCCGTTATTTGCAAGATATGCGCATTTTTCAAGCAAATATCTTATTCGCATAGGCTCTATAACCATTTCGCTGTATTTACTCATACATTCTATGGACTTACATATATCAAACTCCTGATCTCCCATAGCCCTGATACCCACACCTGAATATCTGGCGGTCCAATCATATCTTACCTGCCCTGAGAGTACAAACATAGGTATGGAATCAAGCCATGCACCGAGTACACCGGTAATTGCATTTGTTCCTCCGGGACCTGTGGTCACACAGAGCACCGCCATTTTATTATTTATTCTGGCATAAGCCTCAGCCGCCATTGCACAGGCTTGTTCATGGTGATTATATGTGATTGTAAGTCCTTCTTGATGTCCAAGACCATTATTAAGATGCATAGCGCCGCCTCCGGTCACACTGAATCCATGGCTGACACCAAGCTCCACAAGTCTTTTTGCTATATACTTGCTTAATTTGATTTTCATAGTATTCTCCCTATTTAAGTAAATATATGTTTTTTTAAGTAAAATCCGCATTCACGACCGAAATATTTACAAAACATCAACATATTAATTATACCATAAGATTTATAAGTATTATACTGTTTTACATTTCTGTTTTACTTACAGCTTTTATAATATTAAATTCCCTATTATAAAAAATGAGACAGATTTTTAAGTCTGTCCCATCTTTCTAAGTAAGAAGGTATATTCTTCTTCACTTATAATAATTCTATTTTAAACTGAATACGGATTTTTTTAGAAGTTTATTGCTTTGCGGCACTCTCATCCCAGATTCCGTCGGCTTTTAGAAGATATCCGTCAGGTGTTCTCTGATTCTTTAGCATCTTTCCCTGAGCACCGTCTGAAGCTGTATTAAAATAATACCATTTTCTGTCAATCTGATGCCATCCTGTTCTCATAGCTCCTCTGGTTCCGTCAGATATAGGATTCATATAATACCATTCTCCGCTTCCGTCTTCCAGCCATCCTTCACGCATAGCACCTGATGAGTCCATAAAATACCACTTATCGTCAACATTTGCCCATCCTGTCACCATATCTCCTTTTTCATTAAAGAGATACCATTTATCTGATAGAAATGCCCATGCGGATTTTGCCTGTGTTCCGTCTACATCAAGCTGCCATATATTTCCTACCTGCTTCCAGCTGCCTCTATCATATCTTTTTCCATTGGTCTGTACATAGGAATAACTGCCTGAAGATGCATTACTGCTTCTAAGTTTTTTACTTTTATTGCGATTACTCGACTCTCCCGAACCACTGCCGCCCGATCTGCCGGAACTTCTTCCTGATCTCCTTGAATTTCTGCTGTCCTGATCTGATGTGGAAGGTGTTACAATATCACTCTGTCTTGCCCCTGACGGTGTTGCAATCCCGGTATTTCCGCTTCCGGCGTTTCCTGCTCCGGCATTTCCTGCTCCGGTATTTCCGCCTCCGGCATTTCCCGCTCCGATATTTCCCGCTCCGGCATTTCCACCTCCGATATTTCCGCCTCCGGCATTTCTCGCTCCGATATTTCCTCCTCCGGTATTTCCACCTCCGGCATTTCCGCCTCCGGTATTTCCCGCTCCGGCGCTTCCGGCTCCGCCTGTGGAACTTCCCGCCTGTACCTGTAATGTAAATTTCTCCGTATAAGCCCTTGCTCCGGAGTCAATTGCCTGCACATTTAAGCTGATGCTTGACTCCAAAGAGGCATCCACACTCACTCCGTCTTTGAGCTTCAACTTTCCTTCAGAATTTACCTCAAATCGTGAATCACTTACATTATAGGTATGTGTATCACCTACATTAAGATCAAGAGTTGTAAGTTTACCTACAATTTCTCCCGGTCTTCCTGCTATCAGAATATTATTATCAATTGTGATTTTTTTAGGAGGCTGATTCTTCGGTCTTGTAACTTCCACTGTAAAAGCTTTTGTGTAAGAAGCGCCCAGTACATCTGTCGCCGTTACATTAAGAGTTATATTAGTTGCAGAGCCGAATGGTATATAATTATCACCTTTTAAGCGCAACAGATTATCATATACTATCTCAAATCGCTCATCATCCACGGTATAAGTATGTACATCTCCGGCATCGGGATCTGTTGTATTTAAAAGACCTACTTCTGCCAGATATTCATCACTGTAGATAAAAAGAGGATTAAGTGTGATATCGGTCGGCGCATGATTTGCATAGTTTACCGGCAGTGTTGGAGGACTTATAGCATCTTCCGCATTTCCTGCTTTATCAGTATACTGAACACGCACTGTGATCTCTTTTCCCGTATCGGCGGCTGTCGGTATATAGCTTGACTGTGTAGCACCGGCAATTGCCGTTCCGTCAGCATACCACTGATAAGAAGAAATTGCTGTAGCCGGAACCCATACCACATTGTGGACATGAAGATCTCCGTAATCACCGTCATATACCTTGGCTTTAAGTGTCTGTCCTGCATGCGCAATACCTCTAATATATACAGCTGCCTTAAAGGTATTATTTTGAACCACATTGCTGCTCTCTCCTGTAGTATCAACTACATTACCTCCGTAGATGGTATTGCCTCTGACTATTACATTTCTTGTCGGATGGCGTCCGTCATTACGAAGCCTGATGCCCCAATGCGTATCATTTTCTGTGATACTTTGATCATGATAGATAGTATTTCCGGTAACTTCGCCGCTTTGTATACCTACCAGATTTATAGCGGTTTTATTACCGCGTACTATATTGTCTGCAAAGATAATATTTTCCGCAACACTGTTGGAATATTGATTGCTTACTACAAAACCGGTACTGCTTCCTTCAAATAAACAATTTCGTATTTCAACACCGCTTACAATCGGATGATCTCCCTCAGGCTCTATATCAATTCCGGATTTTGGGGGAGTTCCGTCAGATCTTTTAAACTCGGATTCCAGTATTTTTACATTATGTCCGCCTACAATAGACATTCCCTGACGGCGGTTATGATCACAGATAACTCTGTAAAGAGTAATATTTCTACTGTCCTCTCCTAAAAATACACCATCTCCCCAAAATTCACCTGCATAGAGATCCTCAATAACTACATTGGTCGCATCTGTAATACGAACGCCATATCCGGTCTGTCCCAGGTTTCCGATATGAGTATCACGATCTCCTATAAGTTTACCACCCATGATATGTACATTATCCACATGAGTGATACTGAATATCTGATAGGATCTCTCCCCGTTTGGAATCGCCCTAAGTACCGCACCATTCGCCATTCGCACTATAATATTGCTTTTTAATACAAGTCCTGCTCTCTCATAGCTATGCCCTGTCTGATGCAGAGTATTGATCATATAGTTACCGGCAGGAATATCCACTATTCCTCCGCCTGCCGCAGAAACCGCATCAATGGCTCTTTGTATCGCCGCAGTATCATCACTCACACCATCAGCCACTGCACCATAGGCCGCATCCCGGACATTTGCCACAAATCCTGTCACGGGATCCGGAACATAAACACCTGTGGATGCCTCCGCTCTCTGTGAAAAAACACCCATAAAGCAAACCAGCATCGGTATAAAGCGTACGAACCATTTTTTCTTCAATTCCATACCTCCTTTTGGTATTGATAATAGACATTTGAGGAAGGCTCTTTTTTCACGATGTCAGGAGCCCTCCTCCTTTGTCTGAAAATAAGCAGACAAAAAAAGAATGTAAAGACTTTATGCTAAAAGAATACTACCTTTATATAAATGAGTCAAGACGGGAGTACTTTTACATTTACCATATATTTTCATATTTCCCCTATATATATTTTTTTTATAATATCGGAATCTCTTTCTTTTTTCTTACCCGTCTTCCGTCGAAGTACTATGAAAGTTCCGACGTTTTAAATTTCTAATAAACTATTTGATTTTGTGCAATTCTTTTAAAGCCTTTATTTTAAAGGCTTTTCTGACATAAAAAATATTTGAAAAAATTTGAAAAAATTTTTAGAGTATGTTATAATCATAGTACTTCATAGTACTTTGCTTTTAGAGGTGTTTATGGCTTATTTTTTGAGAAAAGAAAAGAAGAAAAAAGGTACTTATCTTCAGATGTATGAATCATTTTGGGATAAGAATAAAAAGCAACCAGGAACAAAAAATGTAAAATCTTTTGGTTATGTTGAGGATTTGATTTCAGGTGAGATTCCGGATCCTGTTAAATTTTACAGTGACTATGTAAAAGAGCAAAACGAGAATAGAACAAAAGTTCTTTCTGAAGAATCCCGTCCTCGTGCATTTTCCACCCCTGTTGAACTTAATATAGGACACTTCTTGCTCTACTCATTAATTGATGAGCTTGATGTTAAAGAAACTATTGATATAATTGCTTCTCAAATGCGTTTTCAGTTCTCTGTATTTGACTTAATTACTCAACTTATTTATGCAAGGGTTATATCACCATGCTCTAAGTCAAAGACAGCCTCTCATGTCTTTCCATTCCTTTATGGCAGCTCAACAATCTCTGAAGACCAAGTATATGACGGTTGTTCTTTCATAGGAGAGTCTTATAAAAAGTACATTGATTTATTTAATCACTCTTATGAAAGCTATTCTAAAAGGGATCTAAGCAATGTATTTTTTGATTGCACTAATTATTACTTTGAAATTGATATCCCTAGTGATGACAAGCAAAAGGGACCTTCAAAAGAGAATAGGCACTCCCCGATAATAGGGCAAGCTTTACTTTTAGATGCTAATCTCGTACCTGTCTCCATGCAAATGTATCCAGGAAATGAATCGGAAAAGCCATATATTAGAAAAGTTATTGAAGAAATGAAGCAACGACACAACGTATCAGGCAAGACGATTCAGGTGGCTGATAAAGGACTTAATTGTGCACGAAATATTTATGCTGCAGTTAAAGAAGCTAATGATGGCTATATATTTTCAAAATCAATACATGGTAAGAATCTAAGTGAAAAGGAAAAGAAATGGGTTCTACTTGAGAATGATACAAATGTCTTTTCTAATTACACTGATGAAAGAGATAATATATCTTTTCGTCTTAAATCCTGTATTGACAGCTTTGATTACAGTTTTAAAGAGATTGATCCGGAAACAGGAAAAGAGAGTGTTACAAGGTTCTCTATAAAAGAAAAGCGTATCGTCTCTTATAATCCTAACCTTGCAAAGAAACAAAAGCTTGAAATAATGAAAATGGTCGATAAAGCTTCAAAGTTTTCTACATACAAAAATATCGCTAAAGATGAACTTGGAGATTGTGCTAAATATGTAGACATCATAACGAAAGATAGTGCAGGCAAGAAAATAAAGCCTATAATAGATTTAAATAAATCTAAGATTGATGAAGATCTTAAATATGCAGGATATAATCTTTTAGTGACATCCGAGATAGATATGGAGCCATTACAGGTATATAAAACATACCATAGCCTATGGAAAATCGAGGAATCTTTTAGACTTACAAAATCATACCTGGATGCCAGGCCTGTTTATTTACAGAAAAAAGAAACAATCTATGGGCATTTTTTGATATGCTACCTTAGCTTGTTTCTTTTAAGAGTATTAGAAATCAAGTGCTTCAAAAATAAAATAAACTCTTATGACTTGATTAACTTTATGCGTGATTTTAGGGTGGTAAATAAAGGTGATAATACATATATCAATATATCAAGAGACCAGGCCGTTAACGAAAAGGTTAAAAAATTGGTTGGCTTTAGTAACCTTGATGCCCTCTATTTAACCAAAGCTGAAGTCGACAATTTCTTTCAAAACTGCATGCTCTTGGATACCTAGAGTACTAGGTTTTGAGAGAAACGACGGAAGTCAGGTACTACCTTTATATAAATGAGTCAAGACGGGAGTACTTTTACATTTACCATATATTTTCATATTTCCCCTATATCTATATATTTTATAATATCGGAATCTCTTTCTTTTTTCTTACGGTTTCTTACCATTATATTTATTCCCTTTTCAATCGGAAAAATGCTGTTATAATATTAGAACAAGCTACATTTTAGTTTGAATATTTTGATGGAAAATGAGGTCAGTTATGTTTGTTAAGAAAACTATATCTATGTTAATGCTTACTGCCACTATTTCCATGACTGTTGCTGTACCCGGCTATGCTGCCATGAAGATTACAGATGCAAACTCTTTTAAATGGAGTCAGACAGGCAGTGAATGGAAAGTTGTTGATGGTTCAGGCAATCCTGCTACAGGCTTTGTGAGCTATAATGATCAGACTTACTATTTGGACAAGAATGGTATTATGAAAACCGGTTGGATTAAATCATCAGGTTCTTGGTATTACCTAAATGACAATGGAACATTGGCTGTGGATCAGTGGATCGACAACTACTACGTTGATAGCAGTGGTAAAATGACCAAAATACAGTAGGATATAAATAAAGGAGGCATTGATTAATCAATGCCTCTTAGTGGTTTTATTTTTAAATTATAATCCGTTTGCCGCTTCTTCAATTCTTTCAAAAACTAATCTTGCCATAATGCCTCCCTCTATATTGATATCGTTTGCTATATATTAAAGATAAATTATGGCAAATATATATTTTTAGTAAGTTCTTTTTATGTTCAAAATGCGTCTGATCTGTGTTTTTGTATCTAAATTTTTAAATATCCTCTGATTCTTTCCTTTAAAACAGGCACTACCTCCTCCTCAAACCACGGATTTTTCTTCATCCACATCATATTTCTTGGGGAAGGATGTACAATAGGTAAATATCTTGGCAAATATTCTTTATATGCTTTTACAGTCTCTGTAAGATTTGACTTTTCCCTGTTTCCCAAATAGTATTTCTGTGCATACTGCCCTATCAGTACAATAAGTTCCACATTTGGAAGTTCCTTCAAAAGTAAGGGATGCCATTTAGAAGCAAAATCTTTTCTTGGCGGCAAATCACCGCTTTTGCCTTTACCGGGGTAATAAAAATCCATCGGTATAATCGCAAAAATATCCGAATCATAAAATGTCTTTTTATCCACTCCCATCCATTCTCTAAGTCTGTCACCGCTTCGGTCAAACCAGTATTTTTTTGCCTCCTGAGCTTTTATCCCCGGTGCCTGCCCTACAATAATTACTTTGGCACTCTCCGGTGCACTAAATAAAGGATCTATACCTGCCTTTGTAAACTCCTCATTTTCCTTATCTGCCTTTATCTCATCAAATATCTTTTTAACATTATTTGAAAACATATAACTCCTTATATTATTTACAATATATTTTGTTCTGTTTAAAAAGCTACGATTATATGATATTCCTATAAAAATTTTTTTTCAATACTATGACTTATAAAAATCTCTTTCTTTAATACAGGCTTTTAAAAAGCAAATATTTAAATTACAGTTCAGGCATCCCCTTTAGAACTTTTGTTTTACAATCCTGATCGCAACGCTTCCTGACATGTTTTCCCTTGACAGCCATTATTTTTTAAAGTATAATTTTTTCTGCATGCGGGTGTGGTGGAATTGGCAGACACGCAAGATTTAGGTTCTTGTGGGCGACCGTGCAGGTTCAAGTCCTGTCACCCGCAGTTCTTACAAAACCCGATAAAATCGTATTTTTTCAAAGAACGCTAGGAATCAAGCCATTTTCAGCGTTCTTTTTTTGTCTTTTAAAAGATTTACTTTTCTTCTAAAATGCCTTGTTTTTCTCCACTATGCAACACAAAATGCAACACGCTAACCTGCCATTTTTTCATCTGAATTCTTCTTGCAGTAGATATTTATTAGACATCTTGCTTCTATGGTCGCTAGAAATACTTTTCCTTCTCTTCATCTGTTGCTACTACTTCTATGATGTCTTCAACACATAATTTTGTCATTAAGCATAGTTTATTAAGCGTGTCCAATGTGATAGACTTCCCTTGCTTTATATTTTCTAAGGTCTGAGCAGATAGCAATTTTTCTTTTTTTATACGAGTATAAGAATATCCTTTGCTGGTCAACTCTTTCATAATATCTATTTTATATCTAATCATAACCACCTCTTGTCTCACTTTCTTAATCTCAAGTATATACTGCACCCTACTTAAAAGCAATAAAAAAAGTTCTAAAAATAGAGTAAGAAGTACTTGACATTACTCTAATAATGGAGTAAAATAACATTGTAAGATAAATAAGGAACTTACAAAAACTTACAGAGCCGACCAGCAAATATAAAACTGTAAGTAAAAAGAAAGGTGAATAACATGACTAAGGAAACAATGATTGGAAGAACTTATGGAAGCTTTACAACAGATGAACAAAGAGAAATTAACAGAATGATTTCAGGTGCATACTATGGCACAGTTGATGGAATAGACAATGACAGACCTTCAGAAATCGGCGAGTATCAAATCACAATTGACCTTGAAAACGGCCTATCAGTTGTGGGCACATTGTCAGTGACTGAAGATGAGGTAGTTGAGTATATCAACGAAGACGGCATATTCTACAATCCAGCTGAATAGAAGCGCGTAAGAATAAATAAAAACGGCCCTGCAGCAGCCGACCAAAGCAAACCTGCAGGGCCTACCTCAAAAGAAAGGCAAGGTTAGTCTATCACATGAGTAAAAAGGTTGCAATATATATCCGAGTATCTTCTCTAGATCAAGCAAGGGAAGGCTACTCTTTAGCAGCGCAAGAAAGAACTCTGAGAAAATACTGCTCTGACAAAGGCTATTCTGTTTATGAACTTTACGCAGATGAAGGTATAAGTGGTAAGGATATGGCGCACAGGCCTGCGGTACAGAAACTTATGCAGAACGCAGAAGAAAAGAAGTTTGATGTTATTCTTTTCTGGGCTTTAAGCAGATTTACAAGAAGTGTGTCTGACTTGTATCAGACGGTATACAAATTGAATCAACTAAACATTGGCTTGGTTTCATACACTGAGGCATTTGACACATCTACGCCTTTTGGGCGTGCAATTATCGGCATTTTAGGGGTTTTTGCTCAGTTAGAGCGCGAGCTTACAAGTGAAAGAGTAAGCTTTGCACTTGATGAAAAATTTAAACAAGATAGATACATACCCTCACATCTTAAAGGCTATGTTGCGAAAAACAATAAATTACAAGTCATAAAAAAAGAAGCAGATTGTGTTAAACTATGTTTTGAATCATACTTAGAAACACATAACCTATCTGAAACAGCAAGGAAACTAAATTCTGCTGGCTACAGAGGCAAGAGAGGGAAAGCATTCTCAGCCAACTCTGTAAAAGTAATACTGAAAAATAAAACCTATACAGGATATATAAGATTCAAAGAAGAGGAAAAATCAGGATCACATGAAAGTATTATATCAACCGATACTTTCAAAAAAGTACAAAAAATTTTAAATCAAAAGCACAATTCAAGAAAAAGAAAAAAATTAAACAATAACAAATAAGGCAATAAAAATAGAAACAAGAAAGAGAGGAAAGTACAAGTCCTAACCTCTCTTTTTATTATTTTTCAAAGCTAACTTTCAAAGTTTATGCTTCAGTCTTTGTGCTGTCAGCACTACTTTTCAAAGTATCTATAGCTTTTGAAATTACCGACGGAATAGGTATACCCATAAGTCCGGCATTTTCAATGATGCTTATAGATTCATTTGCTATAAAAGCAATGATAACTGCATCCTTGATATAAGATGTCTGCATCACTATATCAAGTCTTACTGCTACAAGTACAATCATTAATGCCGCACCTTTACGGCAAAGTCCTTTAAAACCTGCCCTAGATTCAAGAGCTCCTGATTCAGACTTTTTGCTTTTCTTAAATATACCTGCAACTATAATCCCTGTCACATAGTCTACTGACATAAAAATTATAAGTGTAATAAGCGCCTCGCTCCATCCACCAAACATAGTTGCTATAAATCCCCCTATCACTCCAACAATTGAATATAAAACATTTGCTCTCATATGAATCCTCCTATTCTATAAGCTCATACTTATCAAATTCCGGTGCCACTGTATCATATTCCTTCTGATACTTACCTTTATCATCTACCCAGTAGTAAAGCTCCTTATCAGAATCTTTTATATATCCACTTTTCGCCATTACACCACTACTCGTGAGATAGTAATCAGCACCATCAACATTTATCCATTGTCCACTAAGCAGGGCTCCGTCTCGTGGATTAAGATAATACCATTCATCATTTTCCTGTTTAAACCAGCCTGTGATCATATAACCTGCTTCATCTGTCACATACCATCTATCACCGGATTTTATCCATTGACCTTTTAATACCACACCGTTAAGCTCATACATCCACTTGCCATCAAACTGCACCCATCCTGTAAAGGAATTCTTTTTATGCATCTCACAAGCCTTATAGGCACACCAGCTGGTATATTGCTCACACCAGTATGCCGGATGGTTGCCATCACAATTTTCCCTATACCATTCTCCGTACTTAGTATAATTATTTCTACCTACATTGGTGTGCTTACCGTCAAGACCTGCATTGCTTGCCTTTTCCTCATAGCCTATTTCTTCACAAGCTACTTTTACAAGTTCTTCAGCTGTACAGGTGTTGTCCCCAAACAGTGGACTACAAAAACAATTGATTCTATTAGTTCCTCCCACCTCTGCTAATGTGAAAGAATATTTTTTTCTTGCTACACATCCACCATTTCTATCAAAGCTTACGGAACTTGTATTGCCTTCCACTGTTTCAATATTGTATCTGTCTCCAATCTTTTCCACAGATACAACAATTCCTACATGTGCCACTCTGCCAAGGCTCTGACTATAAAAGTATACTTTATCCCCGATATGCGGTTCTCTACTAATTCTTCCTTGTCTACTTAGTAAAGCTTTACCTGCCAGAGTGAACTGCGAGTAATCTCCACCCATAAGCTTTTTACCTGATAAAAAAGCATTCAACATTATTTACCTTCTTTCTGTATAAAAAAGAGAGCACATTATGGCTCTCTAAAAATTACTTAATATCCTATTCGTTTTACCCTATGGAGTTAAGTCTACGGGTGGCATAAGCATAGTAGATGCTCCAACTCCATTGCCTATATCAGTACTTCCGATTTGCACAGATGCAAAATCATATGCTCTAAAGCTTGCATTCTCTCCCGGTGAGAGTCTGACACATGTATAGTTGCTTCTTGCTCTAAGCTTAACATCACCTGTGCCTGCCTCACTATACAGTGTAGCAGGTACAGCTCCATAGTCTGCCTTCACACGTGTGTTAACATTTTTCCAAGTTCCATCAAGCAAATTCCTTTTATAATTTGCTACTCGAACATAATTTGCAAGATTAGAAAAATTGGAAGTGTTTATTGTCTCTTCTTTTTGAATGCAAAGAAAAAATTCATCATTCGTATTATTAATATGCATTGTTGCATCCACCTGTGCCAACTGATATGATCCCAGTACAATTGAGTGAAATATTTTATTCAAGGAATTTCCATCTGAAGTTCCCATAAACTGCCCACCCGACACAATATCATTTTTTAATTGCTCACTTCCAACTCTAATATTTTGTCTGCCTTTCCCAAATACACTTTTTAAATCTGTAGTCTTCGCAAATAAGATAAGTAAATCAGTAATTACATTTAATATTGCACCCTGTAAAAGTCTATATCCACAAAGCAACTCATCACCTTTCCATAATGACACGGCTCCAAATAAATGTTGCATTTGTGTCTTATTCCCAACAAATACACCAGCTCCTGCGATACTTGTTAAAAATATACTGTTAGCATCCTCTGCACCGGTTTTCGACTTAAAAATGCTTGCAACCGTATCAGATAGCTTTGAGCCATAGAACATAGGCAGCCAAACTCCTTCTACCTCTTCAAATCTACTGCCATTCCACTCTCTAAATCCGATAGCCTCAAAACCTTCTCTTTTTTCAAAGCTGAACCACACATATCTATCATCTCCATAGACTTCCTGTCTTGTATACACTCTTGGAAGCCATGAGTATGCACCACCCGGATACCTTGCATTACTTACATCTGAAGCGGTGCCATCCAATTTCTTTGTATAGTCATCCTCATTCAACCTGTAATCACCAATACCGGTTTCAAGTACCATCCAAGGTTTATTGCCGGCAATTACAGGAAATTTTTTCCATGAACCATAATTTACTTTGCTTTGATCCAAATCCTGTGTAATTGGAGTAAAATCCTTGTTTGCGCCAATATACTCAATTTTTTTTGCAGGATTAGGTTCCCTCATATGCTCCACAAATCCATATACCTGGTCATCTCTGACAATGTTATAAATTTTATCCTGTGTTTCTTTATCCGCCAAAAATACCTTTGCCATTATTCTTCCACCTCCTCATAGTAGAAAGCGCCATTACTGATTCCAAGTTTATACTTTGCACCTGTTATATCATCTGTCAGAACAACTGTACTGACCTGCAAAGGTGCATCCATCTTAATTACAACCTTATCAGCATTTGAAACTTCAATTAAGAAATTTATTGCAATTGTAGATGGTAAAAGGTCGTTATAAGCCGGTAAATAGTCCCACTGATTATCATTTGCAATAGCAATTGCATACAGAATTTCACCTTCATCCGGGTCTTTTGCATATATACCCACTTCTTTGATATAGTATCCATTTTGCAAATTTCCACTTTCCTGTTTGTTTGTAATAAGGAATTTTATAAATACATTAGTATCATTTTGTCTCTTTAATGCTACAAACTTAAACTCCTGTCTTTGTGCCTTTAGAGCAGTTCTTTGGGTTAAATCATCAGATATACTATAGCTTCCATCTCCCGATACCGCTTTAGTTAACTCTATCTTTGCTTTATTCACCTGTGCTTTGGCAAGCAAGGCAATGCCTTTTTTTGTCAGAACAGCCTCTTTAAATACTCCAGCCATATTTTCTTACCTCTCCTACCTGTTATAAATTACTATTTCCGGAAAGCTTATCGCTGCTACACCTATATAAGGCTTACCTTTGACAGGCTCGTCACGACTATTATAATTATATATATTTCTTTCCGGCTTGCTCACAGCCCCTACACCGCCGTACTCCTTGCTTCCGATATTTCTTAAAATCGTAATCCTTCGAATGTGCGACCTGGCATTTTTTACTCTGTGAATCAAATTTGTAAAATACAAAATCAATTCTTCCGTCACTCTTGACTCAGTCTGTATTTCAAATGTTCCGGGTGTATATGGCGGATCTGCAAAATCGAACCACTCGACAATGTCACCCTCTCCAAACACTGTATTGATGAGCTCCTTGACTGCATTTGGCGTGCCGGCTCTTTGATACCAGCCAAGGGCATTTTTTACCAGCTGCCTTTTGATGTCAATCGGCAATACCTCATCGTAGTACTGTGTCCGAAATTCCAAAGCCATCAAGTCCAAAACATCCTCATCCATATGATCAATATCGGCGTAAAGCGATGTCTGAATCGAGAACCTTATAATTTTCTCCATTGCCATCTTATATGCATAGCTGATAGCTACATTACTTGGCTCAGACGAAAGCACCGAAGGTAAAACGGAAATAGGTTCAGCATCTTCATACTTAATCATTTTCAAGACCTCCATAAGTTACTGTCTGTGTATCAACACCTGCCACTGAATTTTCATCAACCACTGTAAAAACAGGAGATGTTATGTCTGCTCTCTTTGCTCCTGCATCAATGATTTTTTGCTTTAAAATATCAGGATTGATATCTCTTCCAATTTCAGCTCTTTGCCATGCAATATAGTCTGTTATTGCCTGAGCAACTTTCGCCTGTATTGTATTTGCCATTGATTGATCACTTTTATTGATATAATAAGTTAGGTTAATATTATATTTTTTTCTTGTAGGTGCAAGCACTTCAACTTTATCTGTCAACGGCCTTATATTTTCTCCTGACAGATATTCCTTTAGTTTATGTATTGATTCAGCTTCAGGTATTGCACCGTCCTTTAAAAGATATCGTATCTGAACGACTCCAGGCTCGGGACTTGTAATTCTTACATTGCTTATATCCGAACTATATTGCCTTGTAAAGTATTCATATGAGTCCACAGAACCTGCAGTTGAGTATGACGCAGGAGCAATATATATCCTTTGTCTTAGTGACTCGTCAGACTCTATGTCGGCTCCGTTCTCAGGTTTAGTTATATTCTTTGCACTGTCTACAAAAGCCACTATATCAACTATCGTATTAAGATCTCCAATATCATAATTATTAGTTGCTGCTCCTGTGGTCGTACAAGTCGCTTGAACATCTACATACTTCTTCCCTATTCCTATTTCTGCATACACATCTGTAGCAAAATAAATATTATCTCCGGCGGTTACCCTTGTCCCTTTAGGAATTCCTATCGCAGATACTCTTTGAGTGGTCATTGAAAATCTTATTGTAGTTGTAGCACCCGTTGCAGGCTTCCTGTAAATATGTTTCAGTGCACCAAGGTTTTCCAGATAGCCACCTCTGCTGTACTTTAAAAGCCCCATCTTGCCAGCATCATCCAAATACATATATCCCTGATAGATAAAGTATGCGCCTGTAAGCAATATTATTCGCCTATCATCTGCCTTACCAAGCACAATATCTTCACCTGTGATTTCCTTGTATTTTTCTTTAAACCAGGCAATCATATCATCTGCGAGCCGCTCCATTGTATAGTTCTTCATAAAAGATATTTCAGGATAGTCTTTTATACTCTTTAGGTTACTATTCTCCACTTCCATCACCCCTCTCAAGATATACTTTTATCTTTGTTTCTCCATCATTAGTATGTTTAAAATCCACACTGCTTACAGACACCCTTGGCTCGAACATTTCAACCTTAGCCACAATATCTGTTGCAATATCATTCTCAAGATCCACAGGGATTTTAGAAACATTATCAATTGACAGTCCTAGGCTTCTAATCAGTGGCACAGTACCTTCAGACAGTCTGAAGATATTATTCAAATTTCTAAGAATATCTTTGATTTCAGATTTGTCTACCTCATCCAAAAATTCAAACTGAAATTCATTCATATAGTCTCCCTATCTATATTCCGTCATTGTAATATCAAACTGTGCGCTTAAGAGCTCTCCTTTTTGCAACACAACACCAAAACTCTCCGACAATGCTGTAATCATAGCTTTAGAACATATATTCCGTCTTCCGATCACAAGTGGAGCTATCACTCCTGATGTCATATAGTTTATGAGTTTCTTTTCAAGCTTCTTAGGTGACATTCCCCTTGTAGCAATAACTTTTATCGTAAATGTTATAGCTTGAAGATTACTTCCCAGTAGCTCCACCAAAGGCTTGCCACCAATTACCTGATGTAGTGTAGTTCTGACTCCGAAATCCCTTTTAAATCCATTAAATGTAAGGATTCTTTTGTCACTGGTTTCAAATTTAAGATAAGGCCCCCAGTTTCCAATCTTTGCCATTTGTCCTCCTACTTAGCAATAATCTCTGCTAAACTGATATTTCCCGACTTGTCTTTGAAATTTAATGCTCCATTACTTACATTTATCTCTGCCTTTGGATCATCTCCGGCGTAAAACTTTCCAAGAATTACTGCCATAGAATTGTCATTGCTCATGTGGGCAACCACTACCGCATCATCTTTTTCGAATGTTTGCTTTATTCCTGCAAAAGCAAGAACAGGAAGCTCAGTCGTCGTTTTCCCGGTATCCGGATAAGTTACTGAAACCCCTCCATCACCTATACTGCTCACAAATCCTATTCTTATCATAGATCCTCCTATAACCTTGTAAATATTCTGTAGGCACTGACTTTCATTTTATGCCCAGAGCCTCCTGAAAGGTCATGACTTACCTTTGTCACATAATACTTGCCGTCAATGCGGCCCATTCCTTTAATCTCTATATTGCATGAAGCAACTATGTTTGCATTGCCCAAGGCCGTGAACTCCAATGCCACTGCCTTTTCGTTTTCAGAATTTACTTTTGCCTTTGCAGTTCTCTCAGCTTCTTCCTTGCTACCTGCTTTTTCATTCAGAACAAGGATTCTTGGTTCTTCGCCCACATTAACAGATATTATCTTTGTTTTTTCTTTTTTGTTCTTAGCCTTTTTATCGACCTGAATGTATGATATTTTTGCACCGGTATATGTGCCGATCAATGTTGAATTCCAACTCCAGTCCTCAAAGTCTGTCTCTGAAAATGTAGCCGTTATCCCTCTTGCCTCATACATACTCTTGTCAAATATGACCAACCCCTTTTTATATATCTTTATAAATAGACCTTGATCGCTACATAGCTTTGCTATAAATTCGCTATCAGATTGTTCTTCCTGATCCACTTTCTCGATTATCGGTTCACCTGCCCAAAAGTAAAGGTTCTCCATTCCATACTTGCTTTTTATCTCTTCAGCGATCTGTTTAACAGTTACCTTTTCCCAAGTCTTGCTAACCTTCCCTGTTTGGAATCCCAGTCCTGCAGGTAGTGACACTCCTTTTATGCTGCATTTGTGTCCACCACTTCCACCTGAATATGTGATATCATCTATTGTAAAGTTTCCACAATGATACAATTGATAGATGCTGTTGTTTGTCATGTTATGAAAGAATATTGTCACATCCAAATCATGTTCTTTTTCCGGGACAAAGCCCTTTCCCAATGCCCACTCCATATTTCTATCACTAAGATTTATAGTTATTTCATCAGCATTGCCAGAGTCATTATCTGTATAAGATAATGACTCACAACGACTTGAAAGACCAACTTCAGCTCCATCATATAAAATCTGATATGTTACCCTCCTAGATTTTTGCATTCAACATTGCCCTCCATGCTGGGTAATCACTCGTAACAGTTTCACTTACAGCATCTGCTTTGTCAGGGACAGTCAATTCAATGCCTGCTGGGAATACAAAGCAATCAAGCTTATCTCTGTTTAATTCCATAATCTTATCGCACATGTACTCGTTGCCATAAAGCTCGTATGCGATCTGATCCCATGTCTGCCCTTGAACTGTAGTATATGTTTTCATATTAGCCTCCTAGAACCTTGTTCTCCCTTTATCCTTCATCCACTGCTTCATCAGCTTATCGAACTTATCTTGCGACATCTCCTCGGCTTGAATAATATCTTCTTTTGACACTGAACCCTCGAATTTGTACACTGGAGAGTAGTTTATTGACACTGCTCCGCCATCTCCACTCTCCCCTGCCACTGCATATCCGGAAGAAGCTATTCTATCACTAAGAGTTGACAAAGAGACTCTGCCTGTTCCCATTTGGGAATCCTCAATGCGTTCTGCAAGTAGTTTTACAGATGCACTTATTGCACTGTCGATAAATCCTCCCATTTTGCTCCATAATTCTGACAGAGGAAGAATTGCTTCTGCTCCTGCCTCTCCGCCAACCATGGCATTATTTCCGTTAATACCAAACAGCGTAGGATTTGTCATGATTCCACCATCTTTGTACCACTCAACTCCCATTGTAGGAACTTTTGGAGGCATAAGACTAAAGTCTCCTTTTATAGAAAAGTGTGGCATTTTCAACTTAGGAAGTTCCCATTTGAAATTAAAAAATCCTTTTATTGCATTTACAGCACCGGATACAATGCTTTTTGCTGCTTCTAATTTTTCATTAAAAGCATTTTTTATTCCATCAAGTATTCCAACAACAGTGCTCTTTGCCCCCTCTAGATGAGTAGTGAAAAAGCTTTTTATTTCAGACAACTTACCATTTGTGGCTACATTTACTGCACTGAGAGCTCCAACTACAACGCCCTTCATCGCATTAAGAGGAGCGAGTGCAAGAGAGCTTAACACTCCAAAGGCTCCTGAAAAGATGCTCTTAAGTCCTTCAAGAGCTTGCAACCAATTACCTGTAAACACTCCTTGCACAAAGTCTATGACACCTTGGAACACTTGCTTAACTCCATTAATGACTCCATCTACTGTAGCCTTCCAACCATTAAAAACGCCTTCAATAAATGCGAAAGCAACTGGGAATTTATTTTTAAATCCATCTATGGCATTTCCAATCGACTCTTTAATTGAATTAAATTTTTCCCCAAGCCATACTCCAAGTTGCCCAGCTTTTTCCTTCACAGTATCCCAGTTCTTCCAGAGCAAAACTCCAATCGCAATGATTGCACCTATTGCCAAAATCACTAGGCCTATTGGACTGGTGAGGAAGGCAAATGCCGCACCAAGAGCCCATGTAACCCCTGCTCCGATTGTTGCCGTGACATTCCACACTGCGTGTGCTGCCGCAAGAGCATATGTTTGGACCACGCTTGCCGCTTTAACTATTGCATCCTGGATATACATAGCTTTTATAGCAAGAGTCAGTGCCATATCCTTGGCCTTTGCAATATTTAATATTGTAAGAGCTTTTGCTGCAGAATAAACTCCAGTAACAAACTTATAAAACTTTATGGCTGCTACTGCAGTTCCAATTGCTGTGATTGTAGGGAGGAATCCATCCCATTCTACAAAAGCATCTGCTACATCAGTTATACCTTTAGTCACCTTCAGCAATGCATCTACCACATTGGGAACGGCCGTCTCCGCTATAAATTTTATAGTAGGCTTGGCATGATCAAATGCCTCAAACATTCTGTCTTTTAAATCGTTCGCAAGATTTATAACACTTTGGAATGTAGGTTCATTCTCTGCGATTTTATCTCTTATATTACCAACTGCATTTTTAAGCGTACCCAAAAGGAAGCCTGCCACTTCCTGCCCTTTACCTATAAAGTCCTGCCCTGCATCAATTGCACTTCTTATTGAGTTAGGAAGTTTTATCCCAAAGCTCTCATCTAACATAGTGACAAAAGTATCTATTGTTCCTTCTCCACTACTGACTGCAACCAGAAAGTCCATTGTCCCTGAGGCCATCTTTCCAACTCCATCCATAAACTCATCAATTGGCAGTTTGTTAACCATACCAACGAAATTCTCTGTTATTTTAGGAATGTTTGTGGAAAACCCATCTATTATCTTGATTGCATGTGGTCCGAAACCTTCAATAAGCGATATCTTTAAATCACTTATTGCACTATTAAACCTTGCAATCGACCCTTTAAGTGTATTGGTGACCTTTTTATCCATTTCATCCAGTGCACCTTCGGAATTATTAAGGTTATCTGATAGTGCATCCCATGCTGAAGCCGTACCGTCTACACCTTCTTTTACACCATCCAGCAGATAGCCGAATTTCGAATAATAATTTGTTCCTGCAATTGCGGCCATGTAGTTATTTTTTTCTTCTTCTGTCAAACCTGACATCGCACCATTCAAATCTATAAGGATTTGACGCATATCTCTCATTTTGCCTGCATTATCATAGACTGCAACGCCAAGATCCTCAAATGCCGCCTTTGCTGCATCTTTGGTGGAAATACGCACAAGCATTGAATTCAACGCTGTTCCGGCTTCTGCACCCTTTACACCATTGTTCGCCAATATTCCAAGTGCTGTCGCAGTCTCCTTGAAATCCATACCAGATGCCCTGGCGGCACCTCCACAACCAATCATCGCTTCCATCAAGGCAGCAGAAGTTGTATTTGCCTTATTGTTTGTCATAACAACAACATCTAAATATTCCTGCAATTCATTTATTCCAACTCCCATGGCACTCATAGAGTCAGTGACCTGATCGCTTGTGGTTGCCAAATCTGCCTGCGTAGCTTCTGCAAGCTTTAAAACTGGAGTAAGTGCTTTTGTGCTGGTCTCAACATCCCAGCCTGCCAGTGCCATATACCCAAGGGCATCTGCTGCCTCCGAAGCAGTGAAAGTAGTAGCTTTACCTGCTTCTCTTGCTGCTGCAGATAATTGTTCATACTCACTCGCAGTCGCACCGGCTATACCTGAAGTATTTGCCATAGACTGTTCAAACTCAGAGTATTCACTTATTGCATCTCCGATAAATTCTCCGACTTTTATAGCAGCAAATCCGCCAGCAATTGCAAGCGCTGCCCCCTTTGCAATACCTACGAGATGGTTAATTCCATCTTCAGTCATTCCAAGGCTCTGTTTTAACGAATTTTCAACCTTTCCTGCTATGCGAATGGCCAACTCTTGCTTGTTGTTCCCTGCCAATATCTCCCACCTCCTCTGCCATTTCTATTAATTCAAAAACAGACAGGGATAGGAAAAAATCTACCCCTGTCTGCAACGCCATAGCAAGCTGTATAGCAAGCTTTCTTAATTTTTTGCCATCATCAGGCCTTATCCCTCTCCGTAAAAAAAAGAGGTCACCCTGTTTTTGACCTTAATTGCATCCTTTGGATGCAAGGCCTTGAAGAATTCAACCGGTATCTTTGTTGCCCTTGCCGATATGATACAAGCATATTCAAGAGACATCTCAGGCAGAAAGGAAAAACTACCACTCTTTTCAAGTATCTTATTTGCTGCAATCATATCTGTTGCACTCATGTTTTCTAAGCCACTCAAGTCAAGCTCTTCATACTCTCTATCTTCAAAGGTATATTTACGTGAGAATTTAATAATCATAGAGGTGTCATTTCCTGACACCTCACCATGAGAACCTTCTACATTAACTACTTTATTTTTATCAGCCATATTTATCTCCTTTAGCACTGACTTCTTATCTTAGCCAGTAGATCCTTATCATTGACCTTGTATACATTGTTCAGCTTATCAAGCTCAATTCTCTTCTTTCCATCATGCTCTATCATTATATATACTACTTCTACAGTAACAGAGGCATCCATTGTTCCGCCCTGCTTAACAGTTCCACCTGTAAGCTTCTTCTGTCTACCTCTTATTACTACTCTCATTCCCTTTGTATCTATACCCCCGGTTCCCTTTACCGTGTATTGCTCACTTGCTCTTAGAGTCAAGTCAAGAGTTTCTGTTGGAGACATAAGCTTGAATGCATCCTCGTCAAGTATTCTGAAAGGAATTTCAATTTCCATACTTCCAAATGAACCGATTACAACCTCTTCAAGCTCCCCAAGAATACCGGGACCACTTAATGTCTCCGTAGTTCCTTCAAAGTCAGGTAAGGTTATCTCTCCTGTTAGTCCTACAAGGGCTGTACCTTTGTAGTAAAGGTTAAAATTATTTATTACACCAGGTATTCCAAGTACTCCTGCCATAATTAGTTACCTCCTCCATTTAGTGCCGTAGCCAACATCGTTGGATCAAATTCAAGGACATTTACAATATTTTCCGCAGGAACATAAGGTGCAAGATATTGGTGGAATTTAATTTTCCCATTTAAAATATCTGTGATTTGATTGTCCTTTTCATCAAATACAATTTTTGCACCTGCACATTTGCTCTGAGACACATAAGAATTACCTCTAATATTCTCACTATCAACAATTGATTCAATCAAGCGGTAATTCGCAGGATCGTCAACCTTGTGGAAATAAGTAAGAATAAAACTATTGCTCCACCATGAGAAAAACCTTCTGCAACAGAACCATCTATCCTTAGGATCTGTTATACCTGGATATGCTGCAGTATTATTTCCCCAACTTCTCCATCCGCCAACATTAATTGCAGTAACAATTCCCTCTCCATTAAGAGCTCCTGCCTGATCCTGATCAAGTACCACCTCTGTACCGTCATCAAGTACCATTCCGGATATTCCAATAAGCTTATTTGAAGGTGACAAATTTGGAACATCATCATTATTTGCATCTGTATATGCCACCAGTGCAGCAAATATCGCAGAATATGCATACTGCTTTTTTCCAACCTTTACCTGCGGCCAAAGAGCTACAGTATGCTTGTTTGTATATCCATGGTTCTTTTTCCATACACCTACATCTGTATACTTCTTTGCCCCAGTCGCTGTACAGTCTATATCAATAACAGCCTCGCAACTAAAGACTCCATTTATCTCTGTGCATTTTGCTCCAAGTACAACCCCAACTTCCGGTATGTGTGACCATCCCGGGGCAAGAAGCAATCCGGGAACTAATCCAAATTTAGGATAAACCTGCCTGATTAATTCAATACCTGTCTCCTTATCTGTAGCAGCATCATATCCGCCAACTATGTCTTTTTCTCTTACAGCTGTCGGATCTATACTTGTAGACTTTACTGTCAATGTACTTGCACTCGCATGAGCACTCCCCTCAATTAGCGATATTAAAACCGTTCCATCCTCAGAAAAACTTGCAATATAATCCACATCCTTTTTGAGTGCAGTTCCGCCATTCTTCACAACAAGTGTATCAAGCAGAATTCCTGTTGTTTCTATTTTCGCCTGCTTTGCGACAACATTTACTGGTCCTTCAGCATTGTCTTTCTTGTGCTTCTTAGGATCCAAAACATTTATAAATATAATTGGTGCAACATTAAAAACTCTAAAACTTGCATCCATGCTTTGACAGAGTGTGTACTTTTTAAAGTCATCACTATATCCAAGCTGAGACACTGCCTCTGCGAAATTATACGCAATGAGTGGAGTATTAGTAACACTATACGGATCCTTTGCCAAGTTGACCGGTGCAGTTCCGACAACTACCTGCAATCCAGCAGTACTTGTAATTGGAGCAATAATACTTGTGGCCTGCTCCTCAACCCTAATTCCATGATAATAAGTCATTGCTTATCCTCCTATTTGTAATTTGCAACTTTTTCGTATAATGAAAATGTTGCACCTGTTTTTGTGTCAATTTCTTTCAGTGCAACAGCAGCACTTTCTATTGGAACAAGTAATCCATTGAATGCAGGCTCTTTATCAATTGCAGCCTTTAGTGATTCTGTCAATCCGTTGTTTAATACTGTTCCATGACTTGCAATCCCAACAATTGTAGGACCAATATATATTAAAACACTTTCTGTTTGCAAAACCTTCTCAGTCTCTTTTTCAACTACTCCCACATTCTTTTTTAATTCACTCATGTGTATTTATCCTCTTTCCTTATGGTGGCTGTTCTAAAACTCATACTGATAGCTCCAAAAAAGTAAGGAAACGACTCCTCTTCCTGAAGAGCCCATTCAAAAGGGTGCTGGTCGTCATTTAAAAACATAAACTGTTTTGACAAGATAGGATTTTTTAAAAATCTCTCTTCAATTTTCTGTATTATTTCTAGCAATGTCGTATGACCATTATTATTCAAATCATCATCAAAACATCCGAGAATTAACATTACCTGAACTTCTTGTGCTTCTACCCATCCCTTAACTTTTCCTTCTAAAACTCTAACAATAATATATGGGACTGGATCCGGGGCATCCTCATCTTCTCGAATTGGAAGATTTTGGGCATGTATATTTAACGGCCCATACTTACCAATAGAATCCTTAAATAAATCTTTTTCAAAAATACCACTGATATCTTTCATTAATTCTTTTTGAAGATTTCCTGCAGTCATTACCTACCTCCAAGTATCCTATTCGTTTCCCTGCTTATATGTTTTTTTAGGCTTTCCTGTATCTTAGGCTTTACAATCCCATAAACTTTCGCCTCGTTCCCAATCATTCTAGGAATTGAAGGACTGTAAAACTCTTTCAATTTTGTAGTATCGCCACCTGTTCTTCTTCTATCTGATATGCCTTTTGTATATCTTCCTGGTGGATCTCTTCTGACTACAGCTGTATGTCCGGAATGGTACTTTACAACAAATGCTTTTAATTTATCATTTAGCGACAAGTCCTTTAATGATCCATCTTTGTACAACTTACCCCTTGCACTTGCTCCGCCACTATGCCTTCTATATTTGAAGTCTGATAGTGCCGTGGCTTTTCCTGTTATTTTTAATGTGGCAACAAGGTTTGAAGCTGTTGCATTTTTTTGTTTAATAGCTTTCTTAAATCTTGAAGATTTTACAGCGTATGTCTCCCTCGCTTTATCAGCCAGAGCTGTCTTTGCATCTCTGGCTGTAGCATTTAAGGCTCTTTTTATAACATTAGGCACTTGGTTTTCTAAGAGCAAAAGCTTTGCTCTAATTCTTGATAAATCGACCTCGTCAATACTAAACTCAATCATTTGCTCCTGTTCCCTTCTAGAGTTATCGTATAAAGTCCGTATTCATCTGTAGAGTCAATAATTAAATAACGCTTTCCGTCAAGCATTATCTGCCTTCCGATTGCAGGCAACGGTCCGAAGTCCTTCGCTTTCACATAAATCAGCTTTTGCTTAACATACACTCCATCCATATTGGATTTTGCCTTCTTCTCTCGCTCTATGACTTCATTGTCATCAATCTGAACCGGCATATCCTTTCCGTCAATATTGTGAATATCAGAAAACTCTGCAATATTCATAAATGTAATATCTATATCCTGATTTATAATATCCTTGAACGACTTTCGTATCATTTACCCTACTTTCTTGCCCTAGCAGGTGTTTTAGGAATTTTCCCAACAAGGTCATCCCCATCTTCCTCGCCAGTCACTTCTCCGGTGAGTCCTGCTTCTGCAGATACAGGAACTGCAGAGGGAACTGTATTCTCAGTTACCTCTGCCTGATCAACAGATTCTTCATCATCAATCCACTCTGCTGTATCAGCATCAATCCACGCAGCAACCATATCAGAATTGTTTGCAATTATCTCATCACCAATATTATACTGCTTTGATAAATACAATATCGGATATTTAGCTATAAGCTTTAGCATATCTACCTCCTATCCAATCTTCACTTTGATAGTTGTAGCACTTGCAGTGGCATCTTCAGCAGCATATCCTGCTACCGCATTACTCCCTGCTGCCTCAGTAATTCCGTTTCCATCAAAGTACACTGTTGTACCCATCTTTATTTCATTTGTTCCAGTCTTTTTAAAGTCGTATACTCCTGAAACATGAAGAACTCCTGTTGCCTTAGGATTGATATCATCTCCTGTGATACCAATCCTTGTTCCTATCTTTACTACAGTGCCTACTGCAATTTTATTACTTCCTGTATTTGTATAGTCGAGAGCCTCACCTCTCTGGAAATATGTAGCACTTGCCATATTTAATTACCTCCTTTTATTTACACTAATGGATCTGCAACAACGATACCGTTGTTCTTAACTGCACCTCTCCAGTCCATAACTTCAACACCCCAGTCAAGATATATATCCCAAACGAATCCAAGTTGCCCCGGTGTTTCCATTCTGCGTATAGTTGGGATTTCCTGCCCGTTGAGGTAATCAACTTCAATAAAGTCTGTATCGTCCTGATGTCCTATTAAGAACCAAGGCATTGTCTTTCCATATCCACCACAAAGTGCATTAATTGTAGGCTCTTCCACAATTTCAATTGAACTTGCATATCTAAAGAGCGGATTGACTGCCTGAGTGTTACCTGATGTGTTGATTGTTGGACTGTTAAAGATTGTAAACACATCAAATCCCATTCCTGACGGAACAACGAGTGTTGCCGGTCTCACAATTATTGCATCGCCGAACTCATCTAACTGACCCTGAAGAGCCAAGATCATCTTTTGCATTGACTCTCTTGTTATTCCTGTCCCTGTTGCAAGAACATTCTTGTGACTGTTTGAGAAGAGCGGAGTTCCATCATATATTGCCGGGTTTTTAAGCAAAATGTTGTAAACCTGCTTATTTATTGTTTTTCTTGCACTTGCCGCATACTTTGCAGGAATTTTAGTTACAAGATCGATATCATCATTGATAAATGCCTGCCTTGTAAGGGTAAACTGTCGACCATATGTCTTGAGCTTTCTTGTAGGACGCTTTACATCATTAAATGTATCATGCTTAAGCTCACCTCCCTCAGGCACCTCAATGAACTCTCCTGCAGGTCCTGCCAAGTAGTTATTATCATTTGTCTTAAAATCCTTTAAGCTTCCCTTTTTTGTCCATCTGTCAAAAGTTACAGCAACAGTCTTATGTCCCTCTACATATGCCTTATTAATAGCATTGTCTAAAATTGCTGGGAATGCAGCAGTCGGATTATAATACTGTCTTTGAAGCATCCCAAAGAGCTCATCAGATGTTCTTCGATTTAAATTACCATCTCCATCTCCTGAAAGACACTCAATAGCTAAGTCACGAAGAGACATTCCCATCATCTGCCTTGATCCATCGGCAGGATTGTTGAGGCTCATTCCACTTCTAAGAAGCAATGCATCAGCCGCCGCCTCTCTGAATTTATCTTCCGCTGTTGCGACTACATCAACACCTCTTGCCGCAATCGGAGAGCCATTCTTTCTTACATGATCAAGAGCAGCCGCTCTCACAGCATCAACAGTTGCCTCTTCATCAATGTATGGCTTCGCATCCATTCCAAACTCAACACAAATATCTGTGATAGTTCTTATTCTGTTTCTCTCATCCTGAAGTGCTCTCTGAACATCAGTATTTGAATCCACACTTCCAGTCTCTTCATTCTGCTCCTCTGCTGAAATCTCTGCATTTAAAGTTTCAATTTCCCTTTGAAGAGAATCAAACTCAGCCTGCTCTTCTGCAGTCAAGTCTCTTCCTGCATTCTTTGCAGCATTAACTATTTCCTGCTGCCTTGATAGCTTTGCGTGTCTTTGTGCTTTCTTGTTCATAATTAGTTACCTCCTTGAACATTTGTTTTATTTATCTGAATCTGTCTTTCAAACCAGTCCATAGAGCGTTTTTCTTTGAATACCGGTTGCTCGGACAACTCCCTTCCAACTCCAACTGTTGGATCTGCCGGGACACTTACTATTGAAATTTCATAAGGTGTCCACTTTCTTGCAATTGCAGCAGGCCCTATGGCCTTGCCATCAGCTGACTGTTTACCTTGTGCCACTTCTTCCCAAGATTCGATTTGATATCCTACTGACACTCCTTTAAGTGTGCCATTGGCAACCTTTTGGAATATGCGCTCAGATTCCTCATCAGAATCAAACTCGACTTCTGCCATTCCTCTTCCGCCTTCAATCCATGCTTTAGCAATCTTTCCGATTACTGCATCACGATTGTGGTTAAAAAGCAAGCAGCCAATCTCATTAATTCTTGTTAAATCCACAGCACCTTCCGAGTGATCTAAAACTTCAGCACCCCAGTATCTTTGATAGGGTTCTTCAGACGAAAAAGAGAGGATAAACTTTCGCTCATTTCCCTCTCCACTTAATGCCCTTATGCTATTTTCAACCATCTCTCTTCTTGCCGCAGTCCTACCATTCTCAACAGGCTTATCTCTTTGCTGTTGAATCATCTTCCTCGTTTTCATAGAGTTCCTCCTTTGTTTTATCAAAAATTACACTTCCCATGTCAATTCCAAACTCTCTGGCATAATCAAGAACATCTGCGATTTCCTCGATTTGCTCCTTCCAATCTTTTCCTTGCTCTGCCGCAATCTGTTTGAATGTCTTTTGTCCAGTATTAAGTGCAATCCTGTTTGCATTTGCTTCCTTTTGTGGATCAATCCACTTTTTAGGAGCTATAATCCACGCATGGTCCAGATATTTATCTTTATTTTTCCAAAAATCTTTTATCTGAATATTCCCTGATAACCACAAGGATATAACAAATGTCTCAAATATTTCATCCATTACTTCAGTGAGCATTTCCTTTTCTTCCGCATAAGTCATCTCATCCTCTATAATTCCCTGCCTTGTTGAGGAATAATTGCTTTCACTCATATCACGGCTTGTTGCCTCATAACTAATACCCTGCCCTGCACCAACAAGTCTTTGTTGAAGTTTTATATAGCTTGCTGCATCTGTAGCTTGTCCTGCTGGATTAACAACTTGTATCTCGTCTCCTGCATTAAGCTCTTTAATCATACCGGGAGTTATAGACTTCCCCTGATAATCATGAAGAGCTCCTTGTCCAACACCTATACCTCTTCCAATTCCTGTCGTAGGAATGGTTTTCTTTATAAACACTGAAAGACATGCAGCAATCCTTTCCTTTACAGATACCGCTACCATGAATTCGTTTGCATCACGAATTCTTGTAATCGTAGGACTCATATCACTCATTTCTCTCACCTGTGATGGCCTATGTTTTGTGTAAAGGAATATTACATCTTTTGCTTCAATATAAACCGGAGTCATAATCGCTAAGTTATCAACAGGATATTGCCTGATCCAGTAACCAACCGGCTTGTTGAATTCATTTAGCTCTATTCCACCGACCACTTTATTTCCTGCATTTTTAGGCACAGTTTGAGAGCTATCAAGCTCATCCACCTCAAATGTTTGAAGCTTAAATGGCAGAAATCCATCACCAGTGTATCTTTTTACTATTAAGATTCCACCATCTATCTTTTTTCTTTTCATACACATTCTCATCATCTGAGTAAATGACTGAGTTCCTGTAACATCACAATTCTGTTTCTTGCACCACTTTTTCCATGCAGTTTCTATTGAGTCATTTAATTCATCACTTCCGGTTTTTGCCTGAAGAATATAACCTCCACCGATTACATTTCTCTTATAAGCTCCAATGACGGAATTCATCATATCTGAATTCCGTTCCAGATCTCTTGCCCTCGCTCTGACATTGTCACGGCTATATTTATCTGTATATTCTGCAGATTGATTTATCACTCTCCAATTAGCATTCCCTCTTGAGTAGTCACCTGCATCATAGCTCCTCATTTCATAAAGACTCTTTCGCCATGCCTCTCTTTTAGCACCCCACTCAGGTGATATAAATGAAATTAGACTGTCTAACCAGCTCACATTTATTACCTCCCACTAAATATGGCCACATATGTATCATCCAATAGGTGATTCCCCTTATTGGCTTGAACCTGTGCCATTAAATCATTCTTCATTTTGTACAATAAGTTTAAATCTGCTCTTGTCATCTGCCTCGTACCTATCTTATACGACTGCCCTCCGACAAGAACTGAATATATCGCATTATTAACTTCTTCCAGCATTTCACTTGCTGTATTATTCCCATTCATCTCATGCCTCCTTCTTCTTAAATGTTCCAGTTTTCATGATTTTTTATCCATTGCTCCTCAGGAAAATGTTGATTATCTTCCGATTTTACAATATTAGCTACGTCATCGTTTATATTATTAAGATGCATTGTTCTTACTCCAAGAATGTCGGCAGCGCAAAATGCGTAAACCTCGCAATCAAGATAGTGGTTATCAGCATGTGCTGTTTTTTGTTTCCACACCAATTTTGCAACCCCCTTTCCATTTCTTACATTTACCTTATGCTCCGCCGTTACCTGCTCTGCATATTCCATGTCACAATTCTTATATACCATCCATGATCCTGATCCATTATCTTTATGCATACGGCCTGCAATCATATCTTTATATTTACCTGTGTCAACAAGTACAAGATTCATTCCGTATGCCTTGCTATCAGCTTTATTTACTTTTGAAAGCTTGTAATGCGTCAACATATCGTTTGATGAACCTTTACTTGGCAACGCCCATTCTGAGTTGTTAGCACAAAAATCATACACTCTATCCGTATCGTTTCCTGAGTCTATCAACGCCAATGCCACAACCATTGATGTGCTGTCCGCCATCTGATATGATAAGTTCATTATTCTTTCCACTTCTTGGAAAGAATATGCTTGTCCGTGTGCTATGTTTTGACTTGTGAAATAATCACCCCATGCTCTTATGCTCCAATATAAACAATTTTCCTGAACGTCAACTCCTGCTGTGAGCACCTTCGTCCATTCAGGAACAATGAACTCTTCACATTCCGTTTGTCTTTCAAGAACTAATTCAGCATTTGTCTTAAGCTTTGTATCTTCCCAAGGCTCAGCAAGCCAACTGTTTGCAAAATTTTGCAGTCTTTCAGGATCCTCATGGCTTTCAAGAAACTCTTTAGCGATTGCGGAGAACCTTACAAAGGGTGAATACAAGGTATTCATCCAGAATGCCACTTTTCTTGCAAACTTAGTATTCTCCTTGACCACTCTCCATTCTCCCAACCTTAACACATCAGACTTATCTTTATCTGTAATTATGCAACCGCATTCCTGGCATACATAGGTGGCAAACTCTGCACGATCCGCATAGCTCATGCCCTCTCCTTTAGGGAATTGAATCTGTTTCATTTTCAACTCTATGTATTCTCCACAGTGAGGACAAGGCACAAAATAATGCTTTTCAATGTCTGCATCTTCCAATGCTTTCCATATATGTCCTTCTCTTAGTGTCGGAGTACTGGTTATAAATATCTTTTTGTTATGAAAGGTTTTTGTTCTCTCCCTTGCAAGTGATATAGGATCTGCTTCCTTCTTACTTGCTCCGGGATACTTATCTACCTCATCTAAAAAAAGATACTTGATAGCTTTACTTGCAAGGCTTGACGGTGAGTTTGAGCCTGCAAGTGTCAGATACATTCCATCAAACTGCAGTTCCAGCCTTGTTGAGTCATTCTCAAAATACCTTTTTTTTAATCCCGGAGCCGCCTTTATCATAGGCTGGAGTCTGTTTTCTGATATAGATTCAGCAAGCTTATCTGTAGGGTAAACAATCATAGTAGGAGCCGGATCTTGTTGGATGATATACCCCACCATATTCTGCAAACACTCCGTACCTCCTACCTGAGTAGGCTTTACATAGATTATCTCTTCCGTCTCATAGTTATTAAATTCATCCATTATACCTTTCAGATATGGTGTGTGTTCCGTTCTCCATGGTCCCGGCATAGCGGAAGATTTTACATCTAATACTCTATACTTATCAGCCCATTCACTAACTGTAATATCTTCAGGTGGCTTTAGAAATTTAAGTGATTCTTTTTGGTAGTCTGTAACCTCAAATCTACGGAACGGATTTCTTGCCACGCTTTTTCTTTTCCAATTCCTCATGTGTACAGCCCGCCACCACAAAGCTATCCATCAATCTCATGACCTCTGAGCTCAAATCTTTTTCTACTGACCTAAGTTCCACAGGATCGCAATGTCCAATTATCCTTCCTACAAGTCTGCTCGGAAGAGACAATGCAAACTTCTTAAATGCAACAAAAAATCGGCTATAGTCCATCTTTACTTCTTCAATATCGATGTACTTACCCGATGCTATCTCTGTCTTTAACCTATGCATTTCTCCCTGTGATTCTTTTAAAGCAATTTCCGCTTGTAGCTTTTGCGCTCTAAGTTCCATTTCCTTTTCAGATTTACTTTTACCATATGCTCTATCTGAAAGATACTTTATGTATTTTTGTATCGTTGGAACTAATTCGTACCGATTACCCTCTAATGTCTTTGTAGTACAGATTATTCCTTCCTGCGTGAGTTGCTGAACCCTTCTCACTGTCACACCGAAAAGCGATGAAATAACTTCTACACGACAATATGTACTTTGTTCTTCAAGCATCAATCATCACCTCCTATGATTTTTTATATGGTATCAGCCGTAACGAAACCAAACATTTGTTTTGATTTTTAGGGGGATAAGTACTGCACTGTTTTCCGCCCCGCATGCCCCACTCCCTCAGGTAGTACCTACCATTTTTTTGATGCATTCAATATTTTGTATTAAAAAAGGACATAGCACAAGTCCACATCGACCTTATGCTATATCCCCTTTCGTTATACTCCATGCTACTATAATAGCACATATAAAAGTCTATTTGTGTCTACTCTTTAGTCACTCTACCTTGCCTATCGTTCCTGCCGCTTTGTCTACATTGTACTCTGCGTACTTCTCTCCGGTGAACAGTTTCTTTGCATCCTGCTCCTCGCCATCTATGTGTTCATATATCATTACATTGATTTTATCTCCCACACTTGTCACACAAGCTGTTGTGTTAAGCGTGTAGTTTACTATTGCATGTACTTCCTGATCACTCTTAAAATACATTTTATAATAATCAAGTATATACTCTTCCACTGATTTCTCTCCAGTAACCTTCGCAAGTCTCGCATTGCCTGTTGCATCGTTTTTCACGTTGTCAGAAAATATTACATCCACCTCATCGATTGTCGCTGACTTCCCTGTTGTTTCAGTTTCTTTTTCTGAGTTGCTTGAAAGAGTTAACGACTCCACCGTCTCCTTTTTATCAGTTGCAGACTTATCATCTCCTGCAGGTTTCTTTGCCATTATCCCTATAATACATATAACAATAATAGCAATTAAAATTACAGCTATCATGCTTCTCCTTTTTTGATTCATACCATCCTCCTTGTATTGTTATTGTAACTTCAACAATACTACCCTATGCTCTATAAAGTCAATACACTTTACTTGTTAGACTCCATATACTTTTGGAGGGTTGCCTGAACCTCATTACACCCAAGCAGCATATCAATCCCTGCATTATAATAGTTATGGCAAGAAGCCTTTGAATAGCTCATTCTCGCAATTATAAATTTCCAGGGTAAGCAATCTATATGTCTATACTCAAGCACACTTCTCTCCACAGAGTCAATCGGTAGGAAGTCCATTACTTCCATCACAGCAAACATTGCCCTCTGGACTTCCACCTGTTGCTTCATAATCCTATCTTCAATCTCTAATGCTCGGACTACATAGTCCTCAGTCTTTGATGTTGTGCATCCTGATTTACCTCCCGGCACAGGTGAATAATTTATCCCCTTTGCTTCCACCATCTCTTCCCTGAAATTTTTCAATCTAACTTCCAGCTGTTTTCTTTTAAGCTTAGCCTTATAATATTGCCCTAGATACTTCTTCATGGCAACAATCAACTCTTTGCTATCAGTTTGCATTAGACACTCCTTTATTGCAAAATCTTTTCCTCAGCATGCACTCTGTGCACATACCCATATATCCTAAACTCTTTAGTACCCTTGCCTGTGGCATTTCAAAACACTTACAGTTGCATACCGGACACCGAACCAGATTCCACCCTTTTCTACCTACTGCCTTCGATCCAATGTTCTTAAGCAGTGGCATTGCATATATTTTATTCTTGCTTTCTGAGGTTTTATTCATCATCACACTCTCTTTCTAAGTTCATCTTTTAGAATTTCTTCAACTTCTTTTACCGAAGTCACAACATACACCCTACCACCTGATCTATTTATCCAGTCAATTGTTTCTCTCTGAATCTTGCTAAGTCTCCCAATAAATGGCCGCTTTACCTCAAATCCATAATACTGCCCCCTTATTATACAAGTTATATCAGGAATACCACTTATTGAGTATGGACCGGCTGCTTCTTTCCAAACAGCGGCACTTGGGAGGTTTTTATTAATCCAATCCATTATCTGCTTTTGGAAATATGATTCTTTTGGCATGTGCTCCCTAATGTAAACTTCGGCTTCATATATGGTCTTTATTTTGTACCTTTGCATTATATAGTCCTTAAGCTCATCATAAGAGTTAAACTTTGTGTAATCTAATTTACCACGAGTATGGTACGCTCTGTGTATTGCAATGTCAGCAGTTGGATCCTTGTATCCTTCTTTATTTCCCATGTTCTCTCCTCATATTAGTATCATAGTCTTGAAATATTTTGCAGTCATAACAACTTTTAGACTTTTCAATACATTCTCTTTTTAATAGCACACATGTCCAAGGCAAATACCGGCTATCATCTTCCTTGACTTCTTCTCTAAGCGTTGCCAATGCTTCCATCACACTCATTGCTCTACCTCCTCTAAATACTTGCTGTAAATTTTATTAATGCCTGTTTTAACATCTTTAGTCAGTTCAACCACTTTATCCACATCATATTCCTTAAAGATTAAATCACTACACTGCTTAATAATCCCTTCATCCTTTTTCTTTTCGACAAACCTGCTTATATCTTCAAGACATTTATATCCCCTTTCGTCTTTAACGATAAGCAAACCCTCTATCAGTATCTCATCTATCAGACTATCTGTTATCTTCTTTATTTCATTTTTTAACTCCATGTAAGATTCTTTATACTTAGTCATTAGATCCTCTTTAGGGACATTTAAATCATTCCTCTTGAGTTTCTCTACAAGCCTTTTGAGTTCATCAATCTGATTTTTTAAATCCATTTTTACTACTCACCTATTTCCTACTACACACCTGCGAAAAATCTTAGGTGTGTAGTAAAAATGGCTCAACTACGCCGTTTGTGGGCTTACTACACACCTACACACCTAATTTTTGACATACACCTTGTTTTTTTTGCAAATTTGGTGACAAGGTTTCACCACTTTCCACTGAAAAATATATTGGTATATAAATGTGTGTATAGGTGTTATAGGTGTGTATAAGTGTTATAAAGCCTTATTTTAAGCCATTCTTACTACACACCTGACTACTCACCTGACTACACACCTAATTTGATTTTAAAATAGGTGTGTAGTAACTTCCGTTATATTCAACATATTTTAATGCTAATATTTTAATATTTTTATGTATTCATACAGTCACCAAATTTGCTCCAATTTCTTAGAATGGTGACATTTTTTGAAATTTGGTGAAACTTTAATTTTGCACAATCTAATCAAATGGAAGTTCCATTTGCTCATTTTCAGGAACTTGATTCCATCCGTCTCCCATTGGATTTCCGTTTTCATCTACTGCCGGCTCACTTTCCTTTACAAGTTTTCCAAGATGAAATTCTACAAATCGACACTGCCTGTTATTGAACCACTTGAATACCGAATTTTTTGTTCCTCCGCTTTTGCTGGTCGTTGTTCCGATCAGGTTTTTATCTGCCAGATATTTCATAGTCTTTCTGGATGAGTATCCTGCCTTTGTAAGTGCTTGAGTGAGCATTGATGGAAATATGTACACTTCCGGTCCTTGTATAAGCCCTAGGCATGTTCCGTATACTCTTTCTCCGAAACTGTCTTTATTTGAGAGAATCCAATCAATAATATATTGTGTGGCATTTTCATTGACATCACCAACATCTGCATCCATTTGCTCTTTTAGGATGTTCCTTGCCATCTCCTTTGCCCTTTCCCATGACTCAGGAGCTATCTGTAATGCTTCAGGATTGTACTTAGCCTCTTTAGTGTCAAATTCTCCGACTTCATATCTGTGAAGCCATTCTGAACCCTCAAACAGCCATGTATCTATAATTGCATCAGTTAGTGCTACTGCAGCTATCCCTGCGATATGTGAACCGCTCTTGCCTTTGCTTAATTGATATACGAATTGCATCATCTCATCATATTTTGATGTTATACTTCGCTCATCCGTATGCATTAACATCCCTATAAACGCCGGACCTGCCCAGCCACAATTTATAGCTGATTGCTGGTGCATCATAGACGCTTCTCTTTCATCATCAAACGGTCCGCCGTATATTTCAAGCACACGGGTGCTAACACCTGTTTGCGAAGTCTCAGTTGAGAGAGGTTCCTCACCTGTAGCAAGTGCCACTGTTCGCCATGTATGCATTGCCTGAATTCCACCCGACTTTGCTCCTCTAATTTTCCCGGTGCCGGATGCTATCATGTAGACTATCTTTTCAAGACTGTTTTGATTATTTCCTGCAAGCTGTCGCTCATCAATGCCAAGTGGCAAATCGCAATAAAAGCTTGCCGTTCTCTCCAGTCCCACTTGTGTGGCATTAAAATTCACCATCAACCTTTCAGGGTCTCCCCATGCTGATAATGCAGCCTTTAAACCTGCAGTCTTTCCACCTTTAGAGCCTCCCCAGTTATATACAAAGAATATTCTCTGTTTAATTATTCTAAGAAGCGGAGCAGTAAAGCCTGCAGCTAAAATAAATCTGAACTTATCTCTCTTCCTGTGTGGTCTCATCATCTCAAGCCAGTCTTTGAATGTACCGTTTTGACAATATGCAGCAGCAAGTACCCTTTGTGATGGATCTATATCAAGTACTATATCTTTATCATGTCCCGGTATAAATCTCTTCCCTTCCTGCCATCCGAATGTAGATGTAGAGTCAGCCTTTCTTATGATGTCTATGTTCTCCGCCTCAAGTGCGGCCAAAAACTTAACCACCTGCTTTGCATTCTCCGAAGTGACCGTACACCCAAGATCTGCAAGTACTGTAATACCTCTTGCCGTGAAGATAGTACTTCTTGAATATATTGCTTTGCGCCATGTACCATCCCTCTTAAAAGCTACCTCCATTTTTTCCTCTCCGGTCTCCATACTTCGCAACCTCTGAGTTAAAATAATCGGTGTCCTACAAACTGTAACAGGTGTAAATTTCTTCTCATCAATCTTACTTATACCCTTATCTGAATAAATCCACCCTTCAGGTTGCCTTAAATTTACAGGTGCTCCCGGTAAAGCTTCAGGAATTGACTCTTCATCTATATCTATAGCTTGGGCATTGCTGATGGCTGATTTTATCTTTTCGGCAGCTTCTTCCTTGCCATACTTGATATACACATCTGAAGGATCTTTGCACCCGAAGTTTTTACAACTCCACTTGTATACTTGTCCGATAAACTTGCCATCTCTTAGTGCGGTAGTAACTTTATGAAGAAATGTTTCACCACCTTTATCCGGTTCAACATGTATATACACTTTTAAATCCTGCAGAGTGGTTGCCCACTCTTTTCTCATCATAGAGGCTCCCGGGACTCCAAGTGTACTTATTCCCATGTACCACATACTCTGACTGTCTGATTCACCTTCAACTAAGACAACATATCCGGCATTGCGGATTTGCTCCAGCTTCCATTCGCCATACAGACAGATGTCTTTACCAGCTCCATACTTCCATCTGAATTGTTTGTTTCCATACCTTTTCCTATAGGTCACTTCATCAGAGTTTTCATTGAAGTATGGAATATATAAATATTGGACTCCCTGCTTGTCCCTCTTTGTCTGTAGACAACACTGTTCTTTCAGGAACTCTTCAGGGAGCCTCTTTTCAAGTACATACTGTGCTACGCTATATGATAACAGGCTCCCCTCAGGCTTCTTATATTCTTCAGGCTTGTAAGCTCCATATTGCTTTAATATGGCTTTATAAGCTTCTTTAGTATCGATACCGTTCAGCTCTGCATAAAATGATGTAAAATTTCCGCCTCTATCTTCAGCATGACATTTCCAACAACCTGTTTTTAGGTCTACTGAAAAAGAATTATTTTTGTCATCATGAAATGGACACAGACCTGTCAGATTATCTCCGGAGATTTTGTATTTTGGGATAATGCGAGAATATTCAGTTTTATAATCGACCAAGTGATCAATATCCACTTCATCTGCACGCATATCAAATCTCCAATCTTTGCTCTACAATCCTTCTTGCCTCTTCTTTTGTATAGTTCTTATGACTACCTTCAAATCCAAGTATGCCTGTCATATATTTAATTTCTTCATCCATGCCTTCACTGATTTCTTCATCTACTGTAAGCACAAAGAAAGAACTACACATCTCCATCATCTTTTTGCCGGCTTCCAGTCCAAAATCTCTCTCAAATTCATCATTATCATTTAAAAATCTGGTAAAGTATAAATGTGGTGCTATCGGTATTGCCCCCATCTGTATAACTCTCTCACAAGCGTATTTAGCAAGTTCAATATTTTGCAGTCTCTCCTCTGATGTCTTTGCTCTATATCTTGAGCAAACATAAACAAACGGCATCAGTGCAGGATTCTTATTCTCTATATGTCCCTTTTCACACTGGCCTACATATCTCCAAGGTGCATATTTATTCATTTTTGCTATGGTATCATAAAGTCCAACATCTCCGATTATTGCTGCGACATAATCTATTTGAAATATATCATCTTTCTGAAAAGTTGAATTATTCGAAAAATGGCAAAATGTTTCAGGATCTATAATTTCTCCTACTTGAATACATTCTCTTTGTTTTAAGTAATCAAAACTTCCATATAATGGCTTCATAGTTCCTCCTTTTAATTAAACGGCAGTCCCTCATCATTCACATCATCAGGTATACTCATCCATCCTTCTTCATCCATGCCTTGGTAGTTGTCACTTTTTGCAGGTTTAGACTTACTATTATTGCCTGCTGTGGCAGATTTACTTTCGGCAAATTCAACAGACTCTGCGACCACATCAGTTGTATAAACTGTTTGACCTTCTTTGTTTGTATATTTGCCTGTCTGGATTCGTCCTTCAATTACTATCTTCATTCCCTGCCTGAAATATTTTTCAATAAATTCTGCAGTTTTCCCCCAGGCGATTACTCGGGGAAAGTCTGCATCCTGCTGTCCTTCCTGCTTATACTTTCTATCTACCGCTATACTAAAGCTCGCACAGCATTTATCATTTGTTGTGTACCTTATTTCAGGATCACGTACAAATCTTCCGATAAGTATTACTTTATTCACTCTTATCCTCCTTTTGTTCCTCTGCTACTGCTTTGAATTGATCCATCTCACTTAAAGCCTGTTTTAAGAACTCAAGGTCTTTATTGTTCTTATGATTTCCACCAAATTTATCCTTATACCACTTCATCATCTCTTTATTCTTTGAACCGCCAAGTTCCGTTGCCTTTTCTGTAATCTCATCATGTATCTTCTTTACTTCTTCTGCCCTCTGTGCCGGAGACTTAACCGGATCGCCGTCATTTGCCCAGTCATAGAGTGCCTCTCCGGACTTCTCATCAAGCACTTGGATCTTACCTTCAAATATGTGAGTGTTATCTTTTACTGCCTCTGCAAGGTGAGTGTCCTGATCAATCATCCATGTGACCATATATTCGTACTCAATATCCTTGTCTTGTTGTGCTCCCACGCCAACCTTTCTTGGTGCCATCTTTCCACGGCTGTTTGCTTCAAGCACATATTCATCCTTGCCCCTTGCCGTCACTATGATATGTGCCGGTGCAAGTAGGATTTTCTCAATAATCTTCTTATTTTCTTTTTTATATTTTCCCCATGCCTGGAATGTATTATCACCCTTAGTGGTAACCTGTACCTGGTCCTGCACCCAGTTCCACAGGTGCGTCATAGAATCTATAATAATAACCTTGTATCCTGCATCTAAGAATGCATCTATAGCAGCAATGTAATAATCAGGACTGTACTCTTCAAGACTGATAAGATCATAGTCAAACTCATTTGCATAGAGCTTATCTCTCATTCCCTCTGTACCTATGTACCCTATCTTTGTTCCTTCACCTACCCTGCCTGCAATTCCTGTTGCCAGCCTAAGTGCTGAGTAAGATTTACCACTTCCTGAAGGTCCGCTGACTAATACCTTGACACAAATTTGTTCTTTTTTTGCTTTTGTAATTGTAAAATTAATTTTTGCCATTTTATTTCTCCTCTACATCTTCAAAATCTTCTTTGTCCGACTCCATTTCATCTATGTACTGCTCTAATGGCGATTTTTCTTTATCATACAAATCAGCAAGTATCCTCTTACACTGTGCAGCAAACTCCATTGCAGCCACTCCCATGTCAATGGCTGAATTATACAGTGAGCTAACAGTATTTAGAGCATTTTTATCTTCTACCGGCAAAAGCTTAAGGAAGTCATCCATATCAGTTTTTACGCTTTTAAAAGCTTTCTGCATTATGATATAGTGTTCTGCAGATATACCGTATCCCTCATGCCTGTTTTTAACCTCTGAAAGAACTATATTTTCCTGTATTTGCTCAAGAGTTCTATTGGCCACTTCCTGCATGTTCTCTTTCAGATTATCTTTCCACTCAAAGTAGTTATCCATTAATTGTTCCCTCCTGACCTGTAATCTTTTCTAAAACCTTTGGGAAAAAGTTAGCATACTCTGTAGTAGAAAAGAAACTTTGTGCTATTATTTCATTCCCTTCACTGAGTTCTAAATATTTCTTATACACTTGCACAGCATTCTCTAACCTTATAGCTTCATCTTTAGCTTTATCTATAGCTTCATTAATATCATTAATAATTGCATTTCTTTGATCCCATTTTGATTTATATTCAGCCTTTACATTACGGTTGTATTTTCTCAAATCATTAATATTTTTCAAAGTTAACCTAATACTATAGTATGCTTCCTCTGTGTATGCCTTTTCCTCTGTAATTCTATTATTCTGTCTTACATTTCTTTCTGTCACATATTTGTAATTTGGATTTCCTACGTAGCATTCATAATCTGTTCTAACACAAGATTTTAAATTATTTACAACCTTTAAAAATTCCTTTGCTTCAGTTTCATCTTCAAATAAAAATCCTGCTACCTGGTACAAAAGTATTTCAGCTTCAGGAATAGATGGAAGTTCCTTATATTTCGGTGTCTCAATCGAAAGTGGTACACCTTCATTCATACATTCAAAATCAATCAACTTATTATATTCTTCCTTTGTAAGGTTTATAAGCTCATCATTTGTATATTCGCTAAGTCTTTTCATTATATTTCCTCCTGTGCTTTCTTTGCTCTGCTTAGTGCCTTTGTATTTGCCTTTCGCTTTGAAACTTTTAATTGAGAGTAAACACTTAAACACTCCGCAAGTCCTTCAGGAAGCACTCCTATTTCTTCTACAAGATTGTTCATTGCGGAATTCAATGTTCTTGAATCCACCCTTTCCACAATGAGATCCCCGAATCCCTCCTCACGAAGCACCTCGAAGAAGTCCAGTCCCTTTTCCATGAGCTTATCCTCTCCGATTTTTGAGTAGATGGTCTTTTCCTGCAAGCTATATTTGAATCCGTCTACTGTGGTATCAGGCTTTTCCTCATCTACCATTTGCTGTGCAATTTCCTGCTCCAGAGCATCTAAAGTTTTATTGTTTTCTTTCGTCTGCTCCGCCAGTTCGTCTTTCTTATCAAGCAGCTCTTTGTACTCTCTTACCTTGTCATCAAGTGTCATTACTGTTTCCATTATTTGCTCCTTTTTTCTGATTTATAATTCATTTCCCCATTGATCCCAACCGTTACGCTCAGTCCTTGCGAAAAGCTCCAGCTTCTTTGCCTGTGGAAAGAATGTTTCCAATATCTGATAGGCACAATCTGGCTTTTGGCTGTGATTCCGCTTACTGTTCTCTCTGAGTACCGTGGAAAATGCCCCACGCTTGTCCCTGTCTGGAAGTATAATATTCCCATTCTTATAAAACCAGAGTAGATACTCATGTGCGAAACGTACTGTGTAGGCAGGCGCTGGTCCGTTCCCTTTATCCCATATAAGTCTTGCATGAAGTTTATAGCCAAGAAGATCCATGATTTCCTCTGTCTGCGGGAGGTATTTGTCTATCGTCCACATGAATACATTGTGCTTTTCATTCATCAGTTCATTTGCAACATAGTTATGAATTTCCATAATCCCTGGTATGTCCATTGTTCTATATGGAACTACCATTCCAGTACTGTTTGGTCTTGCTCTCTTCTTTCCGCCCCTGCCTTGTTGCCATGGTGGATCTGTGTATAGGATATCGTATTTATTTCCCGAATTAAAAATATCAATCTTTGCCATTAAAAGTAATTCCTCCACTCATCGACTATGGTCTTTGCCAAGTCCTCTTTTTTCGCCAGCGCTTTTAAGATAGTTTCATCAACTGTTCCCTCTGTGATGAGGTGTATGTAAGTGCAAACATTCTTCTGCCCGATACGGTGAATTCTTGCCAAGCTCTGGGAGTATGCTGCATAGTTGAAATTCACAGAGTAGTACACACAGGTGTCTGCTGCAGTTAGCGTAATGCCAAGTCCTGCGGTGTCAATCTGTGCAAGGAATACTTTTGTATCCTCATTTGTCTGAAAATCCTTGACGATGTCGCCCCTGTCTTCCAACTTCACATCTCCATAGATTTCTCCGTAGCGGATTTTCTTCTTTTTCAGCATTTGACCGATTAGATCAATCTCCGGTCTAAACCTTGCAAAGATTACAAGCTTCTTGCCTGCATCAACCACATAGTCATCTATGATTTCTTCTAAAGCATTAAGCTTTCCTTTGCTTACAAGTTCTGCCTTTTCCGATCCGTCAGCTACCAAAAAACCACCTGTGAACTGCTGTAATCTTAGGAGCTTAGTGAGTACAGTTGTAACTGTAACCTTTCCACCACCATCCAGCTCTGCGAAACTCTCACGCTTTATCTTGCTATAGATGTTTTTCTCTTTCGGAGTCAAAGTTATTCTTCTCTCAAGGAATGTTTGCTCCGGTAAATCCAGAGCTTCTTCTTTTGTAACTCTGTATGCGATTGAGTGCTCCTTCTGTATAAGTTGGTCGAGGTCTCTATATCCCACTATTTGATGTCTGTTAAAGCCACCCATAATTGCATACCTATTTCTAAATTGATAGAAGTTCGTACCAAATATTGTCGGATCTAGGAACCTGTACTGGCTGTACAAATCAATAGCATTATTTTGCACCGGAGTTCCTGAAAGAATAAGCTTATATCGTGCCTGATCTCCCAACTTATGGATTGCTTTTGACTGCTCCGCATCATGAGTCTTTATTCTTTGACTCTCGTCACATATAATCATGTCGGCATCCCAGTTGTATAACGCCTCAAATATATCTTCTCTCCATGTACTTTCATAATTAATCACGGCAACCTTTAATGCTTTAAAAGGAAAGCTGTTCAGGTCAGAGAGTGCCTTAATTCTTTTATCCTTATCTCCTAAAAGAACTTTTACTATTGACTTAAAGTCTGCGTATTCGTCAAACTCCTTAGGCCACACACTGCAGACAGATGTAGGTGCTATAATCAATACTTTTTCTATTTTTTCAAGTTTATAAGCTGTCCCCAGCGTAGCTATAGCCGTGAGTGTTTTTCCACATCCCATTTCAAACAGGAATCCGAATCCTTTATTTTGTATGCCCATCTATACTCCCTTTTTTATAGTTTCATATAATGGTTTGCCCAAGTAAGCATCCATGCTTTGGCTCATATATACTACTTTTTTCAGTCGCTTTTCATCAGGACCGTACTTCGGATTAAATCCGAACAGATTTACATATCTATCCAAGTCTTCTTTTTCTTCATACATACACCTTGTCACTTCAATAAGTGCCCTGCAATCATCTATCGCTCTATGGCTATTTTTAACTTTATTAATCAGGTGATACTGTACTATTGCTGACTCTAATCTGTGCGGATATTGCCTGCGATCCTTATAAACTGTAAAAGTATCAAGATAGTCACAATCATTAAATATCTGCATCCAGTCTCTATTTTTGTTTCTATGAATTGCATAAACAATAAATTTAAGATCAAACTGGGCATTATGTGCTATTAAAAGAGTTTTTCCGTTATATTGAATCATGTTTACAAATTCATGAATTACATCTTTCTCATCTCTGCCCTTTGACAAAGTTTCATTAGTTATTCCCGTCAATTCCGTAATATTTGCAGGAAGCTCAGGCTTTTTGAAAAGTTTGATGAATTCATCCATCTCTTGTTGCCTTCCATGCTTATCAATACTTATGGCTGCTAGTTCTATTACCTGATCCAAACTTTCAGGATTAAATCCTGTTGTTTCTGTGTCAAAAAATATAATTTGATTGTATTTTTCAAATAATTTCTCAAACATTACTATTCTCCTATGCCTTATATTTCTTTGTATACCTTAAGAAAATGTGTTTTGAAATATTCAAGTTTATTTTTTAAATCCTCATATTCATTCTTTTTCTTCTGAATTCCCATTGGTTTTGTTGGTTTTAACATACTTTAATCTCCAATTCTAAGCATATTCTCATTTTCGTAAATATTTCCTAAAATTTCGAAACCATCTTCAAATTGTGATAAAAAAGGATAGTAAGAGCTGTCTTCTTGTGGTTCTATTTCGTCAAGAACAAAAGCCGCTTTTTCAAAGCAATACTTTACAACACCAATGCAATCTTTAAACCCGACTGCTTTCACGATATCACCTTCATAAATTGCTTTTCCATTTTTATCTTTTAATCCTGTAAATTGCATTAGTCTAAACCTATCATTTTCATACCAATCGCAATCATATTTAATTCTTTCATTTTCAAAGTCGATTAAATCCGGTGTGTCTATAAAACCTAATCCTGTTTCTTTCACTTCTTCCAACAAATCAGGATTTCTTAAATCCTCAGTTGTATAACCGTATGGTATATATGCTCTAAATTTCTTTTTCACTTCGCTTTACCCTCTTTCTTTTAAAAATTCATCCAAAGCACTTTAGCGATTCCGCGCATCACAAACTCTGCGCACGGAAGCGCTATTCCGTTTCCCCACATCTTATATTTGGCTGAATCACTTTCAGGATCTTGCAGCCACTTTCTAATTTGATTGTCAGTCTTTTCCTTTTTATTTTCTCCAAGTGCTTCTGCATGTTCCTTGAATACCATTCGCCAGTAGAGGATATCGTCCTCCGTAGGCTCTGCTATGGCAAGATTGTCAGTCCAACCATCCGGAAATCCTTGAAGTCTTCCGCATTCTGTCGGTGTCAGCCTGCGTACTATGTAATCATTTATAATCGTCTGCTGGTTTTCTCCCGGCTTTGCTCTGATCGTACCTGTCTTCCCATCTTCATAATAATGTCCACCCACTCTGGAAACTGTTCCGGGTTCAAATACCACAACTAAATCTGTAGCATATGTCTCATGTGCGACTGCACCTGGACCCTTTGCAACTATTGTTTGTGCAATATCTTCTGCAATGCCTATGTTGTACTTCGCATTTATACCCTGATTAAATGCCGCTCTGTCGATTGAATAAGCAATTGAATGTCTATCAGCTGTGGTTGAGGTATAGGCAGGATCATCTTCGTCTCCTACTCCAAAGCCGTTTGCTGTTTTTTGGCTCTTATACCTTGAAACTTTATCCATTATAGGGATGACAACTCCTATGGTTGCTTGCCCTGTATTTGAATTTCCTTGTGTCAAACAAGGTGAAATCTTCATACTAATTGGGTCTTGAGTAATATGAAACGCTCTTATACTATTGTTTAAGCGTTCATCATTTGCTCCATCTGATTTATAAGAGCTGTCTTCAGCACCTGTGGCAGTATCTTTCCTTTCCTTGCTGCTCTCTTCAATATTCCCTCGCAAGCTATTTTGCTCAAATAATATTTGTGGTGCGGATTCGCCTCCAAAATCTGCGACAAGGTAGATTCTTTTTCTTCGTTGGGGGACTCCCCAATATTGAGCATCAAGTGTTCTCCAAGCCACCGAGTACCCATCTCCCATGATGGCTCCTTGTCCACTCCACTTTTTTTTCGAAGGTCTAGGAATAGAAACTTCTGCATCTGCGACTCTACAGATTTCTTCAAGGACGCATCTGAAGTCTTCTCCTTTGTTGCTTGAGAATGCCCCCGGGACATTCTCCCAGACCATATATCTTGGTCTGACTTCAATTCCTCTTCTTCCTGATGCCCTATCACTTTCTCTCATCTCCTTTACTATTCTTATCTGCTCTCTGAACAAATTACTTTGTGATCCATCCAGTCCTTCACGCTTTCCGGCTATACTCATATCTTGGCAAGGTGATCCACCTGTTATAATGTCCACTTTAGGGATTGACCTGCCGTTTATTTTCTTGATATCTCCTAAGTGTTTCATATCTGGGAAGTGTGTAGTTGTAACAAGTATTGGAAACGGTTCTATTTCGCTTGCCCATACAGGAATGATACCTGACATTTGCCCAGCCAATTCAAAGCCACCGCTTCCACTGAAGAGAGATCCCATTGTTATTTTACTTTCCATTTTTTCTCCTCTTTTGTGGAACCGGAACACTATCCCATATAAGTTTCTTTCCACACCAGTGGCAGTATGCATGATTAATCCTTGCTCTTCTACCACATTGCGGACAAACACATATACTCATACCACGATGTATCACCTTAGCTCCTACTTCATACCTCTGTACAAGCAGTGCCGCCTGCTCCGTGGCTTTTTCGTAATCATCAATGATTCCTATTGCTTCCTGTAGTGCTTTTTTATCCTTACTCCAAATCTCATCACCACCTGCCTTAGCCATCTCTGATACATGAATATATAAGTTATCTAACTGACTTATAATTTTTTGGTAGTTCTTACTCTTTTTCATGTATTATTCTCCTTTAAGTTGTATTGGATTGGTGGCTCTACAAACCCCAGCACCATTAGTGCCATGTTGTAGCCTCTAATTTGATGCTTAAATGGTGATACTTTGATTGGTGGTTTTATTATCGGTACAGGATTCTCATTTACTCTTTCCTTGTCGACTGCTGCCATTATTCTATTGAGTCTCTTACGCTCAGCCTCTATACTTACCGGTAAATTCACAAGACCTGCCAGTTTATTAAGTAGCTCAATGTCTACAACTCCACTTAGTGTCTGACTCACCCTACTCCATTTCATTTTTCCCCAGCTTTTTATAATTTGGAATTGGACATTGTCAGCCTCTTTTATTAATATCTGGCCATCTTTTAATGCCATCTTCAAGTCTTATCACCTCCAGTTTTTGGTATGATGCATACACATCTAATCTGTTTCTTTGTGGTTGGATCCGGAACGGATAAAGTATAATTAATCTTTCCTTTGTCTGTTCCACTTCTTATTTCCTTCTCTACTTTAAAATCATCCTTACTACTTGCTCAGGTGTGAAGTTAAGCTTCTCCGCTATTGCTCTTAACTCAAACAACTTCAAATCCCCCGGCTTATCTTTTCGCCTTTTTACTGTTTTTTCACATGTTCCGAGTAATTTTGCGATGTTTGCAGGCGTAAGACCTTTAAGCTCTAACCCCGCCTTATATGCCGCCCTGTATTCTCTATCCATCATCTCAGTGGCGGATGGTGTAAGTCTTGGCATACAATCCTCCTTATCTTTTCTACTTAGTCACTAAATGTATTACTATTGCTATCGTGGCTATGTTTAGCGCAACCAGTCCCCATACTATACTTTTAAGCTGCGTAACTCTTTCTCTTAATCTACCGACTTCACCTTTTAGTGGTTCTGTCTTTTTCCTGTTTATATCTATAAGTTCAATTTTTCCTTTATGCTCTCCATACGGTCCCAAATATGGTATAACTACTCCTGCCATCACTTCTCACCTCCTTCTTCTTTCTCCCCAAAATTAAGCCTAAGTTCCTCCTGAAGTTCTAACCATTCAATGTATTGGATGCCTTTTAACATTTCTGCATATTTTTCTACTCTTTTTATATTCATAAGGTTCTCCTATTTACTTTCCCTGTAATCTTTCCTAAACTATCCTTACAAGCTATTGCCGTAGCTGAGTAATTAGAAAGGAGGGATATGAGTATGTACACTTTTGTTTTCTATTATGAGAATGGTATAACTAATTTATTTGAACATATCGAGCGAGTCTCTTTTATAGACGGTCCAGAACTCACTGGTCAGCAGATACTTGACTATAGGTATCGCTTGAGCACTGAATACCATCTATATTCAAAAGATTCATCATTTACCGTTGGGTATAGAAATCTTGTATATGTAGAAATACATAAAGAAGACTAACTGCTTAGTCCAACCCTGACCGTAACCTCTAACACTTCGTCAGGGTTGGACTTTCTTAACTTCTTAACTGCTTCCACTATTCTCTCTATGTCTGAGATATAGCTTGTTACTATTTCTATCTTTATCGGTTTCGCTGTCATACTTCCTCCTAACCTACCTTTTCTTCTAACTGCTTCCCTAAGAAAAGATTTACAAAGTACACTTGTCCTTTTCCTGTTACCTTTGTGGTCTTTGTAACTCTTACACTTCCGTCAGGATTATTTATCGTGCTTTCCTTTACCTCAAATAGACCTAATTCCATAGCCTTTTGTGTAGGTAAGTTCTTACTGCTTCCGGATTTCATTAAGAAGCCTCTTAGCCTTAATTCCTCAAATAGTTTCTTCTGCCCTGTGTCATATCCATTCTGCTTTAAAAGCTTTGCAAGGTCTCCGATAAGTATTGATGTATCACTTGCTGATACCGACCTAGCAAAGAGGACTAAAGGCTGCATTTGCTTATTTTCAGCTTCTAAAGCTTTCCTTGCTTCCCTCTCTTCTTTTAGTGCCTTGAAAGCGGCTATAGCTATGTCATGGTTATCCAGTAGCTCTTCTTTAGCATATAGCCCTTGTTTTCGGATAGATGGAAGAACTTCGGATGTAACCCATCTCTTAAAGGCTTTTGCGGTTGAAAGCTTACTTGATAAGATTAAGCTGTATAAGCCACTTTCGTTAATAAGCCACCCACCTCTCTGCCCTAACTCAAGGTCAATTTGTCCCTGAGTTTTTGAATTCATTCGGTCTTCCTCATCAACATGGTCTAATACAGCATGTGCTAAATCTACATACCCTAACACCTCTGCCACATCTTTCCCCACAAACCAAGGCTCACCGCCAATTTCTACAGTTCGTATTTCTCCAAACTCACTGTTTTTAAAAATCTTTAATTCGTTCAATAAAATCACCTCCTTTTTAAACTGCCTCTTTTTCTTCCTGCTTTCGCTTTAGGTCCTCTGACATATTGCAAAAACTCATTCCGTCAGCCACACCCATAAGATACTTTTTTGCACCGTCATCCAACTTTTCAATAATGTCGATTAAGTTAATGAGTGCTGACTTATCTTCTTTACTAAGTGCCATGTTCTTACCTCCTATCTGAAAAATATTAAATACAATCCTGTTACAATAACCGCTAATCTAAGCACATTTAGAATCAACTTTGCTATTTTCATCTTATTGCCCTTGCAATGAAGAAATGATATAATTCAGTCAGGTCTGAGGCTTTCGCCCCATTCCTAACTTTTATTTTTTTATTTGATACTTTGAAGTATCATGTGTATTACTGATATTAGAGTTCCAATCTCTAATGCCAGCCTGATGAGCTTTCCGGTTAAGACGGTGAGCTCATCAATGATTTTGTACCATTTCTTCATTACTTTTCTCCTTTCTGTATCTTATATACACATTATAGTATCTTTAAGACTCTTTGTCAATACTTTTAGTTTCTTTTTTCAACTTTTTTCTTGACTTTTTTCCACTTTCATTTTATACTTCAATCATGGAGGTAATTAATATGGTAAAAAAAATATCATTACTTTTATTTGCCTTACTTAGATTAGTCATTGTAGTAGTCGGTCTGTTCCTGCTATTTAGCAAGGCTATGTAGAAAGGAGGTAGAATGGGCGAAAGAGTAAGAGAACTTAGAAGATCCTTAGGACTTTCCGGAGAAAGATTTGGCGAAAAAATCGGTGTAAAAAAATCTGCTGTTTCTAAAATAGAAAAAGGCTTAGTTGGATTAAGTGAACAAAATATCCTAGCCATCTGCCGGGAATTCAATGTCAGTGAAGAGTGGCTTCGATCTGGAGAAGGTGAGATGTTTCTAAAGCTTGACAGAGAAATGGAAATCGCCAGATTAACAAGGGATTTATTATTGGAAGAAGAAGATTCTTTTAAAAATAGAGTTATAGCGGTACTGGCAAAACTTACACCGGAACAGTGGAAGGTGCTTAGCGAAATAGCTGAGGGACTAATAAAAAAAGACTAGGACCCGCCGAAGCGGGATTTTTCCTAATCTAAGAAAGCCTTTATGAGCTTGTAGATGTACCTTAATTGGTTTTTATTAAGTCTATCTAAAAGTTCCAGTATTAAATTTTTATACTCATCTTCCACCTATAATCCTCCTAAGTCACACGATCTAAAGTAGCGATGAAATAAGTATATAGAACGTATGTTCTATTGTCAAGATGAGAACTATATTTTTTCGCAGTGGAATTGCTTATACCTGACTGCGAACAAGATACTATTGTATATCCCAAGGAATTGTTGGATATAAAAAATAAATTTTAAAGGGGAACTAATTTTATGGCAAAAGCAAAGAACAGAGTTATTGCAGGTGATTATACTGGAATGGTAGTAGGAGCAGCAGCATTCACACCCTACATCATAACAGGATTTGTGAAAAGTTTTAATCTAGACAAACAAACCGTAGAGTCTTATGAGGTAATTACTGATGAACACAGAAAAAGTGCTGCAAGCGGTGTGGCTCGTGGCATTGTCGGAGGTGTTTTACTTGGACCCGTAGGTATGTTAGCCGGTGGATTATCTGCAAAGAGTAAAGGCATTTACCAGATTGCCCTTAACTTTAAAGATGGTAAGCGTAGTCTTATTGAGGTTGATGACAAGATATATAAAGCTATAGTTAAAAGCTGCTTCTAATTGTTGTAGAGCTTAGAGGGAAGGTTTAAAAATGTGCTAAATAAGTAAAGGGTACAACTATGAACATAGAAAAATTTAAAGAACAACAAAAACTATACGGGGATGCTTATATCGGCAATGTAATACGAATCCTCAGTAAAACTCGATTAATAATAAACGTCGGAAAAAGTGTGGTAAATCCAGGAGATAGATTGTATGTGTACTTTCCTGAGGCTGAATTAAATGACTTGGACGGTACTTCTCTCGGTATATATGAATATATAAAAGGGAAAATAACAGTTATTGACGTCACTGATAATTATGCTGTGTGTGAAAACAGTGAAACGAAAACAAAAAAGCAATCTCCATTATTTGCTATTTCACCTCTAGTAAATAATACTATTGAAGTTATTGCACCTTTAAATATTGATGACTCAAGTGTTGACGCATTAAAAATCAAAAACAGGGCCATTGAGGTTGGAGATCCCGTCAAATTTGCTTGACAATTATAATTATTGTTGATAGGATAGATAATGTGAATGATCTCTGCGAGAGAGATTAGAAAGAAAGCTTTCTTATCAACTTGATAAGGAGGCTTTTTTTCTTGCCATACGATAAACCTTTTAAAACATTTGATGAACAACTGGAAATATTAAAGAATAGAGGGCTGAGCATAAATGATATGGAATTTGCAAAGATTGTACTTCAGGATATTTCTTATTATACAGTTGTAAATGGATACAAGAATTATCTAATACCGGATCGTAGCTCTGATACTTTCATACCTGGTACATCTTTTGAAATGCTGTATACTCTACATATACTAAATATCAACTTTTCGAGTGTGCTTTTAAAATATATCTCTTATGTAGAGAACTCCGTAAAGTGCAAATTGGCGTATCTCGTTGCTAAAAATTATGGTGTTTACACTAACTATACTGACCTTAAAAATATCGATCCGTCAGACTATTTATGTAGGAACAACTACATAAACAATAAATTCCGTAATAATACATTGGAACGCATTAAAAAAGATATACGTGGTCAACAAGCTGGTTTAAGTGTTAATCATTACAAAAGCAAAAACCATATACCGCCTTGGATTGTCACAACTTCCATATCTCTTGGAGAGACAATTCATTGGTACAAAATTCTTAAACCTCACTTAAAGGATGAATTGTTAGATTATTTTAATTCTCTTAGGTGCCTTAATCCTTTAGACAAAAGAGAATTTTTTATAAAATCAATGGACTTGTGCAAAGAATATAGAAATACTATCGCGCATGGCAATAAAGTATTCAGTGAAACATTTAAAATTGAACTTCCTAAAAGGCAATTGCAAATACTATCGCATAACTTCATGGATGGAATAAATATAGTACACAGTTCCGGTAGAAAAGGGAATGTTGCAATAATATTTGCAATACTTATTCTGTTGCGAAATAGATATGCAATATCAAACTTTATCAGTGACTTAGATAGCGTATTTTCGCTTTACAAAGATGTTGATTTTAATGGCAAGAATATACTTACTCTTTTCTCTCTTCCTGATGATATCATTGACAGAATGGTGAATATGCTCCCATTAATCATTTAATGGATATCAAAAAATATTTGTATATAGGCATTTGACCTTTGTACTTGACTAACTCTTGTTTGAAACTTGTTTTAAGTAATTTTGATGTAGAATTTTAGACAAGCTCAAACTGGTCGAATTCTACCAGTTTTCATTTTAGAAACAACGGGATTTTGCATCTTGTTCCATTTTAGAAAACGTTGAACTACCGAGGTTTTCTCGGTAGTTCAAAATAAAAAAGCCACCCGATACGCCAATACCGGATGGCCTGCATACCATTGTAAGCTGTCGCCTACAACAATATAACCTTTAACAAGCTATATTGTACCACGGTGACAGCCTTTTGACCATACAAAAAAGGAGGTACATATGGCTACAGCGAAAAAACTCCCATCAGGAAGTTACAGATGCCAAATATATGACTATACGGATAATAATGGGAAAAGGCACTATAAGTCCTTTACTGCCGCTACTAAAAAAGAAGCGGAATACTTGGCTACTTCCTTTAAGTTGGAGGAAACCGCCACCGCAAAAGGCAATCTTACTGTCGGAAAGGCCACTGAACAGTATATCAATAATAGATTATCAATCCTATCGCCTACCACCGTAAGAACTTATACAGGTATAGCGAATAATCAAATCAGCAAAATTGCAAAACTTAGAATAGACAGTATCACCCAAGAGCAAATTCAGGTATTTATAAACTCCATTGCCGGCACTGTATCGCCTAAAACAATCAGAAATATTCACGGGCTGCTTAATGCTGTTATTCGCACTTACAGGCCTAATTTTGCACTAAAAACAGATTTGCCTAAAAAAGTACAGCCCGATATTCATATACCCTCAGATGATGAGGTAAAGCAGCTTTTGACATACGCAAAGGGTACGGAATTGGAAATTCCTATACTTCTTGCCGCTTTCGGTCCCATGCGCCGTGGTGAAATATGCGCTTTGGAAGCCTCAGATATAAATGGCAATATTGTTCATGTTAAAAATGCTATGGTAAAAGCTCCTGATAGATCATGGGTTATAAAAGCCCCAAAGACTTATAGCAGTGACAGATATATAGAATTCCCTGATTTTGTTATAGATTTATTGCCTGAAGAGGGGAAGATTACAAATCTGCACCCGAACATGATAACGGATCGCTTTGCAAATCTTTTAAAAAAAGCCGGTCTTAAACACTTTAGATTTCACGATTTAAGGCATTACTCCGCCTCGATTCTTCATGCTATGGGAATCCCAGATAAATACATTATGGAGCGTGGCGGATGGTCTACAAGCTCAACACTTAAGACTGTATACCAACATACTATGAGAGGAAAAAATAAGGAAATTAATAAAAGAATAAATGATTATTTTGAGAGTATGCAACACGAAATGCAACACGAATAAATGCAACCCCTTTAAAATCAAGGCTTTAAAAGGGTATATGATGGGTTCAAGTCCTGTCACCCGCATTAAAAGCTGTTGCATATCTAACAGCTTTTTTGTTTTTATTTGAAATATTTGACTCTATTTTATAGTTTATTCTATAAATTCATCCTCTATTCATTTTATATGTATATTTACTTTACTTAAGTATTCTATATTTCTTATATTTTTCTTTATACCTACTAAATCATTTGACGAAACTTGCCCATATTCATTATAATTAAATAAAAAACATTATAGGATTGTTTTGCTTAGTTTATCAATCCTTAAAAGGGAGTTTCTTATGGCATTTTTTAAGAATTATAGAGCCACCGGAAAATTAGCTTACACTCAGAGATTTTTGCTTATCTCTACAGTGCCTATTTATTTTATGATTTTTGCATTAATCTTTTCTCCTATAGATAAGATAATACCCGGACTGTGGCAAATAATTATTCAACCCGACCTTTTGATTACCGACTATATAGTGGTTGGCGGTATAGGTGCAGCATTCTTTAATGCCGGCTCACTCACACTTATTTTACTCTTCTTATTACATCATTTTAAAGTAGAGTTTGACGGACATATTGTGGTGAGTTCCTACCTAATTTTCGGTTTCTCTCTCTTCGGAAAAAATGTTGTAAATATATGGTTGATACTTTTGGGCTTCTTTATATATGCAAGGCTTCATGGATATTCATTAAAAAAATATATCTATTACGGTCTTTATGGTACCAGCTTATCACCTGCTATTACTCTGGTTATGCAGGCAGTACATACAAGCGTTGTATGGCAGTTTATTCTTGCGAGTATTACAGGACTGGTTATAGGCTATGTGTTGCTTCCGATATCAATACATGTAAAATCTTCACATAAAGGATATTCTCTGTATAATGTAGGGTTTTCTTCAGGTATTATAGCAACTGTACTTGTCTCCATATTCCGTTCATTCGGAATAGATATACAGACCAGACTTATTTGGGATACGGAGCATACTGCTTTGTTTGCTGTAGCGCTTTTTGTATTATTTTCATATATGGTAATACTTTCAGTATTACTTGACGGAAAGAAACTGCTTCCTTCCTACTTTTCACTTTTAAAGGAAAGCGGGGTACATGGTACCTATAATCATGAATATTCAGATGCGGTTTATATTTTTAATATGGCTGCAAACGGTATTATTGCCACATTATTTGTACTGTTTGTAGGCGGCGATTTAAACGGTCCGACCATAGGCTCCATATTTACAATAGTAGGATTTTCACCTGCCGGAAAACATATGAGAAATATTCTCCCTGTAATGGTAGGCGTATGCATATCCGCATTTTTAAAACAATGGCGTATCAATGAGCCTGCGCCCATGCTTACACTTTTACTTTCCACCACTCTTGCCCCTATCGCCGGAGAGTTCGGTATCATAGCAGGTCTTATATCAGGATTTATACATTCATCCGTTGCTTTAAATGTAGGTATAGTTTATAAGGGGCTGAATCTGTATAATAACGGTTTTGCCGGCGGTATTGTAGCTATTTTCATGGTACCTGTGATAGAATCTATTATTGAGAAAAGAAAAAATGATAAAGAAAAGAAAAATAAATCCTAATATATGAGGTATATATGGAGAACATAACAGATGAGATGATAAAAAATCTCACGCCTTGGAAAAATGATATCAGAGAAGATGATATTATAAAAACCGTAAATGATTCCAAATGTGGGCAGGCTTATCAGGTTAGTGCCAGATATTTAAATGCTTCAGGCAGACTTTTTGGCGGAGATTTGCTTTCATGGATAGATCTGGCAGGAGGAATAGCCGCAAAAAGACATTGTAATATGCCGGTTGCAACCGTTGCGATAGACAATATACATTTTGCAAAGCCTTTACATCTTGGCGATATTGCAGTACTTATGTCCACTGTAACACATGTGGGTAACAGTACAATGGAAGTTAAAGTAAACAGCTATGTAGAAGACCTTGCTACAGGCAAAAGATCACTTGTAAATACGGCATATCTGGTCTATGTGGCTTTAAAAAATGATAAGCCTGCCAGAGTGCCCAGGTTAATACCTGAAACTGATATACAAAAACGAGATTGGTTTGCGGGAGAAAAGAGAAGTCAAATAAGAAAATCCCGTAGAAAAGAGGGTATATAATTGCAAAACTATATTAGAAGTATCGGCTTCTCAATGTACAAGAAGAAGACCGAGGTAAGAGAATTACTTGATAAAATACAAAGAGAAAATATTGCTTCTGCCAGAATAGTTGTAACAAAAGAGAAGGAAAGACTTTGGGAAATACGAAAAGATATCTCACCTTCACTGGGCTTATGTATACATGGATATATGGAAAATCTTGGAGTCTTTATAAGAGAGGGATTCTACCCCTATATAAAAAATACGGTAACAAGTTCCACATCAAGCTGTAGTGCGGAAAGATATGTGGATGGTATAAATTATTTCGGTATGCTTGATGACGGCAGACTTGGAATGTCTCTTATATTCAGACTTTCAAACAGTCTTGATTATATTGACAATGCAAATACTTCCATAAAGTCTACAAGCCTTTTCGGATTCTGTAATGATGCCAAAGTATTATTGCCTATTAAACAAAGTGTGGCAGAACTTGAAATTGCAAAACAAAGAATTTTTAACAGAGATTTGTTTTTTGAAGTTCCAAAATTCAGTACCGACTCCATAAACTTGACTGAAGAAGATGTGATTATAAATTCTACATTAAATTCAAGAATACAGAATGAAGACCTCTACAGCATTGTAGACACATTATTTATGCCTTTTGGTATGGCAACCGATATGTACAGTATTATAGGAAAGATTTTGGATTTCAGCCAAGAGGAAAACTCCGAAACAGGAGAAACAATAGTGATACTAAAAATTGAATCCAGCGATATAATTTTTACCATTGCAATAAGAAAAGATGATTTACAGGGTGAACCTCTTATCGGAAGGCGCTTTAAAGGTAATGTCTGGCTCAATGGTAGAATAAAACTTTAATACTAAAAAGGACTCCCCTTCATATTGGGAGTCCCTTTTTTATTCGAAGGTATTATAGATTACCTAGTATCCGTCCGGATACATCACTGTATAACCGATATAATACCCTTTTTTATAATTTATTACTCGATGATAGATGCAACTCTACCTGAACCTACTGTTCTACCACCCTCACGAATAGCGAATCTAAGACCCTGCTCACAAGCAACCGGGTGAATAAGCTCGATAGTCATCTCTACGTTATCACCGGGCATGCACATCTCTGTTCCTGCAGGAAGGTTGCAAACACCTGTAATATCTGTTGTTCTGAAGTAGAACTGTGGACGATAGTTGTTGAAGAATGGTGTATGACGACCACCCTCGTCCTTTGTAAGAACGTAAACCTGAGCTGTAAACTTCTTATGGCAAGTTACTGAACCCGGCTTTGCAAGAACCTGACCTCTTTCGATTTCTGTTCTCTGAACACCTCTAAGAAGTGCACCGATGTTATCTCCGGCCTGAGCCTGATCAAGAAGCTTTCTGAACATCTCGATACCTGTAACAACTGTTGACTTCTTATCCTCATGGATACCAAGAATCTCTACAGTGTCGTTAAGGTTAAGTGTACCTCTCTCTACTCTACCTGTAGCAACTGTACCACGACCTGTGATTGTAAATACGTCCTCAACAGGCATAAGGAATGGTTTATCTGTCTCTCTCTCAGGATCAGGAATATAGCTGTCAACAGAATCCATAAGTGTCATGATCTTATCACCCCACTCACCGTTTGGATCCTCAAGAGCCTTAAGAGCTGAACCCTGAACGATTGGTGTATCATCACCAGGGAACTCATACTCGTTAAGAAGATCTCTGATCTCCATCTCTACGAGCTCAAGAAGCTCCTCATCGTCAACCATATCACACTTGTTCATGAATACAACGATATATGGAACACCTACCTGTCTTGAAAGAAGGATATGCTCTCTTGTCTGAGCCATAACACCGTCTGTAGCGGCAACTACAAGGATAGCACCGTCCATCTGTGCAGCACCTGTGATCATGTTCTTTACATAGTCAGCATGTCCGGGACAGTCAACGTGTGCATAATGTCTCTTCTCTGTCTCGTACTCGATATGAGATGTTGAGATAGTGATACCTCTCTCTTTCTCCTCAGGAGCCTTATCAATCTTATCGAAATCAACGATCTTATTTGTCTCTGAAGGTAATCTTGTAGCAAGAACCTTTGAGATAGCAGCTGTAAGAGTTGTTTTACCGTGGTCTACGTGTCCGATTGTACCAATGTTAGCATGAGGCTTTGTTCTATCAAATTTTGACTTTGCCATTGTTAATTCCTCCTTGAATTAAACCTAAATTAATAGTAAATTTTGTTATATTATATAGTATTAGCTGAGATTTAGCAAGTTAATAAACTTTCTCAACCTAGCTTTTTAAGATTTCTTATCATTAAGAACTTTTTCTTGAACAGACTTTGGAACCTGCTCATATTTATCAAAGAACATAGAGTAGTTTCCACGACCCTGAGTTCTTGAACGAAGGTCTGTTGAGTATCCGAACATCTCTGAAAGCGGAACGAATGCATTTACCTGCTTACCGCTTGGGATATCCTCCATACCCTCTATACGACCTCTTCTTGAGTTGATATCACCGATAACATCACCCATATACTCCTCAGGCATTGTTACTTCAACCTTCATTATAGGCTCAAGAAGTACAGCACCCGCCTTGCTCATAGCATCCTTGAATGCCATAGAACCTGCTATATGGAATGCCATTTCTGATGAATCGACTTCATGGTATGAACCGTCATATACATTTGCATGTACACCGAGTACCGGGAATCCTCCAAGGATACCTGACTTTGTAGCCTCCTCGATACCTTCTCCGACTGCTGGTATATATTCCTTAGGAATAGCACCACCGACAACGGTTGACTCGAACTTGAATGTCTCTTCTCCGTTCGGATCCATCGGCTCAAACTTAACCTTACAGTGACCGTACTGACCACGTCCACCTGACTGTCTTGCATACTTGGAATCAACATCAACAGCCTTAGTAAATGTTTCTTTATAAGCAACCTGTGGTGCACCTACATTTGCTTCTACATTAAACTCTCTAAGAAGTCTGTCTACGATAATCTCAAGATGAAGCTCACCCATTCCTGATATGATGGTCTGTCCTGTTTCAGCATTTGTCTTAACTCTGAATGTAGGATCCTCCTCAGCCAACTTAGCAAGAGCATCAATCATCTTTGCCTGACCTGCCTTTGTCTTCGGCTCGATAGCGATATCGATAACCGGCTCAGGGAATTCCATTGACTCTAAGATAACAGGATGCTGCTCGTCACAGATTGTATCACCTGTAGTTGTAAGCTTAAAGCCTACAGCCGCTGCGATATCTCCTGAATAAACCTTGTCAATCTCCGTTCTCTTATTAGCATGCATCTGAAGGATACGACCAACTCTCTCCTTCTTACCCTTTGTAGCATTAAGCACATAAGAACCGCCGTTAAGTGTTCCTGAATAAACTCTGAAATATGCAAGCTTTCCTACGAAAGGATCTGTCATTATCTTAAATGCCAAAGCTGAGAAAGGCTCTTCATCTGATGAATGTCTCTCTACCTCATTACCGTCAAGATCAACACCCTTGATTGAAGGAATGTCTGTCGGTGCCGGCATGAACTCCACTATAGCATCGATAAGCTTTTGAATACCTTTGTTACGATAAGCTGTACCGCAACATACAGGGATTGCCCTATTCTCACAAGTACCCTTTCTAAGAGCCGCCTTAAGCTGCTCCACCGAAGGCTCCTCACCCTCAAGATACATCATCGTAAGTTCATCATCAAGTTCACAAATCTTTTCGATAAGCTCACCACGATATAATTCAGCCTCATCTTTTACTTCATCAGGAACATCAATGATTGAGATATCATCACCCTTATCATCATTATAAATGTAAGCCTTCATTTCAAAAAGGTCTACAATTCCCTTAAAGTCATCTTCTTTTCCGATAGGAATCTGAAGCATTATTGTATTTTTACCAAGTCTTGTATGAATCTGCTCTACAGCTGCATAATAATCAGCACCCATAACGTCCATCTTATTAATAAATGCCATTCTCGGTACATGGTATGTATCAGCCTGTCTCCATACATTTTCAGACTGTGGCTCTACACCTTCTTTTGCAGAGAATACACCTACCGCACCGTCAAGTACACGAAGTGATCTCTCTACCTCTACTGTAAAGTCAACGTGTCCCGGAGTATCGATAATGTTTATACGATTTTCCTTTTCACCCGGCTTTACTTTGTTAAATTCCTGTAATGTCCAGTGGCAAGTTGTAGCAGCTGAAGTAATTGTAATACCTCTCTCTGCTTCCTGCTCCATCCAGTCCATTGTGGCAGTACCCTCATGAGTATCACCAATCTTATAATTTACACCAGTATAATATAGGATACGCTCTGTAAGAGTGGTCTTACCCGCATCTATATGAGCCATGATACCAATATTTCTGGTTCTCTCTAAAGGATATTCTCTTCCAGCCAATTGGTTTCCTCCTATTAGAATCTATAATGAGCAAATGCCTTATTAGCCTCTGCCATCTTATGCATATCTTCTTTTCTCTTCACTGCAGCACCTGTGTTGTTTGCCGCATCCATTATCTCATTTGCAAGACGATCGATCTGTGTCTTCTCGCCTCTTTTTCTTGAAAAGAATGTAAGCCATCTAAGAGCAAGAGCTTGTCTTCTCTCAGGTCTTACTTCGATAGGAACCTGATATGTAGCTCCACCGATTCTTCTCGCCTTTACTTCAAGTACAGGCATGATATTGTTCATAGCTTCCTCAAAAACCTCTACAGGATCCTTTCCTGTTTTATCGGAAACCTTATCAAATGCTCCGTACACAATCTTTTGTGCAACACCCTTCTTACCGTCTAACATAATAGTATTTACAAGCTTTGTAACTACCTTGTTATTGTATAAAGGATCTGCTAATACATCTCTTTTTAGTGTATGTCCTTTACGTGGCACGTTTCTTCCCTCCTTAATATTCAATTAGATCTTAGGTACTCGCTTCCTGCGTCCTCGTGCCTATATTTTTTGCAACCAACAAAAAATCGGCACCATCTAATTTGAAAGCTTTGCTTTCTTTTTTAAAAACCAACTTTATTCTTATTTCTTATCTTTTGGTCTCTTAGCTCCGTATTTTGAACGAGCTTGTTTTCTGTTAGCGACACCTGCAGTATCTAATGTACCACGGATAATGTGGTATCTTGTACCAGGCAAGTCCTTTACTCTACCTCCACGGATAAGCACAACGCTATGCTCCTGAAGGTTATGTCCCTCTCCCGGGATGTAGCTTGTTACTTCGATTCCATTAGAAAGACGAACTCTGGCAATCTTACGAAGAGCTGAGTTAGGCTTCTTTGGAGTAGCAGTCTTAACAGCTGTACAAACTCCTCTTTTTTGTGGTGAAGAGATATCAGTTGACTTCTTATGAAGTGAGTTGAATCCCTTCTGAAGAGCAGGAGCTGTTGACTTTCTTTCTGAAGTCTGTCTGCCTTTTCTAACTAATTGGTTAAATGTTGGCATTCCTTTTTCCTCCTTTTTTATTGGTTGCTTTACATTTCTTTTTCTTTGTGAATACCATCGCATATTCACTATGTGTAAATATCATCGCCTACTTACACAGTATTTGATTTTACTAAAAGAATTCACTCTTGTCAATTCAATTTCATTGTGATAAATCTGACTATTTTCTTACAATATTACAGCTCAGGTGCTATACATCTTGAATTTTTAATTTTACAATCCTTGTAGCGTTTAAATCTTTCGTAAAACTATATTCAGATTAAGCAGTCGATGCATTATTTTCTTAGTGAGAATATGCTTAAGCGTAATTCCGGCTTAGAAAACAATTACACTTGACCGAATTTGTGAGGTCATAGAGTTCCTTTATAATTTATATTCTGCAAAGTATATTTCCGGTAGTGAATGTACCGTACATAGTTTCAGGTATCGCCATAAATGTCAACCTTTATCTAAATTAAGTTGACATTTAAACTAATTTATACTATTATTTTTATGTATTTTATTTTTAGGAGATTTTTATGGCAAGAACAATTACAATAAAAAAGATGGCTATAGTATCACTTATGACTGCAATACTATGCATATTATCACCTGTATCGATACCGATTTTTATCAGTCCCGTACCTGTTTCTCTTGGTGTATTGGCGATATATCTTACAGCCTATGTGCTTAAACCGGTAGAATCACTTATATCTGTAGTTTTATTTTTATTGCTTGGTATATTTGGATTACCTGTTTTTTCAGGTTATTCAGGTGGAGTTGCCAAGATACTTGGTCCGACAGGAGGATACCTTGTAGGATTTTTATTTACAGTATATATAAGCTCACTGTTTATTCATTTAAAGAAGGGCATTATCTTTGATATCTTAGGAATGATACTTGGTCTTGCAATTTGTTATATTCTCGGAACTATATGGTTTTCATACCAGCAAGGCAAGGGATTTTTAGCATCATTATTATTATGCGTGGTTCCTTTCTTATTGGGAGATGCCATTAAAATTGCCGTAGCATCTATTATAGGTCCTGAGATAAGCAAGAGATTGGATAAAATAAATCTATAAAAAAGAGGTCCGTATAAATTTGCGGACCTTTTACCTTTCCCTGTAACCCAATGCCTGTTCCAAAACAATTCTTTCTTCTTCGGTAAGTATCTGATCTGTTTGGCCGTTCTCCACTATTTTTATATAACTGAAAGTAGTTTCTCTGGAATGAATACTGTTTAATATATATCCGGAATCTCTATAATCCAATATACATAATGCAAAACTGAGCTTTCCCCCCATTCCTTCAAAGGCATCATATTTTAATACACCGATTTTTTGTAAACAGTTTCTTGTTAATCTGTTTAGTTCCCTTATAGCCTCTCTATTCTGTCTGCTCTCTGTTTTCAGACTGCGAATATCCTTTCTTTGAAGAATTATAATATCTTCCATATTTCTTGCAGTTTTACCCGCCATGAAATTATCATAACTTTTAAAAAGTCTTCTATACTTTATTCTATGTTTGATCATAGATATAAATAATATAAAATTAAAGATAGCCACCACCAGGATAAAGCCGAACAAAATCCTATTATCTATTGTAAAATTTATCATCCTAATGTCCTAAAAATATCCATTATTCTGTCAAGCTCTACCTGAGAATAATATTCTATTTCAATTCTTCCTTTATTTTTATCTTTTTGATTTATATGTACCTTTGTGCCGAGAACACCTTGAATACTGTCTTCATATTCCTTATAAAACAATGATAAATCCCTTGCTGTATCATTATCCGTCTTATTTATATCGGAAATATCTATTTTCTTCTTTTTTGATAATTCCTTTGCAGCCTTTTCAGTATCTCTTACACTTAGATTTCTTTTCATTATATCAAGCGCCAATAATTCCCTCTTGCCCTCATCTTCAAGACTTAGCAATGCTCTGGCATGACCTGATGAAATCTGACCGTCTATCATATACTGCTGGATATTTTTGCTGAGCTTTAAAAGCCTGAGAGAATTGGTAATAGTTGAACGATTTTTTGAAACTTTATCTGAAAGTTCCTCCTGAGTCAAACTATATTCCTCTATCAGACTCTTATAAGCCAAAGCCTCCTCAATAGGATTGAGGTCGGTTCTTTGGATATTTTCTATGATTGCAATTTCCTTTGCCTTTTGCTCATCATAATCTCTTACAACAATAGGCACTTCCGACAGACCTGCCGCCTGTGCAGCCCTCCACCTTCTTTCACCGGCGACTATTTCATATCTGTCCCCGATTTTTTTAACAAGTATAGGCTGTAAAACCCCATACTGTTTTACAGAATTTGTGAGTTCCTCCAGGCTGTCTTTATCAAACATTTTTCTTGGCTGATTTCTATTTGGCTCTACTAATGAAATCTTTACCATCAATTCGCCAGTTTTATCACTTATATTATTATCAATACTTTTATCCACTGTCTCATCAATAGCTGATTTGGTTCCATTAATATTTCTAAGGAGAGCATCCGCGCCCTTTCCAAGTGCCATCCTCTTTGCCATTTTTACCTCCCGCTCCTGCTAAGTACTTCTGATGCCAACATCCTATATGCCTGTGCTCCCGTCGAAGTAGTATCATATTCTGTTATCGGCATTCCAAAACTTGGAGCCTCTGCCAATTTAACATTTCTTGGTATTATAGTTTCAAATATATTCTCATTGGAAATAACACCCTTGACACCTTCTATAACCTGACCGCTCAGATTATTTCTGGCATCATACATGGTAAACACTATTCCCTCAATTTCCAAAGTAGGATTGAGTCTTTCTCTAATTAAGTTTACAGTTCTAAGCATCTGATTCAGACCTTCCAAAGCATAGTATTCACACTGTATAGGAATCACCACACTGTCGGATGCCATAAAAGCGTTTATAGTTAAAAGGCTGAGACTTGGAGGGCAGTCAATCAATATATAATCATAGTTCTTATAGATTTCACTGATTTTTCTTCTTAGAGTTCTCTCTCTATCCTCAAGCTCCAAAAGCTCAATTTCCGCACCTGATAAATCCACATTACTTGGAATAATATCCAGATTCTCTACCTCTGAATTTAATATAACATCATTTATATTTTCTTCACCGATAATGACCTCATATATAGTCTTTGTTGTATTTAATTTATCTATTCCAAGACCACTTGATAAATTCCCCTGGGGATCAAAATCTATTGCCAAAACACTTTGCCCCGCCTCTGCCAAAGCAGCTGAAAGATTTACAGCAGTGGTAGTTTTACCCACACCACCTTTTTGATTTGCAAATGAAATAATTTTAGTCATAATATCACTCAAGCATTTAGCTTGTCCTTTCTTTTTATAGATATATACTCAAAACTTCCAAAAATTCTTTTTCATTTTCAATATGAGGATATTGGTTTGAATCATCTATAATTACTGTTTCAATAGCAGGGTTTATCTTTGTATATTCCCTCATTATTTTTGAGCCGTCATTATTATATTTGCCTTCAAATATAATAATGCTGTTATCAATTTGAGATAATTCAAACTTAATATTTTTCTTCGTATAAAAGCATACCAGACTGGAATATAAAGATTTCGGAGATAATCCTCTGTGCGCTGCCTCATAATATTTATCCAGCATATCATTTGTAAACTTTTCTTTTTTGTAAAATCCGGACCTTATATTATATTTTATATTAAGTCTGAGTACAGCTATATTATATAGTAAATTCCCTAAAATCGATGTACTGAGTATTGCCTTATAGCTTCTTGCTCTTTTTCCCGGTCTAAGATATCCATCTGATAATTTTTCAGGAGACACCAAAATTATCTTTTCAAATAATGTACTGTCATTATCACAGGCGGAGATTACAAATGATGAACTGTTTCCGCTTGCTATAACCATAGTCCTTTTACCTATTACCGATTTTATAAATTCATTTATCAACTGGGAAAATATATGATTAGTATATGTCATGAACGGCTTTTCAGAAAGTCCGCAGCCAAGTAAATCAATACTGTACACAGTATGAGATTTTGCCAATCTATCTGTTATCTTAAACCATTCCTCTGATGATGATGTCACCTCTAATGAATGGATCAGTAGAATAGGATCTCCATGTCCCTTCTTTCTGTATTTTATATTTCCAAATCTCCATTCAAATTCCTTTGTTTTCTCTTTTTCAAGGAGATTTTTAGATACAGCATGTATATTTGTGATTTTATTTAATAGTGATACACCTATCAAAGTAGAAGACGAAATCACCATTGCAGTTAAAATTTTCAGGTATTTTTTCACTGTTCAAACCCCTTATTTTATAGAATAATACAAGGCAAAATCCGCCTTTTTTTCTGCTATTATTCAACATCTATTTACTTATATATTCTATCATACTAGTATTTTCTAATCAATGCGATAGTGGTAAAATAAGATTTTTCTTTTATTAATTTAATCCAAAGTTATAATATGAATTTAATGTTTCATGTGAAACATTGAACTTTTATTAGTGATATGTTTCATGTGAAACATTAGGATTTAATAGGACTGTTTATTTGATACTTAAGCTTATTTAGGATCTCCCCAACTTCCAACCCGGTAATCTCATCTACTATAGTTTCTGTGAAACATTAGGATTTGATATGATGATTTTATTTCGGACTCGAGATTGTTTATATCTTACATAATAACTAAAGTAGCTTTCCCTGCTATAGTTTCATGTGAGATATTAGGCTTTTAATTTGGCTATTTTATTTAATACTTAAGCTTGTTTTCAAGATTTCCACCTGCCAACCCGGTAATCTCATCTACTATAGTTTCTGTGAAACATTAGGATTTTATATAGCTGTTTTATTTAATACTTGAACTTATTTATTATACATCAGTAACTTCGTCTACTATAAGTTTAATATGAAACATCAAGCTTTGATAGGATGATTTTATTTTGGACTTGAGATTATTTAGATCTTACATACCAACTAAATCGGCTTTCTTTTCTATGGTTTCATGTGAAATATTAGTCTTTAATATGATGATTTTATTTCGGACTTGAGATTGTTTATATCTTACCTAATAACTAAAGTAGATTTCTTTCCTATGGTTTCATGTGAAACATTAGAATTTTAATTTGGCTGTTTTATTTTAGACTTAAACTTATTTTTTAGTATTCCCAACTGCCAACCCAGTAACTTAATCTACTATAGGTTTCATGTGAAACATCAGGATTTAATAGGACTGTTTATTTGACACTTAAGTTTATTTAGGATCTCCACAACTTCCAACCCGATAACTTCATCTACTATAAGTTAATATAAAACATATATTTTATAAAAAAGTATATTCTGTATAAAATCTATGTTTATAATATTAGTAATATTCAAGTGAAACAATTTTAAAGTATTCACTCTTAAATATTGAATATAATTCAAGCTAATTTAAGAAGTATTATTTATTTAAATGTATTCTTTTAGTTCTACAGATATATATTTAAATAACCGGTATATACTGATTAAATGTATTTATATAATATTATATAGATTATACATATGTTTCATGTGAAACATACACCTAGGCATAAGTGACATTCAAATAATATACTTTATTATAGATAGAATTTATATATAACCATTAGATACACTTATCTATAAAGTATTTATATTTATTAAATTGTGTTTATGAATGGATATATTTAATTCTTAATAATTTATCAGCATATCTTATTATGCGAAAGATTAACAGTTAATGATTAATTATTAAAAACATATTTTTAAAAATCAAGATATTATGTCAAACTATAAGAGTTTTTATCAGTATGTTTTTAATATTTATATTAATAAAGGAATATAATTATATTAAAAACTATCATTATTTAAAAGCCTTGTACAGTTAATATTTTATATGAAATACCTAACTGTACGAATAACATTCACATAATATTTTCTATAAAATATCTCTTATATGAATATATGTATATGCCTTATCCATATATTATAAGTATTAGAATTTCACATAGTTATATATTTGAGAGTATTTATTCTTTTATTATTCCTATATATTTTATGTAAAACAACAACTATAATTAATCCAATTTTAAATAAAACTATAAAAAAGATCTGATACAATATTATAAATATATATTATACGCGTATCTTTATAACTTAGATTTACTATATTTATTTCTACATGGTTATATGAATATTATTATTGCTATGTTTCATGTGAAACATAAATATGTGTAGAAAAAATTAAAATAAAATGCTTTACTAATATCCGGTTTATGGAATTTTATATTATAATGCTAAGAATAGAATTTTTCTGATTGAAGTATTTATATAGTTTTATATATTTTTTTTGCCTGCATATTTTATCTGAAACTATATATATACCGGTTTAACATTAAAATAATAGGCTTTAGTAATAGATGATTTCCTGAAATATATATTATTTGTTTAATCTAAGAATAGGATTTTACTAATGTAAAGTATTTTATATAGTTCTTTATAAATTTCTTTGCCTGCATATTTTATATGAAGTATAAAAGTGTACTTAAGCAGTCTTAAAATATATGCTTTATTGATAGGCAATTTATGGAATTTTATTTATTATTAATCTACTCTAAAACAGAGATTTTCTAATGGAAATAATTTATATAGCTTTTTGTATAAAATTTATTATATGCAATGTTTCATGTGAAACATTAGGTGTATTAACATAGTATTAGAATACTATACTTCCCTAATATCTGATTTAATAAATTATATATTATCACTTGATTTATAAGAATATAAATTTGCTGATAAAAGCTTTATATAGCTCTATATACATTTCTTTACCTACATGTTTCATGTGAAACAATAACTGTTCCGGCACTGCATTAGTAATATACTTTTATTAACAGCAGCTTTTGGAACTATATTTATTATCATCTACTATAAGAATCGAATTTTTCTTATTTAAGTATTTATATAGTTTTATTTGAATTTCTCTACCTACATGTTTCATGTGAAACTTTATATATACCTGTACAGCATTAAAATAATATACTTTATTATAGGTGATTTTTCGGAACAGTATTTATTATCGTCTACTCTAAGAATCAAATTTTTCTTATTTAAGTATTTATATGGTTTTATATAAATTTCTTTACCTACATATTTTATGTGAAATATTTACCCTTCCGGAAGTTGATATTTGTAAACAGATCTTATAAATAATGTTATATTCCTATATTTTAATAATTAAAATATACTGATGAAGATATCATATATTATATTTATTAATTATTTAGATTTACTACTGAATTAGATGTATTTATATAGGTACTGTATAAATATTATCATTAATATCTTTAATATAAAGTATGCTTCCATATCAATATTGTTTTCAAAGCAGATTCTATAATCAGCAGCTTTATAAATAAAAAATATATACATATATTTAAGCATTGAGATTTTCTTGAAAATATTTATTTTATATTATATAGATATTTATCTATATGTTTCATGTGAAACATTAAATTTGCTTTTATCAATATGCTCGATATTTTATTTTTCTCAATTTATTATTTATTAAAATATTTATGGTACAGCAGTACTGTAAAACATATATCATCCATTTAGCTGAATATATTAGTTACAGTTTGGCTACCATTTTTATTACTTTTATTTTATAATCTTAATCACACTTGATTTCAACTTTTCTTTAAACATCGCAGGATTTTACACAGTCCGCAAATACTTGTTTGCTCGCCCGGCGGGAGAACTGCGCTCAAACAAGTCACAGGTCGCTTAATCCTATATTTTTTTAAAGGGTTAAACGCTACAAGTATTGTAAAATTAAAAGCATTGATTTATGTCTTACCTGAACTGTAATATAAATTATTCAAATATAATTTTCTGCAAAATTCCTTACTATTGACATTATAAAAATCATAAATTTCCGATTGTAAATAAATAAAATTCCTATAATTATATTATAAAAATAAATAGTATCCTGATTGTATATAAATAAAATCTCTATAATTATATTAAAAAAATAAATAATATCCCTATTGTAAATAAATAGTATCCTGATAATTATATTATAAAAGTGAGTTAAAAATCATCCCCCAAACATTTAACATAAAACTTTATAAAACACCCCGGAATAAGTTCAATATTCCGGGGTTAACTCTTTTATTATATATGCTAACAGTTCTTTGCTTTTCACTAACTATAAATAATTCTTAGGTATTCTAATACCAATTACTTTTCCCACAAAATCTCCCCCGTTATAATATCATCTTAAATGTTTCACATAAAACATTTATAGTTTCATGTGAAACATTTTATTTTACTTAGTTTAATGGTTCCTTTGTAGGCAATCCGGCTTTTCGTGGGTATTTATTTGAAGTGAATTTTATTTTCTTTATATCAAGTAAAATTCTTTCTCCATATTCACCCAGTTCAAATTTTATAGAATCTTTTATTTCTCCACCCAATAACTTTATTGCATTTTTAGCCTCATTTACCTCTATATCATAGCCCTTTGATTTATATGATATAAAGCTTCCTCCTAGTTTTACCAGTGGAAGACAATACTCGGAAAGTGATGCCAGATTTGCAACTGCTCTGGATACACATATATCAAAACTTTCTCTATAATCCTTATTCCGTGCTATATCTTCAGCTCTTGAATGTATGGCATTTACATTTTCCAATCCCAGATTTTCACATACTTCCTGTATAAACTTTATTCTCTTATTTAAACTGTCTATCAATGTGAGATTTAGATTTGGAAATACTATTGCTAAAGGTATTCCGGGAAAACCTGCTCCTGTACCGAGGTCTGCGATATTATAATCCTTGCTGTCCAAATCCTTTACAATTTTTATTAATGAAATACTGTCTATAAAATGTTTATAGGTACATTCCTTTAATTCTGTAATAGAGGTCAGATTCATTACCTTGTTTTTTTCAATCAGACGTTCATAGAATCTATACAGCTTTTCTTTCTTATCATCTGATATATAAATACCCGGAATTTCACTTTCCAACAAGTATCTTACCATATCATTATACATTCTTTTTCTCCTTATAGGTCTCTAAATATACCAATAGTACTGTTATATCCGCCGGAGATACTCCGGATATTCTTGATGCCTGTCCGATGGAACTTGGTTTTACCTTACTAAGCTTTTGTACCGCCTCTATTCTAAGGCTGTTCACCTTGCTATAGTCTATATCTGCGGGAATTTTTTTATTTTCAAGCTTTTTAAATTGCTTTACCTGTGATTCCTGTCTTTTTATATATCCCTCGTATTTTATATTTATATTTACCTGATCTCTGACTTCTTTTCTCAGCTCTTTCCTGTTATCATCAATCTCCTTAGTGAGATCATAATTTAACTCCGGTCTTCTTATTACTTCTGCAAGATTTGCTGAAGTTTGAAGAGGTGTGGAGCCGTTTTTTACTAAGAATTCCTGTACTTTTAAATTTGCTCCGACATGGATGTTTTTCAATCTGTTTATTTCTTCTTCTATCTGTTTTTCTTTTTCAAGTAATCTCTGATATCTTTCCTCTGATATAAGTCCTATATCATAACCCAGTTTTGTGAGTCTGATATCCGCATTATCCTGTCTTAGAAGAAGTCTGTATTCTGATCTGGATGTCATCATTCTGTAAGGCTCATGACTTTCCTTAGTTACAAGATCATCTATCAGAACTCCAATATATCCCTGATCTCTACCTATCACTACAGGATCTCTTCCCAAAATCTTCATAGAAGCATTTATACCTGCCATAAGTCCCTGTACCGCTGCCTCTTCATAACCTGAACTTCCGTTAAACTGTCCGGCTGCAAACAGACCTTCAATCGCTCTAAACTCCAAACTGTCCTTTAACTGTCTTGCATCAATGCAATCATATTCAATAGCGTATCCGTTTCTCACTATTTCTACATTTTCAAATCCCTCTATGCTTCTGATCATTTCATCCTGAACATCCTCCGGAAGTGAACTGGAAAGACCTGATAAATACATTTCATTTGTATAAAGTCCTTCAGGCTCTACAAATATCTGATGCCTGTCTTTATCCGGAAATTTAACAACCTTATCTTCTATAGAAGGGCAATATCTCGGACCTGTGCCCTTTATTGCACCTGAAAAGAGAGGCGATCTGTCTATATTTTTTCTGATTATTTCATGTGTTTTCTCACTTGTATATGCAAGATAGCATTTTACCTGTTCCTTTTGTATACTTTCAGGATCGGTTTCAAAGGAGAAGGGAACTACAGGATTATCTCCATATTGTTCCTCCATAACTTCATAGTTTATGGTTCTGCCATCTACTCTTGCAGGAGTACCTGTTTTAAATCTGTTTAAATCTATACCGTATTCTATAAGAGAGGATGTGAGATGATTTGCCGACTTTAGACCATTCGGTCCTGTATATTCCGCCACCTCACCATATATACATCTTGCATTCAAATATGTTCCTGTTGCCAATATAACAGCCTTTGCATAATACTTACTTCCGGATATAGTTTCAACACCCTTACATATATTATCTTCAATAATCAACTTTGTAATTTCTTTCTGACATATACTTAAGTTTGGTGTATTTTCAAGAGTCTTCCTCATTTCCTTGGAATATTCCTGCTTATCAGCCTGTGCTCTGAGTGAATGTACCGCCGGACCTTTTGAAGCATTCAACATCTTGGACTGAATAAATGTCTTATCTATACATTTTCCCATTTCACCGCCAAGAGCATCAAGCTCTTTTACAAGATGTCCTTTAGAACTCCCTCCTATATTCGGATTACAGGGCATAAGTGCTATAGAATCAACACTTACAGTAAAAATTACCGTTTTTAATCCAAGTCTTGCACCTACAAGTGCCGCCTCGCATCCGGCATGACCTGCACCGACTACTACAATATCATATATTTTTTTTGTATTCATTTAATACCTCTTGTTTTAAATATAATTTTACGCAATTATATTACTTACCCATGCAGAACTTTGAAAATATTTCATTTACCACATCATCATCTACAGTCTCTCCAATGATCTCTCCAAGTGCTTCATAGCCATTAAGCAAATCTATTGTAAAGAAATCCTCTTCATATCCCTCATCAATACTTGATATACACATTTCAAGAGATTCCAAGGTCTCATTTATTATTTCCTGATGTCTTATATTTGTTATTATAACCTGGTCATTAAAATTTATCTCATTTGAAATAAATTTGGATTTTATTATATTTTCAAGTTCATCCACTCCTATATTTTCCTTTGCGGAAAATATAATAACATCCTTTGAACAGTATTTTTTTATATCTTCAACGCCTATCTTAAGTTCTTTATCAGACTTGTTTATAAGTATGATGGTATTCTTATTTTTTACGCTTTCAAGTAATTCGATATCTTCTTTATCAAGAGGCATAAGTCCGTCTATTACAACAAGATTTAAATCCGCATTATTACTTGCCTCTATAGCCTTTTGTACACCTATACTTTCCACCACATCATCTGTCTGTCTGATGCCTGCGGTATCTGTAATATTCAGGCTGATACCTGATAATTTTATATTTTCCGTCAATGTATCTCTTGTTGTTCCTGCAATATCCGTAACTATGGCTCTGTCTGTTCTTGAAAGAAGATTTAGAATAGAAGATTTTCCTGCATTCGGCTTTCCTATAATAACGGTATTTATACCTTCTTTTATAATACTTCCGTCTTTAAAAGATTTCTTTAAATATTCAATTCTTGTAATGAGCTTATTTACAATTTTTCTCAGCTTTTTACTGTATCCGTTGAGTGAGTAATGTTCAGGATCATCCAGTGCAGCCTCTATAAAGGCTATCTGTTCAAGTATCTTTGCCCTGATATCCTTTATATTCTCTGTCAGTGCTCCGCTTAATTGTCTGATACCTGCCTTTAATGCCAGATCATTCTTAGCCTCTATTATATCTATAACCGCCTCTGCCTGACTTAAATCCATTTTTCCGTTAAGAAATGCTCTCTTTGTAAATTCTCCCGGAAATGCCATTCTTGCTCCTGATGCAATCACAGCATGCAATATCTTTTCTAAAATCAGTATTCCGCCATGGCAATTTATCTCTACGGTATCTTCACCTGTGAAAGTCCTTGGTGCTTTCATAAGCATTACCAAAACTTCATCTATTATTTCTTCTTCAAAAAATATATGTCCATAGTTTATTGTATGTGAATCCGCTTCCCTTAAACTTTTTTTACCGCTGTATATCTTATCAGCTATACTTACAGCATCTTCACCACTTATTCTTATTATTCCTATTCCACTTTCTCCAAGTGCTGTTGCTATGGCAGCAATAGTATCTGTTCTCTTCATATTTCTCCCTTTATAAATAGTGGAAAATCCCTACTTTTTTACATTATAATCATAATTCTATAATATTACTACAGACTTCTGTATAAAATAAAAGAGGACCATCAATAACTATGTTATCAACAGCCCTCTTTCACAAGACTAGTTTTTATTGTATTTCCCTTCTAGGGCTTCTTTTATTTGATTTAAAATTTCTCTTAGGATAAACTGTTATATGTCTGAAAGGTTCTTCGCCCACACTCTTTGTAGATACCATATTATCTCCCTGAAGTGCAGCATGTATGATTCTTCTTTCATAAGCATTCATAGGCTCAAGCTCTGTAAATCTGCCTGTTTTCTTAACCTTTGCCGCAATATTTTTTGCAAGCAATTCCAGCTTATCTTTTCTTTTATTTCTATAGTTTTCAGTATCAAGCTTTATTCTTATATAGCTCTGACTGCTCTTATTTACAACAAGACTTAATATATACTGTAATGAATCAAGTGTCTGTCCTCTTTTACCGATTAGAACACCTAAGTCTTCTTCACTTTCTATCACTATAGAAAGCTCATTTGTTTTAAATGAAAAATTATATACAGCATGTGCAGGTAAGTCCATAGCTGCAAAGAAATCCTTTAGAAATTCATCAACTCTGTCTCTTATTTCCTCTAATTCATCATTGGTAAGTACTCGTCTGCTTGTTGTGTTGTTCTCTTCATCTTCTCCATAGAATCTTGTGTATTCATCTATCGACTCTACTTCCTCTGAGGCATCCTTTTTAACATGTACTTCCTCTACTGTAGAAGGTTCAGTCTTATGAGATTCCGACTTTTCTACTGCAGTCTCTTTTTTCTCTGCTTCCTTTTTTTCAATAGGAGATTTTTGTTCTCTTGGTTTTTCCTGTGTCTTTTCAACTGTTGATTTTTTCTTTACCGGGGTTTCAACAGACTTTTTTACAGTAACCTTTAGCGTCCATGGCTTTACACCGATAATCCCTAAAAATCCGTTTGTGCCTCTTTCAATAATCTCTACATCCACATTATCACTTGTGGTTCCAAGCTCTATCAAAGCCTTGGTTAAAGCTTCATCATAATTCCTTGCTGAAACTCTAGCACTGTCCATCTCAATCCTCCTATTTATTTTTCTTGGCATTTGCCTGCTTCTCATTATATTTGGCTACCATATTCGCCTTTGAAGCAAGAGAGCCCGGTTTTGCATCCTTATTATAATATTCTGTAGAATCCTTTATATTCTTGGCATTCACTTCATATTTTTTTGCTTTGTTTTCTTTTTCCTCTTTTTCAATCTCATCCATATGCTTTGCATTCTCAATCACCTTTTTATTGGCACTGAGAGCAGGAAGACCTTGCTTTGCTCTTTTTGCATTCTGCTTTGCAAGATTATTCTCTACCAGTTTATCGATATCCAAATCCTTTAACCTGTAGTTTACAAGCAACTGTACAACTGTTCTTGCAAGCGCTGAAGCAATCCAATATATACCGATACCTGCAGGAAAAGTAAAACAAAATACTACTGACATTATAGGCATTACAGTGTTCATACTTTGCATCTGTCTTGCCATTTCATTCTCATTATCGGCATTTTTTGGCTGGTTTACTGTCATTACCTTGGTTGAAATAAACTGTGTAACACCGGCAAGTACGGGAATTATCCATGCCACATTTATATTATTCATCCCCTGCCATGGCGCTACCGATAAATCTATTCCAAGGAATGAGTTCATCTGCTTTATAAGAGGAATACTTGTTTCAAGAACACTGCTCATATTTGGGAAGGTCTCTGACAAGGTTGTCCACTTTTCAGGAGTAAATTTATATAATAAATCTATCACCTTATTGGTAATTGTATAATCATTATTCTCTATAGGAAGCCTTACAGCTTTTGCCAACTCACTTATTTTATTTATATAATCAGGTTCCTTCATAAGTGATGTAGCTACGGTTTCAAATATACCACGAACACTTGTTACATACGCCGGTATTCTGTAAATAACCTGATAGAGTCCGAACAATATAGGCATCTGTATAAGAAGCGGAAGACAACCGCCTGTCATACTTGTACCGTACTTACTATATACCGCTCTGGTCTCGGCATTCATCTTCACTGCAGATTCATTATCCGTTTTTCCCTTATACTTATCCTGTATTGCCTTTACCTCAGGCTGTATTACAGCCATAAGTTTTTGAGACTTTTGCTGATTTATAGTCAATGGTATCATTATTATATTTATTACTATTGTAAAAACTATAATAGCAACACCAATATTTGTTATTCCAATATCAAATATCAGATTCATTATAAATCCAAGTATTTCGGCAAACCAACCTATAATAGGTGTAGTTGACTTTGTTAATAGCACAATGTCCAAGCTGATACCTCCAAAATTTTTATTAGATTTCTAATATTAACTTACTAAATTCCTTTATCTTATGGCACGGGATCATAACCGCCCTTTGCCAAAGGATTACATCTAAGTATTCTCCATATACTTAAAATTGTCCCTTTTAATATGCCATGCTTTTTTAAAGCCTCTATAGCATACTGTGAACAGGTGGGGGAATAAATACAATGTGTCCTTACCTTTAGCGGTGACAGGTATTTTTGATAGAATCTAATAAGCTTAATCATACCCTTTATTACTAAGCTGTTTATTTTCTTCAACATCTTCCTTATCCAGTCTATCTGATTTAAGCAAATGTAAATAAGCTTTTTCCAATTTATGATAATCACTTACATCTGCACCTACTCGTACTACTACTATTATATCCAATCCTTTTTTCTCTATCTTATTCAGCCTGAAAATCTCTCTGATTTTTCTTATAAATGTATGCCTTACTACGCTATTACCATTTTTTTTTGAAACCGATATCCCTATTCTATTATAAGACAATTCATTTCTATATACATACATTACAAGAGTTTTATTGGCATATGACTTTCCGTTCTTATACACCCTTTGAAAATCAGAATTACTTTTTAAAGAAGGAAAATTTTTCACACAAACTCCTCAAATGCAAACCTCATTTTGCATTCTATCGCTTAAATTAAAGGGATAGTCATAAGACTATCCCTAAGTAATCTTCGACAGATAAATCCTTTGCTACATAATGTAGCAATCATCTGTTTTTCGGCTATTGCCATATTTTTTTAAGCTGATAATCTAGCTCTTCCCTTTGCTCTTCTGGCAGCTAATACTTTTCTTCCGCCTGCTGAACTCATTCTTGCTCTAAAACCGTGAACCTTAGATCTTTGTCTTTTCTTAGGTTGGAATGTCATCTTCATGATCCTGCACCTCCTTACTTCTTCTCTTTTGCCTGGTCTTTTTTAAGTCTATGTTCTTTACTTTCCAAAGAACGCACCCTAATATTATATAAAAAGAAGCATTACAAGTCAATAGCTTTATCTCTCTTCGCTTATTTTTAATAGGGTTCCCGCTACTGCCAAAGTCAGTATCGAAGATACTATTGCTTCCGCTACACCCTGTGTTCCTATTATACCTACTATAACAAGAGGTAATTGTGTTAATTCTCTGCCTGTTGCACTTGCATAATGCTCTCCAAACAGAAAATAAATTCCGCTCATTACCAAAATAGTATTGGTTATCGCTGCCATAGCACCTGCTACCAATAATGCTATTTTTACTTTTCCTGTTTTTCTGATTGCCTTAAAAATAATTGCCGCCACTACACCTACAAGGATTCTTGGAACAAAGCATACTATTACCGATCTTATTCCTCCTGTATACCCTGCTATAGCCGGTGCAAACGGTGAAAAACAAAAGGATGTAGGATTTGGCATAAATGTATTTTTCCACATACTTCCAAGTCCGAATACAAATCCCAGCCCGGCACCTTCCTTAGCACCGAGTAAAATTGCTCCTATAGCTACAGTTACATGAATGATTGTAGCATTCATTATACCAAGCGGTATAAATCCCAAAATAGGTACCAATGTCTGAATAATAATTATTGCTATAAAGATAGCCATGATTACCATTCTTTTTGTCTTTTGATAAGAATCTCTCTTCATCTTTTTCTCCTCTCGCTACTATTCCTAAACGGATATAATGCAAGTAATATTATATTATATAAAGCCCTTTTTTATCAATATTTTTATTTAGAAATTCTGCTAAAAACATATATTTTTATTTATAGATTTTAGATGTGTAAACTTACTTATAAACAAATATATTATATCGACATAGAAAGCTTTTTACTCAAGAATATTCATTATATAGAAGATAAATTTTTAAAAAATTCGCAGTATAAAAAATCTTTTCAACATAATTATCCACATTTTTTATTTTATATTGATTTTTAAAAGTTTAAATAATCTCAAAATACTTATCAACATTTTGTTGATAGCTTGTGGATAATATTATTCTCTTTTATGTTGATATCTCTTATAAGCCTTTATTTTAAAGCTTTTTCTTTGTCAACATCATTATCAACACTCTGTGTACAACCTGTTTTATCTTCACTTTTTCTGTATTTAAAACTGCTGATAAGTTTTAAATATATTTTAATCCACCACTTTATCCATATTTTTGTGAACATCTATGTGGATAATTTCATTTTCTACATTTTCTTTACATTGCTATGAATATTATTTTTTGATATACTTTACATAGTTTACAATTATCCTAGAAGGAGTAAAAAGGATGATAGATAAGATTAAATCCAGTTGGGAAGAGATAATCACTTTTTTAAGGGATGATTATGAGCTTTCACCTGTATCATATAATACTTGGATAAAACCGATGATTCCCACATCCATTGAAAAGGATGCAAAGGGAATTTATACTTTAATTATCACTGTTCCTTCACTGCCTTTTAAAACTTATGTTACAAAAAAATATTCCTTATACCTTTCGGTATCGATTGAGGAAGTAACTTTAATAAAATGTAATGTTGTTTTTATAGAAAAATCAGAGCAGGAAACTAAAAAAAGTCAGAATATATTGATAGATAATAAAAGGCATCCGGTCAATAATATCAAGTTATTAAGTGCAAATCTGGATCCGTTATATACTTTCGATACATTTGTAGTCGGAAAAAGTAATGACTTGGCACATGCCACCGCTATCGCTGTAGCTGAATCTCCCGGCAGCCAAAATCCCGGGGAGCATTATAACCCCTTCTTTATATATGGAGGTGTAGGACTTGGAAAAACCCACTTGATGCATTCCATTGCTCATTATATATTGGAGCATAATCCCGATTCCATCATCCTATATGTAAGTAGTGAAAAATTCCTGAATGAATATATTGATGCATTAAAAAACAGCAATCTGCAGGAGTATCGCTCCAAATACCGCAATGTAGATGTACTTCTTATTGATGATATCCAATTTATCGGAGGTAAGGATGCTATACAGGAAGAACTCTTCCATACATTTAATGCATTGTATGAACAGAAAAAACAAATAATTCTTTCTTCAGACCGACCTCCTATGGAGTTAAAAAACCTTGAAGAGAGGCTTCGTTCCAGATTTGCCTGGGGCGTGGCTGTGGAAATTTTTTCTCCGGACTTTGAAACAAGAATGGCAATTCTTAGAAGTAAGGAAGAAAGAGACGGAAAAAATATAGATAATGAGGTTATTCAATTTATTGCTACAAATATAAAGAGCAATATCAGAATGCTTGAAGGCGCTTTAAATAAATTATATGCAATGAGCAGGCTTAATAAAAATCAGGAAATTGATATAGATCTTGCAAAGTCTGTATTAAAAGATATGATTACACCTGATGCGCCTACCAAAATAACCTCTGAGTATATTGCAACCGTAGTTGCCGACCATTTTAATATTACCGTGGCTGAATTAAAGGCAAAGGGCAGGAAGGAACCTGTTGCAACCGCAAGGCATATTACGGTTTATCTGTGCAGGAAAATGACAAATGATACCCAGACTAAAATCGGTCAGTTCTTAGGTGACAGAGATCACTCCACAATAGTCAATTCCGAGGATGTTATCACAAGAAGAATTGTATCTGATAATGAACTCAATCAGACTATTGAAACTATCAAAAAAAAGATTTCTCCACAGTAATCAAGATTATACGGGTATTTACCAAACATGGCGATGTTCATAAAAATCGACCAAAAACACAGTGTTTACAAGGCTTTTAAGACTTTTGCACTTATCCACATACTATAATAATACTAATACTAAAATTTATTTAATTATTTATCATGGCGAATGACTTGCCTTTTAAGTCAAAAATCGCAACCGGAGGCAAAATGAATTTAAAATTTCAAAAAGCACAATTAGTCAATGCCCTGGGTATAGCAATGAAAGCTGTATCTACAAAGACTTCAAGTGTTATTTTAGAATCAATACTTATAACTGCAAAGGATAACAGAGTATTTTTGGATGCTACAGATACCGAACTGTCAATTCAAACAGAGGTGGATGGCATTATAGTAAATCCGGGAGGGGTGGTGCTTAATGCAAAACTGTTTTCCGATATTGTAAGAAAGTTTGAAAATACGGATTCACTGATTGAACTGGATGTAGATAAGGAATTTAAGACCACCATCAGATGTGAGCAGGCTGTTTTTAATATTATGGGCATAGATCCGGTGGAATTTATACCTATGCCGCAAATTGATAAGGATGATTTTATTAAGCTTTCACAATTCAGTCTAAAAGAAGTTATCAGACAGACAGAGTTTTCCACAGCTATAAGTGATATAAACCGTATGATGGGTGGAGAACTTATTGATGTGAAGGATACTATAGCAAAATTTGTTACTCTCGACGGGCATAGAATGTCTATCAGAAATATAGAGTTAAACGGCGATTTTAAAAATCAAAGATGCGTTGTTCCGATCAAATCCTTACAGGAAGTTATGAGGATAATTGACAGTGATACTCAAAAGTATGTGAGTATTTATTTTTCAAAGGATCATATACTGTTTGAATTTGATAAAACTTTGGTACTTTCAAGAATTTTGGACGGTGAATATTTTAGAATCGAAACAATGTTATCAAATGATTATGATACGAAGGTAACTGTGAGCAGAAACAGATTGCAAAGTGCTATAGAGCAGGCAATGATCCTTATCAGGGAAAATGAGCATAAGCCTTTGATAATGGAGATTGAAAGCAGCTTGCTTACACTGTCTGTAAATTCTTCGCTTGGATTTATGGATGCTAAAGTTAATATTGAAAAAAGCGGAAATGATTTAAAGATCGCTTTTAATCCGAAATTTTTGGTGGATGCATTAAAGGTTATTGATGATGATTTTGTAAATATTTATTTTACAAATGCAAAATCCCCATGTTTTATAAGGGATGATAAAAATACCTATACATACCTTATATTGCCGGTGAATTTTGTCGGATAAAAAGTTTTAGAACAAGTAAGGATAAAATATGCAAGAAGTTAGAATTAGAGATGAATATATAAAGCTTGAGCAGGCTATGAAACTTGCAGGTGCCGTATCCATGGGCTCAGAAGCCAAGATGGTTATACAGGCAGGTGAGGTTTTGGTAAACTCCGAGGTAGAGCTTAGGAGAGGTAAAAAGCTTAGAGACGGCGATATATTTACATACGAGAATAATGATTATCGAATCGTTGGAGCTTAAGGATTATAGAAACTATGAGAATTTGGATATAAAGCTTTCAAGCGGTGTAAATATATTTTACGGTGATAATGCGCAGGGAAAGACAAATATTTTGGAGTCAATATATCTTGCCACCACTTCGAAGTCTCATAGAGGAAGTAAAGATAAAGATATTATAAAATTCGGAAGCAATGAATCGCATATTAAGCTGATGATAGAAAAAAACAGCTCGTCTGTAAGGCTTGATATGCATTTGAAAAAAAGTAAGTCTAAGGGAGTTGCAATAAACGGTATTCCGATAAGAAAGCTCAGTGAGCTTTTCGGTACCTGCAATGTTGTATTTTTTTCTCCTGAAGATTTGAATATTATCAAGAGAAGTCCTAAGGAAAGAAGAAATTTTGTGGACATGGAACTTTGTCAGTTAAATAAGCTCTATGTTTCCACTTTGGTTACCTACAATAAGGTGCTTGATCAGAGAAACAAGCTTTTAAAAGAAATCGGTTTTAAGAGCGGTGTTGAGGATACTTTGGATATCTGGGATATGCAACTTGTGAAGTACGGTAAGGATTTGATTGCTTATAGAGAAGCCTTTATAAAGGAATTAAATGAGGTCATTTACGGTATACACTCTTTACTCTCAGGTGGTGAGAAGATAAATGTAGTATATGAAAAGAATGTTGAAAAAGATGATTTTGAAGAAGAACTGAAAAAATCAAGAACAAGTGATATAAGGTATAAGACTACAAATGTAGGACCACATAGAGATGATTTTTCATTTTTTCTAAACGGAGAAATGGATTTGAAAAAATTCGGCTCACAAGGTCAACAAAGAAGTCTTGCATTATCATTAAAATTATCCGAGATAGAGCTTATAAAATCAAGATACGGAGAATTTCCGGTACTTTTACTGGATGATGTATTATCCGAGCTTGACGGAAAAAGACAGTCTCATCTTTTGGAGTCCATAAAACATATTCAAACTTTGATTACCTGTACAGGTGTTGAAGATTTTTTGAATAAATCTTTGGATATTGGAAAGGTATTTAAAGTAACAAATGGTACAATAAAAGAAAGTGAATATAATTAAATAATTGTATACAAGGATTTTATAAAATTGTTTAAATTTTGAGTAATAAAAAAATCCTTTTTTGTGGTGTTATGTGGATGTAAATAAAAATAAAAAACTCACACCTTGTTAAAAACTAATAAAAATACAGAATGCAAAAATGATAATATATAAAAAAATAATGTTAAAATCTTCGTAAAACTCTGTTAAAATTTGCAACCTTCAAAATTGTGTGTTATATTATCACACATAAATTCACACATGTATATTTATAAACTGATTTCGGAGGTAATATTCAATGACAAAAAAGAGAATTAATACATTCATAGGATCTATAGGAGCATTTATCGGAGTTTTAGTATTCTTATCTTATATACCGCAAATTATAGCAAATATAGGTGGTGAGAAATCTCAACCGCTGCAGCCGCTTGTAGCGGCAATATCTTGTTTGTTATGGGTTATATATGGCTTAACAAATGAACATAAAATAGATTATATCCTTATTATACCGAATGCGGCAGGTGTAGTTTTCGGATTTTTGACTTTTATAACAGCTTTGTAATAATGTATATTTTAGGGGTGCGTGGCACCCCTTTTTTCTTATTTATATGTAGTAATTTTATTCCACATTTTCAAAAAAAATGTTATAATATATCGATATGACATTAAGAGTAAATTTTCCTGAGAATGTATTCTCAGATGATTTAAAGGAGATAGTATGAGTACAGAGTATGATGCATCCCAAATTCAAATACTGGAAGGTTTAGAGGCCGTTAGAGTAAGACCCGGAATGTATATTGGTTCAATATCATCAAGGGGTCTTCATCATCTTGTTTATGAGATAGTAGATAACTCTGTAGATGAGGCTCTTGCAGGATTTTGTACCGAGATAAAGGTAAAAATAAATGAAGATAATTCAATCACTGTAAGAGATAATGGTAGAGGTATACCGGTAGACATTCAGCAAAAGGCAGGAAAGCCGGCGCTTGAGGTAGTATTTACAATACTGCATGCCGGGGGAAAATTCGGTGGCGGAGGATATAAGACCTCAGGCGGACTGCATGGAGTAGGTGCATCTGTAGTAAACGCATTATCTACATGGCTGGATGTAAAGGTTTATAAAGATTGTAAAATCTATCATATGAGATTTGAAAAAGGAAAAGTTGTTGAGGATATAAAGGTTATAGGTGAATGTTCACCGGAGGAAAGCGGAACTGAAGTCAGCTTTTTACCGGATGCAACTATATTTGAAGAAACCGTATATGACTTTGATATATTAAAAGTAAGACTTCGAGAAACAGCATTCCTTACAAAGGCATTAAAGATTACTCTCATAGATAAAAGAGCAGAAAAAAGAGAAATGTCCTTCCACTACGAGGGCGGTATCAAGGAATTTGTTACTTATCTCAATAAAAGTAAATCACCGATATATGAAGATGTAATATATTGTGAGGGTATAAAAGAAAAGGTGGTAGTTGAAGTTGCAATGCAACATAATGATACCTATACCGAAAGTATATATACCTTTGTAAACAATATAAATACTCCGGAGGGCGGAACACATCTTTCAGGCTTTAAAAATGCACTTACAAAAACTTTTAATGAGTATGCCAGAAACAATAAATTGCTGAAAGAAAATGAGGAGAATCTTTCCGGAGAAGATATCAGAGAGGGGCTTGTAGCTATAATTTCAGTAAAGATACAGGATCCGCAATTTGAAGGTCAGACCAAGCAAAAGCTTGGAAACTCTGAAGCACAGACTGCGGTAAATGCTGTAGTAAGTGAGCAGCTTACTTATTTCCTTGAGCAAAATCCGGGAGTTGCAAAGCTTATAAGTGAAAAGGCTATTACCGCACAAAGAGCAAGAGCCGCTGCAAGAAAGGCAAGAGATCTGACAAGAAGAAAGTCTGCACTTGACGGTATGAGCTTGCCCGGCAAACTTGCTGATTGTTCAAGTAAAAATCCTGAGGAATGTGAGATCTTTATAGTCGAGGGAGATTCTGCGGGCGGTTCTGCAAAATCTGCAAGAAAAAGAGATACTCAGGCTATATTGCCGCTTAGAGGAAAGATACTGAATGTAGAGAAGGCAAGGCTTGATAAGATATATTCAAATGCAGAGATAAAAGCAATGATTACGGCATTCGGTACAGGTATACAAAAAGATTTCGATATCAGCAAGCTTCGCTACAATAAGATCATTATAATGACAGATGCTGATGTGGATGGAGCACATATCGATACTTTGATGCTCACATTTATATACAGATTTATGCCCGAGCTTATAAAGGAAGGTCATGTATATCTGGCACAACCTCCTCTATATAAGCTTGAGAAGAATAAAAAGGTATGGTATGCATACTCTGATGAAGAGCTTGACAATATATTAAAAGAAGTTGGAAGAGATCAAAATAATAAGATACAAAGATATAAAGGTCTTGGAGAGATGGATGCTGAGCAGCTTTGGGAAACCACAATGGATCCCGAGCGAAGAGTATTAAAAAAGGTGGTACTTGATGATTCGATGCTCTCAGAAACGGATATTACATTCAATACTTTGATGGGAGACCAGGTAGCTCCAAGAAGAGAATTTATAGAAGCAAATGCAAAGTATGTATCGAATTTGGATATTTAAAAAGGTAGGTTAAAATATGGAACCAAATGTTTTCGACAAGTTTAATGAAATCGACTTAAAGAAAACCATGGAAAAGTCATATATTGACTATGCAATGAGTGTTATTGCAGCAAGAGCACTTCCGGATATCAGGGACGGATTAAAGCCTGTACAAAGAAGAGTGCTTTTTTCTATGATAGAATTGAATAACGGACCGGATAAGCCGCATAGAAAATGTGCCCGTATCGTCGGAGATACAATGGGTAAATATCACCCACATGGAGACAGCTCAATATACGGCTCATTGGTAAATATGGCTCAGGAATGGTCCATGAGATATCCTCTGGTAGACGGGCATGGAAACTTCGGCTCAGTGGACGGAGACGGTGCGGCTGCCATGAGATATACAGAGGCAAGATTGTCAAAGATTGCCATGGAGATGCTCGCCGATATAAATAAGGATACTGTGGATTTTGCTCCGAACTTTGATGAGACGGAAAAAGAGCCTACAGTAATGCCGGCAAGATATCCGAATATATTGGTAAACGGTACTACAGGTATTGCGGTAGGAATGGCTACCAATATACCTCCGCATAATCTTAGTGAAGTAATAAATGCGGTAGTAAGAATAATAGATAATAAGATAGAAGAAAAAGAAACCTCTATCGATGAAATGCTTGATATTGTAAAGGGACCTGATTTCCCGACAGGAGCACATATTTTAGGTATAAAGGGTATCAGGGATGCCTATACCACCGGTAGGGGAAAGATAAAGGTAAGAGCGGTATCTGAAATAGAGTCCATGCAAAACGGAAAAAACAGAATCGTTGTTACAGAACTTCCATATCTTGTAAATAAAGCAAAGCTTATAGAAAAAATAGCCGAACTTGTAAAGGATAAGAAAGTAGACGGCATCACAGATCTTAGAGATGAGTCAAACCGTGAGGGAATGAGGGTTGTTATAGAACTTAGAAGAGATGTGAATGCAAATGTTATATTAAACAGATTGTATAAGCATACTCAGCTTCAGGAAACTTTCGGCGTAAATATGCTTGCACTTGTAAATAACCAGCCAAAGGTTCTTAATATTTTGCAAATGCTTGAATACTATCTTGCACATCAGGAAGATGTGGTAACAAGAAGAACTAAGTATGACCTTAATAAAGCAAAGGAAAGAGCTCATATATTGGAAGGTCTTCTTATTGCTCTTGATAATATTGATGAGATCATAAAGATTATCAGAGGAAGTGCAAATGTAAATATTGCAAAAGAAGAACTTATAAAGAGATTCGGGCTTAGCGATGTACAGGCGCAGGCTATAGTAGATATGCGTCTTAGAGCTCTTACAGGTCTGGAAAGAGAAAGACTTGAAGCAGAGTACAATGAGCTTTTATCTAAGATAGAATATTTTGAGGGTATTTTGGCTGATAATAAAAAGCTTCTTGGTGTAATAAAAGAAGAAATACTTATAGTTGAAGGAAAATATAAGGATGACAGAAGAACAGGCTTTATTCAGGATGATGAGATGGAGGATGAGGACCTTATCCAGAAAGAAGATATTATCATTGCAATGACAAAGCTTGGATATATAAAGAGAATGAGCCCCGACAATTTTAATGTTCAAAACAGAGGCGGTAAGGGCATCAAGGGTATGCAGACCATTGATGATGACTTTATAGAAGATATAGTAATGTCAACCACTCATAAGGATATATATTTCTTTACAAATAAGGGTAGAGTATATACCATCAAGGGATATAAGATACCTGAGGCTTCAAGGACTGCAAGAGGTATTGCAATAGTAAATCTTTTACAATTGCAGCCTGATGAAAAGATTTCAGCTATTATTCCGAGTGAGGCAAGCTCAGGTGAGGGCTATCTGTTTATGGTAACCAAAAAGGGAACTATAAAGAAATGTCGGATAAATCTTTTTGATAATATCAGAAAGAACGGCTTGGCGGCTATTAACCTGACAGAGGATGATGAACTCATAGAAGTAAAAGTGACTCATGGTGATGATGATCTTATTATAGTTTCAAAATACGGTATGTGTATCAGAATAAATGATAAGGATATAAGAGCTATGGGCAGGGGTGCTACCGGTGTTAGAGGTATGAGACTTAATGAAGCAGATGAAGTTATAGGAATGCAGCTTGCATCACAGGGTGAATATTTGCTTCTTGTTTCAGAGTACGGATATGGGAAGAGAACAAAAATATCCGAGTTCAAAGTTCAAAACAGAGGTGGTAAGGGTATCATATGCTATAAGGATAATGATAAGACCGGAAAACTTGTAGGAGCAAAGCTTGTTAATGAAGACAGAGAGATTTTGCTGATAACCACAGAGGGTATTATTATCAGAATAGAAGTAAGCGGAATATCGGTACTGGGAAGAGCTGCTACAGGTGTGAAGCTTATGAATATAGACAGAGAAAGTGATACAAAGATTGCAAGTATTGCAAAGGTCAGAGAAGAGAAAAACACTGAATCCGTGGAAGAAAGCAATACATAGAAAGGACATAAAATGAAAAAAACACCGTTTTTGACTTTGGATATGGTAGAGGAAATTGTAAAGACATACCCTACTCCATGGCATATATATGATGAAAAGGGAATCAGGGAGAATGCAAAAAAATTAAGGGAGGCTTTTTCATGGAATAAAGGCTTTAAAGAATATTTTGCAGTAAAAGCTACCCCCAATCCCTTTATAATGAATATATTAAAGGAATGTGGCTGCGGTGTGGATTGTTCATCTATGACTGAGCTTGAACTTGCGGATGCCTGCGGTTTTACGGGAAAAGATATAATGTTTTCATCCAATGAAACCCCTATAGAGGAATTTAAGTTTGCAAATGATCTGGGCGCAATAATAAATCTGGATGATATCACACATATAGAATATGTAGAGAAGGTATGCGGCGGTTTACCTGAAACTATGAGTGCAAGATATAATCCGGGTGGAGTCTTTACTATGTCAAACGGTATAATGGACAATCCGGGAGATGCAAAATACGGTATGACTCCTGATCAGATCATAGAAGCCTTTAATATAATGAAGTCAAAAGGTGTAAAAAATTTCGGTATTCATGCCTTTCTTGCCAGCAATACGGTTACAAATGAATACTATCCAAAGCTTGCAAGAGAGTTATTTGAGTTTGCGGTAAGGATAAAGAATGAATGCGGTATCTGTGTAAGCTTTATAAACCTTTCGGGAGGAGTAGGTATACCATATACTCCGGATGAAGAGCCAAATGATATCTTTGAGATAGGTAAGGGTGTAAAAAAAGCTTATGATGAGGTACTTACAGCAAATGATATAAATGATGTATCCATATTCAGTGAGCTTGGAAGATATATGCTCGGACCGTATGGCGCTTTGGTAACAAAAGCCGTACATGAAAAGCATACATATAAGGAATATATAGGTGTTGATGCCTGTGCGACCAATCTGATGCGTCCGGCTATGTACGGGGCATATCACCATCTTAGCGTTTTGGGTAAGGAAGATGAAAAAGATGATTATGTCTATGATGTGGTCGGTGCATTATGTGAGAACAATGATAAATTTGCAATAGACAGAAAGCTGCCAAAGATAGATAAGGGAGATTATATCTATATACATGATACCGGAGCGCATGGATTTGCAATGGGATATAATTATAACGGAAAGTTAAAATCGGCAGAACTTTTATTACAGGAAGACGGAAATGTAAAGCTTATAAGAAGAGCCGAGACTTCCAAAGACTATTTTGCGACCTTTGATTTTTGCGATATAATGGATAAGTATTTAAAGTAAATCAAAAGTGAAGATATAGATTTTATAAATTTTAGGATTAAGAAATAATTCAGAATAAGTTTAGGAGTATTTCAATTATTTTACGATGAAGTATGATAACATTACATCATCATAAAGAAGCACTTACAATGAATCCTATATATAGAAATCCTTAAGAAGGCACCTCTAAAAAAGGTGCTTTTTTAGCCTAAATTATTCATAGCATAGCTATGTCTGCGGCTGAAAGCCACATAATTACTGCATTTACAAAACTTTCTTACTTTCACCTAAAAAGTGAATAGAAAAAGGACCTCTTTCTTGGTAAAATTAAGGTGTCAAATCAAAACAATGCCAAGGAAAGGAAGTCCTCTTATGTCAATTTTAAACACTATTTCACTTGAAAGCAACAAGAAAATTAAAATAAATTTTAACGGTGGAAATCTCTCTTCTGATGGAGGGCTGCTCCTCATCAAAGAATTCGCTGCAAAGGTAGGTCTTATAAAGCTTGTGAAAAAGCTCTTCAAAACCAATGACCATACAAACAGCCGTATTCATACAGATTCTGATAACCTTATGCAGATGCTCTACCAAATTATAGCAGCCTATTTTGAGGATGATTGTGCAGATGAACTGATTAATGATCCGGTATTAACATCTATTTTGGAAAAAGAAGCCTTGGCTTCTCAACCTACACTATCTCGTTTTTGGAATAGAATGGACAACGACACTCTTACACAGCTTGATTCTATAAATGCAAAAATGCGTGATATTGTCTATTCTATTAAGGCTCCGGAGCACATGATGTTTGACCTTGATTCTACACTGCTTAACACCTACGGCAAGCAGGAAGGCGAAGGTTTTAACTTTCATTATCAGGCTCACGGTTATCATCCACTACTTTGCTATGACGGAATTACAGGTGATCTTTTAAAGGCTGAACTTCGTAACGGCACACAGTATTGTAGTAATGATGCTGACAAATTCATGATTCCACTGTTACAGGAATACCGTGCAAAATATCCATCGCTCCCTCTTTATCTTCGTGGTGATAGCGGTTTTGCTTCTCCTGATTTATACAAGGCTTGCGAAGATAACGACTGTAAGTATGCAATCCGCTTGAAGCAAAACCGAACATTGATAAAATACGCTGCAGATGCTGATACAGCATTATTTAGAGCAGCCCGTGAAAATCAAACGGATTATATGGTGGAATACGGTGAGTTCTATTATCAGGCAGGAAGTTGGTCGCATCCAAGGAGAGTTGTTTTTAAAGTAGAAAAACCCTATAATCAGTTTATTCACCTATATACTTTTATTGTCACTACAATGAAATCAGAACCACACAAAGTAATTCAATTTTATTGTGGGCGTGGCAAGATGGAGAACTTCATAAAAGAAGGTAAATCAGGGTTTGGTTTTTCTTCAGTAAGCAGTCGAACCAAGGTAGTCAACGCAAATCGTTTACAGGTACATGCTCTTGCATACAACCTGTTTAATTGGTTTAGGCGATTGGTGCTCTCTACAAATATGAGAAAGCAACAAATCAATACCATTCGCTTAAAGTTGCTAAAAGTAGCTGCAAAAGTAGTAAATAAGGCAAGATATATAGTACTCAAATTGTGTAGCAGTTGCCCTTATAAGAAAGAATTCTATGAAACGATTTCAAACATTATGAAACTGCCACTACAGTTGGAATAGTAGTAACTTATGAGCCTTGATAATCCAATATCAAATGACTATTTTTGATACATAGGGATAGTGCACCCTTTTTTCAGGTGATTTTCCAACTTACGAACGAGATAGCTTTATAAAACAATTATCTTGTAGGCTTTTTAAGCCAAATCTACTGTGGTGAATAATTCAGGTTTAGTATTTATAAATTCAAAGAGTTGTAATCTTATATTGCTTAAAATGTAAGAACTTGATAGAATGTACAAGACTAAGGCATTATATACTTAGGTATATAATTATACTAAGTAAGAAAGAGGAATGAAAATGATTGATAAAATATCATATCTCTTCGGCTTTGTAGGCGGTCTGGGTATGTTTCTGTACGGAATGCATATCATGGCAGACGGTATGCAAAAGACTGCGGGCGGAAAAATGCAGCATTTTTTGAGCAAGATAACTGATAACAGATTTACAGCTATTATGCTCGGTGCATTGATAACGGCAATAATACAAAGCTCAGGTGCTACTACCGTAATGGTTGTAGGTTTTGTAAGTGCGGGAGTGTTGACACTGGTACAGGCTGTAGGAGTAATCATGGGTGCCAATATAGGTACAACCATTACAGCGTGGATAGTTTCCATAGGTACTATAGGAGAGTCTATGGAAATGTTAAAACCGGGATTTTATGCACCGGTGCTCATAGGAATAGGTGCAGGACTTATTATCTTCTCAAAAAAGGATAGAAAAAAGACAATCGGTGAAATACTTATAGGACTTGGAATGCTCTTTATGGGGCTGGATTTGATGGCGGGAAATATAAAGCCGTTTACTACACTACCTATCTTCTCGGAGGCATTCAGGGTACTTGGAGGTAATCCTATACTTGGAATTATAGTGGGTATAGTGGTAACCGCCCTGATGCAAAGCTCATCGGCATCTGTAGGTATTTTGCAGACATTGGCTTTTAACGGAGTTGTAACCACTTCAGCCGCAATATATATCACATTAGGTCAGAATATAGGTTCCTGTGTGACTGCCATTATATCAAGTGTGGGCAGCTCAAGAACGGCAAAGAGAGCGGCAGCAATCCATCTGTTATTTAATACTCTGGGAGCGGTAGTATTCGGTATCCTCGGATTTGCAGTATTTTCAATAAATAAAAGTCTTGCAAATCACACAATCAATGCCGTAGAAATATCACTGTTTCATACATTGTTTAATTTTACAATGACGACATTATTATTCCCTTTTGCAAATACTTTGGTTAAACTCTCGGGAATGCTTGTAAGAGGCAAGGATGAAGAAGTTGTGGAAGAGGAAAAAGAACCTGTACTACAGCTTGATGAAAGAGTGCTTTTAAGCCCTGCCTTTGCGGTACAGACTGCAAATAATGAAGTATCCCGTATGGGAGAAATTGCACTAAAGAGTTTGAATGCGGCTATCAGTGCTATAAATAATAAGAGTCTTGAAGATATAGAAACAGTAGCAAAATGTGAGAAAAAGCTTGATGATATGCAGGAAGCTCTGACTGAATTTCTTATAAAAGTGGACAATCTCTCATTAAGTGAAAGTCAAAAAAAGCATGTAAACAATCTCTTTAATATGGTTACCGATATAGAAAGAGTCGGTGATCATGCGGATAATCTGTCTGAAAATGCCAAGTATATGATAGACAACGATCTTGAATTCAGTGATCTGGGCAAGGAGGATCTGGCGGAGATTTCAAAAGACAGCATAGAGGCATTTGAAATTGCACTCAATGCAAGAAGCGGTGATGCACTGAAAGCTATAAGAAAGGTAAATAAGCTTGAGGATGAAGTGGATATGCTTGAGGATGAGTTTAGAGAAAAGCATATTGAAAGATTGTCAAAGGGAGATTGCAATCCGCAGGCAGGTATTGCTTTCCTTGATATTATAAGTAATCTGGAGCGTATTTCAGACCATGCTACAAATATTGTCGGCTATATAAAGAATGAAATATAATAATAAGTTTTAAAGATTTACTTGCAATTATGTTTATAATTTTGTACAATTGGAAATAATTGATGAATAATTATCAAATGGGGTAAACATCATATTAAGTACTAATTTTAGGAGGAACTAAAATGTCAGTAAAAGTAGCAATTAACGGTTTTGGTCGTATTGGTCGTCTTGCTTTCAGACAGATGTTTGAGGCTGACGGATATGAAGTAGTAGCAATCAATGATCTTACAGATCCTAAGATGTTGGCACATCTTTTAAAGTATGATACAGCACAGGGCGGTTTTGCCGGTCATATCGGAGAAGGAAAGCACACAGTAGAGGCAGGTGAGGATTCAATCACTGTTGACGGAAAGAAGATCACAATCTACAAAGAGGCGGATGCTTCCAAGCTTCCATGGGGACAGATCGGAGTAGATGTTGTACTTGAGTGTACAGGATTCTACACATCAAAGGAGAAGTCACAGGCACATATCAATGCAGGTGCTAAGAAGGTTGTTATTTCAGCTCCGGCAGGAAATGATCTTCCTACAGTTGTATTCAGCGTAAATGAGAAGATTTTAAAGTCAACTGATACAGTTATTTCAGCTGCATCATGTACAACAAACTGTCTTGCTCCAATGGCTGATACACTCAACAAGCTTGCTCCTATCCAGAGCGGTATCATGAGCACAATCCATGCTTATACAGGTGATCAGATGATTCTTGACGGACCACATAGAAAGGGTGACCTTAGAAGAGCAAGAGCAGGTGCTGCAAATATCGTACCTAACTCAACAGGTGCTGCAAAGGCTATCGGACTTGTTATCCCTGAGCTTAACGGAAAGCTTATCGGATCTGCACAGAGAGTTCCTGTTCCGACAGGTTCTACAACAATCCTTACAGCTGTTGTAAAGAAGGCAGGACTTACAAAAGAAGATATCAATGCTGCAATGAAGGCTGCTGCATCCGAGTCATTCGGATATACAGAGGATGAGATCGTTTCATCAGATGTTATCGGTATGAAGTTCGGTTCATTATTTGATGCAACACAGACAATGATAACACCTATAGCTGATGATTTATATCAGGTTCAGGTTGTTTCATGGTATGACAATGAAAATTCTTACACATCACAGATGGTTAGAACAATCAAGTACTTTGCTGAATTAGCATAAATATAAATACTATAAGAGACCAAGGCGGTCCGGTCATATTGGACCGGACCGCCTTTTTTATTTAATTAAGGAGAGACTATGCTTAATAAAAAAACAGTAGATGATTTAAAGAATTTAAAGGGACAGAAAGTATTGGTTCGTTGCGACTTTAATGTTCCGTTAAAGGACGGAGTTATTCAGAACTTTAACCGTATAGACGGTGCAATACCTACAATAAAGAAGCTTCTTGACGGCGGTGCAAAAGTGATTCTTTGTTCACATCTTGGAAAACCGAAGGGTGAGCCTTTACCTGAGCTTAGCCTTGCACCTGTAGCGCCTGCACTTTCAGAAAGACTTGGAGTAAATGTAAAGTTTGTTTCAGATCCTAAGGTAACAGGTGAGGAAACAAAAGCTTTGGCAGCAGGACTTGCTGAAGGAGAAGTTCTCTTGTTGGAGAATACACGCTACAGAGTTGAAGAAACAAAGTATGGCAAGGAAGATGATGCGACAGAGTACGCAAAAGAGCTTGCAGCACTTTGTGATGACAATATCTTTGTAAATGACGCATTCGGTACGGCACATAGAGCACATTGCTCAAATGTAGGTGTAACTAAGTTCTGTAAAGAGAATGTAGTAGGCTATCTTATGGAGAAGGAGATCAAATTCCTCGGAGAGGCTGTAGAGAATCCTGTTCGTCCATTCGTGGCAATCCTTGGTGGAGCTAAGGTTTCAGATAAGATCAATGTTATAAACAATCTCCTTGAGAAGGTGGATACACTTATCATCGGCGGAGGTATGGCATATACATTCTTAAAGGCAAAGGGTGAGGAGATAGGAAACTCACTTTGTGAAGAGGATAAGCTTGACTACGCTCTTGAGATGGTAAATAAGGCTAAGGAAAGAGGAGTAAACCTTTTACTTCCTGTAGACCATGTAGAGGGTAAGGAATTCTCAAATGATACAGAATCAAAGGTAGTTGATACTATAGATGCAGGATGGTCAGGATTTGATATCGGACCTAAGACAATAGAGAATTATAAGAAGGCTCTTGAAGGTGCAAAGACTGTAGTATGGAACGGACCTATGGGAGTATTCGAGTTTGAGAAGTTTGCAGAGGGAACACTTGAGGTATGCAGAGCCGTAGCCGAGCTTAAGGATGCTACAACTGTTATCGGTGGTGGAGATTCTGTAAATGCTGTAAAGAGACTCGGTTTTGCAGATAAAATGACTCATATTTCAACAGGTGGCGGTGCTTCACTTGAGTTCTTAGAGGGTAAGGAATTACCGGGTGTAGCGGCAGCCGACAATAGATAAAATCTTTAAAATATAGGGGATTGCCAAGGCTTTCCCAAAAAGAACGGAGAATATTATGGCAAGAAGAAAAATTATTGCAGGTAACTGGAAGATGAATAAGACTCCTTCAGAAACAACTGCACTTATCAATGAATTAAAGCCTTTAGTTGCAAATGATGAAGTAGATGTTGTTTTCTGTGTACCGGCAATTGATATTATACCGGCAATAGAGGCTGCAAAGGGAAGCAATATTCAGATCGGTGCAGAAAATATGTACTACGAAGAGAATGGCGCTTATACAGGAGAAATAGCACCCAATATGCTTACGGATGTAGGTGTAAAGTATGTTATTATCGGACATTCAGAGAGAAGAGAATACTTTGCAGAGACAGATGAAACCGTAAACAAGAAGGTACTTAAGGCATTTGAGCATGGTATCACACCGATTATTTGCTGCGGCGAGACTCTTACACAGAGAGAGCAGGGTATAGCAATCGACTTTATCAGAACACAGATAAAGATTGCATTCCAAAATGTAAGTGCGGATAATGCTGCAAACGCTGTTATCGCTTATGAGCCAATCTGGGCGATCGGTACAGGAAAGACTGCTACCACAGCTCAGGCTGAGGAAGTTTGTAAGGCTATCAGAGAGTGTATATGTGAAGTATATGGCAGTGAGGTAGCTGAGAAGATAAGAATCCAGTATGGCGGTTCCGTAAATGCAGCCAATGCCGCAGAACTCTTTGCAGAGGCTGATATTGACGGAGGTCTTGTAGGTGGAGCAAGCCTTAAGCCTGATTTTGGAAAGATTGTAAATTATAAATAAGTGTTATAAAATAAATACCTATGTGAAACTTCAGTGGTCACATAGGTATTTATGATAAATTATAAAGATGAATATTTTTCTCTATAGTTAGAAGGAGATATACCTAATTGTTTTTTAAAACTGGTGCTGAAATAATATTGGTTTGCATAACCACATTTAATACTTATTTCTTTTAAAGATAAGTTTGTTTTAATTAAATACTCCTTAGCAGCATCAATACGGTATGAGGTAATAGTATCGCTTATACTTTTGTTGTTATTTTTTTTATATAATGCACTTAAGTAAGATGGACTCATATTTGCATATTTTGCTATATCATTCAGGCTAAGTGTGTTATCCTCAAAATTATTTTTAATATAATTCTCTACCAATTCATATGTATGTTCATGGTAAGACTTAAGAGAAAAGTTTAGTTTATCACATACCAAATTACAAAGTTCTCTCATCCATAAGAAAAATTGCTCATATGTATGAAATGTATCAAAACGGCTATATACAGATATTATTCTTTCTTCTAAGTCCTTAGTATCAATATTTATTTCATATAGAAATCTCAATATTTTGCCAAGCAGAGAATATATACGTATAAACATAATATTTTTATTTTTATATTTTGTTGATAAATTATCAAAGAAATTTTTAAGCCATTCTTCAATTGAAGAATTATCTTTTTTGCACAGAAGTCCAATAAGTTCATCATCATATGAATCTGAAGTGGACAATAAGCTGAATTCCTTACCGGTAGCTTCAACTGCATCAAATATACTTTGGTTAGGATAAAAAAACCTATATTTAAGAGCATGACACGCATTTTCATATGATATATGAAGCTTCAATATACTATCAACAATAGTCCCAATTCCAACATTTATATTTAAGATTGGAGATTTATAATTATCTATAAAAGATGAAATTGTATTATGGATTACATACTGAAAATGTGCAGGCGTTTTACTGTTTTGTGCTAAGATAAATATTAAATTATTTAAGTCCTGTATATAATATACATTATCAAAAATTTTACATTTACTTAGGAACACATCTGATATATTTAGTATTTCCGTTTGAAATGTTAAAACTCCGTTATTTTCTTCAAATATGGAAGAACTCTCTATCTCCATTTTTATTATATTAAAATGAGAATAATTTATATCCAATTCCAGATAACTTATATATTTATCAAAATATCCTAAGGTTTTATCAGTTGAAAAATATAATAATTCCTGGAAAAATTTTGTTATCATAAGTTTTCTGCTTTCCTTTACAATAGACATATTACGCTGCTCCCTATCTATTATATCAAAGGAACTTTTTATCTTTTTATATAAGAAATCATAATCTATAGGTTTTTCAATATAATCACAAACTCCAATACTGACAGCCTGTCTTGCATATTCAAATTTATCATATGCACTAATCAAGATTATTTTAATATAGGGATTAATTTTTATAGCCTCACGGCTTAGAGATATTCCATTTAAATTCGGCATTTCAATATCTGTTATTATTAAATCCACATGATTATCAATTATATAATTAAGTACTTCCTGTCCGTTTTTTGCAATTAAAACTATTTCAGCATTCAATTCATTCCAGTCAATATTTAATATTATACCTTCTGAAGCAAGATAATTATCATCAGCTAAAACTACCTTTTTCAAGCTAAATCCTCCATTTGTGCATATTTAATTATAATTTTTGTACCTTTTTTTTCTTCACTTTCAATTAGGACAATTCCATTTCCAAAATCAGTATTTGAAATTCTTTTGTTAACATTACAAATACCGAAATGTTGATTGTAGTCTACTATATGATTACTTAATCCTGAATTATTCACGGTACAATATTTTAGTTAATTACCGTGCTATAAATCTTTAAACTTGACCAATGACGCTATAACTGACTTAATACATCTAAAAATGGGCAGACTTCCCCTAGGTAGTGTTTTTGAGTAGTTATTAAGCTCTCAAGGTTCATTATTAGTTGTTATTCAAGCTGTATACATAGCTTGCTGATATTGGATATAGTCTCATAGAACTCATCCTTATATGGGCAACTGCTACACAGCTTGAATGTCATATATCTTGCTGAACGAATTACTTTTGCAGCAATCTTTAGCAGTTTTAGACGGACAGTATCAATGCGTTGTTTTCGCATATTTGCAGATAATGCCAATCGTCTAAACCAATTAAATATATTATAAGCAAGTGCATGTATTTGAAGCCTGTTGGCATTTACAATCCTTGTATGACTGCTGACAGAGGCAAAGTCAAAACCTGTTTTACTTTCCTTTATGAAGTTTTCCATCAAGCCTCTTTTGCAATAGAACTTGATAAGATATTCAGGGGATGACTCCATGTTTGTAACAATGAATGTATACATGTAAGTCATTTGGTTTTCAGGCTTTTCAACTTTACAGACAACACGTCTTTCATAAGGCCAAGGACCTGCCTGATACATGAAGTCACCATAAACCACAGCATAATCTACTTTGTTGTTTTTTGTGATTTCATCAAGTTCATCTACAAGATATGATGCCTTATCACGAAGTATAGCATTTTCTTTCAAACGAATTACATAGCCGGTACCGTTTTCTTCACACTGTTTATATAAACCGGGTGTTGCAAAGCCACTATCTCCACGAAGGAGAAGTTTAATTTCCGGAAAACCTTCAAGATATTCATCAAGTATAGGCTGCAGAAAGTCCACAACTCCTGTGCTTGAATACTGAGTCCCGTCACGAAGCTGAATTTTAATCAAATCTCCTGTGATTCCATCATAGCAAACAAGTGGATGGTAACCGTTATTTTGATAGTGGAAGTTAAATGCTCTGCCTTCCTGTTTGCCATAGGCATTAAGAAGTGTTGAGTCCAAATCCAAAATGATAGCTTCCGGCATCTGAATGCTATAAACTTTCTTTCGAAGAATTTGATTTATTGAAAGGAACCGTTTCAGCGAATCCTCATCCATTCGATTATGAAATCTTGAAATGGTTGGTTGTGATGCTAAAGTGTCTTTATTTAGCACTGCTTTAAACACAGGATCATTTGTAAGTTCATCTGAAGAATCATCTTCAAAATAGCCTGCAATGATCATATATATCATCTGAAGAAGGTTTTCTTTATCAGTGTGATAACGGAATAATGCAGAATCATTGGTCTTAAATGATTTACAGAAAAGTTTGTCAATGCCAAGTTTACTTACGAATTCTTTTATAAGAAGTAAGCCTGCATCGGAGGATAAATCTCCTCCATCGAAATTAATTTTAATTTTTCTATTGCTTTCAAGTGATAAGGTGTTTACAATACTCATAAAGGGCTCCTTTGTGTGATTATATTGAGTTTTAGCACCTTAATTTTACCACAAATGGACGCTCTTTTTTTATTCACTTACTAGGTGAAAGCAATATTTTGTTAAAATATAGTAATTATATGGCTTTCAGCCACGTTCATGATGTTGCCATGAATAATCTAGGTTAATTTATATCTGATTTGTTTTAACTTATCGTTCGGAATACCGCAGCCATTATCTTCTATAGTAATAATCACTTCATCATCTCCATAACACACATCTATATTGATATGTATATTTGGATGTTCAGATGAATAACTGTGTAAAATTGAGTTCTCTAAAAACGGCTGTAATGTAAACTTACATATTAAAAAATTCTCTATACCGTCTTCAGCATTTATAGTCCAGCTAAGTGTATCTTGACGACAAAGTTGTTCCATTTCCAGGTATAATTTAGAAATTTCCAATTCGTCTTTTATTTTTATCTTTTCATCAGATTTTCTAAGTGACATTCTATAAAAACGAGTAAGGTTGCTAATCATATGATTGGCTATATCTATTTTTCCTATTGTTTGACAAGTTTGTATTGTTCCCAAAATATTATATAAAAAATGAGGATTTATCTGGGATTGAAGAAGCTGGTATTTAAGCTTTTCTTCCGATAAAGTAAGTTCCAAAATGGATTGCATATTTTTATTAATTGATGATTGCATATTTAAAAATGTCAGTCCAAGTTTATCTACCTCATCAAAAGATTCGCTATTATCTAATGAAGACATATAATTCAAGTCAATACTTTTATTACCAAGTTTAAAATTATCCATAGCAGATGACAGTTTACTAATTCTATCAGTTAAATTTATTGAAGTAAAAAAAATAACCGATAGTATTATTGGAACAGATAAAAATATTATTATAAGAAATGTTCTGAGTAATGTGTATATATGCTTAAAAATATAATTTTTTGGAATTTCAGTTATATGATACCATCCATTATCAAGAATAACTATATGATAATACAAGCTGCTATTCTCAATTATAGTATTATCAGAATTTATATTTAAATCAATATTATTTATCTTATTACCTATAAGTTCCTTGCTTGTATGTGAAATAACAGTGCCATTCTTATCTATTATATAGCCGGTTAAATCAACACTGTCTTGCAGCATTTGGGAAAGTTCATCTGTACGTAAGAGTACCAAATAAACATATTCAGTATTACCGGAAACTTGATTATTTAATACATTTAAACAAGCTATTACATCTTGAGGATTTTTAGTATTATCAATAACATAAGGAAGAGGGTACTGTTTTTTATAAATCCATTTTTGATTGGAATTTATAATATCTTCAAGGTCTTTTTTTCTTAAATCAGATAAAGGATGAAAAAAAAGTCCTTCTGAAGCTGCAATATTTTTTTCATCTAAAAAAATGTCAATATGATAAAAATCAAAAGTTGATTTCAATAGAGAAATATTGTCCCTAACATTTGAAATTATTGCAAAATCTTCTCGACTGTCAGACATTTTTTGTATTAATGAGTACATATCATATTGAATTGTACCAGATACTTTTTGAGCTTGATTTAATCTGTTATTGATTCTTATATTTAGTTGATCGTCTGCAAGTATAACGGAATTTAGTATGCTGTCACCTGCAATTTTATGTGTAATACTGTACAATACAGAGCCCATTAAAATAAGAGGAAGCATAGTACAAATTAAAAAAGAAAAAATCAATCTATGATGATATTTTGAAAATATAAAATTTTTAACATATCTTATAACAGTCATAAGAACCTCCTTGTAAACGTATAAACAAATTATAGACTGTGAAAAAAGACAAAACAATATAAATAAAAATAATATAAATGAATCATAATAAATTGTATTTTTGAAAATAATAAATTCTACTATGATGTAATTATCAAAAGCATATGTCATATATGTATAAGTGAAGTATTTTAGGGACAATAAGGAGGAAAAATGAATAAAAGATTAAAAAGTGTAATGTTAAGTACAGTACTTTTAACAGGATTGTTGGTGGGCTGTGGATCCGGAACAACACAGTCAACCGGAAACTCGGAAAACGGTGGAAATTCCAAATATGATTTGACATTATATAGTATCAATACTACAGATGCTGATTTTGATGAATGGTTAAACAATGTTCAAGATGCTACCGGATTAAAGATTAATGTAATTGCGGCACCTACAGACTCAGATACGAGACAGCAAAAAATCACAACTATACTATCTACAGGTGATTCAAGCGTAGATATATTGGAAATTAATGATGAAATGAGTGCATCATTTAAAAATTCAGGTTGGCTTGATGGACTTAATGATACAGTTATGACAGATGATATTCGTGGTGAATTTGCAAAGGGATATTTGGAACAGATGATTACTGACAAAGAGGGAAATATTATAGGAGTTCCGGGATATTCAGGATATTTAGCTTTTTGGGTAAATCAAAAAATAATGGATAATGCAGGAATAACTGCTATAGATACAAAGGAAGATTTTAAAAAATATATGTCAGCTGCTTCAGGAAACGGTACATATGGATATGGTGGATCTTGGGAAAAGACATATGTATTTAATGAAATAGCACAATTTGTAAATATGTTTGGTGGTGATTATTTTGATTGGACAAGACCTGAAAATAAGGAAGCAATACAATTTTTATATGATATGGTAAAAAATAATGAAACTCCTATTGATCAAATTGCTGATAAATATGAGCAGATGAATCCTAAGGCAAATGATGGAAAATATGGTTGTTGGTTTATGTGGGGACTTGGATCCGATTATCAGAAAGCAGGTATGCTCGGTGATGACAAGATTCATATGGCTATGGTGCCCTCAATGACAGATGATGGTAATAGAGCTATATTTACAGATTCATGGAGTTATGTATTGAATTCTGCATCAAAAAATAAGGAAGCAGCAATAAAATTTTTAAAGTATATGGCATCTGAGGGCGGAATGGAAGCTTCTTATAAGGCTTTTGATCGTTATCCTGCAAGAAAAGATGTTGCCAAAAAGGTGGTTCCTGACAGTGATCCTGCAAAGGAGATGTACAGCAGATACGCTTCAGAATGTAATGTACAAGGACGCCCAATGCTTCCGCAAACTATGGAGTTTATCACAGATATGGGAACAATTTATCAGTCTTGTATGAAGGGTGAGATATCAGTAGATGATTTTTGCAAAAAAGCACAGGATTTGGTAGATAAATATAAATAATATATAATCCAATGAGTGCTACAGTATAGGAATTTATAAAAATACAATATTACTGTAGTACTCATTTTATTTATAGGAGGAGATATTTTGAATATAGGCAAAAAGAGCTATATACCTGTAATTTTGATTTTACCTGTAATTTTTATAAGGGGATTTACTACAATTTATCCCATAATAATCACTTTTAAAAATAGTATGTATAATATTAAAGTTCTGTCAGGTATAAACGAGTTCGTAGGATTTAAAAATTATATAGATGTATTTAAAGATGATAAGGTGATTTCTTCTATTGAATTTACTTCTATTTTTGTAATTGTCTCAATGTTCTTTCATGTTATATTAGGTACTATACTTGCATTAATACTTAATTTAAAATTTAGAGGCAGGAGGTTTTTAAGAACAATAGTACTGATACCTTGGGCTATGCCGGCAGTAGTTATAGGAATGGCGGCCAAATGGGGATTTAATAATGATTATGGATTGGTAAATGATTTAATTAGAAGATTTATACCGAGTTTTCAATTCAATTGGTTAATAAATACCGGATCTGCCCGTATTGCTGTTATAGCAATGGATTTGTGGAAAGATTTGCCATTTTTTGCAATATTAGTATTATCAGGGCTTCAGTTCATTTCAGGAGATATTTATGAGGCAGCTAAAGTAGATGGGGCAAATGCTTTTCAAATATTCTTTAAAATCACATTACCGTTAATTATAAGGAATATTATTACATTATGTATACCATTTACATTATGGAGATTAACATCATTTGATTTGGTATATGCAATGACATCCGGAGGACCCGGAGAAGATACATCATTGATAGCTTATCGTATAGCAATGGAATCTTTTACAAACCTGAATATAGGGTATGCTTCTACTTTAGCTATCATGCTTTTTATTTTAATGGCTTTATTCAGTTGGTTTAATATCAGGGTTATGAATAAATACAGTGAATAATAGGAGAAGAATATGACTAGTAATACTAAAAATAAAATATATAAAAAATGTTTATCTATAAGCAGATGGTTATTATTTATAGTGGTTGCATTTTTTATCTTATTTCCTGTATATTGGATTTTTATATCATCAATTACTCCTGCAGGAGAATTATTTAAGAAGCCTATAGATTATTTGCCAAATAATCCTACACTTGACAGTTATAAATTTCTTATTGAAAATGTAGGGTTGTTAAGTAAAATAGGAAATACAGTAATAATAGTGGGTAGCACATTAATAGTGAGTACTATATTATGTACAATGGCAGCCTATGGATTTTCAAGATTTAATTCAAAATGGATAAGTGTAGCGTTTGCATTTATACTTGCCACTTTACTTATACCTGAGGTGGTTACTGCAAGACCTTTATATGAATTTATGAAGAAGGTAGGATTATTCGATACATACCAAGGGTTGATACTGTTATATGTAAGTTCTGTTATTCCTTTTACAGTTTTGATATTAAATAATTTTGTCGGTAAAATACCTGTTTCTCTGGAAGAGGCGGCAGCTATAGACGGAGCAAATTTTATACAGATTTTATTCTATATAATATTGCCCTTGATGAAACCTGCTATTGCCACAGTATGTATTATTAATTTTATAAATTGTTTAAATAATTTTTTTACACCTTTATATTATTCCAACGGAATTCAGGTTTTATCTGTAGCTATAGTTCAACTTCCTTTAAGGGATAATATGTATGGAGTACCGTGGGATTTAGTTAGTGCTATGGGATGGATAATACTTTTACCGATAATAATATTTGTTGCTGTTTTTGAAAAGCAGATTATGGATGGAATTATGGCAGGCGGTGTTAAATCTTAATTTAGATAGGGAGTTAAGTTTATGTACGATTTATATGGAAGTTTAGGAAATTTAGCAATTTTAAAGAACAGAAAAAGTAGAGCAATAAATGCAGAAAATCCTACAGGAGAAAAAGGTAAAGGCGGGATGGCATCAAGCAATTTGGGACCTTCAAGAAAAGGAAGTCCGTGTTTGAAGGATATACCAAGTGGTGAAACTGTAACACTTGCAGATATAGAGGGTCCGGGTATAATAAATCATATATGGATTACGGTTACAAATAAAACAACAGAAGCGGATTGTTTTGTTTTAAGTGATCTTGTTATAAGGATATATTGGGATGATGAGGAAACTCCTTCCGTAGAGAGTCCGCTTGGAGACTTCTTTTGCTGTGGATTTGCAAGAGAGTGCATAGTGAATTCAATTCCGATTGTAGTAGTTCCAAATAGAGGAATGAATAGTTATTTTCAAATGCCTTTTAAGAAAAGAGCAAAAATAACTTTGGAAAACCAGCATCCAAACCCGATACCTGCATTTTTCTATCAGATTGATTATTGTGTTGTAGATAATTTCCCTAATGATGTTGCATATTTTCATGCTCAGTGGAGAAGAGAAAGAGTTACAACTTTAGGTAAAGATTATGTAATATTGGACAATGTAAAAGGAAAGGGACATTATATTGGAACATATATTTCATTAACTACACTGGAAAGATATTGGTGGGGAGAGGGAGAAGTAAAATTTTACATAGATGGAGATATAGAATACCCTACAATTTGTGGTACAGGAACCGAAGATTATTTTGGAGGTTCATGGAGTTTTGCAAAACAGATAAATGGAAAAACAGTTGAACAAAATTACAGTACCTCATATTTGGGATATCCTTACTACTCATCACATGATGAGTTGGTTCACAATGATTACCACAATGATGATTGCCTGCCGATGAGGGGATTCTACAGGTGGCATATACAGGACCCTATATGCTTTGATGAAGATTTAAAGGTTACTATACAGCAAATCGGTGTCGGACATGGAGGTCTTTTTGAAAGACAGGATGATGTTGCAAGTGTAGCATATTGGTATCAAACAGAACCTCATTCATCATTCCTACCTCTTGCAAATAGAGAAGGCAGGCGTCCAAGATAGGAGATGATTTGTATAAGAAAGTTTTTAGCATTTTATTATGTATTTGTTTAATTCTATCTTCTTGTAATAATTATGAGAAGAGCAAAGAAATAGAAAAAAGCAGCTATTATGAAGATGAATTAAATATCATACATATAGAAGCCGACAATCCTGATTTTAAAAATTATATTAATGATGTATCAAGAAAATTAAATATGAAAATAAATATAATTTCTTGTCCGGCTGATGCAAATAATAGACAGGCAGAAATTTCAACATTACTTTTATCAGGAAATTCAGATATTGATTTGATTTCAGTTAATGATGAGATGGTAAGTGATTTTAAAGTAAAAGGATATATTGAAAATTTAGATGATATAATGAGCAAAGATCTTTTGGAATCATATCCTAAAGATTATGTAGAATCAGTGGCTATGTATAAAAATCATTTTTATTCTGTTCCATACCTTATGGATATTATGATGTTTTGGGTAAACGAAAAGTATATAAAAAGTTCAGAACTTGAAGGGATTAAAAATTTAGATAATTTTTCATTATTTGTAAGTAATGATTATGGTAAAGGCATGTATGGATATGGAAGTGCCTGGGATGAAACATATATATATAATGATTTATCACAATTTATAAATATGTTTGATGGAGATTATTATGATTGGAATAATGATAATACAAGGGAAGCAGTTAAGTTTTTACATGATATGATAAAACATAATTATACAGCTCAAAATCAAATGATAGACAGATATGAACAGATGGAACAAAAATTTATTGACGGTATGTATGGATGTGTATTTATGTATAGCGGTGCTATAAATGTTTTTTTGAATTCAGGAAAGTATGGAGAAGATGGAATACATGTATCGGAACTTCCTGTGTTCAAAAAAAATGCAACAAATATAGCAACATGGCAGTATGTACTTAATAAAGCTTCAAAAAATAAGAATGCGGCGAAGAAATTTTTAAGTTATATTTCAAGTAGAGAAGGATGTATTGATTATAGTAATGCAATGAAGCAGATACCTGCAAGAATTGATGTTATCTTAGAGGAAGATATAGATGTCCCTGATATAGATATTATAAGGAAATATGTTGAGAATACAAACTTTAAAGTCAGGCCGCTGTCATCTAATCCAATGAATGATATTTCGGAAATGGGCAGAATATTTCAAAAGTATTTATTGGATGAGATTACATTGGATGATTTATGTAATTTAGCTCAAAGTATTGTTGATAGAAAATAAACTTGAAATATAGAATTTAAAAGATGGCCGGCACGAAAGTACCTGCCATCCTTTAATATAAACCATTAGCAATATCTTTATTTACCGAACTCATATCTCCTGAAATATATGGATGAGTACCAAATCCACAACCATAATCCATTGCATCGGCATATCCTGTTTGACCGTCCATATTTACAATACACCATTGGTGGGTCCATGTATTATGATTGGCATGTTCCCAATCATAACCCATAAAATCAAGAACTCTTCCAAGTGCTCTGGTAGTGCCGGCACCGGTACTAATTCCTGCTACAAAAACTCCATAAGGGCTTCTGTAGTACTTATTTTCATCATTTTCACATGAAATTTCCATTATGTACTCTCTATAAATGATGGACGCAGCCTTCTTTATTTTTGCAAGATCGGTTACAAGAGATGAATCTGATAAAACTCTTGTAGCAATGCTTCTTGCAATAGCATCAGCCTGATTTGCCTGCTCCTGTGAACAAAACTTATAATAAGCATGTTTTTCAAGTGTAGAGGCGACTCTTGCTTCATCAAGTGAAACTTTGGCAGAAATAACTTTTCCATCACTTCCTACTCTATAACCGTCAGGTGTAGTAGTATTTTTTAACATAATTCCGCTAGAATCAACATAGTAGTTACCGACCCAGCTATTTGTAACCAGTTTGCCTTCATTATCAAAGTAGAACCAACGATCTTGAGTATTCTTCCATCCCTTGGTAAAAGAGCCATTGGAATCTACATAGCACCAGGAATCGTTATTAACCAACCAGGTATTATTTAATGCGCACCTTGGTATTTTTTTATATTCTTGGCTTGCAAAAACTGTAGAAGTTAAAGATAATGTAGCAAATATTATCATAGTGCATAAAGCTTGCTTTTTCATATAAAGACCTCCTATAAAATATATAACTATTAAAAATAAAAAATCAACTCTATACTAATTAGATATAATAAAGTATCTATATTCAATGGTATATTTGTATTTTATGTATTTCTATTGAAAAATAAATATAGTGCTTTACAGATAAATGTCTTTTATTGTACTAAGATCTATATAAATAATCATAAATATCTGGTTTACTAATAAAAAGATAAAATATTAAAAAGCAGCATATAATGGCAAAATGTACCAATCATAATAAAAATATGAAAAATCTCATGTGAACCGAAGTAGATATGCTTTTCATTAAATGCTTTAAGCTTGAAGGCATAAATTATCGCCCCGAGTGTGTAGGCAATACCTCCGAATAAAAGCCATAAAAACCCTGAAAGAGGCAGAGCTTTAAAAAGGGGCTTTAGGGCAAATATACAAAGCCAGCCCATTATAAGATAAATAGCGGATGAGAGCCATTTCGGGCAGCTGACAAAAAGAATTTTTAAAATGATCCCTCCCACAGCCAATAACCATATAGCAGCCAGTAAAAAGTATCCTGTCTTACCCTTAAGAGCTGTAAGACATACCGGAGTATATGTACCGGCAATAAGTACCGAAATCATGATATGGTCTATTTTGCGAAAAATCAATGTTTTTTTAAGATCCAATACCACAGAGTGATAAAGTGTACTGGCTGCATATAATAATGTGGTGGATAAAACAAAAACAAACATAGAAAAAGCAGTAATACGACCTCCATGTTCTATAGATCTTTGTATAAGCGGACCTGCTCCTATCCATAAAAGAATAAGCCCGATAAAGTGAGTAATGGCGGAACCCGGTTCTCTTATAGCTATGGATATGGTTCCCGGAAGTACACCGAATCTCGTCTTTTCTCTGTATTTTGAATTCATTTTAAAACCTCCTTAATGTAGTTTTTAAAACTATGTGTAATGTATTTAAATACTACATTATTTTTAAAGAGATTACAAGTAGTTAAAAATTAAAAAATAATAAAATAAGGAAAGAAAACCCACAAAATAAATAATAAAGCCGGTGCAAAGGCACCGGTTATTTTTCTTTTACAGTACTTTGAATTACGGTTTTTGACCATCTTTCATAGAACAGACTTCTATGTCTTGCTGATTTTATAATAGCCATCAACAAAAACAGGAAGTATAAAAGTGAGGTTAAAAGTTCTATGGTAGCATATGCCATATCTTTTGAGGGATCCTCATTCATTAAAATAAAGTTTTCAAGCATTCTTCGAAGATGCATCGGAATAAAAAAATAAACTCCGAAGAAAAGCAAATATCTTAAAAAATAGGCATAAAATGGAGGTCGTACTCCCTCAACAGAAAAAATAGCGGTACTGGTAATAAATTTCCCAAAAGTTTTACCCTTAAACAGTATGGGGAAAACTGAAAAATATGCCAAAACAGCGATTTCAAATGAAGAAAGCAAAGAGAAATTCCTAAGTAAAAACTCACAAAGTATTGTCATTATGCCTACAAAAAACATATCAAAAAGGAATGCTATAAAGCGTCTCATCAAAGAAACTTCCCTGCCTCTTCTATAGCTTATTTCATCCAGTTCATCTCTTGATGGAAGCAGCAGCATAAGCGGTCCCATAAGAATATAGCCGAGCAGACCTCCAAAGGTGTTTACGATAAGGTCATCCACATCAAATAATCTGTAGCTTCCGGGGTATAAAAAGTAAAGTCCTGTAAGCTGTGTTATTTCAAAAAATAAGGACAGCAGAAATGAAAAAAGCACAGTTTGAAAAAAAGGTCTTTTAAAATAGTAACGCATATACATACCGAAAGGTACAGCCAAAAACAGGTTTAGAATATTTACCAAAAAGGCTTTATTAAGAACCAATGTCAGCCATGTCTTCGGTTGGTCTTTAATAATATGCGATCTTTTTAATATATCCTTTACAAATAAAAAAGGTTCCAGCTGCATTTTATGACTGTGAAGTGTAGCCGCCTTTTCCGGTGAGGGAAGAGGAAGTATTACCAGGCAGTACATACATAGGATATAAAAGATAAAAGAATAGACAAGTATGACTTTTAAGCTCAGTACAGAGCCGTATTTATGGTAGTTATAGGCGATATAGGGCAATGTAAATATAGCTACCACAAAGGGAAATAATACAACTGCCTGAAAAGAAATCTCTAAATATTGATTCATATTTCCTCCCAAAAATAAAACAGATTAAAATGATATAATACCCGCCGATATAGCAATGTATAAATTTCATATCAAAATATCTGTCATAAAATTATATGCTTTATTATACCCTTTAATAATATATTTAATCAATAAATATAGTTGATATTATTTCTAAAGATTGAGGATAAGTATTATTGTATATGGATATGCTGTTGCAGAATATTTTCGACTATTATAGAAATAACTTAAAATGAGAATGGATATAAAGATAAATTAAACATATAAAAATACTTGATTTTCACCTCTAAGTACAATAAAACGATACTTAGAGGTGAAAATATATTAAAAAGATTTATCAATTAAATCTCTTTTACATACTGTTGAATTGCATCACACAGATACTGTGCCATACCTTCTCCGAATTTGTCCATATTATCTTTAAATTCCGGATTTTTAACATATCCATAGCCTATGCTTGAAAATATATCCGCACTACATTCAAAAGAATATTCACAAATATGTTTATGAAGCTTTTTTGCCAGTTCGGTATTTTCTTTTGATGTAGCCTTAAGTCCCTTTGACATATTATCCGATATTGCAAAAAAGATATTATTAAAACCGTCGGCAATTTCTTGTTCTCTTCCTTTTTGCTTTTTAACGGCTTTCTCAATAACTTCCTTTCCATAAAGGTCTATTGCTTTTTGTTTATATTTTTCATTGTCCTGATATGCAAAACCTTTGAATTTTTCTTTTGTTGACATAGTAATTTTCCTTTCTCTTGATTTGATCGTCTTTTCCAATGTATCAATAAGTGTTAAGAGTTTTTGCTTTTCTTTCTGCATCAAAACAAGTTGTTTCTTTAGATGATGGAGTATTTCCGGATCTTCCTGTTTTAATAATTCTTTTATCTGTTTTAAAGGAAATCCCAGATATTTATAAAACAATATCATTTGCAAAAAAGACATATCATCCTCGGAATAATATCTGTACCCGTTTTCATTTTTTTTAGGTGAAAGCAAACCTATTTCATCATAATGGTGTAAAGTGCGCACCGATACACCGCTTATTTCACTAACCTTTTTAATTAAAAACATTTGAAAACCTCCTAACAAGGATAAGTATAAACTATGACGCAATGTCAGAGTCAATACTTTGAATTAAAGATTATTTAGTAGAGATGAAATTTGTATTAAAATTTTAAGCCCGGAACCCTTTTTGTGGTAAAATAAATATAAGAAGAAATTTTTTTGTACAGGAGGCAGTTTGGATGAAGAGTAGTATATTTGATTTTATTGTATATAAAATAATTATGTCTGTTCCGGTAAGTATAATTGCCAACATAATTTTTGCGTATATGTTTTTTATTGCAATATTGACATGGTTTCCATTTGAGAGACCGCCTATAGATAATGGTCGTCATATGATTTACATAATTTTTAGTTACATGATGGCTATAGTGCCGTTTTATTTATTCAATATAGTAAGATTTAAAGCAATGAATAGAGGAAAATTAAGTTATGGAATATTTTGGTTTATATTATCCTTTACTCCGATATATTTATTTATATTGATATTATTATCATCAATATGGAATATATTAAAAATATGAAATACGTTAAATCAACAGGTATGTTAATGTATAAGATAGAATTATTTTATAAATTATGATATAATCCTACGGATTTCATTTAATTTAAGACTGTTTTCAAGTGATTTATAAAGAATGTAAATAGTAGGAGGATATTTTGGAGAGAGAAAGGTTAAAATCAAGGCTCGGGTTTATTCTTATTTCAGCTGGATGTGCAATAGGTATAGGTAATGTATGGAAATTTCCGTATATGACAGGAAAAGGCGGCGGCGGTGCTTTTGTACTGCTGTATTTAGTATTTTTATTTATGCTTGGATTGCCGATAATGACAATGGAGTTTTCAATAGGTAGAGCTGCAAGAAAAAGTCCGGTACTTGCATATCAAAGACTGGAACCCGCCGGAAGTAAATGGCATATACATGGAATAGTGGCACTTATAGGAAATTATCTTTTAATGATGTTTTATACCACTGTATCAGGATGGATGCTTCATTACTTCTACCTTACAATAACAGGACAATTTGAAGGTTTGGATTCGGACGGAGTATTGAATGTCTTTAATACAATGCTTTCACAGCCTGCTATTATGATTTTTTGGATGGTGGTCGTGGTAGTTACAGGTATGTTTATAGTATCAAGAGGGCTTGAGGCGGGATTAGAGAATATTACAAAGATAGTAATGGTAACCTTGCTTGTAGTAATGATTATACTGGCTGTAAACTCATTCTTTTTAAAGGGAGCAGGAGAGGGACTTAAATACTATCTTATACCCAATATAGGAAGAATAAAGGAAACAGGTATCGGTAATGTAATCACAGGTGCAATGAATCAGGCATTCTTTACATTAAGCCTTGGAATAGGTGCAATGCTTATATTCGGAAGTTATATAAGTAATGACAGAAGTATGCTTGGAGAGTCTGTAACAATAGTCATACTGGATACCTTTGTAGCTATAGTATCCGGACTTATTATATTCCCTGCAACCTTTACCTATGGTGTAGACCAGACTTCAGGTCCGGCACTTATATTTATTACTTTGCCGAATATCTTTAATAAGATGCCTCTTGGAAGGCTCTGGGGAAGTTTTTTCTTTATATTTATGTCATTTGCTGCATTCTCTACAGTGCTTGCGGTATTTGAGAATATAGTTTCATGCGGTATGGATCTTACAAAGAAGTCAAGAAAACAGGTAAGTCTTTTTAATTTGATAGTAATAATAGTACTTTCATTACCATGTGTATTTGGTTTTAGTGTATGGGCATTTGATTGGTTAAAGCCTTTTGGCGGAACAATACTTGATCTTGAGGATTTCCTTGTAAGTAATATAATATTGCCGCTCGGTTCTTTGGTATATCTCTTATTTTGTGTAAGCAGATATGGCTGGGGATGGGATAACTATCTCAAAGAATGCAATAAGGGTGACGGTCTTAAGATGAAAAACCGGATGAGATTTTATCTTACCTATATATTGCCGGTTATAGTTGTATTTATATTTGTTTTTGGAATATACGATAAATTTTTTAAATAAGAAATAAAAAAAATCAGCCGGGAACTGTCAAAGTTGTGGCTGATTTTTAATTTATTAAGAATATTAGCACTCAAACCTTGACACTGCTAATAAAAGGTGGTATAAAATTACATAGTTAAACTTTTAAATATTTAGGAGGAATACAAAATGAAGTTAGTACCTTTATTTGACAGAGTGGTTTTAAAGCAATTGGTTGCTGAAGAGACAACAGCATCAGGTATTGTGCTTCCGGGACAGGCAAAGGAGAAGCCTTCACAGGCTGAGGTTGTGGCAGTAGGACCGGGCGGCGTTGTAGACGGAAAAGAAATAAAGATGCAGGTTAAGGTAGGGGACAAGGTTATTTATTCCAAGTATGCCGGTACAGAGGTTGAGCTTGATAAGGTAGAGTATATCGTTGTTAAGCAAAATGATATTTTGGCAGTAATCGAATAATCCGATTTTTTATAAATTTTAAAGGAGAAAAAAATGGCTAAGGATATTAAATATGGCGTTGAAGCCAGAAAAGCATTGGAAGCCGGTGTAAATAAGCTGGCTGATACAGTAAGAGTTACATTAGGACCTAAGGGAAGAAATGTTGTACTTGATAAATCATTCGGTACACCGCTTATTACAAATGACGGTGTGACCATCGCAAAGGAAGTGGAGCTTGAGGATGCATTTGAAAATATGGGTGCACAGCTTGTAAAGGAAGTTGCTACAAAGACAAATGATGTGGCAGGTGACGGTACAACTACAGCTACAGTTCTTGCACAGGCAATGATAAATGAGGGAATGAAAAACCTTGCGGCAGGTGCCAATCCAATAGTTCTTCGTAAGGGAATGAAGAAGGCTACAGATGTTGCAGTGGAAGCTATTGCAAAGATGAGCGAGCCTATAAAGGGAAAAGAGCAGATTGCAAGAGTTGCAGCTATTTCTGCAAGTGATGATGAGGTTGGAAGCCTTGTAGCCGATGCTATGGAGAAGGTAACCAATGAGGGTGTTATTACTATCGAAGAGTCAAAGACAATGAAAACGGAGCTTGACCTTGTAGAGGGTATGCAGTTTGACAGAGGATATATCTCAGCATATATGTGTACAGATATGGAGAAGATGGAAGCAAATCTGGATGATCCGTATATCCTTATTACAGATAAGAAAATCTCAAATATTCAGGACATATTGCCATTACTTGAGGAGCTTGTTAAATCAGGACAGAAGCTCTTTATTATAGCAGAGGATGTTGAGGGTGAAGCACTTACAACACTTATTGTAAATAAGCTTAGAGGAACATTCAATGTTGTAGCTGTAAAGGCACCGGGATATGGTGACAGAAGAAAAGATATGTTAAAGGATATCGCTGTTCTTACAGGCGGTACAGTTATAAGTGATGAGCTTGGACTTGATCTTAAGGATGCTACACTTGCAAGTCTTGGACGCGCAAAGAGTGTTAAGGTTCAAAAAGAAAATACCGTTATTGTAGACGGACAGGGTTCAAAGGCTGATATTGAAAAGAGAGTTGCTCAGATCAAAGCTCAGCTTTCAGAGACTACATCAGAGTTTGATAAAGAGAAATTACAGGAGAGACTGGCAAAGCTTTCAGGCGGTGTTGCAGTTATAAGAGTAGGTGCCGCTACAGAAACTGAGATGAAGGAAGCAAAACTTCGTATGGAAGATGCCCTCAATGCTACCAGAGCGGCTGTTGAGGAAGGTGTTATTTCAGGTGGAGGTTCTGCCTATATCCATGCAAGCAAGGAAGTTGAAAAGCTTGTAGCTACTCTTGAAGGTGATGAGAGAACAGGTGCAAAGATTATTCTTAAGGCACTTGAGGCTCCGCTTTTCAGAATAGTTGAGAATGCGGGACTTGAAGGAAGCGTTGTTGTAAATAAGGTAAGAGAATCAAGTGAGGGTGTCGGATTTGACGCTTATAGAGAAGAGTATGTGGATATGGTAAAGGCAGGCATCTTAGATCCTGCAAAGGTTACAAGATCTGCACTTCAAAATGCTAATTCAGTAGCATCTACACTGCTTACAACAGAGTCGGCAGTAGCAAATATTAAAGAGGATGTTCCGGCAATGCCTGCAGGCGGCGGAATGGGAATGATGTAATATAAGGCTTTATAATTAAAAGCTTCTATAGGCATACTTTGGAAACAAGGTATGCCTTTTTTATATTCAAAATCCTAAAAAATATACAATAAGCTGTATTTAAAATGATATTACTGTAATATATCATAAAAATAACAGATTATTTTCGTTATTGTGCATAATATATTTTTTGTTTAATGAAGATTATAATTTTGTTAAAGTGTATCTGAGCAACAGAAAACTTTTGTTAGAGTTTGTGTTTTGCACATTGAGGAGGAGCTTATGAAAAGAATTCTAAAATTAGTAATTATAGGGTTTATTACGGTAATATTATTGCTTATTTCAGGTTGTAGAAATAAATTAAAAAATGTAGAAAATTCGGATTTAGAACATCAGGATTTAAAATACTCTGATACAGAATACTCAGATAAATATATTGGAGAGGTAAGTAAAAATGTATATGTAAATAAAATGTTTCAGATAAAACTTAACGGAAAAGTACATAATATGTATGTGATTGGCAGAGAAGAAATAGAAGGTATGGAAGAATACTCGGATACGGATTCTACACAGACCGGTAAAGACAAAAGAAATTATATAAATGATATGGAAGCCATGGATAAGTCAGATGCACACAGATATGTCAGCATAAAGATATATAGAGAAACTGAAGAAAAAGGCATGGAAAAACATATTGAAGCTGAGCTCCAAAAACAGAAAAAAGAATATGAAGGATATGATAATAACGAAGTTAAATTATCGACAGCGATATTAGTAGATAAAGAAGTACAGAGCATAGATATTCGCTTAAACGGAGGAGGAATAGAATATGCTGAAAGTATTTTATATACGAAAGTTGATGATTATTTTATTGAGATAAAAGTTGAGGGCAAAGACAGCAAAGATATTCAAGAAGTTTTGAGTATGTTTGTAGCTCCGGATTATGAAGAGTATGTAGAACCCAAATATATTTTTGATTTAGATGAAAATGTAAAGTTTTCCGTCGGTGAAATTGAAAACGGCATATATACAAATAAGATGCTTAACTTAAAAGTTGACGGTAAAGCTAATGATTTAAGGTTTAGCAATGATGAGGAAATTAAAGATAAGTTCGGATATAATGATTCTGACAGAGCAGATATAGAGTCTGTAAAAGAGGTTTTAAATAAAGGTGATTATTTTGTAGATATGCATGCGACTACACCTGATAATAAAGTAGCTATTGCGGTATTTGTCTATAGATCCGATTATGATTTGAATACATTCCTTGAAAAAGAACTTAATAAACTGAAAAAAGACTTTGATGGAAGAAAGAAAACAATAGAGTTATTTGGAGAAGAGGTTCCGGGTATAGAATTTGAAAAAATTTATTATTACGAAACATCAACCATAGAGTTGGCATTTATAAAAAGAGGAGAATATATAACAGTTATTTCTTCAGGTGGAGAATATTCATCGGCACCAAAAGATGGCTTTAAATTATTTGAAGTATTGGATAATCAAGTTGAGTTTGATAGTGATGAAATAACAGATTCTTCAGAGAGTATAAATGAGAATGATGAGAGTATGAAAATTGGTGATAATGATTTTAAGTTTTCTATTGGTGAGATAAACAACGGTATTTACACAAACAAGATGTTCGGAATCAGATTTGATGAAAAATCACTTGGCATGAAGATAAAAAGTAGGGAAGAAGAAAATAATAGATTTTATAGTACCGATGAAAAAAAGTGGGATATTGATGAGGTATTGGAACTTCTCGAAAGTGGTGATAGATTTGTAGATATGCGTGCAGATATTGAAAATGGAGGTATATTAGTTGTTATGATAAAAAAGGAGGATATGCTAAAGGATCTTGACAGCTATATAAACAGGCAAGTGGTTGTATTCAAAGATAGATATGATATGAATGGTACATACGCAGAAGTAAAAAAAGATGAAGCTGAATTTTTGGGAGAAACCGGACCATACATAATTATACACATAAAAAAATATGGGCAGAGCTTATATAAAAGAGTTGTATATTTAAAAGTTGGGAATTATATTGCTGAGATATATGCATTTGCCGGTGATGAGTTATCAGCAAAACAAATGATAGATACTATCAGTAAAATTGAGGAATAAATATATTTGGAGGAGACTATGAAGAGAATTTTTAAATTAGGAATGATAGCTTTTGCCCTGTCACTTTGTTTTTCAGGATGCGGTACAAAAGAAGGTAGAAAATTAAGTGAAACTGTCAGTGAGTTCAAAGCTGAGGATATTTCTTTGGGAGAAGTGGTTGACGGAGTATATACAAGCAAAATGCTTAATTTAAAGTTTGACGGAAATGCCAATGATATGGATGTAACTGCAGAAGAGGAATTTACCAACAGGCTGGACGGCAAAGTTGTAAAAAGGTCTGATATGGATGCCGTACATGACAGACTTGATAAGGGCTATTATATAAGAGATATGGAAGGCATTGATAATAAAAATCCCGGTAATTATGTAGAGGTAATGATATATAAGGATAAAAACCATGAAATGAAAAACGGTTTGGAAAAGTATATTGATAATGAGGTGAAAAAGCAAGAAGGTGAGCAAAAAGAGAGATTTAAAAATCCTAAAGTAAAAAAGACAATAAGAGATTTTCTGGGAGAAAAGCTGTTTAGTGTGGATATCATCATAGATGAGGACGGTATAGAATCTGCCGATGCTACATTATATAAGCAGTTAGGTGAATACTTTATAGAAATTTATGTAAGAGGCGAAAAGAGTGAGGATATTGATAAGTATTTAGGAATGTTTGAAAAGTATACAGGCTCTGATGATAATGAAAAGAGCTCTAAATCCGAAGAATCCGGTAAAACAGATACTAAATCGGATATAGAGTTTTCAAAGGGTGAGATAATTAATGATGTATATACAAACAAGATGCTTGATATACAATTTGATGCAAAGGCAAACGGCTATGTTTTTGATGAAGTGGCAACAAGTATTATGGATCCGATATCGGAAGAAGATATGATATCGTATATCAAAAAAGGCGGCGCTGCTGTTGATATGGTGGTTGCCAAAGAGACTGATAATGCACAAAAGTTGGTAGTTTCAATATCAGAAAATAGTGGACAATTAGATAAATTCTTAGAGAAACAGTTAAAAAAAGATTCCAAGGCGGAAAGATTAACTGTTACAATTTCCGGAAAGGATGTACCTTGTTTATTTACTGAAGGAAGGGATAAAGACAGTAAATATCAATATACAGCCTATATAGAGGCAGGAGATTATATAGGAGTAATAAGTTCTAACGGACCTGATAAAGACAGTGCAAAAGCGGCTTTTGATTTGTTTACAAAAATATCTGAAAGCAGTTTAACTTCCGGTGAGGTGCAGACAGATATATCAGGTGAAGGAATAATACCCGGAAAAATAATTGATAATGTTTATAGCAATGAAATGATGAATATAAAATTTGATGCCAATGCGACAGGTCTGGAGTTTGTAAGCGATGAAGGACTTAAAAACATGGGAAATGGCGGTATAGAAAGATCGGATATAGCTGCTGTAAATAAGTATATTAAAGATGGTAGGGCATTTATAGATATGTTCTTAACAGACAGTACAGATACTACAAAGAGAATAAGTGTTTCATTGGCAGAAAACAATATAAAAATACCTATGGATGAATATTTGGATGCACAAAAAGAAATAATGGAAAAACAATTTAGTAAAGCTCCAAAAGAACAATTAAACAGCTTTGAAATAAAAAAAGGACAAGCAGGCTTTCTTGGAGAAGAAATACAATGTTTAGATATTGATGTGGATACCACAGTGGCAAAACAGAGTCAAAAATATCTTTTTATTCCAAAAGATGATTATATGATGATAGTAGTATCAAGCGGGCAGGATGAGGCATCGGCACAGGCAGCACTTGATTTATTTAAAACTATTGAATAGTTTTTTATACAGCATAATTTAAAACAAGTTATGCCCTTGTATTTATAAAACATATTATTAAATAAAAATTAATACAAAGCCTAAATCTTTCTTATGGTATATTTTGTATAATCATTCCGATAATAAATCGTGGAGGAAAAATGAGAAAAAATTTTAAAATTATTATGGGAATGATAGTGCTATCTGCATTATCTTTTACGGCGTGTAAGTCGGTTGAAAAGAAGGAAGATGCCGTTACTACAGAGGCTGCTGAAACAAAAAGCAGTATTGATGAAACTACAGAGGCAAAGAAAGATAATACCGGAGGAACTTCACTTACTTTAGGACAGATAGATGGTGAAGTGTACACTAATAAGATGTTTAATATTAAGTTTGACGCAGGTGCAAACCAAATGACATTACTTACCGACTCGGAGCTGGGGCAGATGGGAAATTCCACGGATAGGAATGATTTGGATGCTGTCAAGTCAATTCTTGATAGCGGAAATGTATTTATGGATATGTATGCAAATGGTGAAGAGCATTTTAGGAGTGCCAATGTAATAATTGAGAATATATCAGGAAAAGGCGTAAAGAATGCAAAAGAATATGCGGATAAGAGTGTTCCCTTACTTAAGAATGAGTTTGAAAGTATGGGATTTACTGAAATCAATATAGAAAGCAAAGAAGAAAAGTTTTTGGGTGAGGATATTGCAAGTATTATTATTTCAATCACTGCAAACGGTACCACACAATACCAAAAGCAGGTGATTATAACAAGGGGTGATTATGTAGGAATAATCACAGTTACAGGAAAAGATGAAGCTGATGCACAGAGTCTTTTAGATATGTTTACAAAAGCTGAATAATATTACATAAAATCTTCCAAAATAGATTAGGTTTGGAAGATTTTTTATATATTATATTCGCTTATTTTAAATAAAAACTTAATGCAATGTATAAAGCTTTAGTATATTTTGTCTTGTATAATCATTATAAAAAAATCATTTTAAATTGGAGGAAATATGAGAAAGAAATTTAAGTTAACAGTATTTGCTATAGCATCAATATTGGTGTTAACAGCATGTGCAGGTAAGGAAAAAGCACAAACAACAGCTGCAAGTGAAAGTGTTGCCGTAACAAAGAGCAGCGAAACAATGGTAGAGTCTCTTACAGAGTTCGATAAAAAGAATGAAAGCACAAAAGATATAGGTGAATTAAAAGGAGTGGCGGATGGTAATGTTTATACAAACAAAGCTTTGAATATAAAGTTTGACGCCGCAGCCAATAATATGAATCTGGCAGGAGAAGAGGAACTTTCAGCTATAGGGCAGGAAAGTCCTGAAGGGTATATGGATATGTATGCCTATGACAGTGCTTATACAAAAATAGCAATGCTTGGCATATTAAATCCTGAAATCACAGATATTAAAGCATATATGGAAAAAACAGTCGAGGAACAAAAGAAAATAAATGAAGAGTATAAAGTTGAGAATGCAAAGTTAGAAATAACAACCACAAAATTACTTGGTGAGGATGTACCATGTATTTACAATGAAGTAACTTCAGGTGATGTAACACAGTATAATATACAGGCTTTTATAAAGTCGGGAGATCGTATAGTAAATATTGTCTATGTCACAACGGATGCAAATTTAGCTAAGACGGGAATGGATATGTTCACAAAGGCAGAGTAGTATGTTTTGGGATAAAATAAAAGAGGCTTTTTCAAAAAAGGAAAATAATGATAATAAAGCAATTATAAATACACAAAAAACAGAGAAAAACAGATTTACCATGGTGGTAAAATCAGTAAATAAAGAAAATACAGAGGGTATTTTTTTGGAGGGCTTTGTCTGCGGTACGGTAGGAAAGGAAGAAGTTACTCTCTTATTTAAGGACGGCAGAATATCACATCTTAAAATTGCAAAAATTAAAGATAAGACAGATAATGAACGTGAGTTTATAAAAGATTCATACGCAAAACTTTTCTTTGAAGGTATGAAGGGGAATACCTCAGACTTTAAATATGCTTTGATTACAAATATTGAATATCAGATAGAAGCGGATGTAAATAGGGCTGCTGAAAATCCCTATATACTGGGACTTTTATATGAATATGAAGATACATATACAGATGAAGATTTTATAAATTTGTTTTTCCGTGAAATGGTCAGGGCACATTATTTGCTGCCTGTAAGTATATCCGGAAATATGGAGGGCAGAGGAGAAATTACTCTAAAAGAAGATACCAAAATAGATGTATACGGTATCGGACTTGAAGGAGGGATAAATGCACTGCCTGTATTTACAGATTGGATTGCGGTGAAAAATTGGGCGGATAATACTTTGACTGATTGGAAACAGCAGACTGTAATTGTAAGATTTCCTGATATTTTAGGCTTTTTAAATAGCAGTGAAGGCTTTATTATCAATCCTTATGGACCACATTCATTCTATATGAACTCAAAAAGTATAGAAAGTATAGTTAATTCATCAGGCTATAAAAGTGAATTCGGTGAGGCTAAGATAGAAAGAAAGGTCGCAAAGGGTGGAGAAAAGAATCTTTTGGGATATCCCGCAGATAATGAAGAAGTATTGGCAATAAAAAGAAGACTGAAAGCTTTTGGAAACTCTCACAGCGAAATAAATATGATTGATATTATGCTTAGAGTAGATGAAGAGGGTATAGAATCTTATTTGATTATAATAGATATAGATGATACAGATGTCAGAAAATATTATACAGCTATTTATGAAAATTGCAGGGATTTGTTACATCATATAGTATATATGGATTTTGCTACATTGGAGCAGGCATATTTTGCAAAGGATATGATGAGAAATCCTCCTCTTTATAAAAAAATACGGCAAATATCTTAATTATTATATAAGCTTGTTTAAAAAAATATTTACATTTTAATCACATTGTTGTAATATCTCATTGTAATTAAAAACATTTCAATTTTACAATGTTCAAAATTGATTATTACACGGAGAAGTGATATGAAGAAAAATATTTTTGCAGCCTTGTTATTTTTAACAATGGCAGTAACAGCATGCAGCGGGGGAACCAAGGCGGAGACTTTAGCTGAAAGCACACAGGCTGAATCAACTGTAGAAGAAACAACTACAGAAGAACCTACTACAGAGGAGACAACTACACAGGCGGAGGTTTTAAAACAAGATACTCATACAGAAGAAGATATACAGTATTATAGAGGAAGAAAAGAAAATTCCGTATATACAAATGAGGTTTTTAATATCAAATTTGATGCACCTGCAAATAATTATAAGATGGAAACCAGAGAAAATATTGCCCAAATGAGAGATATTTTTATAAAGCAGTCGGGTATCTCGGAGGAAGTGGCTGATGAAAGTATATATATGGATGTATATGCTACAAGTGAGAACGGAACAGGTGTCAGCAATGTAAATGTGGTTATTGAAAAAATGGGCACTCCTTTTGAGAATGAGACAGAGCTTGAAAAAGTGGTGGCAAGACTGCAGGAGCAGTATAAGGCAGCCGGTATGGTAAATGTCAGTGTAGAGAGCGGCAAGGCTATGTTTACAGGTAAGGAAACCATTGCAATGAGTGCAACAGATACTACCGGAGATTATACGGTATATAGAAAACAGATTTATATAAAGTCCGGAAACTTTATGGCGATTATTACAGCCAGCAGTATTTCTGAAGAAAGAGCACAAAAGGCACTGGATACATTTACAGCATTAAGATAAAAAATTATAGCGAGTTTATCTCGCTATTTTTTATTGCTTTTATTTAGTTATATTATGGTTTAAAATAAAGAGGTATTATTTTATAGGAAGGGGGATAGTGTGAAAAATGCTTTGCATCACTATTTGTGTCGCTCTCATGCGGTAGAATGGAGATTAAAATGAAAAGATGGCAGATATCAGAGTCCATAATAGTTGGGGTACTTTTGGCACTTTCCGGGGGTTTTATGGATGCTTATTCATATATAAACCGTGGAAAGGTTTTTGCAAATGCCGAAACGGGTAATATAATATTGATGACATTAAAGATATGTGAAGGCAAGTTTTTAGATTCAATAAATTATCTTATACCGATATTGTCCTTTGCCATAGGTGTGGCTGTATGTGAGATAATAAAGCACAGAAAAGAAAAAATAAATATTATACATTGGAGACAGATAATAGTGGTATTTGAGATAGCTGCATTTGTGTTTGTAGCTTTTTTGCCTCAAGATATGAACCAAGTAGCCAATTCAATAATATCTATGATATCAGGAATACAGTTTGCCACATTTCCAAAGGTTAGAGGTACAGCTATGGCAACTACTATGTGTACCGGAAATCTAAAAAGTGGAACACAGAATCTGTATCGTGGAATAAAAACTAATGATAAGTCTGCACTTGAAAAAGGGCTTTACTATTATATCTGTATATTTGTATTTATTATGGGTACTATGATGGGATATTTTGCTGTTAATTTTTTTGCTGAAAAGGCTATTTTATTTGCGGCAGGAATGATGACAGTGATTTTTTTAATAATGTTCAAGGAATTTGAAAATTGATATTTGAAAGGAGTTTTTATGTATTTTGCAATGGAGGACAGATATGAGCAAATGAGATATGCTCATTGTGGAAGCAGCGGTTTAAAGTTGCCATTGGTATCACTGGGGCTTTGGCATAATTTCGGGGATTTTTCCAATCTTGAAACTATGAAGGATATTTTATTTACAGCCTTTGACAATGGTATCACTCATTTTGATTTGGCAAATAACTACGGACCTGCACCTGGAAGTGCGGAGAAAAATTTCGGAATAATACTGAAAGAAGAACTTTCTAAGTACAGAGATGAAATGATTATCAGTAGTAAGGCCGGATATACTATGTGGGAAGGTCCTTATGGCGACTGGGGAAGCAGAAAATATCTGATAGCAAGTATTGACCAAAGCCTAAAGAGAATGGGACTTGAATATGTGGATATCTTTTATCATCACAGAATGGATAAGAACACTCCGCTTGAAGAGACCTGTGGCGCACTGGCACAGATAGTAAGCAGCGGTAAGGCATTATATGTGGGACTTTCAAACTATGACGGTGAAACATTAAAGCAGGCTACAAAAATATTAGACGAGCTTAAGGTTCCTTTTATAATAAATCAAAACAGATATTCAATATTTGACAGAACCATTGAAAATAACGGTCTAAAAGATATGGCAGCAAAGTTAAAAAAGGGAATTATCTCATTCAGCCCTCTTGCACAGGGACTTTTAACCGACAGATATCTTAATGGAATACCTTCAGACAGCAGAATAGTAACTGACGGAAGATTTTTAAAGGAAGATAATCTGACGACAAAGAAAATGGAAGCAATAAGCAAATTAAATGATATTGCAAAAGAAAGAGATCAGAGCCTTGCACAAATGGCACTTGCCTGGGTACTTAGAGACGGTATAGTGACTTCAGTACTTATAGGTGCCTCAAAGTCATCACAGGTACTTGATAATATAGCGGCTATAAATAAGGTTTGTTTCAGTGAGGAAGAATTAAAGAAAATAGATGAGATAGTAAAAGAATATGAATAGAAAAGTTCTTATAAAACTTTTTATTTCGACTCTGTACTTGAGTGCATTTACCTTTGGTGGGGGGTATGTAATAGTTACTCTGATGAAGAAAAAGTTTGTAGATGAATATAATTGGATTGAAAATGATGAGATGCTTGATTTGGTGGCTATTGCACAGTCTGCACCGGGAGCCATTGCTGTAAACGGAGCTATTGTGGTCGGTTATAAGATTGCAGGGATAGCGGGAGTTATAGTGGCAATATTTGCCACCGTTATTCCTCCGTTTTTGATAATTTCTGTTATATCAATGTTTTATGTTATGTTTAGGGATAACAGATTTATTGCATATATGCTTGAAGGCATGCAGGCTGGAGTAGGTGCCGTGATTGCTTCTGTAAGCTGTCAGATGGGAGCGGATATAGTAAAGAAGGGCTTTTTTAATATCATTATAATGTTGACAGCCTTTGTTCTCAATTTTTATTTGAAAGTAAATGTGGTATATATTATATTAGTCTGTATTTTAGTAGGAATTATAAAGGCCTTATTATCAAGAAATGTGGAGAAAAGTAAATGATTTATCTAAAATTGTTTATAAGTTTTTTAAAAATAGGAGCCTTCAGTTTTGGCGGAGGTTATGCGGCAATGCCCATCATCCAGAGTGAAGTGGTGGATACATACCATTGGCTTACTTTGGAAGAGTTTACGGATCTTATTACCATATCACAGATGACACCCGGACCTATCGCAGTAAATTCAGCTACCTTTGTAGGTATCAGAATAGGTGGAATACCGGGTGCATTGGTTGCTACTTTTGGTTGTATACTTCCTGCCAGTCTGCTTTTGATTTTTCTGTCATGGATGTATATGAAATATAAAAAGCTCACTATACTGCAAACAATACTTTCTGTTTTAAGACCGGCGGTAGTGGTTTTGATTGCAATATCCGGAATAAAGATATTGCAATCAGCCTTTGGATTGAATGAATTTATATTAGAAAACCTTAGATTGCATATGTTGTTTATATTTGTAATATGTTTGGTACTTTTGATAAAGTATGAAAAGAATCCTATACTTGTAATGGTTTTGGCAGGTTTATTAAATCTGTTATACAATATAATATTTCTATAAAACAAAAGCTGTAGAAAAATATTCATTGATATTTTCTACAGCTTTTTATTATTTTATACTTTTCCTGTACTCTGATGGAGCAAATCCCTTTACCTTGTGAAAAAGTCTGCTAAAGTAGAGCGGATTATCATATCCTACAATTCTTGATATTTCGGATATGGAGTATTTAGTGGTTTCAAGAAGCAACTGTGCATTGGAAATTCGGGTTGCAACAATAAAATGCATAGGAGTGATACCGGTAAATTTTTTGAAATTTCTTATAAACCAACTGATACTCATACCTCTTGAAGATGCATACTCTTCAATACTGATATCACTACTGTAGTTATCAGTGAAATACTGAGTCGCCATATCCATTTCATTGTCCAGATAAATATCCGAAATCTTTCTTTCTTTTTGAAGTTCTCTATATATGCAGATAAGTAGCTGACGCATAAGTATTGAGAGCATTTCTTCATAATTATTCTGATAACGCTGTAACTCTGAGATCATTTTTTTATAAATTCTTTCATATTCCAAAGATGTACCTACAAAGAAATAGTGTAAATCATCTTTAATGCCGTATCTCCTCAATATATTTTTGACATCACTTCCTGTGAAATGAACCCAATACACTTCCGTTTTATCAATACTATAGTATTCATATTTTTGAAATTCCTTCGGGCGAAACAAAACCATATTTCCGGCTTTAATAACTGTTTCATTTTCCTTATTATCAAAATGAAAATATACCTGCCCTGCACTTATATAAATGAGTTGATAGTCAAGGCGTCCACGAGGTCGGTAAGTAGGAAGTTTTGGTGTAGTGAGCAGACGATAAGTACCACAGCTTCCGACAATAAGCGGCTTTGATTTGTCTTTAAAGTCTATGGCGGAATTGTGCATATAACCGCAATTTAAATACATAAGACCTCCTAATCAGTGTTTTTATAATTGTATCATTTTGTGCATATTATATCCATTATAGTTTATAGAAAAAAGTGTATAAAAACATTAGAATAAAAATAACCAGAAGTTGTGCGAAAGTAAAATTAAATATTATAGTATGATATTGTTCATATAAAAGGAGGTTAAAATGATTGTACCGCGTTATTATGAGGATCTGAGTGTTTTACATGAGAACACTATGCCTGCAAGAGCATATTATATTCCGGCTTCAAAGAGAATGGATAATCTTGTGGAGCATCGAGAAAGCTCAGACAGGATTCAGTTTTTAAACGGTATATGGAAGTTTAAGTATTTTGAGAGTATCTATGATGTAAAGGAAGAGTTTTATAAACCGGGATTTGATGTATCCGAATATGTAGATATGAAAGTGCCCGGAGTATGGCAGAATGAGGGTTATGACTGTCATCAGTATACAAATATCAAATATCCTTTTCCCTTTGATCCGCCATATTTGCCACAGGATATTCCATGTGGAGCTTATGTCTATGAATTTAATTATAGTGAGGATGAGAAAGCTAAAAAAGCATTTTTGAATTTTGAAGGTGTGGACAGTTCATTTTATTTGTGGATAAACGGTTCATATGTGGGCTACAGTCAGGTACCTCATGCTACAAGTGAATTTGATATTACGGATGTAATAAAAGACGGAAAGAATACTATTGCTGTTTTGGTAATGAAATGGTGTGACGGTTCTTACCTTGAGGATCAGGATAAGTTCCGTATGACCGGAATTTTCAGAGATGTATATATCTTAAAAAGACCGGAGGCTGCTATAAGAGATTATAAAGTAAGTACAGAAGAAGGAAAGCTAAAACTGGATATTGAACTTACAGATCGGGTAAGGGTGAAAATAGCTCTTGAGGATAAAGCAGGAAATGAAACAGCAAGAGGCGAAATAGATAAAAGCGGAAGCATTGAGTTTGAAGTTTTGGATCCTGTTCTTTGGAATACTGAAAATCCATATCTTTATACCTTGATACTTGAAACAGAAAATGAAGTTATTATTGAGTATGTAGGATTTAGAAGTGTTGAGATCCTTGATAAGGTACTTTATTTTAATAATCAAAATATAAAGTTTAGAGGAGTTAACAGACATGACTCGGATCCTGTAACAGGATTTACTATAGGTATGGAACAACTGATGACAGACCTTACTTTGATGAAGCAGCATAATTTTAATGCTATCAGAAGTAGTCATTATCCAAATGCCCCGTATTTTTATCAGCTATGTGATAAGTTTGGATTTATGGTTATTGATGAGGCGGATATTGAGGCACATGGACCGGTTATGCTCTATAGAAAAGAGGATAATGATTATAACAGATTCAAAAGATGGAATGAGAAAATAGCAGATGATCCTGCATGGGAAGAATCTATTCTTGACAGAGTAAAGCTTATGGTACAAAGAGATAAGAACAGACCTTCCATCGTAATGTGGTCAATGGGAAATGAGAGTGCCTACGGATGCAATTTTGAAAAGGCACTTAAGTGGACAAAGGAGTTTGATCATTCAAGAATTACACAGTATGAGAGTGCAAGATACAGAAATTATGATGTGGTATATAATTACGATCATCTGGATATATACAGCAGAATGTATCCGAAACTTGATGAAATCAGAGAATATCTAAAAAATGACGCAAGCAAGCCGTTCTTGTTGGTGGAGTATTGCCACAGTATGGGAAACGGACCGGGAGATTTTGAGGATTATTTTGAGCTTATTCAAGGAAATGACCTTATGTGCGGAGGTTTTGTATGGGAGTGGTGTGATCATGCAATATATAAGGGGAAAGACGAAAACGGCAAAGCTATGTACTACTATGGCGGTGACCATGGAGAAATTGTACATGACTTAAACTTCTGTATGGACGGACTGGTATATCCGGATAGAAGACCTCATACAGGACTCTTAGAATATAAGAATGTTTACAGGCCTGCAAGAGTGGTTTCATATAATGAGGAAAGCGGAAAGCTGATACTTCACAACTATATGGATTTTGATGATTTAAAGGACTTTGTAGATGTTTTTTATGAAGTAAATTGCGACGGAATAGTTGTTGAGTCAGGTGTTTTGGAACTTCCATCCATCAAGTCACATAGTGAGAAGGAGCTGGAGCTTAATATAAAGATTCCAAATAAGGGCAAGGTATTCCTTAAGCTTATTTATAAACTTAAAAAAGAAATGCCATTAATACAAAAGGGATATGAACTTGGATTTGATGAAGTAAAGATTAAAAATACAGACGGAAGAAATCAAAATGCGCTTAGATGGCTGGATAGAGAAATTACTTTATCAGATATGGAAGTTGCAGAAGATGATACATCGGTAATTATTAGGGGACAGTCATTTACCTATACTTACAGCAAGAAAAACGGAATGTTTGAATCTTTGGTATTTGCAGGAAGAGAATATATTAACAGTCCTATGGAGCTTAATATTTGGAGAGCACCTACAGATAATGATATGTATGCAAAGCTTGAATGGAAGAAGGCAAAGTATAATGAAGCATATGTAAGAGCTTATGAAACAGATATAATACAGTCGGAAAAATATGTAGAGATATCGGTAAAAACTTCCATGTCGGCGGCAAGTATTCAAAAGATTTTGGATGCAAATATCATTTGGAGGATTGACTGTATGGGAGCAATAACATCATCCATCCATGTTATAAAGGATGAAGAGTTCCCCGATTTACCAAGATTTGGAATAAGATTATTCCTTGATAAGAAACTTGAAAATGTTTCCTATTTTGGTATGGGACCTTATGAGAGTTATAGAGATAAACATCATTCTACAAGCCATGGTATTTACAGAGCAAAGTTGAGTGAGATGCATGAAGATTATATAAATCCGCAGGAAAACGGTAGCCATTATGACTGTGACTATGTGGAGCTTGCAAACGGGCAGTTCGGTATGGTGGCTGCAGCCAAAAAAACTTTCTCATTTAATGCTTCGGTTTATACACAGGAAGAGCTTGAAAGAGCGGCACATAATTTTGAACTTGAAGAGTCTGACAGCACAGTTCTCTGCCTCGATTATGCTCTAAACGGTATAGGTTCAAACAGCTGTGGACCGGTTGTAATAGATAAGTATAGATTTAATGATACGGAATTTGATTTTGAAATAAGGATAATACCTTTTGTGAAGTAAAAATATATACGAGGAGAGTTTCTATGGAAGAAAAGAAATATTTAAAGTGGTATAACAAGGTGGGTTACGGTTCTGGAGATATAGCCGGGAATGTAGTCTATGCACTTTTAGCTGCATTTGTAATGATATACTTAACAGATATCATAGGCTTGAATGCAGGTATAGTAGGAACATTGATTGCTGTTTCAAAGATTTTTGACGGTATCAGTGATGTGTTCTTCGGTGCAATGATAGATAAGACCAATACCAAAATGGGTAAGGCAAGACCTTGGATGTTATATGGATATTTCGGATGTGCCATATGCTTGATAGCAATATTTTGCATTCCTGTGGATATGGGAAGAAAAGCTCAGTATGCCTGGTTTTTTATAGCATATACATTATTAAATGCAGGATTTTATACAGCCAATAATATTGCATATTCAGCACTTACCGCACTTATTACAAAGAATAATTCCGAGAGAGTTCAGATGGGCTCTATCAGATTTATGTTTGCCTTTGGAACAAGCATGCTTATTCAGGCGGTAACAGTCGGAGTTGTGGCAAAGCTTGGCGGCAATGCAGCGGCTTGGAGAACAGTTGCCATTATATATTCCATTATCGGAGTTATCTCAAATACCGTATCGGTATTATCAGTTAGAGAACTTTCAGATGATGAACTCTCTGAAGGAAAAATTGAAGATGAACCACAGGAAAAATATAATCTTATTGATGCATTTAAGATACTTGTTCACAATAAGTATTTCCTTATGATCTGCGGTGCTTATCTTTTGATGCAGCTTTATTCCGCAACACTTGGAATGGGTATTTACTTTATGAAGTATGTACTTGGAGATGACGGACTGTTTGGAACATTCTCCTGGGCTATTAATATTCCTATGATTGCGGGACTTTTAGTAACACCTGTTCTTGTGTCAAGACTTCACGGTATGTATAAACTCAATATAGCCGGATATATAATAGGTACTGCCGGTCGTCTGTGTGTGGTTATTGCGGGATATATGGGGAATATTCCTCTTATGCTTTTTTTTACAGCGATTGCAGCATTTGGTATGAGTCCTCTTCAAGGAGATATGAATGCTCTTATTGCAACGACCTCTGAATATACAAGACTTACAACAGGCAAGAAGGTGGACGGCACGATGTATTCTTGTACATCATTCGGAACTAAGGTAGGCGGCGGGCTGGGGACAGCTATCGCCGGTTGGATGCTTGCAGCAAGCGGATATGTGCAAAATGCCGTGGATCAGCCACAGTCCTGCGTAAATATGCTTTATATTATGTATTTATGGCTCCCGATGTTTTTTAATGTGTTGATAACTTTTATACTTATAAATCTGAATGTGGAAAAGGCAAATAAGGATATTCAAAAGCAAATATTGTGATAATTGTAAAACAGAATAAAATTTCTTTATTAATGCAATTTTTATCTATTGCAATTGGGGATTTATTGATTGATAATGAATGTGCAGAGTGTTTATATGGGAAAATAAAGACAGTTTAGGGAGCAAAAATATGATTAACAGGCTTATCAATGAACTTATGGATTACGGTATGCGTGAGTATTTGGTGGATGAAGATGACAGAGTTTATGTAACAAACAGACTGCTTGAATTGTTCGGACAAATAGAGTTTGAAGAAGAAGAGATAAAAGAGGAAAGAGCACTTGTAGATATACTCTCCGATATGTGCAGGTTTGCCTATGAAAACGGTATTATTGAAGATGATACGGTAACGACTACCGATCTCTTTGATACAAAAATTATGGGACAGCTTACACCGATGCCGTCAACCGTAAGAAGAATATTTAAAGAGATATATCATATAAGCAGCAAGTTGGCTACCGACTTTTATTATAAATTCAGCAAGAGAATAAATTATATCCGTACAGACCGTATCGCAAAGGATGAAAAGTGGGTTACTGAAACGGAATACGGACCGATAGATATTACTATAAATCTTTCAAAACCTGAAAAAGATCCGAGGGATATAGCCAAAGCGGGACAGGCAAAAAGGTCAGGTTATCCAAGTTGTCTTCTTTGTATGGAGAATGAGGGATATGCGGGGCATTTTTCACATCCTGCAAGACAAAATCTTATACTTATTCCTGTTTCTTTGGATGGGGAAGACTATTTCCTGCAGTATTCACCCTATGTTTATTATAATGAGCATTGTATTATTTTTAATAAAGAACATAAGCCGATGAAAATTGACAGGGCGGTATTTAAAAAGCTTCTGGAATTTGTTAAGCTCTTTCCACATTATACAGCCGGCTCCAATGCGGATTTGCCTATTGTCGGAGGCTCTATATTAAGCCATGATCATTTTCAGGGTGGAGGATATGTATTTGCAATGGCAACGGCTCCTTATGACAGAAATTTTGTACTTCCGGGATATGAGGATATAACTGCGGGTATTGTAAAATGGCCAATGTCCGTTATAAGACTTCAAGGCAAGGATATTGACAAAATAGTGGAGGCTTCAGAACATATTTTATCAGTATGGAGAGGCTATAGTGATGAGGCTACATTTATCTTTAGCGAGTCCGAGGGTATACCGCATAATACTATTACTCCTATTGCAAGAATGCATGGGGATCTGTATGAGATAGATTTGGTGCTTAGAAATAATATCACAACTGATGAGAGCCCATGGGGTGTATATCATCCTTCGGCAGATCTTCATCATATAAAAAAGGAGAATATCGGTCTTATCGAAGTAATGGGACTTGCGGTTCTTCCTGCCAGACTGAAAAAAGAAATGTCTCTTTTAGAGGAATATATCCTTTTAAAGAAAGATATAAGAAGTAATGAGGAGCTTAAAAAGCATGCAGACTGGGTGGATGAATGGATCAAAAACTATGATATAAATGCTGAGAATATACATGGTATTATTCAGGATGAAATCAGTAAGGTGTTTGTAAAGGTTCTTGAATGTGCAGGAGTATATAAGAGAAATAAAGACGGTCAGGAAGCATTTGACCGATTTATAAAAACTTTATAATGTTTAAAAGAAAAGGTTTTATACCGAATATTTCTTTTGTGTAAATACAGGGCTGTCAATATTGGCAGCCTTATATATTTGTTGGAATTAAATTCTTAATAATTTTATAAATCATTAAAATTGTTGTTATAAACTGTAGTCGCAAATAATATATAATGAAGGCAATATTCTTAAAACTTATATAAAAACTTGGTTGGATAATATTAAAAAGTATTTAGCATAGTAGAAGGTGATGATATGAGAGAAAATAAAAATTATTATAAGAAAAAAATATATCTTGTCATATTGATTGTAACAATTATTCTGGGATTTCAAAGTCTTTATGAATACTATAAAGTCAAGATAGATGATCCTATTCAACTGATTTCAGCTGTATTATACGGTATTATAAAGCTGTTTTTATTTGCACCGCCTATATCTCCCGGGGATAATACAACTATTTTTTATGAGCTTGCAAAGTGGCTTGCACCAATACTTACATCCACCTTTGTATTTACGAAGATTTCAACTACTCTGCTACATCTAAAGAATATAGTTTTTAATAAAATAAGCGGCAATCATATTTTGGTATTTGAGAACAGCTTTATAGGTGAGACATTGATCAATAATTTGCTAAATGAGAAAAACTCATATAAGATTTCTCTTATTTCAAAAAAGTTTATTGATGATAATTTAAAGAGTAAATATGAGAAAAAGGGCATAGCTACATATCAGCTGGATTTTGAAAACAGTGACAGAAATGAGATAAAAGAAGTTTTTTCCGCTTTAAATATCAATAATGCAAAGTATATCTTTTTTTGTTCGGAGAATGATTTGGAAAATTATGCTGTCTACACCAATGTTATAAAAAGGATCAAGCCTAAAAGACATATAAACTGCTATATAAAATGTGAGTCTAAGACTGTATCTTCATATATTGAGGATATGATAAGCCTTGAAAGAAAAAATGAAGAGAAACTGAAAAGAATAGATACCATACATTTTGATCAGACAGATTTAACTGTCAGAATGCTCACATCCGATAAATGTGTAAGGCAAAGTATTTCAGCCAATATTGAGGGGCTTTGTGATATAGGAGAGAATTGTTCGGTAGAGCTTATAGAAAAAAATATAAAGAAAATGCATATACTGATAATAGGTATAAATGAGCTTACAATCACATTACTAAAGCATATTTCAAATGATATGACTATGTCATTAAATGAAAATACCAAGGTCAGCATTATAGATACGGATGCCGCCAACCGTATGAGAGAACTTTTATACAATAATGAAGGTTTAAAAAAATCTTTGGATATAGAGGTAATGGATCTTGGTTTTGGAAAAAATGCCATAAATGAACATTTAAGAAATATAAAAAATGATGATGATTTATCAATTATATTTTTAATGAATGAAGATGTGGTTAGGAGTCTTAAAAATCTTAAGATAATTAACGGGTATTTTGAGTCTGTACCAAAGATAATAAGAAATGTATCCAATGTGGATTTAAGCTATATACTTCCTAAAAATCATGATAAAATCCGAATCTTCGGTGATGTTTCACAGATTATGACAGGTGATGTAATGATAAGAGAGTCACTTGATAATCGTGCAAAACAGTTTAATGAAAGCTATAATAAATCTTCCGTGGCGGCAGGTATGGGAGAAGGTCAAAAATGGAATGAACTCTCCTATGTAAAGAAGAATTCTTCAAGATTATCCGCATCACATGACAGAATAAAGGAAGAAATAGTAAGAAAAGTATTTTTTTCTAAAACGGAGGAAGAGATTGTCGATTATCTAAATAAAAAGTTTGAAGAGTTCAGTGATTTGCAGAAAAACCGAAAAGAAAATCCTGAAAAATTCAAGCAGGAATTTTGTAAATATTTAGAAGAAGCTCCATTACTTGATTTTTTATCAAGGCTTGAACATAAGAGGTGGTGCAACAGCTATTATGCAATGAATTTTAAGTATGGAGAGAAAAAGGATGAGAACTTAAAGACACATCCATGCCTTATAGACGATTGGGATATTATAAAAGGGGAGAAGTTTGAAATCTGCCATCCCGAATATGATTTATTGTCGGTATTTACTCTCTTTCAAAAGGAGGAATAGAAATGGAAAAAGAGCAAAGGCATAGAAAACCGTCTGATGAAATGCAAAGAGCTGCCTATGAATATAATGAAAAAAAGTATAAATATGATGCTTTTATAAGTTACAGACATGTAGAGCCGGATCAAAGCATTGCCAAGCAGGTGCATCAGATGATAGAGACATTCAAGCCTCCGAAGGAGTTCTATGAAGACGGTAAAAAACCCACCTTTAGAGTATTTCGTGACAGAGAGGAGCTGGCGGCGAGGGATCTGAGTGCCTCCATAGAAGAGGCACTTGAAACAAGCAGATATCTTATAGTTATATGTTCCAAAAGAACACCTTTATCAGACTGGTGTCAAAAGGAGATAGAGACCTTTAAAAGCTTACATGGGGATGAGAGAATAATACCGGTACTTATAGAGGGTGAGCCGGATGAGTCTTTCCCGCAGGCACTTAAGGAGCTTAAGCGTGGGGATAATGAGAGTCTACAGGATGTACTTGCAGCCGATATAAGACCTGATGAAATACTTAAGGCTGATTTTAGCGGATACGAAAATCTGCAAAATAATAATATTTCAAAATTAAAGGAGCTTACAAAGGAATCCTTAAAATTATTAAAAATTGAAAAATACAGGATAATGGCAACAATACTCGGTTGCAGTTTCGGAGACCTTAAGCAAAGGGATAAGGAGAGAAAAAACAAGCTGATTCTGACCGTATCCTCTATGGCGGGAGCGGTATTTTTGATATTCGGACTGTTTATGGCAAATGCTTATCAAAAGGCGGAGCTTGCAAGACAGGATGCCGTGCAGTCAAATACCGGAATATTGATGAAAACCGCCAAAGACTTTGTGAGGGAGGGAGATTATATCAAGGCGGTATTGGTGGCAAAAGAGGCTATGCTTCCTATAAAAAAGGATATGAAGTATTATGATACTTTAAAAGCTGAAGAGTTTTCAATATTTAACAGTACCATATATCATAGTGGTGCTTCCACACTTACTAATATATCCACAAAAAATAAATTTACATATATGGCTATAAGTGAGGATGAAAAATATGTGGCTTACGGTCTTGATAATAATGATACTGCCATAGCAAGTGTAGAAAACGGAGAGGTATTAAAAAGATTTACAGGGCATACCCAACAGGTCAAATTTGTTGCGTTTTCAAAGGACGAAAAATATCTGGTATCATCCTCTTTTGACAGTACTTGTATTATTTATGATATAGAAAGCGGTGAAGAGGTGGCAAAGCTTGAGATAGAAGGTATACCTATGCTTGCCAAGTTTTCAGAGGATAATACAAAATTGTACTATGTTACGCTTGTAAATAATGATACCTGCTTTTATGTATATAATACCGATACCTGGCAAAAGCAGGGAGGTTTTGTGATCAACGGACAGGTAAAATATGCCGATATTAAGCGTGACGGCAGTGAGATTTTGATAGCTTTGGAAGATAATACAGAGGAGCAGCTTACAAGAAGAAGTTTAAAAGATGGCAGCATAATAGATATTATACCAAGGATAAAAGGTATAGCTTTAGAGCAGGATGAATTTGATAAACCATATATAGCGGCAAGTTATTCAGCCGACGGCAAGAATATAATACTGCTTACAGAGGGTGATATTATAAAGATCTCACTTGAAGATAAAACGGAAATATTTAAACAGGAAATGTATATCAGCCCAAATGATACAAGGGTATTAACTGAAAGTTACAATGGAGAAAAAATTGCGGTAAAAGCAGGTACACAGGTATATATTCTGGATGGAAACAGCGGTGAAGTAGTGGATGAAATATATTTTCCGAAAGTGAATATGAGATATTTTGCTTATAATTATGATACAAATACTGTGGTAGGTTTTGGAGAAAACGGAAATTATTCTATATGGAAGGATAAAATAATAGTTGAGAATAATTTAAGCTATGGAGGCGGAGTTCCTATAGAATTTATATATTTAAAAGACGGAAGTAAGATACTTGCAAACTCACACGAAAGTCAGACAATAAAGATAATTGATTTAAAATCAAGAGTTTTATCAGAGCCTATATATGCAAGAATAATAGCAAACTCCGATAATTTTTCACATATGCTGCTGTTTGACGGAAGCGGTTTTGTTATTTCCGATGATGACGGAAAGACGAGTAAAAAAATCAATCCTGATGAACCGACAACTTATGGAATTATGTCAAATCCAAAATATAACAGAATATCAAATGACGGTAGATATTATGCCTATATAGGTATGACAAAGGATGCTTTATCAACTGCAAAGCCGATATTAAAATTGTATGATGTTCAAAATGATATAAATAAGCAGTTGGTTATAAATACTACTTCGACAGCATTTGTTTTCAGCAATGATTCAAAGCAAATATTACTGCTTGACAGTGTAGAAGGACTGAGGATATATGATACGGAAAGTTTAGAACTGATAAAAAGCTATAATAATATAAAGGATGAATCAGGAGTCATAAAATTACTTATAAACTCCGAAATCCTTGTGATAAACAGATTTGCAGGTATAGCCTCCGTGTACAATCTTGATACTAATGAACATATAGTGGATATTCCGGGAGAGGTAGTAAATATACAAAAAGCTGATGGTGAAATAAAATTAAGGGGAATACAGAATAATACTGCATTTTATTGGAGCGACAAGGACGGTTTAAGTAAATGGGAAATGGATGAGACATGTGCAGAAACCGCATTAAGTTTTAATGATGTCAACCTATATAATGAAGATGCAGATATACTGATGATGATAAGAAATAATGAAACGGATAGAAAATGTTATGTGGTTGACTTTTCAACCGGAAGACTGAATATGACACTTAGTCCATCGGTAAAAGATTATAATGTAAACGGTCATATTTCACCTGAAGGTAGGCTGATAGCAATAGATCAAAATTATTATGTAAATTTTGATAAAGACAGTACAAAATCCCAATACTATATGGCATCTGCAGTATATAAGCTTTTAAATGAGGATGAGGTAAATGCTGAGATAGAGGGTATTATTGCAGGAAGAAAACTCTCACAGGAAGAGAAGGTACAAATAGGTATAATTGCAAAGTAATATAATAAAAAATACTGCCACAGCTTTTAGCGGGCAGTATTTTTATTTATATTTTATTCTTTTTTAAACAGCTTTGCAAAGAACCCTTTTTTCTTAGGTTCTGTTTTTACAAGCTTTCCACCTTTGACACTTTTTATATCGGATATATATATGCCGCTTACTACAGCCTTTACCTCTGTCTTTAGCGGTATAGAGGCAAATACTTTTTCATCTGCCATTAATGTCATAATTTTAGGTCCGACTTTTGCTTTTACAATAGGAACCTTGGTCCATTTAAGATACCAAGGAGTTTGCTCATATACAATCTTGGGTAAACCCGACTCTTTTATTTTCAGTTTCTTTTTATCTATAATAAGCATTGAAACCGTTTGCTTTGCAGCTTCCATAGCGGCTTGAGATTCCACCTGTCTGCTCTCCATCTTTCTTCCAAAGAAGTAAAGGGCAACCAAAGCGACAATCAATATAACCAGTATGACAATAAGAATTGTCAAAAATATATTCACTTTTAGTTCCTCCAAAAAATAAAAATTGTGAAGTATCACTGTCGTCAATTATATCAAAATCTTAACAATTTATCAACAATTTATCAAGATATGAAAGGTATCTTGTTAAGAACAAGAATTATTAAATGTACATTTTACAGTAAAAAAATACATTTAAAGGCTTATTCATTTGTAAGCCCTTTAAATCCTTGTATGGCAAAAACCGTATTTAAGGTTTATAATTTAATAAAATCGGCAGACAGTGAGGATGTGATATGGATTTTTTGCGAAAAAAGCTTTTTATATATATTTTTATAGTGGAGTTATTGTCAATACTGCTTGCTTTTTTATCTCTGTCTTGCATAACAGGATTTGGATATATTTATGGGATAATCAGGCAAAACATGGCTGCTTTTATAATATCATTATTTTTTATATTTATTTTTATAATCTTGATTGCTGTTATTACAGGGAATTTTCTTATTAAGATTCTTATTAAGGATTTAAGCAGCTGTATATCAGAGGGAAGAGAAAACAGTCAAAAAGTCAAAAAAGATTATAAATGGCTTTATATGATTTTTGAAGAAGAGAGGAATAAAGAAAAAGAAATTTACAATAATAAAATCAATGATTTAAATCGGCGGATTAAAAGGCTTGAATATGACAGAAAAAAGGAAATAGATCCTGAAAGCTTTAAACAATTTATTAAAGGTATAGATGAACTTACAAAGACAGAGAGAAAAATATTTGATTTGCATAGAGAAGGATACAGTGTGCAGGAAATCCTTGATATTGCTAAGATAAAAGAGAGTACATTAAGATATCATAATCAAAATATTTATGCTAAATTATCTGTAAGTTCCATGAAGATGATGCTCAGATACTGTGCTTTAATGGAGAATGAAAAAAATTTATAAAGTAGGCAGTATAAAAAGATTTCGGAAAAATTTTAGGCTAAGAGCGGTATTTTGATGTAGAATTGCCCGATGGTATCAATTGAATAACAAACATTTATTCACTATCCACTGAATAGTTTATGTTTTGGATGCAGATTCCCCTATAAATAAGAAGATTTATAGGGGGCTTTTTATTTGTATAGAGTATAAAATCTATTTTATAAAAAGATTTTAAGGAGGGTATATGAAGTATAAAAGAAATCTTATATGGTTGATATTGATAATTGCTGTTTTGATGGCTGTGGGCTGTAAAAAAAATGAGGAAACAAAGAAGGAAGCAGAGACAGAGGAAATTCAGGAAACAAAAGAATCTAAAGCTGTTAAGGAGAGTAAGGTAAAAAAAGAGAAACAAGAAAAAAACTCAAAAAAGCCGCATATTCTTCTAAACGAGATGAATGAGCATGCCTATGATTCGTATGAGGGTGAATATTTATACAACTTAAGAAGCATAAAAATCAGCTTAAAAGAGGAGGAGGGCTTTGATTCTCTCAGAAAGGCAATAGAAGAGTATAATGAAAAAATGGAAGAAAAGTATGCCGGAATGAAAGAAGATATGGATTTTTTCGGTAAGCAGGAAATTGAAAACAGGAAGGACGGATTTAATTCGTCTATACTCAAAGATATTGTAAATACCTATATAATGAGATCTGATGAGAGCATTGTAAGTATATTAAACTATGAAGAGTACAATTATACCGGTGCAAAAACTATGTATTCTCGTGAATCTTGCAATTTTGATACCCGTACAGGAAAAATCTTATCTTTTTTGGATGTGGTAAAGGATGATGAGAGCTTTTTTGAATTGGTGGATGCCTTGGCAAAAAAGGATTATCAGGAGTCCAATATTACAAAGCCCTCAGAGTATGTAAAGGGGCTTAAGGAAAATGATTATAAAGACCTGGTTTGGACAGTAAGTCCGGAGGGAGTTACAGTGTATTTTGATACAGGAACACTGGGAAGCTTTACTGACGGACCTCAGGTTATTACTATATGTTTTGATGAGGATGATGATTTGTTTGAATCAAAATATATCAATAAAGAAAAAGACTATGTTTTTCCGATTCTTGCAGACAATATGACCTTGCATATTGATATAGACGGTGACGGGGAGAGAGAATCCGTATATGTGGAAAATAAATATGAACAGGATAAAGAAAGTCTAGATATATATACTACCGGTCTGGAGGTATTTGTCGGCGATGAGAGTAAGAGCTTTGAAGGCTCTGAAGGAAGTGCTTATATAGTCAAAAAATCAGGTAATTACTATATATATGTATTTGGGGGCGAAGCGGAAGTTTCTATTCTCACAAGTCTTAATCTTTCCGATTTGAAAAAGGATGATGATAAATTCAGTTATTTATCTCTTTTAAGCAGGGATCACAGTTTTGAGGCTGAAGATAATGTGGAAATTTATACATATATAGAAGAGACATTTACAGATACCGATACATTTATGGCTGATGAAGTGGGCTATATATTAGGTACAATTATGACTGAAAGAGAATGGTATGTAGGAGATGAGGGCATACCGATGGCAAAAACTGAAAGAGCAAAGGTCAATATGCCCTATTTAATTCTTACATTAAGGGAAGTTGACTGTGAGGAAATTGATAAAGACGGAAAAGAAAAAAAGTCTGCCTCTATACCTGAGGATTCATATTTGCTGTTTGTGTACAGTGATAATGAAAGCTATGTGGATGTGTGGGTTGTAGACAAGGATGATGTGGAAGTTTCAGAGTGGTCTGATGTTGAGCGACATTTTACACTGAAGGAAGAGACTTTGCCTGACTATGATGGAAATTGTTACAGAATCACATTGGACAGCGAGGGAGATGAGATTTCATATACAATAGACGGTGTGGATATAAATGAAATTTTTGAAGGTATTTTATTTGCAGGATAAGGATTTAATTTTAAGGAGATTTTATGGTATTTAAAAACAAAAAATATTTTTGGCTTACAGTATTGATGATTTTAATGATATTTGTATCAGTGTCCTGTAAGAAAGAGGAGGAAGTAATAAAGGAAAGCAAAGAGCAGACAGAAAGTACCGGGGATAAAAAAGAAAATAAAAAGGAAGTCGGCTCTAAGAAAAAGGAAAATACCGTATCAAAAAAGCCCCATATAATTTTGGAAGAAGTTCATGACGGGAATTTTGATATGGAAAACTACAGATATTTATATACAATGAGCAGTGTACATTTTAATCTGAGGGAAGAGGATAAAGAATTTGAAGCTCTAAGAAATGCCCTTAATGAATATAATGATATGGTGGATATCAGGTTTAAGGAGATAAAGGAGGAACTGGAAGAGTACAGTCAAAATGATAAAGACAGCGAGTACCCCGCTACGACAAGATATATTGAAACAAAGAGTTATGTAATGAGGGCGGATGAGGATATTGTCAGTATACTTAATTATGAAATAGAGGAGCAGGGAATCAGACATCCGATTGAAACAAGAACATCCTATAATTTTGACACAAAAACAGGTGAACAAATAGAGCTTAAAGATATAGTAAAAGATAGAGAAGCATTTTTAAATCTGCTGGATGAAATGTCGGAAAAAGATTATAAGGAGCTTGAAATCACGAAGCCTTCCACATATTTAAACGATTTTAATCAGGGTGATTTTACAGGTTTGACATGGACTGCCAATGCCGAGGGAGTTACATTATATTTTGATACATATACCCTTGGAAACTATGAAGAGGGGACACAGATGATTACGGTATATTTTGATGATGCCAAAGATATATTTGAACCCAAATACATCAGTAAGGAAAAAGATTATGTATTCCCGATTTTAAACAGTGATATGACATTGCGTCTGGATGTTGATAATGACGGTGAAAGAGATATGGTCTATGTAAATAATATTTATGAGGAGCCGGATGAAACAGGTGAAAAATACACAGTGGGCTCTGTAGTGGTAAGAGGGGTTGATACGCTGGAATTTGAAGGATTCGGTTCAGAATCATATATTGTAAAAAAAGACGGAAAATATTATATGTATCATTTTATGGCTGAAGAAGGTGATATAAACGTACTTTATAAAATAGATCTTGATACACTTAATAAAAATGAAAAAGAATACCGGTTGTTAAGCTTATCAAGGAATTCACTATATAAGGAAAATGAAGAGGAAGGTGGAAGCTATAAGATATTGGAGGAAACTCTTACAGATCCGGATTCATTTATTATGGAAACGACTTTTGATTTGTTAAGTACTGTAACCGGTGAAAGAGAATGGTCAATAGGTAAGAACGGATATCCGAGAGAAAAGGATGATGCATATAAGATTACAGATAGAGTTGTTTTACGCACAAAGTCGGATATTTCCTGTAAGGAAGTGGATACCGACGGAAATATAAAGGGAGATGCTATAATACCGGCAGAATCATATATTCTTTTTATAAAAAGTGATGCAAAAGAATATATGGATGTAAGAATTATCGATAAGAAATATGTGGAAGATAAAGAATGGGATGGGATGGACAATAAATACTTCTCACTTAAGGACTATACTCTTTTAGACTATGATGGTGACTGTTACAGGATCAGTGTTGATTTTGGGGATAATGAATGGATGGGCACTGTGGATGGTGTGGATATTGAAGAACTTTTTGAAGGTATACTTTTTGTAGGATAAAATTTTATTTAAAATTATTTTATTTTCATATATAATGAGGGGCAAAGGGGATTTTGCCCCTCATTGCGGTGTATAACTGCTGCAAGCTTAAAATTTACAGATAATCTGTACAGTATGGAGGCTATATGAGAAAGATATTGATTGTAATAGATATGCAAAAGGATTTTATTGACGGAAGTTTGGGAACCGGTGAAGCGGTATCTATTGTAGAGGCTGTAAGGAAAAAGATTTTGGAATATCCTAAGGAAGATGTGTTTGCAACTATGGATACGCATAAGGAAAACTATTTAGAAAGTCAGGAAGGAAAGAATCTTCCTGTAAAACATTGTATAGAAAATACATCCGGGTGGGAGCTTTATCCTTGTATAGCCGAGCTTATATATTCCGGAAATATCTTTAAAAAGCCCGGATTTGGAAGCCTTAATCTGGCAAATAAGATGCTTGAATTGTCAAAGGCTGAGGATATTGAGATAGAGATGGTGGGACTTTGTACGGATATATGTGTGGTTTCAAACGCACTTTTATTAAAGGCATTTTTACCTGAAACAAGGATTTTTGTTGATTCAAGCTGTTGTGCAGGTGTTACACCTAAAAAACATGAAGCTGCGCTGGAAACCTTAAGAAGCTGTCAGATAAATATAAAATAGGGATAAAATATGAAAGTAATAGATTTAACTCATATAATAAATGAAAAAATGCCTGTATATCCGGGCACTGATAAACCTAAGCTTACGCCCGCAAATACCTATGAAAAAGACGGATTTAAAGAGACATTTCTTCAAATTTATACTCATACGGGTACACATGTGGATCCGCCGGCACATATTTATGAGGGAAAAAAGACTTTGGATGAATTTCCTATAGATCAATTTATCGGTAAGGCTCTTGTAATAGACTGTAGAATGTTAAAGGAAGGTGAGTCAATCACTATGGAGAATTTGAAGGCCTATGGAGAAAAAACCGATATTGCCGACTTCTTACTGTTTAACCTGGGCTGGGATAAGATATGGGAGAGTGATGAGTATTTTGGAGATTATCCCTGCATTGATGATGAAGTGATGGATTATATTTTAAAGGGAAATTATAAGGGGATAGGTTTTGATGTTATAGGGCTTGATCCTATAGCGGATGAGAATCTCACCCGCCATAAAAAGCTTTTTGAAAACTGCGATATTATAAATATAGAAAATCTTACCAATCTGGAGCAGTGTGGAGATGAGTTGTTTTGGTTTGGCTGTTTTCCTTTAAAAATAGAAAACTGTGACGGTTCACCGATAAGAGCGGTGGCATGGCTTAATTAAGGTCAAACTTTGCATATCCTTCACTATACTGCACATAAACGGTATCTATGATATCCTGCCCTGTATCCGCATAAACAGCCTGACCGATTTCAAGTCTGCAAGCTTTAAAATCTTCATCAGGCTTTTGACGGTTGTCTACGGCTTTTACTTCGCCAACTTTTGAGTAGTTTTGTGGCAGGGTATCATCAAATCCGGTTGCATAGTAACAGTAAATCTGCTGATTGTACATTATTTGAGGCTGTTCAATCTCACCGTTTTTAAAACCTGTCTCATTCGTATCTGATTTTCTACAGGAACTTAAAATAAATATCAAACAATATATTGTACCTATCATTAAAAATCTTAATACTTTTCTCATTTAGACCTCCTTACTTTATACTTTGTATCTATAGTATAATAAATATTTATCTGTGATTCCATTATTTATTCTTAAATATATCAACTATTATCATAAAGACAGTCTGTTTTCTTATTATTAATCCGGTTAGATAATCCATAAATAAATGCAGTAGAAATTTTTTCACATTATCTTCACAAATAAGAGAGTTTTTTTCAGCTTCATTTCAGCTTACTCGGGTATCCTTAGTGCATGGAAGGGAAAACAAAACATCCTTTCAAAAATGAAGTAAAAAAAGAGGTACTTATGAAAAGGAAGATAAAGGATAAAAACAGAAAGACAATAAATAAAAATATAGCATTCTCTTTAATGGGAATAGGGCTTATGCTTGGGCTCGGTGCATGCAATGCATCACAGAATGCAAGTGCGGCAACTGTAAGTGCAAATGTGGACAATAATAAAACTCAAAAAGTGCATAGCACACAGACAGCTATAAATGTTGAGAATAATAATATTACTATAACAGGTGAAGGTGCAAGCAGTGAAGGCAATATTATTACTATAAATAAGGCAGGTAATTATCGTCTCAGCGGTAAGTTGGATGAAGGGCAAATAGTCGTAAATGCAGATGGAGAGGTAAACTTAAATCTTGATAATTTTGCCATATCAAATTCTAAGGATGCTCCTATTGTGGGAAAGACCGGAAATTTGAATATTAATATGGCTGATGGCAGTGATAATAAAATAAGTGATACCAGAGCTGCGAATACTCAGACAGAGAACAGCTCCAATGATTCCAAAGCATATGATGCAGCTTTATACAGTGAAGCCGATATAAATATTTCAGGAAGCGGAACGCTTGTGGTGGAGGGCGGATATGAGGATGCTATACATAGTAAATCAAATCTTAATGTAGAAGGTGGCAATTACAGTATTACAGCCTCACATCATGGACTTAACGGAAAGAAAACTCTTGTTGTAAAGGGCGGTAAATTTGAGATTACAACTGTTGAGGATGCCCTTCATTCAAAGGGTGATGTAATATTTGAAAATGGAGAAATAAATATAAATGCAGGTGATGACGCTCTGCATGCAGACAATACATTGACCGTTAAAGACGGAAAAATAAATATAACAGCTTCCAATGAAGGTCTTGAAGGCATAACCGTAAATATCGAAGGTGGAGATATTTTGGTAAATTCCACTGATGACGGTGTAAATGCGGCAGGAGATTCACAGGACGGTTCACAGCAAAACTATTCTGTAAATATTTCAGGAGGAAATATAAAGATTATTCCGGGTGGTGACGGCATAGACTCCAATGGAGATTTGAATGTTTCAGGAGGAAATATTTTGGTAGACGGTCCGTCAAACGGAGGAAATGCATCCATTGACTATGACGGAACTGCCACCATCACAGGCGGAAGTATACTTGCAACGGGAAATTCAGGTATGTTCCAAGGATTTAATAATAATTCAAGCCAGCCAAGTATTATTTATTATCTGAATAATAATGTTAATGGTGGAGAAACTATAAAGATAAGCGATGAATCGGGAAAGGAAGTTTTCACTTCATCCGATCAGACTCAGAGCTATAATGCGGTTTTATACAGCAGTGCGGATCTTGAGAGCGGAAAAACTTATAAGGTAAGTGTAGGAAATAGTGAGAGTTCCGTTACTGCAGGCAACTCGCAGGGAGGAGGATTCGGACAATCCCCACAGGGAGGAAGAGGAGGCAACTCGCAGGGAGGAAACTACGGTCAGCCGCCACAGGGAGGAAGAGGAGGCAACTCACAGGGAGGAAACTTTGGTCAGCCGCCACAGGGAGGAAGAGGAGGCAACTCGCAGGGAGATAGCTTCGGTCAACCTCCACAGGGTGGAAACTTTGGGCAACCGCCGGAGATGAATGGAAATGGCAGTGGAAGAGGTCAAGGAGGAATGGGGCAACCACCGCAGGGGCAACCGCCGGAGATGAATAGAAATGGAGGCGGAAGAGGTCAAGGAGGAATGGGGCAACCACCGCAGGGACAGCCACCGGAGATAAATGGAAATGGAGGTGGAAGAGGTCAAGGTGGAGATATGGGGCAACCTCCACAGATGAATGGTCGGGGAAATATAGATCAAAATCGTCCACCGACTCCACCACAGGATGGAAATAAACAGCAAATAGGTCAACAGCCACAGGATGAAAACAGTAGTAACAGTGACAATCAATCCGATTCTAAGAAGAAAAAGAATAAGCAAAAAAGTAATCAAAAGACAGGAGATAAATCCGGAAAGGAGTCACAATGAAGAGAAGATTTGCCCTAATACCGGCATATAAGCCAAATGAAAATTTGATATATTTTGTGCAATCCATAGAAAAAAGAGGGATAGAGTTAGTAGTGGTGAATGATGGTTCAGGGGAAGAATATCTTCCCCTCTTTTCCCAATTAGAAAAGAACAGCAGAGCCAAGGTCATTCATTTTTATATAAATCAGGGAAAGGGAGCGGCATTAAAGGAAGGGCTTTCCTATCTGAATGAAATAGAGGACGATTTTGTGGTAATCACATTGGATGCCGACGGACAGCATTCATTAAAGGATGCACTGTATTTACTTGATAAATCTATGGAAAATGAAGACAGCTTAATACTTGGATCAAGGGAACAATCAAAAGATTCTCCCATCAGATCAAGAATAGGCAATTATATTACAAAAAAAGTATTCTATTTTTCCACAGGAGTGAATATAGAAGATACACAAACAGGAATGAGAGCATTTCATAAAAGTCTAATACCCAAACTGCTTAAGATAAAGGGGGAGAGATATGAGTATGAAATGAATATGCTGCTCGAATTTGCAAAGAAAGATATAAAGATGAGGGAATATACTATTGAAACAATATATATCAATGACAATGAGGAAAGTCATTTTGATACTATAAAGGATTCAGTAAGGATATACAGTCAGATAATCAAGTTTTGTACAAGTTCTATTCTATCCTTTTGTATAGATTTTTTAGTTTACACGATATGCTTTTTATTTTCAGGAAGTATAGTACTTTCAAATGCTATAGCACGGATTATATCTTTACATTTTAACTTTTATATAAATAAAAAATTTGTCTTTAAGAATAAAAAGAATGATGAGAAAGGTATTACCAAGGAATATATTTCATACCTTGGACTTGCATTATTTATATTCATAATGAACACATTGATTCTTAGAGGAATCGTGGAAACATTACAGATAAATGCCTATATTGCAAAGATACTTACAGAAGTGATTTTATTTACCCTGTCATATTTAGTACAAAAAAATCTGGTTTTTTCAAAAAAGACTGTAGCGGAAAATGGTTATATAGCTTCTTAAAAATAAATAGTAGAATGGAGTAAATATATGAAAAAGTTAAATAAGAAAGGTTTGGGAGTGTTATATGGTGTACTTCTATTTTCATTCAGTACCTATGCACTTTTAGATACATTTATTATACCGCATCCTATGCAAAGTGTAATGGCTTCAAATGTAGTAGCCGGAACCGGTATAAAGGAAAGTGTGGAGGCGGCAATAGAGGAAAAGTTGAATACAACAAATAGCAGTACAGAAAAGGTTGCAAATAATACTGATGCCACATCAGGAAGTACTGCAAATACAAATGCCTCAAATATATTGACTGATGTACAAACAGTTGATGGAGGAACAGTTATAGGAGAGTATTCCGACAGCAATACAAGTATTACATTAAAGCAGTATAGAGCTTATGACAGCAATATATATGTAGCGGATGTAACAGTCAGTGATGCTTCGGCTTTGAAAACAGCATTGGCAAATAATACCTATGGCAGAAATATCACAGATACAACCTCCAATATGGCTGAGGATAATAATGCGGTTTTAGCTATTAATGGAGATTACTATGGAGCCAGACAGAGCGGATATGTTATAAGAAACGGAAATTTATATCGCAATACTTCGGGAGACAGAGATGCCTTGGTTATAAAGCAAAACGGAGAATTTGAGTTTGTTTCGGAAGGTGAAACAAGTGCAGAAGAGCTTTTGCAAAACGGAGCATATCAGGTACTTTCATTCGGACCGGTTTTACTTGAAGACGGAGAGATTTCGGTAGGCGAAAATGATGAGGTGGGAATGGCGATGGCAAGCAACCCAAGAACTGCTATCGGTTATCTTGGAAACAATCATTATGTATTCGTGGTATCTGACGGAAGAACAAGTGAGAGTGCCGGACTAAGCCTTTATGAGCTTGCAAGTTTTATGAAAGAGCTTGGTGTAGCGGATGCCTACAATCTGGACGGTGGAGGTTCTTCCACCATGGTGTTTAAGGGGGAGATTATAAACAATCCTACCACAAATGGACATTCAAATCAGGAAAGGTCGGTTAGTGATATAGTATATATAGGAGGTACAAACTGATGAAAAAAACGGGCATTTATCTTGGTATTTCAGTATTTGTATTTATCTTCGGACAGATATATGAGTACTTTTCACATGGTGTTTACTCAAACTATATGATATTTGCATTTTTAATACCTTTTGCAGGGCTTTTTATTCCAAACCTTTTAAACAAACTAATTTTTAAAAAGGAAATTTCAGACAATGCCTCATTACCATGGAAGTGTGGAACAGCAACACTTACAGCAGGATCTTTATATAAGGGAATATTGGAAATCTATGGAACAAGCACAACATTTGAGATTTTTTATTTGATAACCGGTATTGCCTTTTGTATATTGGCAGCCTTTATCATGGCAACAGGAAAGGGAAAAGTAAATAAAGATTGTGAACTAAATTCTTAGTAAAGAAGTGCCGACATCGGGGAATGGGTGTAGGCACTTTTTATATATGAAAACTAATTAAAAAACATACCTTTTTATCCTTACTTGATACCTTTATTTCCCCCTTATGCATAAGCACAATCTCCTTTGCTATAGGTAGTCCCAGACCATAGCCTGTGCCTGAATGTGATGAGTCCAGTCTGAAAAATCTTTCAAATATATTCACGGTATCTTCCTTTGAAAACTCGTTTTCCACATCATTTTCCACTGCTAAAAGGATATTGTTTTTTTTCTTATTAACGGTAAGAAAAGTGTGAGAGATGGAATATTTTAAAGCATTTTCCAATAGAATGGAAATAAGGTCTTTTATTTTACCTGCATCTCCAAGGATGAAAATATCATCCTCTATGGTATATTCAAGGCTTTTGGAGTTTTCAAAAAATAAAGGTTCAAAATACAGACATTCCTTGGTAGCTATATCCGATAAAGCAATTTGATTCATTTGTTCTTTTCTGTCCTGCCAGTTTTCCAACCTGCTAAGATTAAGTAAGTCCTCGGTTAAATGCTTCATTCTGATACTCATTTCATCAATACCGTTTATATTTTTCTTAAACAGAGTAATACTTGAAGTATTGAAAGACTCTTTTGACATCAGCTTCTTAAGATTGTCAATATTACTGATAATAACAGTTAGTGGAGTCTTCAGCTCATGTGAGGCATCTGATATAAACCGGCGTTGTGAGATAATAGCATCACTGACCGGACGAATACTCTTTTTCACAAAATACCTTGAAAAAAGTATAATGACGGATGAAAGTATAAAGAAAAGGGCTGTAAGTAAAACAGAGAGTCTTTGTAAGCTCTTTATCTCATTGCTAAAGTCGGTAACGGCAATACGATACAGAGGCTTATTCTTAAAACCGGAATTAGCAAAGTCATTACTGATGTCGGCTTTATTGAAACGATTATCTGTATCATTTGAATGTTTCGCTTCATCCTCAAAGCTGTCAGGTGGTGTATCCTTTTTACAAAGATAGGCAAGCTTACCTTTATTTATTGAAGAATAAAGCTTGTCATTGTCAGTTATTTTAGATAATGCATCAGATATAAGTTCTGATTTCAAATCATCATCTAAGAAAAAATCAGGACCTTTAATGTCTAATATTTCACCATCAGAGTTTATAAGCATCATAAAAACGGGATAGGAACCGGATGTATTATCAACATGCATGGGTGAACTGATAGCAGCGGAAAGTGATGTTCTAAGACTGCTGTATAAGTTGTATCTGTTGAAGAGGAATGGAAATATAAGCAAAAATAAAAGCAAAAAAATACTGACAGAGGATAAAAGCAATGTAAGCTTTCTTTGTAATTTTTCAATCATTTCTCACCCCTTATTTCTAAATGATATCCCAAACCTCTGCTGGCAATTATGGAGATATCCGAGGACAGTATTTTTAATTTTTTTCTTAAAAATCCGATATAAACCTCTACATTATTTTCTGTGGCATCACTGTCATATCCCCATATTTTTTCTAAAAAAAGATTTTTGGAAATATTATTCTTACCCTCTTTTAAAAGCAGTCTCATCATCTGAAATTCCTTGGAAGAAAGCCTGATAGAGTTTTCTCCTGATATGAGTTCTCCGGAATCTATATCAAGTGTTGTATTTCCATAGCTTATCTGATTGACTTCCTTTCCCTGCCTGCGAAGCAATGCATTGACACAGGCTAAGAGTTCTCTTCTGTCAAAAGGTTTTGTAAGATAATAGTCGGCACCGGAATCCAGCCCCTCTACCCTATCAAGTATATCCGACTTTGCGGTAAGCATCAGTATCGGAAGACCGTTTTTTTCTTTTCTTAGAGTCCTTGCTACCTGAAAGCCGTTTAATTTTGGCAACATTAAATCAAGTACCAGAATGTCAAAATGAGAAGACCTGGCAAGTTCCAGTCCTTCCATACCGTCATATGCACATATTGTACTATATCCACATTCTTCAAAAATTTCTTTAAGGGAGGAGGCGAGCAATACCTCATCCTCAACTACTAAAATATTCATAACCTCTCCATGATTATCTTTGAGATAGAGATAATTTTATGTTTAAGGCATTTATATTAAACATAAAATTATTACCATATTTTCTCATATAATCAGCTTTTATTCAATTAGAAGGCTTTGTTTTGCAATCCTTCTGATAGTGGAAGCACATTCTCTGATGTTTTTTACTGTTTTTGAGATATCGGATTCTATAATGGCTGCTTTTTTTAAAAATAATACCGCCTCATCTCCCTCCCATTGTTTGCTGATATCATTTGACAGGTTTTCTATTTCAACAGCCGCTCTTCTTGAAAGTCTGTTAGCCAGTTCATCCAACCTGTCGGCCCTTCTCATTGCATCCCTGTACTGAATATTTATCTGTTGTTTGCGGTATGCTTCCTGATTATCAAACATGGTATCCTCCTTAAAAGTTTACTGACGGTATTTTTGCCCTGAGCTGTATAAAATTTATAGTTCAGTTAAGATATAAAGGGACTGTATAAAAATATCTTAAAGCTACAGTCCCGGGTAAATATAATTAGGAAAATCAATCTAAAATAGAGTCGGGAAGCTTTGAAAGAGTATCCTGATTTGCTCTTTCCATATTTTCATAAGCCTTTGCAATATCAAAGAGTGTGGACGGAGTATCCTCCAGCTGATTTAAAAGCTGTGAGAATTTATCTGAAAGTTCCATATAGTTTTTTGTAGCGGCTTCATAACCTTCACCGTTCCAGTATCCGCCCATTTTATTGATAATATTTCTCTGTCGCTCCAATATCTGTTTTAATTTTCTGATACTTTCAACCGTTTTTTCGGCCTCCTGATACAGACTTTCGGTGTTAACCTGTAATTCGTTCATTTTGACCTCCTATACCCTAAAGTTATCCACTAAGTTAAGTAAATCATCTTTAGCTTTGCAGTACTCTTTATGAGACATTACAAATCTTTCCTGCATAAGTTCCAATTCTTTTATCAATTCCTCATAAACCATGGTTTCTTTTAAAAAACAGCCTATAAACCGATCTGCCGCCTCACCCGTCCATTGACTCTTTAGGCTTTCTACATTTAAACCTGTTTCTTCAAATGCTTTTTTTAATTCATAAATTGATTCTTGAAACTCATTTAAATCGCTTTTTAAAATTTGTACGTCCACTCTTACATATTGCCCCATAGCACCTCCTATACCAGACTGAGATTCCAGCCGGAGTCTATTCCCTGCTCGGCCAATGTGTAATCAGGATCTAAAATATCTCTTCTAAAATTATCTACAAGTACCATATCTGCAATATTTCCCGTAAATGAGGTTCTTTCCTTCTGTTCCACCATATGTACAATTTCCTCTATAACCTCACGCACTTTAGCGTCCTCATTTAATTCAAAGTCATAGAGTTTATCCAATATAAAAACATTTATATCCACGATAATCACTGATTTCCTCCTTTTTTACCGGCTTTTGACATCGGTACATATATCTCTGTTGCACCGTCTTCATCCAAAGTGCTTACAAAGGCATATCCGGGCTTTAGAGCCTTGTTTTGCTGTCTGTAGCTTAGTTTATCAAAATTTAAAATCCTCTGAGATATGCAGTTTCCACCCAAATGAATACCCTCTATCTGTTTAGTCAACAGATTTATAAAACGATACCCCAAAACCTGTGAACTCTGATCGCTGTTTAAGGTCATAATAAAGTAGAGTTTATGCAGTCTTCCCTTATCAGCAAAGTTTTCAAGCAAAGGTCGTATATTTGCATATCGGTCTGTGGCGGACTGAAGTTTTTCCAAAAACTCTGTCAATCCGTCAATAAGGATAAAAATAGGAGTCTCATCTGCCATATTTGCAAAAATTTCTTCTGCGGTATAATCTTCTTCCTCCAAAGCTTTCTTTTTTTTGTTTCTATCCTTTAGTATTGGAATCAGACTTTCACACATCTGATACATGCCGTCTAAATCTCTTATGATACAGGCATTTTCATATTCGGGCAAATGAAGCATATTTCCTGTCAAATCAATATAGTATACATTCCCCTTATTTGCCGCCATACGGTATATCATTTGTAATGCATTGGTTTTTCCGGTCATGGACTTACCGGAAATCAGATATCCGAGGCTTCGTATCAGGGATATACTATGCGGCAGGGCATCCTTCAGATTATAGGCAAAGGGCAGGAGAGAGGGATCTTTTAAGCAGTTTTGCACATTACCGTCTTCCATAAAAATTTCAAAGGTAGCGTTTTTGGGAATAGATGGAATGATGGTTGGACGGATTCCTTTCCACAAGGCGTTTATATCCCTGCCAAGCGTTTTTATTTTTACCGCTCTGTCATAATCTGAAAGGTTCTCTTCAACTATGGCAACTTGAAATTCCAAAGCAAAATCGTCCATTCTCATCAGCCCTCGTCCCTTTATTCCCTGCTCAGGTAAGCTATCAATTCTCATCAGATTAAGCGCTTCCGTATAATCAAATTTTTCCTTCATTTCAAGCGGATAAACTTTTGAGAAGTTTTTGGCAAGTTTAAAGGAAATATCTGCGGAATGTAAAGAGGCTGTGGTAAAAATCAGGTATATACCGTATGCAATACCTTCCCTGCTAAGTTTCACCAAAAATTCTTCCATCTCATCCTTTACCTGATTTCTGAAATTACTGTATTGGTCGATATAAAATAAAACTAAAGGCAGTTTGTTTTCCGACATTTTATTATATTCAAAAAAGCTTTGACCACGTATCAGCTTTTTTCTGTCATCTAAAATCTTCTCCAACAGGTGGAAGAGCCTTTCAAGCTTCTCTTCCTCATTTTCAAATACAATTCCACCACAATGTGGGAAGATTTCAAAGCAGGCTGTAATGCGGCTACTGTAATCCACTCCATATACCTGAATCTGAGCCGGAGTATGCTTTATGAAAAGAGCATATAATAAAGTCTGTAAAAAGGTACTTTTACCGCTGCCGGGAAGGCCTAAAATTAAGGTATTTCCCATGGATTCAAAATCATATTCAAAAACAAACTGTTCCTGATTTCTTGGATGATCCACAAGTCCCACCGATACAGGCGATACTCTATGTTCTATAATAACATCTTTTTGATCGGGCTTTAATCCATGCCATTCTATTCTTTCCTTTAAAGGAGTCATCCACAACGGTTTTGGAGATTTATAGTTGTTTTGTAAAAAAATCTCATGAAGATGTGAGATTACTGCATCAAGCTGTAACTTTTGCTGTTCTTGCGGGAACTCCTCACCTGCTGTTTTAAGCTTTTCCATATACAGTGAAAGAACTTCATCATTGGAATTTTTAGCATGCTCTGACAAAAACATAAAAAGATCATAAATTTTATTTTCATTTCTCTCATTTTTTTCAAAGGATATTCCCTCTATTTTAAAGACTTTTATAAGTTCATCTAAAATCTCTTTTTGGGAATGCAGGTAAAAATCCTGATGTGTATTTTGATATTCTTTCATCAGCTCTAAAATTTTTAAAGACCATAGACGCTTTTTTTGCGCGGCAATTTTTCTTTGATTGGCATTTCCCACCAGTGATATACGACCGTTTAAATTCAGCATTCCGGCAATTTGCCTAATCTGTTCTTCTTCCTTATAGATTGCTCCGCTGTAGCCGGACTGAAAAAGTTCATAGACCTCATCCTGTCCCACCTGCAAATAGCATCTGCCGGGATTTGTCAAATAGGCGGCATCAGGCTTTTTTAACATATCCTTTGAATCCTGTACATCCTGTACACGTAAACATAATCTGAACTTGGAATTGCTCCAGATATTTTCATCCACGGTACCTGTAGGCTTTTGTGTGGATAAGATCAAATGTACCCCAAGAGAACGCCCCACCTGTGCAACACTGATAAGCTGCTTCATAAAATCAGGTTCTTCTCTTTTCAACTCTGCAAACTCGTCCACTATAATCAAAAGATGTGGCATAGGCTCTGATATGCTGCCTTCTTTATACAGTTTTGTATAGCTGTTGATATTGTTGACTCCCGCCTCATTGAGTAATCGCTGGCGTCTTCTGTTTTCACTTTTTATAGACATCAGAGCTCTCTGCACCTGATTACCGGAGAGATTGGAAATGGCACCTACCATATGAGGCAGTCCTTCAAATAAATTTGCCATACCGCCGCCCTTATAATCTATGATGAAATATACTACATCATCAGGGCTGAAATTAATAGCCAATGACAGCAGATATGTCTGAAGAGTCTCACTTTTTCCGGATCCTGTAGTGCCTGCTACAAGTCCGTGCGGTCCGTGGTATTTTTCATGTATATCTAAAAAACAGGGTTTTCCTCCGTCTTTTATACCTATCAATGCCGCCATAGATTCATACGGACGGTTTTTAATCCATCGATTTTTAACTCCCAAATCGTTTAATGAGTGAACCCCATACATTTTTACAAAATCAATACCTGAAGGCAGCCCTGCACTTACATTGTTTTCCTTTACCTTATAAGGGGCAATTTTTCTGGTGATGCTATCAAGCTGTGTGGTGGAAATATAGTCAGGTGATATCTTAATTCTGTCCTCATAATCTGCCAAAAGTGAATAAAAGCCGCAAAATTCATCATCATTTTGAATTACAAAATCTACGCAATTAGGCAGATCGGTTACAGATTCCGCTATAATTACAGTATGTAATCCTATATTTTTTTCACTTTCAATATAGCTTTTTATTACTTCTCCCTCCAGATATTCCTGTTTTGTCAAGAATAATATATAATGCGGTGAATGATTTTGCTCATTTTTATCCTCTGCATTAAATCTGTCACGCAAGGCTTGAGTAAGTTCAAAGAACACCTCTCTGGCTTCTTCTCTGTCACCTGCCATATATCTTATTCTTTTGTCAAAAGACAGACAGTGCGGAAGCCATTTTAAAGTCTCCAAAGAAGAAGCTTCCTCTTCACTGTCTTTATTAAAAACCGCCGCAATTTTAACGTCGGTATAACAGTTATTATATGCAATCTGTGCAGATAAAAGTCTTATAATGTCATGAGACAAAGATTTCTTTTCACTTACCACACCTATAAGATTGTAGTCTTTTAAATTAATTCCTATAGGGACTTCTTTCAATTCTTCAAAGGACTTTTTTATGGATTCTCCCCAGTCCTGCCAGGGATCTTTTTCTACACGAAATCCCGGTTTGGTTACATTTATCTCTGCCGGAGAAGGAAGAGAGCCTGTACCTATGCGATAATACATAAAATCATCATGTGCCGGATTTCTGGTCCAAAGATTGTCCTCAACAAAATTTTTTGCATATAAATCGGCAGGAGTATAGATTCTTTCCAAGGCGGCACAACGTTGCTTATAATCCTCATCAATTTCTTTTCCCTGTTTTGTGAGGTAGTCGGTATAAGAGGAAATTCTTTTCTTTTCTTTTTCCTCTCTGTCTTTACCTGCCTTTTTATAATTGGCAACACCCCATATTACACCTAATCCGGCAGAAGCGACAGCCATTGCCAGACCTGCATGTCCGATTCCGGCATTTTGATTGGAGGCAACCATGGTACCTGCCATCATAGGTAACATCATAGTCATTGACGGACCTATTCTTAAAAGCAGTGAAGCACTGTTTTCAGCCTCTTTTTCAGGCGGATTTTCAATATCAAAGATTTTTTTCTTCATAGGAAACAGCTGTCTTGGAGAGCGATGAAACAGCTTTTTTTCATATGGGAAAAGCTCTTTGGCTTTACTCTGAAAATGTCTCTCATGAAGAACCTTCATTCCGTTTAGCTGTACAGTGTAGTTTTTATTCCCTGTATCAATAGCAAGGTATTTGCCAAGAAACATCATACGGATTCCGATGATAGCTATTACATCACCTCGGTGCAGCCTTTGTTCCTCAGTGATTTTTTTATCATTTACAAATGTTCCGTTGGTACCGGCATCTTTAATATGCCAACTGCCGTCATAAAACTGTAAAACAGCGTGACGGGATGACACCATATTTTTATAATCCAATACAATATCACAACTTTTATCCCTGCCTATGCTGACTATTTTTCTGTCGGAAAGTACAAGTTTTGACATATCTCTGAATGCCTCTGCGGATTCTTGAAACAGTATTGCTATCTCTTCGCCATCTTTAATGATATTTATTATATCTCCAGAAAAAAGAGTCTTAGAAGCGGGATTTTCCATTTCTGCACCTGCTACTTCAAGCAAATACCATATATCACGAATCACCTCAAAACGAAGTTTTATTCCCCTTAATTCAGGTCGCTTTTTGCTTTCCATCACTAAAAGATAATCCTCATTATTGATGGCGGGAAGTGTCACCTCCTGAAATCCGTTATTTGTAAAAAAAGTTAATGTTCTAATCACGTCATACCTCCTCAAACTTAAACGGGATTATTTGTACAGGCTCCAATACCTGCTCTAAGCCTTACAGCACCGATTGTAAAGTTGTTTGTAGGGACAGCAGGTTTTTTAAACCCTTTAATAATTGTTTGTATACCATTGTCATTGTTTTTATTTGCCAAACCGAAAAACATTTCTTTACTTACATTTTGATTCAGTGTACATAAAAGCATTTGTTTATTGCTCATTGCTATAAGGGCAGGAAGCAGCTTGCCGGCAGGAGAGTAAAAGCTTTTTCTGATTTTCTTTTGTATATCAGGCAATGAACTTGATTTAGTCAAACTATAAAAGCCTTTATAAATATTTTCTCCCGACTTACCGAAAGCATATGCCGGTATACATCCGCCTAAAAACAAAGCACTTTCCTTAGAAAAGAAAGGTCTTATATCTTCGTTACAATTAAAGTTGCTATTACCTAATCCTGCACTGAATTTAATGTTTTTTTGTAAAATATCTTCCAATCCGCCACACAGAGGATTCAGACAGGCTGTAACAGCTTCTTTTGATGGCTTATTATAAATTAATGTACTTAAAATATTTAAAGGATTTTTTGATACCGCCTCTATAGCTATATTTGAAATTATAAAACTTTTTGCAACTGCAAAATCCTTTGCCAAATCGTTTGCCAAATTAATGTTTGTAAAAATATTTTTAAAATTCTTGCTTTTATAAATATATCGATTAAAGCTTAGAGGATCTTTAAAGTCACCTATGCAGATATCTTTTGAATGAAATCTGCCGTTTTTAGGATCATATACTCTGTTGTAAGTGATATGACGATTCAAAAAATCATCATAAATATGGGAGTTAAAGCCATATTCTGTAGAAAATAATTGAAAACTTTCTCCTCTTTGATATTTTTTGCAAACTCCGAAAGGAGAATAGTCCGATATCTCATAGTTATTTTCATCTTTTAGACGAAGAATCGGATTTTGGTCATCATCACATATAGTCCAAATCAGTTTACCATCCAAGTTCTCCGCCATAGGGCTTTGGTCAAAATAAAAGTTTTGACTTATATTTTTTTCTATACTTCTTTTACAAAGCGGCAGACCGTTTTCTGTCAGATAGCCGGGATAGTAGATTTCTTTTTCTTTTTTTAGGTTCTTGTAGGTAAATTCCACCTCAATGCGATTTCCCAAAGCATCATAACCGTATTTTACACTGCCTTTTTCATTTACAGCATATAATAGCTGACCAAGCCCATTGTACTGATAAGTAGATAAAATTTTGCCGTCAAGTCGCTCACAAATCAAATCCCCTCTTGCATTGTATTCATAGGAATATATCTGTCCCATAAAATCTTTTTGTAAAAGCTGATTTTGTGCATTATAGGTATACCGGGCTTCTTCTTTAGATTCTTTGGAATAGACTATATTTCCGAAAGAATCATAGGTATATTCACCAAAAAGCTCGCCGTTTTTCCAAGTTTTAGCTAAAAGTCCCCTTTTGTCATAGGCATAATCATAGGAGAGTATTTCCCTGTCTCTTTCAAAAATCGTTTTTTCAATAAGCCTGTTATAGCATTTATCGTAGTTATATTGAATTTCCAGTAAAACCCCTGCATTATCTTGAACGGATAAAGTTTTTAACTTTCCGTTTTCATGGTAGATAAGGTTTTGAATGAAGCTGTTTGATTGCTTTTTAACAAGCCTATACTTTTCATCATAGCTATAATACAATATATCATCTAAAAGATTTACTTTTGTCAGATTGCCAAAACTGTCATAGCTGTATTCCACACGATTTCCGTCAGGATAAAGAATAGCGGTGCAAAGATTTGCCTGATTCCACTCATAACCGGCTATACTTCCGTCAGGATAATGTATACCTATGACCCTTCCTCCAAGGTCATAGTCAAATCTTACATTTCTATTGGAATTAGTCGCCTCCACTATTCTTTCCTGATTATATACAAAGCTGCTTTCTTCATTATGGCTACCTTTTTCAGAAATTTTGGTAATCCGTAAAAGGGAATCATATATAATTTCCTTACTGTCACCACCTGCGTAATGAATCTTTTTTAAGTTTCCGGATGAGCCTATTTCAAAAATCTCACTATTTCCCGAACTGTCGTTTAATGAGATAAGCCTCTTGTCATAATCAATATCTATAAGACAGTAGGAGTCACTTTTTGTCGCTGCCCATTCACCGTCACTAAGATTTAATTCTTCATCACTGTATTCACCGGATATAAGATAGTATATTCCCGATAAGTTTTTTAAGCTGTCATAGGAAAATAAAACAGTTATTTTTTCATCACGCAACCATTTAATATGTCCTGAAATATCATATCCATAGCTTATAATATCCGGTAAATCTTTAGTACCTACAGACAGTAAGCGATTATATTGATCAAATTTTTGCACAGTTTCTTTTTCTGATTGATTGGAAAGAGTCATCATATGTCCGGTGAGGTCATATTTAAGAGAGGTAGTTCTTCCTCCAATCTTAAGTCCGCTTACATCCGATGCATTGTATGAAAGCTGATAAAGTGGTTTACCGAGAGTTTTACTTTCTATAAGACGATTGTATTCATCATATTTATTTTGCAAAACGTATCCGAAATCCGCCGGAGAAATCAGGGTAATATTTGAAAAATCATCATAACTGATTTCCATACGGGATTGGAATGTATTTACCTGAACCACCCTGTCGGCCATATCATAATCATATATAATATACCTTCCTTCATCATCAAAAACAGATGCCAATCTGCAATTGCTGTCATATTGATAGCCAAGATGAAAATCATTCATTGAAATTGCTTTAATTAAATGATTTTCATCATAGTCTATTCGGATATTTAAGCCGTTACTGTTTTTTATACTTATGGGCTGATTCCATATATTCCAATCATAGTACTCCTCATATCCCAAGCCGTCTGTTATATTTACCACCCTTTGATTTTCATCATAGCTTAGGCTTTCCACTAAGAAATCTCCTCTGTAGCGGTTTAAAAGATTCCCACATGCATTATATTCCATAATATATACATCTTCACCGGGAAGATGAAGCTCTGTTATATTTCCAAAATTGTCATACACATAAGTGGTTTTTTTCTCTCCGGCTTTATAGGAGAGCATTTTACCTGTAAGAGAATATTTGCAATTAATATTTGTATTTAGATTATCCCACATCCCTCCTATAAGATCGTCAAAGGCATATCTTATATTAATTTCTCTTTCGTTTTCTATTTTTATATTGGTGATTCTGCCAAGACCGTCATAGCTGTATTCCTCTGAAAGCTCCTCGGGAGCATCCAGCCTTACAATAAATCCCTTCTCATTATAGCAAAGGCGGCAGCTCTCTCCATGGGACTCATATCCTGTCAAGCGGTTTTCTTCATCATAGAAAAACTGATGCGGTTTTTCACTCGGATAATCCATACTGATTACATTGCCTGCCAAATCATAGTGAATTTTTAAATAGCTTTTACCGTTAAATGTATATTCACTTGGTTTATGGTTCTCATCATAGAAAAATTCATGGAAAAATCCACCCTTAATAACGGCACTAAGCTGCCCGAATGCGTTATAATGATACTGCATGGTATCTGTTTCATTTACAGTCTTTTTTTTAATTCGATTATATTTATCATACTCCGCTTCATATTTTAATAAAGGATTCTTCATTAAAAGGAGATTACCGTTCTCATCATGGATATACTCTGTAGTAAAACCGGTTTCATCACAATTTAGAGTCTTATTCCCATTATAGGTAAAGGTAAAAAAACGTCCTTCTCCCATATATTGATGTACTACACGTCCTATTTCATCATAGATGTTTTCAAAAAGCATCTTCCCATCGGGATCTGTAATCTTTATCAGATAATGCCTGTCATCATAATAAAAACAATATTTTCTATTATCATATAAATGACGGAATAAGGAATCCGGTTCCAAATAAATTTCTATTTCGATCAAAAGATCGTTCATGTATTTAAAGTTAATATAACGACCGATATTATCCGTGATTTTCACAAGATGATTATCTTCATAGGTAAAATCAAAGAAATATCCGTTTAATGACTCTACTTTAATCAAATGTTCCCCGTCATAAATAAGTCGCTTGATCTCTTTTTCTTTAATATATTCAGCTCTTAAACGTCCGTCTTTATCATATTTTAAAGAATGTAAAAGTTCGGGATCATAGTATCTAAATCCGTTATCCTCTCTATACAATCTTTTTACGGTAGGATTTTGAGGGTAGAATATATGATCCTCACCTTCTAAAAAAATATTACTGCCACCGTCTGCATCAAAAGTACCGAATATACAATCACCCATAGGTTTAATACAGCTCATAAAATTATGTCTGAATCCTCTGCCAAGCCCGGTATCACCTTTATATGCCGTATCATAGTAGATCGTCAGTTCAAAAGTTTCTCCGGCATAAGTTTTAAAAGGGGTGATCTGCCATAAAAAGTTGCCGGAAAACATACTGACGGGATCACCTCCATAGCCTGTTCCGGATTTTATACCCACACCGGCGATCCCAAGTACAGCCGTTTCTTTGAGGGCATTTTTATACCTGCTTTTTATGGCATTTTGAGAAACGGTAATAAAATTATTTTGAATCACTCTGTCCTCGGCGCTTCGCATGATTTGTGCCGCCTGATGTAAGGTGCTTCCCATGCGTGAAACCTTTTGAGACTCTTCATCACATTGATTTGATAAAACGCCTAAAGCTTCTTTAATGCTTTCTCCACCATTGCCCAATTCCAGACCAAGGGCAATATTTCTTAACTCCTGACTGCATCCTGCAATACTGCTTTGAATCCCCCCTGTTTTTCCGGAAAGACTTAAAATAGATGCAAAATTCATAAAAATATCATTCATTGATTGCTCCGTTTTATTACATCCTCGGTATCATTGAGTATACTCTACATTGCCTTCTGTTACAGTTCCGATTTGAACTCCTTCCAAATTGTAAATGGTTCCGTTAAAATAACGATTATCCCGGTAATCGCCTACATACTTTTGCGTATCATTATATTCAGTTCCGTTAAGTTTTTGTGCGCTTTCCTTGTCAAATACTCCTACAAAGTTCTGCTTTTCCTCCTGTCCGTTTTCTGCCTTTATGGCAATGTAGTCCATGCTTCCACGCATATTGTCACGGAAATTATTCACATCCCAGGTATCTTCAAAGCGGAATATAAAGGTAAAAATATCACCGTTTTCATAGGTCAGAGTATTCTTTTTTCTCTGTTTTACAATTGTTCCCGGCTTTAGCACTCCGTTTTCCCATTCTCCGATATAAACATTTTGTACCAGATAATGGCTGTTTTCCTCACCCTGTCCCTCCGTTTGATAGAAAAATCCTCCTATACCGTTTGGAACACCGTCTGTTTGTTCTCCGATATAGACACCGCTTCTTTCCTTGACTTCTTTAGCACTTGGGATCCAAAGATTTATTGTATATTCCAAATAGCTGCCTTCAGGTAATTGTGACTTGTCTACAGAAAAAACATCATCCTCTAAAACCGGGTTGGTACTCGGTATTTCTACTGTTTCACTGCTTTCTAAAGCTGTACTTTCAGATGTTATTACCGCAGTTTCCTCTGTGTTTGTCTTTGCCTGTTCATTAGATTTTTTTGGCTTTAATAAAAATGTAGCTCCTATAACCAATATAAGACCGAATATTGCAATAATCGGCAGCCATGTCTTAAAATCTGATTTTTTATTGTTCTGTGTGTCCTCCTGCATTTTATTTATAGCTTCTTCGATATCATCCCATGAAGAGTTCGTTTCAGCTTTTTTCCTTTCGGGATGAAGCTTTCTTGTACCCTCTGTATAATCAAAATTCGTCTCTTCATTTAAAGGAATATCTTCTTGAACGTCTTTTTCCTTTTGAGAATCTAAAACTGTTTCCTCTCTTGTAGAACTTGCCTGTTTTTTATTGATAACATAATCAGGTAGCTCGTCTCTTTTGATATCTAAAGATCTGTGAAGTTCATCAATATTATTTTTACGATATTCACGAAGTTGCTCCAAAACCTCTTCGGCATTTTGGAAACGATCCTTAGGATCAAACATACACATTTTTTCTATGATACCGAAAAGTTTTACAGAACCATGTGTGGGATTAGGGAATTTCTCACCTGTCTGCCTTTTTTTAAAGGCATTTTCCAAACTTGATGCAGTGAGTTTCCCCTGTTCCAAAAAAGGCAGACGATTATTATTCAAAAGCTTGTACAACACAATTCCAAGAGAATAGATATCTGCATTGTGGCTGTAGGATTTTCCCTGATATATCTCAGGAGCCATGTAATTGTCAGTCCCTCTATGTGAAAGGCTTAAACTGCTTTCCTTAAGTTTTCTGGCAATTCCGAAATCTCCAAGCTTGTACCGTCCATATTTGTTGCAAAAAAGATTATCCGGCTTTACATCACGGTGTAAAATATTATGTTCTTCACAGGCTCTTAGAGCACTGAGAATATCCTCTGCTAAGGAAAGCACATCCCCTATAGAAAAATCCCTCCTTTTAATCAGAGAGTCCAGACTTTCGAGAAGTTCCATACGGATAAGAATATACCATCCATAGTTCCCACCGGTATCTTTTACTATTTCAAAATCCAGAATACGGACAATATTGTTTTCTTCGCCCAGATCCTTCATAATCAGGATTTCTTTTTTAAATCTCTCCACCTCAGGTTGAAAGTATTCCTCTGTCTCCTGACGTGTCAAAGAAAATTTTTCCTGTACCAGTTTAAATTCTTCTTCATCTTCCGGAATGCGGATTACCTTCACGGCAGATTCCTGTACCATTCCCCCGCTTTCCTTTGATACTTTAAAAACCTTACCATAGGAGCCTTCTCCTATTTTTTTCTCTATTTCCCAACCGGGCCACACCCTGGTTATGATTTCCCTGTGTGTCATATTTTCTCTTTCTCCGCTCTATGTATTCAAAAATAATTACATTAATACAGAATTTACTCCTATTCCTTGCGTTTTATATCCAGTCGCAGAATAGTAATATTATCACGTCCTCCACGTTTTAATGCCAGCTTTAAAAGAATATCCATAGAATTTTCAATGGTATTCTCCTTTACTGTCATCCCTATCTCATCAGGACTCACATAATCGGTCAGTCCGTCACTGCATAATAAAAATTTATCCTCAGTCTTTAGGTTTAGCTCATTTATATGGGGGATAAGCTCATATTCTTTTGTATCCATTCCCAAAAATTGACTTAGACCGCCTTTTATCCATTTTTTCCTTCCATTCTCTACAATGGCAGTATTTATAGCATCCGATTCATTTTGCCAAACAGCCTTCCCGTTTCTAATCAAAAAAATTTTACTGTCTCCCACACTTACAATATATGCTCTATTTTCTATCAAAAAGACAGCACAGAAGGTGGTTCCGGATTGCTGTACATGATTTTTAATTGCCATTTGACATACCTTTTCATTCATACTGTGGATAAGGCTGAAAAACACCCTCTCTCTTTCATCAGCATTCAGCCTTTGAAGAAGTTCTAAAATATTTTTTTTAATATTAGAAAAAAAGCCGGCAGCTTCAAGCGATGCCTGTGCTCCCAGCTTTTCTCCACCCATGCCGTCCATAATAGCGTAAGCTCCGGGTAAGGCGAAATTTTGTGATTTTAATCGGACGGACTTTGCCTTGTTCACATTAATAAATTCATCAAAACAAAAATTATCCTGATTCTCGACTCTTTTTTTTCCGATGTCACTTATAAGTGCTGCATGTAAGGTATAATCAAAGGGCTTAAACAGCCTATTCCAAAACATCTCTGAAATCATTGGCGGTTTCTACATTTTTTTGCTCAGCCTGCTGATACATGCTTGCAAGTTCAGTCAGAGCGGATGCGTGAGCATCAATATTTCCTTTAAGCCTGTCAAAACTTCCCTGAAAACGCTTAAAATTATTTATATAGGTATTGGCGGCATCTCCGCCCCATACACCGCTTAAGCCTTGTACTGTCTGAAGCATCTCATTTGCTATTTGGTACATGCTGTTTCCTGATGCGGAAAACTCTGAAGCATTCCTTGTTAACTCCTCAGGGGTTACTAAAATATTTCCATCCATATTATTTTCCTTTCCTCATTAAGAAAATTTTTTTAAGAAAATCTCTGTTGTGCAGCTTCTGCCGCTCTTGCCTCTGTTTCTTCATACTGTTGTGCCGTCTCTTCCAGCTTTACAATGAATCTTTGCAGTTCCTGAAAAAATGCCTGACATTCGTCATAACTTGTCATAAAAGCATTGTGGAAGCTCTCCTTGGCACTTCCCTGCCACATGGTGGAAAGTTGAGCCTCTTTTTCATGAAGTTCTTCCATCTTTTGTGACAAATTCCTTACTCCGTTTTGCAGTTCATCAGCTTTGCTGCGAAGAACTGAAGGTGTTACTTTAATTTCTGCCATATTCAACTCCTATCCTTATACTTTGCCGTACGGCGAATATAAATTATTGTTGCTTTGTTGTTTGTAGTATAACAAAAGAATATTTATCTGTCCCCACATATATGTGTAGTTTTAGTACTTTTTAAAAGCCCGGTAAAATGACTCTTTTATCCACAGCCTCCAGGGCAATCTTTGCCATATTATGCATTCCGGTTTTACTTGTAAGGTTTTTTACATGGTAACGCACTGTATTTTCTGAAATATGGCAGTCATTTGCCACCTCGGCGTAAGTAAATCCCTTGGCAAAGCTTCTTAACACAGCCAGCTCCGCATCCGTAAGTTCCTCAAGCCTTGCATTGCCAAGTGTAATTTCCGGAAAGTCCTCTGAGAATGCTTTTTCGCCGATAGCTACATCATCAAGTATTGATAAAATTCCGGTTTGTATGCTTTCTTTAAACCAAAAACCTTCACATCCTGAACTTTTTGCCCTTTTAATAAAGCTTTGATCCAGCATGGAAGTCATAATGATTACTTTGATTTTAGGGAAACTCTCCTTTATTCTCTTTGCAAGATCCAGTCCGGAGGTATCATTCAGACATACATCTATAAGCACAATATCTATCTGCCCGGACTCACAAGCCGGCACTGCATTTTGAGCTTCCCGAAATTTACATATCACCTGATATTTATTTTTCATTTTGGATAATTTAAGCTCCAAATACTCTATTGTAAAAGGTGAATCTTCCACAATCATAATGCCAAACATTTGTCACCTCCCAAATAAACCTTCATGTAACCGTCCGGCCAAAACATATAGGATAAAAATTATGGCACATTTGGCATTCCTAAACTTAACGCCTCCTATTTTGTCAAGTATAAATCTGTTGATTTTACCGGCTCATATGGAAAAGAATTTTTAAAGTAAAAACGAAATTACTAACGTTCCCTGTTCATCATTTATATATAGAGGTATCCCTCTTTCATTTAGATAAGCACGAATCCCTGAGATACCTCCCCCTTCATTAAAATCTATCTTTAGTCCTGTGCCGTTATCAAAAATAGAGATCTTTATTTTATCTTTAAACCTTTCCTGTGTTATAAAAATTTCGGTGGCAGCCCCATGACGAACAGCATTCATCATAGCCTCACGTATACAAAAATAAAAAACAGATTCATACATTTCCTTAAAGAGATTTTTCTTTGGCAGATGCAAAGTACAGTGAAATAATGCCGCCAGTTGTGACAATTCTTTTTTCTCATCAACTTTCTTCTTTGTGAGAGTATTACCTGTGAGATTTTTAATAAGACTTCTCCACATGTAGACTATATTTTCCTTATCTACCGTCTCATCCCCAATCATATACAAATATCCTGCCTGCATACAGTCTCCAAATTCTCTGTGTAATCTCATTTTTAAATTAAGATACTGTGGCTTTGAGTATACATCAGGTTCTTTTAATGTTTTACTGTATTTGCTGTCTTCAGAGTTTTTCAAAAATTTCATGTTATAATTTTTTTCGTTATAAAGCTCTGTATTCTCTTTGATGCTTTTTTTATGGCAGATTAGGCTTACTGACAGCTTTTTTCCTTCCTTTTCTTCACTGATTTCCATATATTCACTATTCAAACTCTCTCTTTGGAAAAGCCATGTGAGAAAGCTTGATTTATTTAAAATCATAGAGCTTTCAATAATAATAACAGCCTTTTGACCGTCATTAATATTTATCTGTACAAAATCAGGCATATACCCTGCCCATTCAAGTAAAAAAATCCAAAGCTTACATATAAAAAATGCCGTTTCAGGCAGGACCTCTCCACATCCTTCGCATAATTTAAAAGTTTTGATATCGGGAAACCATTTAAGTTTTTCCGAAAACTCCCAAAGGCAAAGATTTATTTCATCCATAGTGACAGATTTATCGGACTGACAGATTAAAAAAAGATTTACATAGCGTTTTAAAAACACTGTCAGCCATATCATCTTTCTAAAGCAAAGACTTGATGCATTCCCTTCATCTTTAAATTCATTGAATGCTGATTTAAGGGCTTTAATCTGAAAGTTTAAGTCTTTATTAAGTTTAAATAAAAGGTACTTTTGTTTCCGTTCAAAATATTTTTGTGTCATCTTCACCCCCATCAAAACAATGGATGATTCTACACCAAAGATAAACTGTAATTTTTCTTAACTATGTATAATTATAATGCTAAAGAGACATTTTAATCTTATTAAATTTGTTAATATTATTTTACAATATCATTTATCACAGGTAAATATGTCCTTATATTCATTGCTCCTTATAAAATCAATAAATTTAGTCGTCTTGCTGTTAGGAATTTTTCCCTTTTTCCACAGTAATCCGAAATCACTTGTTATTTCAGGCTTAACAGGTATTTCAACAAAATCTCTTGGATTTACTGCAAGAGATGAATACAGGAATGCTCCGCAATTTCCTCCCCTTACAAAATTTAAAATTGTACCAAGCTGACTCGAGTGCAGAAGTACCTCGGGTATAATATTCATTGCATGATATCTTGCAAAAATAGTGGAATTTTGTACAGAATCCGTATTAAATAAAATTATAGGTTCATCCTTGAGCATATCTAATGTAATCTCTTTTTCATTTGAAAATCTGTGATTTTTGGAAACACAAAAAACATAGGAATCATTCATTAAAAAATAAGACTCAAATTTGGAAATATTGTAAAAGTCCATATTTACAAGTGCTACATCCAAAATATCTTCATTTATTAAATTAGAAGCACGAATCGAGCCATACTCATATAGTTTAATAGGGATATTATAGTTTTTCTGAAATAAGTTAATAAGTCTTGGAAAAAATACCGTGCTCATAAGCGGAGGTATGCCTATTCTTATTGCCGGTATATTTCTTCCCATTGACCCAAACTCATCATAGAGTTCATGGCTGTGTACCAGTAGCCCGCTTGCTTTTTTGTAAAATTCCTCTCCTTCAGAGGTTAATGTAATTTTATTCTTTCCATGATTAAAAAGTTTAATATTAAACTCTTTTTCCAAGTCTCTTATGGCAACTGAGATAGTCGGTTGTGTAACAAACAATTCAGCTGCCGCCCTGGTTATGCTGTGATAGCGACATACCGCACAAAAATACTCCAATTGATTTAAAGTCATATCATCACCTTATATTTATTCTAAAAAATCAGCATGTTATAAACATGAATAATAAAGTTTATCTACTCATTATTATATCATTATCTGTATTTTAGTATAGTTTATTTTTATACAAACCTAAGTTAGAATTAAATATTCTTTTTAGTATAAGTAAATTACAATATGCGTGTAAGAAAAATTTATATGTAGGAGGAAAAAATATGAGTCCGGCAATAATAACATTATTATTTTTGTTATTCGCAATTATAATGTTTGTATCAGAAAAAATTCCTTTAGCCCTTACATCTATGATTGTTTGTGTGGGTCTCGTAGTGACGAGAGTATTAGATGTAAAGCAGGCTTTTGGCGGTTTTATTGATACCAATGTGATACTTTTTGTAGCTATGTTTATAGTTGGAGGTGCTCTTTTTGAAACCGGTATGGCAAATGAGATCGGCGGCTGGGTAACAAAGTTTGCCAAAACCGAACGTGGTCTTATTATTGCTATTATGGTAATAGTAGGTCTTATGAGCGGTGTGCTTTCAAATACCGGTACCGCAGCAGTGCTCATTCCTGTAGTTATAGGGATTGCTGCAAAATCAGGATTTAAAAGATCAAAGTTTCTTATGCCCTTGGTATTTGCCGCAGCCATGGGAGGTAATCTCTCACTTATAGGAGCACCGGGTAATCTTATAGCTCAGTCCACACTTGAACCTATAGGGCTTAAATTCGGATTCTTTGAATATGCAATTGTCGGGCTGCCGATACTTATAGCAGGTATAATATTTTATGCAACTATAGGTTACAAACTTCTGCCTGACAATGACCCCGGCAATGAATCGGTTTTTGACGGTGAAAACGATTTCAGTAAGGTTCCAAGATGGAAAAAAATTCTATCCTTAGTTATTCTTGTAGGAACTCTGCTTGGAATGATATTTGAAAAAGAAATAGGTATTAAATTATGTGTAACAGGCTGTATAGGAGCAATTCTCCTTGTAATTACCAAGGTGATTTCTGAAAAGGACGCTATCAAATCCATTGATATGAAAACAATATTTCTCTTTGGCGGCACTCTTTCACTTGCAACTGCACTTCAAGAAACCGGTGCAGGGGAAATGATTGCAGATAAAGTTATAGGTGGATTAGGTGCAAATCCTTCACCATATATACTTACATTTATAGTATTTATAATATGCTGTGCTCTTACAAATTTTATGTCAAACACAGCAACAACAGCACTTATGGCACCTATTTGCCTTTCGATTGCAACGGGAATGGGAGCGGATCCCAGAGCAGTGCTTATGGCATGTGTTATCGGAGGTTCATGTGCCTATGCAACTCCTATAGGAATGCCTGCCAATACAATGGTGGTGGGAGCAGGTAATTATAAATTTATAGATTATGTAAAGGCAGGTTTGCCTCTTATATTTATTGCAACAATAGTAAGTATGATAATTTTGCCGATTGCATTCCCGTTTTTTCCGGCATAAAAACAGTATAAAGGAGATTGCTATGATTAATAAAAATAATGGACAGGTACAAAGGTTAACTGAAATAATGGCACAATTTGTAGGTTTTACAGCTAAAAAGCTTCCCGATGATGTAATAAATAAACTTGCAGAACTTAGGGATAAAGAAGACAGCCCTATGGCAAAGGTTATTTATGATACAATGTTTAGAAATCAGAATCTGGCGGTGGAGTTGAATCGTCCATCATGTCAAGATACAGGAGTTTTACAGTTTTGGGTAAAATGCGGAACAAAATTTCCATTAATAGACGAACTGGAAGGATTGCTTAGAGAAGCAGTAATACAAGCTACAGTACATGCACCTCTTCGCCATAATTCTGTAGAAACATTTGATGAATATAATACAGGTAAAAATGTCGGTAAGGGTACTCCTACTGTATGGTGGGATATCATTCCACATTCAGATAAATGTGAAATATATACATATATGGCGGGAGGCGGATGCACACTTCCGGGAAATGCCACAGTACTTATGCCGGGTGAAGGCTACGAGGGAGTTACCAAATTTGTGCTTGACCGTATGACAACATATGGATTAAACGCCTGTCCTCCGCTTTTGGTAGGTGTAGGGGTTGCCACATCTGTAGAGACTGCCGCTCTTAATTCAAAAAAAGCACTTATGAGAAATATAGGTACACATAATCCAAATGAAAATGCGGCAAAGATGGAAAAGCTTCTGGAGGAGGGGATTAATAATATAGGACTTGGACCACAGGGCATGGGCGGTAATTATTCTGTAATGGGAGTAAATATTGAAAATACTGCAAGACATCCGTCAGCAATAGGAGTTGCAGTAAATGTGGGATGTTGGAGTCATAGACGAGGACATATAGTTTTTGATAAGGATCTGAATTTTACAATAGACACACATACAGGCTTTGATTATAAAGAAGGAGCATGGAGGTAATAAAATGGCTGTTGAGATTAGAGATGAGAAAAAAATATTAGTTACTCCGGTGTCAGAAGAAGATTTAAAAGATATCCATATAGGAGATATCATTTATCTTACAGGTGATTTAACAACCTGTCGAGATGTGGCACATAGGCGTGTTGTTGAAGAAGGAAGAAAAATCCCGGTGGATGTAAAAGATGCGGCGATACTTCATGCCGGTCCTATTATCCGTCCATTGGGGGATGATAAATATGAAATGGTTTCTGTAGGACCTACAACATCTATGCGTATGGAAAAATTTGAATATGAATTTGTTGAGACTACCGGTGTTAGGGTGATCCTCGGCAAAGGAGGTATGAAGGAAAATACTCAAAGAGCCTGCAAAGATTTTGGAGCAATTCATTGTGTTTTCCCGGCAGGCAATGCAGTGGTGGCAGCTGTTGAAGTGGAAGAAATTGTGGAAGCTCAGTGGAAGGATCTCGGTATGCCTGAAACATTGTGGCATTGCAAAGTTAAGGAATTCGGTCCTCTTATAGTTTCTATAGATTCTTATGGAAGGAACTATTTTGAAGAAAAGAAGGTGGAATATAATAAGAAAAAGGATGAGCAGATAGAAATAATAAGCAGGCAGGTAGGATTTATTAAATAGTCTGTACCGCTCAAAAATAAAGCAACTTAAACCTAGATTATTCATGGCAACATCATGAACGTGGCTGAAAGCCATATAATTACTATATTTTAACAAAATATTGCTTTCACCTAGTAAGTGAATAAAAAAAGAGCGTCCATTTGTGGTAAAATTAAGGTGCTAAAACTCAATATAATCACACAAAGGAGCCCTTTATGAGTATTGTAAACACCTTATCACTTGAAAGCAATAGAAAAATTAAAATTAATTTCGATGGAGGAGATTTATCCTCCGATGCAGGCTTACTTTTTATAAAAGAATTCGTAAGTAAACTTGGCATTGACAAACTTTTCTGTAAATCATTTAAGACCAATGATTCTGCATTATTCCGTTATCACACTGATAAAGAAAACCTTCTTCAGATGATATATATGATCATTGCAGGCTATTTTGAAGATGATTCTTCAGATGAACTTACAAATGATCCTGTGTTTAAAGCAGTGCTGAATAAAGACACTTTAATCGCAGCCAACTATTTCACGATTTCATAATCGAATGGATGAGGACTCACTTAATCAGTTCCTTTCTATGAACCGGATCCTTCGAAAGAAAGTTTATAGTATTCAGATGCCTGAAGCTATCATTTTAGATCTGGACTCAACACTTCTTAATGCCTATGGCAAACAGGAAGGCAGAGCATTTAACTTCCACTATCAAAGTAACGGTTACCATCCACTTGTTTGCTATGATGGACTCACAGGAGATTTGATTAAAATTCAGCTTCGTGATGGGACTCAGTATTCAAGCACAGGTGTTGTGGAATTTCTTCAGCCTATACTTGATGAATATCTTAAAGATTTTCCGGAAATTAAACTTCTCCTTCGTGGAGATAGTGGCTTTGCAACACCGGGTTTGTATAAACAGTGTGAAGAAAACGGTACCGGCTATGTAATTCGTTTGAAAGAAAATGCTATACTTCGTGATAAGGTATCATATCTTGTAGATGAACTTGATGAAATCACAAAAAACAACAAAGTAGATTATGCTGTAGTTTATGGTGAATTCATGTATCAGGCAGGTCCTTGGCCTTATGAAAGACGTGTTGTCTGTAAAGTTGAAAAACCTGAAAACCAAATGACTTACATGTATACATTCATTGTTACAAATATGGAGTCATCTCCTGAATATCTTATCAAGTTCTATTGCAAAAGAGGCTTGATGGAAAACTTCATAAAGGAAAGTAAAACAGGTTTTGACTTCGCTTCTGTCAGCAGTCATACAAGAATTGTAAATGCCAACAGGCTTCAAATACATGCATGCGAAAACAACGCATTGATACTGTCCGTCTAAAACTGCTAAAGGTTGCTGCAAAAGTAATTCGTTCAGCAAGATATATGACATTTAAGCTGTGTAGCAGTTGCCCATATAAGGATGAGTTCTATGAGACTATATCAAATATTAGCAAGCTATATGTACAACTCGAATAGCAACTAATAACGAACCTTGAGAGCTTAATAACTACTCAAAAACTCTACCTAGGGGGAAGTCTGCCCATTTTTAGATGTATTAAGTCAGTTATAGCGTCATTGGTCAAGTTTAAAGATTTATAGCACGGTAATTAACTAAAATATTGTACCGTGAATAATTCAGGTTAAATTATACTGCCTTGTGAATATGGAGAATATATCAAAATTCTTTGGATAAACTAAAAAGAAGACTTTTATAACACACGATTAAAAAAGTCTTCTTTTATTTTATGTAATCATATTAGCTGCCTTGATTGGAATAAATTCTAACAGTTAAAAAATAGGATAGTGTAAATGTTGTAATAGATAAAATAATATTTACTATGCTAAAAATAACTAATTGCGTAGTTGAGGGCTTTCCAAATAAGATATTATTTATTGCTATAAGTCCAGCCATAATTGCTACTGATATTATTAAGCTTATAATACTTATAGCTTCTGTTCTGTCATTTGAATCCAAGTAAGATAAAGGAAAAAAGAATGAATTCATAAATAGTATAGTTCCTATAAAAGAAGAAAATAACAGCAGGATATCAATATATCTATAGAATGCAAATCCATGAAAAGTAAATGACGCTAAAAACAATGCCATGGAAATTACAGTTCCAATAACGACTGTAATTAATTGAGCTATAAATATACTTTTTATAATTTCTGATCTTTTTACAGGCAGTGATAAAATATACTGTTTCCATTTTCCACCATTATTTTTTATTAAGCTTATAGAGCTGATAAATGGAAGTCCGATAACGGTTAAACCTAAAAAAGCCATTAACAAAGTTTCGTTTTTGTCACCAAAAATAAGGATAAGGATACCCGCCAATAATATAAAGACTAACAATACGCTTAAGTTTGATATTATCTTATAATAATGATGTTTAATCAAGCCTTTCATTTTGTTTCCCCTTTCACCATAAGCAACATAATTTCATCTAATGAAGCATTATCTATTATCAAATTTTTATATTTTCTTTCTGCCAACTTTCTATCAGACACCAAAACATCTATCTGATAATCTCTTTTCATATACGATAATATATCCTCGGATGATATACTTAAAAAATTATTTTCTGAGCAACGGATAATTCCGTATTCATATATAAGTTCATCCTTGGTTTTATTTAAAATAATTTCACCCTTATTAATAAATACAATATAATCAGTTATTTTTTCTAAATCTCCGGTAATATGTGAAGATAACAGTACTGAGTGATTTTTCTGTTTTACAAACTCAAGAAGGACATCTAAAATTTCATCTCTCATAACAGGATCAAGCCCACTTGTAGCTTCATCTAAAATTAGGAGTTTAGATTTGTGAGAAAGTGCTACTGCGATTGCAAGTTTCATTCCCATTCCTCTTGAATAAGTTTTAATTTTCTGCGATTTGGATAAGCCAAAGCGTTTAAGATACTCTTCAAAGCAGATATTATCCCATTGTTTATAGATTTTTTCAAAGATATTTGATATTTGTTTGGCTGTAAGGTAGTCAGGAAAATTATTACTATCATATACCACACCAATACTTTCTCTTATGATTGTATCTTCATCAGACATTTCTTTGCCGAATATTTCAATCTTCCCACTATCTTTTTTTAAAACATTTAAAATACAGTTCATTTTAGTAGATTTTCCGGCGCCATTTTCACCGATAAAGCCCATTATACTGCCCTCAGGTAGTGAAAAGGATATGTCAGTGATAGAGAAATTTGATCTATCATATTTTTTATTTACATCTTTTAATGTCAAAATATTTTTCATTTTACTCCTCCAAATACAAAATTTTTAATACTTCAACTATTTTTTCTAATGGAATAGCATTTTCTTTTGCTATTGCAATGGCAGACTGTAGATGTTCTTCAATCTCTTTTTGCTTTTGCTCTTTATAAAAATCTTTGTTTCTTGCTAATATATAGGTTCCTCTACCTATTTCAGTTTCTATAAAGCCATCTCTTTGTAATTCTTCATAAGCTCTTTGAACAGTGATGACACTTACATGAATTGATTTGGCTAAAGCTCTCATTGAAGGAAGCGATTCTCCGGCAAGTAATTCTTCATTCATAATCATGTTTTTAACCTGAGAAACAATCTGTTCATATATAGGTTTGTCTCTATTATTGCTAATTATAATATTCAAAAAAACTCCTTACATATTGTACTTATTGTATAAGTACAATATTAGCATTATAAATATATAACTGTCAAGAGGGTTTTCCCCTTGCCATCAACTTTTATTATTAAATTATTAAACTTAATTTTCTTAATTGATAACTCAATAAAGATGTGGGATAATAAAGATGTTAGGGGAGTGAAACATAAAAGAATATATTGATATTATAGATATTCATTAGTTTACCAATATAATATGAACGAGGTAAAGGCGAGTATGCAGGATAACAAAGAATGGAACATTATTAGAAATGATATTAAAAATGTTTTTGATGAAAAGGATATAAGTAATAGAGCCAAGGAATTTTCCGATAAAATTGCAAACACACTTACGGTAGCAAAAAATTCCCTTAAAACAACCTATGATAAAAAGATAAAGAGCGCAAAATTTTCAAGAGAGATAAATGCCGATACAAAAATCTATATAAATTCAAAAAGATCGGAGTCACTGATAAGGGCATTTGTAGGATTCCCTATAATGATAGTATTTGCTATTCCGATACTGGTGCTTACACTGACTATTTTACCTTTTTCTTTAATAGGATGGCTTATTCCCATTATTGCACTTTTACCGTTTTTCGGAGTGGGATTTTTCCTTGCAATACCGGCAATGTTGAAGCTTAAAATTACAGATAAGGCAGAGAATTATTATCGCATAATGAATGGCAAAACCTATATGAATATAGAGGATTTGGCAATGCTTTCAAATGAGACTCCATATACGGTGGTAAATAATCTGAGGAAGATGATAGATAAAAGGATTTTCCCTGAAGGGCATCTGGATATTAACAGCAGATGCTTTATGTTAAGCAATGATATTTACAGAGAATATATGGCGCTTGAGGATCAAAGAAGGTCACAGCAAATGCTGGAGGATAAAAGTAAGACAGGCGAGGATATAAAAGAAGATAATATCATATCTGAAGGCAGATTATATATATTGTCAATTAAGGAATTGCATTTGGGTATTACAAATGAGCCTATGTCATCCAAGCTTACAAGGTTGGAGAATGTTCTCACATCAATATTTGACAGGGTGGAAAAAGAACCTAAGGAAACAGGAAAGCTTTATAAGTTAATGAAATACTATTTGCCTACTACATTAAAGCTTATAAAGACCTATGTGGATTTTGACAATGTTATCTCTCCGGATGGTGATATATTAAATACAAAAAAAGAAATCGAATTGACCATTGACTCTATAAATGAGGCCTGTACGGAATTCCAGAACAGACTTTATAAGGATTCTGTAATGGATGCGGATACCGATGCGGCATTATTAAAGGTAATGCTTGCAAAGGAGGGCTTAATAAGCGGTGGAATAAATGAAAATAATGCGAGGTAGAAAATATGAATGACAATGAAGTAAAAAGCAATGAGATAAATATGGATTCACTGGATAAGATGTTAAATGAAGGTCCGAGTCTGACATTTGATATGCAGGAAGAAAAGCCTGTAGCCGTTGTTGTGGAAACCAAGAAAGAAGAAAATTCACCGCAGGTAAAACTCTCTCCTGAAGAGGAAAGAATGGTGGAGGAGTTTGCATCAAAAATAGATATAGGCAATTCACAGGCGATACTTTCTTATGGAGTGGGCAGCCAAAAAAAGATTGCCGACTTTTCCGAGAATGCACTTGAAAGAGTCAGAACCAAGGACTTGGGTGAGATAGGTGATATGCTTGCCGGAGTGGTGGGAGAGATACGCTCCCTTGAAAGTGAGGATGAGGAGAAGGGGCTTTTTGGTCTGTTTAAGAAAACAGGCAATAAGCTGGCAAATATGAAGGCAAAATATGACAAGGTGGAAACCAATGTCAATAATATAGCTAAGGTTTTGGAGGATCATCAGGTAACCTTAATGAAGGATGTGCTGATGCTTGATAAAATGTATGAGCTGAATATGAACTATTACAAGGAATTGTCCATGTATATTCTTGCCGGAAAGAAAAGGCTGGAAAGAGCAAATAATATAGAACTGCCCGCTCTTATTAAAAAGGCGGATGAAAGCGGACTTCCTGAGGATACTCAAAAAGCAAAAGATTTTTCACAGATGATAAATCGTTTTGAGAAAAAAATATATGATTTGGAGCTTACAAAAACAGTTTCATTACAGATGGCTCCTCAGATAAGGCTTATACAAAACAATGATTCAATGATGTCCGACAAGATACAGTCTACCATTGTAAATACTATTCCGCTTTGGAAAAATCAGATGGTGATTGCTATAGGCTTAAAACATTCAAGTGATGCCGCAAAGGCACAAAAGGCTGTATCGGATATGACAAATGAGCTTTTGAAGAAGAATGCCGAGATTTTAAAGACAGCCACTATAGAAACCGCAAAAGAGTCGGAGCGTGGAATAATAGATATTGAGACTCTTAAAAACACCAATAAAACTCTTATATCCACATTTGATGAAGTAATAAAGATACAGGATGAGGGAAGGAAGAAAAGAAAGGAGGCTGAGGCGGAGCTAAAGAATATCGAAAATGAAATGAGAGCAAAGCTTCTTGAAATCAGCAACAGACAGGTTAACAGTAATCAATAGATGGGAAAGAAAATGAATAATTGGAGACAAAAATACCATATTGAGCCTAAAAAAGGCTGGTTAAACGATCCTAACGGACTTTGTTTTTTTAAAGGATATTACCATGTGTTTTATCAATATGCCTATGAGCCTGAGGGCGGCAATAAATATTGGGCGCATCTTAAGTCAAAGGATTTGCTTTTCCGGGAGGATGCAGATATATTTTTATCACCCGATAAAGATTTTGATAAAAACGGGGTGTACTCAGGCTGTGCATTTATAAAAGAAGATATAATGCATATCTTTTACATGGGAAATGTAAAAAAGGACGGAGATTTTGACTATATATATGCCGGCAGGGAGCATAATACCGTACATGTAATAAGTAAGGACGGCTTGAAAGCGGAAAAAAAAGAAGTACTTATGTATAATAGTGACTATCCGGAAGGGCTTTCCTGTCATGTAAGAGATCCGAAGGTATTTGAATATGAGGGCAAATACTATATGGTACTCGGTGCAAGAACCATGGAGGATAAGGGAGAGGTTCTGATTTTTGAATCTGAGGATTTAAAGAAATGGAAGTATATAAGAACTTTTGAAACTATGGCAAGATTTGGCTATATGTGGGAATGTCCCGATCTTTTTGAAATAAACGGTCAGTGGATTCTTATGGCATGTCCACAGGGAGTACAGGGCGGCAAGTACGAGTTCCAAAATATTCATTCCTGTGTATACTTTATAATTGAGGGAGATTTTAGAACCAACGGCTATATAAGCGAGTACAAAGAAGTAGATTTCGGTTTTGATTTCTATGCACCTCAGACCTTTATGCATGATAAAAGAAGACTGTTGCTTGGATGGATGGGTATGCCTGATGCAAATTATACAAATCCGACGGTAGAATATGGATATCAGCATTGTATGAGTGTATTCAGAGAGCTTGACTTTAAAGACAATACATTATATATGAAGCCTGTAAAAGAACTTGAATCAATCAGAAAGCCTGTATTTGAATATGCTGAAGAAAAAGTAATTTATAAAAATGCGGATGATAAAAGGGCTTTTGAGCTGGAAATATCAAACTTTGGAGAAAGTCTAAAAATAGAAGTCTTTGATACTGTTAAGCTTGATTTTGATGCAAACAGAGGAGATTTGGAGCTTTCCTTTATTGCAAACGGATATGGCAGAGATAAGAGATATTTAAAGATTAAAAGCTTGGAGAGTCTAAGGATTATGATTGATGCATCTTCTTTGGAGATCTTTGTAAATGACGGAAAGTATGTAATGTCTACCAGAATGTATCCGTCAAATTATAGTGATATAAAAGTATCAGGTAATATCAGGGGAAAACTTTATAGTTTGGATATATAATACTTGTATTACACAGATTGTATATTGATGAATTTCAAAATGAAGGAGAAATATAATGAAAAGATTTATTATATGTTTACTTGGTTTGATTTTATTATTAAATATGGCATGCTGTGCAAAGAAAGAAGAAAACAAGGCGGATGAAGGCAGATTGAAAACCTATTCTGAATTAAGTAACGGAACATATAGTTGTGATGAGCATATTTATAAATACAGATTTGAAATAAGCGGAAGAATGCCTAATGCCGCAAAAAACAGTACTTTTGTATATCTTAGCAATCTTCCTGAGATATCATTTGAGCAGGCATGGAAAGCCTCAGGTTTAAGCAGTTCATTAGATGATTATTTTTCTGAGGAAGATGCAATACTTGTGGAGCGAAGGTAAAATTAAAAAAGGACTTAATGTGGAAATGCTTTAACAGGCATTTCCACCGCATTTATAGGAAAAGTGATTTGTTAATGATATTATTTGACAGATTAAAAAATATATTTGATTTTAATAAAGATAGAAAAGAAAGTAAAATGAAGTTAATAGTTGGTTTGGGGAATCCGGGAAGAGAGTATGTAAATACCAGACATAATGCCGGTTTTTATGTTGTGGAAAAGCTGGCGTATGAGCTTGGAGAAGATATATCGGAAAGAAAGTACAAGGGGGTTTTTACAAGGGTAAGAATCGGGAATGAAAAAGCGATAATTTTAGAACCGCTGACATATATGAATAACAGCGGTGAATCTGTGCGTGCTTTTATGGATTATTTTAAGATTGATGCATCAGATGTGATAGTTATATATGATGATATAAATCTTGAACCCGGGAATTTGCGTATAAGGCTAAAGGGAAGTGCAGGAGGACATAATGGGATAAAGTCTTTGATTGCACATATGGGTACATCCGATTTTCCAAGAATTAAGGTGGGAGTAGGAGAAAAGCCGGCGAAGATGGATCTGGCAGACCATGTGCTTGGCAGATTTAATGATACCGATAAGAAACTTTTAGATGAAGCGGCATCAGATGCCATAGAAGCTATAAAGCTTATGGTAGAAGATCAGTATGATACAGCAATGAACAGATATAATACCAAAAAGATAAAGTAAGGAAGAATATGAGTTTATTTGAAAATCCCTTAAAAAGATTAGCGGATTTTGAATCTTTAGAAGAAAATATAAAAAAAGAGAAGTTTCCTCTACAAGTCAGTGATATGGCAGAGCCCGGAAAGGCACATCTTATATCGGAGCTGATGAAGGAAGAAAGACCATGGAAACTTGTTATATCCTATGATGAGGACAATGCAAGCAGGCTATATGAAGATATAGGCTGCTTTTTGGACGATGTTTATTTGTATCCTGCAAGAGATTTACTTTTTTTTAACGCGGATATAAGGTCTTTGCAGATAACGGTAAAAAGAGTGGAAGTGTGGAAACATCTGAGGGAGGACGCCGGCGGTGTTATAGTTACAACTGCCGATGCCCTTATGGATAAGCTGGAAGATTATCAAAAATTCTGCGAGACCACAATGGAGATAAAAAAAGAAGACACTGTTGATATAGAAAAATTAGCAAAGAAACTTACGGATATAGGTTATGAGAGAAGTTTTGAAACAGGCAATCCGGGGCAGTTTTCAATAAGGGGAGGTATAATAGATATATTCCCTCTTACCGAGGAATACCCTGTAAGAATAGAGCTGTGGGATGATGAGATAGATGCAATGAAGAGCTTTGATCCTGCAAGTCAAAGATCCATAGATGAACTTGAATATGTAAATATTTATCCTGCAAGAGAGAGGGAGCTTGGCGGCGAGCAGTCTTTTTTGAGATATTTTGATTATAAAAAAACTTTGATATATATTGATGAGCCTGCAAGAACTCTGGAAAAAGCAAGAAAGACCGAGGAGGAATACAATCAAAGTGCCTCGGGGCGAATAGAGTCAGGTCAGTACAATAAGGAGGATATTCCGGATATTTTCGGAGCTGAAGAGGTATTTCACAGCTTAAGCAAATCACCCTGTATTGCGCTTACAGGACTTGACAATAGAATAAAGGAAATCGAAGTAAAAGCCGTTTATTCCATTTTTTCAAGAATGAGCGGTGTATATCATGAAGATTTTACAAATCTTGTGGACGATTTAAAAAAATACAGGAGCAATAAAACGAAAGTGGCTCTGGTATGTGCTTCAAAGACCAGAGCAAAAAGACTTGCAGACAGCTTTAGAAATGATTATTCTTTGGATGCCTTCTTTTCGGAAGAAGAAAGAGATGTAAGTATTGCTCCCGGACAGATAGCTATATTTGTAGGAAATATACATTCGGGCTTTGAATATCCTGCTATAAATTTTGCTCTGATTTCAGAAAGTGATATCTTCAAAATCCAAAAGAAAAAAAAGAGAAGAGAAAAGGAATATGAGGGGGATAGAGTAACCTCTTTAAGTGAGCTCTATGTAGGAGATTATATAGTACATGAGGATCATGGTCTTGGAATATACAGGGGTATCGAAAAAATAGAAAGAGACGGTATCATAAAGGACTATGTAAAAATCGAATACCAGGGTGGTGATAATTGCTTTGTACCGGTTTCAAAGCTGAATCGAATACAAAAATACGGCACCGGAGAAATAAAAAAGCCTAAGCTCAATAAACTTGGAGGAGTCGAGTGGAATAAGACAAAGACAAGGGTAAAGACAGAAGTTGAGGAAATGGCAAAGGAGCTTGTGGCTTTGTATGCAAGCAGACTGAAGGGTAAGGGTGTAATTTACAGTGAGGACACTCTTTGGCAAAGAGAGTTTGAAGAGATGTTTGAATATGAGGAAACCTATGATCAGCTAAAAGCCATAGAGGATGCCAAAAGAGATTTGGAAACCGGTAAAATCATGGACAGACTTATATGCGGTGATGTGGGATATGGAAAGACCGAGATTGCGCTAAGAACTGCATTTAAGGTCATACAGGAAGGATATCAGGTATTGTATCTGGTACCTACAACCATACTTGCAAGACAGCATTACAATACATTTATTCAAAGAATGAAGGATTTTCCTGTTAAAATAGCCCTTTTATCAAGATTTAACACCAAAAAAGAACAGACCAAAACTATTGAGGATTTAGAAAAAGGTCTTGTGGATATAGTTATAGGTACTCACAGACTCTTATCAAAGGATGTATTGCCAAAGAAGCTTGGACTTGTAATAGTGGATGAGGAGCAAAGATTCGGTGTAAGGCATAAGGAAAAGTTAAAGCAGCTTTGTGAAAATGTAAATGTTCTTACACTTACCGCAACACCTATACCAAGGACTTTACATATGTCACTTTCGGGTATCCGAGATTTATCTGTTTTGGAAGAGCCGCCTGTGGACAGAAAGCCCATACAGACCTATGTGATGGAATACCATGATGAGACTGTAAAAGAGGCTATAAGAAGAGAGGTGGCAAGAGGAGGTCAGGTATATTATCTTTATAACAGAGTCAATAATATTGAGGAAGTGGCGGCGCATGTAAGAGCACTTTTGCCTGATATAAATGTGGAATATGTACATGGCAGAATGGATGAAAGACATCTTGAAGCAAGGATGGTGGATTTTATAAATGGAGATGTGGATGTATTAGTCACGACCACCATAGTGGAAACCGGACTGGATGTGCCCAATGCCAATACCATAATAGTTCATGATGCTGACAGACTGGGACTTTCACAGCTTTATCAGCTAAGAGGCAGGGTAGGAAGAAGTAAAAGAAGTGCCTATGCCTTCCTTATGTATACAAGAAACAAGCTTTTATCCGAGGAGGCGTCAAAAAGACTTAAGGCAATAAGAGAATTTACGGAACTGGGTTCCGGAATAAAGATTGCAATGAGAGATTTGGAGATAAGGGGTGCCGGAAATGTACTTGGAGTGACACAGCATGGACATATGGAAGAGGTAGGATATGATTTATATGTTAAGCTTTTAAATACGGCGGTCAGAGCATTAAAAACCGGAGAGCCGGTGGAAGAGGAAATAGAGGCGAGTGTTGAGATAGACAGCAGTGCATATATTCCGGGAAGCTATATTTCAAATGAGGAAACAAAGCTTGAAATATATAAAAAGATAGCATTGGTAAAAACCGAGGAAGATTTTATTGATATGCAGGATGAACTTATAGACAGATTCGGTGAGATGCCAAGACCTGTCAGCAATCTTTTATATGTGGCAAGGATAAAGGCTTTGGCAAGCAGTATGTTTATCAGTGATATTATTGTGAATAAATTGCAGATAAAGTGGACAATGCGAGAAAACAAACAGATAAAAATGGATAAGCTTGACGGCTTTTTAAAATCTTTCGGGAAAAATATGACGGTGAAGTATGACAAGGTGCTTAACTGGGAATACAGAGACAGAGAAAAAATCTCTACAGAGGACAGAATGGAATTTGCCCTGAATCTGCTTGAGAAGATGAAAGAGGAAATATTTTAGTATAAAAATCATTTGACAAATACAGATGATAACAAGTATACTTGTTAATGCACAGCCGGGGAGATAGCGGTGTCCTGTACCTACAATCCGCTTTAGTAGGGGTGATGTCTTGCCTAGGGTGTTCATTTGCTTAGCAGCCTAAAGCAAGTGGTGTTGAAGTGGGGGTCCCCACGCAATGGAAACTTTCGAACCGTGTCAGGACAGGAATGTAGCAGCACTAAGGAGGACCTTTCATGTGCCGTGAGATAGCCGCCACAGAGCTAACTGCTTTAGTAGCGTTTGTGAATGGCATTCGAAGCAAGGCGTGCGTATAAAGGGCATTATTAAGAAATCTGTTCAGATTTTTTGATAATGCTCTTTGATTTTATAAAATAGTATTTGTTAATTTAATGACAGTGCTATTGAAAAATTTTTTTTGTTAATATAAAATAATGTAGACATTTATATAGATTTAATTATGAAGATATCTTATATAAATTTTATACATAGAAGAGGAAATCCGTTTTAATAGGAGGAAATATATGGCAATAAAAACTATAGGTGTGCTGACAAGCGGTGGAGATGCACCGGGAATGAATGCGGCTATAAGAGCGGTAGTCAGAACAGCGATTCACAATGGATTGAATGTAAAGGGAATAATGAGAGGTTATGCGGGACTTTTGCAGGAAGAGATAGTGGATATGGAAAGTACCAGTGTATCCGAGATTATCCACAGAGGAGGTACAATACTCTATACTGCAAGATGTCAGGAGTTTACAACAGCGGAAGGACAAAAAAAGGGTGCCGAGATCTGTAAAAAACATGGTATAGACGGTGTGGTTGTTATCGGTGGTGACGGTTCATTCCAGGGTGCTGGAAAGCTTTCGGCACTTGGAATCAATACAATAGGAATACCCGGAACCATTGACCTTGATATAGCTTGTACAGAATATACAATAGGATTTGATACAGCGGTAAATACTGCAATGGATGCTATTGATAAGGTAAGAGATACATCCACCTCACATGAGAGATGTTCAATAATTGAGGTAATGGGAAGGAATGCAGGATATATTGCACTTTGGTGCGGTTTTGCAAACGGTGCCGAAGATGTTCTTTTGCCTGAGAGATATGACGGCAATGAGCAGGCGCTTATAGATAAGATTATAGAGAACAGAAAGCGTGGAAAAAAGCATCATATCATAATCAATGCCGAGGGTATAGGACATTCAACCTCTATGGCAAAGAGAATAGAGGCGGCTACAGGAATTGAAACAAGAGCCACAATACTGGGCTATATGCAAAGAGGCGGTGCGCCTACATGTAAGGACAGGGTTTATGCATCAATTATGGGTGCAAAGGCAGTGGAGCTTCTTATAGCAGGAAAGTCAAACAGACTTGTTGCATATAAAAACGGTGAGTATGTAGACTTTGATATTCAAGAAGCATTGGCAATGACTAAGGACATATCGGAAGATCAATTCAGAATAAGCAAGCTGTTGGTAAGATAATATGTCTGAAAAAATAAACGGATATGACTATGACTGGGCAAACAGTGAAAATATGGTCCTTTGCGGGGCAAGCTCTTATGTTCAGAAGTATTATTTCAATGAAAAATTTAATCTTTTTCCGGAAGAAATAAAGAATGAATTAAAAATAATGTGTGTGTCTTTTGCCGAGGAGGCAGGAGGCATACTCACTTTGGAATTTGACAATTCGGGAGATTTAAAATTCTGCGTAAGAGTTGATGACGGAGATTTTTACTTTGATGAGATAGAGAGCGGTCTGAAGATAAGTTCATATCAGAGAAAGAAGGAAGAACTATTGTCACAATTAGAATTATTTTATAGAATGATTATTTTGGGAGAGCATGTAGAGTGAATATGCTTGATAAAACAATATATTATATAAAAAAATATGAAAGTGTTTTGCTGTATCTCATTTTCGGGGTGCTTACAACATTTGTAAATATAGTGGTATACTATATTTTATTTAACCATGTTCTTTTATCAAATATACTCAGCAACGGTATAGCATGGGTGGCAGCGGTTATATTTGCTTTCATAACAAATAAAATATGGGTGTTTAAAAGTAAAACACTTGAGATAGAGCAGGTAATAAAGGAGCTGATTGCATTTTTCTCGGCAAGATTGTCTACAGGTCTTTTGGATATGGCAATAATGTATGTCGGAGTGGATTTATTAAAGGTAAATTCCATATATTCAAAAATTATTTCCGGTGTGGTTGTAGTTATTCTTAATTATATTTTTTCAAAGCTGTTTATTTTTAGAAAGAATAAGGAATGAAATTAAAGGGTTTTAAAATTGGAAATATAAATATAGAGGGCGGATTGTGCCTAGGACCAATGGCAGGTGTAAGCGACTTGCCATTTCGTCGTTTATGTAAGGAAATGGGAGCATCACTGCTTGTAACCGAGATGGTGAGTGCAAAGGCGATTTATTTCAAAAATAAAAACACCGAACCTCTTATGAAAATTGATAAAGATGAACATCCTGTTGCATTGCAGCTTTTCGGTTCGGACCCGGATATAATAGCTTTGATTGCGGCTCAAATAGAAAACAGAGATTTTGATATATTTGATTTTAATATGGGTTGCCCTGTGCCGAAGATAGTAAATAACGGTGAGGGTTCCGCACTTATGAAAAATCCTAAGCTTGTGGAGGAGATACTTTCAAAACTTGTAAAAAGTGTAAAAAAGCCTGTTACCCTAAAGATAAGAAAAGGATTTAATGAAGATAATATAAATGCTGTAGAGATAGCAAAGATAGCTGAGGCATCAGGTGTAAGTGCCATAGCGGTGCATGCCAGAACCAGAGAGCAGTATTACTCCGGAAAGGCGGATTGGAGCATTATAAAAGCTGTAAAGTCCGCTGTAAATATTCCTGTAATCGGCAACGGTGATGTTACAGACGGTAAGAGTGCAGAGGAAATGTATGAATATACCGGTTGTGACGGAATAATGATTGCCAGAGCGGCAAGAGGAAATCCCTGGATTTTTAGAGAGATAAGGGATTATTTTTGTTCTAAAACGGTAGAAAAACCTGCCAAAGATGAAGTGATAGATATGATTTTAAAACATTGCAGGCTTCAAATGGAGTATGATGACGAGATTATGGCTGTCAGAAAGATGAGAAAGCATGTTGCATGGTACACTCATGGTATGAAAGGTTCATCCACACTTAGAGACAGGGTAAATCATATTGAGAGTTATAATGAATTGGAACATTTGTTAAGAACTGTATAATGCATTTAATTTTTAATACAAAATTATTAATTAAATACAGAAAAATATGGTACAATAGTGGCAGAGTATGTGAATGTAATATTTTATATAAATTTGGGGTATTAGAGTTTACCGGCAATTAAATTTACATATCTATTTTACATCTCAAGTGGAGGAGATATGAATAGAAAAGAAGAGTATAAGAGAGTTGTAAAATTCGGCTCGGCAGCTATTATATTGCTTATTGAAGTTGGACTTTACTGGGCATTATGGCAGTTTTATCTGAATAATATAATAGAAATAGAAGTCAGATTCTGGAGGAGAGGAATCTGGCTGTTGGCGGCAATGTATGGAGCGCTGTTGTTTTTCTTTTTACAAACATATGGCGGATTAAAAATCGGTTATCTGAAAAGAGGCAATATAATATATTCCCATATGCTGTCGCTTTTTATAGCAAATACAATAGGGTATTTGATACTGGCATTGGTGGATAAAAAGTTTCATTCACCGGTATCATTTATTCTTTTGACCACAGTAGATGCTGTATTGGTATGTATTTGGGTTTTTTTGTTTCAGTGGATATACAGCAACTTCTTTCCGCCAAGAAGACTTCTTGTAGTATATGGTGTCAGACCTGTGTTTTCCATAATGGAAAAGATAGGTGCAAGAGATGATAAATACATTATCGGCGGTGTAATGAGTATAAATGCCGGTATTGATGATATAATGAAGAAGGCTGAGGAGTATGAGGGAATAGTTGTAGGTGATATACCGTCACATGAGAGAAATCTGATTTTAAAAAAATGCTATGACTCAAGTATAAGGGTATATATGATACCTAAGATAAGTGATATATTGGTGAGAACTTCGATCAATTTAAATTTGTTTGATACTCCTATATTGCTTTCCAGAAATGAAGGACTGCAAATAGACCAAATGGTGGTAAAGAGGATTATAGATATTGTAGTCAGTATAATAGGGATAATAATTACCTTACCGTTGTTTTTGATATTTGCTACGGCAATATACCTTACAGACAGAGGACCGGTATTTTATAAACAGGTCAGATTGACCTTGAACGGCAAGCTGTTTGAAATATATAAATTCAGGACCATGCGTGTGGATGCTGAGAAGGACGGTATAGCAAGGCTGGCGGGAGAAGAGGATGACAGAATCACCGGAGTTGGAAAAATTTTAAGAGCAACAAGATTTGATGAACTTCCACAGCTTTTTAATATAATAAAGGGTGAAATGAGCTTGGTGGGACCAAGGCCGGAAAGACCTGAAATTGCAAAGGAATATATGAAGGAGCTTCCGGAGTTTTCCATGAGACTTAAGATGAAGGCGGGGCTTACAGGATATGCACAGGTACATGGAAAGTATAATACAACTCCATATGATAAATTAAAACTTGACCTGCACTATATAAGAAACTACAGTATATGGATGGATCTTATTCTGATAGTTTTGACTCCGAAGGTTTTGTTTATGAAAGAGTCCACAGAGGGCGTAGGTGAAGGCGAAATCAATGCAAACGGTAAGACTAAATAGTTTGAAAAACAGGATGTATTTAATGCAATCCTGTTTTTTTTATGATACAATGAATGCACATGACAAATTCTATTTTTATAAAGATTCGTAATAATATAAAAATCTGTTTATTCTATTCATATGTTGACAAACCCGAATTAAACATATACAATAAAACAAGAACATACATTCGATGGAGGTTGTAATGAAGAAGGAAAAAGGTTCCAAAACAACACAACAAATAAAAAAAGTAATGGAAAAAAGCGAGAAGCAGGCAGCACTTGAATCTGCGCTGACACAGATAGAGAAAGCATATGGTAAGGGCTCGGTAATGAAGCTTGGAGATGAAAATACACATATGCATGTAGAAACCATACCTACAGGTTCACTTGGACTTGATATAGCACTCGGCGTAGGCGGTATTCCAAAGGGAAGAATTATAGAGGTTTACGGTCCTGAATCATCAGGTAAAACCACAGTGGCACTTCATATGGTAGCCGAAGCACAAAAGCTTGGAGGAATCGCCGCATTTATTGATGCGGAGCATGCACTTGATCCGGCATATGCGGAAAAAATAGGTGTAAATATAAATGAATTATATGTATCACAGCCGGATAACGGAGAGCAGGCTTTGGAAATAACAGAGACCATGGTAAGATCAGGTGCTGTTGATATTATAATAGTAGACTCTGTAGCGGCACTTGTACCAAAGGGTGAGATAGAGGGCGATATGGGAGATTCTCATATGGGCTTGCAGGCAAGACTTATGAGTCAGGGGCTTAGAAAACTTACAGGTATAGTAAGCAAGAGCAATTGTATCGTCATATTTATAAACCAGCTCAGAGATAAGATAGGAGTAATGTTTGGAAGCCCTGAGACCACTACCGGAGGTAGAGCCTTGAAGTTTTATGCTTCTGTAAGACTTGATGTAAGAAAGGTTGAGCAGATAAAGCAGGGTGGAGAACTGATAGGCACCAAGACCAGAATAAAGGTTGTTAAAAACAAAGTGGCACCGCCGTTTAAAGAGGCGGAGTTTGATATTATGTACGGACTCGGTATATCAAAGTCAGGAGAAATACTTGATTTGGCTGTTGCAAGTGATGTTATAGACAAGGGTGGTGCATGGTATTCCTATGAAGGCAATAAGATAGGACAAGGCAGGGAGAATGCAAAGAAATTCCTTATGGACAATCCGGAGATTTGTAAAAAAATAGAAGAGCAGGTTAGAGAAACCTTTAAGACAACGTCCGAAAATGACGATAAGCAGATAGAATATGATTCGGTAGATGATGTGGAAGATGAAGAGTTTGACGGTTCATTGATAGAGAATGATATTGAAGAAACAAATGGAATAGAACTTGAGGAAGAAGATTGATTATAAGTGATATCATTCCTTTAAATACTAAAAAAAGTAAAATTATTTTTCTCGACGGTGAGAGTATTGCTCTTTATAATGGTGAAATAAGGAGAATGGATATCACTGTCGGCAGAGAAATATCCGAAGAGGAATATTATATAACAGTCTACCCTATACTAAAAAAGAGAGCCTTTGCAAGACTTTTGCATATATTGGAAAAGTCATTTAAATCGGAAAATGATATAATAAAAAAGCTAAGACTCTCTTTTTATCCTGAAGAAGCCATAAAAGAGGCTATAGAAAAGGCTAAGAAATTCGGTTATATAGATGATGAAAGATATGCCGAGAGGTATATTAATACCTATAAGAACAGATACAGTAAGCTGAAATTAAAGTATAAACTGATGGAAAAGGGTATAAATAAAGAAATCATAGACAATGCTTTGGAATCCTGTTCTGTAGACGAAATACCTATGATTAAAAAGCTCCTGAATAAAAAACATTATTTTGAAACTGATGAAACGGAAAAAAAACAAAAGATAATAGCCTCAATAATGAGACAGGGATTTAAATATCAAAAGATAAAAGATGTAATAAATGACACTTCTATAGGCGAATAATGCCTGTGGAAGTGTCATTTTTTGTAAGATTATTAGGGTGATACGGTAGTTAAATAACAAACATAATTGTTAAATAAACTACTTTTCAGAAAAGTATTATCAAAATAATAAAAAAAGTATATAATGTAAGCATAAAGTTCGTATCAAATAAATATAAAGATATGTTCTCTTATTATTTCATGAAATATACAATTTAAAATCTATATATGTGAGATATTTGCATATATTAAAGCTGCCGATAAAACGGTTAAATAATTCTAGGAGTAAGAGGTATGAGTAGATTAGAAATCGTCTCCCCAAGTAGAGCCAGAATTGTTATGGAGGAGCTGTACAAAAACTTGGAAAGAAGAATCGAGGCATCTCCTCCGGGACTTTGTCCGGTTGATATGTCAAGAGCCTTCTTGGAACTGGCTCATGCTCAAACTTGTGGTAAATGTGTACCATGCAGGATTGGGCTTGGACAACTTGAAAAGCTGATTGAAAATGTATTGGATGGTAAGGGTAGCATGGCGTCTTTGAAGCTGATGGAAAAGACTGCCCTTAGCATAATGGAATCAGCAGATTGCGCCATAGGCTATGAAGCGGCAAATATGGTGTATAAGGGTATTATAGGATATAGAGATGACTATATCGAACATATAGCACATGGAAGATGTACATGCTCATATAATCAGCCTGTGCCTTGTGTAAACCTGTGCCCTGCTCAGGTAGATATACCCGGATACATTGCCTTGATAAAAGAAGGAAGATATGCGGATTCTGTCAGATTGATAAGAAAAGACAATCCGTTCCCTACTACTTGCGGTTTTATCTGTGAACATCCATGTGAAGCCAGATGTAGAAGAAATATGGTGGATGATTCGGTCAATATTCGTGGTTTAAAAAGAGTTGCTGCAGATTTTGCGGGAGAAGTGGATCCTCCCAAATGTGCACCGTCTACAGGTAAGAAGGTTGCAATACTCGGTGGCGGACCAGGTGGACTTAGTGCGGCATACTTTTTGCAACTTATGGGACATCAGACAACAGTATATGAGATGTTACCGGAACTTGGCGGTATGTTAAGATATGGTATACCAAATTACAGATTGCCAAAGAACAGACTTGATGATGATATTAAAGCGATTTTAAAGACCGGAGTTAAGGTTAAACATGGTCTTAAGATCGGAGAGGATATCTCTATTAATGATTTAAGAAATGCCTATGATGCGGTACTTATAACCATCGGTGCAAGTACGGATAAGAAGCTTGGTCTTGAGCATGAAGATGCTACAGGTGTTGTTTCCGCTGTAGAGTTTTTGCGTGATGTAGGTAAAAATATTATAAAAGATCTTACAGGCAAAAATGTTTGTATCGTAGGTGGAGGAAATGTATCCATGGATGCGGTAAGAACCGCAAAGAGAATGGGTGCAAAGAAGGTAAGTATTGCATATAGAAGAAGAGTTGCGGATATGACCGCATTGCCGGCTGAGATTGAGGCGGCAGTTGCAGAGGGAGTAGAGCTTAGAACTCTTATGGCACCTTCTGCTATAGATGTGGATGAGAATAATAATATAAAGGGGCTGTATGTAAAGCCTCAAATGATCAGTGCTATTAAAGACGGAAGAGCAAGTGTAAAGGCAACAGGTGAGGAAGATGTTTATATTCCGTGCGATATACTTGTGGTAGCAATAGGTCAGAATATAGAAACAAAGCATTTTGAAGAAGCAGGAATCCCTGTATCCAATGGAAAGATAATTACAGATTCTACAGGTGCATTTAAGGAAATGCCGGGAGTTTTTGCCGGAGGCGACTGTGCCAGCGGACCTTCCACAGTTATAAAGGCAATCGGTGCGGCTAAGGTGGTAGCGGCAAATATTGATGAATATTTGGGATACCATCACGAGATAAGTGTAGATGTAGTGATACCGGAAGCAGGTCTTGAAGATAAGAGTCCTTGTGGCAGAGTGGAGCTGACAGAGAGAGAGGCTTGTGAAAGAGTTCTTGATTTTGAAGGCGTTGAAAATTGCATGACGGAAAAAGAAGCAAAGCAAGAAGCAGGCAGATGCTTAAGATGCGATCACTTCGGCTTCGGTATTTTCAAAGGAGGTAGGGAGAGTATATGGTAAACTTAACTATTGATAATGTACCTGTTTCCGTAAAAGAAAATACTACTATTATGGAAGCGGCTGCAAGTATAAATATAGATATTCCAAAATTATGTTTCTTAAAAGGTTTGAATGAAATAGCGGCATGTAGAGTATGTGTTGTTGAATTAAAGGGTAAAGATAAGCTTATTACCTCATGCAATAATGTTTGTGAAGAGGGTATGGAGATCTTTACAAACAGTAAGAAGGTAATCAGAGATAGAATAAAAACAGTGGAATTGATACTCTCACAGCATGATAACAGATGTGTAATATGTGCAAAGAGCGGAAACTGTTCACTTCAAAAAGTTGCAAATGATTTAAACATACTTGAGATACCTTTTGCCGTTGAGTTGGAAAAACAGCCGTGGAATAAAAATTTTCCGCTTATAAGAGATTCTTCCAAATGCATTAAATGTATGAGATGTATACAGGTTTGTGACAAGATGCAGACCTTGAGTGTTTGGGATTTACATGGAACCGGAGCAAGAACGACGGTCAATGTAACCGGATATAAAAAGATTGAAGAAGCAGACTGTTCTCTTTGCGGACAGTGCATAACACATTGCCCGGTGGGTGCATTAAGTGAAAGAGACGATACTTCAAAATTCTGGGAGGCTATTGCCGATCCGGAAAAGACAGTGGTTGTGCAGATAGCACCTGCTGTTAGAACAGCTTGGGGTGAGGTTTTTGGACTGAAGGATAAGGATGCTACAGTTGGAAAGATAGTGGATGCATTAAAGAAGATGGGTGCAGACTATGTATTTGATACTTCCTTCTCAGCAGATCTTACAATTATGGAAGAGGCAAATGAATTTGTTCATAGGTATACTAACGGATTGATTGGTGACAGACCTATGTTCACATCCTGTTGTCCGGGATGGGTAAGATTTATAAAATCACAATATCCGAGAATGACAAAGTCTCTTTCAACAGCCAAATCTCCACAGCAGATGTTCGGTGCTGTAATGAAGTCTTATTTTGCTGAAAAAATCGGAGTAAAGCCTGAAAATATGGTATCGGTTTCCATTATGCCATGTGTGGCTAAAAAAGGCGAAAGAGAGATGGAATTCTTCCATGGAGAATATGCCGGTCATGATGTAGATATTGCATTGACCACAAGAGAGCTTACACGTTTGATAAGAGCGGCGCATATAGATCCGAAGAGTCTTGAAGATGTGGTAGCTGACAGACCTATGGGAGATTATTCGGGAGCAGGAGTAATATTCGGTACTACCGGAGGTGTTATGGAGGCTGCTCTTAGAACCGCATACAGCGTTATTAAGAAGGAAAATCCTCCTGCAGATGCGTTCAAACCTGTCAGAAGTAAGGCGTTCCAGGAAAATGACGGAACTATAGAGGCAACGTTTAAGATAGACGATATAGAACTTAATATTGCTGTAGTGAGTGGACTTGGAAATACCAGAAAGCTTTTGAACAAGATTGAAAGAGGCGAGGCGAAGTATGACTTCGTGGAAGTAATGGCATGCCCCGGCGGTTGCGTAGGCGGTGGCGGTCAGCCTGTTAAGGATGGCTATGAACTTGCATTTAACAGAGGAAAGAAACTCTACTTCCTGGATGAGAAGTCTGAAATAAGGTATTCACATGAGAATAGAGATATTATTGCTCTATATAATGAATATTTTGAAAAGCCGCTCTCACATAAATCACATGCATTGTTGCATGTACATGAGTAATCATACATAAGGTTTTATATGTGAATATTTAATTTGGCTGAATAAGTGTTTTGTAAAATCGGTATATAATATTTATTGTGTTTTCTGAGGAGGTGCCTTTCTGAGGCATCTCCTTGTATTGTTATATTTGATAAAGAATTCTCTTGTTTTGTCCTTTTTGGAACGGGATTATATGGTAAATTCAAGTTAACAACCCCCATTTCAAATGGGGGTTTAATTTTAACCCCTCCGGGGTATTTCTCCGGTTCCGCCAAGGGCGGGATTTCGCAGTACCATTTTTATCGGTAGCCTCCTAAAGAAGGCTCTTCTACTTTCTTCCGTCCGCTACCTTATCATTTTCTTCTTGTTCCTTAATATATTTCAAGATTGTTTCTTCATTTACATTTCCTACTGTTGATACATAATATCCTCTTGCCCAAAAATGACGATCGCCCCATTTATTTCTATACTCAGGATGTCTATCAAATAGCATTAATGCACTTTTACCTTTTAAATATGACATGAATTCCGATACACTTATTTTTGGTGGAATTGCTATATACATATGAATATGATCTATACATACTCTTCCATCTATCAACTTTACCTGTTTCATCTCACACAACTTTTTTATTATTTCCACCAAATCTTTTTTTGTTTCTCCATACATGATTTTTCTTCTGTATTTTGGTATAAAAACAATATGGTAAGTGCAATTCCAACGTGTATGTGTTATACTTTGATTATCCACTTGGATACCTCCTATGCTTTGATATGGCCTGCGAAACCAATATCATTATAGCATAGGAGTTTTTAATACTCTAAGTAACGCTTCGGCTTTGCCGGTTCCCCCATCTCAGATGGGGGATTAATAGCTTTTTTCATTTATATTTCAGGTTTTATTAATATTTGTAAAGTAATGATTGTAAAAAGAAATCGGAATAATTTCATCAAGGTCAATGTGATTTTCGAGTAGAGTAAGAAACAGATGTTTGTCAGATTCAAAAATATCTTTACAATCTTCGAAAATATCAGGCAAAGAGAGTTGTAGGTCACAGGCTGCTTGATTTGAAACTTGATTTTATGAAAGAGTTAAGAGCTGCAAGGATTATAAAATTAAAAGACACAAGATATATAGTAGCTCGACTATAACGAAAAAATGGGAAAGTTTTGAAAATATTAAAAAAGTAGTTGACAAGAAGAGGAATATTCTTGTATAATGTCTAGGCATTGCGAAAGAAAGCAAATGAGGAGAAGTACTCAAGAGGCCGAAGAGGCGCCCCTGCTAAGGGTGTAGGTCGGGCAACCGGCGCGAGGGTTCAAATCCCTCCTTCTCCGCTTCTTGTTTAGAAAAGTAAAAAGTTCTTGACAAGATAAAAATGACATGATAAACTGTCTAAGTTGCTCAGGAAGAGCAATAAAAAGTTCAGAAAAACTTAAAAATAATTTAAAAAAGTTGTTGACAAGATAAAATGAACTTGATATAATAGCTAAGCTGTTTCAAACAGCAAAGCAATGAACCTTGATAATTTAAGATTAAACAGTACACACAACCCTGAAAATTTGCATATTTCGCATATTTTTCTTAGTGAAAGTGAGCGTAAGCGAAACTTGAATTTAGAAAAATAGCGCACCTCGTCGAGCGTAGCGAGACGATGGTGTTACATATAAATATGATGAGATTTCAGATGCATTTTTCACTTGATGAAAACGAGCGAAAGCTTGTTTCATATCTTAGTGAAAAACTAGTTCTTCGTATTAGTGAAACGAGTGCGATAGAACAACCTTAAAAAACAGTAGATCTGTGAAAACAGATGCAAGCTAGCGAGAAGGCTAGATTAAACTTTTATATGAGAGTTTGATCCTGGCTCAGGATGAACGCTGGCGGCGTGCTTAACACATGCAAGTCGAACGAAGCTGCTTAAAGAAAGTTTTCGGATGGAATTTAGGTAGACTTAGTGGCGGACGGGTGAGTAACGCGTGGATAACCTGCCTTATACAGGGGGATAACGGAGAGAAATTTCCGCTAACACCGCATAAGACCACAGCACCACATGGTGCAGGGGTAAAATATTTATAGGTATAAGATGGATCCGCGTCCGATTAGCTAGTTGGTGAGGTAGAGGCTCACCAAGGCGACGATCGGTAGCCGGCCTGAGAGGGTGAACGGCCACATTGGGACTGAGACACGGCCCAAACTCCTACGGGAGGCAGCAGTGGGGAATATTGGACAATGGGGGAAACCCTGATCCAGCGACGCCGCGTGAGTGAAGAAGTATTTCGGTATGTAAAGCTCTATCAGCAGGGAAGAAAATGACGGTACCTGACTAAGAAGCCCCGGCTAACTACGTGCCAGCAGCCGCGGTAATACGTAGGGGGCAAGCGTTATCCGGATTTACTGGGTGTAAAGGGAGCGCAGACGGCAATGCAAGTCTGAAGTGAAAGGCGTGGGCTCAACCCATGAACTGCTTTGGAAACTGTATAGCTTGAGTGTCGGAGGGGTAAGCGGAATTCCTAGTGTAGCGGTGAAATGCGTAGATATTAGGAGGAACACCGGAGGCGAAGGCGGCTTACTGGACGACAACTGACGTTGAGGCTCGAAGGCGTGGGGAGCAAACAGGATTAGATACCCTGGTAGTCCACGCAGTAAACGATGAATACTTGGTGTCGGAGAGATAAACTCTTCGGTGCCGCAAGCTAACGCATTAAGTATTCCACCTGGGGAGTACGTTCGCAAGAATGAAACTCAAAGGAATTGACGGGGACCCGCACAAGCGGTGGAGCATGTGGTTTAATTCGAAGCAACGCGAAGAACCTTACCAAATCTTGACATACTCTTGAATAGCCTTGTAATGAGACTAGTCCTTCGGGACAAGGGATACAGGTGGTGCATGGTTGTCGTCAGCTCGTGTCGTGAGATGTTGGGTTAAGTCCCGCAACGAGCGCAACCCTTGTCGTCAGTAGCCAGCATTAAGATGGGCACTCTGACGAGACAGCCGGAGATAATCCGGAGGAAGGTGGGGATGACGTCAAATCATCATGCCCCTTATGATTTGGGCTACACACGTGCTACAATGGCGTAAACAAAGTGAAGCAAAGCTGCGAAGCCAAGCAAATCACAAAAATAACGTCTCAGTTCGGATTGTAGTCTGCAACTCGACTATATGAAGCTGGAATCGCTAGTAATCGCAGATCAGAATGCTGCGGTGAATACGTTCCCGGGTCTTGTACACACCGCCCGTCACACCATGGGAGTCATCAATGCCCGAAGTCAGTGACCTAACCCACACTGGTAAACATAAAGCTGTGATAAGGATACGAGAGAGTAAGCCGCAAGGCTTATGAACGAGTATACTTATATGATATAAAGAATAGCAGTAAATTGTGTTTAGCAGTGTGGGAAGGAGCTGCCGAAGGCAGGGAGGATAACTGGGGTGAAGTCGTAACAAGGTAGCCGTATCGGAAGGTGCGGCTGGATCACCTCCTTTCTAAGGATTTAGTAGGGGTTGTGAGTACTGTTTAGTTTTAGATTACTAAGGTTTAAAACTAAATAAAACATTATTGGTGTCGATGCGTCTAGGGGACACACCCGTTCCCATTCCGAACACGATGGTTAAGACCTAGTCGGCCGATGGTACTATATTGGAGACGATATGGGAGAGTAGGTGGATGCCAATTTATGGGGGTGTAGCTCAGTTGGGAGAGCACCTGCCTTGCAAGCAGGGGGTCAAGAGTTCGAATCTCTCCATCTCCATCGCCAGAGAACTTAACAAAAAACTTCTTTGGCACAAATGTACCTTGAAAACTGCATACCAAACGAGAAATTATATAAATATTTTATAATTAGACATCCGAGGTATTAATTGCGAAAGTAATTAATATTTTAATAACAATAATAAATTTTAAACATAGTGTATGATACACGCTAGTGTCATACAAACACTAAATCTATATGATTTAAGAGGTTAAACATAAAGAGCGTAGGGTGGATGCCTAGGCACTGACAGCCGAAGAAAGACGTGACAAGCTGCGAAAAGCTGCGGGGAGAAGCACATATTCAGTGATCCGCAGATGTCTGAATGGGGAAACCCGCTTGGAAGGACTCCAAGCATCTGTATGCCAATACATAACATACAGAAGGGAACCCGGTGAACTGAAACATCTAAGTAGCCGGAGGAAAAGAAAACAACAGTGATTGCGGGAGTAGTGGCGAGCGAAACCGTAAGAGCCCAAACCGTGGTGCGTGCACTGCGGGGTAGAGGACTGCAAAAGGAGAAAGATATATTACCTGAACCGTTTTGGAAAAGCGGGCCAAAGAGCGTGAGAGCCGTGTAAGGGAAAATGTATAAAATCCTGCAGTATCCGGAGTACCACGAGACACGAGAAACCTTGTGGGAAGCAGGGGGGACCACCCCCCAAGGCTAAATACTAGTCAGTGACCGATAGCGTATAGTACTGTGAAGGAAAGGTGAAAAGAACCCCGGGAGGGGAGTGAAAAAGAACCTGAAACCCTATGTTTACAAACTGTGGAACACCGCAAGGTGAACCGCGTACTTTTTGTAGAACGGTCCGGCGAGTTACATGTACAGGCAAGGTTAAGTATTAAAGATACGGAGCCGAAGGGAAACCAAGTCTTAATAGGGCGAGTTAAGTCAGTATGTGTAGACCCGAAACCGGGTGATCTATCCATGTCCAGGTTGAAGTTTGCGTAAAAGTGAATGGAGGACCGAACGCACATCCGTTGAAAAGGGTGGCGATGAGGTGTGGATAGGGGAGAAATTCCAATCGAACCCGGAGATAGCTGGTTCTCCTCGAAATAGTTTTAGGACTAGCCTCGTTAACAGTCTACCGGAGGTAGAGCACTGAATTCTTGCGGGGGCGTCAAAGCCTACCAAGAGATATCAAACTCCGAATGCCGGCTAGATGATAAACGGGAGTCAGACTACACGAGATAAGTTGGGTAGTCAAAAGGGAAAGAGCCCAGACCTACGGCTAAGGTCCCAAAGTGTGTGTTAAGTGGAAAAGGATGTGGGATTTCAAAGACAGCTAGGATGTTGGCTTAGAAGCAGCCATACATTAAAAGAGTGCGTAACAGCTCACTAGTCGAGAGGTCCTGCGCCGAAAATGTCCGGGGCTAAACACAACACCGAAGCCTGGGAATGTAGTAATACATTGGTAGAGGAGCATTCTTATAAGCGTAGAAGCCATACCGGAAGGAGTGGTGGAGTAATAAGAAGAGAGAATGCCGGAATGAGTAGCGAGAAAGAGGTGAGAATCCTCTTGGCCGAATATCTAAGGTTTCCTGAGTAAAGCTGATCTACTCAGGGTAAGTCGGGGCCTAAGGCAAGGTCGAAAGACGTAGTCGATGGATAACAGGTACAGATTCCTGTACTACATATAATCAGAACTGTGGGGACACGGAGACTAAAAACCGAACCCGGGAGGACAAAAACCGGGGTAAGCGAAGTACCTGTATGGGAGGCAAAACCACCATGCAAAGGGAAAACGTGATGCGTACCGAAAGTTAGTAGGGAAGTCGGATAGGGAGCCGTCAAGAAAAGCCGCTATTGCATTATATGTACCCGTACCGCAAACCGACACAGGTAGATGAGGAGAGAATCCTAAGGCCGGCGGGAGAAGCATTGTTAAGGAACTCGGCAAAATGACCCCGTAACTTCGGGAGAAGGGGTGCCACTTTAAAAGAGTGGTCGCAGAAAAAAGGCTCAAGCAACTGTTTAGCAAAAACACAGGTCTATGCGAAACCGTAAGGTGAAGTATATGGGCTGACGCCTGCCCGGTGCCGGAAGGTTAAGAGGAGAAGTCAGGAAACGAAGCTTTGAATTGAAGCCCCGGTAAACGGCGGCCGTAACTATAACGGTCCTAAGGTAGCGAAATTCCTTGTCGGGTAAGTTCCGACCCGCACGAAAGGCGTAATGATTTGAGCGCTGTCTCAACAATGCACCCGGTGAAATTGAAGTACCAGTGAAGATGCTGGTTACCTGCGCCAGGACGGAAAGACCCCATGGAGCTTTACTCCAGTTTGGTACTGGGATTCGGTAATACTCGTACAGGATAGGTGGGAGACGTTGAAGCATGAACGCCAGTTTATGCAGAGTCGCCGTTGGGATACCACCCCTGTATTGCTGGATTTCTAACCTGCAGCCGTGAACCGGTTGGGGGACAATGCCAGACGGGGAGTTTGACTGGGGCGGTCGCCTCCGAAAGAGTATCGGAGGCGCTCGAAGGTTCCCTCAGAATGGTCGGAAACCATTCAAAGAGTGCAAAGGCAGAAGGGAGCTTGACTGTGACACCGACGGGTGGAGCAGGTACGAAAGTAGGACTTAGTGATCCGGTGGTATAAAGTGGGATTGCCATCGCTCAACGGATAAAAGCTACCCTGGGGATAACAGGCTTATCACTCCCAAGAGTTCACATCGACGGAGTGGTTTGGCACCTCGATGTCGGCTCATCGCATCCTGGGGCTGTAGCAGGTCCCAAGGGTTGGGCTGTTCGCCCATTAAAGCGGTACGCGAGCTGGGTTCAGAACGTCGTGAGACAGTTCGGTCCCTATCCGGCGTGGGCGTAAGATATTTGAGAGGAGCCGTCCTTAGTACGAGAGGACCGGGACGGACTGACCGCTGGTGTACCTGTTGGAGAGTAACTCCATGGCAGGGTAGCTATGTCGGGACGGGATAAACGCTGAAGGCATCTAAGCGTGAAGCCCCCCTCAAGATGGGATATCTCATGTGAAAACAGTAAGACCCCTTGAAGACTACGAGGTAGATAGGGCCAAGATGTAAGTACAGTAATGTATTAAGTTGATGGTTACTAATAGGTCGAGGGTTTAACCAAAAGATAGGAAGATTTATGTATATAATCGGAAACATCATCAAATCTACAAGTGAATTTGAGATGTGCTTTCTTACTAAGTTTTAAACAAAGTTTTAGCTAAGTAAGAAATGCAGTTTGGTAGGCAGTTTTGAAGGTGCATTTTTCTTGGTAAGTACAAGCGAAGTACGAGCTTAGAAAATAGCGTACTTGAATTTATGAAGTAAGTTCATGGTATTGCCTTTATTCAAAAAGATATGGCCCGATGGCTCAGTTGGTTAGAGCGCCGCCCTGTCACGGCGGAGGTCGTCGGTTCGAGTCCGATTCGGGTCGTTACTTAAAGTATTCCAGCCTTTAAGTTTATATATGGGATCTTAGCTCAGCTGGGAGAGCATCTGCCTTACAAGCAGAGGGTCACAGGTTCGAGCCCTGTAGGTCCCATCATCTTGGAAAAGATGGTATTGACATTGTATTAACCTTATGTTAGTATAGTGTACATGCCGATATGGCTCAATTGGCAGAGCAGCTGATTTGTAATCAGCAGGTTATCGGTTCGAGTCCGATTATCGGCTTTTACTCTTCGGAGTAAAAGTAAAGAACTTAATAAGTTATGGGGGAATTCCCGAGAGGCCAAAGGGGACAGACTGTAAATCTGCTAGCACTGCTTTCGGTGGTTCGAATCCACCTTCCCCCATTGTTCAGTCACTCTTTTCAAGAGTGAGTTTTATTCTGAATATAGTTGTCGCGGGGTAGAGCAGTCTGGAAGCTCGTCGGGCTCATAACCCGGAGGTCGCAGGTTCAAATCCTGTCCCCGCAATATGCCTTGATAGCTCAGTTGGTAGAGCAGAGGACTGAAAATCCTCGTGTCACTGGTTCGATTCCGGTTCAAGGCATTTATTCTTTTATGGGATACTAGCTCAGGTGGTAGAGCACTTGACTTTTAATCAAGTTGTCCCGGGTTCGAGTCCCGGGTGTCTCACGATTTTATGGCTTAAGTAGATATATCTATTTGAGTCTTTTTTTGTATTTAAGAGAGTTGAATGAGGAATGAAGGTTAGGTGGCTTGGTAAAGCAGAGGCTTTGATATTAACTAATGATAAAATCTATGATGTTATATCTATAGAGCGAGGTTGGTATAGGGTTATAGATGACAGTGGTGAAGATTATTTGTATCCTCCTGAGGTGTTTGAAATTGTTGAAGAAGATAATAAAATTAAAAAATCATATGGTTCAATCACATGAGCTTACTCTAAAGAGGGAAGAGACTGAATATATAACCAATGTTATTATTTGGGATAATCAAGTAGTTGTTTTACCTAAGTAATATTACGACATTAAATCAAGAATGGTTTCGGAGCGATTTAAGAGATTTGTATATTAGTATGAAATGCTTTATGATGGAAAGTGATAAAAATAGGATTTATTTTTATAATTATAGGAGAATTTCTTCGGATGAAGAGCTGAGGAAAGTACAGATACTATTGAAGAACTGTTAAAAATATTTGAGTAAAAGAGGGGAATATGGTAGAGAATATCAGTATTGAGGGGATAGCTTATATTGTAGAAAGAATAGCAGAAAGAGCAAGAGAAGCATCAAGAGACTCAAAAGAAGATAGGGAAGATTGCTTTAAAGGTGGAAGAGCGTTGGCGTACTATGAGGTTTTAGATATTTTAAGAACAGAACTTGATGCAAGAGAAATAAGTTTAGATAAGATAGGTTTAGACTTTGACTTGGAAAAGGAACTGTTATAATATTAGTTGGTAAAATACTTGAGAAAAAACTTAAAATTAGTAGTAATATAATATGGGGGAAGTGTAATGAAAAAAGAGAAGATAAGAGAGGCAAAAGAGTCTTATCAGGATTATTTAGACAGGTTATCTATGCTGTTATACCCTATTAAATTAACGAATGAAGAAGTTGAAGAATTAATAAAAGAAGGTCGTATTAAACCACTTTATGAAGTATAAATAAAATATTCAAGGTATAATATGAATTTAAAAGATGAGATTATGAAGATAATTAGATATTGTAAAAGGGATTTGAATGCAGTACTCAAATCCCTTTTGTGTTTATAAAGTATTATTATTTGATAAGCATACTCTTGGCTATAAATGCCATACCTCCGAAAATAAGCACCAGCATCACTACCCAGTCAAAAAGTGACAGGTACTGAATATAGAATCTGGTTGATTGTATCAGGCTTGCTAAAATCAAGATAACACTCAGTACCAAGGCTACCTTTGAAGCCATATTGGTTTTTATAAACAACCAAATCAAAGAAAAGATAAATGGTACCATTACAATCCCCGAGTTAATATACATACCCATCAGACGCATACCTCCGCCCCAGAAGGAATTGGTCACAGTCACCTTTTGCGATAAGAAGAACAAACCTACTACCATCATGATAAGTCCACTCCAGAAAAATAAATAAAAATCATTCTTTCTACTCATTCGTTCTATCTCCTCTCTATTATGCTTGCTTTCAGCAATTATTTTGGCTTGATTCTATCATATTATAGATATTATGTAAATTGATTTTAGTTTAAGATTTAGAAAAATTATCCAAACTCTATTATTTCGGGTTCTTTATTCAAACTGCAGATATTTGCTTTTGCATTTTTTAGATAAAAAACAGCTGTATTGCCATCTCCTACCGCATACATAGTCTTTAGGTTTGGGTTTGCCTCAAGCATCGCCGCCTGAGCCTCCAATCTTTCATCATACACGGCATCCGCATCCAGTCTTATCCACTTGTCTTCCACCATACCGCTTATTGAAATCCTTGGATGAGCCAGCATCTGTTTTGCAACCTGCTTTTTTAGCCCGGTCTCTATATATAATTTACCTTCAAAGATATTTTGGGCTCCAAAGGGGCGAACCTGCGGGTTGCTATACTCATCAACTGTTGCCAGATACCATATTCCTGCTCTTTTTAAAAATTCAAATACTCTTTCCATATGTACCTCCTATATACAATAAATGACTTAAATAGGCATCTCACCACCTATCTAAGCCATCTTTTACGAATCGGAATGACAAGACTTGAACTTGCGACCTCTTGACCCCCAGTCAAGTGTGCTACCAAACTGCACCACATCCCGTGATTATTTTCTACATCGCCTATTATATAAGATTTTTTGTAGATTGCCAACCGGAAAATTCTTTATTTGTAGATAAATTTAAAATTTAAAATTTGAAAGCAAAATTTTATACCGATTTAAAAATACATTATTTAACCTGAATTATTCACCACAGTAGATTTGGCTTAAAAAGCCTACAAGATAATTGTTTTATAAAGCTATCTCGTTTGTAAGTTGGAAAATCACCTGAAAAAAGGGTGCACTATCCCTATGTATCAAAAATAGTCATTTGATATTGGATTATCAAGGCTCATAAGTTACTACTATTCCAACTGTAGTGGCAGTTTCATAATGTTTGAAATCGTTTCATAGAATTCTTTCTTATAAGGACAACTGCTACACAATTTGAGTACTATATATCTTGCCTTATTTACTACTTTTGCAGCTACTTTTAGCAACTTTAAGCGAATGGTATTGATTTGCTGCTTTCTCATATTTGTAGAGAGCACCAATCGCCTAAACCAATTAAACAGGTTGTATGCAAGAGCATGTACCTGTAAACGATTTGCGTTGACTACCTTGGTTCGACTGCTTACTGAAGAAAAATCAAACCCTGATTTTCCTTCTTTTATGAAGTTCTCCATCTTGCCACGCCCACAATAAAATTGAATTACTTTGTGTGGTTCTGATTTCATTGTAGTGACAATAAAAGTATATAGGTGAATAAACTGATTATAGGGTTTTTCTACTTTAAAAACAACTCTCCTTGGATGCGACCAACTTCCTGCCTGATAATAGAACTCACCGTATTCCACCATATAATCCGTTTGATTTTCACGGGCTGCTCTAAATAATGCTGTATCAGCATCTGCAGCGTATTTTATCAATGTTCGGTTTTGCTTCAAGCGGATTGCATACTTACAGTCGTTATCTTCGCAAGCCTTGTATAAATCAGGAGAAGCAAAACCGCTATCACCACGAAGATAAAGAGGGAGCGATGGATATTTTGCACGGTATTCCTGTAACAGTGGAATCATGAATTTGTCAGCATCATTACTACAATACTGTGTGCCGTTACGAAGTTCAGCCTTTAAAAGATCACCTGTAATTCCGTCATAGCAAAGTAGTGGATGATAACCGTGAGCCTGATAATGAAAGTTAAAACCTTCGCCTTCCTGATTGCCGTAGGTGTTAAGCAGTGTAGAATCAAGGTCAAACAACATGTGCTCCGGAGCCTTAATAGAATAGACAATATCACGCATTTTTGCATTTATAGAATCAAGCTGTGTAAGAGTGTCGTTGTCCATTCTATTCCAAAAACGAGATAGTGTAGGTTGAGAAGCCAAGGCTTCTTTTTCCAAAATAGATGTTAATACCGGATCATTAGTCAGTTCATCTGCACAATCATCCTCAAAATAGGCTGCTATAATTTGGTAGAGCATCTGCATAAGGTTATCAGAATCTGTATGAATACGGCTGTTTGTATGGTCATTGGTTTTGAAGAGCTTTTTCACAAGCTTTATAAGACCTACTTTTGCAGCGAATTCTTTGATGAGGAGCAGCCCTCCATCAGAAGAGAGATTTACACCGTTAAAATTTATTTTAATTTTCTTGTTGCTTTCAAGTGAAATAGTGTTTAAAATTGACATAAGAGGACTTCCTTTCCTTGGCATTGTTTTGATTTGACACCTTAATTTTACCAAGAAAGAGGTCCTTTTTCTATTCACTTTTTAGGTGAAAGTAAGAAAGTTTTGTAAATGCAGTAATTATGTGGCTTTCAGCCGCAGACATAGCTATGCTATGAATAATTTAGGTTTAAACTTCACTATATATTTTAAAATAAAATTACTTTCGAGAATAACATTTCATATATCGATAAAAGTTGACATCATATACAGATGTTGTATAATATTAACCAATGTTTAAATTTATCTTTAGAAATGATAAATTTTTATTTGCTATATAAAGATATATTTAAAATAATTTATTTTAAGGGGTTAGTATGAAAAAAAGATTTTATTTAGCATTATCAACTATTGCGATCGGTACTATGATGTCAATGCCTGTGTTTGCAGGATCTTGGAAACAGGATAATGCAGGTTGGTGGTATGAGAGGGATGACAAAAGCTTTCCGGTTTCAACTTGGGAACAAATAGACGGTTCGTGGTATTATTTTAATGAACATGGATATATTCTTTATAGTCAATGGTTTGGAAATTACTATCTTAGTTCTACAGGTGCCATGCTCACAAATACCATTATTGATGGGTATCAAGTAGGTGCGGATGGTGCATATATACCCTCTTCACAGCAATCAGGCGGCAGTACTCAAACCAGCAATAATAATACTTCAACAACAAATAATACTACATCAGCAGCTGCATCTACTGTAAGTTCTGCTCCTACAACAACTATAAATAACAGAGCAACTGACTATATATTGAATAAAAGCAGCCATGTATTCCATTATTCAAGTTGTATATCTGTGCAAAAAATGAAAGAACGTAATAAGATTCCATTCAGTGGTGCAAGGGATGAGGCTATTTCCAGAGGATTTAGACCTTGTCAGATATGTAATCCTTAGTTCTTCTAAATTTAATAATTTTACCTCACTTAATATATTCATTTGTTTATTTTTGTTTACAAAGCTATATTTTTATATTATTGTAGGATTATGTAGATAATTCAGCATATATTATTCAAAATATTTTATGGATAGTATAATGGTATTTAGCAATATAATAATATAAAGTATGGAGGTTATTATGGCAAATCTTGTAGACTATGTAAAATGGCGTGGAGATTTATCCTTTGAGATTTCTCCTTTTAATGAGATTGACAATGCGGTTTTTTCGTTGTTATCCTATATTGATTTGAAAGACTTACAAACAGAAATAAACTCTACCGGTATTTCCATCAAAGATGTCTGCAAGTATTTAATTGCCGGTGGATATCAATATGGATATATGAGTGAGATAACCTTGGATTTTTTGAATGAACTTCTATCTTCAAAACGATTTGGAAATGTAATGATAGTTGACTATGTGGACCTTTATCATGAGAAAAAATATCAGTTTTCCTCAACAGGATATTTATATAAGGAGAATAATATATATCTTGCGTTCAGAGGAACGGATGACAGTATTATAGCTTGGAAGGAAGATTTTATGATGAGCTTTTCCGTTATACCGGCACAGAAGTTTGCTCTCAGCTTTTTAAAAAAGGTATTTTCCAATCATCCGGATGCAAAGTTTATAGTCGGCGGACATAGCAAGGGTGGGAATTTGGCGCTTTATTCATCTGCTATGTGTGATAAATCCCTGCAAGACAGAATTATCACAATATATAACAATGACGGTCCCGATCTTTGTGAGGAAGTCATTAATAATGATGTTATGAATGCTATAGAGCGTAAGTTGATTAAAATAGTACCGGAGTTTTGCATTGTCGGAATGATCTTTAACAGTACAAAAAATCTGAAGGTTGTAAAGTCTGATAATATAGCATTTCTACAGCATGATATACTTAATTGGAATTGTCTTGGTACAAGCTTTGAGCCTATCTCTGATGTAACTAAAGAGGCAAATAAATTTAATAATCTACTGGACAAGGTTTTGGAACACACCGACTTGGACAAGCGCCGGGAGTATGTAAATAATTTCTTTGATAAAATAATAGATGCAGGCACTACCAGGCTTCCCTGGGGTAAGAAAAACAACTCATAAGAAGTCTTTATAGGATGTATTAAAATAAATTTGTTCAGAGTTATTTCTGTGATCTATAAATAAAAAAAGAGAAGCTAATCTGCCTGATGGCTACCTTCTCTTTTTACATAAAAAGGGGCGTTGCCGGACAGATATTCTGTTTGTTCGGTGGTGCCCCTAATTTTTTCATAAACGATATATTAGCTGCATTACTCAGCTGCAACTTTCGACTTATGCTTTGATGTGATGGAATGACCTGTAATCATACACATTACCATTGCAACCATTGCTACAACTGCCCAAAATTGGTGTTTCTTTAACATATAAAACCTCCTCTACTATTAAATCCTCATTCTTATAATAGTTATAAAATATAGTTTTGTAAACAGTATTGCTGATTTTAAAAGAGCGTAGCAGCTTTAAAAACTGCTACGCATATTATTACTGAACCCAAACACCGTCCTGATTTATGTTAAATCCGTCGATAGTGGTATTTGTAACCATTTCACCATTTGCATCAAGGTAGTACCAAAGTCCCTTGTATTCAATCCATCCTTTTTTGAAAAGACCTGATTCCTCAAAATAGTACCATTTATTATTAATCAATTCCCAACCTACCGGCATTGCACCGCTTTGTGGATTTAAATAATATCTGTATCCATTGTTCTCAATCCATCCGGTCATCATATTTCCGTTGGCATCAAAGAAATACCAAAGATTATTCACTAGGTACCAGTTTGTAGCATGAGTACCGTCAGGTTTTCTGTAATGCCATGTACCATTTGTCTGATACCAGCCGTTATTTCCTGATGAGTTTGTAGTGGTAGATGAATTATTGGAAGAATTGTTATTTGAAGTACTGCCACTTCTGCTTCTCTTATATTCATTTATTGTGTCTATATCAAAATATTCTGCAGGAGAAGATACAGACATATCAGGTCCGCCCTTTAGCGGATATACCACGAAATGATAGTTGCCCGCACCGTTTTCGGTTATAAGCTTTGTAAAATCATATTTATCATTTGGGGTACTGTTATTAGAGCCTATTTTTTTGTTTCCTTTGTACAATTGAACCTTGTACCTTGTCTTATCCTCAGGTTCATCCCAAGTTGCATACGCCTTATCTCCGGTATCCCATGAAGCACCACCTATGGTGTAGTCCGCTGCAAATACAGTTATACTCATGAGAAGTGAAAAAAGCATGGCTAAAGTTAAAATCAGTTTTTTCATAAAATTCCTTTCTTTGATTATGTTCTTCTATACCCTCTAAAAAATTAAGGACATACTTTTTATACTATTGTAACATATAAAGTAGTGAGTTTATATTACATTTCATTAAATATAATTTATTCTTTTTTAAACTTTATGTTTCAAAGTTAGGAATTTTCTTTTTTTATTATGTCCAAATACCGGTACATACTTGCAGGAGAGCAGGAAAGTTTATGTCCAACAGCTTTGACGGATCCTTTCATAGAAAAGATACCCTTTTTATAAAGTTTTCTTATTATATCAAGTTTTTCAAGTTGGCTTAGCTTAATAAAAGGTAGGGATTTATCTATTCTTTTTAAAATCTCATCTATTGCATTTGAAATATTTTCCGAGAAAACCTCCTGATCATTATTACCCTTTATTTCGATGGAGATATTTTTGGAAACATAGTTATCAGGGTGACAGAGGGAAAATACAAGGTTTGAAAGCTCCCTGTATCTATTATCATCAAAGTTTATATTCAGTGCCCCTACAAGCTTGTTTGATTTATCCTTTATATAGAATGTGGAACATCTGAGAATCTTGCCGTTAGCAGACAATGCACGATAATTGGACAGCCATTTTTCATCGGCTGCCTTTTTTTGATGCAGAATAGTTTTAATTGTGGGGCTTAGAGCTTCTCCGCTATGCCTGCCGCTGATATCTCCGTTTACTATATGTATTATATGCTTCATATCATAAAGTATAATCTCATAGTCAGGCCCCAGGAGTGTGCCCAGAAAATTTGAAATATCAATATATTGCTTTAAGTCAAATTCATTCATAAATACTCCAAACATATTTGTAAAAATTAAAATTAATTTTATTATAGCAAGACTTATGACTTTATGACAGAAAATAATTTTTAAACAAAATCACGAAAACAGCAAATCAGATGTAATAAATGCCGAATATATACCGGAGACAAAATTTTATTATAAAAATTCTCATATAATAGTTTGAATAAAGATAATTATAAAAAAGATAAGGATTTTTAAACATACATATACATATGTACTTTGTATACTCAAAAATAAAATCTTAAAAATTTTATCATATAAAAATTGCATCAAAAATTGAGACAATTTCAAAAAGCAAATTTTAATGCACATTGCACAGAAATATACTAAAAATACACGAATATAGGCTTTTGATTAAACAATATTGACAAGAATTTAAAATAATGATAAATTAAAACCATAGGGAATAGTTAGATAATAAAGCTGATATTTGTAAAAAATTAGAGATTATGTGTATACACTATGCAAAGAGTTAATAGCTGAAATATCTACTACTCGCTGAATGTGATTGTAATACCGTCCGCCAGTCGTTTACTACGATGACCGGGGTATCAAAATATATTTTTATATTTGGAGGTATTAAAATGGAGTATGAGAAGATGTTAGGTGTAGAGGCACCGAAGTCATGGACACATGTGGTAAGGGAAGTTCCTACAGTTACACAGGAGCAGAGAAAGAGAGCCTTGGAGATGACTCATTATAATGAGTTCGCTTTCCCCGCAGGTCTTTTGTATATAGACTGTCTTTCTGATTCAGGTACTACATCAATGACAGATACACAGTGGTCAACCATGTTCCTTGCAGACGAATCATATGGAAGAAATAAGGGATACTATGTTCTTTTGGATGCATTCAGGGATGTATGGGAAAGAGGAGATGATCAAAAGAGACTCATCAACTACATCAAAGAGGGTGTTGATAAGGATGATGTGGAAAAGATGATGAATGAAGTGTATCTGGTTGATCATGAGGGTGGATTTATCAATGGAGGTAAGTATCAGCTTTCCAGACCTAACACATTTATCGTTCCTCAGGGACGTTGTGCGGAGGCTCTTTTATTTGATGTATTAAAGCCTTTATTTGCAAGAAGATGGCCGGGTAAGGTATTTACCATCCCATCAAATGCACATTTTGACACGACAGAGGGCAATATCAAGCAGATGGGTAATGTTCCGAGGAACCTTTTCCATAAGGAGATTTTATTCGAGGTACCTGAGAGCGGAAAGTATGAGAAGAATCCTTTCAAGGGAGATATGGATATAGATAAGCTGAATCAGCTTATTGAAGCTGTAGGTGTGGAGAATGTTCCTCTTATTTATTCTACAGTAACCAATAACTCTGTATGCGGACAGGCAGTTTCTATGAAAAACATCAGAGAGGTTTCCGAGATTGCACATAAACATAATATTCCATTTGTTATGGACGGTGCAAGATGGGCGGAGAACTGCTACTTTATAAAGATGAATGAAGAGGGTTATGCCGACAAGTCAATCTGCGAGATAGCAAAAGAAATGTTCTCATATTTTGATGTTGTTTCCGCATCACTTAAGAAAAACGGACATTCAAATATGGGCGGTATTTTAGCTTTCCGTGATAAGGGATTATTCTGGCAGAAGTTCTCAGAGTTTAATGAGGATGGAACTGTAAAGACAGATATCGGACATCTTTTAAAGGTTCGTCAGATTTCAGCTTATGGTAATGACTCCTATGGCGGTATGTCGGGACATGATATTATGGCGCTTTGCCAGGGTATGTATGAAGAGGCAAGATTTGATTATCAGGATGAGAGAGTAAAACAGTGTCAGTATCTGGCTGACGGACTTACTGCAAACGGTGTTCCTGTAGTACAGCCTGCCGGCGGTCATGGAGTTTATGTTGATGTTGATAAGTTCTTTAACTATAAGAGAGGACATGAGAGTTTTGCAGGTCAGGCACTTTCGCTTGAGATGATCCATCGTTACGGTATTCGTTGTTCAGAGCTTGGAGATTTCTCTATGGAATATGATTTAAAGACTCCTGAGCAGCAAAAGGAAGTATGTAATGTTGTTCGTCTGGCTATTAACAGAAGTCAGTTCAGCAAGCAGCATATGGACTATATCATTGCGGCATTGACACAACTTTATAAAGACAGAGATACTGTTCCTAATCTGAAGATTACCTTCGGTCACACATTGCCTATGAGACATTTCCATGCATGGGCAGAGCCTTATGCTCCGTCAAAAGAAGAAATGTGTGATGAAGCGAATTACGGATATTGGGAAAATAAATAAAATATACCGGCAGACCGGTCTTATCAGATCGGACTGCCGTCCAAAATAAGTACTTGCATTTTGGCAAGACGGAGGAATTTTATGGGTTCAGATAATACATCTGTAAAACAGGATGGTTTTAACTCACAAGTAGGTTTTATTATAGCATGTGTAGGTTCTGCTGTAGGTATGGGAAATCTGTGGAGATTCCCGGTTTTGGTATCTGCATTTGGCGGGATGACTTTCCTTATTCCATATTTTATATTTGTAGTATTGATAGGAAGTACGGGAGTGGTCGAAGAGATTGCTCTGGGAAGAAGCACAGGCAAAGGACCTATAGGAGCTTTTGGAGCCGCTATGGCACATGCCGGAAAAAGCAGAAAGCTTGGTGAGGGTATAGGAATTATACCGACTCTCGGATCATTGGCTCTTGCTATAGGATATTCATGCGTTGTCGGCTGGATATTTAAATATCTTATAATGGCATTTACAGGTAAAGTATATGGCATGGGAACCGATATGGAAGCTATCGGGGGGACTTTTGGAGCTACAGCTTCAGCTTTCGGTAATAATATGTGGATTGTTATTGCTTTGATAGTAAGCTTTGCAATCATGGCATTCGGTGTAGCCGACGGTATTGAAAAAGCCAATAAGTTTATGATGCCTTTGCTATTTGTGATGATGATCGGCTTGGCAATATATATCGGAATACAGCCGGGAGCAGTCAACGGATATAAGTATATTTTCACTGTAAATCCTCAGGGATTAAAGGATATAAGACTTTGGATATTTGCTTTCGGACAGGCATTTTTCTCACTTTCTATTGCAGGAAACGGTACTGTAATCTACGGTTCTTATTTGAGTAAGAAAGAGGATATACCTTTCTCGGCAATGAATATCGCAATATTTGATACCTGTGCGGCGCTTTTGGCAGCTCTTGTTATTATACCGGCTATGGCTACATCAGGGGCGGAACTTAGCGAAGGCGGTCCGGGACTTATGTTCATCTATCTTGTAAATATTATGAATCAGATGCCCGGAGGTATGCTTGTAGGAATTATATTCTTTGTATGCGTTACATTTGCAGGACTCAGTTCTCTTGTAAATCTATATGAGGCACCTGTTGCCACATTGCAGCAGCAATTTAAACTAAACAGAATACAGTCTGTAGGAGTTATCGGAGTAGTAGGTGTGATCGTTGCCATATTGATACAGGGAATAGTAGGAAATTGGATGGATGCCGTATCTATCTATATTTGCCCGATAGGTGCCGTACTTGCATCTGTGATGTTGTTCTTTGTATTCGGCAAGGATTATACAATGGATGCTGTTAATACAGGAGCTAAAAAACCGAAAGGAGATATTTGGTTCTTCCTCGGTAAATATGTATATACGGGACTTGCATTGCTTGCACTTATAGCAGGTGCATTCTATGGAGGAATCGGTTGATAGGGCTATAATATGAGGGAAAAAGTATGAGCTTAAAAAACTCCCACACCGTATAAAGCGGTTGGGAGTTTTTTGGTATTTTACCAATTTATAAAAGTAATCAAAAAAATAAAAAAAGTTATTGACAAATATGCCTGTATGGAATATAGTAATTAATAGAGTTAGCACTCTATATAAATGAGTGCTAACAAATAAGAAGGGAGGGCAAATGGATTCAGAGGACAGGAAAGCGATTATTTTAAAAGCTATCATAAAAAATTATATGGAAACCGGGGAGCCGGTAGGTTCAAGAACTATTTCAAAGCTCCCTGAACTTAATTTAAGTTCCGCAACAATCAGAAATGAGATGAGTGATTTGGAGGAGATGGGCTATATTTTACAGCCGCATACTTCAGCGGGGCGTATTCCTTCAGATAAGGGCTACAGATTCTATGTAGATGAGATGCTTAGAGAAAAGGAGATAGAAACTGAAGAGTTTAAGGATCTGATGTTCAAAAAAGTGGACAGATTGGAAACTGTATTAAAGCAGCTTGCAAAGGTGATTGCAAGAGATACCAATTATGCCGCAATGATATCAGGTCCGACCATTCACTCAAATAAGGTAAAGTTTTTGCAGCTCTCAAAGATAGATAAAGTCAAGTTGCTTTTGGTAACCGTGGCTGAGGGAAATATTATCAATAATAAGATAATAGATATTGAGAGCGAAATATCCGAAGCCGAGCTTCTTAATCTGAACCTGCTTATAAATACTTCTTTAAACGGATTGACTGTGGAAGAAATAAACTTAAGCATTATGAATAAGCTGAGAACTGATGCAGGAGTTTATGGTGATATAGTGGATAAGGTTTTAAGAGAGGTGGCAGCAGTATTTGAAAGTGCTACTGACAATCTGGAGATATATACAAGCGGCACAACAAATATTTTTAAATATCCTGAGATTTCCGACAGGGAAAAAGCAAGTCAGCTTGTAAATGCCTTTGAGGAGAAGGATAAGCTAAAGGCGATACTGGCGGAAGTCAATGAGGATGATAAGGACGGTATCAGAGTATATATAGGAAATGAAGTACCGGTTTCAGATATGAGGGATCTTTCGGTAGTCACAGCCAATTATGAGATAGGCGAGGGACTTAGAGGTACTATCGGTATAGTGGGACCAAAGAGAATGGACTATGAAAAGGTATTAAAGACCATAAAGACGGTTATGGCATCGCTGGATGAGCAATTTAAAAATGATGAATAGAGGAGAGGGCTGTGAAGGAAAAGGATTTAAAAAGAAAACAAAAAGAAAATAAGGAAGTTTTAGAAAACGAAAAGGATAAAGATCCGGTAGTAGAGACTGAAACTTCTTTGGAGGAGGAAGCGGCAAAGGCGGCGGCTATGGAAGCTGAAGCCGGTGAGGATTTCAGTGATGAAAATCCTGAAGAAAAGCCTGATAAAAAAGACCTTGCCATTGCGGATTTGACAGACAGACTTAAAAGAAGTATGGCAGAGTTTGAAAATTTCAGAAAAAGAAATGAAAAAGAAAAAGCTACCATGTTTGATATGGGAGCAAGAAGTATGGCAGAAAAGCTTTTACCGGTGGTTGACAATTTTGAAAGAGCAATGCTTGCAGCACCGGCGGATGGAGAAGGCAAGGCTTTTGCAGAGGGAATAACAATGATTTACAATCAAATGACAAAGACTCTTGAAGATTTGGGAGTAAAGGCGATTGATTGTGTGGGCAAAGAATTTGATCCGAATTTCCACAATGCTGTAATGCATATAGAAGATGAAAATTTAGGTGAGAATGTAGTAGCCGAGGAACTTTTAAAGGGCTATATGTATAAGGACACTGTTCTTAGACACAGCATGGTAAAGGTTGCCAATTAAATTCGGGACTATATTTTGTTTTGTGAGAGCAAAGCAAAATATTTAATATAGATATTAAAATAATAAAGTATATAATTTGGAGGATAAAATAATGGGTAAGATTATTGGTATAGATTTAGGTACAACAAACAGCTGTGTAGCAGTTATGGAAGGTGGAAAGCCTGTAGTTATTCCAAACTCTGAGGGTTCAAGAACAACACCTTCAGTAGTGGCATTTACAAAAACAGGTGAGAGACTTATAGGTGAGCCTGCAAAGCGTCAGGCGGTTACAAACTCAGACAGAACAATCTCTTCAATAAAGAGACATATGGGTACAGATTATAAGGTGACCATAGATGGTAAATCTTATACACCACAGGAGATTTCAGCAATGATTCTTCAAAAGCTTAAGGCTGATGCTGAGAGTTATTTGGGTGAGAAAGTTACAGAGGCGGTTATCACAGTTCCTGCATATTTTAATGATGCACAGCGTCAGGCTACAAAGGATGCAGGTAAGATTGCAGGTCTTGATGTAAAGAGAATTATAAATGAGCCTACAGCTGCAGCTCTTGCATACGGTCTTGACAATGATGCCGAGCAAAAGATTATGGTATATGACCTTGGTGGCGGTACATTTGATGTTTCAATTATTGAGATCGGTGACGGTGTTATAGAGGTTTTGGCTACAAACGGTGATACACATCTGGGCGGTGATGACTTTGATAATAAGATTACAAATTGGCTTGTAAGTGAATTTAAGAATGCCGAGGGTGTTGACCTTTCTGCAGATAAGATGGCACTTCAAAGATTAAAGGAAGCGGCTGAGAAGGCTAAAAAAGAGCTTTCAACAGCAACAACCACAAATATCAATCTTCCTTTCATAACAGCTACAGCAGAGGGACCGAAGCATCTGGATATGACTCTTACAAGAGCTAAGTTTGATGAACTTACACTTGATCTTATTGAGAGGACTGCCGTTCCGGTACAGAATGCTCTTAAGGATGCTGGCATTACATCAAGTGAGCTTGGAAAAGTATTGCTTGTAGGCGGATCTACAAGAATGATCAATGCACAGGATAAGGTAAAATCTCTTACAGGTAAGGAGCCTTCAAAGAGCATCAACCCTGATGAGGGTGTTGCAATAGGTGCAGGTATTCAGGGAGGAAAGCTTTCAGGTGAAGCAGGTTCAGGAGATGTTTTGCTTCTGGATGTTACTCCGCTTTCACTTTCAATCGAGACGATGGGAGGTGTAGCTACAAGACTTATTGAAAGAAATACTACAATACCTACAAAGAAGAGTCAGATATTCTCTACAGCTGCAGACAATCAGGAAGCTGTTGATATCCATGTAGTACAGGGTGAGAGACAGTTTGCAAGAGATAATAAGACTTTAGGTCAGTTCAGACTTGACGGTATTTTACCTGCAAAAAGAGGTGTGCCACAGATTGAGGTTACATTTGATATAGATGCAAACGGTATTGTGAACGTATCTGCAAAGGATCTTGGAACAGGTAAGGAGCAGCATATTACAATTACCGCAGGTTCAAATATGTCTGAAAGTGATATTGATAAGGCTGTAAAGGAAGCCGCAGAGTTTGAAGCACAGGATAAGAAGAGAAAAGAAGGTATTGATGCGAGAAATGAAGCCGACTCAATAGTATTCCAGACAGAGAATGCACTAAAAGAAGTTGGTGACAATCTGGATGCAAATGATAAGGCGGCAGTTGAGGCTGATCTTACAACATTGAAAGAGGCTATAAACAGAGCACCTATCGATGCTATGACAGATGATCAGATAAATGATATTAAGGCAGGCAAGGAGAAGCTTATGGAGAGTGCTCAAAAGCTCTTTGCAAAGGTATATGAGCAGGCAGGTGCGGCTCAGAATGCAGGTGCGGCAGATGCCGACACAGCCGGAGCACAGGATGCCAAAACATCTTCAGATGATGATGTTATAGACGGTGATTTTAAAGAGGTATAATTAAGGAGAGCAACTGATGGCAGAGAGCAAAAGAGATTACTATGAAGTACTTGGCGTGGATAAAAACGCTGATGACTCTGCAATAAAAAAGGCATACAGAGCACTGGCAAAAAAATATCATCCGGATTCAAATCCTAATAATCCTGAGGCTGAAAAGAAGTTTAAGGAAGCTAGTGAAGCCTATTCGGTACTAAGCGATCCTGATAAAAGAAGACAGTATGACCAATTCGGTCATGCTGCCTTTGATGGTGGAGCCGGTGCCGGAGGCGGTGGATTTGGCGGCTTTGGTGGCTTCTCAGGTTTTGATTTTGGCGGTGATGATATATTTGGAGATCTCTTTGGAGGAATGTTTGGAGGCGGTGGAAGCAGAGCTGCCGGAAACGGTCCTATGAAAGGGGCAAATGTCAGAGCATCAGTGAGACTTACATTTGAAGAAGGCGTCTTTGGATGTAAGAAAGAAATCAAGGTAAACTTCAAGGAAGAATGTGCAACTTGCCATGGTACAGGAGCTAAGCCGGGTACTTCACCAACCACTTGTACAAAGTGTAACGGTAAGGGACAGATAAGGTATTCTCAGCAGACAATCTTTGGAACTATGCAGAATGTTAAAACCTGTCCGGACTGTAACGGTACGGGAAAGGTTGTCAAGGAAAAATGCCCTGAATGTCATGGGAAGGCATATATTCAAAAAAAGAAGAGCTTTGTTGTGGATATACCTGCCGGTATAGACAATGGTATGTCTATAAGAATGGCAGGAGGCGGAGAACCGGGGATAAACGGAGGCCCGAGAGGAGATTTGCTTGTAGAAGCGATAGTAAGCCCTCATCCTATTTTTAAACGCCAGGAAACAAATATTTATTCTACAGTACCTATAAGCTTTACAAAGGCGACTCTGGGAGGTGCTATAAGAGTAAAAACTGTGGACGGTGAAGTGGAATATGAGGTAAAGCCGGGTACTCAGACAGATACAAGGGTGAGACTAAAGGGCAAGGGTGTACCGTTCCTAAGAAACAAAAATACGAGGGGAGATCACTATATAACTTTGGTGGTATCCGTACCTACAAAGCTTACAAGGGAACAAAGGGAAGCTTTGGAAGCCTTTGATGCGGCAATGAACAAATAGTAATATATAAGTCACATAGTAAATAATATAATAGCGGTCATATATGAGTATGGCTGTACTGAAAGGTCACGAGTTTTTGACTCGTGGCTTTTTTTAGGTATTTGGCTGAAGATGTCTTTTTAATTTTAAACATAGAATAATAATAGTGTCATGGCTTTTTTTGCGTTCATATTTGACGGAAATACTACTGTGAAGTATAATTTAGAACAGAAATAAAGCAAAAAATAATGAGGTGTATTATAATGGGAAAAATCATAGTGGACAGATGCGAGATAGAAGGACTTTGCGTAATCACTCCAACAGTGTTTAAAGATGATAGAGGATATTTTATAGAAACATATAATCAAAATGATTTTAAAGAGGCAGGACTTGATATGGTCTTTGTACAGGATAATGAGTCAAAATCATCCAAAGGAGTTCTTCGCGGCTTACATTTTCAAAAGGAGCATCCACAGGGTAAGCTTGTAAGAGTACTAAGCGGTGAGGTCTATGATGTGGCGGTTGATTTAAGAAAAAACTCAAAGACATTCGGAAAGCATTTCGGAGTATTATTATCAAGCGAGAATAAAAAGCAATTTTATATACCGAAAGGTTTTGCGCACGGTTTTTTAGTGCTTTCGGATGAGGCTGTATTTGCTTATAAATGCACAGACTTTTATCATCCGAATGATGAGGGCGGTATTATATACAATGATCCCGATATAGGTATTAACTGGCCGATAGAGGGAATGGAACTTATAATGTCTGAAAAAGATACAAAGTGGAAGGGCATTAAAGAAACATTTAGTTTTGATAAATTCTGATATTGATTTACAATCCTGTTTTGTAAAAGAATTATTTATATAAGGATTGCAAGAGTAAAGACTTATAAAAGAGTAATGCTTTAAAAAGGCAGGATTGTAGATATAATTTGTAAAATAATGAATGGAAAAAGAGATGAATATAATATCGCTTATACGAGAAATATTAAAATCCAGAGGAATCATATGGGATTTGGCAAAGGCTGATTTTAAGAAGCGCTTTGTCGGGTCCTATTTTGGCATTGCCTGGATGTTTGTTCAACCGGTAGTTACAGTGCTTATATACTTTTTGATTTTTCAGATGGGCTTTAAGAGTGAGCCACCGGTACCCGGAGTTCCCTATGTGGTATGGTTGGTGCCCGGTATAGTACCGTGGTTTTTCTTTGCTGAGACTCTAAACTTAGGTACGGCAGTACTTTCGGAATATAATTATCTTGTAAAAAAGGTAGTGTTTAATGTATCAATACTGCCTGTAATCAAGGTGATTTCATGCCTTATAGTGCATGGAATCTTTGTTGTAATAATGATAACAATGACATTGGCATTTGGAAGACTGCCGATGATTAGCTGGATTGGAGTAGTATATTACAGTTTTTGCCTGTCAATATTTGCATTGGCAATAATATATATAACCTGTGCTATAAATGTATTCTTTAAGGATATGGCACAGATAGTGGGTATTGCCTTACAGTTTGGGATGTGGATGACACCGATTATGTGGGATCCTACAATGTTTGAGTTCTTCCCTCCAAAGGTAGAAAAATTAATGAAGCTCAATCCGGTATATTATATTGTGGTAGGATACAGAGACAGCATACTGAGAGGGAACTTTTTTTTCCAAAGGCCGGGACTTACAGTTTATTTTTGGGTAGTTACCATAATATTATTATTTATCGGACTTAGAATGTTCAATAAGCTTAGACCGCATTTTTCAGATGTATTATAAGGAGAAGTATGCAGAGCAATTTAGCAATAAATGTCTGTGATGTGACCAAGATTTACAGACTGTATGATAAGCCTATAGACAGGTTAAAGGAGAGTATTTCTCTTACACATAAAAAATATCATAAGGAATTTTTTGCCTTGGATAAAATATCCTTTTGTGTAGAGAAAGGCTCAACAGTGGGAATTATAGGAACAAACGGTTCCGGAAAGTCCACTATATTAAAAATCATAACAGGAGTATTAAATCCAAGTACCGGTAGTGTAGAGGTGGACGGCAATATATCCGCATTACTGGAACTTGGAGCCGGATTTAATATGGACTATACAGGCATTGAAAATATATATATGAACGGTACCATGATGGGCTTTAGCAGAGAGCAGATGGATGCAAAGCTTCCTGAAATACTTGATTTTGCGGATATAGGGGATTTTGTCTATCAGCCTGTAAAGACATACTCATCAGGTATGTTTGTAAGACTTGCCTTTGCACTTGCTATAAATGTGGAACCGGAAATACTGATAGTGGATGAGGCGCTTTCGGTAGGTGATGTTTTCTTCCAGGCAAAATGCTACAGAAGAATGGAAGAGATAAGAAAGACAGGTACAACCATATTGATGGTAACTCATGATATGGGAAGCGTTATAAAGTATTGCGATAAGGTAATACTTCTAAATAAGGGAAAGTTTCTTGCCGAAGGTCCTGCCGGAGAGATGGTGGATCTGTATAAAAAAATCCTTGCGGGAAGAATGGATGATTTGGAGGCAGATCTTGCAAAAAGACTGGACAGCAATTTCTCCGATATGATGGAGTTAAACAATGATATAAATAAATCACATGCCAAAGAATATCACGGTCTTATGAAGGAAAAAATCTCCATAAATCCCAATAAAACAGAATATGGTGACGGCAGAGCCGAGATATATGATCTGGGGCTTTTAGACTCTAAGGGAGAGCTTACAAATCTTTTGCTTAAGGGCGAGGAGTTTACAATCAGAGAAAAGATAAGGTTTAATGCCGATATAGAATCCCCTATATTTACATTCACCATTAAGGATAAAAAGGGAACGGAACTTAGCGGTACCAATACAATGTTTGAGGGTGCACCTGTAAAACCTGTAAAACCCGGTGATGAAGTAGTGGTGGAATTCAAACAAAAAATGACCTTACAGGGTGGGGAGTATCTTTTAAGTATGAGCTGTACCGGATTTGAAGACGGTACACATGTGGTATATCACAGACTCTATGATGTTACATTCATTACAGTTATTTCAAATAAAAACACTGTGGGAGTTTATGATATGGAATCAAAAGTAAAACTTATTCAATCATAGGATTTTGCTTGAATAAAAATAAATGGGAGAGAAAATGAGTCTTTTAGAACTTTCAAAAAAGTATGGAAAAGATGAATATAGACTTTTAAAAGAAAATCCCGGATTAGAGAATCTGTCCTTTTTTTCATCTCTGTCGCTTGGAAATACAGAGTGGATAGATATACAGGGAAAGACATTATTCCTCGGAAGTCAGATTGCAATATTGGATGATCTGTGTAAGAAATCAAAAGTCTATATCTATGAAGAGTCAAAAGAAAAATCGGAAAGTGTGCAGGCTGTTTTCGGCAATAGCATAGAATATATTTCAGATTTAAAAAGTATAGATTTTAACGGATTTGATACTGTTATCGCCTATGGTGCCGAGATGGTATCAAGACTTATGGAAAATGAAAAGCCCGAAACAAAGCTGGTTTTAATATTTGACAATAAATACGGTATGAACTATTTTGAAGAGGATTTCGGAGATAAAAATCCCTTAAGTGTAAATACTGTAAGACAATGGCTTAAAGAGGGGTATTCCACATATTATCCATATCCAAACTATAGATATGTTTATAAGCTTTTTTCAGACAAGGAAATGCCCGGAGAGGGAGAGCTTGCACAGATAAAAGCTTATGATTATCCAAGATTTGCACTAAAAGATATCGGTGAGAGATTTTCACAGGCTGCAAAAACAGGAGATTTTGATGCCTTTGCAAACTCATATATACTGGTTTGCGGAGGCAGTGAGGAGAACATCTATATTAAATACAACAGAACCAGACTTCCAAAGTATCAGATAAAGACGGAAATCAGGAGAAGAGAAGGTGAGAAGTATGCCTTAAAGTCCGCTCTGAAAAAAGACGGTATTCCACATATACTGGGTATGTATGACAGGGCAAAGCTTATAAAAAATGACAATGTGACAGTGCTTGAAGGGACTTTTAAAAATGCCGGAGAGATAAACTTCCCCTTTGTAAACGGAAAGTCTTTAAGCAGGCTTTGTGCAGATGGTATCAAAAAAGATATAGACAGCTTTATAGAAGGTATTAAGGGATATCTTGAAAAGATAGTGGATAATGACGCAATAAATCTTGATGCCATATTTGATAATTTTATATTTGACGGAGAGAAGTTTATCGTTATAGACTGCGAATGGATATTTGATGAGTCGATGGATTTTATAAAGGATAGAGAACTCTTTATAAAATACCGTGCATTGCACAGCTTTTATCAAAATAATGCAAGCAAAATACAGGAAAATTTCGGTCTTGTTGAGGAAGAATTCCTGGAAAAGTTCGGTATAGATGATATAGATGCCTTTGACTTTATGGAGAGAAGATTCCAGGAATATATACATGGCGATTATCAGGAAGTTTATCTGGATAATTATTTTGTGGAGACAGTAAGCCGTGATACCCTAAATGAGGGATTAAAAGCGCTTGAGGAATTACCGCATGCAAAAAATAAGATAATCGAGCTTTCAGAGATAAATAAGGATAGAGAGCTGGCTATCAAAGAGATGACAAGGCTTAGAACGCTTACAGATAATCATGTAAACAATCTGGGGATAATAATAGATAATCTAAGACATGAAAATGAAGAGCTTGCAAAGACCTTGAATGTTTATAACGGTAATCTCTCCATTCCATTCAGAATCAGAAGAAAGTTAAGCACTATTTACAATAAAAAATATCCTAAGGGAAGTATGGAAAGAAAAAGGCTTAACTACAGGCTTATGAGCATTTTTCATCCTATAAAATATTTTAAATTAACACATTCCGAACAGGGAAAAAACCTTATAGAGGGCGAATTTAAAATAGGTGATTTATACAGAGAAAAGGGCAGAATAGAGTTCCCCTATGTGGAAAATCCTAAGGTAAGTATTATTATACCTGTGTATAATCAAATACATTATACCTATGCCTGTCTGGTATCCATTCTTGAAAATACTGTAGGGTTTGATTATGAGATAATCATTGCTGATGATGTATCCACAGATGCCACAAAGGAAATAGATAAATTTGTAAGAGGTCTTGTAATTGCAAGGAATGAAACCAATCAGGGATTTTTAAAGAATTGTAATAATGCCGCAAAAAAGGCGAGAGGCGAGTATATATTCTTTTTAAATAATGATACAACCGTGAAAGAAAATTGGCTGCCGCCGCTTATAAAGCTGCTTGAGTCTGACAGAAGTATCGGTATGGTAGGCTCAAAACTTATATATCCTGACGGCAGATTGCAGGAGGCAGGAGGCATTATATGGAGTGACGGCAGCGGCTGGAACTATGGCAGATGTGATGATCCGAATAAGCCCGAGTATAATTATGTAAGAGATGTTGACTATATATCAGGTGCGGCGATAATGCTTAGCAGAAAACTCTGGGAGGAAATCGGAGGATTTGATGAAAGATATGCACCTGCATATTGTGAGGACTCAGACCTTGCCTTTGAAGTGAGAAAGCGTGGACTGAGGGTGGTATATCAGCCGCTCAGTGTGGTAATTCATTTTGAAGGTGTATCAAACGGTACGGATGTAAACGGCACAGGGCTTAAGAGATATCAGGTGGAGAACAATAAAAAGCTTCAGGAAAAATGGAGTGAGGAGTTTAAAAACCAGTACGACAATGTCGGTGTGCCGAATGCCTTTAGAGCCAGAGAAAGAAGCAGAGGCAAAAAGGTTATACTCTTTGTAGACCATTATGTGCCGACCTTTGATAAGGATGCCGGCTCAAAAACCACTTTCCAGTATATAAAAATGTTTATAGAAAGAGGTTATGTGGTGAAGTTTTTGCCGGATAATTTTGCAAAGTCCGAGCCATATACCGAAACTCTGGAGCAAATGGGCGTAGAGGTATTATATGGCAATGAGATGAGAACAAATATATTTGAGTGGATTGAAAATAATCAGTCAAATATTGATATTGTTTATCTTAACAGACCTCATATTGCAACAAAATACATTGATTTTATCAAAGAAAAAACTGATATCAAGGTAATCTACTATGGTCATGATTTACATTTCCTGCGTGAAAGAAGAGAGTATGAGCTTACCGGGGATGTGGAGAGAAAAAATGCCAGTGCATATTGGAAGAGTATGGAGCTTGACCTTATGAGAAAGGCAAGTATAAGCTATTACCCTTCAAATGTAGAGGTGGATTATATTCATACCTTTGATAAGAAGATAAAAGCAAAGGCAATAACAGCCTATGTCTTTGATAAGTTTATAAAATTTGACTACAATCCGGATATCAGAGAGGGCGTACTGTTTGTAGGAGGATTTTCACATCCGCCGAATGCAGATGCACTGAAGTATTTCCTTGATAATATGTGGGAAAAAATCTATGCACAGATAAAAGCACCTTTTTATATAGTGGGTTCTAATGCCACAGATGAGATAAAGGCACTTCACAATGAGGAAAGGGGTATCATCTTTAAAGGCTTTGTCAGTGAAGAGGAATTAAAAGAACTATACGAGAAGGTAAGGCTTGTAGTAGTACCTCTAAGATACGGAGCAGGAGTAAAGGGCAAGGTAATAGAGGCACTATATTATCGTGATCCGGTAATAACCACTGCTGTAGGCGCGGAGGGAATAGATAATTCTCATAATCAAATGTTAGTAGCAGATGAACCGGATGATTTTATAACGGGATGTGTAAGGCTATATAATGACAAGGAAGCTCTAAAAGATATGAGCAGAGCAGCCGGAGAGTATGTAGAAAACAAGCATAGTATAGAGGCTGTTTGGGAAATAATAAGAGAAGATTTTTAGTATAAGGAAAGTCCTGTGGAGAAGTTACTTCATGGGGCTTTTTGTTATCTTGACATAAATTTTAAAAAGTGTTAATTAATATATAAAAGATAATAGATGTATATTTAAGATGAAATAGTGTATGTAAAAGTTTATAAAGGGAGGTAATAGGTATTGTCATGAAAAAAGTGGGTAATATATTGCTAATTGCTATATGGACTATAAATTTGATTCTGCTTGCAATAATTGTGGCAACCACACCGGAAATAATATATAAGATAGTTATGGGAATATCCATGATAAATGCGATTAATACAATCGTAAGAGCAGTATGTAGTGAAATAGGTAATTCTGAATTTATTTTTGCAATGGTATGTGGTGTAATACTTGTTTTGATCTTAAGTTTTATTATTATAAGATAAAACTTGTTAAATAAATATTATAGGTTGATTTCTGTATAGGGTAAAGAAGCGAGTTGAATTTTTCAATTCGCTTTTTGTATGAAATTGATATGTGTATTACAGAATAATATATATGCCTTGAAAGTTTAGAATCAAATTCTAAGCTTTTTTTGAATACAAAAAATAATATTTCACGCCTATTCTACATTTAAAAATTCTCAAAGGACAAAATGCATAATAAATCAAATAAAAAATAGATATAATAGAGAAAAAATCTTTGTATATTGACAAAAAACACCCAAGTTGTAAAATTAAATTACAAGTAAAACGTGAATGAGGAATTTTATAAAATAAAATTACAGAAATGAAATAAAATTTCTCGGAAAGTGAGGGGTAATATGAAAATAAGTAGATTTGTAAAGTTGGGTATTACAACAATGTTATCATGTGCTTTGCTGACAGGTCTTGTTGGATGCGGTAATAACAGTACACCTAAAGCAGAAAGTTCAGGTGGGGATACAAAAGAAGTATCTTCCGAAGCGGAGACTAAGAAGGCTGGTGGAGTAACTATTAAATTCCAACAGTGGTGGGGTGGAGAGTTGCCGGAAGGCTATCTGCAAAAAATATGTGATGAATATGAAGCTGCCACAGGTAATAAGGTAGAGCTTTTGACAGCACCCTGGGCAGACACTAAGACAGCTATAACAGCCGGGGCAACAAATGGCACAATTGCAGATGTACTTAGTATTGATGGAGCGTGGTTATCAGAGTTTGTTGATATGGGCATTTTAACAGATCTTTCAACTGTAGATGTGAAATTAGATCTGGCAAGTGATGTTTGGAAGGTAGATAATAAAGAGTATGTAGTTCCGATATTAAATTTCGCCTATCCGATGTATGTAAATATGGATATTTTGGAAAAATCAGGTGTTGAAAAAATTCCGACTACATGGACTGAGTTGGAGCAGGCTTGTGAAAAAATAAAAGCTGCCGGATATTCAGCGTTGGCTTTAAATTTGGGAACTACAAATGCCAATGGTATACAAAATGTATTTATGGGAACAGGTTGGGCATCAGGAATTGCATTAAAAGATAAGGATGGCAAATATTTGACTAAAGACAATAGTGAACTTGCTTCCTTAGCAGAGATGTATAAAAAACTTTATGATTTGGGAGTATTATACCCGGGAATGAGTACATTGGAAGAGGCTGAAATGACAAGTAATTTTGCGGCAGGAAATTGTGCATTTACCATTGCATCTGCAGCAACAATGAGCCAATTCGAGAAGTTGAACTTTAAAGCTGCTACAATACCTGTTAAAGATGATTATAAAGAACAAAGCGGCATTTGTTATGCGAGTTGGGCTGTTGGAATTTCAGAGTCATGTGAAAATAAAGAAGCTGCGGCAGAGTTTATAAATTTCTTATTGGGTGGAAAAGATGGAAAAGACGGTTCTGCATCTGCGGGATTGGCATCGACGATGTCAGCATTTCCAAACAGTAAAGTGGCTACACCGGACTACAGTTCAGCACCAACACAGTTCCAAGAGTACTATGAGGAATACAAAAAGAATTATGTTATAAATGAGTTTATCGGATTGGCAAATGCTTCAGATGTTATGACATCTATGACAAATGACCTGGTAATGTATTTAGAGGGTGAGATGGATGTCAACAAGATGTTGGAAAATTGGCAAAACTATTTAGATAATGCAGGTAAATGATCATATTACTGAAGTGATTACTATTCATTCGTGAAACTACTTAATGGGAGGGGTTAGATGAATATATTAGCTGGAAAAAAGTCTGCACCATATAGATATTTATTACCTACAATTACATTGATGATTGTATTTATGGTAGTACCGATTTTCATGGTAGTTACATATTCATTTGCAGACAAGGCGGTTATATCAAAAAATCCCTCTTTTGTGGGATTGGAAAACTATTATAAACTATTTAAAGACAGTAACTATTGGAAATCTGTATATAACACAATTATATTTGTAGCTGTAAGTGTTATTGCACATATGGTTATAGGCATGCTATTTGCAATATTGTTAAATTCAAAATATTTCAGTGTAAGAACAAAGACAATTGCAAGAGTTATTTATATATTGCCATGGGTATTCACAGCATCTGTAGTTGCCATACTTTGGAAATTGATGTTACAACCATCCGGAATTATAAATTATATTCTATCCTTGTTTCCTCATGTAAATAGAGATACAGAGTGGCTTAGTGACAGAGCAATTGCACTGCCTGTTATATGCTTTATAAATATATGGTGTGGTTATCCGTTTTATATGATCAGTATATTGGCAGGATTACAGGGAATCTCGGAAGATTTATATGAAAGTGCGGCAATAGATGGTGCTAATGATATTAAAAGATTTTTTAGTATTACAATACCACAATTAAAGCCGATATTAATCAGTATTGCTATGCTGGACTTCATATGGACACTTCAATCCTTTAATGTTATTTGGATGTTGACAGGGGGTGGACCTGTAAACGCCACACAGACTTTAAGCATATACATATACAAACTGGCATTCCAGAAGGTCGATTACAGTATGGCGTCTACATCAGCCACAATATTGTTAATTGTATGTATTATCGTTGCAATTTTTTATGTAAGGCAGCAGAAAAAAGTGAGGAGCTAGATTATGGTGGGAAGTCATACCGGTATAAAGAAGATAATAGCTACAGTATTGCTGGTGATAGGTGCCGTTTTTGCATCATTTCCTATTCTTTGGATGATATGTTCATCATTGAAAGACAATTCTGAAATATTTTCATGGCCGCCAAAGTTTATTGACGCTACATTCAGCTTTAAGTCATATATTGCGGTTATTACAGACAGTACAAAAGTAAGATTTTTTGTGAATAGTTACATTGTGTCCATTTGTGTTGTAGTTGCAACATTACTAATAGGGATATTAGCTGCTTATGCATTTAGTAGATTTGATTTTCCGGGAAAAGGAGTTTTAAATTCAATAATAATAAGTGTACAGGCTATTCCTCCAATTGTACTTCTTATTCCGTATATGGGATTGATAGTAACAATGAAATTATTTAATACATATTTGGCATTGATATTGACTTATTTGATAATGACATTGCCATACTGTATTTTAATGATGACCGGGTATTTTAATACCTTATCAAGGGAGTTGGATGAAGCTGTAATGATAGATGGTGGATCAAGATGGAAAGCATTATGGTATATACTTGTTCCAATAGCAGTGCCAAGTATGGTGTCTGTAGGAATGTATACTTTCATGCAGGCGTGGAATGAGTATTTGTTTGCATTGGCTTTAACACAGACAACGGAGATGAGAACGGTGCCCATAGGTATTAACTTACTTATGGGACAGCATGCATATGACTGGAGTCAGATGATGGCTATGAGCGTTTTGGGCTCAATTCCTGTTTTAATATTATTTGTATTTTTTCAAAAATACTTTATTGCAGGAATGTCATCGGGAGGTGTTAAAGGCTGATTAATTAAAGGAGAGAAGAATGATATTAAATATGAAAAATTTGCTTGGAGTAGCAAGAGAAAAAGGATTTGCAGTTCCGGCATTCAATATTAGTGATTATAATATGTTTAATGGAATTATGGAGATATGCGAAGAGAAAAATGCGCCGGTTATTATTGCAATTCATCCTGATGAACTTAAACATATTACATCTGAAATGGTTAAGGGAATCATAGCAAGAACAAATAATTCAAAAATTCCGGCTGTAATACATTTAGACCATGGTGCTTCTATTGATCAAATTATAAAAGCAATACAAATAGGGTTTACATCTGTTATGATTGACGGTTCTCTATTACAATATGAAGATAATGTAGATATTTGCAAGAAAGTATGTGATTTAGCTCATGTGGTGGATGTGTCTGTGGAGGGCGAACTTGGAACTATAGGAAATACAGATTCTAAAGAAACCACTGCACCTGAAGATATACTGTACACAAATCCGAAACAAGCAAAAGATTTTGCAAAAAGGACGGGAATAGATTGTTTGGCGGTTGCAATAGGAACGAGTCATGGAATATATCCTAAGGATAAGATACCAAAATTAAGAATAGATATATTGGATGAAATCAGAAAAGAGGTTTCTATTCCATTGGTATTACATGGCGGATCATCAAATAAAGACAGTGAAATTGAAAAAGCTGTGGAACATGGGGTAAATAAGATAAACATATCAAGTGATATTAAAGTTGCATATTATAAAAAAATGAGGGAAGTACTTAGAGATGAATCACTTAGAGAGCCAAATGTTATTCAGCCACCATGTGTAGCAGAGATGAAAAAAATCGCGGCAGAAAAAATCAAACTTTTCAAAGCAGATAATATGGCAATATTTTATTGATTGTATTAAAGAGGGATAACTGAGATGGATGAAAAAATTGCTATGGGCTTTCACACTTGTGTAGATTACGAATTAATCTGGGATAAAAATGTAATTGAAGAGCAAATTAAAAGACATAATATCCATAACAAAGACTTAGAAATGAATATAGGAGTTTTATCTGAAAGGGATATATTGATTACCGCTCTTGCACATCTTAAAGAAGGAGTGGGCTGCGAAATAATACCTGAAACAGAGCGACAAAGTAAGGATTTTGCAGAACATTTCAAATATAAGATAACATTAGGCGGTACAGCTACAAGAGCGGCAATTGCAATTTCAAATCTAGGTTATCCCAGCTTAATACAAACCAGCTGCTACAATGAATATGTAAGGAAATTGTTGCCGACAAATATCAGGGCAATACCGGGGACTGTGGGAAGAGAAGTAATATATCCTCATATAGTTCTACAATGTGCGGCAGGTGTAAGAATAAAGGCCAATGATATAGATTTTATCACTCCCAGAGAAAATAGAATTTTAATATCTTATGATGAGGACAGTTTAAATCTGCCGGTTCTGGAAAAAGAGTTCGGTAATGAAATAAAAAAATGTGAAGTATTTTTATTGGGATCTTTTACTGAGATATTGGATTTTGAAATATTGAAAGACAGAATAGAAAAAACATATAATATGATGTCGTATTTACCGGATAATGCTATTGTAGTAATGGAAGATGGTTGTTATATTAAAGAAGAGTTCAGACATTACATACATAGTAAGCTTGCAAGTAGAGCAGATATTTTAAGTATGAATGAAGATGAACTTCAAAAATATATCGGACGCCGGATAAATATAATGGATAAGGACGAGGTTATGGATGGAGTTAAATACATTTATAACAAGACGGGAATTAAAAATATACTTGTCCACAGTGCTGCATGGGTTATTGTATATGGAAATAATGCACGGAAATTAAATAAAGCTTTAGAAAGCGGTATTGCCATGTCTGCTACAAGATTCAGAAAAGGAGATGATTTTAATAAGGATGATTATTTATATACTAAAAATTTAAATGATAAATCTGAAAGTAAAATGTTTTGCCAAAAATTGGAACAGGAATATGGGGAGAATATTTGTTGCAGACCTTGTAAAGATTTAAGTTTTGTTGAGCATCCTACAGTTGTCGGATTGGGAGATGCCTTTGCGGGTGGTTTAGTAATTGGTTTATTAGAGAGAGATTAAACAAAGAGAGTATATCCATATGTATGAAAAAACACAGAATATATTAAGAATGGCAAAGGAGAGCAATACTTCTGTTATAGCTTTTATTTGCATGGATTATATAATGGCTCGTTCAGTAGTATATGCAGCAGAAAAAACAAATACACCGGCTATTGTTATGCTATATCCGGAGCATGTAAGTGTTCAGCATACAACAGGAATTTGTAATTATGCAACTATGGTTAAAGAACTTGCCGGTGAAGTTAATGTACCTATAGGATTACATGCGGATCATGACTATAGTTATGGAGCCGTGGTAAGGTCTATGAATGCAGGATTTGATTCAATAATGATTGACGGCTCCATGCACTCTTTAGAAAAAAATATTTCTATTACAAAGGAGCTTCCTGTATAGTTTAAATGGTGGACGTTGAAAATTGAAAATACCTCAGAGTAAAATAAGACTACTGACTGGCAGGTTGGTAAATCTTATCAAACAGAGAGGTATCTACAATGAAGTCTAACACACAAAATGCAAAAATTAAAGCAATTACAGAAACTACTTTGGTGCTCGGAATCGATGTCGGAAGTGAAACGCATTATGCCAGAGCTTTTGATTACCGAGGAATCGAGTATTCTAAGAAACCATTCAAGTTTAGTAATGATAAGGCCGGATTCGTGACGTTTAAGGCATGGGTTCTGGACATCAAAGAAAAGCATGGTAAGGACAAGGTGGTTCCCGGAATGGAGCCTACCGGCCACTACTGGTTTAATCTTGGTAAGTTCCTTCAGGACAATGAGATGAAGCCGGTTCTTGTGAATCCTCATCATGTAAAGAAATCAAAAGAACTCGACGATAACAATCCGACAAAGAATGATCGTAAGGATCCGAAAGTCATAGCAGGACTAGTTAGAGAGGGACGTTACATGATCCCATACCTACCAGACGGTGTTTATGCAGATCTTAGAACTGCATCTAACATGAGATTTCAGTTACAAGCGGAGCTTACAAGAATTCAGAACAGGATCAGTCGTTGGTTCAATATATATTTTCCTGAATACAAAACAGTGTACGGGCATCCGAATGCTAAAAGCGGAATGCTGATTCTTAAGGTGGCGCCACTTCCGGAAGATATCCTGACGTTGGGTATCGATGGGGTGAACCAAATCTGGCGAGATGCGAAGGTGAGAGCAGTTGGGAAAGCGAGGGCAAAGACCCTGATAGAAGCTGCTGAGCACAGTGTTGGAAGCAAAGAAGGTGAAATATCTGCGAGGATGGAAATACGTATGCTTCTAGAGGATTATGAGTCCGGAAATAGTCGTCTTCAGGAAGTATTAGCTCTGATTGAAGAGCTGGTAAAACAGATTCCAATGGCTGAAAAGCTATTGGAAATTAAGGGAGTAGGAATCAAGACGGTGTCGGGATTCCTGGCTGAAGTAGGCGATATAAGCCGCTTCAATAACCCAAAAGAATTGCAGAAACTTGCAGGTTTAGCATTGGTTGAGAATAGTTCGGGTAAACATAAGGGTGAGACAACAATAAGCAGACGAGGTCGAAAGAGACTAAGATATCTGCTCTTCGAGGTTGCAATGTCCCTTGTGTCAAAGAATCCGGAGTTCAGGGAACTCCATTCATACTATACAACCAGAAAGCTGAATCCCTTAAAGAAGATGCAGTCGCTGATGGCTGTGGCGGCAAAGCTGCTCCGTGTCTTTTTTGCAATGCTGACCAAGGGCGTGGACTATGATCCAAAAAAGCTGGTTGGTGATATAAAGAGACCGGCAGTATATCTGCAGGTAGCATAAGCGTACAATGTAATCAATACGTCGGCCGTCCTATGGGCGGTCACTAAACAAAGCAGAATGTAGCAGATAGCGTCCACTGATCACAGTGCTGGTACAGGAATCGAGTCAGTAATCAACAATACAAAGAATGAGCCGGTAGTCGGCAGGAATTGTAACCATGGGGCATGACCCCGTAAAGGAGCATAGCTGACACCCTGGTTATGGGCAGGCAGGACGAAGGAAGTTAGGACCTCTGGAGACAGAGATGATCCTGGTGGATATAGGAGGTTAGCTGCCATAGAGGGATGGGTATACACAAGGCCAGTAAAGCGAAAATCAATGACGTTTTATTTCGTGTACCCTTTTACCGCTATTTCAGTACCCGATACACCGAAATGTTCATAACTCTGGCTTATTTACTGAGATAGACAAGGTCAAAAAACTTTGAATTTTCAACAAAAAACACTTGATTATATGAGGAGGTAGTAATTAAGGCGCATAGCCTTAATGTGTGCGTTGAGGGAGAAATAGGTCATGTAGGACTTGCAAAGGAAGATGCTGATAGTAGAGAAGATTTATATACAAAACCGGAGGTTGCCAAAAAATTCTGTGATGAAACAGGAGTTGATGCACTGGCTGTTTCAATAGGCAATGCACATGGAGAGTATAAATCCATACCGAAGTTGGATATAAAGAGATTAGAGGAGATACATGACATGACGGATGTTCCATTGGTGCTTCATGGAGGAAGCGGAATTCCGGATGATCAATTATTGATTGCATTTTCTAAAGGCATAAACAAATTTAACTTGGGTACAGAATTTTTGGGAAGATATTATTCTGCGATGGAAGAATATATAAATGTTAACAAATATAATTCAAACCCGGTAAAGATTATTGACTTACCGGAATATGTTCAGTCGAGGCTACAGCCTTACTTAGAAAACAGACTAAGAACTTTATGCAGATTTTAATATTGAATAGTGGGTTATAAAAGGAGATGGATTTTGGAAGAAAGTAATATATTAAATAGAGAAGTCCTTAGTGTGATGAGAGAAAAGTATAAGAAAATGTCAATTGCTGAAAGAAAGGTAGCAGATTTTGTTGTAAAGAATCCTCATAAAACTGTAGATTGCAATGTGGCCGATCTGGCAAAACTTAGTGGTGTAAGTGATGCAACAATAGTTCGAATGTGCCATCATATAGGCTATACAGGCTATTATCAATTTAGGATTACATTGGCAAGAGATATGGGGAAAAGTCAATATAGTGATATAAAGGTATCAAACAGTACAGATGAAATAGAGATTTTTTTTCGAGAGTATGCTGAAAATATGATAGCAATCGGAAAGAGATTAGATACTGAAACGATGTGGAATTGCGTAAAGCTCATAAGAAACTGCGGTATGGCACATATTATAGCAGTTGGAAATACAGTACCTTTATCACAATATATTGGCTTTAGACTTGGACGTTTAGGAGTGAGGAGCAGTTTTGGATTGGCTACCGAATATTATATGAATCATATCAATTTGGCAGAGCCAAATGATATTGTAATCGCAATTTCAAAGTCAGGTGCATCAAAGCCGATACTTATGGGTATGGAACTGGCTAAGGAAAAAGGCTTAAAATCTATTGCAATAACAGCTTATGAGGAATCACCGGTAGCAAAAATGGCAGATTATATATTGCTTTCAAGAGGAAAGGATATTTCCTTTAATTATTATAAAGATTATTCACATACAAATATGATGGCAACAATAGATGTTCTACTGGAATTTTTAACAAATGAGGAATCTATAAGAAAAAAGCAGGCAGATAGGCCGGAGATAATTTTATCGGAATATAAGGTTTAAAAATATCGGAGTAAAAGTAGTAAATAAATATATTAAATATAATATTCAGAAAATTAAAACAATATGTACAATTAAAACAGATTAAAATATCAATATAAGAATATAATAAAATAAAAAAAGAAAAAAACTATAAAAAGTTTTAAAATACTATTGACAAGACTTAAAAATCTGATATACTGTAGACATAAACAAAGAAAGAATATATTCTTAAAAAGTTTAATAAATGAAATCCACAGGGGAGAAGCAAAAAGCTTTAAAAAGTGGAAAAATGTAAAAGGAGGTATGGTCCAAAGAAAACTTAAGTAATGATTAGACTTTGATCTAATCCGGAACCTATAAGAGGATTGTTAGATAATATATTATTGAAAACTTTAAAAGTTACTATCTGAAGAATCGGTTAGGATAGTATCATACAGGTTTTATGACGAGAAAGTAGGATTTGTATGAAGAATGGACCGTGTAGATAGATTGATAACAACCATGTATTTTTTAAAAGCGAAAGGAAACTTATAGGAGAAAAATTAAAAACTGAATAGTAACATCTATATAGAATGTCCAATAAATCGTGAAAGGACATCAAAAAATATAGAAAATAGGCTTTTATGAAAGTGAGGATTAATCCGTTGGAGCCGGAAATGTATTGAAGAGAGCATTGATATAAAAAGTTAATGCTCTCTTCTTATTATGTGGTTCTTTGTCAAATTTTGGTGTGGATTGATTTTCAAACCGGCTATATTATGCTCCGGCAATTTCCTTTGTTTCCACTTGAAATTTACCATCATCATCCACATTCATTATCATATATGTGGGCATATGACCGGCTTGCCTGGGATAGCCGAGAGAACCGGGATTTAATATGGTTACACCGTCTATTGTCTTTACATAAGGTCTATGAGTATGACCATACATAGCAAAATCACAACCTCTTGATATTGCCTCGTCTTTTAAAATTTCAACTCCCATGCTGACACCATATTGGTGCCCATGTACCAAAAGAGCCTTATGATTTTTGATGTTAACCTCTTTTTCCTTGGGGAGTTGTGAAAAGAAGTCGTTATTTCCCTGCACAATAAAGCAGGAACAATCAGGCTCAAGCATATAGCTTATTTTGGTTTCACTACTTTCGACATCCCCAAGATGGATAAACATATCAAAAGGTTTTTCTCTTTCAATCACCTTTTTGAGTATATCATCCATTCTGTGAGTGTCACTAACAATCAGTATTTTCATAAATTTCCTCTAGCTTTTTCTTCATTGCAGTAAGTGCCTTGCCCCTGTGGCTTATCCTGTTTTTTTCATCAGGATCAATCTCGGCACTTGTTTTATCATATTCAGGTAAATAAAGTATAGGATCATATCCGAATCCGTTTTCACCCGATATAGTTTGTGATATCAGCCCCTCCATACTTCCTTCTGTGAATATGGCACTGCCGTCTTCCAAAACAGCACAGATACAGGCTCTAAATCTTGCGCTTCTCTCATTTCCCTTGGCATCTTTCAGCCTGGATATAATATTTTGATTTTTTATGGTATAGGAGGTATTCTCTCCCATATATCTTGAGGAGTATACCCCCGGCTCCCCTCCTATATAATCCACTTCCAAACCGGAATCATCGGAAAGCACTATACCGCCTGTAATATCCCATATCGCCTTTGCTTTTATATAGGCATTATCTCTAAAGCTTGTTCCGGTCTCTTCTATATCAATAGATATACCGGCATCCTTTGCGGATATGATATCAAATGTTGGTAAAATAGCCCTTATTTCCTTTAATTTATTTTGGTTTCCGGTTGCAAAAATAATCTTTCTTCTCATTGTCTTACCTTTGTAAATCAGAGTTCCTGCTTATTTCTTTTAGGAGGTTTTGGACCCATATATTGATAAAATCTGGTCTGCATCATACCATTATAGATTTTTCTGTTCTTATCTGCAGCTTTTCCTATATATTTTTGGGTTTCATCATAGGATGTTATAAGATATAATGACCAGGAATCAAGATTTGCATATCTCTCTCCAAGACTCTTATAAATAGCCGGAAGATTCTCTTTTTCCTCCAATCGCTCTCCATAAGGGGGATTTGTGATAATAAACCCGTATTTTTTGGGATGTGACAGGGCTGAAACATCCCTGCATTGTAAATGCAGCATATCGACAACGCCGGCTCTTGTGGCATTACTTCTGGCTGCTTCTACAATATTTTTATCAATATCATATCCCTGTATATCCACAGATGTATCTATATTCACCATATCACGGGCTTCTTCATAGGTATTATCCCAAATATCCTTTGAGATAAGATTTGACCATTTATTACTTAAAAAACCACGTTTAAGTCCGGGGGCTATATCTGCCGCCAACATTGCGGCTTCTATTACAAATGTACCGCTTCCGCAAAAAGGATCTACAAGTATTCTGTCTTTTTTCCATGGAGTAAGCATAATAAGTGCGGCTGCTAAAGTTTCTGTAATAGGAGCTTTGGCAGTCATTGTCCTATAGCCTCTTTTATGAAGTGATACTCCGGTGGTATCAAGACCTATGGTAACAATATCTTTGTTTATGGAAACACGGAGCGGATAATCGGCACCGGTTTCTTCAAACCATTCCTTTTTATAAGTCTTTTTCAGTCTTTCCACCATTGCTTTTTTAACAATGGATTGAATATCGGAAGGAGAGAAGAGTTTACTTTTAATAGATGTTGCCTTGCTCACCCAAAACCTGCCGTCAGCAGGAATATACTCTTCCCAAGGTATATCTGCAACGGAATCAAAAAGTTCAGTGAAACCGGTGGCTTTAAACTCCGCAACCTTAAGTAATACTCTTTCAGTAGTACGAAGCCACATATTAGCTCTGGCTATTGCCTCATCATCACCTTCAAAATACACTCTGCCGTCTTCGACTTTGGTGATATCATAGCCTATATCTATGATTTCTTTTTTTAAAACAGCTTCAAGACCGAAATGGCATGGAGCATACAGTTCAAATATTTTTCTCAAGTTTTATCTCCTTTAATACATTGCCATCAAAATCATATATAGAGAAAATGTCATTATCAAGTATTGCATAGGAGTTCGGATTATTTTCCTTTGGAAGAGATGCCGAGCCCGGATTTAATATATAAATACCGTCAACATTTTTCGCTATAGGCAGATGTACATGTCCATATATGAAAGCTGAACCCTTGGACAGTTTTGGAAGTCCGTCTTCACTATAAATATGCCCATGAGTTATAAAAAAATAAATATCATTAAAAATACCTACACAATAGTCGGATTGCATAGGGAATTCCAGTACCATCTGATCCACTTCGGAATCACAATTTCCCCTGACTGCAATGATATCATCTTTAAATGCGTTTAGCAGAGCAAATACTTCCTTTGGAGAGTAATCCTTTGGAAGATCATTTCTTGGGCCATGGTATAAGAGGTCACCAAGCAGTATCAATTTATCGGCAGCATTTTCTTTATACTTTTCGAGTATTTTCTTTGTATAGAATGCGGAGCCATGAATATCGGAAGCAAAAAAATATTTCATAAATAAAAGCCCGAAGACTTATTCCTCCTGTTGTCTGAATTCTATTGTCTGAGTAGCGGCATCCATAGCATCAATTATGGCAAGAGATTCTAAACGGAAGCCAAGGTTTCTGATAGTGCGTCCACCGCTTTGGAAGCCTTTTTCGATAGCGATACCTATGCCTTCCACGCCGGCACCGGATTCGTTCACTATGGAGATAAGCCCCTGCAGGGCACATCCGTTTGCAAGGAAATCATCAATAATAAGAACATGGTCATCAGGGTTTAAGAATTTTTTTGAAACTATTACTTGATTTTTGCATTTATGGGTAAAGCTTTCCACTTCTGCCGTATACATATCACCATCAATATTTATAGACTTTGATTTTTTGGCAAATACTACAGGAACACCGAATTCAAGTGCTACTATAGCAGCAATTCCTATGCCGGAGGATTCTATTGTCAAAATCTTATTTATATTATTTGCAGCAAATTTTGATTTGAATTCCTTTGCCATTTCTAAAAAGAGTTCAACATCCATTTGATGGTTTAAAAAAGAATCAACTTTTACAACATTACCCTCTTTGATTACTCCGTCTTTTTTGATACGCTCTTCTAATAACTTCATGAAAAATCCTCTCTTTTTTGAAAATACACAAAAGTAAATTACTTTAGCGTGTAAGCATCAGCAACTCAAGTGCCAGCTTATCATTAATATTACCCTGTTTAATAGCCTCTTCCAAATCAATTGCATTTTTAACATAGGATAGCAGCAAGGCTATGTCAAAGCCTCTTGATTGGCGTATCAGATTTTTAGCGACATAAGGATTTAGTTTCATATTTGATATTACATCCTTTTCGCCAAAACCTGCTGCAGTTAATTCCTTGATTTGTAAGAGCTGGTTAAACTGCCTTGTGATAAGAATCATTATCTTAAGCGGCGGTTCTTTTAATGCAACTAAGTCTTCATATATATCCAAAGCTTCTTTGATTTTGTTATTTGTAATCATCTTAACAAGTTCAAAGATTCTATTGGTAAGACTTATACTTGTTATTGCCCTTATATCTTCCTCTTCTATAATATCTTTGTCAAGAGTAAAGGAAAGTAATTTGTCAAGTTCGCTTTTTATTCTTTCCATATCATTTCCAACTCTTGCTATAAAAAAATCCATATTTGAAACAGTGATTTTTTTACCGGCTCTATTTATAATATTGCCTGCCCAATTCTTCAGCTCCTCATCGGTAGGATGATTAAGCTCTGCGATATATCCGATATCTTTAACCTTTTTATAAAGCTTGGAGCGCTTGTCAAGGTCTTTTTCTACAAAAATAATCTTTGTACTATCGGGCTTATCTGAAATATGGTCAAAAAACTTTTTATTTCCGGATTTAAACCATTGGCTGTCTTCTATAAGGATACATCTGTATTCAGAGAAGAACGGAAGAGTATTGCTAAAGTCAATAATGGCATCAATATCTATCCCCTTTCCTTCAAAATAGGCAAAGTTCATTTGGTCGTCACCTACAATAGCTGATTTTAATCTTTTCTTATAGCTATTTTTTAAAAATTCATCATCACCTGATAGTACATAAATGCCTTTGAATATGGATGTTTTCAAATCATTATTTAATACTTTCATGAGGATGATTATAGCATGAATAGAAAAAACCATCCAGTAAAAAGCTGTGAAAGCCATAGGAAATTACAGTGATAAATCCAAAGTTTATTCTTCTTTATAAAATATGTAATAGTTAATCAAAATGAATAATGGATATGAGCCATTAAAAGTTGATATTATCTAAACTTAATTAAATATCCTTTAAAATATTGACATGTAAGAGGATAGAGTGTATAGTTATATCACTGCCTTTTAAGGGCATAATTATTTAAAATAAGATTAAGATTTAAGTTAAACATTCTTGACATATTTTAAAATATTTGATATCATGCAAAAGTTGCTCTTTAGAAGCAATGGAGGTTTTAGAAAAAGTAAAATTTTTTTAAAAAAGTTATTGACATATAAAATCCCCCTTGATATAATAGCTAAGCTGTTTCAAACAGCAAAGCAATGAACCTTGATAATTTAAGATTAAACAGTACACACAACCCTGAAAATTTGCATATTTCGCATATTTTTCTTAGTGAAAGTGAGCGTAAGCGAAACTTGAATTTAGAAAAATAGCGCACCTCGTTGAGCGTAGCGAGACGATGGTGTTACATATAAATATGATGAAGTTTCAGATGCATTTTTCACTTGATGAAAACGAGCGAAAGCTTGTTTAATATCTTAGTGAAAAGAGAGTTCTTCGTACGAGTGAAACGAGTACGATAGAACAACCTTAAAAAACAGTAGATCTGTGAAAACAGATGCAAGCTAGCGAGAAGGCTAGATTAAACTTTTATATGAGAGTTTGATCCTGGCTCAGGATGAACGCTGGCGGCGTGCTTAACACATGCAAGTCGAACGAAGCTACTTAAAGGAAGTTTTCGGATGGAATTTAGGTAGACTTAGTGGCGGACGGGTGAGTAACGCGTGGATAACCTGCCTTATACAGGGGGATAACGGAGAGAAATTTCCGCTAACACCGCATAAGACCACAGCACCGCATGGTGCAGGGGTAAAATATTTATAGGTATAAGATGGATCCGCGTCCGATTAGCTTGTTGGTGAGGTAGAGGCTCACCAAGGCGACGATCGGTAGCCGGCCTGAGAGGGTGAACGGCCACATTGGGACTGAGACACGGCCCAAACTCCTACGGGAGGCAGCAGTGGGGAATATTGGACAATGGGGGAAACCCTGATCCAGCGACGCCGCGTGAGTGAAGAAGTATTTCGATATGTAAAGCTCTATCAGCAGGGAAGAAAATGACGGTACCTGACTAAGAAGCCCCGGCTAACTACGTGCCAGCAGCCGCGGTAATACGTAGGGGGCAAGCGTTATCCGGATTTACTGGGTGTAAAGGGAGCGCAGACGGCAATGCAAGTCTGAAGTGAAAGGCGTGGGCTCAACCCATGAACTGCTTTGGAAACTGTATAGCTTGAGTGTCGGAGGGGTAAGCGGAATTCCTAGTGTAGCGGTGAAATGCGTAGATATTAGGAGGAACACCGGAGGCGAAGGCGGCTTACTGGACGACAACTGACGTTGAGGCTCGAAGGCGTGGGGAGCAAACAGGATTAGATACCCTGGTAGTCCACGCAGTAAACGATGAATACTTGGTGTCGGAGAGGTAAACTCATCGGTGCCGCAAGCTAACGCATTAAGTATTCCACCTGGGGAGTACGTTCGCAAGAATGAAACTCAAAGGAATTGACGGGGACCCGCACAAGCGGTGGAGCATGTGGTTTAATTCGAAGCAACGCGAAGAACCTTACCAAATCTTGACATACTCTTGAATAGCCTTGTAATGAGACTAGTCCTTCGGGACAAGGGATACAGGTGGTGCATGGTTGTCGTCAGCTCGTGTCGTGAGATGTTGGGTTAAGTCCCGCAACGAGCGCAACCCTTGTCGTCAGTAGCCAGCATTAAGATGGGCACTCTGACGAGACAGCCGGAGATAATCCGGAGGAAGGTGGGGATGACGTCAAATCATCATGCCCCTTATGATTTGGGCTACACACGTGCTACAATGGCGTAAACAAAGTGAAGCAAAGCTGCGAAGCCAAGCAAATCACAAAAATAACGTCTCAGTTCGGATTGTAGTCTGCAACTCGACTATATGAAGCTGGAATCGCTAGTAATCGCAGATCAGAATGCTGCGGTGAATACGTTCCCGGGTCTTGTACACACCGCCCGTCACACCATGGGAGTCATCAATGCCCGAAGTCAGTGACCTAACCGTAAGGAAGGAGCTGCCGAAGGCAGGGAGGATAACTGGGGTGAAGTCGTAACAAGGTAGCCGTATCGGAAGGTGCGGCTGGATCACCTCCTTTCTATACATTTTTCACTTAATGAAAACGAGCCGAAGGCGAAGTTTGAGTGTTAGTGAAAAAGTAGTTCTTCATACGAACGAAGTGAGTATGATAGAACATCATTAAAGGCTTTAGTAAGGGTTGTGAGTACTGTTTAGTATTAAATTGCTTGGTGCAAAATACTAAAAATCAACATTAGCGGTGTCGATGCGTCTGGGGGACACACCCGTTCTCATTCCGAACACGATGGTTAAGACTCAGTCGGCCGATGGTACTATATTGGAGACGATATGGGAGAGTAGGTGGATGCCGCTGCATTTTTTACTTGATAAAAGCGAGTGAAGCTAAGCTTGAATCTTAGTGAAAAAGTACACCTTATCGAGTGAAGCGAGATGATGGTGTTACCAAAAGTTAATAATAAGGGCTTATAGCTCAGCCGGTTAGAGCGCACGCCTGATAAGCGTGAGGTCGGTGGTTCGAGTCCACTTAAGCCCATGTATTTTTCACTTGATGAAAATAAGTAAAGCTTGAATCTCAGTGTAAAAGTACGCCTCATCAACTAAAACAAGATGACGATATTACCATATAGAAGAGATTACATCAGATATTCCTTTGGAAAGGATGAAAGATGTTGGAGTTCGAATCTTCAAATCTCATTTGCGGAGAATTTGAAAAGTTTTCTGCATAAGATGTACCTTGAAAACTGCATACCAAACGAGAAATTATATAAATATTTTATAATTAGACATCCGAGGTATTAATTGCGGAAGTAATTAATATTTAATGCATTATTTACTTAATGAAAACGAGCATAAGTGAAGTTTGATTTTAGTAAATAAGTAGTTCTTCATATAAACAAAGTGAGTGTGAAGAACATCAAAAACAATAAATTTTAAACATAGTGTATGATACACGCTAGTGTCATACAAACACTAAATCTATATGATTTAAGAGGTTAAACATAAAGAGCGTAGGGTGGATGCCTAGGCACTGACAGCCGAAGAAAGACGTGACAAGCTGCGAAAAGCTGCGGGGAGAAGCACATATTCAGTGATCCGCAGATGTCTGAATGGGGAAACCCGCTTGGAAAGACTCCAAGCATCTGTATGCCAATACATAACATACAGAAGGGAACCCGGTGAACTGAAACATCTAAGTAGCCGGAGGAAAAGAAAACAACAGTGATTGCGGGAGTAGTGGCGAGCGAAACCGTAAGAGCCCAAACCGTGGTGCGTGCACTGCGGGGTAGAGGACTGCAAAAGGAGAAAGATATATTACCTGAACCGTTTTGGAAAAGCGGGCCAAAGAGCGTGAGAGCCGTGTAAGGGAAAATGTATAAAATCCTGCAGTATCCGGAGTACCACGAGACACGAGAAACCTTGTGGGAAGCAGGGGGGACCACCCCCCAAGGCTAAATACTAGTCAGTGACCGATAGCGTATAGTACTGTGAAGGAAAGGTGAAAAGAACCCCGGGAGGGGAGTGAAAAAGAACCTGAAACCCTATGTTTACAAACTGTGGAACACCGCAAGGTGAACCGCGTACTTTTTGTAGAACGGTCCGGCGAGTTACATGTACAGGCAAGGTTAAGTATTAAAGATACGGAGCCGAAGGGAAACCAAGTCTTAATAGGGCGAGTTAAGTCAGTATGTGTAGACCCGAAACCGGGTGATCTATCCATGTCCAGGTTGAAGTTTGCGTAAAAGTGAATGGAGGACCGAACGCACATCCGTTGAAAAGGGTGGCGATGAGGTGTGGATAGGGGAGAAATTCCAATCGAACCCGGAGATAGCTGGTTCTCCTCGAAATAGTTTTAGGACTAGCCTCGTTAACAGTCTACCGGAGGTAGAGCACTGAATTTTTGCGGGGGCGTCAAAGCCTACCAAGAGATATCAAACTCCGAATGCCGGCTAGATGATAAACGGGAGTCAGACTACACGAGATAAGTTGGGTAGTCAAAAGGGAAAGAGCCCAGACCTACGGCTAAGGTCCCAAAGTGTGTGTTAAGTGGAAAAGGATGTGGGATTTCAAAGACAGCTAGGATGTTGGCTTAGAAGCAGCCATACATTAAAAGAGTGCGTAACAGCTCACTAGTCGAGAGGTCCTGCGCCGAAAATGTCCGGGGCTAAACACAACACCGAAGCCTGGGAATGTAGTAATACATTGGTAGAGGAGCATTCTTATAAGCGTAGAAGCCATACCGGAAGGAGTGGTGGAGTAATAAGAAGAGAGAATGCCGGAATGAGTAGCGAGAAAGAGGTGAGAATCCTCTTGGCCGAATATCTAAGGTTTCCTGAGTAAAGCTGATCTACTCAGGGTAAGTCGGGGCCTAAGGCAAGGTCGAAAGACGTAGTCGATGGATAACAGGTACAGATTCCTGTACTACATATAATCAGAACTGTGGGGACACGGAGACTGAAAACCGAACCCGGGAGGACAAAAACCGGGGCAAGCGAAGTACCTGTATGGGAGGCAAAACCACCATGCAAAGGGAAAACGTGATGCGTACCGAAAATTAGTAGGGAAGTCGGTTAGGGAGCCGTCAAGAAAAGCCGCTATTGCATTATATGTACCCGTACCGCAAACCGACACAGGTAGATGAGGAGAGAATCCTAAGGCCGGCGGGAGAAGCATTGTTAAGGAACTCGGCAAAATGACCCCGTAACTTCGGGAGAAGGGGTGCCACTTTAAAAGAGTGGTCGCAGAAAAAAGGCTCAAGCAACTGTTTAGCAAAAACACAGGTCTATGCGAAACCGTAAGGTGAAGTATATGGGCTGACGCCTGCCCGGTGCCGGAAGGTTAAGAGGAGAAGTCAGGAAACGAAGCTTTGAATTGAAGCCCCGGTAAACGGCGGCCGTAACTATAACGGTCCTAAGGTAGCGAAATTCCTTGTCGGGTAAGTTCCGACCCGCACGAAAGGCGTAATGATTTGAGCGCTGTCTCAACAATGCACCCGGTGAAATTGAAGTACCAGTGAAGATGCTGGTTACCCGCGCCAGGACGGAAAGACCCCATGGAGCTTTACTCCAGTTTGGTACTGGGATTCGGTAATACTCGTACAGGATAGGTGGGAGACGTTGAAGCATGAACGCCAGTTTATGCAGAGTCGCCGTTGGGATACCACCCCTGTATTGCTGGATTTCTAACCTGCAGCCGTTAACCGGTTGGGGGACAATGCCAGACGGGGAGTTTGACTGGGGCGGTCGCCTCCGAAAGAGTATCGGAGGCGCTCGAAGGTTCCCTCAGAATGGTCGGAAACCATTCAAAGAGTGCAAAGGCAGAAGGGAGCTTGACTGTGACACCGACGGGTGGAGCAGGTACGAAAGTAGGACTTAGTGATCCGGTGGTATAAAGTGGGATTGCCATCGCTCAACGGATAAAAGCTACCCTGGGGATAACAGGCTTATCACTCCCAAGAGTTCACATCGACGGAGTGGTTTGGCACCTCGATGTCGGCTCATCGCATCCTGGGGCTGTAGCAGGTCCCAAGGGTTGGGCTGTTCGCCCATTAAAGCGGTACGCGAGCTGGGTTCAGAACGTCGTGAGACAGTTCGGTCCCTATCCGGCGTGGGCGTAAGATATTTGAGAGGAGCCGTCCTTAGTACGAGAGGACCGGGACGGACTGACCGCTGGTGTACCTGTTGGAGAGTAACTCCATGGCAGGGTAGCTATGTCGGGACGGGATAAACGCTGAAGGCATCTAAGCGTGAAGCCCCCCTCAAGATGGGATATCTCATGTGAAAACAGTAAGACCCCTTGAAGACTACGAGGTAGATAGGGCCAAGATGTAAGTACAGTAATGTATTAAGTTGATGGTTACTAATAGGTCGAGGGTTTAACCAAAAGATAGGAAAATTTATGTATATAATCGGAGACACCATCAAATCCGCAAGCGAATTTGAGGTGTACTTTCTCACTAAGGCCAAGCTCTTCGCCAAGTGAGAAATGCAGTTTGGTAGGCAGTTTTGAATGTATATGCGCGAGTGGCTCAGTTGGTGGAGTACGACCTTGCCAAGGTCGGGGTCGCGGGTTCGAGTCCCGTCTCGCGCTCTTTTAGAAGTCTTAGTTTTAAGGCTTCTTTTTTGTTTGTAGAGATACCTAATATCGCTACAAAGATGCAGGTTTAATATGAAGATACAGACTTAACACAAAAATACAGGTTAAATACAAAGATATAGACTAAATATGAATACCCGAGCTTAGTACAAAGTTTCGGTCTTAGTTATAGATAAATACATTTAAAAAGTTTAATTCCCACAAACCCGGAAATTAAAAATGCCGACCTGTACAAGCCGACATTTTTAAACTATTTTAATAACCTCTAAGTACGGTATAATCTAAATTATATTTTTGAGCTATTTTTTCCACAGCATCTTTATTTTTTTCATAATCTAGGGTATTTGGGAAATATATGTAGGCTGAATTTCTAAATATGTTATATGTATAGAAAAATTCCTTTCTGTTTTCATAATCATCCTTGCTTTCAAGATTATCCATATATGGAATTATAATGGTGGAATAGCTGTCACAATGTGAAAATTCATCAAAGACTAAATCTTTATCATAAAAACCGACTACTTTGCCGTTAAAGTTTTCTCTTAAATATTCTATAGGAATTGTATCGCCGATATTATAATACTCTTCAAAGCCTGAGCCAAGTACCATGGGAAACTCACCATTATATATAAAATCCTGTTCTGAAAAATAATCAAGTCCCAGTTTTTCCATTGTTTTTTTATTTAGAATAAATGCATCTACCGGAGTTATATACTCATTTTTTCCTTTGATAGTCACTTTCTGATCCGTTAAATCCTTATGACCGTAGCCGTTTGCCAAATCCTTGGGCTTGTCCCATTTACCTATAAAAGCTACAGTTTCATATTTCATATCATAAAAATCTACAGTATCCGTTGAATTCATTTCAGCATTAAATTTTTGCAAAGTATCTATAAATGAATCACTTCCCGTTATTTGTGCAAGTTCTTTCTGTGTATACTTATCAGTATTATAATTATCTACAACCTGATAAAAAGTCTTTGTCCCCTGCATATCTGAAGCTGTAACTTCATTTCTTGAACATCCTTGCAAAGACAGTAATAAAACAGAAAGCAGTAAGGGTATCTTTTTTAGTTTATACATATATTCCTCCAAGTTTATAATAAGATAGCAAAGAAAAAATTACTTTACAAATCTATTTCTTGGATATAATCTTAGCAAAAGAAAATGAAAAGTCAATTATACAACATAATATTAGAAGATGTAAACAAAAGTATATATATTTAATTAAATAATATACATATATAAAGGGAGAAATAGTTTGTATATATTTTTTGTAGTCTAAAATACTAAAAAATATCAAAAAAAACTTAATACTTCAAAGAAGTGAAGTATTAAATAAATCGGGGAATTATATAATTATAATAACATAATTCTTATAATTTTCTTAGAAAATATCAATATGGCAAGACTTTATAGAAAAATTTGATTGAGTTTTAACCTAGATAGAAGTATGATATAACAAAAGTTAGTGATACCTAACATAAACTATATTTGAAATATATTTTATTACTGCTTATACCACAGCACAATTGTGGAGTTATGGAGGCTGTTATGAAGATAAAACTTGAAGGCGTTATGGAAACCATGCTTATAACTTTGGATGCCAGAGCAAGAGATTACAAGGCGGAGAAATCTATATTAAAAGATAAAAAGTCGTATGAAATGGTAGATATGATAGACTATGATTTTGATTCTTTTAATACAGAGAAGATAAATCATCTGGGTATTATTTCCAGAGCCAAGGTTATGGATGATGAGGTCAAAAGGTTTATAGAAAAGCATCCTGACTGCCATATAGTTTCACTTGGCTCAGGACTTGATACAAGATTTTTTCGTGTAGATAACGGAAAGATACATTGGTATGATATAGACTTTCCGGAGGTGATAAATTTAAGAAAAAAATTCTTTGAAGAAAATGACAGAGTAAAAAATATTGAAAAATCTGCACTGGACAGAACTTGGACAAAGGAGATAGATACAAAGGGAGAGGAGCTTTTGATTATTTCAGAGGGTATGATTATGTATTTTTATCCTGAGCAGGTGAAGGAGTTTTTAAATATACTTACAGACAGCTTTGATAAATTTGAGCTTCATTTGGATTGCTTATCAAAAAGGCTTGTCAATAAGGCAAAAAAGAACAAGGCTGTAAAGAGAACCAAATCGGAATACCATTTTGGAGTCACGGACGGAAGAGAGCTTATAGAACTTAATCCTAAATTAAAGCAGACCGGACTGATAAACTTTACAACACAGATAGAAAAGCAGATGAAATGGTATGGTAAAATCTTCCTGCCAATGATATACCTTATTAATAACAGACTTGTAATATGCAAATATGATGAAAAATAAAAACTATTTGCAATCCTTTATTGCTGTATTCTGAAATTATTGTTAGAATAAACTATGCTTAAAGCAAAATGCTGCAGGTGTAAATAAAAACAATATAGGAGGAGAGCAGATGGACAGACCGACAAGCCATGACAGAGATCTGAGAAGTCCGGGTTCAGGTAAAAGGATTTTTAGAAGAGAAGCTGCCAATACAGGAGGGGTAGGAAGCGGCGGAATGCCTACAGGTCCAAGAAGGTCGGGAGGTGGAAGAGGAGGTTCCCCTGTCAGTATCTTGATTGTAATAATAGTATTGGCAATAGGAGCATTTACAGGTAATAAAACCAATATATTAAATATGTTGTTGGGCAATTCAACAAGTTATGTAAATACGGAAACCCCACAGTTAAATATACCTTCTTTAAGTTCCACATTGGGGGATATTACAGCAAACAGCATAGGCGGTATCAGCAGTGCATGGAGTGGTGTATCCGATAACAGAGGTCAGCTTGACACATCGGTAAATGAAAATGCCAGAGAGAAGTTTTACAGACCTACAGGCGGCGACAGTGTCAATGTAATGATATATATGTGCGGTACGGATCTGGAGTCAAAGCATGGTATGGCAACCAATGACCTTATCGAGATGACTAAGGCGGATATTTCGGATAATGTAAATGTATTGGTATATACAGGCGGTACTAAAATTTGGAAAAATTCAATAATATCTTCAAGCAATAATCAGATTTATCAGATAAAGGACGGTAAATTAAGGAAGCTGGCGGATGATAATGGAAGTCAGCCTATGACAGATCCCAATACATTGATAAGATTCGTAGAATATTGTAAGAAAAATTTTCCGGCAAACAGATATCAGCTTATATTCTGGGATCATGGCGGCGGCTCGGTAACAGGTTATGGATATGATGAGTTAAATGCCAATGCCGGAGCTATGAGCTTGTCTAAAATAAAGTCTGCAATTGCGGCAACAGATATAAAATATGATTTTATAGGATTTGATGCATGTCTGATGGCGACTACAGAGACTGCACTTGCACTTTCAGACTATGCGGACTATATGATAGCTTCGGAGGAAACCGAACCTGGAACAGGCTGGTATTATACAAACTGGCTTTCAGATTTGAGCAATAATACAGCCACTTCTACTTTGAATATAGGCAAGAGAATAGTGGATGATTTTATAGATGAAAGCAAAAGAATTGCCGGAGGACAGTCCACCACACTTTCTGTAGTGGATTTGGCGGAATTAAAGGCAACCATGCCTTCAGGTCTTTCAAGCTTTGCAAAAGATACTGCTGCATATATAGGAAATAAAGAATACAGCAGAGTATCAAATGCGAGAACTGCAAGCAGAGAGTTTGCAAAATCATCCAATATTGATCAGGTTGATTTGGTAAGCTTTGTGTATAATATGAACAAGGATGAGAATGCTCCTACAATCAAGTCGGTACTCGGTGCTGTAAAGTATAATCGTACTTCTTCGAATATGGCAAATTCCTACGGGCTTTCCATATATTTCCCATATAAGAAATTGTCAAAGGTTGACAAAATGGTTAATACCTATGGCGATATAGGTATGGACAGTGAATACACTAAGATGATACAGCAATTCGCTTCCATACAGGCAAGCGGACAGATAGCAGGTGGCACACAGAGTACTCCTGCCGGTACATTAACAGGAAATACCATAGGTTCACTCTCAAGCGGAGATTTAAGCGGTATGATAGAAAGCCTTTTATCTGGAAGTATTTCATCTGAGAGCCTATCGTCTATAGGACTTGATTTATCAAGTATAGGTTTCTTGCAAAACAGGGCGATATCCGATGATGTAATCAAGGATTATGTTATATCAAACAGACTGGATGCTTCCAAGCTTCAATGGGATAATACCGGCTCTACACCTAAGATACATTTATCCAAGGAGGAATGGAGGCTTGTATCCTCAATAGAGGAAAAGATGCTTGTAGATGACGGACAGGGCTATATTGATATGGGGCTTGATAATTTCTTAGAGTTTGATGAAAACGGTGATATGCTTGCAGACAGTGCAAGAGCCTGGATGTATATAGACGGTCAGCCTGTATCATACTATCATGTATCAACTGTAAAAGACGGCAAAGTAAGCACTACCATAGGTCGTGTGCCTGCACTTTTAAACGGAGAAAAGGCTAATTTGATAATAATTTTTGACTCTGAGCATCCTAAGGGCTATCTGGCAGGTGCCAATACCCGGTATGAGCAAAATGAGACAGAGGCCATTGCAAAAAATATCACCGAAATCAAATCAGGGGATGTAATAGACTTTTTGGCTGATTATTATAATTATAACGGAGAATTTGTAACTGATTATAAAATCGGGGAGCAGTATACAGTAAGTAAGACACCTGAGGTGTACTATACTACTGTTGATGAGGACAATCTGATTACCTATAAGCTTACAGATATTTACAATAACAGCTACTGGACACCGACTTTAAAAAATAGATAGAAATTCCTATATATTATGTACGCATTTAGAAAATATATTGTAAACAGTATGTAAGATATAAAAGGTAAATATCGTATATACTATATATAGACAATAAGATGTCACTTTGTAAAGTGTATAGGATAGAAGGAGGAATGATGAAAAAAGGTTTAATCAAATCAGTAGCGGTTTTATTTGCAGCATTTAGTCTTGGAGGTGTGGTAGTTCCCCCTATGACAGCACAAGCAGAGATTTTGGAGCGTATGCCGGCAGACAGAGGCGAGTGGCGTAAAGACGAGCACGGCTGGTATTATATGTTGAATGTAAATTCCGGTATGGGATATGTTAAGAGTAGCTGGACAAAGGATAACGGTAAGTGGTATTACTTTGATAAATGGGGCTATATGTATAGAGATGCATGGATTCCATATAAGGGAGACTATTACTATGTAGGTGCTGACGGAGCAATGTGGTATAATGCAACTACTCCTGACGGCTATAGAGTAGACGGTAACGGTAAGTGGATTAGATAAACCGTATATTATAAAAAACCTCAAGGTCTTCCTTGAGGTTTTATTAGCATATAAGTACAATTTATGCTATAATATATATGATAATTATAAATTTATCTTTCTAAAAAGCTTTGGTAGTATTACTTACAGGCAAAAGGAGGAAATATGTTTTATTGGGGAGTTTTATTTGCTATATTTGCCATTGGAGAGATTCTGATTCCCGGATTGGTTTCGGTATGGCTGGCTATTGCAGCACTTATTATGATGCCGATATCTTTGTTTGTTAAATCACTTGAGATACAGGCAATCATATTCTGTGTACTTTCATTGATCTTTATAGCATTCTTTAGAAAGATCTTTAAGTTTTATTTGAACGGTAAGGAGAGTCTTGGCACAGAAAAGGTGAAGATAGTAAAGCTTACATCTGTAGAAAATGATAATTATATCTATGATGTGAGATTTAAGGGCGGTATATGGACGGCTATTGCCAATTTAGAACTGAAACCCGGAGATATTGCAAATATTGTCAAGTTCGAGGGCAATAAGATAATTCTTGGCAGAAACTAATTTATTTAAAGGAGACATTAAAATATGGGCTACGCAATTATTATTGTTTTGTTGGTTATTATTTTGTTAATTACGGTTAAATCAATAAAGATAGTACCCGAGTCAAGGGTATATGTGGTTGAGAGACTTGGAAAGTATTCTCAGGGACTTCGTTCGGGACTGCATTTTATAAATCCCTTCTTTGACAGAATAGCAAAGGTGATTTCATTAAAGGAGCAGGTTGTAGACTTCCCGCCACAGCCGGTTATTACAAAGGATAATGCAACTATGCAGATAGATACCATAGTGTATTTCCAGATAACGGATCCCAAGCTTTATACCTATGGTGTAGAAAGACCTATATCAGCTATTGAGAATCTTACAGCCACCACACTTAGAAATATAATAGGTGATATGACTGTAGACCAGACTCTCACATCCAGAGATACCATAAATACGGCAATGAGATCGGAGCTTGATGAGGCTACAGATCCGTGGGGTATAAAGGTAAACCGTGTGGAGTTAAAGAGTATTCTGCCACCTGAGGATATCAGAGTTGCGATGGAAAAAGAGATGAAGGCGGAGCGTGAGAAGAGAGCAAATATTCTTGAAGCTCAGGCTAAGAAAGAGAGTGCCATCCTTGTTGCAGAGGGTAATAAGCAGGCTGCTATATTAAATGCAGAGGCTGAGAAAGAGACCGCTATAAAGAGGGCGGAAGGACAGGCACAGGCTATACTTGCAATTCAAAAGGCACAGGCTGAGTCTTTAAGAGTGCTTTCAGAGGCTGATCCAAGTCAAAAGGTACTTACATTAAAAGGACTTGAGGCATTCCAAAAGGTTGCCGACGGAAAGTCGACAAAGATTATTATACCTACAGAGCTTAGCGGTCTTGCATCATTAGCTACAAGTTTTGCAGAGTTGAATCAAAAAGTTGAACTTAAAAAAGAAGAAAAATAAATAAGGAAAATATGCTATAAGGGCTTTCGCATTGCGAAAGCCCTTATTTTGGTATGAATAATATAGCTAAACTTCCTTGCTTACAGGTAATGAGAAAATAAACTCGGTTCCTATACCTATGGTGCTTATAACATCTATATTTTCACCATGAGTTTGCAGGATTTCCTTGACTATGGCAAGCCCAAGCCCTGTGCCCTTTTTATCCTTACCTCTTGAAAGATCAGATTTATAAAATCTGTCAAAGACTTTGGATTGCTCATTTTTTGCAATACCTATGCCCGTATCTTTTACCGAAATAAAAATTTTTTCCTTTTTCAGACTGGTCTGTATGATGATTGAAGAGTTCTGTGAAGAAAACTTTATAGCATTATCAATAAGATTATAAAGTACCTGCTGTATCTTACTTAAATCTGCAATAACATACTGTGATACATTTATTAAAATCAATTCAATAGTGATATTTTTACTGTTGCACTGTACCTCAAAGCTGCTTGCGGTATCCCGTATTACCTTATTTATATCAAAGCTTGTTTTATTAAGCTTTACGCTCTCAATAGAATCAAGAGAGAGCAGGCTTTCGGTAAGCTTTGTCAGTCTGTTGGTCTCATCTATAACTCTTTGTAAATATTTTTCCTGCATTTCAGAGGGGATTGTTCCGTCAAGTATTGCCTCAAGATATCCCTTTATTGAGGTCAGGGGTGAGCGAAAATCATGGGATATATTTGAAATAAATTTTTTTTGATAATTTTCCGTATCATCCAGCTTATCCGACATATAGTTTAAGGTTGCAGCAAGATATCCCATTTCATCATTTGAATGTACCTTTATTTCATATTTTAAATCACCGTCCGCATAAGCCTTGGCTCCATCGGTTATCTTTTTTAGAGGAGAATAAACTATGCGCTGGAATACTATTAAAATAATCAGAGAGAGTAAAAATACTATCAATGATGTTATATATACTATATTCAAAATATGATACTGGCTTTTGGTAACATTTTTCATGGAAAGATGAATGACCACATAGCCATAGGTACGGAAATTACCTGTAATAGGTGCGGAAACACTTAAATAGTCTTCATTAAAGGAATGAAAATAATCACCTACCATAAAGGATTTATTTCCTGTGGCGGTAGGATCAAAGTCTGAGATGGTTTCAGATACCATTTTATTGTCCGCATCCACTATTATTTTACCGTTTTTATCCATTACCCATATTTTTGCATTGAGGAATGTAGCCACAGCCTTTAGCTGAGGGTAACTTTCTGCAAGTGAGATATTTTGACCTTCATATACGGTGGAGTAGGTGGAAGCTATAAGATTTGCTTCATCATAGAGAGTTTGACTTCTTGACTCCACCAGATATGAATAGGTCAAATCACTGGAGATAGTGGCTATTACTATAAATCCTGCTATTCCAAAAATTATATATGCAAGTATAAATTTCAGATAGAGAGGTATTCTCATTTTTTGACCTCAAATTTATATCCGATACCCCAAACAGTGGATATTGACCAAAACTGATTGTCATGTATTTTTTCTCTCAATCTTTTTATATGTACATCCACGGTTCTCGTGTCACCGATATATTCATAGCCCCATATATTGTCAAGAAGCTGCTCTCTGGTGAATACCTGATTTGGATGGGAGGATAAAAAGTATAGAAGTTCAAGCTCCTTTGGGGGCATTTCTACATTTTTTCCAAGGTAGGTAACGGCATAGTTTGTTATATTTACCACCAGATCAGGATATTCAACATATTCTCCGCCGGTATGTAAATCCGGAATCGATATATTGCTGCTGTGATATCGCCTTATTACAGCCTTTACTCTGGCAATAAGCTCTTTTGAATCAAAGGGCTTTATCATATAGTCATCCGCACCGAGTTCAAGACCTAAAACCTTGTCAAAGACCTCACCTTTTGCAGATAACATTATTATAGGTGTGCCGGACTTTGCCCTGATTTCTCTGCAAACCTGGTAACCGTCTATACCGGGAAGCATAAGATCAAGGAGAATCAGATGCGGTTTAAACTCATCAAAATCAGCCAATGCAGACTCTCCGTCACCTACTATTTTTGTTTCATAACATTCTTTCATCAAATATAATGAAATCAGCTCTGCTATATTTTCATCATCATCTACAATTAAAATTCTTTGCTTTTCTGCCATATTTCACCTTTATTATATTATTTAAAACGCACAATTGTTACAGCATTGCCGCCCTCATTAAAGTCTGCAAGAGAGTAGCTTTTTATAAATGACTGTCTCTTCAGATAGGCATGTATGCCCTTTTGTAATGCACCGGTACCTCTGCCATGAATAATCCTCACTCCGGGCAGATGTGCAAGGAGAGCATCATCCAGATATTTATCAAGCTCCGAGCAGGCTTCATCCACATTTTTACCTATTACATTTATCTCTGTGGAGATTGTAGCGGATTTTACCATGGAAGAGCTTTTGCTTCTTGTCTTAGGCTCGGTCTTTACAGACTCTTCCTCGACTAAAGCCACATCCGATATATTGACCTGTGATCTTAGTATACCCATTTGAACAAAGAAATTGCCGCTTTGGTTTGGAAGAGAGGATACTATGCCGTCAAGATTCAGACTGATAACATGAACACTGTCACCAAGTTTAAGCTCCTTAGGTTTTTTAACCTTTTTGGAAGGCTGCGCTATCTCCATGGTCCTGGTATTTTTATTTATGGACTCTCTAAGCCTTGTACGCTGTTCCTCAAGAGCCGAACCAAGTCCTGCACCTGAGGCTATTTTATTTATATTTTTTATAGTATCATCCGCAGTTTCCTTGGCTTCTTCCAAAAGCTTTCTGGCGGCTTCTCTGGCTTCATCCAGAATTTTTTCTTTTCTGAGAGCGAGGTTTTCCTCCTGCTTATCATAATGCCTCTTCAGGCTTTCTATTTCTCGCTTATATTTTTGAATGGACAATTTATCCTTTTCTATGATTTGTCTGTCATTTTCAAGTCTTGTAAGCAGGTCTTCAAAGTCCTTGGCATCCTTTTCAAGATGTGTATCCGCTTCCGAGATGATGTAATCGGGAAGCCCAAGTTTGCCGGCTATGGCAAAGGCATTTGACTTGCCGGGAACTCCTATAAGTATTCTGTAAGTAGGAGAGAGGGTTGCCACATCAAACTCACAGGAGGCGTTCTCTACTCCGGGCTCATTCAGAGCAAATACCTTTAACTCGCTGTAGTGGGTGGTGGCTATACATCTGCTTTTCATCCTGTGCAGAAATGAAAGTATGGATATTGCAAGTGCGGCACCCTCGGTAGGATCCGTACCGGCACATAGCTCATCAAAAAGGCAGAGTGAATTGGCATCGGCATGGTTTAGAATGTAGACAATATTTTTCATATGCCCCGAGAATGTGGACAGTGACTGCTCAATGCTTTGTTCATCACCGATATCCGCAAATACATTATCAAATACAGACAGTTCGCTTCCCTCAAATGCAGGTATATGAAGCCCTGACTGCCCCATCAAAGTAAAAAGCCCTACAGTTTTTAGGGATACGGTCTTACCTCCGGTATTAGGTCCGGTAATAATAAGTAAATCATAATTATCCCCTATTGAAATATTTATAGGAACCACCTTTTTTGTATCCAGCAGAGGATGCCTTCCCTCTTTTATATTGATATAATGTTTGGAATTAAATTTAGGCTCACTTGCGTTCATCTTCTTTGAGAGATTTGCCTTGGCATATACAAAATCAAGGAAGATAAGGGTTTTTGCATTCTGTCTGAGCGGTTCAATATACTGTGCGGATAAAAGACTCAAATTTTCAAGTATTTTTTCTATTTCTTTTTTCTCATCCATAAACAGTGATTTAAGCTCATTATTCATTTTAATCACAGCAATAGGTTCTATAAATACTGTGGAACCGGTGGCTGACTGGTCATGTATTACACCGGAAACCTTGTTTTTGTATTCGCTTTTTATAGGCAGACAGTATGCGCCGTCTCTTTGTGTGATGACGGCATCCATCAGATATTCCCGATGTGCATTTAATATATTATTGAGTTCGGTATGCATCTTTGAGTTTATCTGCTTTATTTTTCTCCTGATATGACTAAGTTCGGGAGAGGCATTGTCAGCCATTATTTCTTCTGAAATAATACATCGGGACAGCTCTTTTTTGAGATCTTTTATCTCATCAAGAGCGCTGAAGTATTCTTCTAAAATATCATAATCTTCTTCATCAAAGTGCAGTCCGTAGCTTATAGCCTTGGAAGCGGCATTCAGTATGGAGAGAATCTTCATAAGTTCAGGCTGTGAAAGTAAGGATCCGATTTCCAGTCTTTTTAGGGAGTCGGAGATATCTTTTACCTCAGATAATGAAAGACTTCCTTTCAGTCTGATTCTATCCAATGCGGCGGTGGTATGGCTTTGATTTTTTTGTATTTCCAAAATGTCTGTAGACGGTTGCAATTTTGCACAGAGCTTTTTTGCAGGCTCACTGCTTGCCATATCTACCAGGCTGTTTATTATTTTTTCATATTCAAGTATTTTTAATGTTTTTTTATTCATAATCTATCCTTAAGTTTTATAGCATTCATACAAATGATATCAAATACGGCTAAAGTGTTTTCGCTATTCTAGAGAACATTATATCAAAAAAAATTATTGATGACAAAAAAAATAGTCTTAAAATCATAAGATTACTTATGATTTTAAGACAGGTTAAATTATCTGTGTGAGAGTTTAAAGTTTTTGTATGCTTCTCTTGTCTCAGGTGTGAATCCTACAATTGAATTAGGATAGTTCATACCTATATAGGTAAGCAGTGATTCTACCGCACCCTGTGCGTTTTTATTATTGCTGAGCATAACTCTTTGCTCACGGAACTTTCCGTCTTCATACAGATTGATTTGCAATGAATAATCCACACTTACAGTGATAAAAACATACATTTTATGCTTTGTGATATTATGATAAATCCATACCAGATTGTTAAGATTAAACATATCAAATCCGAACTTGGTATTAAGTATCAGATGATCTTTATGGATATAAACCCCCAAAGATTTATCTACATAGTCAGCGATATTTTCAAGTTCATCCACATTATCTATAAGCCTTTTATCAAGCTCGCAAAGCTTTTCATAGGTATCCTGATTTTTGGATCTTCTAAACAATGCTACTACTATAACTCCGATACCGAGACCGATAGCCACCAAGGTTATTCCAAGATGCATAGCAATATTGGTTGTCAAAGAAGTTTTTGAAAGATAGAAGTCATCAAAAAGCTGTCCGGCATCTCTGTAGGTACGATTGGAATCAATCATATCTGCAATCTCTTCCAGAACGCTGTAGCTGTCATTATTAACCTCCACCATCAAATATGATACAGGAGGCATCTCATCTTCGCCATGCTCCTCATTGGCATATTTATCATACATTTCAATCATTGACTTGATTTTTGAATCATTTGGATTGGCTTCCAAAAAATATATCCCGTCATCACCGAAGATGCTGTAAACCTCAGACTTTCCGTCATCTGTTCCGTATCCGGTATCCAACATATCATATATGGCTACAGAATAAATACTTTCAGTATCATTCTTTGCAGCTGAAGTAAAATAATATCCGTCTTTGTACATCTTACTTGCAGAGTTAAAGGTAAGCAATACCTCTGAATTATACCAGGCATAGACCAATCCTCCCAAGATCAGCACTATCCCCAGAATAATAGATGATAACAAACCGATTTTATTATTTTTAATATTCATAATCTCTCCCCGAATTTTATAATGTCATTCCCTGTTTACCATGACATTGCTTGTATTTTTTTCCACTTCCGCATGGACATGGATCATTAGGATAAACTCTTGCCTCTATACGAATAGGCTTCTTTACGGTACTGTCATCCTTATTTGTACCGGTAACCTTGGCTACAGGCTCTCTTTCAACCTTTTGCTCTACCTTTATATGATATAGAATACGCACTGTATCCTCGGCTATTCCGACAGTCATCTCATCAAACATATCATAGGCAGCCATCTTATACTCTACAAGAGGATCTCTTTGACCAAGTGCCTGTAAGCCGATACCCTGGCGAAGCTGTTCCATATCATCTATATGATTCATCCACTTATTGTCGATAGCTTTAAGTAAAACTACACGCTCAAGTTCACGAATCTTCTCAGCATCAGGGAATTCGGCTTCTTTTGCTTCATAAAGCTTTACAGCCTCTTCCTTTAGCTTGTGGACAAGTTCATCCTTTTTCATATTCTCCACATTGCTGTAATCAGCAGGAGACAGAGGAATGATCGGCAATAAAATTTCGTGGAGTTCTGCAATATTCCACTCGGAAGAAGGAACCTCATCAGAGATAGCCATATTTACAGAACGCTCTATTATATCATTTATCATACGAAGAATGGTATCACGCATATTATCGCCCTCTAATACCTTATTTCTCTCTTCGTAGATAACTTCTCTTTGTTCATTATTTACTTCATCATATTTCAACAGATTTTCTCTGATACCATAGTTATTGCTCTCTATCTTCATCTGAGCTTTCTCAATGGCTCTTGTAAGCATGCTGTGCTGAATCTCTTCATTCTCAGGCACACCTATGGCATTAAAAATCTTTATAAGTCTTTCAGATGCAAACAGTCTCATAAGATCATCTTCAAGTGAAATATAGAATTTTGATTCACCCGGATCTCCCTGACGACCTGAACGACCTCTAAGCTGATTGTCGATACGCCTGCTCTCATGTCTTTCAGTACCGATTATCTTAAGACCGCCATTCTTTACAGACTCTTCATCCAGCTTAATATCGGTACCACGACCTGCCATGTTGGTAGCTATGGTTACGGCACCATGTATACCCGCACCGGCTACAATCTCAGCTTCCTTTTCATGGAACTTGGCATTAAGTACCGTATGAGGAATACCCTCTTTTTTAAGCATCTTTGAAAGCATCTCGGAAGTCTCTATGGTAATGGTACCCACCAAAACAGGCTGTCCCTTGGCATGAGTCTCCTTGATATCCTGTACGACCGCATTGAATTTTTCTTTTTTGGACTTATAAACGGCATCCTCATGGTCGATTCTTGCTATAGGCTTATTGGTAGGTATGGCAATAACATCCATGCCATAGGTATTCCTAAACTCCTTCTCCTCGGTAAGAGCGGTACCGGTCATACCTGCTTTCTTTTTAAACTTATTAAAGAAGTTCTGGAATGTGATGGTAGCCAGAGTTCTTGATTCTCTTTGAACATTTACATGCTCCTTGGCTTCTATAGCCTGATGCAAACCGTCAGAGTATCTTCTACCGGGCATAATACGACCGGTAAACTCATCTACTATAAGAACTTCGTCATCCTTTACAACATAGTCCTTATCCCTGAACATAAGGTTATTTGCTCTGAGGGCAAGGATGATACAATGCTGTATTTCAAGATGCTCAGGATCTGCAAGGTTATCTATATTAAAATATTTTTCTACCTTTTTGATACCTTCTTCTGTAAGGTTTACCACCTTATCCTTTTCATTTACGATAAAATCTCCGCTCTCTTCGATTTCATCACCCATAAGGGCACCCATCTTTGTAAACTCGGCACTTGCCTCACCTCTTTCAAGCTGCTTTGCAAGCATATCACAAATCTCATAAAGCTTTGTGGATTTGCCGGACTGACCTGAAATAATAAGAGGGGTTCTTGCCTCATCTATAAGGATGGAGTCCACCTCATCGATAATCGCATAATCGAGTGAACGAAGTACCTGATCCTTTTTATAGATTGCCATATTATCACGAAGATAGTCAAAACCAAGCTCATTGTTGGTGACATATGTGATATCACAGGCATACTGCTCCTGTCTTTGCTCCGAGGTCATAGCGTTTAAAACACAGCCTACGCTAAGTCCAAGGAATTTATGAATCTGTCCCATCTCGTCAGCATCACGCTGTGCGAGATAATCATTAACCGTTACTATAAGTACGCCTTTACCTGCAAGGGCATTTAAATATGCAGGACAGGTGGAAACAAGGGTTTTACCCTCACCTGTTCTCATCTCTGCAATACGTCCCTGATGAAGGACCATACCTCCGATAAGCTGCACTCTGAAATGCTCCATACCTGTAACTCTGACTGAAGCCTCACGAACGGCAGCAAATGCCTCAGGCAAAATGCTGTCTAAAGTCTCACCATCAGCCAGTCTTTGTTTGAACTTTGGTGTAAGTTCTCTTAATTCCTCATCACTCATGGCTTGCATAGCAGGGCGTAAACTCTCTATCTTATCAATAACAGGTTCTATTATTCTAAGTTCTCTTTCACTATGTGTGCCAAATATCTTCTCAATAAAATTCATTATGGTTTCTCCAAAAATAAATTAGACTATAATACAATAATACACCAAATATAGATTATTGTAAAATTGTCTACTAATCAAGCTATTTTAGCACTTAGCGAGTACTTTAGCAACTTTTAGAAGAAATATTCATATTATGTTCATATATAGACGGTTTAAAGTAAAATAAAAGTCAAAAATAAAGAGATAAAGGGGTATAAATCAATTTTGAATAGAAAATTTTTTTTATAAGTTGTAGAATAGTATGATAAACATTTGTTAGGAGATAATATGGCAGTAGAAAAAGAAAATCGCATGGGAGTTATGCCGGTGGGCAAACTACTTTTCACAATGAGTGCACCTATGGTAATCTCATTTTTGGTACAATCATTATATAATATAGTTGACAGTATATTTGTGGCAAGATACAGTCCGGATGCACTCGCGGCGGTGTCTTTGGCATATCCGATACAGATACTTATGATAGCCGTATCTGTAGGTACCGGAGTAGGTGTAAATGCACTTTTATCAAGACTGCTTGGAGAAGGAAAAAAAGAAAGGGCTAAAAAGACTGCGGATAATTGCATACTTTTGGCTATAATCTCATCTGTCGCTTTTGCAATATTTGGAGTACTGGCTACAAAGATATTTTTCGATTCACAGACAAACAGTGAGATTGTAAGAAACTACGGATATTCATATCTTTCCATTGTAAGCATATTTTCATTCGGTCTGATGCTTGAAATAGCTTTTGAAAGGATTTTACAGTCTACGGGAAAGACTATCTACAATATGATTACCCAGGGCATAGGTGCTATTATAAATATTATACTGGATCCCATACTTATTTTCGGACTCCTTGGAGCACCAAAGCTGGGTATAGCCGGAGCAGCCATTGCTACTGTAATCGGGCAGATTATAGCTATGATTTTATCCTATATTTTTAATGTAAAATATAATGAAGAGGTGGATATAAGCCTCGGAAAACATATATTTAAGCCTGATTTTATTATAATCAAGGATATATACAGGGTGGGAGTGCCCTCCATTGCAATGCAGGCTATGTCAACTATTATGATGCTGGGATTAAATAAAATACTTGTTGCATATTCCGATATGGCTGTTAATGTGCTTGGAATATATTATAAGCTTCAAAGCTTTGTATTTATGCCTATATTTGGGCTGAACAACGGAATGACACCGATTGTAGCATATAATTACGGAGCAAGAAATAAGGACAGAATAATGAAAGCTCTTAAATATTCTTTTTTGACCTCAATTATTATAATGGTGATAGGAACTGCAATCTTTTGGATTTTTCCAAAGGAGCTTATGCTGCTTTTCAGTCCGAATGAGGAAATGCTTAAGCTTGGTATACCTGCACTTAGGATATGTAGTCTGTGCTTTATACTGGCGGCTTTTGATGTAATAGCCATTGCGACCTTCCAGTCTCTTGGAAACGGCTTATATGCACTATATGCTTCATTTTTAAGACAGCTGGTATTGATACTGCCCTTTGCCTACGCACTTTCAAAAGTATACGGGCTTGAAACGGTATGGTATGCGATACCTCTTGCAGAACTTGGCTGTTCATTCTTTGATATATATTTAATGAAAAAGATATATGATAAGAAAATAGCGAATTTATAAAAATAATATATTATGAAAATCCCGGAGTCATGGCTTCGGGATTTTTTATGTCGGGAAGAATTATAGCAAAGAAAATTATAAAAACACCTTGGATTTTTGCAAATACTTTCAGAGTGAAATCGGATATAGTAGAAATGAGTAGGATATATTCGTAAAGAACCGATATTAAAATAAAAAATATATAATCTATTTATAAAAACTGATAGTAGGAGGGGAAATGGAATCTTACTTATTGGAGATGAAGGGGATAAGCAAGTCCTTCGGAGCGGTAAAGGCATTAAAAAAGGCATCCCTGAATTTAAAGAGGGGGGAAGTGCTCGCATTGATGGGAGAAAACGGTGCGGGAAAATCCACCTTGATGAATGTATTAAGCGGCTCATTGCATCCGGATGAGGGCGAGATTTTACTTGAAGGGGTGCAAAGAGAGATTAAAAACCCTATTCAAGCAAGAAAACTGGGAATCGTAAAGATTCATCAGGAGCTACAGATAGTACCGGAGCTTGATATTGCGGAAAATATTTTTCTTGGGAGATGGCAGAGTGTTACACTCGGCTTTGTACAAAAGAAAAAAATGCATGAGATGGCAAAAGAATGTTTAAAGATGCTTGAATGGGATATAGACACCCATACAAAGCTTAAAGATTTGCGTATAGGTGAGCAGCAGCTGGTGGAGATTGCCAAGGCTATTTCCTGTGAGGCAAAAATCATTGTAATGGATGAACCGACCTCGGCACTTAGTGAACCTGAGGCGGAGAAACTTTTTCGTGTGATTGAAAAATTAAAGAAAAAAGGATGTGGAATTATCTACATTACACATCGTATGGAAGAAGTTTTTAAAATTTCAGACAGGCTCAGTGTAATGAGAGACGGTGAGTATATCGGTACCAAAACGGCATCCGAAACCGACAATGAAGAAATTATTTCTATGATGGTAGGTCGCTCGGTGGAGGACCAATATCCGCCAAGAGATGTAAAAATAGGTGATGTTGTACTGGAAGTAAAAAATTTAAGCTTCACTCCGCCAAAGGGAAGTTTTAAGCGTTCACTCAGTGATATTTCATTTAAGGTAAGAGCGGGAGAGGTACTTGGTATTGCAGGGCTTGCAGGTGCCGGACGCTCTGAAGTTTTTGAGAGTATCGTAGGTAAGAATGCGGCATGTGTTTCGGGAGAGATACTGATGGAGGGTAAGGTTTTAGAGATTCGCTCTCCAAGGGATGCGATTCGTGCAGGTATTTCATTTGCGACCGAGGATAGAAAGGGTACAGGTCTGGTGCTTGGAAGAAGCATAGGAGATAATATTTCACTACCCCTATATGACAGTTATGCGACCTTCGGATTTATGAAGGACGGCATACAAAAAAAAGATTGGCTTGAATATATGGAAAAGCTGAGAGTTAAAGCAAAATCCCCAAGGGTGCCTGTGGGTTCTTTATCCGGAGGAAATCAGCAAAAGGTTATTCTTGCCAGATGGCTTTTAACAAAACCCAAGGTGCTTTTACTGGATGAACCTACAAGAGGTATTGATGTAGGTGCCAAGGAGGAAATCTATCTTTTAATAAATGAACTTGCGGCATCGGGGCTGGCTGTAGTGGTGATTTCATCGGAACTTCCCGAGGTTATAGGAATATGTGATCGCATTATAACTATTTGTGAGGGAAGACTTACAGGAGAGATTTCAAAAAAAGAGGCTACTCAGGAGATATTACTGGCGGCAGCCACTAAGAGAAAGGATGTGGGGGCATAATAATGGATGCACAAAGGTTAAAGATTCAAAAAATAGAAGGCTTTTTAAAACAGTTTCAAAGCTATATCGCTCTGATTATTATTGTAGTGGTGGCTACCCTTATAAATATAAAGGACGGGGAAAATGTATTCTTAAGTGTTCCAAACATTATGAATGTGCTGCGTGCGGTTTCTGAAACGGGAATTATTGCTATAGGTATGACAATGATTCTGATTCTTGGAGATATTGATTTGTCTGTAGGTTCCATTGTCGGACTGGTTTCCACAGGCTGCGCTTCTTTAATGGTAAGAAACGGACTGGGAATGTTTCCGGCAGTACTTTTAAGTCTTTTAATCGGAGGGCTGTACGGACTTTTTAACGGTCTATGTGTAACCAAGCTTAAATTGCAGGCATTTATAGTAACTCTTGCAAGTATGAATATTGCAAGAGGACTTGCAAGATTTTGGTCAAACGGAGTCGGAATACCTCTGGCATATGGAGAGGGAGAGGGCTTTGCACCTCCGGCATTCGGACTGCTTCAGGAAAAGGCTTTCGGAGTAATACCTGCACCAGTAATTATATTTATAAGCTTGCTTTTGATTTTCCAATGTGTTCTTTCAAAGACCTCATTCGGTCGAAAGGTATATGCAATCGGAGGAAATAAAAATGCATCCTATCTGGCAGGTATACCGGTAGACAGAATAAAGATTATTGCCTTTGTACTTTGTAGCATGTTATCGGCGGTGGCTGCAATGATTCATGCGGCACAGATAAGTCAGGGCGGTCCTAATGAGGGTATCGGCTATGAATTAAATGCTGTAGCAGCCTGTGCAATCGGTGGAACTTCATTGGCAGGCGGTAAGGGAACAATGATTGGTACATTGGTAGGTGCGGTGATTTTGGGATTACTTGATAATGTACTTGGATTAAAGGGAGTAAACTCCAATTTGCAGTTGATGGTGAAGGGACTTATTATAATCGTCGCTGTATTTATGCAATCTGAAAGAAAGGCGGATTAGATCCCCTTTATACCGGAGTTTCCGGTGTTATAAATAATCTTTATAGTGGCAGATACTATAGGAAGGAGAATCGTATGATGAAAAAAGGTTTTAAAAGAATGTTAGGTCTTGGTATGGCAGCTGTATGTGCTTTCGGACTTAGTGCCTGTGGAGGCGGACAAAGTGCATCGACCACAGCGCAGAGTCAGGAGGCAAAGAGCGAAGCCGGAGAGAGCAAGAGCGAGGCGGCTGAGAGTAAAAGTGAGGCTGCAGGTACACAGGATAAAAAGGAATTTGTAATAGGTATGTCACAATGTAATCTGGGAGAGCCATGGCGTGTGGCAATGAATGATCAGATTAAGATGGCGGCTGAAAAGCATCCTGAATTTAAGATAATCTATGCGGATGCCGCACAGGATAATTCAAAGCAGATTGCGGATATTCAAAACTTTATACAGCAGAAGGTGGATTTGATTATCACTTCTCCAAATGAGGCGACACCTCTTACAAATGTTGTTAAAGAAGCCTATGATGCAGGAATCCCTGTAATACTGCTTGATCGTAAGATTGACGGTGACAGCTATACTCAGTTTATAGGTGCCGACAATGTGGATATGGGTAGAGTTGCCGGAGAATATGTTGCCAACACTCTTTTAAAGGATGGAGGAAAAGTCTGCGAGATTAAAGGACTTGAGGGTACCTCAGGCGGAATCGACAGAGATAAGGGATTTAGAGAGGGTATAGCATCTAATCCGAATATTGAAATCGTTGCGGTAAACAATGCCGACTGGTTAAGAGAAAAGGCTATTACAGTGGCTGAGGAAATGCTACAGACCAATAAGGAAATTGATCTTTTCATCGCCTTAAACGATCCTATGGCTGAGGGTGCTTATATTGCGGCAAAGCAGGCAGGCAGAGAAAAGGATATTATGTTTGTAGGCTTTGACGGATTGCCTACTCCTGACGGCGGAATCAAGAGTGTTATAGATAAGAGAATCAATATGACACAGGTATATCCTACAGGTGGAGCGGAGGCTATCCAGAGTGCTTATGAACTGCTGGTTGAAGGTAAGGAACTTGAAAAGAATATTACTTTAAAGTCTGAAGTGGTAGTACCTGAAAATGCCGAAGAGCTTTTAACAAAGTACGGCGGAAAATAATTCGGGATATTTAGTAAGTATATTTAAAATTTAAAAGAGGATAATAAAACATTTATTATAGCAATTTTTTTAAAGGGGGCATATTTTATGCCCCTTTTATAATGCAAGTCGGATTTATTACTAAAAAACAAATAAAATACAGGCGATTTTATGATACAATTAAGGCAGAGGTAAATGCATGAAAAGAGATCTTTTAATATTTCAGGGTGCAATGATTTTATTTGTGGTAGCCTTGCTGACTTTGGCAGGAAATTATATTTACAAAAGAGAGATGCTACACTCCAGAATGGGATATATTACCGAGTTGCAAAGACAGCTTGCACACTCCTTTGAAGTTAAAATCCGTTCTGTGGATGATTCTTTGGAGATTTTGGCAAGCAGCAGGGAGGTAAAGGATTGCCTGTATGGAGGAGCCGGAGAAATAAAGATTCGCCGTGAACAGGCTGTGCGTGATTTATTTGATACCTATGAAAAAATCCATACCGATTATTTGAATATGATTTTGGTATCGGTAGACGGTGAAAGCTATATTTCCAATGATTTATACAGACCGGTACATGAGAGTTTTTATGGTGAACAGTGGTTTTTACAGGCTATACAAAACGGAAATTCTTACAGGTTTGACAGCGGACTTAGAAATTTGCAAAGCTGGAAACATTATGACAGCGACAGCTATATTTCCATTGCAAGGACGGTGTATGAGAACGGAAGAGCTCTTGGCGTATTGATGATTGATGTATCTTTGGAGGAATTTAAAGAGGCATATCAAAATCTCGAAACGGATACAGAAAATTTTTTCTTTTTAATGGATGATAGCGGTGAAATTATTCTAAGCCCGGTAAATAAAATAGTATACAGGGTTAATCCGAAGTGGTTTATAGGTGAGGAGGGAGTATTGGTTGCCTCGATAGACTCAAAAAATTATAAATTTGTCTTTAACCGCTTTCGTGACAATAAGCTTTTGATAGTTGGAGCCTATGATATGGACAAGGAGAGCGTAATACCTCTTCGTATGACTCAGATTTCAATTGTAATGGCAGCGGTTTGTTTTGTGGCGGCAATGATATGGTCGGTTTGCTTTCTTTTGGAGATAACAAAGCCTTTGACAAAACTCTCATATTTGATGCAATCGGCTTCCGAGGGAAATCTGGATGTGAGGTTTAAAGAGGAATCAAGAGATGATATCCGTATTTTGGGTGATGCCTTTAATAAGATGGTGGAAAAACTAAAGCGTCTTATGGAAATGATGAGACTTGAACAAAAACAAAAGCGAGAGGCGGAACTGATGGTAATGCAGGAGCAGATAAAGCCGCATTTTTTATATAATACATTGGATATGATTGCATGGATGGCAAGAAAACACAGTGCGACAGATATTGTACATCTGGTTGAAACCATGTCGGAGTTTTTCCGCATAAGCTTAAGCAAGGGAAGAGAGAAGATACCTTTAAAAGAGGAACTTAAAATGATACAGGCATATCTTGAGATTCAAAGTATGCGATATAAGGATATTTTTTCCTATGAAATCTTTTGCTCGCCGGGAATCAGAGATGAGATGGTACTTAGGATGTGCCTTCAGCCATTGGTTGAAAATTGCCTGTATCACGGCATCAAGGAATCGGATAATCCGCATGCAAGAATACAGATTCTGGCAGAAGAGGTTTTGGGTGGAATGTGTATACAAATAAGAGATAACGGCTGTGAAATGGATGATACCGTGATGGAGCATTTAAACTCCTGCCTGGCGGCAAATAATTGGGATGATTGGCATGGAGGATTCGGTGTTAAAAATGTGGGCAGAAGACTTTGGCACAGTTTTGCAAAGGGAAGCGGACTGCATTATTCAAAGGATGAGCAGGGATTTACCGTGGCAACTTTATTGATTTTAAAGGAAGAATAAAGTTTTTTGCCTTTGGAGGTAGGAATGAAAAAAGTATTGATTGCAGATGATGAGCCTATGATTAGGGACGGATTGTCGGATATGCTGACCGATTTTGATATGGGACTGAATATTGTAGGAAAAGCTAAAAACGGAATAGAAGCATTAAATATGGCTAAAACACTGGGACCTGATATTATTCTTGCGGATATTTGTATGCCAAAGCTGTCGGGGCTTGATTTTGTGAGTCAGCTCCGTGAGGTGGAAGAAACAAAGACGGATATTATTATTATCTCGGGATTCCATGAGTTTGAATATGCAAGACAGGCTATTTCTTTAGGTGTGAGAGAATATCTTTTAAAACCTGTAAAGGAGGATGAGTTAAAAAGTATTTTGGAAAGGCTTCAAGTACCTTTTAAAGAGCCTAAAAAGCAAAGAAAGGGATTTGTAGGGGACTGTCTGGAACTTTTAAAGGAGCAGTATACCAACAGAGATATGGATTTAAGCTATGCCGCAGCAAAGCTTTTTGTAAGCCCCGATTATCTTTCACATAAGCTGAAAGAAGAAACGGGACTTCGGTTTACACAGTGGCTTGTTAAGTTAAGGATACAAAGGGCGGTGGAGCTTTTGGAAACGGGTGAATATTCTGTAAATGCCGTGGCTGATATGGTGGGATTTGCCAATCAGCATTACTTTTCTACGGTGTTTAAGCAATATATGGGCAAGTCACCAAAGCAGTATGGAGGAAAAACATGAAAAAAATTCTTTCCCGTACAAGGGGAGCGATTCTTCTTGCTTTTATTTTACTATGTATATCAGGACTTTTCCTTACGGAAAAACTCTATGGGGAAAGCTATAAAAAGGTGGAATCCTATTCCTGTTTGATAGGACTTAGTTTGCCCGAGGTGGAGAATCCGTCATATGGAGAGCTGATGGATGAGATACATGAAAAAAAGCAGAACAGGGATATAAATGTGATTATGAAGGAAGCCGGAGGGGATGATTTGCAGCAATGCATGGATATACGCCAACTGGCATCCTATGGAGTGGATGTGATGGTTATTTCTCCGATAAGCAGTGAAGAGGTGAGGGAGGCTATAAAGGAGCTTAATATTCCGGTGATTATTCTTGAAAATTCCGAGTTTAGTGATGTCGGCAGAGTTTATATGGAATATGATAATATCGAAGGAGGAAGAGCTTTAGCAAAGATGATTTTAAATAAATATCCGGTTGTAGAAGAGATTTTGCTGCTTACAGGTCCGGAGGAAAATCCCGTAAGTGTACAAAGAAAAGAAGGTTTTTTACAAGCACTTACACTCGAGCAAAGGCAAAAGCTTACCATGCTTGAGGCAGGAGAAAACAGGGATGAGGCGGAAAGAGCAATGAAATACTTTCTTATTTCAAATAATGATATAAAAGCTGTTGCGGGATTAAGTGCTCAGAGCATATATGGTGCATATCTGGCAGCGGAAAAACTTAGAAATTTTGATATGGAATTTTACGGTATGGATACCAAAAAAAGTATAGAAAAATTAGGCGATGTGGATTTTCATTGGATAAATTATGAAAGTATGGCAAAGGAGATTTTGGATACAGGAGAGGCGCTATATCTTGGCAAAGAAGTAAAAGAAAGAATTACTATCGGGGGAAATTAATCCCCCTTTTTATTACAACAAAGATAAAAATAAAAATGATGAAAATAATAATCAAAATATATAAATATAATATTGAAATAATATGCAAAACAAATAGTTATATATGTTGACTTTGTTTAAGATTGCGTTGTTAATTTATTTATTTTATAATATACAAAGAAAATTAAAGAAAATGTAGACTTTCTACAGCTTCTTAAATATTTCTCAGGATGCTTTTGTTTCGTATTTTAAGGATATGGAGGAAAATTATGGATTATCGCAAATCTGCCACAGAAGTATTGGCTGCGATAGGCGGAAGCTCCAATATTGCTTCTGCCGCACATTGTGCCACAAGGTTGCGCTTGGTAATTGTTGACAATTCCAAGGTTGATAAAAAGACGCTTGAAAATGTGGATGGCGTAAAAGGAGTGTTTGAGGCTTCGGGACAATTACAGATTATCTATGGTACAGGTACGGTGGATAAGGTATATAATGAGTTTATAAATGTGGCAGGTATATCGGGTGCCACAAAGGAAGAAGCAAAGGCTGCCGCAGCAGCCAATATAAATGTTTTCCAAAGATTTATAAAGACTTTGGGCGATATTTTCGTTCCGATTATTCCGGCAATCGTTGCTTCGGGATTTTTGATGGGTATTATGAATGCATTGGATTTCATGGTAAAAAACGGATTTTTAAATATAAATACTTCATCATCAATATATGTATTTGCAAATCTGTTTTCAAATATCGCATATATATTCCTGCCGATATTGATAGGATATTCTTCAGCAGGAGTATTTGGCGGAAATCAGTATCTGGGTGCGGTTATAGGAATGATTATGATTCACCCGAATCTTACAAATGCATGGAATGTCGCAACAGCTACCGATATAGCAACTCAAAGCGTATTTTTCGGACTTTGGAAAATTCAGATGGTGGGATATCAGGGGCATGTTATACCGATAATGATTTCGGTTTGGGTAATGTGTCAGATTGAAAAAAGGCTGCATAAGATAGTGCCTGCAATATTTGATTTATTTGTCACTCCGCTTGTATCGGTATTTGCTACAGGCTATCTGGCACTTGCAATTATCGGACCGGTATTTGTGTTTGTGGAAAACGGATTTTTAAATGCGGTACAGATTCTTATAGCAATACCTCTTGGAATAGGTTCATTTATAATGGGTGCATTATATGCCCCGACAGTTGTAATGGGTATTCACCATATGTATACCATTATTGACTTCGGACAGATTGCAAAATACAAAGTAACATACTGGCTGCCACTTGCATCCGCAGCAAATATAGCGCAGGGAGGTGCATGTCTTGCAATCGCTGTAAAGTCCAAGGATCCAAAGATTAAGAGTCTTTGCTTTCCGTCATCACTTTCAGCATTTATGGGTATTACAGAACCGGCAATATTCGGTGTGAATTTAAGATTTTTCAGACCGTTTATAGCAGGCTGTCTTGGAGGTGCTATAGGTGCAATGTTCGCTTCCATCATAAGGCTTGGAGCTACGGGAACAGGAGTTACAGGTATATTCGGAATTCTCCTTACACTCTCAAACCCGATAGGATATGTACTTATGTTTATCATATCAATGGCAGTGGCATTTGCGGCAAGCTGGATAATGACTCCTTCAAGTCTTATAGATGCAAATCTTGCTCCGGCAGTAGAGAAAAACAGTGACGCACAGGCTGTAGGAAGCGTGGATTCAAAAGAAGTTGACAGCGGTTTAAGGGTTGATATTAAAAAGGAGACTAATGATAAAGAGGCTGATGTGGCATCACCTCTTAGCGGTAAGATAGTTTCTATGGAAGAAACAAAGGATGAGACCTTTATAGCGGGTATACTCGGGAAAGGCGTATGTATTATACCTGACGGAGATACCGTATATGCTCCTGATGACGGCACTGTAATAGCTCTTATGGGACATGCGGTAGGTATGAAGCTTGATAACGGCGTGGAACTTATAGTACATGTTGGAGTAAACACAGTGGAGCTTGGCGGAAAATACTTTGAATCATTGGTATCAAACGGTGATAAGATAAAGAAAGGGCAAGCCCTTATGAAGTTTGATTCAAAGGCGATTTTGGAGGCGGGATATCTGATGACCACCCCTGTGCTCGTGACAAACAGCTTTGAGTACAATGATGTAAGCTGTGCACCTTTCGGTGATGTGTCGGTAGGAGATAAGTTGATTACGGCGATTAAAGGATGATAAATTAAATAGAAATTGGTATAATAGGTTGTCAATAGACAGCCTATTTTTTGATATGAAGGCCATGCAGTCAGTCTGTGGTAAGCCCGGCTTTTTTTTATCAAAAATAGGAATAGTGATAACAGTAATATATAGTATTAAGTGGCTTATATGTCAGAAATAAATAAGACTTAAAATATATGAATTGTTTTGAATACAGCATCAATAAGAAAGGGGAAAGTGGTATATTGGATTGTCGGTATACTATATAAGGATAGAATGATTAAAGATATTGTGCCTAAAAGAGCATTTGCTCATTTTTTCTTTATGCTGTTGTTGGCAGGTTTGTCATCTTTTATAACAAGTACAATTCCGGGTTTGTATAGTTCTATTGTTGATAATGGTATTATGACATCTAACCTAAGATATATTTATAAAATACTTGTTAGTATTTTGGCTCTGACAGTATTAAACAGCATAATAAAAATTTATAATAGTATTACTATAAATAAAATAGGATTATATGTTTCACAAGAATTGAAGGAAAATACAATTAAAAAAGTTTTTAATTCATCATATGAATTTTTTGATAAAGTCAGAACCGGTGAGTTGGTACAGAGGATCAAAGAAGTAGATGCAATATCCGGGATTTTTAACCCTCAGCTTTTATCAATTATCATCTCTGTTATAACAGGAGTATTATCTTTAATTAAGGTTGTATATTTAGATATACGAATGGTTATAATTTATATTATTGCCTTTTTATTGCTGTTAACTGTTTCATGTAAATTCTCCAACAAATATAAAGAGTTTACATATGAGTTGGTAAGGCTGAACACGGATTTTAGCAGGATTGTTAATGAAAGCATAGTAGGAATGAATGAGATAAAAACAAATAATTTGTCAAATCTTAAAAGAAATTCAATTAGTGTATTGAATAAGGACATTTATGAGAAAACAAAAGCTCAAAACTCTTGTTATGCATTTAATGTGGAGATAATTACTTTGATAAATGTGGCTGCCTCATTAAGCATTACTGCATTATATGCATATTTTTTCTGCGGAAAAAACTTTACTTTGGGAACATATATTGCATTAACTCAGTATACAGGATTGATAATGGCACCTGCACAAATGATTTCTTCCGGAATAAGTATGATACAACCAATCATAGTTATAATTAAGCGACTGAGTTTTTTTGACAGAGCTGAAAGACAGGATGACACCGGTACAGATTTAGACACAATTTACTCAATTAAGTTTGATAAAGTAAGCTTTAGTTATGATGTTAAAGAGGTGCTAAAAAATATCAGTTTTACAATTAAGGAAAATGAGAAGGTCTTAATTGATGGAGAGAATGGTTCAGGAAAGACCACAATAGTAAAATTACTTGTAAGATTATATGATAACTATAATGGTATGATTGAGTTAAATAATATGGACTCAAAAAAATATTCCCTAAAAAGTCTAAGAGAGCAAATATCAATTGTATTTCAGGAAACATTCTTATTTGACGGAACTTTGTATAGCAATATAATTTGTGGAAACAGAGATATAGGTAGAGATGAAGTTATACATGTAATAAAAGAAGTTGGGTTGGTAAGAAATTTACCGGGACTTAGTATTGATGAAATATTAAACATAAGCATTATTGAGGGTGGAAGGAATTTATCAGGTGGGCAAAAACGCATGATAGCTATTGCACGTGCTCTAATAAAGAAACCAAGTGTGTTAATACTTGATGAACCAACTACATACCTTGATGAAGAGACTAAAAACAATTTATGTAAATTTATATGCGATACTCAAGATACTATATTAATAATTATCTCCCATGACAGTGATTTGCGTAGAATAATAAAAAAGAAAATAGAATTAATATCAGAATAGTAATTTAAAAGGGACTGTATAGTCTCTTTTTTATTGTAAAATCGTAACAAATGCGTGCATGAGTTTAAGCATCTAAAGCACTCATTAAATACTTTACACTCACTTTTTAATACTTTTTTCACCATAAAATCCAGTCAGAAATGGCATAACCTTAGCAATACATAATATTATCTTTTAAAATAGCCACCATAGTGAACACGGAAACCTCCTCAGTTTATACTAGAAGTGTATACAAAAACTCATAAATAGACAAATTTCAATGGGTAACTGAACTGTTATGATGCATTAAGCGAATTTTTGCAAGAAAAGCTTTTAAATAAGATATTAGAAAAGTTATTTACCACTTAAGACATCAGTTACATGATTCTAAATATGCCATACTTTTATTGCCGGTGCTATACCTAAGGCAAGAATATGCAGGTTTACTTATGTTTTGCAATAGGTATAGTTAGCAGATGTATCAAGATGTATCAAAATGAAACATCAACTAAGGAAAACTTGTATATTTAGAATAGATTTATTTAAATATTAAGTAGTGTTATCTGTGGTCTTTATACGAACTTTGATGAGTATTTATAAATGTATAGAACTATATTGTAAATATATATATAATGCAGATATATAAAACAAGGAGGAACTTCATATGAAGAGAAAAATAGCTATATTTTTAGTAACTACTATGTTGACAGGTTTATCAATGGGATGTTCAAAGGAGCAGGGTAATGCATCGAGTCAGGCTAAAGGAGACAGTATACAGATAGCGGTTGCAGCACCTATGACAGGAGATAATTCAGAATATGGCATAGGATTTTATAATGCTGCAATGCAAAAAGCCAAGGAGTGGAATGACAATGGAGGAGTGCTTGGAAGACAAATAGAAATTGTTCGTTATGATGACAAAAATACGGCAGAAGAAGCGACTACTATAGCACAAAAAATAGTATCAGATAAAAAAGTAGCAGGTGTAATAGGTCATTTTTCATCAGGAGTTTGTATGACGGCAGCTCCTTTATATCAGGAAAACAAAATAATAGAGATTTCACCTTCAGCTTCTCATCCTGAGTATTCGTTAATAGGAGATTATATATTCAGAAATAATACAGTTATATCAAAAGAAGCAGCTGCAAGTGTTGATATAGCAGTCAATGACCTAGGGAAGAAAAACATAGGAATAATATCCATAATGACTGATTGGGGAACCAATACATCAAAGATAATAAAGGAACTTGTAGAAAAAGAGGGAAACGGAGCTAAAGTTGTTGCACATGAGGAGATAATGGAAGGCTCGGATGACTACTCTTTGGCTATAACAAAGCTTAATGAAGCAGGAGCTGATGTAGTTATTTGTTGTGGAATGTATAACTTGGTAGCTCCTGTAGCAAAACAGTATAAGCAAATTAATCCGGATATAGCCATAGTAGGATTTTCAAATGCATATAGCCAACAGCTTATAGACCTTGGAGGAAGTGCGGTGGAAGGAGTTTGTTTCCCTGTAATATTCTTCTCAGAATCAGATGATGAAAATGTAATGAAATTTGTAGATGAATATACAAAGGCTTACGGGGCAGCACCTTCAGCACTCACAGCACAGGCCTATGATTCAGTAGGTTTACTTCTTACTGCAATTAAAGAATGTGACACAACAGACTCTGAAAAAGTTAAGGATAAGCTATACGAAATGGATTATAAAGGAGTGACCGGAGATACAAAATTTGATGCAAACGGTGATGTGGACAAAGACTTTATAAAAGTGACAATCAAAGACGGTAAGTTCATAAAGATGAATTAAGGGATTATTAAAAGAGGAATGCAATGATTGTACAACAAATATTTAACGGCTTGGCTCTTGGAATGGGATATGCACTGATAGCTGTAGGTTATTCTTTAATATTCGGAATATTACGATTGGTTAATTTCTCACATGGAGCCATATATGCCTTTGGTGCGGAAATGGCAATGATATTTATAGGAATGAGATTTGGCATAACTGCCGGTATAGTTACAGCAATGATACTAACAGGAGTCCTTGGTATATGTATAGATAAGCTGGCACTTGAACCGCTTAGAAAGAAAAAATCCAAACCTATAGCCTCTCTTATAACAACGATAGGTATTTCAAATATAATAACAAACCTTTTAATAGTGTTTTTAGGTTCGGAAAAAAGAAATTTTAACAATATATTCGGAGATGGAAGTATAAAGTTTGGGAATACAGTTTTAACACATACACAGATAATGATGTGTCTTGTGTCATTGGCACTTATGCTTATATTAATGTTTATTGTGTATAAAACTAAAATAGGGCTTGCTATGAGAGCAACACAGCAAAATTCAAAAGCGGCGGCGATGATGGGTATAAATGTGGACTTTGTAATTGCATTTACCTTTTTCTTAGCAGGTGTGTGTGCAACAATAGCAGGGGCACTTGTAGGCGGATATTATCAGATTGTATACCCGAATATGGGATTTATGGCAGGTTTAAAGGCATTTGCCGCAGCGGTACTTGGAGGGATAGGAAGTTTACCGGGTGCTTTGCTTGGAGGATTGATAGTCGGAGTATCTGAAAGTATGGCGGCAACCTTTTTAGGTTCCACATACAGAGATGCCATAGCTTTTATTATACTTATAATAGTACTTATAGTAAAACCGAACGGACTTTTTGGAAGGGAAGGTATCAAAAAGGTATAGATATGAATAAAGATGCAAAAGAAGGAAATTTAATGTATAAATTCCAAAAAATTACATATACCTACAGGATATATTTGCTCTTAATTACACTTATATTGTTTGCAATTTTGCCATTTGTGTTTTCCAATCAGTATTTTCTGACCATAATTATAAAAATAGGTGTATATGTATGTCTGGCAATGGGGCTTAATATACTTACGGGTTATACCGGGCTGGTTTCACTGGGACATGCAGGATTTGTTGCCATAGGGGCTTATGCAAGTTCTATATTGGTTGTAAGGCATGGATTTAATTTTTTTGCTGCAAGCCTTGTAGGAATGATTGTAGCAGGTGTCATAGGGATGATACTGGGACTTCCAAGTCTTAGAGTGTCCGGAACATATTTATCTATAATAACACTTGGATTCGGTGAAATAATAAAGATGACGGCAATGAATTTTACCGCTTTGACAAACGGTACATTAGGAATAAAGAATATACCAAAGCCCGGTATTTTCGGCTTCACTCTTAATGTTACGAATTATGGTTTATATTATATGATGCTTATAACTGTTATTTTGATAAGTTTGTTTTGCTACTTACTTGTAAAATCAAAGACAGGCAGAGCCTTGCAGGCCATAAAAACCGATGAACTTGCTGCAACCATGATGGGTATAAATATTAATTATTATAAAATAATTGCATTTGTCGTATCTGCCATGATTTGTGCTTTTGGTGGGAGCCTGTATTCAGTTTTGATAGGATATATAGATCCTAATACTTTCAACTTTGATGTGTCAACTCTCATTCTGAGTATAGTTATACTTGGAGGTATGGGAACACTTAGGGGAATGTTTGTCGGTGCGATTATACTTATAGCATTCCCTGAAGTATCAAGATTTCTTATGGAATACAGATTTGTACTTTACGGAATTATACTTGTATTAATGATGAGATTCAGGCCGCAGGGGATTTTAGGTTATAAAAGCGTATTACCTTATGCTCTTTCAAAAAGCGTAAAGGAAAGAGCGGATAAGCTTGAGGGAAATGTCCTATGAAAAAAGAAGTAATGCTTAAAATAGAGGGAATAAAAAAGAGTTTCGGCGGAATACTGGCTCTTGACGGAGTAAGTCTTGAACTGAATGAGGGGGAGATAGTAAGTATAATAGGGCCAAACGGAGCCGGAAAAACAACGGTTTTTAATATATTAACCGGAGTTTATACACTGGATGAGGGAAGCATAATCTTTAAAGGTGAAGAGATACAAAACAAAGCCCCTATACATATTGTAAAGGCCGGCATATCACGAACCTTTCAAAATATAAGGCTTTTTAATGATTTGCGTGTAATAGAAAATGTATTAATAGGTGCACATCTTAATACTAAATACGGATTTTTTTCAGCTATCTTTAGAAACGGGAAATTTAAAGAGGAAGAAGACAGAGAGACTTTAAGAGCAATAGAATTGTTAAAAGCTATAGGACTTGATCATAGAAGAGACGAATATGCTTCGAATCTGCCTTATGGGGAACAGAGAAAACTTGAAATTGCAAGATGCCTGGCAACCGGAGCAAAACTTATATTACTTGATGAGCCTGCGGCAGGAATGAATCCAAAGGAATCCGCTGAGCTTATGGAGTTTATCAAAAAGATAAGGACTATGGGATATACAGTTTTAATGATAGAGCATGACATGAGTGTTGTTATGAATATATCGGATAAAATATATGTTATAGACCACGGTAAACCTATAGCAAACGGATTGCCTGAAGAAATAGCCGTAAATGAAGATGTTATAAAGGCTTATTTGGGAGGTGTGGCAAATGCTTAAAATAAGTGATTTACATACATATTACGGTGTTATACATGCGTTAAAAGGCATAGATATGGAAGTCGGAAAGGGTGAAATTGTATCACTGATCGGAAGCAACGGAGCCGGAAAAACAACTTTGCTTAATTCTGTCATGGGAGTGTGCAAAAGCAGTAATGGAAAAATAAGTTTTAAGGATAAAGATATAACAAATATAAGCACATATAAGTTAAGTAAGCTGGGAATAGGAATATCTCCCGAGGGAAGGGAGGTATTCCCTGAGTTATCCGTTGAAGAAAACCTAAGACTTGGAGCTTATACTGTAAGTTCAAAAAATGATATAAGTACAGGTTATGAAAGAGTATATAAGCTTTTTCCAAGATTAAAGGAAAGATATAAGCAAAGTGCAGGTACTTTATCAGGAGGAGAACAACAGATGCTTGCCGTAGGAAGAGCACTTATGTCAGCTCCGGAACTGCTTTTATTGGATGAGCCGTCTCTTGGATTAGCTCCGAATTTTGTAATGATGATATTTGATATGATAAAAGAAATAAATAAGCAGGGAGTTACCATACTTTTGATAGAACAGAATGCAAACATGGCATTATCAATATCAGATAAAGCCTATGTTCTTGAGAACGGAACTGTAAGTCTTAGCGGAAATGCTAAAGATATAGCAAAGGATGACAGGATAAGAAAAGCTTATTTAGGAATAGCTTAGAAGGGGAAAAAATGAAGAAAATAATTAACAATCCTAATGATGTTGTAAAAGAAGCATTGGAAGGTATGCAAATGGCATATAAGGATAAATTGGAGTATGTTCCCGGATTTGAACTTATAGTCAGAAAAGAACTGAAAAATAAAGTGGGTATAATATCAGGAGGAGGTTCAGGACATGAGCCTTTACATGCCGGCTATGTAGGTGAAGGTATGCTTGATGCGGCAGTGGCGGGAAATATATTTTCATCACCAAGTCCGGACAGAATAAGTGAAGCTATAGAAAGAGTTGATAAAGGCGAGGGAGTATTGCTTGTTATTAAAAATTACTCCGGAGACATTATGAATTTCGGACTTTCAAAAGATATGGCGGAGGCGGATGATAAAAAGGTTGCCACTGTTATAGTAAAGGATGATGTGGCTGTAGAAGACAGCACCTACTCAACAGGAAGAAGAGGCATAGCAGGAACAGTTTTTGTTCATAAAATAGCAGGTGCCATGGCTGAAAAAGGTGCATCTTTGGAAGAGGTGGAAAGAGCGGCAAACAAAGCTATAGCAAATATAAGAAGTATGGGTATGGCAATGAGTGCCTGTACTTTGCCGGCAGTCGGTAAACCCGGATTTGTGCTGGCTGAGAATGAAATGGAAGTGGGAATGGGCATACATGGAGAACCGGGAATAGAAAGAACTTCCATAAAGTCTGCAAAAGAAACTGCCAAGACTTTGCTTGAAAAAATTTTAAAAGACTATGATTACAGTAACAGTGAGGTAGCTCTTTTGGTAAACGGACTTGGAGCAACTCCGCTTATGGAACTTTATATTTTGAACAGAGAGGTTTGTAATCTTTTAGAAGAAAAAAATATAAAGGTATACAAAAATATGGTCGGAAATTATACAACAGCTCTTGATATGTCGGGTTGTTCACTAACTTTAATGAAACTTGATAATGAACTTAAAGAACTTTTAGATGCTCCATGTGATACTCCGGCATGGAAAAACTGCTAAATAATAGGTGAGATTATGGGATTTGAGTTAAGCATGAAAGATTATGCCTCATATATGGTGAAGGCATATACAAAAATACATGAAAATAAAGAGTATATTACAGACTTGGACTTGGCTACAGGAGATGGGGATCATTGGGCAAATATGGATATGGGTTTTGGAAAAATATCCGAAAACATAAAAAACATTGAAGCGATGAGTTTATCCGAAGGAATGAAAGAGATAGGAAAGACAATGATGTCCGTTATAGGAGGATCTTCAGGTGTATTATACGGAAGTGCATATCTGGCTGCGGCAAAAACCTTAAAGGAAGTAGAACTTCTTGATAGAGAAAGTTTATATGAAGTTTTAAAGGCAATGCTTGAAGCGATTATGTCAAGAGGTCAGGCAAAGGCGGGGTATAAGACTATGATAGACAGTCTTTATCCGGCTGTTAAAGCTTATGAAGAAGCTTTAAGAGAAAATGATGATGATAAAACTTTGTGTGAGAAAGTTAAAAAAGCTGCTATAGACGGTGCCAATGAGACGGCAAAGATGGAAGCTGTAAAGGGGAGAGCAACTTATCAGGCGGACAAAGGTGTAGGGCATTTGGATCCGGGAGCCGTTACAATGTCATACCAGCTTGTTTGTCTAATGGAAGCGGTGGAGGAAAAGCTTTGATGGAAAATAAAAGGGAACTTTTAAAAAAAGTATTTGCAAACGAGGAAGTGAAAAGAGTTCCTGTAGGTTTTTGGCATCACTTTATACTGGGAAAAGAGCAGTTCAGAGGATTAGAAGATGAAAACATACTGAAAAGAGCAGTTGACGGACATAAAAAATACTATGAAACAATTAATCCTGATATGATGAAGCTTATGAATGAAGGTTTTATGGGTTATCCGCCGGTGATGGAAAATAAATTACAAAACGGAGAGGATTTACTTAAAATCAAAAGTATAGGTGAGGATCATCCGTGGATAAAGGAGCAGGTAAAGCATGTAAAAAAACTTGTTGATTTATTTAAAGATGAAGTTTTGACATTTTACAATGTGTTTGCTCCATTACAGGTAATAAGGATAAAACTGGAGTTTCATGACTTGGATTTTGACAGATTTGTGTATTTAGCGGAAAATTTTCCAAAAGAACTAAATGAGGCAGGATTGGAAATACAAAAAGACTTAAAGATATTGGTAAAAAAGTTATTTGAAGAAACGGACTTGGACGGAATATACTACTGTGTTCAAAATATTCAGAGCAAAAAATACAGTAAGGAAGTTTATGACAAATATATAAGGACTACAGAACTTGATTTGCTTGATTTTGCAAATCAATACAGTAAGTATAATATCTTACATATCTGCGGTTATGCCGGACATAAGAACAACTTGCTTTATTATAAGGATTATAAAGCCGGAGCCTATAACTGGGCATCTTTTATTGAGAATATCTCAGTTGAAGAAGGAAGAAAAATATTCGGTGCAAAATGTGTGATGGGAGGCTTTGCCAACAGCCCGGGTACACTGATAGATACCGGAAGTGATAATGAACTTTCAGAATATACACATAACTTGATTTTAAATAACGGATATAAGGGATATATAATAGGAGCTGATTGTTCAGTGCCAAATGACATAGATGATGACAGACTTAGAATCATATCGGATGCTTCACATAAATATCAAAAAATAAAATACAATAAATAAAGGATTATTAATATGAACAGAAAAGAACTTTTAGACAGCTTTTTAAAAAATGAAAAATCTGAAACAGTACCTGTAGCTTTCTGGCATCACTTTGTTTCATTCCACAATCATTACAATTATGATGACAGTAAAGTGTATGAAACAGTAGTAAATGAACAAAAGAAATACATAGATGAGGTAAAGCCGGATTTTGTAAAGATAATGTCAGACGGATTTTTCGGACACCCTTCTCTTTGTGAAAAAAATATACAGACAATAGAAGAAATTAAAGAAATTAAATCGGTAGGTAAGGATCATGATTGGATAAATAAGCAGGTGGAGTATGTAAAAGAGATTTGCGAATATGCAGGAGATGAGGTCTATAAGTATTATAATATTTTCTCTCCTCTTCAATATATAAGACTTCGTTTTGAGGAGTATGATGAAGATTTTACAAAATTTGTCAGACTTTTAAGAGAGGATACGGATGCGGTATGTGAAGCTGCAAAACGGATAGCGGATGATATAAAAATACTTGTAAAAAGGTTGTTTGAAGAAACCAAGGTAGACGGTGTATATTACAGTGTTCAGGCGGTGCAGGATAAAAGCATAAATCATGAATTTCATAAAAAGTATGTTGAAAGCCTTGATTTACTATTACTGGATTATATAAATGAGTTTACAAATAATATAATACTGCATATCTGCGGTTATGCTAAATATACCAATAATCTGGAATGGTATAAGGATTACCCTGTAAAAGCTTTTAACTGGGCGGTATTTACTGAGAATATTTCGCTTGAAGAAGGAAAAAAGATCTTTGGCGGAAAACCTGTGATAGGAGGCTTTGACAATGCAAAGGGAAGTATATTGTATACAGGAAGTGAAAATGACTTAAAAGAATATATTTATGATATTCTTGATAAAGCCGGTACAAAAGGTGTAGGATTGGGAGCCGACTGTACAATATCTGAGGATATAGATAAGTCAAGGCTTGAGTTAATAAGAAATATAGCAAGGGAATATGTAAAAACAAAGGCCGAATAAGTGAAGAGTAAAAAGATTAAGAGTTTTGTGGATAACTTTGCGGCTGTTATAGCGGATGTGCTTGATACAGATGTAATTATTGTGGATGATGACATGGATATTATAGGAAAGTCTTTGAAGTACTTTTCCGTGTATAATGATATAAAGATAGGTTCATTAATTGCGAAAGTTCTTAGTGAGAATGAGAAAATATATGTACAGGACAAATCCGATATAGACAGTTGCAGAAAATGTAAGGAATATAAAATTTGCAAGATGAGGGGATTTATAGGGGTGCCTATAAAATATGAAAACAAAATTATAGGTGTACTGGCACTTATATTGCAAAAATCCAAGGTAAAAAAGTTATTTGAAAAACTTGAATCAGCTTTGTTTTTTATGGAAAATATGGCGGATTTGATTGGTATACGCATAAATGAAATTAATGAGAGAAAATCTTTAAAAAATAGAATGCAAAAGATAGAATCAATACTTAATTTTACAAATGAAGCCTTAGTGTATACTGATCAATACGCAAATATAATATTTTTCAATAAAGCTTTTAGAAAACTCTTTGAAAAAAAGGACAGTATACTTTACAGACCCGGAAATTTAAAGGAAATATACAAAGATATTTTAAGCTTATATGCCGAGAATAAAAAAATTGAAAATATAAAACTGTCTTTAGAATATAATGAAAGGCTTTTTTATGGCAGGCTGAGTTTAGAACCTGTAAATTTGACTATAGAAGATAAGGGTTTTATATGTCGTTTTGATGAATACGAAAATTCTGAGAAAAAAGAAAAATTTTATTTAAGTGGTTCTTTAGTAACATTTACATGGCTTGCAAAATATATAAAGCAGGAAGTTTTGGATGAGGCAAAAATCCTTGCAGGAAAAACAGGGGATATTTTAATACACAGCAAGGATAATGCACTGAACGAACTTTTAGCAAAGGCTATCTTTAATTATTCTGAAAGAAGGCTTGAAGATATTAGAGTAATATATATGCAAAACATCTATAGGGATTTACTTGATGAGTTTTTTATAAGTGAGTATGGAATATTAAAGATGACACAAAAAGGGGCTTTTGTAATAGTACAACCTGAGGGAATGAATTTGCATATTCAGGACAGATTTGCGGATTTTATAAAAGAAAATGACAGGGCATTTAAAGAAAGGGTAAGACTTATATTTTGTACCTCGGAAAATTTATATGATCTCAGTGAAAACGGTTTGTTCAGCAAAAAATTATATCAATATCTGTCCGATATCTCACAAATAGGCATAGACAATATAGATGATGAATATGAACTTTTTGACGGGTTTATAAAAAATGCAGTGAAATATTATTCAGGCATTTATAAGAATAAGGGCTTTTCTTTATCAAAAAATACAATTACAGATTTATGGGAAATAAAAGAAAACTACAGTCTTACAGAATTGGATACTTTGATAGAGAGTATGGTAAGGTCAAATTCAAGTGAATATAAAAAGTTTGTCAAAAAAAAGTCTGTTATGGAGATGTCTGTAAGCGAATTTGAGGAAAAGTATCTGCAAAAGCTGATAAAACAGGGGAAAACTCAAAAAGAAATATATGAAATTATGGGAATGTCACGTTCAACCTTATACAGAAGATTAAAAAAGATGGAGGGGAAAAATACAAGCTATGGAAAAAAACAGTGATAAGTATAATTCCTATTTACAAATATTAAAGGAAGAATTAAAGCCGGCCATGGGCTGTACAGAGCCTATTGCTTTAGCCTATGCGGCGGCATTGGCCGGAAAATATTTGGAAACTCTACCTGAAAAATTGGAGGTAAAGGTCAGCACAAGTATAATTAAAAATGTTAAATCTGTTGTGATACCTAATACAGGCATGCTAAAGGGTATAGAAGCTGCAATCTGTGCAGGTGTAATAGGAGGAGATCCGGATAAAGAATTGGAAGTAATAGCCTATATGCCTAAAGAAAAGTCGGATGAAATACAAAAATATTCAAAGACTGTCTGTATTGAGGTGGAACATCTAAAAGGAGGGGCAACATTTGAAATAATACTTTTTGCTTATGCAAAAGGTTCATGTGTTAAGGTACATATACTGGATAAGCATACAAATGTTGTGTCTATAGAAAAGGACGGGAAAATACTAAAAAAAGACTTGGCATATACGGATTCTTCTGAGAAAAACACTGATAGAAGTATATTAAATATGAAAGATATTTGGGACTTTGCCCAAAGTGTGGATTTAGAGGATGTAAGGGAAATTATAAAAGCTCAGATAGATTGCAATATGAATATATCCATAGAGGGTATGAAAAATAACTACGGAGCAAACATAGGGAAGGTTTTGCTGGAGAGTGATGTAAACAGTGTTAAAACCAGAGCAAAGGCAATGGCAGCTGCCGGTTCGGATGCAAGGATGAATGGCTGTGAACTGCCTGTAATTATAAATTCCGGAAGTGGAAATCAGGGTATAACGGTTTCGGTTCCTGTAATAGTTTATGCAAAAGAACTTGGTGTAGATGAAGAGAAACTCTACAGGGCATTGGTACTTTCCAATTTAACCGCAATACATCAAAAGACAGGTATAGGCACACTCTCAGCTTACTGCGGAGTGGTAAGTGCAGGTGCAGGAAGTGGAGCCGGAATAGCATATTTATGCGGAGGAGGCTTTGAAGAAGTGGAGCACACAGTTGTAAATGCTGTGGCAATACTTTCCGGGATGATATGTGACGGTGCAAAATCTTCCTGTGCTGCAAAGATTGCTGCGGCGGTGGATGCCGGCATCTTCGGTTATACTATGTATAAATCCGGGCAGCAGTTTTATTCAGGAGACGGAATTGTTGCAAACGGGATAGAGCCTACTATAAAGAATGTTGGAAGACTTGGCAGAGAGGGAATGAAGGCGACCAATGATGAAATTATAGATATGATGATCGGTAAGGAGTAAATGGAAGTTCTTTATGGATGATTAAAACAGATAAAGTTATTTTTTGTCTTTATTTTTATAAAGTATAAAAACATGTTAAAGTTCAAGCAGGTGATTTATCAAGATAGTAATAAAAAAGGGACTGTATAGTCTCTTTTTTATTATAAAATCGTAACAAATGTGTGCATGAGTTTAAGCATCTAAAGTACTCATTAAATACTTTACCATATCAAATAGTCAATATATAACTTCATTATTCTTTGCAGATTCAATAGCCTTATATGCAGTTTCATTTTGCTTTAAAAAGTTCTGATGCCTGTTCTTTCAGCTCACTATCCATTCTCAATGTAAGATTTGCGTTTGATATATTTGCACCTTGTATAATAATTTTTTTATAGCAAACTGCAAATAAAGAGTGCAAGTGCAGGGCATACAATACAGCTATGAAGGGTTTAATTACTGTACACAGGTATTATATTTTTGTTGCATTGATTATGAAGGTAACAGAATATAAAGTGGATTTATAAAACACAAAAAGCTGTAAAAACTTAAGTTGAATATTACAGCTTCTTGTGTATACTAAAAGCAGTAGAAGAAATGTGAAGTCAAAGGAATATGGCAAATATTTTACCTGCATCTGATTTGATAAATTATAATGAAGTTTAAAAAAGCTGTCAGAAAAGAGAACCTGTATATTTGACCAAGAACGGCATAAGATGTTTTGTAATTATGGATATTGAAGATTATACTGCAAAGACGATAAAAGAAATTTTTGGTGAATTTGAAAAGTGTGAATAATACTAAAATTACAAACTGAATGTTATTACAAATTGTTTGTGATATACATTGAATTTAGGGCTATGTAATAAGGAGATAGTGTAGACAATAAAAAGATTTTACCTACACTGCGTATAAAAAGATTCAACAAAAGAAGTAGTAAAAAATTTACAGTGCAAATAAGTAATGGCGATTGGAGGTAGAGTATGAAATGTCCTTATTGTGGTAAGGATATGGAAGAGGGGAGAATTCCTACAGATAGATACAATTTAAAGTGGGAACCAATGGATGGAGGTATTATTCAAAGTGTTTTTAATATAGGGAAGAAAAATGTAGAATTGACTTCATTTTTAGATAATAAACAATGTGTAGCTTATTTATGTAGAGATTGTAAAAAAATTGTTATAGATGTTGGATAAAGGGTAAGGTACTTGTATATTTTATTGGCTATTTAAAATATTGATGAGGATTATAGATGTCTCCACAAATAAACAATAAATTTATATACTTGGATAAAAAGGAAGTATGTGCTAGAATAGAATAGTCTTAAGAATCCAATATTGGTGTGATTAATTATGCATTCATTCATACTTTAATCTGCATATATATTCTAAAATTTACAATTTTGAGACGGCCCTTGTAAATAAAGGTTTTGAAGCACCTCGAGTAATATATGTTACGAGATTTTGGGCGAAAAACGATTGTTAAATTTTAGGCACGCTAAAGCCCCTTGGAAGCCTTATAGAATAAGGGCTAAAAGGGGGTAGGGTTGAAAGATGATAACCCCGATAAGGGGACGGAAACTTTATATGATGCTTTATTCTATTCAACAGAAGTTAGTGAGTTGAAAGATGATAACCCCGATAAGGGGACGGAAACTATAGATTTACCAGATGATGTGGTTGAGAAAATTATAGAATTGTTGAAAGATGATAACCCCGATAAGGGGACGGAAACAAGCAAATAGCTCATATTTAGATAGATTTAAACAATGTTGAAAGATGATAACCCCGATAAGGGGACGGAAACAGCAACAGAGCAGTATAAAAAGACTGGTGATAAGAAATTCTCTAATAGAGTTGAAAGATGATAACCCCGATAAGGGGACGGAAACCATTCTCTAACTTGTAGAGTTCTGCTGCACTTGGGTAATTGTTGAAAGATGATAACCCCGATAAGGGGACGGAAACCCAATTACCGCACATACAGCAGTCGCCTTAGCAACCGTTGAAAGATGATAACCCCGATAAGGGGACGGAAACAGGTTGCAAATGGTGATTTAAAACATCAAATAGATGGAACGTTGAAAGATGATAACCCCGATAAGGGGACGGAAACTAAAATCCAGTACCTGAAATATTATCTTGATTATAAGAGTTGAAAGATGATAACCCCGATAAGGGGACGGAAACGATGTTGCTTTAGCTTTAGTTATGATTGAATTTCCAGTTGAAAGATGATAACCCCGATAAGGGGACGGAAACAGGTTGCAAATGGTGATTTAAAACATCAAATAGATGGAACGTTGAAAGATGATAACCCCGATAAGGGGACGGAAACATAGGATAAGCCATATTTATTACCTGTGTAGAATTATTAACTGTTGAAAGATGATAACCCCGATAAGGGGACGGAAACAGAATTTCCAAATTATACAATTAAAAGATTCATCAGTTAAAGAGTTGAAAGATGATAACCCCGATAAGGGGACGGAAACAATCAAAGTTGCCTACTGTATTAGCATTTATATAATTGTTGAAAGATGATACCCCCGATAAGGGGACGGAAACTTTGTATACTCAAACATTGCATAGTAGCCGATTGTAGTTGAAAGATGATACCCCCGATAAGGGGACGAAATTCACTTATTTACTGAAGGGCTATGGGAGAAAACAGCATAAGAAAAAAGTGAAAATTTGATTAGAGAGAATAGATGCCTCAATTAGGCAAAAAAAATCCTGACAAGCCACAGAGTTAAAAAACTTGTACTTGTCAGGATATTTCTATTTTTAGAGGGATTAAAATTATTATTTAATAGCAATCCCTTATTACAATATTTTATGCTACCCCCCATCCCCCACCGCTATAGCAGGTTTGTCTACATAAAAGCCCTCGGAGCTATGCGCTTTAGCATATCAAGCATCTTATCATCGGGAGTGATAAGCAAAAGAATATTCTCTCCGTTTTGTGGAAGAAAAAGGGAGTAGGAAGTATTCAAATCTCCGGTGGAGCAGTCAATTTTTTTTACATTTCTTTTCCCGTTCATCTTGGGGGATGAAGCGGGGAAGGCGGTTTCCAAAGTCTTTATATCTATATTCAGAAGATTTTTTCTTTTGGTTTTATTGTATATGGCATCAATTGTTAAATCGGCATTTAATAAAGAATATTCATATTCCACCGATATTTTTGGATATACAAAGTAATAAAATACAAAGCCAAGTCCTACAGAAAGAATTATTGCAAATTGTATATAGATTGAGAGTACAAGAAAGAATACTATTGCAATGATATTGACAGCTGAAAGCATAATTGCATTTGTATCGGGTTTTATTTTTTTTACAAGTAATTCATAAAAAGTATCATTCATTGTTTTTCACCTTTAAAAAATTAGTAATCAATATGGCTATATTAAATATATTTGCACCTTCAAAGGTCTTTATATCAATGCCATATTTTTTTTCGATTTGTTCTATTCTATAGACCAAAGTATTCCTATGCATATGCATATACCTTGAAGTTTCTGCAATACTAAGATTATGACGAATGAAGGTATTTACAAGCTGTATACTTTCATCATCTATCTCTTCTCCTATATTATTTTTAAGAAATTTCTCACATACCGCTTTAGGTATATTATAAATCAACTCACCTGCACCCAAATCACCGGGACCTGTTATTTTTTTGTCCGAATAAAAAATCCGGTTTATATTTAAGGCGGTACTCAGCTCCTTATATTCCTTTGTTAAAAGTGATATATCTGTAAATATATCGCTGTAGGCAATATATGCACCCGTCATTCCTTCGGTTTCTATAACATCTATCAAAGGATGTGATATATTGTCCTCACCCGGATATAAAAAGCATATATGGGTGGAGTCCGTCATACAAAGGTATTCCGAACTTTTACCGGGATATAGGGAAGTAATTATTTTTACAGTATTTTCATCAAGCCCGGCAGGAGCATAGATAAGATACAGACGCATCTTGGTACCGGGCTTTATGCCAAGTGACTTTATGGCATCTGCCTGCTCCTTATATGAGTAAACTCCGCCAAGTATATTTAAAAGAAGATTGGAATTTGAATATTTTTCCCTATAGGCAGCGGAAATTTTTTTTAATTCCGCAATATCGACTTCATCTTCATTTTCAATACTCAGCTTTACACCGGTAAGTTTATATATTTTATTTAATTCATTTTTTATATCAGTATTCATATCTACATTATAGCTTTAAATAATGTTACGGTCAAAAGCATTTTGATAAAGGGTGATTACAGACCGGGATTAAATAAAATAAAGGGGGAAATACCCCCTTATATATAATGATTTCGGCATCAAAACTTTAAATGTTTTGTAATCACAAAATTAGTTTGTAATTGTAAGCTCTGTTTCCTTATCAAAGATATGAACCTTTTCCATATCAAGCGCAAACTTTGCGTGGTCGCCTGTTCTTAAGTTTGTTCTTGGATTTACTCTTGCTGTCATCTGGAAGCCTTCTACATCAAAGTATAAGAATACTTCCGCACCTAAGAGCTCATAAACCTTGATATCCGACTCGATAACACTGTCAGGAGAGCTGTTTATAAAGAGCTCTGAATCATGCATATCCTCAGGACGAATACCGAGCACTACAGTCTTACCGTTGAAGGAACCGTCTTTGAACTTGGCAAGCTTTGAGATAGGAAGCTTAAGAGTATTGGCTCCAACCTTTAAGAATACATCACCACCTTTATTCTCAACAACAGCATCCATAAAGTTCATCTGTGGTGAACCGATAAATCCTGCAACGAAGAGATTGCAAGGAGCATTGTAAAGATTTGCAGGAGAATCAACCTGCTGTACGATACCGTCCTTCATAACAACGATTCTGGTACCGAGTGTCATAGCCTCTGTCTGGTCATGAGTAACATAGATGATGGTAGCACCGAGTCTTTGATGAAGTTTTGAAATCTCGATACGCATCTGCACTCTAAGCTTTGCATCAAGGTTTGAAAGAGGCTCGTCCATAAGGAATACCTTAGGATTACGAACGATAGCACGTCCCATTGCAACTCTCTGTCTTTGACCACCTGAAAGAGCCTTAGGCTTTCTGTCAAGGAGTTTCTCAAGATCAAGGATTCTTGCAGCCTCACGAACAAGTCTGTCTATCTCATCCTTCGGTCTTTTACGAAGCTTAAGACCGAATGCCATATTGTCATATACCGACATATGAGGATAAAGAGCATAGTTCTGGAAAACCATGGCGATATCTCTGTCCTTAGGTTCCACATCGTTAACTACCTTGCCGTCGATTTCAAGTGTACCGCCTGAGATATCCTCAAGACCGGCAATCATACGAAGTGTTGTAGACTTACCGCAACCTGAAGGTCCTACGAAGATGATAAATTCCTTATCAGCGATCTCAAGGTTAAAATCCTGAACAGCCTTAAATCCGTTTGGATAAACTTTTTCAATGTTCTTTAATGATAAACTAGCCATATTGCCTCCTAAAATATATACGAAAATTTATGCTTTAAGTATATAAAATAAAGTGTAGGCTTTCAATCGCATGCATGACCAAAAATACATACCTTCTTTCGTCAAAATAACGAAGTGAGAAAGTACCATATATGATTTACATAAAATAGGTATTGTGCTATGCTAAGAAAAATATATCGACCGTAAAAAAACTTAATATGATAAAGGAAGTATACGATAGATGTAAATAATATAGCGAGGTAAGAAAATGAAAAAGGCGTGGTGGAAAGAAGCGGTAGTTTATCAAATTTATCCAAGAAGCTTTTGTGACAGCAATGGTGACGGTATAGGTGATTTAAACGGAATTACAAGTAAGCTGGATTATTTAAAAGAGCTTGGAATAGATGTAATATGGCTTTCCCCGGTATATAAGTCTCCAAATGATGATAATGGCTATGATATCAGTGACTATGAAGATATAATGACTGAGTTCGGCACTATGGAAGACTTTGATAAGATGCTGGATGCGGCACATGATAGAGGTATAAAGATAGTGATGGATTTGGTGGTAAATCATACCTCGGATGAGCATCCATGGTTTGTTGAAAGCCGCAGTTCAAAGGATAATGAAAAAAGAGATTATTATATCTGGAAGGAAGGCAAGGACGGTAAGGAGCCTACCAACTGGGGTTCGGCATTCTCAGGTCCGGCATGGAAATATGATGAACATACAGATATGTACTATCTTCACCTTTTCTCAGTAAAGCAGCCGGATTTGAACTGGGAAAATCCAAAGGTCAGAAATGAAGTCTATGATATGATGACAAGATGGTGTGAAAAGGGTATTGACGGATTCAGAATGGATGTTATAAGCCTTATTTCAAAGCCGGTGGGATATCCTGACGCAAAGGTGGTGGGACTTTACGGTGATATGGGTATATGTGCAAACGGTCCTAAGGTGCATGATTACCTTAAAGAGATGAATGAAAGAGTACTTTCAAAGTTTGATATTATGACTGTAGGTGAGACTGCGGGAGTTACTTTGGAAGAGGCAAAAAAATATGCAAATACGGACGGCAGTGAGCTTAACATGGTGTTCCAGTTTGAGCATACCGACCTTGATGGCGGTGAGAGATTTAAATGGGATACAAAGCCTATGCCGCTTGTTCCTTTAAAAGAAAATTTAAGCAAATGGCAGAAGGGACTTGAAGATGTGGCTTGGAACAGTCTGTATTTTTGTAATCACGACCAGCCAAGAATTGTATCAAGACTTGGTGATGAGAGTGATGCCTACAGAGAACTTTCAGCAAAATGTATTGCTACATGTTTGCATATGATGCAGGGTACACCTTATATATATCAGGGCGAAGAGCTTGGAATGACAAATACGGTATTTAACTCGTTGGATGATTTTAGAGATTTGGAGTCAATAAATGCCTACAGAGAGCTTATAGAGAGCGGTCTTTTTACCAAAGATGATATGTTCCCTAAGATTGCACATAAGAGCAGGGACAATGCAAGAACTCCTATGCCTTGGGATGCAAGTGAGAATGCAGGATTTACTACAGGTACACCATGGCTTGCACTTAATCCGAATTATAAAAAGATAAATGTTGCAGACCAGCTAAGAAGAGAGGATTCCGTATTCCATTATTATCAAAAGCTTATCAGACTCAGAAAAGAAAATGAAATAATAGTATATGGAAAATATGAGCTTTTACTTCCTGAGGATGAAAATATCTTTGCATATACCAGAACATTGGGTGATAAGAAGCTTATTACAGTATGTAATTTCAGCAAAAGCGAGCAAAAGTTTGACTTTACAGGCTATGAAAATGCAAAAGTTCTTATATCAAATTATGGTGGAGATATAAGGGATGGCGGTATATTAAAGCCTTATGCGGCTGTTGTGCTGTTACTTGATAAGAGTTAAAAAATATGATAAAATATTGACTAATATTATTAAGATACTCAATGGAGGAGATTATAATGAAAAAAAGATTTTTAAGCGTTGCAGCAGGAGTTTTAGCTGTATCCGCTATGTTGGCAGGTTGTGGCGGTTCAGGTGCCACAAAAAATGAAAGTAGTGCAGACAATCAGAGCAGTGCGGCTGAGAGCAAGACTGATACACCGGCAGCAAGCGGTGATGCACTCAGACTTATCAACGGTAAGATTGAGATTGACGAGCAGTTAAAGAAAGTGGCTGCAAAGTACAAAGAGAAGACCGGACAGGAAGTTGTTATCGAGTCTCTTGGCGGCGGTGTTAATATTCAAGGTCAGATAAAGAGCTATAAGGCTGCCGACAATATGCCTGATATCTTCGTTATAGGTGGTGACGGTGACTATGCAAACTGGACAGATGCTGTTGCGGACCTTAGCGATACAGAGTTTGCAAAGAATACAGACTTTGCTTATAAGGATAAGGCATCAGGAAAAGTAGTTGGTTTCCCATATGCGGTTGAGGGATACGGTATCACATACAATGCGGATATCTTGGAGAAGGCAGGTATTGATCCTGCAAGCCTTACAAATTATGAGGCTTTCAAGGCTGCTTTTGAGAAGCTTGACGGTATGAAGGATGAGCTTGGTATTCAGGCTGTAGCATCAGTAGCTGCCGAGTCGGGACAGATGTATTGGTCAACAGGTAACCACTTATTCGGTTACTACTATACAGGCGGTCTTGACAGAGGTGATACAAAGTATTTTGATATGGCAATGAAAGGTGAGCTTGATGATAAGAGACTTGGCGAGTTTGCAGATATGACAGAGCTTCTTTTCAAGTATGCAGATCCACAGGTTCTTATTTCAGGAACATATGATGATCAGCTTGCACTTTGGGCACAGGGTAAGACAGCATTTGTTACACAGGGTAACTGGATTGATCCTTCACTTCCAACATACAATGTAACATTTAAGACAGGTCTTTTGCCGCTTGCTTTCACAAAGGATAATATGACAAAGATTCTTGCAGACTGCCCATCATGGTGGTGTGTATATAAGGACGGCAAGAATGTAGACGGTGCTAAGGCTTTCCTTGATTACCTTGCTACAGATGCAGAGGCACAGGAAATTCTTGTAAAAGAGGCAGGTATGATTTCTCCATACAAGAGCAGCACAATCGAGCCGGGAACACCTCTTGCATTAAGCTTAAAGAAGTATGTAGATGCAGGTGAGACATCTTCATGGTCATGGTCAAATATGCCTGAGGGACTTGCACAGAATGCACTTGGTCTTGTATTCGAGTCTTTTGCAAAGGGCGACATCACAAAGGAACAGTTTGTAACTATGATGAAGAGCACAATGGCTGAGTATATAGCACAAAATAAAAAATAATTAATATTTTAAAATGCTTCGCAAATTTGATAACAGCTTGGTCTTTTAAGAAAGATTCGGTGTTTAGACCTTTATAAGACCGAGCTGTCAAGTGTGTATATTGCCAAGGCATTTGGATGCTTTGCGATATTTATCGCAAAACAGATTTTTCTGTTTTAAGAAATTTTGAATGGCGACTTTTTAAAGTCGTCATTTTTTTATATAAGAAGGGGTGGCAGAGTAAATATATTGTCTTGTGGAAATGTCGCTCTAAACTCGGGCAGAAAACTGCCTGATTATTAAAAAATGAATCTTTGAAAGGAGTGAAAAGTGGATACAAAGAATGCAAAAATGCTTACTTTGCTTATGCTGGCTTTGGGAGCGGTATTGACTATTTATGCATTGATTTTGGATTTTACAAAAGCCACAGGTGAACTTAGAGGATATATACTTATTTTGGGCTTGATTCTGCTTATACTCGGTGTATTTAAATTCCCGCATAAAAAGCATACCAAAATCGTAAATATGGTATTTTTATTCCCTATGGTATTTACTTTTGCCGTAACTGTTATTATTCCGTTTATTTTGGGAGTTATATATTCATTTACAGACTGGAACGGAGTTCAGGTTACAAAATTTGTAGGACTTGGCAATTATATTACTATGTTTAAGCAGTCAGATTATGTATATTCATTTGTTATTACATTGATATATACAGTTATAAATATGATTCTGGTAAATATAGTAGGATTTATTCTGGCACTTGTATGTTCATCAAAAATCAAGGGTACTTCATTTTTCCGTTCGGCTTATTTTTTGCCGAATCTTATAGGTGGATTGGTACTTGGATATGTATGGCAGTTTATCTTTAATAAAGTATTTACAAGTATATTTGTCGGTTCGGTATCTATGCTGACCAATGCGAATCTTGCTTTACTTGCTATTTTGATAGTAAACACCTGGCAATATGCCGGATATATTATGCTTATTTATCTTACAGGTCTTCAAACTGTACCTAAGGATGTATTGGAGGCTGCGGGAGTGGACGGTGCTTCCGCACTTACAACACTTTTTAAGATAAAGATGCCTATGATTGCAAATACATTTACAGTATGTATATTCCTGACATTGGTAAACTCTTTTAAGCAGTTTGACTTAAACCTTGCAATAACAAACGGTGCGCCCAGCCGTATAATGGGAACGAAAATCATACAGGCTACAGAACTTTTGGCATTAAATATATATAATACCGCAATCGGAAAAAACAACTATGCTTTGGGACAGACCAAGGCGGTTGTATTCTTCATAATACTTGCAATTGTATCATTGACACAGGTTGCAATCAGTAAGAAGAGGGAGGTAGAGCTGTAATGAAAGCACAAAAGTTTAGAAATTTGATAGGCAGTATTATCGGCTTTATTATCGCATTTTTTATACTATGCCCGTTCTTTCTGGTGGTTATAAACTCTGCCAAGACCAGTGCAGATATAGTAATAAGCCCTATAAGTCTTCCAAAAAACTGGGGGCAGATGTTTGGCAACTTTAAGGGTGTTATAAATAATGTCAACTTCAGTTATTGGAGTTCATTTAAAAGTTCACTTATAATTACAGTGGTTTCACTTATACTTTTGACATTGTTTTCATCTATGGCTGCATGGGTACTCAGTCGTCATCACAAAGAGGGCTGGTCAAACTTTATCTTTATGATGTTTGTAGCGGCTATGGTTATACCTTTCCAGGTAGTTATGCTTCCTATACTTACAGTATTTAAGAATATAGGAAACTTCACAGGAATACAGATGCTCTCAAGCTATAAGGGTGTTGTATTTGCATATCTGGGATTTGGAGGTTCCATGTCAATCTTCGTTTTGCATGGATTTATAAAGGGTATACCTAAGGAGCTTGAAGAGGCGGCATGGATTGACGGCTGTTCTCCTGAGGGTACTTTCTTTAGAATAATTATGCCTCTGCTTCGTCCCGTACAGATGACTGTTTTGATACTTAACGGTTTGTGGATATGGAATGATTACCTTCTTCCATCTATAATGCTTGGACTTAACGGCAGGATAAAGACTTTGCCTATTGCGGTAAGCAGCTTTGTAGGCTCTTATGTAAAGCAATGGGATTTGATTCTTAGTGCGGCATTCCTGGCTATGATTCCGATAGTAATATTATTCCTTGTGGCTCAAAAGCAGATTATTCAGGGAATGGTAGACGGTGCTATTAAATAATGGACTTAAAGATTGGGGGCTTTTATAACTCTTAACAGACTTTAAGTTTAAATATAAGCCATGCAACAATGAGTTTGCGTGGCTTATAAAATAAGTCCAGCTAATAAATGTCAATAGTTAAATGAGATAAAATTTATTTTGTTTTCTGACTAAAAAAGGGCGGACTTTCCCCTTGGTGAAAATATCGTTTTTTGAAAGATATTGATTCATTGGGGTCATAGTATTTTATGCAGCTATGTCGCATTTAGCAGCATTGTATTGTTTGATATGCTCCTGAGGAGCAATGATTTTAAATGGTTTGTTGTCTCTGAGTATTGCAAATATCATGTTGCATACTTTATGTGAAACAGCCCCCATTGCTACGAGCTTTGGTTTTGAGTCACATTTCTTGAGGTAGTATTCACGAAGAACTGGATTTTTAGCTTCTCCATTACGGAAGATACTGATGCTTTGTAAGGTTAACATGTGAATAACACGTCTAGCTATGGCAGAACCACGCTTAGACATTTGAACCTTGGTACCTTCAAATTTTCCGGATTGTTTTACTGCCGGATCAAGACCGAAATAAGCGAAAAGTTGTTTTGGTTTTGAAAATGCTGAAAAGTCACCAATTTCACCCATGATGGATACAGCAGACAAGAAACCAGCACCTTTGAATGTTTCAATCAAATGAATCTGCTTGACAAAGTCAGCATCTTCATTAGCATCAACAAGCTCGTGGAGTGATTCAAGAATGCTGTTGATTTCTTCATCATATTTACGTATGAAGCTGATATAAAGGCGAATACGCTTGATGTTGCTGTCTATAATGTATCCAAACTGATTTGCATCAGTTGCCGCCTGAATTATGGCATTATACTTATTTTGAGCATATGTAAGCCCAAATCGAGCTGTTGATTTGATGATATCAATAATCTCTTGCTTGTCTGCTTCAAGAAAAGCTGATGGAGATGTATAAGTTTCCAACAATGTAAGAGAAGTGTTGATAGTAACCTTGGAAAAGATGCCAAGATACTGAGGAAACGCCATGCGTAATTCACCTTGAAGTTTATTCACATAGGCACTGCGATTATCCATTAAATCGTAGTATTCACGGCACAGATTACGGCAGTTTAGAGCAAGGTCTGATGGCATAAGTGAAACCTTTAAATCAGATTTCAAGCCAACTAAAGCAGCTTTTTTAGAATCAAAACGATCATTATGTACTTTTCGTATGTTGATGTTTGTGCTATTCTTAGTGATGATAGGATTAATAACCGAGCAGTTAAAACCCTTATCACGAAGATAGCAGAAGAGTGGGTAATGATAAATTCCCGTGGATTCGAGGAAAATGCGACTTTCCAAAGAATACAACTCTTCTGCTTCTTTTATTTTAGAAACAGCGGTTGTAAGGGAATCAATACTGTTATGTAGGATTTTGTAAGGTTTTCCTACGAATTGTTGGTTTGGAAGTGCTATAGACATCCAAGAGAAGTCAGCACCGACATCAATACCAACAGAGATGAATAGTTCATCAAGATTAAAAATAACTTTGTTTGACATGAGCAATAGCCCCTTTCTGATAGGAATCCATTTCCAATCCGGCAGGTACACAACCTAGCGTGTTATTCGGGTATGGCCTTCAGGTTCCCAACCAGCTAAAACATAAAACCCTGTCGAATGGACTAATTGACTTTCTTGCAGGTATAAGTCACAGAAGTGACCTTCCAAGGAGGTAAACATTCTTTGTCCTATCCTAAGAGATAATACCTTATGTTTTATCTGGTGTCTATCAGGAACCGTCAGACATGATAATTATTATGGATAACATCTGATGAAGGAAGAATCCCTTCTTTTGTTATCTGATTTATAGAAACTTATTAACCAAGTAGTCTTGATTGACTACATCATTATTATACTAGGAGGAAATAATGAGAAAAAGTGGAATATTACTACATATAAGCAGTCTTCCGGGAAAATACGGAATAGGAAGCTTTGGAAAAGAGGCATACCGCTTTGTAGATAAATTAAAGGAAGCAAAGCAATCCTTCTGGCAGATATTGCCGCTTGGTCCTACAGGATATGGTGATTCACCATATCAGTCATTTTCTACTTTTGCCGGTAATCCGTATTTTATAGATTTGGAAACATTGATTGAAGAAGGACTTTTAACAAAAAGTGAATGTGAAAGTATAGACTTCGGTACAAATTTAAAAAAGGTTGATTACAAGAAACTCTACGACGGCAGATTTGAACTTTTGCATAAGGCATATGAGAGAGCCAAAGTATATGAGGACGATAATTTTGCAGATTTTGTATATGAAAACTCCAAATGGCTTTGGGACTATGCTCTTTTTATGGCGTTAAAGGATTATTTTAACGGAGAACCCTTTAATACTTGGCCAAAGGATATCAGAGAAAGATATGATTATGCCATAAATTACTATAGAGAAGAACTTTATTTTGATATTGAGTTTTATCAATTCTTACAATATAAGTTTGATATACAGTGGAAAAAATTGAAGGCGTATGCAAATGAGAACGGTGTTGAAATAATCGGAGATATTCCGATATATGTGGCGATGGACAGTGCCGATACCTGGGCGCATCCTGAACTTTTCCAGATGGGTGAGGATGGAAAGGCTGTGGCTGTAGCGGGATGTCCGCCTGACGGCTTTGCACCGGATGGACAGCTGTGGGGAAATCCTTTGTATAATTGGGGATATCACAAAGATACAGGCTTTAAATGGTGGATAAAGAGATTAAAAAAGAATTTTGAAAAATATGATGTTATCCGTATAGACCATTTCAGAGGTTTTGATGAGTATTACTCCATACCTGCCGAGAATGAAACTGCGGCAGGAGGTCACTGGGAAAAGGGCCCCGGCATAGAGCTCTTTAATAAAATCAAAGAAACACTGGGTGATTGCAAGCTTATAGCAGAGGATTTAGGCTATGTAACCGACAGTGTAAGAAAACTTGTAAATGACAGCGGATATCCCGGAATGAAGGTTTTGGAGTTTGCATTTGATTCAAGAGATACCGGAAGTGCCAATGATTATCTTCCACATAATTATACAAAGAATACCGTGGTATACAGCGGAACTCATGACAATGAGACTGTGATGGGATGGCTTAATGATATTACTGAGGAAGAATTTGATATGGTACTGGCATACTTTAACCTAAAAAAGGATGCAAAGAATACCGAGATTTGTGACGCCATCATAAGAGGAGCCATGGGCAGTGTTTCAGATACCTGCATCATACCTATACAGGATTATTTGCACTATAACCACAAGTATAGAATGAACACCCCGTCAACCATAGGAAAGAACTGGATGTTCAGGCTTGTTGAGGGCGAGATAGATGAAGCGACTTGGAAGAATATCAAGTATTTGACTGAATTATATGGTCGAGGATAATTGGAAATAAATTTAGTGCTACTAATTATCATATAATAATGGTATAATAAGGACATAATATTTTAAGAGGTGAAGATTATGCCACAAATTATCCCAATTAAAGATTTAAAAAACACTTCAGAGATTTCAGATTTATGTCACAGTACATCAGAACCGGTTTATATTACCAAAAATGATTATTTTTAGCTTTAAGAAAGAACCTGTCAGATGGTGTTTTTCTCTGACAGGTTCTTATTTTATAATATTTCAGTCTTTAAATCTCCACAACCAAAGCCTGATAGCCTTCAAGTCTTATCTCTGTATCTGATACAAAATCAACATTTTGTACATTATTTAAAACCACCTTTTTACATTTTGAAGGGAGTTTTACTGTCTGTGATTTTGTTTGGAAGTTTCCAAGTACAAGTAAGGTCTGATCTTTTGATACTCTTTCAAAAGCCATAAGTCTTTCTACATCGGGAAGATATGGTATGGTCTTACCATATACAACAGTCTCGGAGTATTCGGGATTTTTTCTGAGAGCGGTAAGCTTTTTATAGTAAGAGAGCACCGAATCAGGATCATTTATCTGTGAAGCCACATTGATTCTTTTATAATCCGGGTTTACCATAAGCCACGGCTTTCCTGTGGTAAAGCCGGCATTTTCACTTGTATCCCATTGGAAAGGCGTACGGCTGTTGTCACGGCTGTAATGCTTTACGGCCGCAAATGCCTCTTCCGGAGAAAGTCCGGCTTCTATTGCTACTTTATACTGGTCACGGGTTGATATATCATCTATTTGTTCCATAGAGGTGAAGTTTACATTCTCCATACCTATTTCCTGGCCTTGATATATAAACGGAAGTCCACGAAGCATAAACTGCATTGTACCGAGGAATTTTTTTGCGGTTTCGCTAAGCTCGTCTGCAGGGATATAGTGGCTCACACCTCGTGGCTCATCATGGTTTTCGATAATGGTGGAAATCATTCCGATATCACCGATTTTTTCCTGAGTCTCAAAGCAGCATCTCTTATAGTCGTCGGGAGTAATAGGCTTGCAGTCATACCAACCGTTTCTACTCTTTCCGAATATTGTCTCATTGAAGTCAAACATACTTGAAAAATAGCCGTCATCGCCGATGAAAAGCGGGATATCCTCTTCACGCTCGTCAAATACTTCGCCGACTGTGAAAGCATCATGCTTGGCAAATGTCTCATTTTTAAGTTCTGTAAGGAAGTCACCTACACCTATAGCATCCTTAAGCATTCTATGTGGCTCCACAAAGCCGTCTTCTCTATCCGGTGAGTAGCAATAGTCAATTATAGGGAGAGCCTTCTTTATATTTATAATGGCATCAATTCTAAAACCTGCAAGTCCTCTCTCAAGCCACCAGTTTACCATTGTATAAATTTCATCACGAACCTTTTTATTTTCCCAGTTGAGGTCAGGCTGCTTTTTATGGAAGAGGTGAAGATAGTACTTGTTTGTGCCGGGGATCTTTTCCCATGCACTTCCGCCAAAGTAAGAACGCCAGTTGTTAGGCTCCTTACCGTCCTTACCTTCTTCGATATAGAAATACTTTCCATATTCTCCATCAGGATCTTCCATAGCTTTTTTAAACCACTCATGCTCATCCGAGCAGTGATTTACTACAAGGTCCATAAGGATGTACATATCTCTTTTTTTAGCTTCCGCCAAAAGCTCATCCATATCGTCCATATTTCCGAATACGGGATCTATATTGTAATAGTCTGAAATATCATAGCCCTGATCTGCAAAAGGAGAGCAGTAACAGGGAGAAATCCATACTATATCAACGCCAAGATCCTTTAGATAGTCAAGTTTTTCAATAATACCCCTCAGGTCACCCACGCCGTTTCCTGTAGTATCATTAAAACTTTTCGGATATATCTGATAGGCAACTTTTCCATGCCACCATTTTTTTAACATAATAAACCTCCTAAGAATTTTTTTCTAAAGTCATAATTTATCACAATATCTATCTTTATGCAAATATAAAAATAAGGTGCTTGTAAAGTCTACATACACCTTATTTATAAACTATTTAAAGATTTTCTTTAAAACTACACCACTGCCTATCATAGATAGGATAAATGCGGAAAATATTATTACAATCCTCTTTGACATATCCATAAAAAAGCCCTGAGGCACTATATTTATAAGATTGTCGGTAGCAGGATCAAGCATCCACAAATCATTATTAAAAAAGATATGGTGGAAGATAATAAAATATTTTTCAAAATCTCCGGCAATAAGAAATACCAAAATACCGGTGAGGGCAAGAGTAATCAAAGTACCGTATATCAGTACATTTGAAAGGAAATGAGATATCCTCCCCCTTGATATTTTAGCAAAAATAATGCAGATAATACTGATAAATACAAGTATATATCTAAGATAAACCGCTCCTATAAAGAGACCTCTCACATCTTCCATATGTAAAACCTCTCTTTCATTAAAGAAAGGTATATAAGTACCACCAATATTTGCCTGTATATCTGAGAGCTTTTCTCTGTCACCTTTCAGATAAGCCATCATATCCTTTGTGACATTCATAAGCTCGGGCATTGAGATATCCACGGAAGATGTTACCGCATATTTATTATATTCTTTTTCGTAGAATGAAAAGTCTGAATATGCGGCAATTTCCACAGAGCTGATAAGCGCAATAAAAATCAGTGAAAAGCTTAAAACAATTCCCAAAAAGAATCTAAGTATTTTCATCAAGTATCCTTCCATGATTTTATAACCTTCAGCCTTGTAAACTCTTCACGATCCTTTTCTTCCAAAGCATTCGTGATATTTTTTGTAAGAGTTTCATAGGTTGGAATAGTGATATTCTTCAAGGCATTTGCTCTTTTTTGAGTCTTTTTAATATTTCTTGCAAGTCTGTATGCGGAGTTTTCTATCATGGAAAGCTTGACAGTAAGTTTTTTCACCTCATTAAAGCATTCTCTTGCCTTATCAAGTGACTCTCTTGTAGAAAAATACGCATAGGTGGGAGTGAGTTCGGTATCATTAAATCTTACAAGCGGAATCTCTGTTCCCATTACCGATCTGGTCTTTATCTGTATACTGTCTTCAACAGGTACGGAACCTGCCACATCAGATACAAAGTCAATACCCAGTTCAATATTTGCATACATCAGTGCTGTATATGCGGCACCAAATGTTGAATCTATCTGTTTTTGTATTTCCTTAGCCTCTTCAATCAGCCCCATAAGCTCACGGATAAGGATATTTCTTTTCTTATCCATTAAGCCATAGCCCTGTCTTGCCAGTGCCAGAGAGTTTTTTGAGGCTATAAGATTGCCCTTGGTAGGGAATGTATTTATATTCATAATCAATCCTCTGTTGCGGCAGGAACAATCTCACCTGAGGCATCAAGTACTGTAGGCTTATAGTACTGATCAAGCACCTTGGTATCGATCCTGTCAAGCTCGCCTCTTGGCATCAGACCTAGAAGTTTCCAGCCTATTTCCAAAGTATCAAAGATGGTTCTGTTGTCATTGGCTGACTGACCTATAAACATCTGCTCAAATGCCTTTCCGAACACCAGATACTGCTTATCGGTATCGGAAAGTTCATCCTCACCTATAACGGATGCAAGCGCTCTGGCATCACCCACTTTAGAGTAGGAAGAGAAGAGCTGATTTGCCACATCCTGATGATCGGCTCTTGTAAAGCCTTCACCTATGCCGTCCTTCATAAGTCTTGAAAGGGAGGGAAGCACGGAGATGGGAGGGTAGATTGACTGACCGTTTAAATCTCTGTCAAGAACTATCTGACCTTCGGTGATATATCCCGTAAGATCGGGAATGGGATGAGTAATATCATCATTGGGCATAGTAAGTATAGGTATCTGTGTAACTGAACCGTTTACACCGCTTACAATACCTGCCCTCTCATATATGGTGGCAAGCTCGGAATACAGATATCCCGGGAAACCCTTTCTTGAGGGTATCTCACCCTTGGAAGATGATACTTCACGCATTGCCTCTGCAAAAGAAGTCATATCCGTAAGTATTACAAGTATATGCATGCCCTTTTCAAAGGCAAGATATTCCGCAACACTAAGAGCCACTTTCGGAGTGATAAGCCTTTCCACCACAGGATCGTTTGCAAGATTGATAAAGGTGATAACATGGTCGCTTACACCGCTTTCCGCAAAAGTTCTCTGAAAGAAATCAGCTACATCATGCTTTACACCCATAGCCGCAAATACTACTGCAAATTTTTCATCTTCGTTGTCTGTATCACCCAGTGAAGACTGGCGTACAAGCTGTGCCGCAAGTTCATCATGAGGCAGACCGTTTCCTGAAAATATGGGAAGTTTTTGACCTCTGATAAGAGTCATAAGCCCGTCAATGGCTGAAATACCGGTTCTTATATAGTTTCTGGGGTATTCTCTGGTAACGGGATTTAGAGGTTTGCCGTTTACATCTATGGTCTTTTCGGCTTCCACATTTCCAAGCCCGTCTATGGGCTTTCCGATACCGTTAAAGGTTCTGCCGAACATTGCCTCGGAAACACCTATTTCCATAGGTTTTCCTGTAAGCTTGGTATGTGTATTTCTAAGAGCCATACCGTCAGTACCTTCAAAAACCTGTATAACAGCTTTATCACCGTTTATTTCTATGATCTTGCCAAGGCGTTTTTCCTTGCCGTTTACAGTCATTTCTACAATTTCATCATAGGCAGCACCCTTGACACCCTCAAGAACTACCAGCGGTCCGTTTATGGAGCTAAGTCCAAGGTATTCTATTGACATGTTTTTACCTCCTATGCATTCTTTTCAAGTACTGTTTCGTAGAATCTGTCAATGTCTTTTATATAATCATCAAGCATCTCAAGTTTATCATTCGGAACATCATATTTTATAGAGGAAACTCTGTCCCAGATACTGTCCTGATGCAAAACGCTCATAGGCATACCCTGATGAACCAATGCCTTTGATTTTTGATAAAGATAGAGTATAACATCCATCATCTTGTACTGCTTCATAAGAGGAACACAAGTATCATCCTTATGGAAGGCGTTTTGTTGCAGGAAGCCTACTCTTATAACTTTTGCAATATCAAGTACAAGCTTTTGATCATCGGGCAATACATCTGCACCGATAAGCTTTACTATCTCCATCAAAGCTGCTTCCTGATTCAGGATATAAACAAGTCTGTTCCTATATTCTACAAAGTTTTTATTTACATGCTCTGAATACCATGGAGCCAAATCATTCAGATATTCGGAATAACTGTCAAGCCATTGGATAGCCGGGAAATGTCTTGCATAGGCAAGCCTTTTATCCAGTCCCCAAAAGCAGCGTACAAATCTTTTGGTATTTTGTGTTACAGGCTCTGAGAAATCACCACCCTGTGGGGATACCGCCCCGATAATTGATACGGAGCCTTCACTGCCGTTTAGAGTCTGCATCATGCCGGCTCTTTCATAGAATGCTGAAAGTCTGGAAGCCAGATATGCCGGGAAACCTTCCTCGGCAGGCATCTCCTCAAGTCGTCCGGAAATCTCACGAAGAGCCTCAGCCCATCTGGAAGTTGAATCCGCCATAATTGCGACATCATAGCCCATATCACGGTAATACTCCGCAAGTGTTAAACCGGAATAAAGGGATGCTTCTCTGGCTGCAACAGGCATATTTGAAGTATTTGCAATAAGAGTTGTTCGATCCATCAAAGGATTGCCTGTCTTAGGATCGATAAGTTTTGAGAATTCCTCAAGAACCTGTGTCATCTCATTGCCACGCTCACCGCAGCCTATATAAATAATGATATTTGCATCAGACCATTTTGCAATCTGATGCTGACTCATAGTTTTACCTGTACCAAACCCCCCGGGGATTGCCGCAGTACCTCCCTTTGCAAGCGGAAAGAGAGTATCAAGTATTCTCTGACCGGTGATAAGAGGAATACTAGCCGGAAATCTTTTCTTTACAGGTCTTGGCACACGAATAGGCCAATGCTGTGTCATTGTAACAGGAATCTCGCTACCGTCCGTAAGCTGTAATGTAAGAAGCCTATCATTGATGGTATATTCACCATCCTCCACTACATCCAGCACATAACCCTTAAGATTTGGAGAGAGCATTACTCTATGCATAATGGCGGGAGTTTCCGGAACTTCCGCAATGATGGTGCCTCCGTCTATTGCCTGACCGGGTTTTACCGTAATATGGGTTTTCCAAAGCTTTTTGGTATCGAGTGAGTCAACACTTACACCCCTGGAGATATAGGTACCGTCCACCTTGGCTATCTCACTAAGAGGTCTTTCTATACCGTCAAAAATATTATTGAGTATTCCGGGGGCAAGAGTTACAGAAACCGGAGAACCTGTACCTGTAACTGTTTCACCGGGCTTTATACCTCCGGTTTCCTCATATACCTCAATAACGGTTGTATCGGATGTAAGCCCTATTACCTCACCCACCAGCTTTTCTTCCCCGACATATACCATCTCATGCATCTCAAAGCCCGAATCATTTGATGTTTTTACTATAGGTCCGTTTATTGCAAATATAATACCTGTGCTTGCCATTATAGTACCTCCATTTCCACATCAAATTTTTCCTTGGCTTCAGCTATTTTTTTCTCAAAAGAATTGTCGATAAGGATATTTTTTGCAGGAATTACGGCTCTCATACCGCCATGGAAGGGATATTTACTTATGGATACATCAATGCCATGCTTTACAGAGAGTCCATGTGCCAGAGCTTCATCATTGGGATCTATATATATCTTCACCTCATCATCTCCGGCAAACTTTAATGCTCTTTCTATCTGCGAGTCAAGTAAAGCCTCATATTCAGGAGAAGCCTGATAATCTGCCAATCTTCCATCAAGCTGTGTAAAAATCTTTTCCTTCAGTTCAGCAGCTTTTTTACTGAGCTCCATTCGTAGTTTTATCTGTTCAAGAGCAAGTTCCTTGTTGATCTCCTTGTCAATTCTTGTAGTTTCGGTTTTAACTTCCATATCAGCAAGTTTTATCTCACTGTTTTGGTAGTCTAAAAAATCCTTTTCTAAAGCATTTTTATAATCTGAAAGTATTTTTTCCGAGGCAGCCATGGCATCAGCCATACAAGCCTCTCTAAAATGCTGTAGTTTTTCTTCTATTGTCAAGATAATACCTACCTTTTTAATCTAAATACAACAGTTTTAATAAAAAACCGTAAGTTTCATTTTGCGGGATAAAATCCATACAAAATATATTTCCGATAAACAAATATATGTCTATAGCTTTAAACCTATTGCTTCATTTACATAATCCGTAATGAAGTTTTCGGATCTTCCGGTACCATGTCTGTCCGGTATATCAATAAAGAGCGGTATATGTGCTTCCATCTTATATTTGTTTACAATCTCAGGATAGTCCTTTGAAAACTTCTCGGTAAGAAGTACTATGCCTATATCTTTACTGTTTATAACAAAATTGAGAGCGGAGATAAGTTCATTCTTTTCATGAACCACCACCCCTTCCACTCCTGCAAGCCTCATACCTGTAAGAGTATCCACATTGTCACTTATAAGATACATCTTCATAAAATTGTCCTTATAAACGACCGAGAATCATAAATGCGACTACAAGTCCGTAAAGACAAACACCCTCTGCAAGACCTACAAAGATAAGTGATTTACCAAGGATTGAACTGTCCTCACTGATAGCTCCAAGTGCTGCGGAAGCCGCTGCGGATACTGCAATACCGCCTCCTACACAGGCAAGACCTACTGAAAGAGCCGCTGCCAGATATCCGAAGCCTGTAGCTGATGAAGCACTTGTTTCAGCTGCGGCATAGGCATTACCTGATAAAAATACCACCGTAGTGATTAACATAACACCGAAGAACATAATTACATTTCCGGCAAGTGCCTTTTTATAGCGACCTTTAGTTTTTTCACCAATCATAAATGCAATATATGGAACTGCAATACTTAAAATAAGGGCTGCTACTAATGTGATTTTAACTAATGTATTCATTTTTTCTCCTAACTAAAAACAATATAAATATGACAAAGTCATAAGGTTTAATGATATCAGATTATTATTTGTAGGGCTTAAAAGGTCTGCCGCCTCCGGTATAAAATCTTGAGAATAACTCATAGTATTCCAGACGCAATACCTGTATACCTACAATCAAACCTTCCATACCCATTACAAAGATATTTCCAAGTACAACAGCTATCCAATTGATATTGCCGCTTTCTGCCCCGGAGAGCATAAGCACCACCTCCATCATGGCGGCATGGCTGACTGCAAAAGCACCGATTCTGACAAAGGACAATGAGTTTGAAAAATAACTGAGAAGCACTTCAAAAAGCTCAAAGAATCCCTGTAGTATAAACATACCCGTACCGCCTTCAAGATGTACCTTTTTTTTCTCAAGCAGAGCTGACAGAGGCTCCTTTAAGAAAATAAGAATCAAAGGCAGAACAAACATAATAAACAGTACCATGGATGCAGGCAGGGCATTACCCGTCATAAAAAGGATAATGGTAATAAATGCCGAGGTATAAAATACAAGTCCCGCAACACCGTTTGTATCAAATAATGCCTCTCCGGACTTTTTAAACCTGAGCTTTGTTAAAATACTTAAAATCATCATAAGTATGATAATAAGCATACCCAGAGCAATGGTTACAACAAAAACGGTATTTAAGTTCCCGATAACGGGAAGTGAGGTCATAGCCTTTGCAGGTCTTAGCCAAAGAGGGCTTATTATATCTTCAAATCCGAATATGGAACCGAACATAAGCCCGAATATTGTAGAGAAGAATCCGCATCTGGCAATGATTGCCGCAAGCATTGATTTCTTTTTAAATGCAATAATGCTTCCAAGGATTAAAAGTACCAGTCCCTGTCCCACATCTCCGAACATAAAACCGAATATAATGGAATAGGTAAGTCCTATAAGTATGGTAGGATCAAATTCCTTATAATTTGGAAGACCGTACATCTCTACAAACATCTCAAAAGGCTTAAAAATTGCATTATTCTTTAATTTTACAGGTGGAGTGCCGGCAACCTTTGAAAGATCCTTTTCCATAATACAAAAAGTGGAAGGCTCATTTTCAAGTTCCTTTTCCAGTTTTTTTGCATCACTTTCTGTAAGCCATCCGCAGATAATATAAAAGACCTTTTTATCTTTCCTGTTATCTCTGGTAGCGGCGGCATACTTTCTTACATCAAAAACCTTGTTAAACCTGTGGAGCACCTGATTTGCAAGTAAAAAATCCTCACGATTATCTTCAAGGGTTTGAACTATTTTATTATCAAGTGCAAGTATACTGTCCTTTAATTTTTGTATCTTGGTTTTAAGCTTTGCACCGGCAACGGCAGGAGTACCGTGATATTCATCCGGCAGGAAAAATCTTTCAAAATGCATGGAAGAATAAATGGCATCTATCTGTTCTGAAATAGAATCCGGTACAAAGTATACGCCCCATACTTTATCATCTATTTCCCTTGCCTTATAAAAAATCGTATCAATATCCTCATATACAAAGGTCATAAACTTCTCATAATATTCCTTGGGCATGGAGCCGAATCTGAAGTTTACATATTTAAAATGAAGAATTTTCTCGGTGTCATAATCCAGTCCGATAAAATAGTGAACATTTTTGAGTTTTTCTTCATAGTCTGCAAGTTCTGCTTCAAGTTCATTCTTTTTCTTGGAAAAACTCTCTACCTTCTCGGAAAGACTGCGGGTTACTTTGTCGGCCTCTTCGATACTCATTTGACGATTTGTTTTGAAATTTTTATCTTTTAAATATTCTTTCAGCTCCACAGACCTGTTTAATATATCTTTATAGGGGTTGCTGTCTGTAAAGGCATGCAGCTCCTTTACATTTTTTAACTCATACAAAGCGTTTTCCAGCTGAAAATCATACTTACTGATATAGGTTTCAATGATTCTGTCAATATCGTCTTTCGGGCCTGTGATATTCAAGAATTCCATTCTTTCAATCATGCGAAAGACCTCCTTGCTTTAAGTTTTAAAATCTTAGTGATAATATCCTCTGAAGATAATGAATATCTGATAGATTCTATTATCTCTATGACTCTGCTTATTTCGAGTTCCCTAAAATACAGATAATAGCTAAGTGTTGCCAGAGAATAGGGATTATTTTTTTTGTTTTTGGTATATAAATATTCCAGTGTAGCCATATAAAATTCTTCAAGCCCCGGTCTGATTTTGAAAAGTTTTGAAGATAATCTGCCATAATATGTGGTATCAAATACTTCATTAAACTCATCAGCTCCTTCAGCTTCCGTCATCCTCTTTATCTCATCCGGGCTTAATTTATAATAATGCGGGGTGAGTGTGGCATATATCTTTGCATTATCCACTTTGTAATACTTCTTGGTTCTATATATCCATTGCATATTTAAGAAATCACATCTTGTACCAAGGATTGACAGTACCTCTTTTTTCTCATCTCCTTTCAGCTCTTTGTTTGCAAATTTAAAGCAAATCTCAAAGTAATAAGAATCAAGTGCAAGTGCATAATCAAATATACCGGTGGAGCCCTTTAAAAATACTTCATTCAAACAATTATAGTATTCGGTATTTTTAAGTGCTTCAATGAACTGTGATATATCCTTTGACGATATAAGATCCTCAATATTTAAGTTCATTTTTTTGCCGAGATATTGTGAATACAGTTTTAAATCCAAAGATGTCGGTCTATGACTGAGAATGTCTCTAAGCATACGCTTTAAGACATAGATTGTATTGTACATAGATACTAAGTTCAGATATTTTTTTGGAGTGCTCGAGCTGAATTTACAGAGTCTTGAAAACTCCTCCAGATTACTTAGCAATAATATTTGCTCGATATCCTCTCGATGCAATGCATTGATATCAATGTTTTTAAATACATTACTGTAATATTTATAATGCATAAGCTCATTTACAGCATCAGTGATACTTCTGCATTCAGATAATGTTTTGAAACCTTCAATACTTATCAAATCACTTGACATCGAACGAATTTTGGTAGTAAGGGAAGAGTATTTAAATAAATTTCCCATAGCTACTCCTTAATCATATTTGAGAATAGCATATCCACATATTTATCATGGTGAATGTCATACATTTCCTGTAGATTCTTAAAGGCTTTTTCAGATTGCTTTTTCAGCTCTGATATTTTTTCTTCCTTTGAGATATTCATAGATTCTCTCAACCCGGCAATTCTTGCCTGAGTTTTTGCATCGAGATCTTTTTTCCAAAGCTCTTTCTTTGCATTCATCTCGGCAGCAATTTCCTTTTTCTTTAGTACGGCATCATCAATACAGCCCTGAGATGAATCTTCGATTTCTGAAAGTCTGCTTATTATATCATCCATAAAACCTCCTTAATAAATAATATTATGTGATTACCTATGTAGGGCAAAACACAATAAATATATTTCAGGCTATTTATTTTGGCAGTTATAAAAACCTTTTTAATAGGAAGAAATACATTTGTTGAAAATAATAATAAACCTTTTTTTGAAAAAGTAAAGGGCAAGAATAAATAAAATTAATAAATAAAATATAAAAAAAATAGAGTTTATATATAGACATATCCAAATGTATTGGAGAGACAAACAAAAGTACACACTATGCGAACATATACTTGAAATAAATAATAGATTAGTGTATAATCTTCTAGGAAGTAGGCGATAGATAGCAAAGGTGCTTGCCTGCTATTTTTTTGTATCCGCTAATAGCTTTATGTTAAAAAATTAGCAAAATACTTTAATAACTTATTGTAGTAAAGAATAAAAGTAAAGGAGAGGAAAACGTGTTAAAGTATATTATCAAAAGGTTGATATTCGGAATAGCAACAATATTCATTGTATCAACTTTGACTTTTTTCCTGATGCAGCAAGTTCCGGGTGGACCGTTCGCTGCGGATAAGTCAATTTCAAAAGCAGCTCAGAAAGCATTGGAGGTAAAGTATGGACTCGATAAGCCTATCACAGTGCAGTATATCAACTATTTTAAAAATGCTGTAAAAGGTGACTTTGGAATAAGTATAAAGCAAAGGGGAAGAGATGTAGCTCAGATAATATCCACAAAATTTCCTGTTTCTGCCAGAGTGGGTGGAATATCAATAGTCCTTGCACTGTTATTTGGAGTTCCGCTGGGTTCTGTTGCCGCACTTAACAGAGGAAAGATCCTTGATCGACTGATAATCATGTTTGCAACCCTTGGAATAGCGGTACCGAGTTTCGTAGTATGTACCGTTCTTATGTATGTATTGGGTGTTAAGCTTGAACTTCTGCCTACATACGGTCTTACATCACCGTTAAACTATATAATGCCGGTATTGGCACTTTCATTTTACCCTACAGCTTATATTGCAAGACAGATGAGATCGTCAATGCTTGACGTACTTGGACAGGACTATATGAGAACCGCAAGAGCAAAGGGACTTTCAGAGAATGTTATTTTGTTTAAGCATGCACTCAGAAATGCTATATTGCCGATTATTACATATATGGGACCGCTTGTAGCATATACACTTGTAGGTAGCTTTGTTGTAGAGAAGATATTCACCATTCCGGGACTTGGAGGTGAGTTTGTAAGTTCTGTTATAAATCAGGACTATACAGTTATCATGGGAACCACAATATTCCTTGCAACTCTAATTATATTTATGAATGTAGTGGTAGATATCACATATACGATCGTAGATCCGAGAATAAAACTAAAGTAAAGCCTATAAGAAAGGAGAAGGTTGTCACGAGTATTTTGTGGCAGCCCTATATAGAATGAGCAAACATATTATTTCAGGGCATTTAAATTTATCGCCTGAAGATTTTTTGCCTGCCAGCAAAGAAGAAAAAGAAAGCCTGGTAGTGATGCGTCAGAGTGTCAGTTTCTGGCAGGACGGATTTAGAAGACTTTTAAAGAATAAAGTGGCGCTTGTATCTTTGGCAGTGTTTTTTATTATATTGGTACTTGCATTTATCGTTCCGATTTTTTATCCATATGATTATGCAACACAGTTAAAGGGCAGTGAGAGACTTATGCCTATGCAGTATTCTGCAGGGGAACTTGCAAAAATCGCTGCGGGAGAGAGCGTATTCCCTCATATACTCGGTACAGACAGTCTTGGTAGAGATTATGCAATCAGAGTAATGATGGGAGCCAGAATTTCTCTTATAGTAGGACTTTTGGCATCATTTATCGTACTTATTATCGGTTCAATTTACGGTTCTATAGCCGCATTCACCGGTGGATGGGTAGATCTTATAATGATGAGAATTGTAGATATTATATATACAGTTCCTGATATATTACTTATTATCCTTTTGACATTTGCACTTAAAAAGCCTATGAAGCTGTTGGCATCTGCACCGGGATTTGGGTGGATTAATATCCTCGGAATAAACCTTATAAGTATATTTATAGTTTTTGCCCTTCTTTACTGGGTAGGTATGGCAAGAATTGTCCGTGGACAGATACTTGTATTAAAAGAGCAGGAGTATGTAACAGCTGCAAGAGCACTTGGTGCAAAGAGCGGTCAGATTATCAGAAAGCATTTGCTTACAAACACTATCGGTACATTGATAGTTACAACCACATTACAAATACCTTCCGCTATATTTACAGAAAGCTATTTGTCATTTTTGGGACTTGGTGTGGCTGTTCCTATGCCGTCTCTCGGTTCGCTTGCTTCAGATGCCATCACAGGATTGCAATCATATCCGCATCTGTTGTTTGCACCGGCATTGCTTATAAGTTTGATAATACTTAGTTTGAATCTTTTGGGAGACGGACTTCGTGACGCATTTGACCCTAAGTTAAAGAATTAAAGGAGAGAAATATGAGTGAAAAAAAACATCTTGTAGATATAGAACATGAAAGACTCTCCTTTTTTACACCTGCGGGAGAGGTAAAGGCATTAGATGATGTTTCCTTCTATGTAAATGAGGGAGAAGTGCTTGGAGTAGTAGGAGAGTCAGGTTCCGGTAAGAGTGTTACAAGCTATTCTCTTATGGGACTGATAGCAAACCCGGGAAAGATCATAGGTGGAGATTTATATTTCAACGGATATCATATCAATGAAATGAGTGAAAAAGAAATGAGAAGAATCCGTGGAAATGAAGTTTCAATCATCTTCCAGGATCCTATGACCAGCTTGAATCCGGTATATACTATCGGGAATCAGATAATGGAAGTTATTCTTTTACATACTGATAAGAATAAAAAAGAGGCGAGAGAAAGAGCAAAAGAGCTTCTTACTCTGGTAGGAATAAATGAGCCTGATAAGAGACTTAAGCAATATCCGCATGAGCTTTCAGGCGGTATGAGACAGAGAGTTATGATTGCCATGGCACTTGCCTGTGAGCCGAAGCTTTTGATTGCGGATGAGCCTACAACAGCACTCGATGTTACAATTCAGGCACAGATTATAGAGCTTATGATAGAGCTTAAGGATAAACTTGGAATGGCAATCATTATGATTACACATGACCTTGGAGTTGTGGCGAATATCTGTGACAGAATAGCTGTAATGTATGCGGGAAAGATAGTGGAAAGCGGTCTTACAGATGAGATTTTTTACAATCCCAAGCATGAATATACAAAGGGACTTTTAAAGAGTATTCCAAAGATGTATGAGGAAGAGTATGAAAGACTTGTTCCTATAGAGGGTACACCTGTGGATATGCTGAATCCGCCAAAGGGTTGTCCTTTTGCTTCCAGATGTGACTCCTGTATGAAGATATGCCTTAGGGAAATGTCACCGGTTAAGCATTTCAGTGATACTCACTACTCACAGTGCTGGCTGAACGAGCTTGAGGATTTTAAAGAATTAAGACAGGGGGAGAATCAGAATGGCTGAAAAAATAATTAGAGTTGAACATTTACAACAATTTTTCCCTGTTGGAGGTTTTGGTAAAAATAAAAAATATGTCAGAGCTGTAGATGATGTTTCTTTCTATATTGAAAAGGGAGAAACTCTGGGACTTGTAGGAGAGTCGGGTTGCGGTAAGACTACAACAGGTAGATCTTTACTAAGGCTTTATGAGCCTACAGACGGCAGAATTATATATAAGGATCAGGTGCTTTTTGACAGCGGAAAAGTACCTCTTGTAGATGAAAACGGAAATGATATCATAGAAAACGGTGTGCCTAAGCTTGGAAAAAAGACTGCGGTAAATATGTATCCTTACAGAAAAAAACTTCAGATAGTTTTCCAGGATCCTTATGCATCACTTGATCCGAGAATGACAGTCGGTGATATTATCGGTGAGGCTATTGATATCAATAAGATTGCGGCTTCAAAACAGGACAGACATGACAAAATTATTGAAGTATTGCAAACTGTAGGTCTTAACTCGGAGCATGCCAACAGATATCCTCATGAGTTCTCGGGAGGACAAAGACAAAGAGTAGGTATTGCAAGAGCGCTTGTAGTTGATCCTGATTTTATCGTTGCGGACGAGCCTGTATCGGCACTTGATGTTTCCATTCAGGCTCAGGTTGTAAATATGTTTGAGGATTTACAAAAGGAGAGAGGGCTTACCTATCTGTTTATAGCTCATGATCTTTCTATTGTAAATCATATAAGTAACAGAATCGGAGTTATGTATCTGGGTAAGATGGTAGAGCTTGCGGCGGGCGGTGAGATCATATTCAGACCGCTTCATCCATATACAAAGAGCCTTATCTCTGCAATACCTGTAGCCGATCCCAAGGTTTCCAGAGAGAGATCAAGAATCGTGCTTGAGGGCGAGGTTCCTTCACCTCTTAATCCGCCAAGCGGATGTCATTTCAGAACCAGATGTCAGTATGCTACAGAGCAGTGTGCAATGGAAGTTCCGAAGTGGAGAGAAATGGAAAAAGGACATTTTGTAGCCTGTCATAACATAGAAAAGATAAATTAAATATTAAAACCCGGTGGTTTTAATAAAGAATATTTAGGAGGATTTATGAAAAAACAATTGGTTTTGGCTACATTGGTTCTTACCGGTGCACTTGTACTTGCAGGTTGCGGCGGAGGATCAAAGTCGGCAAAGAATGCGGGTGGTAAGATTCTTACTATCGAACTTGATCCTGAGGTGGAGACTATCGATCCGGCACTCAATACAACAAATGACGGTGCAAACTATGCCACATATCTTTTTGACAACTTGCTAAGAATTGACAAGGACGGTAAGGTTGCTCCAAGTTTGGCACAAAAGTATGAGACAAGTGCAGACGGACTTACCTGGACATTCCATTTAAGGGACGGTTTGAAGTGGTCAGACGGTTCAGATTTTACTGCTAATGATTTCGTATACAGCTGGCAGAGAATGATCGATCCTGAGATAGCGGCACCATATGCAGAGACTGTTCTTGGAATGGTGGAAGGTTATGAGGAGGCTATCGGCTTACCTGATGCAGAAGGTAAGCCTACAATAGATCCTGATATTACAAAGCTTAAGGTAGAGGCACCGGATGATAAGACTTTGGTTGTTCATATGTCAACACCGACACCTTACTTTGACAAGCTTGCAACATTTGCGGCACTTTCACCTGTAAAGCAGGATGTGGTAGAGGCAAATCCTGACGGATGGACACTTGATCCTAAGACATATATATCTACAGGTCCGTTTAAGCTTACAGAGTGGAAATCAGGAAGCTATTTGATGCTTGAGAAAAATGAGAATTACTGGAACAAGGATGCTGTTAAACTTGACGGTATCAAATGTCTGCTTATGAATGACCAGAATGCGGCTTTCAGTGCATATGAGTCGGGAGATGCTTTAATGATAAAGGATATTCCTACTCAGGAGATCACAACATTGCAAAAGAGACCTGATTATCACCTGGATCCACAGCTTGGAACATATTTTATCGACTTAAACAACACATTAGATGAGTTTAAGGATGCAAGAGTTCGTCAGGCACTTTCACTTGCACTTGACAGAAAGTATATTTCAGAGACTATCACAGCAGGTACATATACTCCTGCAACAGGTTTCGTAAGTGCAGGTACATCAGATTGGGACGGATCACTTTGGACAGATAATATCACAGACCTTTCCGTATATATAAATATTGATGATCATGCAGGTAACCTTGCAAAGGCTAGAGAGCTTTTGGCAGAGGCAGGACATCCGAACGGTGAGGGACTTCCAACACTTACATATTCAACAAATGATGCAGCTTACCACAAGAAGATTGCCGAGTATTTACAGCAGGCTTGGAAAGAACTTGGAATTAATGTAGAAGTAAGTATAGTTGAGTGGAAGTCATTTACACCACAGAGAAGATCGGGTAATTATCAGACAGCAAGAGACGGTTGGGTAATGGATTATAACGATCCTTCAAATATCCTTCAGCTTACAACGACAGGAAACGGAAATAACAGTTCCAAGTACTCTAATCCTGAGTATGATGCACTCTTAGAAAAAGCTGCTAAAGAGATAGATCCGAAGACAAGATTCGGATATTTCCATCAGGCTGAGGAGATGCTTATGAAGGATATGGGCGTAACACCGATTCTTTATTACAATGAGATGTATCTTCAGAGCGATAAGGTAGTAGGAAGCTATCATACAGCTGACGGTATCTATCACTTTGAGTATGCAGATATAGCAGAATAAAATATTTATTATTAAAATTTAAGGAGAATTTATGAAAAAAAGATTGATTTTGGCTACACTGACAATTGCTGCAGCCATAGCACTTTCAGCATGTGGAGGTTCCAAGTCGGCAAGTAAGGGTGGAAAGATCCTTACTATAGAGGAAGGACCGGATGTGGAGACAATTGATCCGGCACTGAATCAGTCAGCTGACGGAGCAAACTATATCACAATGATATCAGACAATTTGCTTAGACTTGATAAGGACGGTAAGATAGCGCCAAGTTTAGCTGAGAAGTATGAAGTAAGTGATGATGGACTCATATGGACATTCCATCTAAGAGACGGACTTAAGTGGTCGGACGGTTCGGATCTTACAGCAGCTGACTTTGTATACAGCTGGCAGAGAATGGTTGATCCTGAAGTGGCGGCACCATATGCAGAGACTGTACTTGGAATGGTAGAGGGCTATGATGAGGCTATAGGTAAACCTGATGCAGAGGGTAATACTACAATAGATCCTGATATCACAAAACTCAAGGTAGAGGCTCCGGATGACAAGACACTTGTTGTTCATATGTCACATCCTGCACCTTACTTTGACAGGCTAGCCGCATTTGCAGCACTTTCACCTGTAAAGCAGGAAATAGTAGAGGCAAATCCGGACGGTTGGAGTCTTGATCCTAAGACATATATATCCACAGGACCTTTCAAGCTTACAGAGTGGAAGCAGGGAAGTTATATGCTTTTCACAAAAAATGAGAATTACTGGAACAAGGATGCTGTAAAGCTTGACGGAATTAAGGCACTCCTTATGCAGGATCAGAATGCGGCTTTCAGCGCTTATGAATCCGGAGATGCCCTAATGATTAAGGATTACCCTGTAGAGGAAGTAAAAACAATGCAGAAGAGATCGGACTATAAGTCCAGTCCTAAGCTTGGAATATCATATGTTGTTATTAACAATGATTTGGAAGAGTTTAAAGATCCTAAGGTTAGACAGGCACTTTCACTTGCGCTTGACAGAAAGTATATGGCAGAGACTATTACCGCAGATATAAATTCACCTGCAACAGGATTTGTTCCAACCGGTGTAATTGATTGGGACGGAAGCGCATGGGCTGATAATGTTATAGACAAGTCTGTATACTTTGATAATGACAATTTCGATGCAAACCTTGCAAAGGCTAAAGAGCTTTTGAAGGAAGCCGGATATGAGAACGGAGTAGGTCTTCCTACTATGTCATATACAACAAATGATGCAGGTTTCAATAAGAAGGTTGCAGAGTACTTACAGCAGGCTTGGAAAGAGCTTGGAATAAATGTTGAAGTAAATATTGTTGAGTGGAAGTCATTTATACCACAGAGAAGATCAGGAAACTATCAGATAGCAAGAGACGGATGGGTAATGGATTATAATGATCCTTCAAATGTTCTTGAACTTGTGCAGAGTACAAATGGAAACAATAATGCAAAATACTCTAACCCTGAGTTTGATGCACTACTTGATAAGGCTGCAAATGAATCGGATGCTAAGACAAGATTTGGATATTTCCATCAGGCTGAGGAGATTCTGTTAAAGGATGCTGGAGTTATTCCTTTAATGTATCAGAATGAAACATATCTTCAGAGCGATAAGATTATAGACAGTTTTTATACATCAGACGGTATTTGGCATTTTGAATATGCTGATATAGCAGAATAGTATAATATATGGAGTCGGAACTTTGCTTCCGGCTCTTTTTATAACTCATATCTTCACATTCTTTCTGAATGAGCCCGGTTATTTTATCTGTGATTATTTCATTACCGGTTTTGCTGAAATGCTCTAAAAATACTTTTCCACCTTCTTGTATCATGCTTGTAAATTTTCCTCTTGCACAAGAAAGAAGAGCAGATTATTACTCCGCTCCTCTTAGCCATTTCTACATCATTAATTTTTTATAATTGTTCAACAAGTGTTACACTATTTTACGAAAACTGTTTGGAAAATCTGACCTTTATTCTTCAAATATAACTCTATCTTTTAATTGGTGTTCTATATCTCTTTTCCCATATATAATACGGTATATTTTTACAACTTGGCTTGACTCATCAGGAATGTAAAATATAATGTAGTTATCAGCAGGTAAAACTCTAAGTCCCTTATCCTTCCATTCTTGATAATCACATAATCTATGCCTGTTTGGAAATTCATCAAGAGATTTAATAGCTTCCAATATCCTATATTTCATCTACCTAACTCTTTCTTTAACTCATTTTCTACTTCTTCAAAACTATATGTTCTTCCATTCTCAAAATCATTATGAGCTTTTAGCATTTCAATATTAAATTCTTCTTCTGATAAATTTGATAAAGAAAGAGGCTTTGTATTAGGGATTTTAACTTCAAAAGGCAAACCATTTTGCATTACAACCTGCCTTAAAAAGATAGATACAGCATTTGACATTGGTATTCCAAGTTTTTCAAGCACCACTTCCGCCTGCTCTTTAATATCAGGTTCAACTCTTACATAAATATTTGATGTTCTTGCCATATATATTACTTCCTTTCGAGATATATCATATCACTTTTGATTGCGAATAGCAATACATCTGATGTTGCAACTAAAAATAAAAGACATTAGAATTTCCGGAGATAGTGATGAATTGTAGTTCACAAAACAGTAAATCAAATCAATCGGTTTACTGTTTTTTTCAAATGTAAAAAGGAAAAGCGGCTATAAGAGGTAATTTATAAAACATTCTACCGTGAATATTTTTTGGATTATAGCAGATAGATTATTTAGGGGTAGACAAATATATTTTAATATGGTATAATTATACATATGTTTGAATAAACTTAAGATTTATATAGTTATTTAACAAATCGATTTATACAAATCTTATAGTTTCAAGTATGGATACAGAGTGCATATAAAATGCATAAAGTATATAAAGTTGAAGTTGATACCGGAGGTATAGTTAAAACATTGCTTGGGAGTTTAGAGTTTTTAAGCTAAATGCTCTGAGGATTGTAATTTCAAGTATCAGATTCTGCTTAAACAATGTAATTGAAATGGAGGAGGATTTAATGAAGAAAAGATTGATTGTTGCAGCATTGGCAATAGCCGGTGCAATGTCACTATCAGGGTGTGGAGGCTCAAAATCAAACACTGAACCGGCGGCAGACAGCACTAAGGCTGCTGAAAACGGTGATACTAAAAAATCCGGCGATGGTAAAAAGATACTTACTATTCAGCTTGGACCTGATGTGGAGTCCATTGACCCTGCACTTAACTCAGCAGTAGATGGTGCAAACTATATCTTATACGCTTTTGAAAATCTTTTAAAGATTGACAAAGAGGGCAAGGTAGTACCGGGGCTGGCAGAGAAGTATGAGATAAGTGATGACCAGCTTACCTGGACATTCCACTTAAGAGACGGATTAAAATGGTCGGACGGTTCGGACTTTACAGCAGAAGATTTTGTATACAGCTGGCAGAGAATGGTTGATCCGAATGTTGCGGCACCTTATGCACAGACAGTGCTTGGAATGGTGGAAGGCTATGATGAGGCTATCGGAAAGCCTGATGCGGAAGGTAATACTACCATAGATCCGGATCCGACAAAGCTGAAAGTAGAAGCACCTGATGATAAGACTTTAATTGTACATATGGCAAAGCCTACCCCATACTTTGATAAGCTTGCGGCATTTGTTTCACTTTCACCTGTTAAAAAGGATGTAGTGGAGGCAAATCCGGACGGTTGGAGTATCGATCCTAAGACATATATTTCTACAGGTCCTTTTAAGCTTACTGAGTGGAAGCCGGGAAGCTACCTTATGTTTGAGAAAAATGAGAACTATTGGGATGCGGATTCAGTAAAACTTGACGGTATCAAATGTCTGCTGATGGAAGACCAGAATGCAGCTTTCAGTGCTTATGAGTCGGGTGATGCTTTAATGATTAAGAGTATTCCTACACAGGAGATTACAACATTAAAGGAAAGAGCTGATTATTATCTTGACCCTATACTTGGAACATATTATCTTGATTTAAATAATACTTTAGACGAGTTTAAAGATTCAAGAGTAAGAGAGGCGCTTTCACTTGCACTTGACAGAAAATATATTTCTGAAGTTATTACAGCAGGTACATATACTCCGGCAACCGGATTTGTAAGTGAGGGAGTAACGGACTGGGACGGTACAGTATGGCAGGACAATATAACAGATTCATCTGCGTATATTAATGTTGAGGATCATGCAGGAAATCTTGCAAAGGCAAAGGAGCTTTTAAAAGAAGTCGGATATGAAAATGGTGTAGGTCTACCTGAGATGGTTTATTCAACCAATGATGCAAGTTATCACAAAAAGATTGCCGAGTATTTACAGCAGGCATGGGGAGAGCTTGGTCTTAAGGTAGAAGTAAATATAGTTGAGTGGAAGTCATTTACACCACAGAGAAGATCAGGAAACTATCAGATAGCAAGAGACGGTTGGGTAATGGATTACAATGATCCTTCAAATATATTAGAACTTGCATTAACAGGAAATGGAAATAATAATGCCAAGTACAGCAATCCTGAGTTTGATGCTCTGATGGAAAAGGCGGCTACAGAGAAAGATCCGCAGACAAGATTCGGATACTTCCACCAGGCTGAAGATCTTATGATGAAGGATACGGCTATGGTTCCGCTGCTTTATTACAATGATTTCTATCTTCAGAGCGATAAGATAACAGGCAGCTGGCATTCACCTGACGGATTCTGGCACTTCGAGTATGCTGATATAGCCGAGTAAGATAAATATAAAGTACATATTCTAGTATAATAAAATGTGGTTGTCGTTAATATGTTAAACGACAACCATTTTTATATGCTTGTATTGTCATTCATCTATAAACTCGGTCATATACTTTCTTCTTATAAGAGGGCAATGCTGTCTTTGCAAATTTACATTTTCTCTTTCTTTTATTGAAACATTTTCAAAAAATGCTTTCCAAAGCTTAGAATAAGGAGTTTTTATATCATTCAACTTTGCAGCAGCTTCAAGCTCATTTTTTTCAACTGTTTGCAGGTAGCATTCACTGTCCTTTGGATGGATTAGAGAAATGCTTCTTGAACAGTCTATAATGATCCAGTTAAGAGAAGGCATTCGGTCTTTAAAATGATAGGAAAGTTCGGCAAGTATATCATGCTTGGGTTCGATAGTTGCCAAAAAGAGATCTTCACCCACTTCTTTAAATCTTGTAAACTCCTTATAGGAGTGAATTTCACGGATGACCGCTGTTTGAAACTTTAAAAGTTTCATAACAACTTCTTCACCGGACATAGAATTGATATTTTTACCATATTTAAAAGCAAGTCTCAGGTAATTATAAATATCATTTCCTGTATCTTTATAATATAAAAAAGCCGTGTAAACAGTCCGATATGTTTGTATGGAAAGCTTGTGCTTAATACTTTCTATAACCTTTTTTGCATTTTTAATATCGGTGTTTACATATATAATTTCCGAAAACATATTTTGCTGTGTAAATAAATGCTTTTGCAATTGTATATTCTCATTTTTATGGCAAAGGCTGTATTCCCAAGCTGTGTATATACATGACGCCAAGGCATAGAAGTTATCATCATATGTAAATATTTTCATTATTTCAACCCAAAATCATCAAATAGAGATAACTGTCTTTCGGATTGGTAGCTTTGTTGAAAGTTCTTATTGCCACCTAACATGATAAGTCTATTTGTTATATATTTTTCATCCAATAAAGTTTTGTACATCATTTTGCCATTACAGGTTAAAAAGTAATGTGCCCTTTTTAAAACTACGCCCATCTTGGCAAGGGAATTAAAGTCGAGCAGAGAGTGTCTGCGAGAACTTACAATCCTTTTTGCAGCCTTAGGACCTATACCCGGTACTCTAAGCAGACGGGATATATCGGCTGTCTGTACTTCCACGGGGAAATACTCCAAATGTTTGACAGCCCAATTGCATTTAGGATCTATATAGGTATTGAAGTCCGGCTCATCTTTGCTTAGAAGTTCTCTGGCATTAAAGCCGTAAAATCTAATAAGCCAATCAGCTTGATAAAGCCTATGTTCTCTTAAAAGAGGAACAGCCGTACCGGGATTCGGTAGAGATGAATCCTCATTAACAGGAATATATGCTGAATAAAATACCCTTTTTAAATCAAAATCTTTATATAGATTTTGAGCAGTCATAAGTATGGTATAATCACTGTCATCACCGGCACCTATAATCATTTGTGTGCTTTGTCCTGACGGCACAAAGGGGCGAACATTAGCCTGTTTGGTGATAAGTGAAGATTTTAAAGTATTATCTCCCTCAATTTGGGCTACATCGTTAAATATACTGCCGGGTATATATTTATTGATATTGCTTCTTGGGAGTTTCGGACTCTCTCCAATACTTAGCCTATTCATCGCTATGGAATCCTTTATTTTTTTCATAGGATTTGATATAAGATTGAAACTTTTATTGGGAGCATATTTTTTTAGGCTTGATTCGGTAGGGAACTCAATATTAACACTCATCCTGTCTGCAAGAGATCCTGCCTGTAAAAGTAATTCATCAGAGGAACCGGGTATGGCTTTAACATGCACATATCCGTTAAACATGTATTCATTCCTTAACAGACTCAGAGTCTCGCAAATCCTTTCCATAGTAAAGTTCGGGCTGTTAATTATACCGGAACTTAAAAACAAGCCTTCAATATAATTCCTTTTGTAAAACTCCACAGTCAACTCACAGATCTCTCTTGGAGTAAAACATGCACGGCGTATATCATTACTTTTTCTGTTAATACAGTATTTACAATCAAAAATACAATGGTTGGTCATAAGTATCTTAAGCAAAGAAATACATCTACCATCGCTGCTGAAAGTATGGCATATTCCTGAGGCTACGCTATTACCTAGTTTTCCTTCTTTTCCCTTTCTGTCCACTCCGCTTGAAGTGCAGGCAACATCATACTTAGCAGCATCTGAGAGTATTTCAAGCTTTTTTAAAGTATCTTCTTTAGAACATATGTTTATCATAAATAGATTATACAAGAACATATGTTCGTGTGTCAATAGGTATTGTTCTGATATAATTCTTCGATGCTTTTTGAAATATATAGGTAAGTATACACTAATTTCAGAATGGAAAAAATGCCTTAAAAATGCTATGATCTTTTTGTAGGGAAAGTAGGAAATAAATTATAGATGTCAGATACCGATAGGAGGAACTTATGGATAAAGAAAAGGCTTCTTCGCAAAATATAAATGTATATAAAAATAACAATCCATTTGAAGAGATTGTTACGATTGTAGAAAATTCAAAGGATCGTGCATATCGAAAAGTTAATGAAGAGTTGATATTAATGTATCAAGAGGTAGGAAAATATATCAGTAAAAAAACTGAAGAAGCATCTTATGGTTCCTGATTTGTTGATAATGTGGCAGATTTTTTTTCAACAAACTATCCTGAGCTGAAGGGATTTAATCGTAGAGGACTTTACAGAATGAAGCAATTCTACGAGTTATATAAAGATGATGAAAAAGTGTCACCACCGGTGACACAATTGAGTTGGGCTAATCACTTGAAAATAATGTCGGCTTCTAAAAGCCAAGAAGAGAGAAGATTTTATATTGAATTGGCAGTAAAAGAGAGATATTCAAAGCGTGAGTTGGAAAGACAGATGTATAGCGGTTACTATGAACGCTTTATGCTTTCAAATGGCAATATGTCGTCGGCAATTCAAAAAGCAAAACAAGAAACACATAATTTATTTTTAGACAAATATGTTTTAGAGTTCCTTGATGCACCAAAGGGTGGTAACGAAAAAGATTTTCAAAAATCAATACTGGAGAACTTGAAGAACTTTGTTTTAGAAATTGGAAAAGAGGATTGTCATGCTTAGTTGCATTTGAACTCAAGATTGGAGAATTCAAGCCTGAATATATAGGAAAGATGAATCTATATTTGGAAGCATTGGATAGAGAAGTTAAGAAACAAGCGGAAAATCCAAGTGTAGGAGTTATTCTTTGTGCATCATATGGCGATGTGGAGAAAAACAAAGACTATGCGATTAAAATGGCTTCATATTATGACAATAAAATTAAAGTAGTATGCGAATAATGCGCGAACTACAGAGGATAAGGGGATAATATGGTTTATATAAAAAGAGTTGGGAAAGATAAAAGAAAGGCTCTGTTTAATGTTATTCAAAAATATTTGTATGAGATGTCAAAGTATTATGGCGATGAAATGGATGAAGAGGGAGTATATGAATACAGATATCTTCCGCTTTACTTTGAGGATAATGATCGTTCGGTTTATTTTATTTATGACGACGAGGCATGGATTGGATTTGTATTATTAAACAAATATTCTTTTACAGGAGAAGAAATTGATAATGTAATTGCAGAATTCTCTATATTTCCTGCATATAGGAATAAAGGCTATGCTATGGATGCTATAAAGCTTCTTGTAGAAGAAAGAAAAGGATTATGGCAACTTAAATATGCTCTGAATAACACTAATGGCTCGTATTTTTGGAAAAAGGTAAAGCAAAAATATAGTGGATCGGAAATCTCGTTAGGAGATAAAGAGATGGTGATTACATTCAACTCTTCGCGTGGGTAACAAGTATACTATTACAACTATGGAGGCAATAAATGCAACAGGAGTATTAACGGCAGTTATAGATAAACCAAATCATGTTTCTGTAAGACCTGTAAATCCTTTGGAGATGATGGAATGGATTAATAGCAGGCCAACAGTAAAAGAGAATCCATACTACTTAACAAAAATATTAGCATCAATATCTATAAGAGATAATGGAGGACCATGTAATGTCAAAATTGATTGATAACTTAATTAAAAAATATGAATATAATATTTACATTAACGAGAATATATCTGGGGAAAAACTAGACAAATTAGCATTATTATTAGAAAAAGAAGAAAGTAATACAGAAACTTATTTTAATCCTTTGAGATACAAAAGTAAGTTTTCATGGTTCAATATTCTATATATTATAGAAAGGATGAGTTACACTAGAAAATTAGAGTATATACCATTTTTAATAGAACTATTACAAGATGCAAATTGGCCTACTTTTGAGTATACTGTTTCATTATTGGTGTCTTACAATAAAAATGATTTGTTGCCCTATGTAGAAAGACTACTGTGGAGAGCATATGAAGATGATGATGAAATGTGGATATCTGGAATAGCTATACTTATTGAGGATAAGAATATTAAAAAAAGCGATTTTGAAAATCCAAAAACTTATGATTTGTTAAAGTATAGAGATTTTTATAGAACTTAATAAAATAAAAGTCGACAATAAGAATAAAATAGACAGTGCTCTTAAGGAAAGAGGACTCTAAATGTTTAGTATGGATTCTTTTATAAAGCTGTTGCCTAAAGTAAAAAAGAATATTTATATACCATCAATTATAATTCAACTGACAGAACTATTTGATAATTTGAATGAGATATTGGATAAACTGGGGAATATTATAAATGAGCTTAAAAACAAGGATTATATAGATATTACGAGTGAGGCAAGACGTATTGAGAGGAGTAGAAAGAAAAAGATTATGGGCGGAGTAGCTGCATTAGTTATCATAGCTTTAATAGTTGGTGCTGTTGCAATATATATGTTCTATATTAAAGGTAGTAGTAATGGAGAATACATTCCTGCAAATGCCGGCAAAGCTGATGAAAGGAACAGAAGATATATGGATAATAAGCCGACATTTACAGCAAATGATAGAGCTGTTTTGGATCTTATCATCGATTTAGATCAGGTATCAAAGGAAGTTAATCAAAAATAGAATATGAGTATATAACAGGTGGAGCTACAATATCGTGACTCCACCTATTATATTAGCTAATACTGATTGTAAGCTTTTTGCCAAGTGCCATTGCAAGTTTGTTTATGGTTTCTATACTTGTATTATAGCCACATTCAATTCTTGCAATTGTAGACTGCGGAACATGAGATATCTTAGCAAGTTGCCTTTGAGATAACCTGGCACTTTGCCTTGCACTTGCAATAACGAGAGCACTTTCTAAAATGGCTTTTTCAGTCAAGTATCCGTTTTTAAATTCATTGTTTAAATAATCATCGAATTTAATATTAGCCATTATTATTCTCCTCAAATATATTGACTTTTTCGCTACATAAATTTAAAATTATAGCGAAAGGGGTTGAGAATATGGACGAAAGAAATATCCTTGATAAGTTACTTGAAGAACAAAATGGATATATTCGATTAATTGATGCTCAAAATGAGGGAGTATCAAAGTATTCTGTTCTGGATTATATCCGTAAAAATGAAATGGAAAAGATTGCACCCGGAATATACATTTCGCCTGAGGCATTGGAAGACAGACTGTATTCGATTCAGCTTAGGAATAGAAAAATTGTTTTCTCCCATGAAACAGCTTTGTATATTCATAATCTTTCCGATAGAGAGCCTTTTTCACCGGTAATTACTGTTGTACGAGGGTATAATGCGAAACATCTAAAAGAAGATGGTGTTGTAGTACATACGGTAAGACAGGAATGGTTAGAGCTTGGCTTGACAAAGGAGCAGACTTTTATCGGTAATACGGTAAGAATCTACGACAAAGAACGTTGTATATGCGATATTATCAAGAATAAAAAAAGAATGGATATTCAAGTATTTCAAATGGCTTTGACATCTTATTTTTCAGATAATGAAAAAAATATTCATATCCTCATGAAGTATGCCGGTATTATGGGAGTTTCAGATAAGGTGAGACAATATACAGAGGTGTTATTATGATTAAAGGTGCTACAGCTGTAAAGGCAAAGATAAAAAATAAAGCAGGCGGTGACAGTGACAAATCGCAGATAATACTGAGAATATATCTTATGGAACGGCTTCTGGAGAGGGTTTCTTTATCACAATATAGAGATAATTTTGTGTTAAAGGGTGGACTTTTAGTATCTTCTTTGGTAGGTGTGGATATGCGTTCAACTATGGATGTGGATACTACAGTAAAATCACTTATTATAAATAAGGTGTCAGCTCAAAAGATTTTGGAAGAGATAATAGCTATTGACCTGGAGGACGGAGTTGTTTTTCGTATAACTAAGGTGCAGGATATTATGGAAGGTCACGAGTATGAAGGTATTCGTTTTATGATAGAATGTACGATAGATAAGTTAAAACAGACTATTAAGATTGATATCTCAACAGGTGATGAGATTACGCCGAGAGCGATAGCATATAAGTTGCCACTTATTATTGAGGACAGATCAATAAATATTTGGGCTTATAATTTGGAAACGCTTCTTGCGGAAAAACTTGAAACTGTCATGGTAAGAGCAGAGGTTAATACAAGAATGAGAGATTTCTATGATATACATGTGCTACTTAATCAAGATGCAGTGACTATTGATAGATATACAATGAAATCTGCATTTTATGCTACATGTAAGAGAAGAGAGTCTACGGAGCAGATTATGATGATAGACGATGTTATCAACAAGATTGCTGATGACAAAGTGATGAAACAGCAATGGGATAACTACCGAAAAACTAACTATTACGTAGGTGCATTAGAATGGGATGATGTGATAGGAAGTGTAAGAATATTAAGAAAAATGGTTGAGTAAAAATGCCTGCATTGTAGATTACGCCTGCTTTGCGGGTGTTTTTGCGTTGAGATATATTGTTATTTCAAATGTGGTTTATAAAAAGTGAGCAAATCAAAAATGTTGAGACCGCTAAATGTCGATCTCAACATTAATTATAGAATTTATTATATTATGATATAACCTTCTTACTCTGTTCTTTCAGATTCTTCTGTGCTGTAGAGAGCATCAGCTTGATTCTGTTTAGCTGGTTTACTTCTGACGCACCGGGATCATAGTCTACCGCTATGATATTTGCTTCGGGATGGGAGCGGCGAAGCTCCTTTATAACACCCTTACCCACCACATGGTTTGGCAGGCAGCCAAAAGGCTGTGTACAAACAATATTTGGAGTACCGGTCTCTATAAGCTCGAGCATTTCGCCTGTCAAGAACCAACCCTCACCTGTCTGATTTCCTACAGATACATAGTCCTTAGCCATATTTGCAAGATGATCTATTCTTGAAGGAGCAATAAAATGCTTGCTCTTTTCAAGTGCTTTTCTTGCATCACCTCTGAGTGCCTCAAGTACCTTGATACCGACATTTGACATAAAGGCGGTCTTTTTTGACATACCAAGATGCTCTGCTTTAAAGTTACTGTTATAGAAACTGTAAAGAAGGAAGTCCAAAAGATCCGGCATTACAGCCTCTGCACCCTCTTTTTCAAGCAGTTCAACTATATGATTATTGGCAAGAGGAGAGAATTTTACAAGGATTTCTCCTACAACACCTACTCTTGGCTTCTTTATATTAAGCCTTGGGAGATTGTCAAAATCTTTTACAATGCCTCTGATATTTTTCTTAAACTCTCCGAAGTTCAGTTTTCTTACAGAAAGGGAATCTATTACACGATTTCTCCACTTTCTATGAAGTCTGTTGGCAGCACCTTTTTCCTTTTCATAAGGTCTTGTAGCATATAAAACTCTCATAAACAAATCGCCATATACTACAGCCTGCATCGCTTTTATAATCATAGGAGGAGTCATCTTAAAGCCCTCATTGGTCTCCATACCGTTGGCATTGACTGAGATTACGGGAATCTGTGCCATATCCACTTTTTCAAGTGCTCTTCTGATAAAGCCTATATAATTGCTGGCTCTACATCCTCCACCGGTCTGACTCATAAATATTGCAGTCTTATCGGGATCATATTTTCCTGAAAGCAATGCTTCCATTATCTGTCCGACTACTATCAAAGATGGGTAGCAGGCATCATTATTTACATATTTTAAACCGCAGTCTATAGCGGAACGGGAATCATTTTGGAGTACTTCCACATGGTATCCGAAAGCATTGAGTGCCGGCTCTAAAAGGTCAAAATGTATAGGAGACATCTGTGGACAAAGAATGGTATATTCATCCTTCATCTCCTTTGTAAATACCTTTCTGTGATAAGCTGAGGACTGTACTTTTCTTTCAAAGTTTTTCTTATCTCTTACACGGAGTGCCGCGATAAGTGAACGGATACGGATTCTTGCGGCACCGAGATTGTTTACCTCATCAATCTTAAGCACGGTATAGATTTTTCCTGAACCTGTAAGTATATCACTTACCTGATCCGTAGTTACCGCATCAAGTCCGCAACCGAATGAGTTAAGCTGTACAAGGTCAAGGCAATCATCCTGCTTTACAAGGCTTGCGGCAGCATATAATCTGGAATGATACATCCACTGATCGCTTACAATAACCGGTCTTTCTATCTTCGCAAGATGAGAAACCGCATCCTCTGTAAGTACTGCGATACCGAATGAAGTAATCATATCCGGAATACCGTGGTGGATTTCAGGATCCACATGATATGGTCTTCCTGCAAGAACTATACCGTGGCGATTGTTCTTATGCAGCCACTCAATAGTTTTTTCACCCTCTCTTTCAATATCCTTCTTTGATTGGATAAGTTCCGTCCATGCAGCATGTGCAGCGAATTTTACTTCTCTTTCGTTTATATCAAATTCCTGCTTCATTACCTTGATAAGCTGATTTGTAAGCACCTCTTCGTTTGTAAATGCCATAAAAGGATTTAAAAATCTGGTATTTGTTTCTCTGATTTCTTCCACATTATTCTTTATATTCTCAGCATACGAGGTAACGATAGGGCAGTTAAAATGATTGCCAGCATCAGGCTGTTCATTTCTCTCATATGGTATACATGGATACCATATAGTGCGAACACCGTTCTTTATAAGCCATGAAATATGTCCATGTGTAATCTTTGCAGGATAACATTCGGACTCACTTGGAATGGATTCGATACCAAGCTCATATATTTTTTTGGTGGACATAGGAGAGAGCACAGTTCTAAAGCCGAGGTTTCTAAAGAATACAGCCCAGAACGGGAAGTTCTCATACATATTTAAAACTCTCGGTATTCCAACAGTACCTCTAAATGCCTTGTCAGCTGTAAGAGGCTCGTAGTTAAACATACGATTATACTTATATTCATAGAGATTGGGCACATCCTTTTTAACTCTGTCCTTGCCAAGACCTCTCTCACATCTGTTTCCCGATATGAAGTTTCTTCCACCCTCAAACTTATTTACGGTCATAACACAATTGTTGTTGCAGCCACGACATCTGGTCATAGAGGTGTCATACTGAAGTGATATTATATTATCAAGAGGCAGCATGGTGGTCTTTTTACCCTCATATCGTTCTCTTGCGATAAGAGCGGCACCGAAAGCGCCCATAATACCTGCGATATCAGGTCTTGTAACAAAGCCGCCTGAAATCTTTTCAAGGGCACGAAGCACGGCATCATTATAGAACGTACCACCCTGTACCACTATATGTTTTCCGAGGTCGGCAGCATTGGAAATCTTTATAACCTTAAACAAGGCGTTTTTAATAACCGAATATGCAAGACCTGCTGAAATATCCGCTACGGTAGCACCTTCCTTTTGTGCCTGTTTTACATTTGAGTTCATGAAAACGGTACATCTGGTACCAAGGTCTACCGGATTTTTTGCAAATAATGCTTCCTTTGCAAAGTTTTGTACGGAGAAGTTTAGTGAACCGGCAAAAGTTTCTATAAAGGAGCCGCATCCGGCGGAACATGCCTCATTTAACTGCACGGAGTCTACAGTGCCGTCCTTGATACGGATGCATTTCATATCTTGACCTCCGATATCAAGTATACAGTCGACCTCAGGCTCAAAAAATGCAGCGGCATAGTAATGTGCAATCGTCTCTACCTCACCCTCATCCAGCATAAATGCAGCCTTTAAAAGTGCCTCACCATATCCTGTAGAGCATGAGTATACTATTTTTGCATCCGGACGAATCTTTTCCTTTACAGACTTGATGGCTGAAATAGCTGTAGCCAAAGGAGAACCGTTATTATTGGAATAGAAATTCCAAAGCAGGCTTCCGTCCTCACCTACCAAAGCTATCTTTGTAGTGGTTGAACCGGCATCTATTCCAAGGAAGATATTTCCGCTGTATTCTTCAAGCTTTCCTGTTTTTACACTGTGACCGAAATGTCTGTTGCTGAATTCCTCATAGTCAGCCTCATTATCAAAGAGTGAATCAAGTCTGGCAATCTCATGTGCCATCTCGATACCTTCCTTAAGTTTTGCAATAAGATCTGAAATACCTATCATTGCCTCGGTACTTTCACAGTTAAGTGCTGCACCGATGGCGGCAAAAAGATGTGAATTGTCAGGGTCGACAATATACTCATCTGTGAGATTTAAAGTTCTTATAAATGCCTGCTTTAATTCTGAAAGGAAATGAAGCGGACCGCCAAGGAATGCCACATGACCTCTGATAGGCTTGCCGCAGGCAAGACCTGAAATAGTCTGATTTACCACCGCCTGGAATATAGAAGCGGAGAGATCCTCTCTGGTAGCACCCTCATTGATAAGTGGCTGTACATCCGTTTTTGCAAAAACTCCGCATCTGGCAGCTATTGGATAAATAGATTTATAGCTTTTTGCATATTCGTTTAATCCGATAGCATCTGTTTGCAGAAGGGAAGCCATCTGGTCTATAAAACTTCCTGTACCTCCGGCGCATATACCGTTCATTCTCTGGTCTATACCGCCTGTAAAGTAAATGATCTTTGCATCCTCTCCACCAAGCTCTATTGCCACATCTGTTTGAGGGGCACTAGCCTTAAGTGAAGTTGCAACCGCAACCACTTCCTGTACAAAGGTGGACTTTAGATGTTTTGAAAGGGTAAGACCGCCTGAGCCGGTGATCATAGGGATTATATTTACTTCCCCGATTTTTTCAAAGGCATCAGATAGCTGTGCCGCCAAAGTTCCCTGTATATTTGCATAATGTCTGCGATAATCTGAGAATACTACTTCATGCTTGCTATCAAGTATAGCGATTTTGACAGTAGTCGAACCTATGTCTATACCAAGCACATAGATTTTTTCTGTGTTTTGCATATTATAACCTCTTTTATAAGCTTATGATTATATGATATCCCGGGCAAAATGCCCACTTTGAAACGGGACTGCAAAAATGCAATCCTTAAAATCAACGATTTAGTCTGTATTTTATTTTGGGAAATAAAATTGCACACAAAACCCACATGTGAAAACATGATTTCATATCATAGCACATTAGTAGGAATAAGGCAATGTAGAAGAGATTAAAAGTGTATTAAATACTGTAGTTTATATTGCAGTTTGGACAGCTTTAAAGACGAGGTCCAAACTGCATTTCTTTATCTTTAATTCATGGCGGATTTCATTTCTTTTACATAAGCTCCTATATATTCAGGTGCTTTTGTTTTATACTGTTTCAAGAGCTTGATAATGGCTGAACCTACGATTACTCCGTCAGCTATCTTACTCATTTCATCCGCCTGCTTAGGAGTTGAGATACCGAAGCCTATAGCACAGGGTATATCTGTATTTTCCCTTACTATCTTTACTATGGAGTTTAAATCTGTTGTGATTTCACTTCTGGTTCCTGTTACACCAAGACTTGATACAATGTATAAAAATCCTTTAGCTTCCTTTGCAATCATTGCAATGCGGTTATCGGATGTAGGCGCAATAAGAGAGATGAGATCAATATTATATTTTTCTGATATATCAAGGAACTCATTTCTTTCTTCAAACGGGATATCGGGAAGTATAATGCCGTCAATACCGACCTCACTGCATTTTGCAAAGAATTTTTCCGTACCGTATGAGAACACAACATTTGCATAGGTCATAAATACAAGTGGAATACTTATTTCCTTTCTAAGCTCAACTACCATATCAAATACCTTATCAGTGGTAATGCCTCCTTCAAGTGCACGTATATTTGCACCCTGTATCACCACGCCCTCAGCCGTAGGATCGGAGAAAGGTATACCTATTTCTATCAGGTCGGCGCCGTTTTTTACCATTTCAAGAATGGCTGCTTTTGTAGTAGTCACATCAGGATCACCGCAGGTAATAAAGGGGATAAATGCCTTTTTATTTTTTAATGCTTCATATATTTTATTCATGTAAATCTTCTCCTTTGTATCTTGCAATAGCCGCACAATCCTTATCACCTCTGCCGGATATGGTGATTACAATTATCTGATCCTTACTCATAGAAGGCGCTATTTTCATTGCATGGGCAACAGCATGTGCAGATTCTATAGCAGGTATAATACCCTCCATTCGGGAGAGATATTCAAATGCTTCCACCGATTCATTATCTGTTACGGGTACATAGCTTGCCCTTTTTATATCATGAAGATATGAATGTTCAGGTCCGACACCCGGATAGTCAAGTCCGGCGGAGATGGAATATACAGGTGCTATTTGACCGTATTCATCCTGACAGAAGTAGGATTTCATACCATGGAAAATACCAAGCCTTCCGGTATTTATGGTAGCTGCGGTTTCAAATGTATGGATTCCTTTGCCCGCAGCTTCACAACCTATAAGTGCAACCTCCTTATCGTTTATAAAATTATAAAAGCTTCCTATGGCATTGGAGCCTCCTCCCACACAGGCAAGTACGGCATCAGGTAATTTACCTTCTTTTTTTAGTATCTGCTCTTTGATTTCCTTTGAAATCACCGCCTGAAAATCCCTGACAATAGTGGGAAAGGGATGAGGTCCCATTACAGAGCCGAGGCAGTAATGAGTATCATCTATTCTGCTTGTCCACTCTCTCATAGCTTCGGAAACCGCATCTTTTAGAGTTTTTGTTCCGCTTGTTACAGGAATAACCGTAGCACCAAGCAGCCTCATCTTATATACATTCAGTGCCTGACGAATGGTGTCTTCTTCACCCATAAATACCACACATTCCATGCCCATCAATGCGGCTGCTGTTGCAGTTGCAACACCATGCTGTCCTGCACCGGTTTCTGCAATAAGTCTCTTCTTACCCATCTTTTTGGCAAGGAGCGCCTGCCCTAAAACATTATTTATCTTATGTGCGCCTGTATGTGTAAGGTCCTCACGCTTTAAATAAATCTTTGCACCGCCAAGATCCTCCGTCATTTTCTTTGCAAAATAAAGCTTTGAAGGTCTGCCAGCATAATCATTCAAGAGATAATTGAGTTCTTTGTTAAACTCGGGATCATCTTTGTAATGATTATAGGCTTTTTCCAATTCCAATACTGCATTCATGAGAGTTTCAGGTATATACTGTCCTCCATGAATTCCAAATCTTCCTTTAATAGCTGTCATTTGTCACCTCTCTTACTAAATTTACAAATCTTCTCATCTTAGTGGCATCTTTTTTGCCTTCGGTTTCTATTCCCGAACTTACATCCACTGCAAAGGGATGCAGTTTTATTATTTTTTCCTGTATATTATCAGGGGAGAGTCCGCCCGCCAGAAAATATTCACCTTCAAAGCCTTCAAGCAAAGCTTCATCAAAGGTTTCACCGCAGCCGGCACCCGCATCAAGCAGGATAAAATCAAAGTTTTTATCTATTTTTTCTATATCGGTTTTTGATTTTATCTGATAGGCATATATAATGGGAGCGTTTATCTTTTTCTTTAAAGCATCTATATATTTTGTATCTTCGTTCCCATGAAGCTGTACAATATCAATGGTTTTATTTTTAATAAGGTAAACGATATTTTCGATATCCTCATTTACAAATACACCCACCGCCTTTACCCTGTTGTCAAGCTTTGCTTTCAGTTTTTTTGCCATATCAAAGGATATATACCTTCTGCTTTTACCTGCAAATACAAAGCCTATATAATCAGGTAATAATTCATTTATCACATGGATATCATCCTCTTTTGTTATGCCGCATAGCTTAATCTTTGTCATATTTTCCCTTTAACCAATCCAAAGTGAATTTTTTACTCTCTGCCCGCATAAGCACCTCACCTATTAGGGCTGCATCAGCCCCCATATCAATAATGTTTTTTATATCTTCAGGGCTTTTTACACCGCTCTCGGAAACAAATAAAATATCTTGAGGTACAAGACTTCTAAGCCTTTTACTGTTACCGGTATCCACGGAGAAGTCCTTTAGATTTCTGTTATTTACTCCAATCATACGGGCATTTATCTTTAACGCTTTTTCAATTTCAGCTTCATCATGACATTCCACAAGAGCGGAAAGCCCAAGGTCATCACTGATATCTTTGAAATACTGCATTTCTTCAACAGATAATATGGAGCAGATCAAAAGGATACAGGAAGCACCCATTGCCTTGGCTTCATATATCATATACTCATCAACAGTAAAATCCTTTCTAAGAAGCGGGACATTAACGGTATTTGATATTTCTTTTAGATATTTATCGCTTCCAAGAAACCATCTTGGCTCTGTAAGTACCGAGATACAGTCTGCACCCGCATCTTCGTATTCCTTTGCAATCGAAAGATAGGGAAAATCTTTTGATATAATACCCTTAGATGGTGAAGCCTTTTTACATTCACATATAAAGGAGAGACCGGGTTTTTTTAAAGCATTTTCAAAACCAAACTTCACAGCCTCTATTTTTTCAGCTTCGGCTCTGACTACAGACAGAGGAATACTTTTTTTTTGCTCTTTGATTCTTTGCCTAGTATATGTGGCTATTGTATCTAAGACAGTTATTTCTTTACTCATTGCTAATCCTTATAAAATCATCCAAAACCTTAATTGCCTTTTTACTTTCAATAAGATTTCTTGCAAGATCTATTCCTTCCTTTATACTGTTTGCCTTATCACCTATATAGAGTGCCGCACCGGCATTTAAAAGTACGGCATCGGTTTTAGGTCCTTTTTCTCCATTTAGTATGGCAAGAGTAATGGCTGCATTATCTTTCGGATCACCGCCTGCCAAATCTTCTTTTTTGCAGCGTTTAAGTCCGAAATCCTCAGGTTTTATCTCATATAGGGTAAGTGAGTCGCCCTTTATTTCACAAACCTTGGTAGGGGCGGAGAGAGATATCTCATCAAGTTTATCCATACCATAGACTACCATACCTCTTTGTACACCAAGCTCCATTAAAACTTTAGCAAGAGGTTCTATAAGATATTCATCATATACTCCAAGAAGCTGGCGCCTTGGTTTTGCCGGATTGGTGAGAGGTCCGAGTATATTAAAAACGGTCCTAAATCCAAGTTCCTTTCTGATTGATCCTACATATTTCATGGAGCTGTGATATTTTTGGGCAAAGAAAAAGCATATACCCACCTTTTCCAGCAGTTCCTTGCATTTATTGGGATCTTCGTCAATATTTACACCTAAGGCTTCCAGGCAATCTGCCGTACCGCATTTTGAAGAAGCGGCTCTGTTGCCATGTTTACTTACTTTCATACCGCCTGCGGCAGCCACTATGGCTGAGGTAGTGGAGATATTAAAGCTGCCTGCATTATCACCTCCTGTACCCACTATTTCAAAAAGGTCAAAATCCGTATCTACGGCTGTGGCATGCTCTCTCATAGCTTTTGCACAACCTGCAATTTCTTGAGTGGTCTCCGCCTTGGCGCTTTTTGTGGAAAGAGCGGCAAGAAATGCAGCATTTTGTGTAGGTGAAGTTTCTCCGTTCATAATTTCATTCATAACGGTATAAGCTTCATCAAAGGTCAAATCTTCTTTATTTACAATCTTTACAATAGCTTCTTTAATCATAGTATCCTTTCCATATTTGTATAATTTTTCAGATAGTGATAGTATTTAAATTTTACAATACCTGTAGCGTTTAGTTCTTTCGTAAAATCCTGCGAAGCTTTAAGAAAGAACTGCGATTGGGATTGTAAAATAAATACTACAGCTACAGTGAAATAAAATTCCTCAACATTTCCTTTCCATATTCTGTCATTATGGATTCCGGATGGAACTGCACTCCATAGATTGGGTAATGGATGTGTTCTACCGCCATTACTTCATCATCATCCGTTCTTGCAATCACCTTCAGCTCATTTGGGAGTGTATCTTTACTTGCGGCAAGAGAATGATATCTGGCAACTCTGCTTTTGGCAGGTATACCTGAGAAAAATGCACCGGAGGTATCAAAATATGTAAGAGAATCCTTGCCATGCATAAGTTCTTTGGCATAGGTCACTGTAGCGCCGAATGCCATGCAAATAGCCTGATGCCCAAGGCATACTCCGAGGATTGGAATACTTTGCCCAAGCTCCTTTACCACATCTATAATAATACCTGCATCCTCAGGTCTTCCGGGACCGGGGGAGATAATGATTTTTTGTGGAGCAAGATTTTTTATTTCTTCTACGCTCATCTCATCATTTCTTATTACCTTTATATCCGGATAAATTTCTCCCACCATCTGAAAAAGATTGTAGGAAAAACTGTCATAATTATCAATCAATAGAATCATATATTTATCTCCTGAGCTTTTCTTAATGCATCTACTACCGCACCTGCCTTATTGATAGTTTCCATATATTCCTTATCGGGTTCGGAGTCTGCCACAATACCGGCACCGCTTCTGATAAATACTTTACCGTTTTTCTTGTAGGCAAGTCTTATAGCAATACAGGTGTCCATATTTCCTGTAAAATCTATATATCCGATAGCACCTCCATATACACCTCTTTTGTTGTTTTCAAGTTCTCCTATAAGCTGACAGGCACGAATCTTTGGTGCACCGGAGAGAGTGCCGGCGGGAAGTACAGCTTCCAGTGCATCCAGTGCATCATATTCAGGTCTTATTTCACCTCTTACAGTGGAGCCGATATGCATTACATGTGAATATCTTTCTATGGAACGAAGCTTTTTTACTTTTACACTTCCGAATTTACTTACTTTGCCGAGGTCATTTCTGCCAAGGTCTACCAGCATATTATGTTCAGCCAGCTCTTTTTTATCAGCCAGCAGTTCATTCTCTAAAAGAATATCCTCAGCTTGCGTTTTTCCTCTTGGTCTGGTACCTGCAAGAGGGAAAGTATGCAGTATTCCGTCTTCAAGCTTTACCAAGGTTTCGGGTGAAGCTCCGGCAATTTCCACATCGGTACCGGAAAAATAAAACATATATGGAGACGGATTTACCGTTCTAAGTATTCTGTAGGTATTAAAAAGGCTTCCTTTAAAATCCGCCTGTAGACGGTTTGAAAGCACTATTTGGAAGATATCTCCCTCCTTGATATGATGCTTTGCCTTTGCAATCATCTCTGAAAACTCTTTTTCTGAGAACAGTGGTGTTACCTCAGAAAGGAGTTTGCCGGATTCATTGGATTTTTCACCGGTTAATAAAAGGTTTTTTATTTTTTCAAGCTTTTTAACAGCTTCTTTATAGGCAAATGAAGTATCGCCTGTTAATGAAATATTTGTAATAAGTATGATTTTTTGCTTTATATGGTCAAATACAATAACATCCTTAAAAAGCATTACATCAATATCCTTAAAGCCCTCGGCATCATCTACATTCCTTTTTATACCGGGTTCCTTATAGCCTATATAATCAAAGGAAAAATATCCTACCAGACCGCCTGTAAAAGGAGGCAAAGAAGAAATTCTCGGGCTTTTATATTTTTTTAACAGCTCTCTCAGATACATAGGAAGATCGGTGCAGATAAACTTTTTACCATTCACATTTATCCTGCTGTCAATACAGCTTATGGAAAGTTCGGGATTAAAGCCCAGAAATGTATATCTTCCCCAGTTTTCATTTGCCTTTGCGGATTCCAACATATAGGCATGTGTGGAAGCCTTTTTTAAAATCCTTATTGCCTCAATAGGTGTGATGAAGTCGGATAGGATTTCAAGACTCACAGGTGCAAGAGTATATTCTTTAGTTTCTTTTATTTTCTCTATTTCAGTTAATGAGGGGTAATACATATTATAAGGTCCTTCCTTCAAGTACAACTCTTTTTTTGATTTCATTCATAAGGTCTGCAAACTGCAACAGGTCAAGTGATTGTGCACCGTCACATAATGCCTTTGCAGGATCATTATGAACCTCTACCATAATTCCGTCCGCTCCGACTGCAAGTGCCGCCTTTGCAAGCGGTGGTACAAGTGATCTTATTCCCATTGCATGGCTTGGATCCACCAGTACCGGAAGATGTGTTTTTTCTTTTAAAAGTGCAACCGCTCCAAGATCTAAAGTATTTCTGGTGGCGGTCTCAAATGTTCTGATACCCCGCTCACAGAGTATAACATTTTCATTGCCTGATGCCATAATATATTCGGCACTCATAAGGAATTCTTCAATAGTGTTGCAAAGCCCACGCTTTAAAAGTACCGGCTTTTTTAACTTTCCGACTTCCTTTAGCAAATCAAAGTTTTGCATATTTCTGGCACCTATCTGGATAATATCCACATTTTCAAAAAGGGGCAGCTGTGTCTGATTCATAACCTCCGAGATAATCGGAATATTTACGGCTGCCTTGGCACTTTCTAAAAAGTCCAGACCTTCTTTTCCAAGTCCTTGGAAGGAATAGGGGGAAGTTCTAGGCTTAAAGGCTCCGCCTCGAAGTATTACGGCACCGCTTTCTTTGATACTTCTTGCCACCATAGTAATCTGCTCGCTTGTTTCCACACTGCAAGGTCCTGCAATAACGGTGAAAGTTCCGGTACCGATATTTACATCATTTACCTTTATGACGGTATCATCGGGATGAACGGTTCTGCCTGCCGCCTTATAGGTTTCTGTAACCCTCTTGCCATAGGCAACTATCGGATGAGTTTCCACTATAGTGTCCATATCTATTTTTGAAGTATTTCCTATAAGACATACCGCAGTATGTTCCGTACCAGGGGCGTATATTGTATCAAATCCGATATCTTCAAATTCTTTTCTGAAATTTTGTATTGCCTCTTCACTGATGCCTGCTTTTAAAATAAAAACCATAAGTCCTCCTAACGAATTGGATATAAATAGTCAAATGTTTATTTGATTTTGCAATCCTTAAAGCTGCCTGGATTGTAAAATTTTAAATATAACATAGAAATAAAAAAGTCCCTGACAAATAAAAACCTAAAAAGGTTAATATTTGTCAAGGACGAAATTTCAACAATAAAAAATCGTGGTGCCACCTTGATTCACAGCATGATCTGTGCACTTTAAGATACCTACATATCCCTTGCAACTAACGTATGCGTACGTTGTAGTATACTCTGCCGAAGCATTTGACTACACCCTCAATGGTCCATTTGCTAGACTGTTTCTTATCCGGCTCTCAGCTTCCCAGACTCTCTGTGAAGTCATGACTAACTTTATCTCCATATCAACGGTTTGTTTTTTCAATTATTGTTATGGATTCTAATATAAAATTGAATTTATGTCAACATAAAAATATATTATGTTAAAAATAAATGATTTTCTTTCATCGACTTACAGATTCAAATCATTTACATCCAAGTATTATAAATGTTATAATAGGTCGGTGTATTAAAGGGAAAACTTGTGTACACAAATTTTTACAGATATCAGAAGGGAGAGCAATGGGTTTTTTTGAAAAATTAGAGAGAAAATTCGGAAGATATGCTATCAGAAATTTGATGATGTATCTGACTGTATTATACAGTATAGGTTTTGCTATATCATTGGTAAATATAGAAATCTATTATAATTATATGTCCTTGGATATACCGAAAATACTTTCAGGGCAGGTTTGGAGACTGGTGACATGGATTATGTACGCCCCAAGCCAAAGTATATTTTTTTCGGCAATAATGCTTGTTTTGTACTATAGCCTAGGAAGCAATCTCGAAAGGGTATGGGGAAGTTTCAGATTTAATGTGTATATGTTTATGGGGTATATATTCCTGATAATAGGCGCCTTTATTTTATATTTTATATATGGAGAGGCATCGAGTATATATCCGCTCACACCTGACAGCCTGAATCTGTCGATATTTTTGGCATTTGCTCTGACATATCCTGAGATGACCTTTTATATATATTTTGTACTGCCGGTCAAAGCAAAATATCTGGCAGCGGTATATTTGCTTATTGAAATTTATAATTTTATAATGGGCGGCATTATTACAAAGACATCTATCGGACTCAGCTTATTAAACTTTGTAATATTCTATTTATTAACCAGAAATTGGTATAGGGTATCCCCAAAGAATGTAGTCAGACAGGTGAAGTTTAAAAGGGCTGTAAAGATGAGACCTGCAAGCGAGCCGATACATAGATGTGCTGTTTGTGGAAGAACTGAAAAGGATGATGATACCTTGGAGTTTAGATATTGCTCAAAATGCAATGGTAATTTAGAATATTGCTCGGAGCATTTATATACACATATTCATGTTGAATAAGACTTGTATATAGTTTTGGTAACAATGGCTGCACAATAAAATGGCAGCATTTAAGCTTATAAAGATATAAAGAGGAAAAGAAATGAAGAAAACAAAAATTATCTGTACCATGGGTCCAAATACAAATGATAAAAATCTTATGAAAAATATGGCAATAGCCGGAATGGATGTTGCCAGATTCAATTTTTCACATGGTGATTATGAGGAGCATCTTGGCAGATTAAATATTCTGAGAGAAGTAAGAGAAGAGACCGGAAAGCATGTTGCGGCACTTCTTGATACCAAGGGGCCTGAGATAAGAACAGGTGTACTCGAGGGTGGACAAAAGGTTACATTGGAAGCGGGAAATGAATATATTCTCACAATAAATGAATGTGTGGGAAATGATAAGAAAGGATTTATCAATTACACAGGTTTAAATGAGGATGTAAAGCCGGGTGATAAAATACTTATAGATGACGGACTTATAGAGCTTGAAGTTATAAAAGTAGACGGAGCGGATATTCATACAAAAATTATAAATGGCGGTGAGCTTGGAGAGAGAAAGGGTGTAAATGTACCCGGAGTTTCTATAAAGCTTCCTGCGCTCACAGAAAAAGATAAAGAAGATATAAAGTTTGCCTGTGACAACGGATTTGATTTTATTGCCGCTTCCTTTATAAGAAATGGTGATGCGGTTCGCCAAATCAGAGAGATTTTAAATGAGAAGGGTTCACATATCCAGATTATTTCAAAAATCGAGAATCAGGAAGGCATTGAAAATATGGATGATATCATAGAGGCGAGCGACGGTATCATGGTGGCAAGAGGAGATATGGGTGTGGAGATAGATGCAGCCAAACTTCCCTTTGTACAAAAAAAGCTTATAGAAAAATGCTCGGTAGCGGGAAAACCTGTAATAACAGCTACACAGATGCTTGATTCAATGATCAGAAATCCAAGACCTACAAGAGCGGAAGTCTCAGATGTGGCAAATGCCATATATGACGGTACCGATGCGATAATGCTATCAGGTGAGTCGGCAATGGGTAAATACCCTCTTGAAGCATTAAAAATGATGGTAAAAATAGCCGAGGAAACAGAGATTCATCTTGACCATGCACTCTACAGGGGCAGAAAAGTAAATAAGATGGATAAAAAGAATATATCAAATCAGGTAGGCTATGCGGCGGTATATACGGCAGACCAGTTAGGTGCAAAAGCAATAATAGCACCTTCCATCACCGGATTTACAACAAGGATGCTCTCAAAGTGGAGATCAAGTATACCTGTTTACGGAATGAGCCCAAGTATATCTACGGTACGCCAAATGCAGCTTTTCTACGGAGTAGTTCCTGTATGGGCAAAAAGAGCCGATACAACGGATGAACTTATATCATCATCAGTGGATATATTAAAGTCCGGAAAGTATTTAAAATTAAATGATCTTGTAGTTATTACTGCAGGTATTATACCTACAAAGGACGAGAGAGGCCCTGCAAAGTATACAAATACAATGCAGGTTGAAATAGTGAAATAATTATAGGTAAGTTAAAAATTTTAATAAAACAGTATACTTTTTTATACAAAAACAAGTAAGAATATGATAAAATAAATATAATAATGATCGTAGAGATTCCATATAAAGTCACGAGGATAAATTCCGGGTGACTTTATTGGGATTAAAAGGAGAGAGAGCATGACAAATCCAATAGTAACAATAACAATGACAGATGATTCAGTAATCAAAATTGAGCTTTATCCTGAGGTTGCACCGAACACCGTAAGAAATTTTATAAGCCTGATTAATGAAAAGTTTTATGACGGGCTCACATTTCACAGAGTTATTTCAGGATTTATGATACAGGGAGGCTGCCCACAGGGAAACGGTATGGGAGGTCCGGATTATCAAATCAAGGGTGAGTTTAATCAAAACGGATTCCAAAATGATTTGGCACATAGCAGAGGAGTTATTTCAATGGCAAGAGCTATGAGTCCAAACTCGGCAGGATCACAGTTTTTTATAATGCATCAGGATGCACCACATCTTGACGGTGCTTATGCGGCATTCGGAACGGTAGTAGAGGGCATGGATGTAGTAGATAAAATAGCAGCAGTGGATACAGATTATAATGATAGGCCGAATACAGAACAAAAGATAAAGACAATGACGGTAGAGACATTTGGCGAGACTTATGAAGCTCCTGAAAAATGTTAATATTGAAGGAAAACATTGTGAGATAGTAATATCGGATGAAAATGTGGCTTTGTGGGAGGCTTTTAACTCTTGCAAAGCCACAATTGCTATACTCGGAAAAGAGTATATAGATATAAAAGTTTCAAAATATGCCATAGAGGATTTAAGAGATATAGACGAAGAGTATATAAAAAAGGTGGCATATAGAAGTTTAAAACTGCCTCTAAGTATAGGAAAAACAGAAAATATAAATATTCGTGAGATAAATGTGGAGGATTTTGTTACTCTATCAGCGTTTAGAGAATTTCCTTTTAATACCAAAGAGGAGTTAGCGGAATATATTTCGATGCATTATGATTTTTACGGATATGGATTATATGTATTTGAAAATGAAGATGAACTGATGGGATTGGCAGGATTTTATAATGAAGAAGGTAAATGCTATATTTCATATATGACGGATAAAAAATACCGAAAAAAAGGTTATACTTTTAAAGTTTGTCGCTATTTATTAAGCTTTATAAAAAAGCATTGTGAAGTAGAAAACATCTATGTAAGAATAAAGGAGTCAAATACGGCATCAATAAATCTTGCAAAAAAGCTCGGAGTGATAATAGAAAAGGACTTTGAGTAATATTAAAAACATATATAATCCTAGATTATTCATGGCAACATCATGAACGTGGCTGAAAGCCATATAATTACTATATTTTAACAAAATATTGCTTTCACCTAGTAAGTGAATAAAAAAAGAGCGTCCATTTGTGGTAAAATTAAGGTGCTAAAACTCAATATAATCACACAAAGGAGCCCTTTATGAGTATTGTAAACACCTTATCACTTGAAAGCAATAGAAAAATTAAAATTAATTTCGATGGAGGAGATTTATCCTCCGATGCAGGCTTACTTCTTATAAAAGAATTCGTAAGTAAACTTGGCATTGACAAACTTTTCTGTAAATCATTTAAGACCAATGATTCTGCATTATTCCGTTATCACACTGATAAAGAAAACCTTCTTCAGATGATATATATGATCATTGCAGGCTATTTTGAAGATGATTCTTCAGATGAACTTACAAATGATCCTGTGTTTAAAGCAGTGCTAAATAAAGACACTTTAGCATCACAACCAACCATTTCAAGATTTCATAATCGAATGGATGAGGATTCGCTGAAACGGTTCCTTTCAATAAATCAAATTCTTCGAAAGAAAGTTTATAGCATTCAGATGCCGGAAGCTATCATTTTGGATTTGGACTCAACACTTCTTAATGCCTATGGCAAACAGGAAGGCAGAGCATTTAACTTCCACTATCAAAATAACGGTTACCATCCACTTGTTTGCTATGATGGAATCACAGGAGATTTGATTAAAATTCAGCTTCGTGACGGGACTCAGTATTCAAGCACAGGAGTTGTGGACTTTCTGCAGCCTATACTTGATGAATATCTTGAAGGTTTTCCGGAAATTAAACTTCTCCTTCGTGGAGATAGTGGCTTTGCAACACCCGGTTTATATAAACAGTGTGAAGAAAACGGTACCGGCTATGTAATTCGTTTGAAAGAAAATGCTATACTTCGTGATAAGGCATCATATCTTGTAGATGAACTTGATGAAATCACAAAAAACAACAAAGTAGATTATGCTGTGGTTTATGGTGACTTCATGTATCAGGCAGGTCCTTGGCCTTATGAAAGACGTGTTGTCTGTAAAGTTGAAAAGCCTGAAAACCAAATGACTTACATGTATACATTCATTGTTACAAACATGGAGTCATCCCCTGAATATCTTATCAAGTTCTATTGCAAAAGAGGCTTGATGGAAAACTTCATAAAGGAAAGTAAAACAGGTTTTGACTTTGCCTCTGTCAGCAGTCATACAAGGATTGTAAATGCCAACAGGCTTCAAATACATGCACTTGCTTATAATATATTTAATTGGTTTAGACGATTGGCATTATCTGCAAATATGCGAAAACAACGCATTGATACTGTCCGTCTAAAACTGCTAAAGATTGCTGCAAAAGTAATTCGTTCAGCAAGATATATGACATTCAAGCTGTGTAGCAGTTGCCCATATAAGGATGAGTTCTATGAGACTATATCCAATATCAGCAAGCTATGTATACAGCTTGAATAACAACTAATAATGAACCTTGAGAGCTTAATAACTACTCAAAAACACTACCTAGGGGAAGTCTGCCCATTTTTAGATGTATTAAGTCAGTTATAGCGTCATTGGTCAAGTTTAAAGATTTATAGCACGGTAATTAACTAAAATATTGTACTGTGAATAATTCAGGATAATTTATTATAGGCAAAATATATATAAAAAGTTTAGGATTGCGCCCTTTGGTTAGAAAAACCTAACTGTTGTTTTTATACAAATTTTAATGTATAATTTTAGGTACAATATTTTTAGGGCAGTAAATAACAGGGGTTAAAGGATGAAGGTAAAGGCATTTGCAAAAATTAATTTATGCTTGGATGTGCTCAGAAGAAAAGAAGACGGTTACCATGAAGTAGAAATGGTTATGACAAATGTTGATATAGCGGATGTGCTGGAAATCAAAGAACTTGAAGAAAAGAAGATATTACTTAAATCTGACAATAAAGATTTGGCAATGGATGAGACCAATCTTATATACAAAGCTATAGTTTTATTACAAAAGGAAGCAGGCAAAGATTTCGGTATAGAACTGAGTCTTGAAAAAAACATTCCTATGGAAGCAGGCATGGCAGGGGGAAGTGCCGATGCGGCTGCCACCTTAAAGGCGGTGAATGAGCTGTTTAAGCTTAATATAAGCAAAGACAGACTTCTGGAGCTTGGTGCAAGCCTGGGTGCGGACATACCTTTTTGTATAATGGGAGGTACGGCACTGGCAAGCGGTGTAGGTGAGAAATTAAAAAGCTTAAAGCCCTTACCAAAGATGAAGATTTTGATAGCCAAACCGAATACAGGGCTTTCCACAAAAAAGGTGTATGAAAGTCTGGATATAGAGAATTTAAATAAGAGCGGCTTTAGACACCGGGATGTAAAAGAGATGGTTTCCGTTATAGAGAGTGATAAGGATGAAAAAATAAAGATAAAAGAAATTGCAGATTCGCTTAATAATATTTTGGAACTGCCGTCTATAAAGCTATTGCCTTTTATAGAGGATATTAAAAAAACAATGATGGATAATAATTGTTTAGGCTGCCTTATGAGCGGCAGCGGTACTGCCGTATTCGGAATTTTTGACAGCGATGAGGACATGCTTAGAACCAAAAAAATACTGAAAGAAGATGATAGAGTAAATTATATACAGATTACTAATACCTTGTAGTAGGATATATGGAGGTTAAAATGACAGATTTTTCACATGCGGATATAGATGAGTATATGCCTTTAAGAGATGTGGTTTTTAAAACACTCAGGCAGGCAATTTTGAGGGGAGAATTACAACCGGGCGAAAGATTGATGGAGATAGCATTGGCAAAAAAGCTCGGAGTATCAAGAACACCTATAAGAGAGGCAATCAGAATGCTTGAGCTTGAGGGGCTTGTACTTATGATTCCAAGAAAGGGCGCAGAAGTGGCAGGAATTACCGAAAAGAATCTAAGGGATACTTTGGAGGTAAGAAGGGCACTTGAGGAGCTTGCAATAGAGATTTCCTGCACAAAGATTACAGATGTAGAGCTGGATGAACTTGAACAGGCGGAGAGAGAATTTGTAGATTCAATAGAAAATAAAGATATTATTGATATTGCACGTGCAGATGAGAAATTTCATGATATAATATTTACAAGCACAGGCAATGATAAACTGGTGCAGATGATAAATAATCTACGCGAACAGATGTATCGTTACAGACTGGAATATGTAAAGGCGGAATCTACAAGAAATCAGCTCATGAATGAGCATGAAATGATATTGAAGGCATTAAAGAGTAGAGATAAGTCTGAAGCTAAGAGAATCATTGCGGAGCATATAAATAATCAGGAGGTCAATGTTTCCAAGAAAATCAAGGAAACACCTACAAAGTAATGAGGAAATTAGCGATAGTTTTCGGAGGTCAGTCCTCTGAACATGAGATATCTGTAATCTCTGCAACCAATATTTCAAAACAGGTGGATGAGAGTAAATATGAGCTTATTCTTATCGGTATTACAAAGACAGGTAAATGGCTTAAGGTAGACAGCATAGCGTCTATGGAAGACGGCAGTTGGATAAATTCAAAAATTAATGCATATATTTTGCCAGATGCGATAAAAAAGTGTATAATAGTAGAAATAGATGGGGAGTATAAAGAAGTACATGTGGATGTGGTGTTCCCCGTATTGCATGGACTCTTTGGAGAAGACGGAACCATTCAAGGACTTTTAGAGCTTTCCGGTATTCCCTATGTAGGATGTGGAGTGCTTGCGAGTGCTGTCGGCATGGACAAGCTTTACACAAAATTGGTAGTAGATAAACTTGGTATAAAACAGGCGGATTATGAGCCGGTTATTGACTATGAGGTTAGGGAGGATTTTAAAAGAGTAGTAAAAAGAATAGAGGACAGGTTTGACTATCCTGTGTTTGTTAAGCCCTCAAATGCAGGTTCTTCCAAGGGAGTGTCAAAAGCTTCAAACAGAGAAGAACTTGAGAGAGGAATACTTGAAGCATTAAACCATGACAGAAAAGTCCTTGTGGAGGAAACCATAGTAGGGCATGAGGTGGAATGCGGAGTGCTCGGCAGACCGGGAGAAGTAATGGCAAGCGGAGTCGGTGAGATAAAGTCGGCGGCAACATTTTATGATTATGATGCAAAATATAAACTGGATTCACTCACTTTACTGGATTCGCAACTTCCAAACGGTGTAAGAGAAAAACTTCCGGAGTGTGCAAAAAAGATTTTTACAGCATTGGACGGTTTCGGACTTTCCAGAGTTGACTTCTTTGCAAAGGAAGACGGAGAGATTGTATTTAATGAAATAAATACAATGCCCGGATTTACCGCAATAAGTATGTATCCTATGTTATTTGAGGCGGCAGGTATCGGCAAAAAAGAACTTGTTGACAGACTTATTGAATTAGCTTTTGAGAGAAGGTGATTTTTCCTTGAATTTACCTATAGGGATATTTGATTCGGGGGTAGGAGGACTTACGGTAGCAAAAGAAATAGTGGCTCAAATGCCGGATGAGAGTACTGTTTATTTTGGCGATACAGCAAGAGTTCCCTATGGCTCGAAGTCCGGGGACACTATTATCAAATATTCCCGACAGATTGTAAAATTTTTACAGACAAAAAATGTAAAAGCTATTGTGATTGCGTGTAATACCGCGAGTGCTTTTGCTCTAGACATATTGAAGACAGAGATTGATATACCTATAATGGGAGTTATACATGCAGGGGCGGTCACTGCCATCAAAACTACAAAAGTAGGAAGGATTGGCGTTGTCGGAACTGAAGGTACTATATCCAGTGGTATATATAAAAAGACTATTCAGGATATAAATAATGAACTTGAGGTAATACAAAAGGCATGTCCGCTGCTTGTTCCATTAGTGGAGGACGGACTCATAAATGACAGAGTTACTGATGAGATTATTTCAAGATATGTTAGTGAATTAAAAAGCAGACATATTGACAGTCTGGTATTGGGATGTACTCATTATCCTTTACTGTATAAAACATTTGGAAGGATTATGGGAGAGGGGGTTTCCCTTGTGAATCCCGCATATGAAACCGCGAAGGAATTGAAATCTTTGTTGGAGCAAAAAAATCTGTGTGCCACAAAAGATGGCGGGATTTTTCACGACTTTTATGTTAGTGACATGGCGGAAAGATTTAGTGATTTTGCATCTTCTATTATGCCCGGTATAGTAAAAAAGGCGGGCATAGTCAATATAGAAGAATTCTAGCAGTATTAAAAAGGTAGTATTGTTACAACTAAAAAACATTTAAAGCTTTGCAGAATGCATACAAATCGTATTGGCTGGACAAAAGTATACACAACGCAGACAGGCATTCTTTGTTGAGCATAGTTATCAGTTTTTTATTTAAGGTTATTTTATATAGAATAGTGGGGAGATACATTTTTCTAGTAAACTATCATTCTTTTATTTTAAACTTGATATTTGCATAACAACCGGTGGTAGCTTAGGGTTGGGTAGAGACCGCATAGCGGCTTCTACTATGGTTTTAAGGTAGAAGATTATGAAAGAATTTGTAGATATTGAGATTAGCGGCTCTCATTTAAGGTATGATGAGAATGATCCTATTGCCGTAAATATTTCAGGAAATCACTATATAGATGGTGATATACATAAGATAACTTACGTGGAAGAAGCCCAAGGTTTTGATGAAATTATCCTTAATACAATAATAGTAAAGAAGAACAGGGTTGAAATTATCAAAGAGGGTGTGGTGAATTCAAGGATGGTATTCGCCAATAATACAAGATACAAAACAATATATGACACTCCCTTTGGAAGATTGGATATGGAAACGGAGACAAAGCTCCTTCTTATTGATATGAGTGAGGAAGAGATAAATGTCTATGTTGAATATATACTCTATATAGAGGGAGACAGGGCATCGAATTCGAAGATGCGAATTCATATTGTTGAGGCGGTGGATAGAGTAGACAATAAGGGTGGTTGAACCACCCTTTTTTTAAAATGAGTTAGGAAAACCTAAACAAAGGAGAAAATATGGATAAAAAATTGCAAATTTCATTTAACTCACCCGTTATTTTGGGTTTTGTTATTTTGAGCTTTATAGTATTTGTGGTGGACAATATTACAGGAGGATTTTCCACAAGACTGTTATTCAGTGTATACAGATCATCCCTTATAAATCCCTTCACATATATCAGATTTTTCGGGCATATACTGGGGCATGCAAACCTGGATCATTTTCTTGGGAATATAATGCTTATACTTGTAATCGGTCCGATGCTTGAAGAAAAATACGGTTCACCGAATATACTTTTTGTTATTTTGGCAACCGCATTGGTGACAGGTTTGGTGCATTTTCTTGTTTTCCCATATACCAGATTGCTTGGTGCCAGCGGTGTAGTATTTGCCTTTATACTTCTTTCATCCTTTGCAGGTTTTAAAGAGGGAAGAATACCGGTTACATTTATACTGGTTGCAATCTTATATATAGGTGATCAGATTTATCAGGGCTTTTTTATGCAGGATAATATATCCAATCTGACACATATACTGGGAGGTATCGTCGGAGCATTCCTTGGATATATAATGAATAAGGGCAAGATGAATCGATATTAGCAGGCGTATGGAGAGAGAAAGAATAGATAATATTGAAGTTTTAGAATATGTGTTATTTTGTATAGAAGGCATCGCAGAGAAAATTGGAAAGGATGGAGGTGAGGTATATCGTATGCTTACAGAAAACAGCGATATATTAAACAGCTATATAGTGCCGGTATATGATGTATTACATACCCAAGGCAAGGATTATATAGTGGAAGATATTTTGGATGTGATGAGGAAACGAGGGCTGACGGTTTGATAGATAAAAAAGAGGCTATAAGACGCCTAAGGTATGAAAAGCCGAATCTACAGATATGTTTTAGGACAAAAGAAGCATTGGATAATAGTTTGTTTTTTGAAGGAAGTGAAACAATATGAATGCAAATCCTATTTTATTGCAAAAAAAATATGCTCGTATTATAGAAAAGTTTGCAAAAAACCAAAATATCTCATTAGATGAAGCACTAAACTTTTTTTATCACTCATTTACATACGAACTTATGAGCGAGGGGATTTCAGATATGCACTGCATGAGTGACGAATACTTGACCGAGGATTTAGAGAGAGAATACAGAGGGGAATATGGAAATAGGGAAGTTATATGAAATATATACGACTGATGATGAGAGTTTTAGCGTAGGATATTTACTATACCAAAATGCCGGTATCTGTATATTTAAAGCTTTTGATGATCAGGGAAGAGAAGCGGGGATTTATGCTTTTAAAAAGGAAATAATAAGCGCATGTCTTGCAGGTACGGAATATTTAGCCAAAATGAAATTATATATAGATTACTGGAAGGATAAAGAGATAAAAACGGTATCTATGAAAGATTTGGACGGTGAAATATCTATCAGAAATATTCTCGAATATATAATTTCAAGTAAAAGCATAGCATCTATTATGATAAATTCGGAAGATGATATGTATACAGGCTTTATTTCAGGATCAGATGCTGTATCTGTAGATATGGAATGTGTAGATATATCCAATGCGAAAGTTTATGATAAAATAAAAATTGATATAGAAGATATATGCTTTATTGAATTTAACAGCGTGGACAATGATGTGCTTTTATATGCGCACAGGAATCTTAACGGAAAGCATGATTGCTGCAAATAGATTATTTATAGTTGGACAATTGTTTAAAAGGGAGATATCACAAAATCCTTATACTTTGTGATATCTCCCTTTATATTAATTATAATGTCCACGGCAGGATAGAATTATAATGACATCTGATTCTATAATATACACAATTCTATGTTCATCATCTATTCGTCTGCTCCACAAACCTGCTAAATTCTTTTTTAAAGGTTCGGGTTTTCCTATGCCGTCAAAAGGATTTCTAATTATATCCTTAATAAGTTGATTTATCCGTTTCAAGATTTTTTTATCATAGCTTTGCCAATAAAGATAGTCTTCCCATGCATCAAAATCCCACTGTAGTGTTCTTGCCATAACATCAATCCTCTATCAATTCATGTTCGACAAGTTTAAGCTTACCGGCTTTGTAGTTTTCAAGCTTTTCTTCCAAATACCTTAGATTATTCTCCGAATAAAACGGATCTACAGAAATTTCAAAAGGTATACGATGCTCTCTTCCAACCTTTTTGGCAAATATTGTAAAGGCTGCACTCATAGAAAGTCCAAGCTCATTACAAACATTTTCCATTCTTTTTTTATCCACCTCATCCAGACGAAAGTTTACATTAACAGTCTGTGCCATAAAACTTCTCCTTTCTTATATCATTAAACATAGTATAGCATTTGTAAAGAAAAATACAAGCATTATACCATATAATACATTGCAAAATATCAAAATAAAATCCATATCAATATTATATATACTCGCTGTACTTAAAAAATATGATATAATATAACAAGTATTGATTAAAAAAGGAGAACTATGTCTTTTACACATTTACATGTACATACAGGATATTCATTGCTTGACGGCTCCTGTAAAATAAAAGAGATAATAAGGCGTGCAAAGGAACTCAATATGACATCACTTGCAATCACCGACCATGGGGTGATGTATGGAGTCATAGATTTTTATAAAGAGGCAAAGGCAAACGGTATCAAGCCGATACTTGGATGCGAGGTCTATGTAAGCCCGGCATCAAGATTTGAAAAGCAGACAAAGCAGGGTGACAGATATTATCACCTTATTTTACTTGCAAAAAACAATGAGGGTTATGAAAATCTGACAAAGATAGTTTCAAAAGGCTTTACGGAGGGTTTTTATTATAAGCCGAGGATAGATTTTGAACTTTTAGAAAAATACCATGAGGGTATAATAGCTCTTTCCGCCTGTCTGGCAGGTGAGATTCCAAAGCTTATATCAAGGGGCAGAGAGGACGAGGCAAGAAAGGTTGCAAAAAAATACAAGGATTTATTCGGTGAAGACTCCTTTTATCTGGAACTTCAAAATCATGGCATACCCGAGCAAAAGTTTGTAAATCAGGTATTGGTAAAAATAGGCAAGGAGCTTGAGATACCTCTTGTTGCAACCAATGATATTCACTATATAAATGCCGAGGATGCAATGGCACATGATATATTGCTTTGCATACAGACAAGTAAGACGGTATCGGATTCCGACAGGATGAGATATGAGGGAGGTCAATTTTTCTTAAAATCGGAGGATGAGATGAAGGCACTCTTTCCATATGCTCCGGAGGCTATTGAAAACACGGCAAAGATAGCGGATATGTGTGAGGTCGAAATAAAATTCGGTGAAACCAAGCTGCCCGAATACCCTGTACCGGATAATATGTCGGCAAAGGAGTATTTAGAGAGCCTTTGTCAGAGCGGTTTTGAAAGAAACTATTCTGCAGACTATCCAAACAGAGAAGATATAAAGAGCAGAATGTATTATGAGCTTGGTGTAATTGAAAAAATGGGCTATATAGACTATTTTTTAATAGTTTGGGATTATATAAATTATGCAAGAGGCAAGGGTATTTCCGTAGGACCGGGAAGAGGCTCGGCAGCCGGAAGTGTGGTATCTTATTGTCTTGGAATCACGGATATTGATCCTATAAAGTACAATCTTATTTTTGAGAGATTTTTAAATCCGGAGAGAGTATCCATGCCCGATATAGATGTGGACTTTGCGGATGAAAGGCGCTCTGAAGTTATTGATTATGTGGTAAATAAATACGGCAGTGAAAGAGTTTGTCAGATAATCACCTTCGGTACATTGCAGGCAAGGGGTGTTATTCGAGATGTGGGAAGGGCTATGGAGATTCCGTATGCCAGATGTGACAGTATTGCAAAGATGATACCAAGAGATAAGGATATCACATTGGAACTTGCTCTTGAAAGAAATAAGGAATTAAAAGAGCTCTATGACAGTGATGAGGTGGTGCATGAGCTTATAGACTACAGCTTAAAACTGGAAGGTTTGCCAAGACATGCAAGTATACATGCGGCAGGGGTGGTTATATCAAAAAAGGCTGTGGATGAATATGTGCCGCTTGCACTTGGAGTGGATGATGCAATTACAACACAGTTTACAATGACAACCTTGGAAGAACTAGGTCTTTTAAAGATGGATTTTTTGGGGCTTCGTACACTTACGGTACTTCAAAATACTCTGGCAATGGTAAAGAAAAACTATAATATTGACCTTGATTTAAACACTATTGACTATGATGATAAAAAAGTCTATGAGTTTATATCCACAGGAAAAACGGATGCCGTATTCCAGCTGGAGAGCGCCGGAATGCAAAGCTTTATGAAAAGGTTAAAACCTGAAAATCTTGAGGATATTATTGCGGGTATTTCACTGTATCGACCGGGACCTATGGATTTTATCCCAAAATATATTGCAGGTAAGAACTCAAAGGATAAGGTAAGCTATGACTCTCCACAGCTTGTTTCCATACTTGAGCCTACCTATGGCTGTATAGTATATCAGGAGCAGGTAATGCAGATAGTGCGCGATCTTGCAGGATATACCATGGGCGGTAGTGATGAGGTTCGTCGTGCCATGAGTAAGAAAAAAGCCCATATTATGGAGATGGAGAGAAAAAACTTCATATACGGAAATGAAGAAAAGGACATTAAGGGCTGTATAAATAACGGCATAGAGGAGCAGGTGGCAAATAGAATTTTTGATGAAATGATCGATTTTGCCAGCTATGCCTTTAATAAATCTCATGCTGCATGCTACGCGGTAATCTCATATCAGACAGCATATCTAAAATACTATTATCCTAAAGAGTTTATGGCGGCTTCACTCACCTCGGTAAGTGATAATCCAGCTAAACTTGCCGAATATATAGGGAGTTTGATGGATATGGGAATAAAGATCTTACCGCCTGATGTAAATCTTGGAGAAGGAGCTTTCAGTGTGGATAAAGACGGAATAAGATTCGGACTTGCCACCATAAAGGGAGTGGGAAAGGCTGTGGCTGATTCTCTTGTAAGGGAGAGAATGATGAACGGCAAATATCTTACCTTGGAAAATTTTATCAACAGACTTCCTCAAAAGGATCTGAATAAAAGAAGTATTGAAAGCTTTATAAAGGCGGGTGCACTGGACGGTATGGAGGGCAACAGGCATGAAAAGATTTTAAATGCGGAGCTTTTTATAGATAAAAAATCAAAGGAGAGCAAGGCAAGTATTCCGGGACAGATATCATTTTTTGATGTGGTGAGCGAAGAGGAAAGGGACAACTTTGTTTCGGATATGATACATATAGAGGAGTATCCGAAGGAGGAACTTTTAAAATATGAGATGGAAGTCCTCGGCATGTATGTCAGCGGACATCCTTTGGAAGAATATATTTCACTGCTTGAAAAACATTGCGATGCAAGAAGTATAGACTTTTATCCGGACGAGAGCGGAAATATCTTGCTGGAATCAGGCAGGAAGCTTGCGGTAGGAGGATTGCTTGTAGAGGTAAATAAAAGATTTACAAAAAAAGGCGATATGATGGCAATATGTACCTTGGAGGATTTATATGGCAGAATAGAGCTTGTAATTTTTCCTAAGGCATTTGAAAAATACGGAAGTGAGTTGATAGAGGGAGGCAAGGTCTTTGTAAAGGGTAGAGTGGACACCTCGGGAGAAGAAGAGGGAAAGCTGATTGTAGACAGTGTGAGAGAATTTGGCAGAGTAAAAAAGGAACTTTGGATACAGTACAGCGATAAGGATGCCTATGAGGATGACCTTGGAAATCTGCTGGCGGATATAGGTAATTTAACCGGAAATGACAGTGTAATTATTTATCTGAAAAAAGAAAGAGCAAAAAAAGAACTTGGCGGTGAATGGGGTGTGCCGGCAGATGAAGCGGCTCGGATTTTGGAGGAGAGACTTGGATATGAGAATGTAAAAATAGTGGAAAAAATATAATATAAAAACAATGATATATGTAACGAAACGCATAGAAAATTCTTGATAATTTTAGTATAATCAGTATTGTGATAACATATTATATATAGTGATTTGTTATCAAATATACTTAAGTAAGAAAGGGAATCATAGACTGTCGGTCTATGTGGTTTTAATATGGCAAATAATGAATTCAGGGAAGAGCTTGACCCTCAAAGCAGTGTAAATAAAGTAATAGGTATAGTATCGGGAAAGGGAGGTGTAGGTAAGAGCCTTGTGACATCTTTGATGGCTGTAAAAGCGATGTCAAAGGGCTATAGAGTAGGTATTATAGATGCCGATATCACAGGTCCCTCAATACCTAAGGCATTCGGACTTAGCGGAAAGCTGGGAGTGACCTATGATGAGCTTATGATTCCTGCGGTTACAAATACGGGAATCAATGTGGTAAGTACCAATCTTATCTTGGAAAATGAGACGGATCCGGTTATATGGAGAGGCCCTGTAATAGCGGGAGTTGTAAAGCAATTTTGGAAGGATACGGTATGGAACAATATTGACTATATGTTTGTGGATATGCCTCCGGGTACCGGTGATGTTCCTCTTACAGTATTCCAGTCAATACCTGTAGACGGAATAATAATAGTTACAAGTCCTCAGGAGTTGGTATCAATGATTGTTACGAAGGCTGTAAATATGGCAAAAAAGATGAATATACCTATACTCGGTCTTGTGGAGAATATGAGCTATTTTGAATGTCCGGACTGTGGAAGCAGACATGAGATATTTGGAAAAAGCCATATTGATGAGATAGCAAAAAAAGAGGATTTAAAGGTACTTGCAAAGCTTCCTATAGATCCAGAGGTGGCAAGGCAGGTGGATGCAGGTCTTGTGGAATATGTGGAAGCGCCATGGTTTGATGAGGCGGCGGATTATATTTTAAAATAAATATTTTTACCGGAGTGTTTGACTCCGGATATGCAAAAGAAGTGGAGATCTTATGTATATATCAAATAACCCCAATAATGAGTTGGATCAGTCCATTGTACAGGTTCCGGATCTCGTACAAATACCGGAAGAGATGCATGAAATGGCACAAAGATTTCAAGAGGCAATGATGATGTATACCTGTGCTATCAGGGAAGTAAAGACCAAACTTGAAGTTTTAAATGATGAATTGTCGGTAAAAAACAGGAGAAATCCGATAGAGGTGATAAAATCCAGAGTGAAAAAGCCGCAAAGCATTGTAGAAAAGCTGAAAAGGCGAGGATTGCCGCTGACACTTGAATCAATAGTAAATAATTTGGATGATGTTGCGGGAATCAGAGTTATTTGTGCCTTTTTAGATGATATCTATGAGGTGGCAAATATGCTTACAAGACAGGATGATGTAAAGCTTATCGCCATAAAGGATTATATAAAAAAGCCTAAGGAAAACGGATATCGTTCATATCATCTTATCATTGAGATACCTGTATTTTTCTCGGAGAAAAAGCAGCCTATGAGGGTGGAAGTACAGATAAGAACTATTGCGATGGATTTTTGGGCAAGTCTTGATCATCAGTTAAAGTATAAAAAGGAATTTATTGATTCGGATGATGTGGAAAGGCAGCTTAGAGAATGTGCCGATGTGATAGCAAATACGGATCAGCAAATGCTGAATATAAGAAAGAGCATCGAGTCAAGAGGTATAGAGATAAGAAAACCCAGATAATAAGAGCATAAAAAGCTGTAGCTTAGTGTGTTATGAGACTAAGCTGCAGCTTTTTTTATTAAATATATTTATCAGACATCATAGATTTCATAAATATTTGCATTAATTAAAATACATATTTAATTTTATCCACGCCTTCATCTTACTGAATCCGAACATATATATCAAAAATAAAATACTGGTTGTCACCCATGAAATGGGGTAAGCCCAAAGTATTGTAAATATATTCGGGTATTTAGGCACTATTGCAAGTATCCATAATATTCTAAGTATGCACACGCCGCTGGCTGTAATAATCATAGGTATCCAGCTGTCACCGATTCCCCTGAGAGAACCTGAAAATATTTCTATAATGATATATGCCGGAAAAGCCACGACCATAAAGTTAAGCATCTGAGTACCTATATTTAATACATTTTCATCCTGTGTAAATAAAGTATAAATGCTTCTGCCAAAGAGCTTTAATAAGAGCATAACTATACCTGTAACGATAACCGACAAAATCATTCCGTATATTATACCCTTTTTTACCCTTTCCTTATTTCCATAGCCGTAGTTTTGACCTGTAAAGGTGGTGACTGAAATACCGAGAGATTGTATGGTCATAAAGAAAAGTGTATCTATCTTACCATAGGCTGTAAAGGCGGCTATGGTATCTGTGCCGAGGCTGTTGATAGAGGCTTGAATAAGTATATTTGCAATAGTATACATAGCGGATTGCATTGCCGCCGCAGTACCGATGCTGACCATCTTCTTCAGCTCATAAAAATTTATATGTAGGCTGTTTAATCTAAGCTTTAAGGCATCATCTCTGCGACAAAGTACTATTATTACCAAAACAGCGCTTACTATTTGTGATGCAACGGTGGCTATTGCGGCACCTGTAACACCCATATCCATATGCTGTATAAGAACAATATCAAGCACAATATTTACAAAGCAGCTTATCACAAGAAATATAAGCGGAGTTTTTGAATCACCCACCGCACGGAGAAGCCCGGCACCCATATTGTAGATAAGATTCGGCGCAAGCCCCAGGAAATATATTTGCAGATAGGGCAACGCCATTTGCATCATATTTTCGGGCACATTCATATTTGCGAGCATAAATTTGGAAAAGATTGCACCGAATATACTCACTACAATGCCCACTATAAGGGAGAAGGCAAGGGCGGTATGTACGCAGGCGCTGACAAGTTTATTGTTTTTTGCTCCATAGTGCTGTGAGATAATTACACTGAAGCCTGAGGATAGACCTACAAATATACCTATAAAAAGATTGATAAGTGTACTTGTAGTGCCTCCTACCGCCGCAAGTCCGATTTTTCCTACATTTTGTCCTACAATAACGGCATCCGCCGTATTGTATAATTGTTGAAAGAATGTACCAAGGAGTATGGGGAAGAAGAATTGTAAAAGTTGGAAGGTGATATTCCCCTTGGTCATATCCAGCTTCTTAGTTCGTTCCATAAAGATCCTTTCTGATTATATCATTTCTTCGGGCTTAAACACCTCGTCAAACTTTTCTTCCGTCATAAGATTCATAATAAGTGCAGCCTCTTTTAGTGAAATATTTTTTTCATACGCAAGCTTTGCCACCTTTGCGGCATTTTCATAGCCTATATAAGGACTTATAGCAGTTACAAGCATCAATGAATTATATAAATTTTCATGCATCTTTGATTTATTTGCTCTTATACCGCAGACACAATGAGTTCTAAAAGAGTCCATACCTTCGGATAATAGTTTTACCGACTGAAGGAAGTTGTAAATAAGTACAGGCATAAATACATTCAGCTCAAAATTACCTTGGCTTGATGCCATATTTACAGCCATATTATTGGACATCACCTGAACACAAACCATGGTCAAAGATTCACATTGTGTAGGATTTACCTTGCCGGGCATTATGGAACTTCCCGGCTCATTTTCAGGTATAAAGATTTCTCCAAGACCACATCTTGGACCGCTTGCAAGCCATCTTATATCATTGGCAATCTTCATAAGATCTCCGGAAAGAGAGGAGAGTGCACCATGAGTAAAGACAAGTTCGGATTTTGAGCTTAGAGCATGGAATTTATTGCTGTCGGTGACAAATTCCTTACCTGTAAGCTTTGAAATATTTTTTGCCACCAGAGTATCAAAGTCCTTTGGGGCATTTAATCCTGTGCCGACTGCGGTAGCTCCCAGTGCCAGCTTTTTAATGAAAAGAAGAGAGCATTCTATCTGTTTGTAATTATTTTCAAGAGAGGATCTCCAGCCGCTGATTTCCTGTGAAAATGCGATAGGAGTGGCATCCTGCAAATGTGTTCTTCCGGATTTTACTATTCCGGTATTTTCCTCTTCCAGTCTTTTAAATTCAAGTATAAGCTTATTTAAAGACGGCAATAATTTATCCTTTATTTCAATCACCGCCGCTATATGCATTGCAGCCGGAAAGGTGTCATTGGAACTTTGTGACATATTTACATCATCATTGGGGTGTAAAAGCTTTTTACCCAGTATTTCATTTCCCCTGTTTGTGATTACCTCATTAACATTCATATTGCTCTGAGTGCCGCTGCCGGTTTGCCATACGGACAGAGGGAAATGCTCATCCAGCCTGCCGTCAAGTATTTCCTTGCAAACTGTATTTATGATATCAGCCTTATCCTTTTTTAATTTGCCAAGTTCAAGATTGGTAGAGGCACAGGCAGCCTTCAGGTAGGCAAATGCCCTTATAACCTCCGGTGGAATTTTTTCAGTACCGATTTTAAAGTTTGAGAGACTTCTTGCTGTCTGAGCACCATAATACTTGTCTACAGGTACTTTAATACTGCCCATAGAGTCATGCTCTATACGATATTCCATAGTTTTCTCCTAACATCATTTATGATATAATCAGTTTAACAAAAAACAAAATAAAAAAACAGGGAAATAAATGAAAATAAAAAGACAAGAATCCAAATTTTTGATAATACTGGACACATTGATGCAATTGGCGGTGATACTTGCATTGGCATGGTTTGTGGTATTTATATTCGGAGCAAGAACTTATATGGTAGGACAATCCATGTCACCGCAGATAGAGCAGGGAGAAGCCGTGCTTATAAATAAGGCGTCATATACATTTGCAAAACCTCAAAGATATGATGTGATAGCCTTTAAAAATACGGACGGAAGAGTATGTATCAGAAGAGTTATAGGTTTGCCGGGCGAGAGTGTAAGCATAATTGACGGAACAGTATACATAAACGGTGAAGCGCTTGACAGATTTTATGAGGCATCCTCAGGAGGTCTGGCGGCGGATGAGATAAAGCTGATGGCAAATGAATACTTCGTACTTGGAGATAACAGAGTGGGAAGTGAGGATTCCAGAGCCTCGACAATAGGCAATGTGGTAGAGGATACGATTATGGGTAAGATATGGGTTAGAGTATTGCCTGTAAAAAGAATAGGTCTTATAAAATAAGATCTGATGAAAGGATAGTTTATGAAGATACAATGGTACCCGGGGCATATGACCAAGGCAAAGCGTGCGATGTCAGATGCCATAAAACTGGTGGATATTATTATAGAGATGACGGATGCAAGGGCTCCGGAGGCTACAAGAAATCCGGAAATTATGGAACTGGGTGCAGCCAAGTCAAGAATTATTATATTAAACAAGGCGGATTTAGCGGATGAGAATGCCAATAACAGATGGGCAAATTATTATAAGGAGCAGGGCTATGAGTGTATGTTTATGGATTCCAGAAAGAAAAACGGAGTCAATGCACTTATCAAGGCTATAGAAAATGTCTCTAAGGAAAAGCGTGAAAGAGATGCAAAGAGGGGTATAAAAAATCGACCTGTCAGAGCAATGGTGGCAGGTATCCCAAATGTCGGCAAGTCCACACTTATAAATTCGGTATCAGGCAGGGCTATGGCAAAGACGGGCAATAAACCGGGGGTTACAAAGGGCAATCAATGGATAAAGTTAAAAGGTCAGGTGGAGCTTTTAGACACTCCGGGTATACTTTGGCCGAAGTTTGAAGATGAAAATGTGGGCGAGATGATTGCATTTATCGGCTCCATCAATGATATGATAATAGATATAAGAGAACTGGGGCTTGAACTTATCAAATGGTTTATAAAAAATAAACCGGAAGTTTTAAAAGAGAGATTTGAGATCCGGGAAACCGATAATGAAAATGATATTTTGATAAAAATAGCGCAAATCAGAGGTTGTACCAAAAAGGGAAATGAGCTTGACTATGATAAGGCGGCAGGTATATTTGTCAATGAGTTCAGAACGGGAAAGCTTGGCAGAGTGACACTTCAAATGCCGCAGTAAAGTATAGAGAAGTTAAAAGCGCAAATATGCCTGATGGAGATAGGAATGAGAAAAATAAGTGAAGAAAAGCTTGCCCTTGAGAGAGTAAGGCTTGAGGGCATGCGTGAATTTGAAAATAAATACAGTGAGCTGGCATATATTGCAGGGCTTGATGAGGCAGGCAGGGGACCGCTGGCAGGACCTGTGGTGGCTGCCGCAGTGATTTTGCCAAAGGATATATTCCTTCCTTTTTTAAATGATTCAAAAAAGGTCACTGAAAAAAGAAGGGATGTTTTATTTGATGAAATAAAACAAAATGCCATTGCTTATGGTATAGGCATTGCCTCAAATACTCTTATAGATGAGATAAATATATTACAGGCAACTTATGAGGCAATGAGAGAGGCGATAAATGCCCTAAGTACCTGCCCCGATATTTTACTTGTGGATGCAATACATATTCCGGGAATTGATATAAGGCAGGTGGGCATAGTAAAAGGTGATGCCAAAAGCGTAAATATAGCGGCTGCAAGTATAATTGCAAAGGTCACCAGAGACAGGCTTATGGCTGAGTATGATAAAATCTATCCTGAATACGGGTTCGCCTCAAATAAAGGCTATGGTACGGCAGCTCATATAGCGGCATTAAAAGAATATGGTCCCTGTGAGATACATAGAAAATCATTTATAGGAAATTTTGTAAGTGAATAAGCGTGAAATAGGAAAAACAGGAGAGATAAAGGCGGCAAAATATCTTGAGAGCATGGGAGTTAATATACTTGAAAGAAACTACCAAAACCGTTTCGGTGAGATAGATATTATAGGTAAAGAGGGCAATATACTTTTGTTTATAGAAGTAAAATACAGAAAAAATGAAAGTTTCGGATATCCGCTCGAGTCTATAGGATATTTTAAACGGGAAAGAATAAAAAAACTTGCAAGGTATTATCTGAACGAAAAACATTATTATGGAGCCATGGTAAGATTTGATTGTATCGGTATAATAGGAGATAGAATAGACTGGGTAAAAGGAGCATTTTATTGAAAATAAAAATAATAAAAAAGAATGATAAAAATATTTTAAACCTGAAAAAAGCGGATAACGGTGTGGAGTATTTTTCATTTGATGCACTGGAAAAATACAGTGAATTGATACAGGGATTTTCTACAAGGATAGGCGGTGTAAGTGAAGGTCCCTATGCATATATGAATCTTAGTTTCAGCAGAGAGCCTGATAATAAAGAGGGAGTACTTGAAAATTATAAAAGGATGGCAAAGGCTCTGGGGGTTGCCGAAAACAGCTTTGTTTTATCATATCAGGAGCATTCCACCAATGTAAGATTGGTGGATAAAAGTGATATGGGTAAGGGTGTACTGTATGAAAGAGATTACAGAAATATTGACGGACTTATAACTAATGAAAGGGGAATTACCTTAGGAGCTTTTTTTGCAGACTGTATCCCCCTTTATTTTTATGATAAAGAAAAAAATGTTATAGGGCTGGCACATTCGGGCTGGAGAGGCACTTCTAAAAAGATGGCTGCCATTATGCTAGAGGAAATGTCAAAAAATTTCGGAACCGATTCAAAGGATGTAATTGCATGCATAGGACCGGGAATTTGTCAGGATTGTTATCAGGTAAGTGGGGATGTATATGAGGAGTTTTTAAAAAGCTTCGGTAAAGAGGATGTGGAGAGCTTTTTTAGGGAAGACGGAAAAGAGCATTTCAGATTATCGCTTTGGAAAGCCAATGAAAAAGTATTGGAGGATGCCGGAGTATTAAAAGAAAATATATTCACCTCAAATATTTGTACCGCATGTAATCCGAATCTTTTATACTCTCACAGAATAATGGGAGAAATAAGGGGCAATCTGGCAGCTTTTTTGGCTTTGAAATAATTTAGCGCCTTAGACTTGCTAAAAATGGATAAAGTAATTATACTGTTTATATTTGAATAAAGGAGGCTATATGGAAGATTTTTTCAAGAAGTTGAGCATATATGGAAGTATTGCGAAGGAAGAAGGACAGAAGATAGCACAATCAGCTTTGAACAAGGGTAAGGAACTTGCAGATATCACAAAGCTGAAAAGAGACATAAAAATAGAAGAAGATATTATAAAGTCCTACAAAATGGTTATTGGGGAGTATGTGACAGCCAATGATTTGTTAAGAGAAGATGAATTGGTGTTTGACCAAAGAACAAAGATATTAAAGAGTCAGCAAAAGTTGGATGAGTTAAAGGCAAAGCTTGAAGAAATAGGTAATAAGCAGGTATAAGGAGAAAACAATGAAACCATATGCGGAATTGACAAAAGAGGAGCTGCTGGAACTGAAAAAAAGCCTGAAAGCTGAATACAAGGCAATGCAAAACAGAGATTTAAAGCTTGATATGAGTAGAGGAAAGCCTTCACAGGAGCAGCTTGATATATCTATGGGACTTATGGATGTGCTCTCATCAGATAAGGACCTTATGAGTGAGAACGGTTCAGACTGTAGAAACTACGGCGTACTTGACGGTATCCCGGAGGCAAAGGAGCTTATGGGAGATATGATGGAGGTTCCGGCGGACAATCTTATCATATACGGAAACTCAAGTTTGAATGTAATGTATGATTGTATTTCAAGATCATATACACATGGTGTAATGGGTTCAACACCATGGTGTAAGCTTGATAAGGTGAAATTCCTCTGTATAGTACCGGGATATGACAGACATTTTGCAATTACCGAGTATTTCGGATTTGAGAATGTAAGTGTTCCTATGCTTGAGAGCGGACCTGATATGGATCTTATAGAAGAGCTTGTACAAAAGGATGAATCCGTAAAGGGAATCTGGTGTGTACCGAAGTACTCAAATCCTACAGGAAACTCATACTCTGATGAGGTGGTAAGAAGATTTGCCAGATTAAAGCCGGCGGCTAAAGATTTTAGAATTTATTGGGATAATGCATATACAATTCACCATCTCTATGATCTGGATCAGGATCATTTGATAGAGATTTTGGCTGAATGTAAGAGAGCAGGAAATCCGGATCTTGTATATAAATTTGCTTCTACATCAAAGGTTACATTCCCGGGTTCAGGTATTGCGGCACTCGCAACATCATATAATAATCTTGAGGATATAAAAAGACAGCTTATGATGCAGACTATAGGACATGATAAGGTAAATCAGTTAAGACATGTGAGATATTTTAAAGATATCCACGGTATGGTAGAGCATATGAAAAGGCATGCCGATTCACTCAGACCTAAGTTTGAGATGGTAATAGATACTTTGGAAAATGAGCTTGGCGGACTTGGAATAGCAAGCTGGACAAAGCCAAAGGGCGGATATTTTATCTCATTTGATACTATGGACGGCTGTGCAAAAGAAGTTGTATTAAAATGTAAAAAGGCAGGAGTTGTAATGACAGGTGCGGGAGCTACATTCCCGGGAGGAAATGATCCTCATGATAAAAATATTCGTATTGCTCCGTCATTCCCGCCTGTAGCCGACCTGGAGATTGCTGCAAAGCTCCTGTGTCTATGTACAAAGATGGCAGCAGTGGATAAACTCTTAGGAGAATAATAATGATAAGTGCAAATGGAATAACCCTCAGATTAGGGAAGAAAGCCCTTTTTGAAGATGTTAATATAAAATTTACACCGGGCAACTGTTACGGACTGATAGGTGCAAACGGCGCAGGAAAGTCTACATTTCTTAAGATACTTTCAGGACAGATAGAGCCTACAAACGGTGAGATTGTAATGACACCGGGAGAGAGACTTTCTTTCCTGGAGCAGGATCATTTCAAATACGATACATATACTGTTCTTGATACCGTAATTATGGGAAATGCAAGACTGTATGAGATAATGAAGGAAAAAGATGCAATATATGCAAAGCCCGACTTTACCGAGGAAGACGGTATAAAGGCGGCGGAGCTTGAAGGTGAGTTTGCCAATATGAACGGCTGGGAGGCTGAATCCGATGCCGCATCCGTACTGAACGGACTTGGTGTGGATACGGAGTATCACTATACATTGATGGGTGATATGCCTTCAAACCTTAAGGTAAAGGTGCTTCTTGCAAAGGCACTCTTTGGTAATCCTGGTATACTCTTACTTGACGAGCCTACAAACCATTTGGATTTGGATGCTATTGCGTGGCTTGAAGAGTTCCTTATAAACTTTGAGAACACTATTATAGTGGTATCACATGACAGATATTTCCTTAATAAAGTCTGTACAATGATTGCGGATATCGACTATGGCAAGATACAGCTCTATGCCGGAAACTATGATTTCTGGTATGAGTCCAGCCAGCTTATGGTTCGCCAGATGAAGGAAGCCAACAGAAAGAAAGAAGAAAAGATAAAGGAATTGCAGGAGTTTATACAAAGATTCTCTGCAAATGCTTCAAAGTCAAAGCAGGCAACATCCAGAAAGAGAGCCTTGGAAAAGATAGAGCTTGACGATATCAAACCTTCATCAAGAAAATATCCATATATTGATTTCAGACCTTCAAGAGAAATCGGTAATGAAGTTCTTACGGTGGAGAATCTTTCAAAGACCATTGACGGTGAAAAGGTGCTTGATAATATCAGCTTTGTAATAAACAGAGAGGATAAGGTGGCGCTTGTAGGGCCCAATGAGAAGGCAAAGACCGTGCTGTTTAAAATTCTTGCAGGAGAGATGGAGCCTGACAGCGGAAGCTATAAATGGGGACTTACCACCACACAGAGCTATTTCCCAAAGGATAATACAAAGGATTTCTCAGGTGATGAAACAATAGTTGACTGGCTTACAGGATATTCCGAGATAAAGGATGCCACCTATGTAAGAGGTTTCCTTGGAAGAATGCTTTTTGCAGGTGAAGACGGAGTAAAGAAAGTAAATGTACTCTCAGGAGGTGAGAAGGTTCGCTGCATGCTCTCAAAGCTTATGATAAGCGGAGCAAATGTGCTTATACTTGATGAGCCTACAGACCACCTTGATATGGAGTCTATTACAGCACTTAATACCGGACTTGAAAAGTTCAAGGGAGTGCTTATATTCTCATCCAGAGACCATCAGGTGGTGCAGACCACAGCCAATAGAATTATGGAGATTATCAATGGAAGTCTTATAGATAAGATAACCACCTATGATGAATATCTTGATTCTGATGAGATGGCAAGAAAGAGATTTACTTATACAGTTTCGGCAGATGAAGAGAGTGATGATTGATATGGCTAAGACAAAGAAAATGATTTCATGGAATGTCAACGGACTCAGAGCTGCTGTTACAAAGGGCTTTTTAGATTTCTTCAGAGATATTGATGCGGATATTTTCTGTATACAGGAGTCAAAGCTTTCAGAAGGTCAAATAGAGCTTGATTTGCCGGGGTATTATGATTACTGGAACTATGCGGCTAAAAAAGGATATTCAGGTGTAGCCGTATTTACTAAAGATAAGCCGATAGGTGTGACTTACGGTATCGGAATAGAGGAGCATGATAATGAGGGCAGAGTGATTACAGCCGAGTATGATGATTTTTATCTGATTACTTGCTATACTCCAAACTCTCAAAGAGGGCTTACAAGACTTGATTACAGAATGACTTGGGAGGATGCTTTCCTTGATTATGTATTAAAGCTTGAAGAAAAAAAGCCTGTGATATTCTGCGGTGATTTAAATGTTGCTCATAAAGAGATAGACTTAAAAAATCCAAAGACAAACAGAAAAAATGCCGGATTTACGGATGAGGAAAGAGGCAAGATGGATATAGTTCTCTCCTCCGGATTTGCAGACAGCTTTAGAGTTCTGTATCCCGATAAAGAAGGTGCTTATTCATGGTGGTCCTATATGGGCGGTGCCAGAGCCAAAAATGTCGGTTGGCGTATTGACTATTTTATAGTATCTGATAAATTAAAAGATAGAATAAAGGAAGCTAAGATTCACAGTGATATCTTAGGTTCAGACCATTGTCCGGTAGAACTGGATATTGAAATATAAATATATAACTTAAAGGAGGTGCGTTATGGTAGTTCAGAAAGAGAAAGGTAGAAGTTATTCTTATCCACTTGGTATGACTGTGACGCCCTCTTATTTTTGTATAAAGGTTATAAGAAAATGCAAAAGCCTTTATTTAAACCTTTATGAAAGAAATGAAAAAGAAGCGGCATTAAGAATAGAATTTCCTATAGAAGCCCGTATAGGGGATGTATGGTTTTTAGAGGTAAATACACATCTAAAAAAGAACTATGAATATGCACTGGAAGATGAAAAAGGTGTTTTTGCAGATGAATACGGCAAATGTTTTTCGGGAAGAGACAGTTTCGGTAAAACAGCTTTGATTGACAACCCGAGAAGAAGTCCGGTATATATAAGCGATTTTGACTGGGATAATGATTATGAAAACGCTAAGATACCTGTCAGCAAAAAGCTTGAAGATTCTTTTATCTACAGACTTCATATAAGGGGATTTACCAAGGCAAACAGCTCCAAGGTGGTGGATAAGGGCACATTTAAAGGACTTATAAGTAAGATTGACTATCTAAAAGATTTGGGTGTGGATTTTGTAGATATAATGCCTGCTACGGAGTTTGATGAATTTATAAGAGTGTCCGGAAGTTGGATTTCTCTTTTTGATAAGGAGAAAAAAGAAAAACAGGAAAATATAAGGATTAACTACTGGGGCTATGCAAACAGTCTTAACTTTGCCCCTAAAGCAAGCTTTGCGACAAGAAAGCACAGAAATCCTGTAAATGAATACAAGTTAATGGTTAAGGCATTACATGAGGCGGGTATCGGGGTAATACAGGAATTTTTCTTTGATAAAAAAAGTATCAGCTATATAATAGATGTACTCAGATACTGGAAGCTGGAATATCATATAGACGGATTTCATATTACGGGAATTGATTACTGCGAGGATATTGTAAAAGATCCTTATCTTCTTGACAGCAAATTTATCTTTACAAATAAGATATATGATAATAAAGACAAAAATATCATATCTATGAACTATGAGTATATGAATAATATAAGAAAATATCTAAAAGGTGATGAGGGAATGGTTCCCTTTGTCTCCGGGGTATTAAGTGATAAAAGCGGATATTTGAATTTTATTGCGGATATAAACGGATTTTCATTTGCGGATATATATAGATATGATTATAAGCATAATGAGAACAATGGTGAAGACAATGCCGACGGCACAAATATGAATTTTTCATGGAACTGCGGCTTTGAGGGAGATACCAAAAAATTACAGGTACTTAACTTAAGAAAAAGAATGTATTTAAATGCCGTTTTTATGTTGATGATATCTAAGGATGTACCATGTATATGCAGCTCGGATGAGATATTACAGTCAAAAAACGGAAATAATAATACATATTGTCAGGACAATGAACTGAGCTATTTTAATTGGAAACTGGTAAATAAAAATAAAGAGTTTCTTGGATTTGTAAAGTCCATGCTCGAATTTAGAAAACAGTATATAAGCGGAGGGCAAAAAACATCCATTCACGGCATGCAGGTGTGGAAACCGGATTTTGAATACTATAACAGGCAGATGGGAATACTTATAGAGGGTGAAAATGATGTATATATTATTTTAAATATGCATTGGGACAGACATGAATTTTCACTGCCGACTATAAAAAGAGGTAATGCCTGGCATATAATGATAGATACAAATGATATAAATGCAGCATTTAAGACCGAAGCACAAATGATTGAAAATCAAAGAAAGATAATGGTGGAGGGCAGAAGTTGCATTGCATTGATTGGCAAAGAGGCTTTAAAGGCGGCAAAAAGCAGATGATTTTAAAATTATGTCGGAGGCGATATGACAGGAATTATAATATCCTTAATTGTACTGTTGTTCTTGGTGATATTAATAAAATTTATCAAGTCAAAGCCTAAAAGCTTAGATGATGATATGCTTGAGTATTCAAGGTCAAAAACTTTGGATGATATGAGTGATTATTCAAAGCCGAGTTTAAAAAAAGATTTTAAGTATGAGGCAAGTGTAAAATGTATGGTGGCAAATGCAACCTGCTCCGCTTTAAAATATATGGATTTTAAAGGTAATATCTATGATGTTAAATATGACGGTAAAAATGTAGATATAGAAAATGAAAAAGATGATACATCTAAGGATTATAAAATAGAAAATACTTATGGGCAGGGAGGATTTTGTCTTATTGAGAGTTCCAAAACAGCCGAGAGGATAAGTAATTTCAATCAAAATATGAAATGCATCAGGATATGGGATAAAGATGACGGCAGGTATGAGCCTATAACTTTTAAACAGGGCATAAGTTATTTTGTCGATATAAAAAATTTAGATGAATTGTGCGAATTTTTGAAAAAAGAGTTGCCTTCAGGCAGTATAGTTTTGGATAAACTTGTATGCATAGGATCAGGAAAAAGAAATACATGGACGACTGTCAGTTATGATTACGGAGACGGCAGGAGTAAAGTTATTAAAAAAGATGATACCCTTAAGTTTGAAGATTTATTTGAAAGATGGGAATAGTGCAGGTCACAGGAGTATAAACTTCTGTGACTTTTTTGTTTAGATATTTGGAATTTAGTTTTCTCTAAAGTATATATTGACATATGTAGTGGTATTGGTAAATAGTGTTCATTGGTGAAAATGTAAGAAGAGAGTGTACAACATATACAAAAATAACAAAGTAATTATACATATCAGCATATTATATTAGAGATAATTTATAGTGTTTAATATATGTAAACATATAATTTATGAAAAAATGATTGAAATTTGAGGTATTTTCATATAAAATAAAGACAACTAGTTGAATATCGTAACAAAATTTAGGAGGTAATATGAGGAAGAGCTTAAAAAGTTTAGGTAGTTTGTTATTGGTATGTAGTATGTTGGGACTTAGTGTGGCGGGATGTTCGCAGAAAGCGGCAGACAATAAGGCAATGGACGGTTCAAATGAGTCTGTGAATGAGTCATCAAAGGAATCCGTGGCGGAGAATACGGATTTTGCCTATCCGATGAAAACGGATAAGACAGTTACTTATTGGACACCGTTAAATGCAAATGTGTCTGCAAATTATGGGAATCTAGGTGAAACGGAATTTTATAAAGGTCTGCATGAACAGTCGGGAATATCTGTAGAGTTCAGACATCCGGCGGTAGGTCAGGAGAAGGAGCAGTTTAACCTTCTGTTACTTGATGAAGAATTGCCCGATGTTATAGAATGGGAGTGGTTCGGATATGATGGAGGACCGCAAAAGGCTATAGATGACGGAGTTATCATACCTTTAAATGATGTATTTGATAAATATTGTCCTAATATAAAGGCATATTTAAAAGAGCATCCGGATGTGGATAAGATGATAAGAACCGATAACGGAGATTACTATTGCTTCCCGTTTATAAGAGGTGGGGATTTATTACTTACCAGTATGGGACCTATGCTTAGAGCCGACTGGCTTGAGGAGCTCGGACTTGAAGTACCTAAGACAATAGATGAGTGGGAAACGGTGCTGACAGCTTTTAAAGAGAAAAAAGGAGCTACAGGAGCTTTTGCATATTGGTATTCAGTACCTGATTTAACCAATCATAATCCTTTTGCATGTGCGTATAATGCAAGAAGAACATTTTATATGAAGGACGGAAAGATAGCTTATGGCGCTATTGAGGACGGATATAAAAATTATCTTCAAAAGATGAGTGAGTGGATGAAAGCCGGACTTATAGATCCCGATCTTGCAACACTTACAAATGATCAGGTAGCCGCAAAGATAACAAACGGTTCAGCCGGTGCATCATTTGCATGGGGTGGAAGCGGTATGGGCAACTGGACCAAGGCGGGACAGGAAACAAACAGTAATTTCAGATTGGTGGCTGCACCATATCCTACACTTGAAGCAGGACAAAAGCCTGAAATGGGACAAAAGGATAATTTTTATCCGGGCGGACTCGGATGTGCGGCAATTACTACAAGCTGTAAGGATGTAGAGGTAGCTGCAAGACTTTTGGACTTCGGATACAGTGATGCGGGACATATACTTTATAATTTCGGTACGGAGGGAGTAAGCTATACTCTTGAGGACGGCAAGCATGTATACACAGATACTTTATTAAAGAATCCGAATTTATCTATAACACATGCTATGGCAGGATATGTAAGAGCAAATTACAATGGTCCTTTCATTCAGGATGAAGAGTATATATTACAGTATTTTGCACTTGATGAGCAAAAGGAAGCCCTAAAATTATGGTCGGATACAAATACCGCAAAGTATACAGTACCGCCTATTACACCTAATGCCGAAGAGAGCAAGGAAATAGCAAAAATAATGACCGAGATAAATACATACAGAGATGAATGTACATTAAAGTTTATTCTTGGAACTATGGATATGTCCGAGTGGGATACTTATGTAAGTACCATCAAATCCATGGGAATAGATAAGGTATTGGAGATGGAGAATGCGGCATTGGAAAGATACAATGCAAGATAGTTGGATATAATATAAACGGGGCTGTTGCTTTAAGAATATAATGCCCAAACTATGGTAGAATATAAATTAAACTACCGGTATTGAACATTATTTATCTGTATTGTGACAGCCTCTATAAAGGTGATGATATGAAAAGCGATTTATTTTCCAGAATAAAAAAGGACATAAAGCAAAATAAAAGTTTGTATATATTAGTTCTGCCTGTTTTGATATTTTATATTATATTTCATTATAAGCCGATGTATGGTGCAATTATTGCCTTTATGGACTACAACCCGAGGCTTGGAATCAAAGGGAGCGAATGGGTAGGATTTGCACAATTTACAAGATTTTTTCAGAGTCCGTATTTTACAAGAATACTGAGAAATACGATTTTACTAAGTGTATACGGGATAGCCTTCGGTTTTCCGGCACCGATAATACTTGCATTACTTTTAAATGAACTTAAACAAAAGAAAATAAAAAAGACAGTACAGACAGCGACATATTTGACGCATTTTATTTCACTGGTTGTGGTAACCGGTATTATAAAGGAATTTACACAAAGCACGGGACTGATAAATGATATAATTGAATTTTTTGGAGGAACGAGAACATCTCTTATCCAAAATCCCGCTTTATATAGAACGATATATATAACTTCCGATATATGGCAGGAAATCGGATGGGGTTCAATAATATATTTGGCTGCATTATCGGGAATAGATGAGCAGCTTTATGAGGCTGCGTCAATAGACGGAGCAAACAGATGGGAAAAACTTATCCATGTGACCTTGCCGGGAATAAGCACCACTATAATAATTATGCTTATATTAAGGCTGGGCCAAATCCTCGGATCAAGCTATGAAAAAACAATACTGCTATATAATGAGGCTACATACGAAACTGCCGATGTTATTGCCTCATATATTTACAGGGTGGGAATATTGGAGAGAAACTGGAGTTATTCAACGGCAATAGGTCTGTTTAACTCATGTATAAATTTCATATTCCTGCTGGTGGCAAATAAACTGAGTAAAAAAGTCAGTGAAACGAGTTTATGGTAAGGAGGAAAAATGAAAAAGAAAGATTCTTATGCCATAAGTGCATTTAATATATTTAATATCTGTATTTTATCCATACTTGCCTTAGTCTGTATATATCCCATATGGTATGTACTGATGGCTTCACTGTCAAACGGAAATCTTATAATGCAGCACAGCGGTTTGCTTTTATTACCTATTAAGCCGAATTTTGCGGCATATATTGCAGTATTTAAAAATAAAATGATCTTATCAGGTTATTTGAATACTTTAAAAATACTTGTAATAAGCCTTGTGCTACAGATTACAATGACATCTATAGGAGCATACTTTTTTTCAAGGGAAAGAGTAATGTTTAAAAAGCCTTTGATGTTTATTATCACCCTGACAATGTTTATAAGCGGAGGAATGATACCTTTTTATCAGAACTTAAGATCACTTCATCTGATGAACAGCCATTGGGGGCTGATACTTCCGTTTATGATAAGCACCTACAATATGATTATTTTAAAGACATCATTTGAGAGTATACCAAAATCTCTATGCGAGGCTGCAAGAATTGACGGAGCGGGACATATGAAAATATTATTTTCAATAGTTCTTCCTCTTTCAAAGCCCGTGCTTGCGGTTATGCTTTTATACTATGGTGTAGGTGTATGGAACGGGTGGTTTTGGGCTTCCACAATACTTACAGACAGAGCGATGTATCCTCTTCAGGTAATACTTAGAGAGATACTTTTATCAAATGATACCTCAATTATGACACAGGGAGTATCCTCAGGCGATTTGGAGGCTGTAGGAGCGACTATCAGATATGCGACCGTTATAGTTGCAACTTTGCCTATACTATGTGCATATCCTTTCTTACAGAAATATTTTACCAAGGGTATTATGATTGGCGCGGTGAAAGAATAATTTATGGGATGTTTAAAAGATGTAAAGACATATCATGAGGAATTTAAAAAGGATATAAAAAAATACAGCACCGAGTTGTTGTATAATGACTTGCCTTTACTTACAGAGGAGAAGTTTTTGCTGTATGAAAAGATGGGAAACCGTCTTATATATGAAAAAATATATTTTGAGAGAAGAAAGTTTTTAAATGTGTTTTTCTTTGCGGTATTTTTGTATAAGGAAGATGCATATATAAGAAAGCTTGAAGAGATAATATATTCAATCTGTGAAGAAACCACCTGGGCATTGCCGGCTCATGTGGATTTAAGCAAAGAAGATTGGAAATATACAGTGGATCTTTTTTCCTCGGAAACCGCACAGGCACTTTCATGTATATACTATTATCTTAAAGATATATTATCTGAGAAATGTCTGCTTACAATAGAGGAAAATGTAGAAAAAAGAGTGCTGAAACCCTATGTAGAAAGCGAATACGGATATCACAGATGGGAAAACTGGACTAACAACTGGATATCGGTATGTGCATCAAGTATAGGCAGTGCTTCACTGTATTTACCCGATAAGGGCAATAGAGATAAAATACTTGACAGAGTGGAAATTTGTCTGGGGCGGTATCTTAAAGGCTTTAGTGATGACGGAGTTTGTCTTGAAGGGCTTAGTTATTTTACCTATGGTATGGAGTATTTTACAGGCTTTGCAAATCAGCTTTATAAATACAGTGATGGAAGTAAGGATTTATTTAATAATAAAAGCATGAAAAGCATAGTGTTATTTCAGCAAAACTGCTTTTTACCCGGAGGGAATACCATAAGCTTTTCGGACGGTTCGACAAATGACAGATTCAGACCGGGGCTTAGCTGCTTTTTGAAAAGTAAATTTGATGAATTTGAAATCCCGCCTATGGAATTTGCTATGAAATTTGATACGGATCATTGTTATAGATTTATGGCAAATTTAGAGGATTATTTATGGGTAAAAGAATTTTTGAAAAAAAATGAATCTGAAAATAAGTCTGTAGAAGAAAATCTATATAAATTTATATTTTATAAGGATGCACAATGGGCTGTATGGAAGAATAAAGATATCGGATTGGCACTAAAGGGCGGCAATAATAATGAGCCTCATAATCATAATGATATCGGAAGTTTTATACTAAGCTGTGACGGTGAGATTTTCCTTACAGATCTTGGCTGTGGTGAGTATACTAAGGATTATTTTAGGGAAGATACAAGATATAAGATTTTTAATAACAGAAGTCTGTCGCATAATGTTCCGCTTATAAACAAAGAGGAACAAAGAGCCGGCAAAGAGTATAAATGCTTGAGCTTTAAATCTCCAAAAAGCGGTCAGGTGGATATGTCCTATGCAAATGCTTACGGGCTTGATGATATAAGCCTTAAGAGAAAAATAGAGTATTACAGTGAGGGTGATATCCTTATAGAAGATAGATTAAAAAAGTCAGGGGGCAGCCTTAGAGAAAATCTTATAAGCCCCATAAAACCTAAAATAGAAGATAATAAAATAATATTAACCGGAAAAAGGGCTGCACTTTGTATTAAGATATCAGAGGGCGATAAAGATATAAGCTTAAAAGAGATTTATTTTAAAAATCATAAGGGCATGGATGAGAGCGTTTGGCAGATACAGTTTGCCGGTGTAGAAGATAACGGCATTTCCATGGCAAAAATGAAATTTATCTTTGATTTTTTTTAAATTACTATTGACAAAACCGGCAGGATAGAGTATTCTATCAAGGTCAGTTTTGGGTTATCGCCAAATGGTAAGGCACTGGACTCTGACTCCAGCATTTCTAGGTTCGAATCCTAGTAGCCCAGCTTTATATAACTCCCATTCAAACAAAGATGTTTGTGGGAGTTTTTTAGTATATATAGATGAGGATTTTTTATGAAGAAGGTAGCACTGGCGGGTACGGAAAGTTTGACAAATTATATTGAGGCTCTAAGGGAAAATGATATTGAAGTCATTACAACTTTAAATATAGATGAAGCTATGGCATGTGACGGATTGCTTCTTCCGGGCGGAGGAGATATAGATCCGGCATACTATGGCGAGGAGATGAACGGATCGGAAGAGCCTGACAGAGAACTTGATAAGGCGCAAAGAGATATTTTAGATGCTTTTGTAAAGGCAAAAAAGCCGATATTAGGTATTTGCAGAGGAATGCAGCTTATAAATATATATTTTGGAGGCAGTCTTCATCAGGATTTAGCGACCAAAGAAATTCATACGGTAAAAGATAAAAATGACAGTTTGCACAGTGTAAAAAGTGTGGAAGACGGCAATCTGTTTGAAAATTTCTATGGCAAAAGCTTTTATATAAATTCGGCACATCATCAGGGAATTAAAAAGTTAGGAGCCGGTTTAAAGGGAGTTTTAGAGTCGGAAGATGGAGTATGTGAAGCTGTTATACATGAGGAATTGCCTATTATCGCTACACAATTTCATCCGGAGAGAATGTCATATAAACTAAGAAGAGATGATGCCGTAGTGGGAGAGGAAATTTTTAAATATTTCAAATCTCTTTTAAAATAGAAGATAGTTAGGTTAAGGTAGCAAAATGTATTCATTTAATGAAAGAATCAGATATAGTGAACTTGGAGAAAACGGAGAACTGTCATTACTTGGGCTTTTGAATCTTTTTCAGGACTGTTCAACATTTCAATCAGAGGATTTGGGGCTGGGAATAGAATACTTAAAGGGCAAAAAAGAGGCATGGTGGGTAAATTCCTGGCAGATAGATATCATTAAATTACCTGTATTGGCTGATAATGTAGAGGTAGGCACTTTTGCATATGATTTTAAAAGCTTTTACGGATATAGAAATTTCTATTTAAAAGATGCAAAAGGGGATTTTTTGGTAAAGGCTGATTCTATCTGGTTTCATTATGATTTGGATAATAAAAGACCTACAAAACCTACAGTAGAAGCTCTGGAAAAATATCTGGCAGGAAATGAACAAAGATTTGATATGACAAAGATTGTCAGAAAGTTTGAGATTCCCACGGAATATGAACTTGGCAGTGAGATTATTGTCAGCAAAAATGATTTGGATACAAACCATCATATGAATAATGCCATATATGTAAGTAAGGCAAAAAATATTATAAAAGAAGATTTTAAAGTAAAAAAAATAAGTGTACAATATAAGAGAGCGGCAGTATTGGATGATGTAATATTGCCAAGAATCACAAAGGGTAAAGATTTTTATATTGTAAATCTTGCAGATACTGATGGCGATACCTATGCCATTGTTAAGTTTGAATATTAAGGGGTTTTTATGGAACTGGGAAAAATACAGAGCCTGAAAGTGGATAGAAAAAAGGATTTTGGTATATATCTTACAGACGGAAGCGGTGAAGATGTACTATTGCCTATGAAGGAAGTACCAAAGGATTGTGAAATCGGAAGTGAGTTGGAGGTGTTTGTATATCGTGACAGCAAGGACAGGCTCATTGCCACCACAAGGCGTCCAAAGCTTTTGGTAGGGGAACTTGGAAGGCTTTTGGTAAAGTCCACCACAGGAATAGGTGCATTCCTTGATATCGGACTTGAGAGAGATGTACTCTTACCTTTTAAGGAGACTGTGGGCAAGGTAAATGAGGGTGATGAGATACTTGTATATCTTTATGAGGATAAGAGTCACAGACTTGCAGCCAGTGCAAAGGTTTACTCACATCTGTCCCCAAACAGTCCTTATAAAAAGGATGATGAAGTGGTCGGTACTGTCTTTGAGATTAAAAAGATAGGTATATTTGTGGCTGTGGATGATAAGTTTAACGGAATGATACCGCCTAATGAGAGTTTTGAAAATATAAAGATAGGCGACAGATTGGAGCTTAGAGTAATCAGAGTAAGAGATGACGGTAAGCTGGATTTGAGTCCAAGAAAGAAAGCCTATAGACAATTGATTACGGATGCTGATATACTTTATAATATAATAGAGAGCAGGGGCGGCAGCCTTGGCTTTGACGAGAGCGTTTCTCCGGAGCGAATAAAGGTTGAGCTGCAGCTTAGTAAGAATGCTTTTAAGAGGGCTGTAGGTCATCTTTTAAAGGATGGCAGGATAGAGATAACAGATGGTGATATCAGGATAAAACAGTAATATAAAAGACTACAGAGTTTCTGTGGTCTTTTTTAGAAAGGAGTCGGATATGTCTTTGATGGATAATGTGATAAGAAAGGCGGGGGAGTACATCGGAGTGAGCGAAGATCCTCCCGAGAGCAATAATGTATCGTTTAATACAAATTACTACGGGCAGGAGGTATATGATAACAGTGCCCGTTCTTATCCATGGTGTGTGACCTTTCTTTGGGATATCTTCAGAATGAGCGGGGCAAGCCATGTCTTTTGTGACGGAATGAAGACCGCATCCACAGAAACTGTATATTCTCATTATAAAGATAAAAATATGCTCTTTGACAGTGGAAAAAAGGGCGATATTATACTTATTTTGAGTAATGGAGTGGGGCAGAGCAGAAGAGTAAATCATGCAGGTCTTGTGGTGGCGGTAAATAAAGACGGCAGCTATGAAACCATAGAGGGAAATACCGGAAGCACCGATATTGCAAATGGCGGTATGGTAATGAAAATGACCAGAAACTTTGACGGCAGAGGCTATACAATAGTAGGCTTTGCAAGACCTGACTATGATAGTAAAGGTCCTAAGCCCGGTCCCGGTAATAACCAGAATCAGGGAAATAAGCCCGGCCCCGGCAGTGGACCTAATCAGTCATATAAACCGGCTGCAAATGAGATACCCATTACTGCAAACTTGACTATTGTAGGCAGTGGAGTAAGGATAAGAACAGCTCCAAATACAAGTGCAGGAGTTGTAAAAAACTTAAGTGTTGGAGAAGCGGTAAAAGCAAGCGGTAGAATAGCCAGCAGATACAATCCATGGTTTCATATATCTGAGGGCTTTATAAGCGGAAACTATGTAAGAGGCTGGATAAAGGATTATAATGACAACAGAAGATGGTGGTATGTAGATAAGGATTATAAATATGCCAAGGCGGAATGGAAGAATATAGGAGGCAAGGACTATTGCTTTGGCAAGGACTCATATCTTTTTGTAAGCTGTTATATAAAATCAGCCGTAAGCGGTGTCTATTACTGGGTGGATGATAACGGAGCATACCAAAAGCAGTATGACACCACAAGTCCAAGCAGAAAATACAGGATAGTGGAAAATTATAAGACGGAGAATGCATATAGAAATTAAAAAATGTCCGGCAGGAAATCCTGTCGGACATTTTGGGAAATATATTCTATTCACCCTGATACATAAATTTAATCAGTCTTTCTACATCATCTTTATCATGTGCTACAAGGTCAAGTTCCTTGATATAGCCGTTTGAAAAGATATTTGCCATTGACAAATACTGTGTAAGCTTACTCTTTAAATTGATGCGGTCACCTTCAGGAGAAACCAATTCAACAGTTCCCTTACATTCATCGATTACCTTAAAAAAAGCATCAACATCTTTGATATTTTGTACTTTCACATAAACCTCCATACAAATATGTTTTTTTACAGTATAGCAAAATAGATATGCAGAGTAAAGAAGTGAATTTGTTTGATATGGTAAATATATTTGTATTGTGCTACAATAGGCAAATGTTATAAGCTAACAAAATCTAATTATTTCAATAATGGAGATGAAAATGCAAATAATAATTGTAGGCTGCGGTAAGGTTGGTTCAACTATTGCCGAGCAACTTAGTGTTGAAGGACATGATATAGTAATAGTGGATACGGATGAAGAGGTGGTGAAAGCTCTTGCGACCAGACTGGATTTGATGGGAGTTACAGGAAACGGAGCCACACATAGTATATTGGAAGAAGCGGGAGTAGAGGATGCTGACCTTTTGATTGCAGTTACGGAATCGGATGAGCTCAATCTCCTATGTTGTATGGTAGGAAAAAAGGCGGGAGCTGAACATACGATAGCCAGAGTAAGAAATCCGGAATACAGTCAGGATATCGGCTTTATGAAAAAAGAGCTTGGACTTGCAATGACTATCAATCCGGAGTATGCCGCTTCTACAGAAATGGCAAGACTTTTAAGATTCCCCTCAGCTATAGAGATAGATACCTTTGGAAGAGGCAGAGTGGAATTATTGGAATATAAAATCCCCGAGGATAATATTCTGGTTGGGAAAACCCTTATTGATGTCGGCAGAAATATAAAGTCGGATATACTTATATGTGCGGTGGAAAGAGGCGAGGAGGTCATCATACCTAACGGAAGCTTTATAATTCAAAGCGGAGATATTGTAAGTATTGTGGCTTCCACAGAAAATGCAAAGGATTTCTTTAAGAAAGTCGGATGCAACAGCAATGGTGTAAGAGATACCATGATAGTAGGAGGAGGAACAATTGCCTACTATCTGGCTAAACAGCTTTTGCCGCTTGGAATAAAGGTAAAGATAATAGAAAAATCATATGAAAGATGTGAGGAGCTTTCAGCAATTCTTCCTGAAGCTGTAATCATACATGGTGATGCAGCGGATAAGGATGTATTACTGGAGGAGGGCATAGAAAAATGTGCTTCCTTTGTTTCACTTACAGGAATTGATGAGGAAAATGCATTCCTTTCACTTTATGCAAAGAGTGTGTCCAATGCAAAGATAGTAACAAAGATAAACCGCATTGCCTTTGATGATATCATAGAGAAATTTGATTTGGGCAGTATGATTTATCCGAAGCATATCACAGCGGAATATATTGTAAGATATGTAAGAGGATTACAAAACAGCTTTGGAAATAATAATGTGGAGGCACTGTATAAGATAATACATGGCAAGGTAGAGGCATTGGAATTTTATATAAGAGAGGATTCCGGGATGACCGGTGCAACCTTGGAGGCATTGCCTATAAAGGATGGTGTACTTGTTGCAGGTATTATCAGAGACGGTAAGGTAATCATACCTAACGGTAAGTCCACCTTACATAAAAATGATTCGGTTATTATTATAACAAGAATTACAGGTATGCAAAATTTAGAGGATATATTAAAGTAATGAATTATTCAATTATATTATATATTGTGGGAAAGGTTATGATGCTTGAGTCTGCCTGTTTTTTGATACCGGCAGTGACATCACTTATATATGGTGAACATGAGGGAATGGCTTATCTGGCTGTAGGTGCGGTGTCCGCCATTATAGGATATCTGATTTCCAGTAAGAAAAAATTTGAAAATGTATTCTTTGCAAGAGAGGGCTTTGTAATGGTGGCTCTCTCATGGATAGTACTCAGTGTGGTGGGTGCGATTCCGTTTGTACTCACAGGAGAGATTCCCAATGTTATAGATGCATTATTTGAGACCGTATCGGGTTTTACCACTACAGGAGCAAGTATCTTGGAGGATGTGGAGAGCCTAAGCCATACATCACTTATATGGAGAAGCTTTACACATTGGGTAGGCGGTATGGGAGTTATTGTACTCCTGCTTGCAATCCTTCCAATGGCAGGCGGCTACAATATGCATCTTATGAAGGCGGAGAGCCCGGGACCTGTGGTAGGTAAGCTTGTACCGAGACTTAAAGATACGGCAAAGATTCTCTATCTTATATATCTGGTAATGACTGTTATAGAGTTTGTTATTTTGGTAGTTATAAAGATGCCTGTATTTGATGCACTCTGCATTACCTTCGGTACGGCAGGAACGGGAGGATTCGGAATAAAGGGCGACAGCCTCGGAAGCTACTCCTATGCCATTCAGGTGGTAGTCACTATATTTATGATATTATTCGGTGTAAATTTTAATGCTTATTTCTTGCTGCTTGGAAAGCATAAAAAAGATGCTTTTAAGATGGAAGAGGTGAGATGGTATTTTGGAATCATCTTTGCAGCCATAGTTATTATCACGATAAATATCAGAGGATATTTTGATAATATTTTAATAGCATTAAATCATGCCTCATTTCAGGTCGGCTCGATTATCACCACCACGGGATATTCGACCACTGATTTTGACCTATGGCCGCAACTTTCAAGGAATGTAATTATTTTCCTTATGATGTGCGGTGCCTGTGCAGGAAGTACGGGTGGAGGAATCAAGGTTTCCAGAATAATAGTTATGTTAAAGTCTGTATTTCAGGAAATCGGTTATTATATTCATCCAAGAGGTGTAAAAACCATCAGAATGGACGGCAAGGTGCTTGAAAAGCCCGTACTTAATAATATCAGAGTTTTTATGCTGACATATATTATGATTTATGTGATTTCAATGTTTTTATTAGCACTGAATAATTTTGATTTTGAGACCAATTTCACAGCCGTGGCGGCTACATTTAATAATATCGGACCGGGACTTGCAAAGGTCGGACCGATGGCAAACTTTAATGTATATTCGTATTTTTCAAAGCTTGTTTTGACATTTGATATGCTGGCAGGAAGATTGGAACTTTATCCGATGCTTCTTTTGCTGAATCCGGGTGTATGGAGAATAGGAAAAGATAAATAATTTTTTATAAAGCACTTGCAATTTTTTTGCAGGTGCTTTATAATACCCACTAAATTCATAGGAAAGAGGAATAAAGATACAATGATTGAACTGAAAAATGTTACAAAGAATTTCAGTGCCGGAACAAATACCGTACATGCGGTAAAGGATGTATCTTTAGTGATAGAAAAGGGAGAGATATTTGGCATTATAGGTTTTTCCGGAGCGGGAAAGTCCACACTTGTCAGATGTATAAATCTTTTAGAAAGACCGGATACCGGAAAGGTATTTGTGGACGGTAAGAATTTGACGGATCTTAATGCCGGAGAACTCAGGAAGGCAAGAAAAAAGATCGGAATGATTTTCCAGCATTTTAATCTGATGCCGTCCAGAACGGTTGCAGGTAATGTAGAGTATTCACTTTTTGGAAGCGGACTTTCAAAGGAAGTGAAGAGAGAAAAGGTTAGAGAACTTTTATCACTTGTAGATATAGCGGACAAGGAGAATGCATATCCAAGTCAGCTCTCAGGCGGTCAAAAGCAGAGAGTGGCGATTGCAAGAGCTTTGGCTAATGATCCGAAGGTACTTTTATGTGATGAGGCGACATCGGCACTTGATCCACAGACAACATCTTCTATTTTGGAGCTTTTGCAAAGCCTTAATAAAAAGCTTGGAATCACGATAGTGGTTATTACACATGAAATGTCTGTAGTAAAACAAATCTGTGACAGGGTTGCGGTAATGGAGAACGGAAATGTGGTGGAAGAGGGGGATGTATTCTCAATCTTTGCAAATCCGAAGCATAAAATCACCAAGGATTTTATAAAGACCACCTCAAATCTTCAAAAGATAGAGGGGCTTATAGCATCGGGCTCGGATGTGGCAAAATTAAATCCGGGAGAGATTATATTAAGACTCAGCTATAAAAAGGCAAACACTTCCGAAGCATTGATTTCCGAGGTGTCCAGAAAGTTTAATATAAACCTGAATATAATTTATGCGGATGTTGAGATAGTAAAGGATGCACCTATAGGCGGAACCGTGGCAATAGTAAGCGGTGAAAGAAAGGATATGGATGCGGCGGTCAAATATCTGGAAGATAAGCAGGTTGGAGTGGAGGTGATAAAGGATGCATGATTTTTTACACATTCTGTTGCCGAACATATCGGCTAAGCCGAATGAACTTATAGAAGCTACTTTACAGACTTTAAATATGATGATATTATCAGGTGCGATTTCACTTATATTCGGAATCATATTCGGAGTTATGATAGTGGTCACATCACCTAAAGGTATATTAAAAAATGCTTTTATTTATAATATACTTGATAAACTTATCAATGTATTCAGGTCAATACCTTTTGTAATACTTCTTGCGGCGCTGATACCTTTTACCAGAATGGTGGTAGGAACTGCGATAGGAACAAAGGGAGCGATACTTCCGCTGGTATTCGGTACGGTACCTTTTTTTACAAGGCAGATTGAAAGTGCCCTGTATGAAGTGGATACCGGGCTTATAGAGGCGGCACAGAGTATGGGCTCATCACCTGTGGAGATTATTTTCAGAGTATATCTTAGAGAGAGTTTACCGGGCATTATAAGAGGTGTTCAGATTACATTTATTTCACTGCTTGGACTTACCGCAATGGCGGGAGCCATAGGTGGCGGAGGTCTGGGAGATTTTGCGATAAGATACGGTCATCAGAGAAATCAGACAGATGTAACCTATGCTACAGTAATTATAATACTGATAATGGTAAGCTTAATACAGAGTATAGGAAACAGAGCAATAAAAAAGAGTACACATTAATCGATTTTACGTAACAGTCCGGATTATCCGGTCGGCTACTAAAATATATAATCATAATAGGAGGTTTATTTATGAGAAAATTAAGTAAATTATTGGCGGTAGGTGCTATTTTAACTTTGGGACTTAGCGCATGTGGTTCAAGCCAAAAGGCGGATACAACAACTGCGGCAGGAGAGAATACAGAGAGTTCTTTAGAGAGTACAGCAGCTGAAAGCTCAAAGGCGGATGCTGCTAAAACAGAAGGAACTTCCAAGGTTAAACTTGGTGTTGTAGGAGAGAATAATGAGCAGTGGAATCCTGTAATAGAGGCTATGGCTAAGGAAGGTGTCACTGTGGAGCTTGTAAAGTTTGCAGACTATTCTCTTCCAAACAGAGCATTAAATGACGGTGAGATTGATTTGAATGCATTCCAGCATAAGGCATATCTTGCAAATGATATTAAGGACAACGGTTATAAGATTGAGGCAATCGGTGATACAATTATCGCACCTCTGGGAGTATACTCAAAGAAGATTAAAGATCTTTCAGAGTTAAACGACGGAGATACCATTGCCATACCAAATGATGCTACAAATGGCGGAAGAGCTTTAAAGGTACTTGAAAGTGCGGGAGTTATAAAGGTAAATCCTGATGCGGGATATACACCTACACTTAATGATATTACAGAGAATGCAAAGAATATAAAGTTTACAGAGGTTGAGGCTGCAAATACACCAAGCCTTTTACCTGATGTGGCAGCTGCCGTAATCAATGGCGGACATGCGGTAGACAATGGATTAAATCCAAAGACCGATTCTATTTTCCTTGAGAAGGTAGAGGACGGAGTTGATAATCCTTATGTAAATATCATCGTTGCAAGAAGCGAGGATAAGGACAATGAGATTTATCAAAAGATAGTAAAGGCATATCAGAGTGATGATGTAAAGAAGGTTATTGAAGAGGTTTACAAGGGAGCTTATATACCTGCCTGGAAGTAAAAATTAAATATGATAAAAGACCGGTATATATTTTTAAAATAGGTACCGGTCTTTTTTATTGCAGAGAGGTTTCAAGTTCATATATTGTTCATACCTAATTCAAAAACCTTTTACACAAAAAACAAACTTTAGCCACTTTTGTTTTCTATAATTCATTACATAGACAAGAGATAGCGAGTCTATAAAATAAAAGATTTTTTTCATAATACTCGAGCCGATATATTTCGGCTCTCCTCCCAAAAATTCGAGCCGACAGAGATGTCGGCTTTTATATATTTTATAAGACATTTATTAAGTAATTGATATATTGAACGGCTTCCTCCAAATGTCGGCTGTTTTGAATAATACCGATATATATTTCATCTGAAAAATGTGGACTTGAAATAAGTATTGCATCCTGCTTGTTTGTAGTATTTTCGGAAAGGTTCAAATCATAAAGATTGTATAGATATTCATTGTTTGAAAAGGTCTGATAGGCCTTTTCATCCATCAAAACAATATCAAGTGTTTTATCAGTCATAAGGGCAAGCAGTTTCATGGATGATGCATAGGCATACTCATATGAAGCCCCGTCATTTGGATTCCCCTCTGATATAAGATTATTATAAAAGTTTACATTATATTTTTTACTGCTGAAATTTCTGTTTAGAAGATAGTCATCGGAAAATTTTGGAATATTATCATTTGAAATCTCTATATTTATGGCGGCTACACTCAGCAATGTATTCTTTTTTGTAATCAATTTATAAGATAGGGAACAAAATATATAAATTATAATAATACTAAGGACAATAGGGAGTTTATAATAATCCAGTATATATTCTATTTTTTTTATTCCATGCAAATCATAATCTTTCATTGAGGTGTTCCCCTTTTATTTTGGCTCTCTTCAATATAAAAAAGCACATTTTTTAAAAAATAAGAACTTAAAAATGCAATCAATCCCATACCAAGGAACATAAGAGGTGCAAACCATCTTATAGAGATATAAAATACAATAAAGTGAATGGCGGCAATGATAACAGTACAGAATATAAAGCGTATTCCTACAGCAAAAGCATTGAAAATCATATTTTTAATACTGTTATCAAAACGGGACAGAAGAACAAATACATAGAGTAAAGTAATGGTATAGCAAATAGCAAAAAGTACTAACAGCCCCATACCGATGCACCATGGAAGCATCGGTATTTTAATATGCAAAAAGATATAGGCATCTATACCAAGTATAATTCCTATAACAAGGAAAATCATGGTCAGCTTGGCTGCAGGGATAAAGTTTAGTTTAAACGAGTGAAAAAAATCCCGAAATAAGTATAATGGCTCATCTTTTGACAGCTTTATAGCACAATGGTAAAGTGCGGTTGTAGATGCACCGATAGTTATAACCGGAATACAACATAAGAGCCAAAGAATATTAAGTAAAAAACAGTCAAGCAGCTTTCCTATAAAGTTCATTATAGGATTGTCAAAGTTAAAGAGGTTTTTCATAGGCTTAATCTCCTGTGGATGCACGAAGAACTAAATTTGTTTCACAGTGCATGGTTCTAAAGTTCATATCAGGCTCATTGATTCTTGAAAGTAAAAGTTGTGTTGCTGAAAATCCTAAAATTTGACTGTGAATATGCACGGTTGATAACTTGGGACTGATAATGCGTGCTTCAGGAGCATCATCAAAGCCCAGAATCTTAATATCTTCAGGAATTTTGATCTGCATTTTATTTAGGACATTAAGCAAATTTAAAGCTACAAAATCATTGGCACAGATGAATACCTGTGGGAGAACGGAAAGTTTTTCCAATTCTTCCTGTATATAAGACTTATAGTCCTTTTTATCAGGATGTAAAATTCCCGGCTTGTTTTTGGTGAGGCACCATGATTCATTGATTTCCAATTGATGGATGTTCATTCCTGTACGATATGCCATATATCTTTCAAAAAAAGATTGACAATGCATATATTCACCGATAAAACCGATGCGGGATATACCTTTTTGCTTCAGGTCTGAAATAAACGAAATAATGGGTGAAGAGTTTTCCATCAAAAGTTTATCCCCACATATAGGTTTCTTGTCAAGATCTACCGGAGTGTCTACGAAAAGAATAGGTATATCAAGCTTTGAAAGCATGGACGCATAGTCATAGTCAAATACTTCTATGCACATAATACCTGCCAATCTGTCATTATGTAATGAAGCAGGCAATGTGAGATTTTGTATATCTTCATCACGAATAATATGCATACTCATAGAGTAACCGAACTTTGAAATTTCCAATTGAAACTTATCAAGCATAGGTGCAGAAAAATGTGATCCGTTTAAAAACCATGTTGTAAGCAAAGCTATTTCTGTTTTATCGTTCTTGGCTTGTAGCTGCTTGTTGACATTATCAAAGTCCACATATGAGAATTGCTTATAGCCCATCTCGACAGCCTTAGCCAGGACCTTCTTTTTTGTAGACTCGGAAAGAAGACCTGTATTATTTATCGCCTTTGATACCGTATTTCTGGAAACCCCCAATTCATCGGCTATATCCTGTAAAGTTACTCTCTGTGACATTTTTCTTCCTTTCAATTAATTATATAATAAACTATATAATTATAAAATTGCTTGTTTACAAATGTAAATTAAACAATTCTAAACAATTAATATATAATTCAGGCTATATTATAACATAGCTTGCTTACATTGTGAAGATTTAAATAAACAAATGTAAAATTAATTCTAAAAATAGTTTTACAAATGTAAAATAAAGTATTGACATTATGTAAAAATAAAACTATTATGTTCTTAATAAAAAATATACTGTAAAGGAGGATTTTATGGCAACAAATAATCAAGATGTGAATGTGTTGCATTCAGGGGCGGCAAAAAAGCGGGAGTCAGTGTTTAGCTATATGCGTAAGCATTGGGAGTTGTACATTATCTTTATAGGACCGGCACTTTTATTGACAATTATATTTAGATATTTGCCAATGGGTGGTATTTTAATTGCATTTCAAAAGTTTAATCCTATAAGAGGAATAGTTGGAAGCGAATGGGTCGGGTTTAAGTTTTTTGAGCGTTTTCTCTCCTCACCGGATTTTATAAGATATTTGTCTAATACATTAAAGTTGAGTGCTTATGGCTTGGTTTGGGGTTTCCCGGTTCCTATAATTTTGGCATTATTATTAAACAGGATAGGAAGCAACACTATAAAAAAGAAAATTCAAACAATTCTTTATATGCCGAATTTTGTTTCGGTAATTGTACTTTGCGGTATGGTAAGAATCCTTCTTTCAGTTACAGGACCGGTTAATCACCTTTTTGGATCAAGCATAAATTTTATGACAATGCCGGAAGCATTCCGCAGTATTTATATCATTTCAGGTATTTGGCAGGGAGCAGGTTGGGCATCTATTATGTATACGGCGGCACTATCCAATGCGAGTCAGGAACTTCGTGAGGCTGCAGAACTTGACGGTGCAAATATTTGGCAACAGATTAAGGCTGTTGATTGGCCGGCTATTAAAGATATTGTAGTAATTCAGTTTATTATGCAGGCAGGAAATATTATGAGCATAGGATTTGAAAAAGCTTATGCATTACAAACAGATATGAACTTGAAATCATCTGAGATTATAGCAACCTATGTATACAAGAAAGGTCTTTTGGATGGAGACTACAGCTTTTCTACAGCAGTAGGTTTGTTTAATACTGTAATCAATGTCGTTTTGTTGATTGCTATTAACAAGATTATAGCAAAGATGAATGACGGAAAGGGAATTTAGATATGAGGAGGAAGAAATCATTTTTAGCACAATGTGCTTCGGACAAAGTATTTATTCTTGGCGGAAATATCTTTTTGGGACTTTTTGTTTTCTCAATAATTATTCCGATAATATATATCATTGTGGCTTCATTTATTGATCCTGTAACATTACAAAACAGCGGAATAAGTTTTGATATCAGTAAATGGACAACTACGGCATATCAGCGTGTCATAAGTAACAAACAGATTTGGGTGGGATTTTATAATGCCATTGTTTATTCTGTAGTATTTACAGCAATATCCGTGATGATTACACTTCTTGCAGCGTATCCGATGTCCAGAACGGATTTTCGTGGAAGAAAGGTGCTTAATATTATATTCGTTATTACCATGTTCTTTGGTGGAGGATTGATTCCGACATATTTGGTTATAAGTGATTTGGGTTTGTTAAACAGTATGTGGGCAATTATTCTGCCGGGGGCGTTCAGTGTGTGGAATATGATTATTGCAAGAACTTACTATCAAAATATTCCGTCGGAGCTTCGTGAGGCTGCAGAGGTGGATGGGGCAAACGAATTGACTTATTTTTTTAAAATTTTATTGCCGGTATGTAAGCCTGTGATTGCAGTACTTGTACTTTGGCAATTTGTCGGAATGTGGAACAGTTACTTTGATGCAATGGTATATTTAAGTGATGAGTCTAAACAACCTTTGCAGCTTGTTCTTCGTGCCATATTGATTCAAAACCAGCCTCAATCAGGAATGATTGCGGATATTCAGAGTACGGCAGCAAGAGCACAGCTTGGAGAGTTGCTAAAATATGCAACTATTATTATTTCTTCTTTACCTTTGATTGCAATGTATCCGTTCTTTCAAAAATATTTTGATGCGGGTATTATGGCAGGTTCTGTAAAGGGCTGATTTATGGAGAGGGTGTCATTATGATAAAAAAAATATATAAGAAAGTATTTATATTTACAGTGGTTGCAACAGTCGTATTCACTACAACAGGATGCGGAGAGCTTTTTTTCGGCTACAATAGAACAGATACAAAACAGGCTCTGGATGAGAGTTATACCTTTCCGTTAAAGGAAAAAGAGACTATTACCGGTTTGATTTCATACCCTACGGCATCTGAGCCTGATCCCAATAAAAGAGCCATATTTGAACGTTTGGAACAAAAAACCAATGTGCATGTAGACTGGACTGCCATACCAAGTGATCAGTGGGGAGATAAGATTGCACTTCAAATGGTAAATTATAAGACTTTACAGGATTTTGTATTTTCAGGCGGCTTTAGTGACAGCAATTTATTAAAATATGCAGATCAGGGAGTAATAATTCCTCTTGAAGATTATATAGAAAAGGATATGCCGAATCTAAATAAGGTATTTGAAAAATATCCGGAGTATAAGGCCATGGTAACGGCTACAGACGGTCATATATATTCACTGCCATGGATAGAGCAGCTTGGAGAGGGAAAGACGGCAATTCAGACTGTAGGAGGAATGAGCTATATAAATAAAAAGTGGCTGGATTTTTTAAAACTTGAAGTTCCTACGGATATTGAATCATTTGAAAATGTATTGCAACAATTCAAAGACCATGCATCTGAGATACAGGCGGAGTTTAACATAGAAGGCAGTATTATTCCAATGTCCTGTATAGTGAATAATGGTGACCAAGATCCGGCAATCTTAATTAACGGATTTGGTGAGGGATATGGAGATGCGGATAAAGACCGACATATTGCAGTGACTGAAGATAAAAAAGTTATCAGTGCGGCAACACAGGAAGGCTATAAAGAAGGCATAAAATGGTTACACAAGCTATATGCAAAGGGGCTGATTGATCCGGAATGCTTTACACAGGAGTGGTCAACCTATGTATCAAAGGGAAAGTCGGGAAGATATGGGGTTTGCTTTACCTGGGATATTGCAAATATAGATAATCTTAAAGATTGGGTTCCTCTGCCGGCACTTACTGCAGATATAAGAAATATAACACCTCAGAACGGATCATTTACAAGCGGATTTGACAGAGGTAGATGTGTAGTTACAGCGCTTGCAAAGCATCCGGCACTGGTATGCGGTTGGCTTGATCAGATGTATGCACCGATACAGTCTCCACAAAACAATTGGGGTACTTATGGGGAAAAGGATAAATTTAATATTTTTGAGATGTCAACCAATTCAAAAGGTGAGCCGATGCTAAAGCATGCACCTTTAGGGGATGTTTCACCGGTAGAAGTTAGAGAAGCACAGAGTGTGGGAGGTCCGCTTGCAATATTGAATGAGTATTATAATGTTTATGTTACCGTTCCGGATGATGCACAGTATAGGCTTGATTGGATCAAGGATATTTATACACCTGATATGAATACCAAATATGTTTATCCCAATGTATTTATGTCACAAAAAGATACCGAGGAAATATCAAATCTTCTGGCAGATATAAAAAAGGAAATAAATACAAAGAAATCCGATTGGATAATGAATGGTATGAGTGATGAGGATTGGAATGAATATATTAAAAAATTGGATGCCTATGGTTTACAAAGGTTTTTAGAAATTTACCAATCGTATTTAGATAAATATTTTGAAGCACTGGGGCAGTAGGAGGAAAAAATGAGCCTTAAATTAGAAAAAGCAAGAGCATATGAGAAGGAGCATTCTAAAAAAATAATAGGAGAAATGCGTCCTGCATTTCACTTAAGTCCCTATGTAGGGTGGATGAATGATCCTAACGGGCTGTCGTTTTACAGAGGTATGTATCATATGTTTTATCAGTATAACCCATATAATTCAAAATGGGGACCTATGCACTGGGGACATGCAGTAAGTAAGGATTTGCTTCACTGGGAGTATCTGCCGGCGGCGATTGCACCTGATATGCCATATGATGACTGCGGATGTTTTTCGGGGAGTGCTATTGAACTGGATGACAGAAGACATCTTTTGATGTATACAGGTGTAACAAGAGCGGAAAATGAAGAAGGAGAAATGGTTGACTGTCAGACTCAATGTCTTGCAATCGGAGACGGATTAAATTATGTCAAATATGAGAATAATCCGGTTTTGACGGAGGCTGATTTACCTGATGGGGCAAGTAAGATTGATTTTCGTGATCCGAAGCTTTGGAGGGATAATGAGGGTATATATTGGGCGGTAGTCGGTAGCAGAATTGCTGACGGAAGCGGACAAATCCTTCTGTTTAGAAGTGAGAATGCTTTTTCATGGGAATATTTCAGCACTTTGGATGAAAATAAAAACCGTTTCGGTAAGATGTGGGAATGTCCGGACTTCTTTGAACTTGACGGTAAGCATGTGCTTTTAACCAGTCCGCAGGATATGTTACCAGTGGGATTTGAATATCACAATGGAAACGGGAATATATGCTTTATCGGAGATTTCGATAAGGAAAAAGGAAAATTTAAGGAGCAATACAATCAGGCGGTTGATTATGGTATTGACTTCTATGCACATCAAACCATAGAAACACAAGATAACAGAAGGGTAATGATTGCCTGGATGCAAAACTGGGATGCCTGTGCCATTCGTGCTCATGATGAGGCTTGGGCAGGGCAGATGACATTGCCAAGAGAGATTTTGATTGAGAATAATCGCCTGTATCAAAAACCTACGAAAGAGTATGAAACCTGTTTAAAAAACAAAGTGGAGTATAAAGGGGTTGAGATTTCTCAAAGTAAAGAGGTACAACTTGAAGAGATAAATGGCAGAGTCTTGGATTTGCAGCTTCAAATCAGTGCAAAAGATGCAGAAAATCCATATTATAAATTTATCATTTATTTTGCAAAAGGGGGAGGAACTTATACTTCCTTGAGCATCAGACCATATGAAGGTATTGTAAAGATAGATCGCAAATTTTCAGGTACAAGAAGGGCGATTCTACATCAAAGAAGAATGTTTGTGCCAAATATAGAAGATGGGAGCATCAAACTTCGTATTATACTTGATCGTTACAGCTGTGAAATATTTGTCGGCAATGGGGAGCAGACTATGACAACGGCAATTTATACAGAACAATCGGCAAGGGATATTACATTTGCTTGCGACGGCGATGCATTGATGGATATTATAAAACAGGATATTATAATGTAAGTAAAAAAAGATTGCGAGAAGATTCGTTTCGCAATCTTTTTTTGTTTCGAGGCTTAAATAAGGAGTAACTTCAACAATTAATTTTAATATATTTTAGAGAAAAACATTGACAACTATTACGGATTGTGATATATTACAGATAAAGATACAAAGAAAAGCGTAATACCAAAAAACGTAATATTTAAAGTCCTGAAAATTAGAAGGAGGGAATATGGGTAGGTTATCAAACAGCGGGGCTTTGACAGAGTCCATTTATTACATCTTACTAAGGCTACATAAGAAAGCGCATGGATATGCACTTATGAAAGATATAGTTGAGATGACAAATGGGCGTGTAAATCTGGGAGCCGGAACATTATACGGAGCACTCGATACATTGCAAAAAAAAGGCTGGATAAGACAGACTGATGAACAGTCAATGGATAGAAAGATTGAGTACATTATAACGGATGAGGGTAGAGAATATTTTGAAAAAGAAATTTTAAGGTTGGAGGAATTACTCTCAAATGCAAAGAAAGTAAAGGAGGAACGAAATGAAGTCTACAGTTAAAAAAGTCTTTTTAGATATAAGCGAGGAAGAGAATTGGTTGAATGAGCAGGGTGAACAGGGAAAGATGCTTATAGGATACTCTAACGGCATATATGAGTTTGAAGATGTTTCTCCGGCAAAATTTCAATATAAAATAGATATTCCGAAGTACATCGGTACAAATAAAAAGGAGTATTTCAAATTTTTGGAGCAGACAGGGATAAGTGTTGTTAAAGAATATGCCGGCAGGGTGTATCTTAGAAAAAATAAGGCTGACGGAGAGTTGGAACTCTATACTGAAACTAAGGAGGTAAACAATCAGATGAAAAAGCGTTATTCATTTTTTATAAGTGTGGGCGTATCACAATTTGTTTTCGGAGTGTTTTTATTCATTCAAATGTTTAACTATATAGATGAAAAGAGTGCACCTTTTTGGATACTGCTTGTATTCGGGCTTGGATTTATGATTTCCGGAATAATATTTTTTATTACAGGTATTTGTAAGCAAAGGAAAAATTTAAACAGTGATGTGGACAGAGATATTTGGGAATAAAATTATTACCCCCTCAAATTCGTTTCCGGGATTTGAGGGGGCTTTTTTTTGTCTGTATATACTTGACAAAAGAAGCGAAAAGGTCTAATATATCATTACCGACTATATAGTCGGTAGAAAGGAGAGTATGGAAAGAAAAAGATTAAGTAAGGAAGAAAGAAGAGAACAGATAAAAGAAATTGCATTAAATCTTTTTGTAAGCAGGGGATATTCAAAGACCACTATGGATGAGATTATACAGGCGGTAGGGATATCCAAGGGAGGAATGTACCATCATTTTTCGAATAAAGAAGAGATTTTTTTGGAGCTGTTAAAGGATGGAAGCAGTTATAGAAAAAAAGTTGTGCTCGATCATTTGAAGGGAAATCTTCAAAACAGGAGTGAGGAGATTACAGAGATTTTATTGGATAAAATACTTGATAAAAATCCATATAAAAATCTCTACACGGTATTTCTTATAGAGATGCAGACAAATAAACGCTTTAAAGAGCTTTATGAAAAAATATATGAAGAGGGAGCAAACGACTTTGCCGAATTTTGCAGGAAAGAGGGGCTGGATGAGTATAAGTCGGTAAATAACAGAGAGTTTACTTTTTTAATGAACTGTTTGTATATGGGTATTTACTTGTTTGATGATATAGATATGGAAAAGCTCAGATATATGCTGAAAATTATGTTTGATGCGTATTTAAAATATTAATTTAATATTTTGGAGGGGAACACCATGAATAAAGAAAAAGAAATGATATTAAACGGCAGTTTGTGGAAGGTCTGTTATAAGCTTTCGCTTCCGGCTATTATAGCCATGGTTTTATATGGATTAAATGTTATCTTTGACGGTGTCTTTGTAGGCAGACTGGTAGGAGAGACCGCATTTGCAGGTATATCAATAGTATATCCTCTTACACAATTAAGTCTTGGCTTAGGCTCACTTGTGGGTGTGGGAGCCGGTTCTTATCTAAGTATTTTACTTGGAGAGGATGATAAAGAGACACAGGGTAAGATTGTGGGCAATGCAAATCTTATCTCCATAGTGGTTACAATTGTTATGATGCTTTTGGGCTTTGTCTTTATGAAGCCTTTATTAAAGGCTATAGGAGCCGATGGTGAGACTCTTACCTTTGCCATAAGTTATTTTAGAATAACATTGATTGGAAGTATATTCTGGATTGTAGGTCTTGCCTACAATATGATAGTAAGAGCCGAGGGAAAGATGAAAACCGCAGCCCTTATGATGGGAATAGGTCTTGTGGTGAATATAATATCAAATTATATTTTGATGAAAATTTTTAATATGGGTGTTGCAGGTGCTGCATGGGGAACAAATATAGGTATGTTTGTATATGCCCTATTGTTTGTAATCTACTGTAAAAGGGGAAGAGCAAGCTTTAATGCCAATATATTTACTGTAAGAGCAGATAAGGAAATAATAAAGGAGATTGTATCTTTGGGTATGTCCTCTCTTATTATGAGTGTAATGGGCATAATACAGAGTGTAATTATATTGAGGGCGCTTAAAACCTATGGAAGCGATCTTGATATCACATTTTACGGTGCAGTATTTAGAATATTTAATTTTTCGCTTACACCTATTTACGGACTTATGAGGGCCTTACAGCCTGTGGCAGGTATCAATTACGGTGCGCAAAAGTATGAAAGAAGTATAAGCTCATTTAAGATATTCTCCTTTGTGGCATTGGTCGTTATGTTGCCTTTTTGGTTGCTGGCAATGATAAATCCATGGCTTATTTTAGGAAGTATGCTGCCCAAAGTTACTTTTGACTTCGGATATATTTTCAGTTTCAGAATATTTATGTCAATCGCACCTCTTCTTTCGGTTACTATGACTGCAATGACTTTTTGGCCTTCAATAAAAAAGGCGGCTCCGGCGATGGTGATAGGACTTGGAAGACAGCTGTTTTTATATATACCTCTTATGATTATATTGCCGAAAATTTTTGGCATACAGTCAATATATATAGGATCGTTTATAATAGATTTGTCACTGTCGGTAATTGTAATCTTGGTACTGTCAAAAGACTTTAGAAGTTTGAGAAAAATGAAAGAAAAAACCAAAGCATAATATTTAGGAATTACATACTTTTATTTATATTAAAGAGAGCTTGTTACTTTTTTGTAAAAGTTCTCTTTTTAGTTGTGTAAAAATCATATTTGATATTTATTGACAATTATCATTATAAAATATAAACTTGCTTGATAGTGTAAAATTATGAGAGGATGGATTTATTATCCAAATTAGATATATGGATCAGTTTGCAAGAACACAGCTTTTGCTGGGAGAAAAAGCCATGGAAAAGCTGAAAAATTCAAGAGTTGCCGTATTTGGAGTCGGAGGAGTCGGAGGATACAGTGTAGAAGCACTGGCAAGGTCCGGAGTGGGAGCCATTGATATTATAGATGATGATAAGGTATGTCTTACAAATATTAACAGACAGATAATAGCAGATACAAAAAGTATCGGAAAATATAAGGTGGATGTGGCAAAGGAGAGGATACTGAGTATTAACCCCAAATGCAAGGTTACGACTTACAGATGCTTTTATTTGCCGGAGAATTCATCCGAATTTGATTTTTCAAATTATGATTATGTGATAGATGCGGTTGATACGGTCACTGCCAAGATAAATCTTGTTATGCAGGCAAATGAAAGTAATGTAAAAATTATAAGCAGTATGGGAGCGGGAAATAAGCTTGATCCCACAGCCTTTATGGTAAGTGATATATATAAGACGAGTGTATGTCCGCTGGCAAAGGTTATGAGAAGGGAACTCAAAAAAAGAAATATTAAAAAGCTGAAGGTTGTATATTCAAAGGAAGAAGCACTTGTACCTGAAAAAGATGAGAGTATAAGTTGCAGTTCTCATTGTGTATGTCCACCGGGTACGGAAAGGAAGTGCACAGACAGAAGAGCAATCCCCGGTTCTGTGGCATTTGTGCCTTCGGTAGTGGGGCTTATAATAGCCGGTGAAGTGATAAAGGATTTGATCGCTGAGGGAATATAGAAAAAGATATTATAATTAGATAGAAGAGTGTTAAAGAGAGTTATATCTAATACTATATTCTTAAAGCCACTCGGCAAAATGATTGGATTTTAAACAAATATCAAATAAATATATAAAATGCGAGGGAAATATGATTGAAACAATTTCGAAGATAAATTCGGCAGTAAACGGCTTTATTTGGGGAGTGCCCGCCATGATTGCACTGATGGGAGTGGGTATTTATTTAAGTGTGAGAACAGGTTTTTTGCAGCTGATAAAGTTCAGATATATAATGAAAACCACTGTGGGAAGAATTTTTAAGAAAAGAGATATTGCAGACGGTGCATTATCACCTTTTCAAGCTGCAACCACCGCACTTGCGGCTACAGTCGGAACCGGAAATATCGCCGGTGTGGCAGGTGCGATATCCATAGGAGGTCCGGGAAGTGTATTCTGGATGTGGATTTCCGCAATACTTGGTATGTGTACAAAATTCAGCGAGGTTACCTTGGCTGTACATTTCAGGAAAAAAAATAAGCATGGTGATCTGGTAGGCGGACCTATGTATTATATTCAAAACGGTCTTTCAAAAAAATGGATGTTTTTAGCATATGCCTTTGCTACATTCGGTGTACTTACAGTATTCGGAACAGGAAATGCCACACAGGTAAATACTATTACAGCTGCGATAAATGTAGCGCTTGAAGGTTATGGAATAGTAAAACCGGGCGGACATGAAACAATAAATCTTATTATCGGAATTGTAGTAACAATACTTGTTGCTATGGTATTGCTTGGCGGTATAAAAAGAATCGGTTCGGTTACTGAAAAGCTTGTACCTTTTATGGCACTTATATATGTTGTGCTGGCACTTGGAGTGGTTATATTAAATATAGGAAGAGTACCTGGGGTCTTTGGAAGCATAATATATGGAGCATTTAATCCAAGAGCCGTTACAGGAGGTGTGATAGGAAGCTTTTTTCTCAGTATGAAAAAAGGTGTATCCAGAGGAATTTTCTCAAATGAGGCGGGACTTGGAACGGGACCTATCGCACATGCATCTGCGGATACCGGTAAGCCTGTAAAGCAGGGATTCTTTGGAGTTTTTGAGGTGTTTGCGGATACAATAGTTATATGTACTCTCACAGCACTTGTAATACTTTGCTCAGGAGTAAATATACCTTTTGGCTCACCTTCAGGTGCGGAGCTTACAATAAGCGGATTTATAAGTACCTATGGAAACGGAGTATCCATATTTACCGCAATAGCTATGTGTTCATTCGCCTTCTCGACCATTATAGGATGGGGACTTTATGGTGCAAGATGTATAGAATTTTTATTAAGTGAAAAATCCATAAAGCCTTTTATGGTGGTATATTCATTGATGGCAATTATCGGAGCTACTATGGATCTTGGGCTTTTATGGGATATTTCAGATACTTTTAACGGACTTATGGCAATACCGAACCTTATCGCATTATTTCTGCTTGCAAATGTGGTTGTAAAGTTGACAAAGGAATATTTTGATACGGAAGGTAGGGAAAAATAAAAAGCTTGACAATAAAATAAAATTGTGTAAAATATAATTATAAACCATTTAAGGAATTGGAGGAGAAAAAGTTATGGCAGTAAAAATAATTACAAGTGAGAATTTTGAATCAGAGGTTTTAAACGCAAAGGAGCCTGTATTGGTAGATATCTGGGCACCATGGTGCGGTCCATGTAAGATGCTCTCACCTATAGTTGATGAGGTGGCTGAGGAAGCTGTAGGATTTTCTGTGGCAAAGATTAATGCGGATGAGAATCCCGAGCTTGTAAATAAATTCCATGTTATGTCAATACCTACACTCTTGGTATTTAAAAACGGTGAGGTTGTAAATAAATCGGTAGGTCTTATATCTAAGGATGAAGTAAAGGCTTTACTGGGATAATAGAATTGATGTCATCAGGTATTATTGTATGATAATACCTGATATTTATAGAAAGAAGTGATTATATGTATGATATAGTAGTAGTAGGTGCCGGAACAGCCGGACTGTCTGCTGCCATATATGGGGTGAGGGCAGGCAAATCCGTACTTGTATTGGAAGGTGCATCCTACGGAGGTCAAATAATAAATACACCTGAGATAGAAAATTATCCTGCTATAAAAAAGACTTCAGGATTTGAGTTTGCTACAGAGCTTTTTAATCAGGCAAAAGAGCTTGGTGCAGAGGTAAAGTATGAAAAGGTAGTTGGAATAAGCCTTGAAGGAAATATTAAAAAGGTAGCTACCGAAAAGGAAGTTTATGAAGCCAAGTCGGTAATACTTGCAACAGGAGCAAAGAACAGATCGCTGGGACTTCCAAATGAGAAAAAACTTGTAGGCTCAGGTATTTCATACTGTGCAACCTGCGACGGAATGTTTTACAGAGGCAAGGTGGTTGCGGTAAACGGCGGTGGAAACACAGCAATAGAAGATGCAACATTCCTTGCAAATGTAGCAAACAAGGTATATGTAATACATCGTAGAGATGAATTCAGAGCTGAGGAGGCTGTGGTTGCGGCTTTAAAGAAAAAGGATAATGTTGAGTTTGTTTTAAATTCAAATATTGTAGAGATAAAGGAAGAATCCTTTGCTGTTTCGGCGTTGGTTGTAGAAGATAAGAATACAAATGAAAAAAGAGAGATAACTGTGGACGGTTTATTTGTAGCAATAGGTCAGGTACCTGATAATGCGGCTTTTGCGGATGTGGTAGAACTTGATAAGGCGGGTTATATCATATCGGGAGAAGATTGCAAGACAAAGACCGAGGGAATATTTGCGGCAGGTGACGGCAGAACAAAGGAAGTACGCCAGCTTGTAACGGCGGCAGGTGACGGAGCGGTATCGGGTATTGCCGCGGCAAAATATTGCGAGACAGTTTAAAGCCGAGATTAAGGTTTAGCGCTGTTTATATAAATTTATAAAGATAGAGTTAGGAGAAAATATGAATATATATGATTTTAAAGTAAAGAATAATAAGGGCGAGGAAGTAAGTCTTAGTGATTATAAGAATAAAGTGGTACTTATAATCAACTCTGCAACAGAGTGCGGATTTACACCACAGTATGAGCAGTTACAAAAACTCTATGCGGATTATAAGGATAAGGACTTTGTAGTACTTGATTTCCCATGTAACCAGTTCGGACATCAGGCACCGGGAAGTGATGAAGAGATTGCAAAGTTTTGCAGCTCAAGATTCGGTGTAACTTTCCCATTGTTCTCAAAGATAGATGTAAACGGTGAGAATGCAAGTGAGGTATTTAAATACCTTAAGAGCGAAAAAGGCTTTGCAGGCTGGGGCGCCGACAATGATATGTCAAAGCTTCTTACAAAGATGCTCGGTGAGGCTGATCCTGACTATGCAAGCAAGCCTGATATCAAATGGAACTTTACAAAATTCCTTATAGATAAGAGTGGAAATGTAGTAAGAAGATTTGAGCCTACAGAAGGCGTACAGGTAGTTGAAGAGGCTGTAAAAGAATTAATTTAAAAGAAATAAGGAGCGTTTATGAAAATAAAGGCTCCTTAAAGTCTTTTAAAAGGAAAGAGGGAATATTAAAATGGCGGATAAGTATGACTCACTAAAACTTGAAAATCAACTTTGTTTTCCACTATATGCCTGCTCAAAGGAAATAGTAAGAAGATATAAGGCGCATTTGGACAAATTGGATCTTACATACACACAGTACATTGTAATGATGGTGATGTGGGAAGAGAGAGAATTGAATGTAAAGGAGCTTGGAGATAAGCTGTTCCTTGACTCCGGTACACTTACACCTGTACTTAAAAAACTTGAATCCAAGGGCTATGTCACAAGAGAGCGTTCAAAAATAGATGAGAGAACTCTGATAGTTACATTGACAAAGAGCGGTGAAGAACTCAAAGAAATGGCACTTGAAATACCGTTAGGTATGAGAGGCTGTCTTAATATAAATGATGAGGAGATGACGCAGCTTAGAAATATGCTAAATAAAATCTTAAGTGAAATCGGAGAAGAGACATAGATATCTCCTGATACAAAAGCCAAAACTTAAAGTATTATTTATCATAAAATCGGTTGATATAACAGGGAGCTGCTATGGAAGTATGTGGGGACTTTGAAATTGATGATACTCCATATATAAAAGAAATTTGTAAAGCATTCCTAAAAACCATTATAAAGGAACGCAAAGAAAAGATTATAGATAAAGCATTGGAAAGATTAGGAAAAGATAATTAAATGAGTGAAGAAAAAGAACTTTGGGATATATATGATGCTGATAAAAAGCCGACCGGAGAAACAATAGACAGATATAATTTTTCATTAAAACCCGGACAATTCCACCTGGCGGCAATTGCCGTATTGATTACAGAAGATAAGAAGATATTGATAACCAGACGCTCAATGAATAAGAGATGGGCGGCAGGTCTTTGGGAGATACCGGGCGGCGGAGTAAAGGCGGGAGAAAATTCAGAAGCTGCCATATACAGAGAGATTTTAGAAGAAACCAATATAGATCTGGGTGACAGAAAATATGAAGATTTTTATACTCATAAAAGAGAGAGCAAAGAATCCAACAGCTATTTTGTAGATATGTATTGCTTTAAAATTTCTAAAAAAGACATCCTTGGAGTAAAGGTTCAGGAAGAAGAAATACTGGAATCCAAAATAGTAAGCATTTCAGAATTAGAAGATATAGCAAAAAGAGGAGAGTTTCTGCATTTTGATAATGTAAAGAACTTTCTGTACAGATGTGTAGGATAGCAAAAAAGCCATGAGAGAACTCGTGGTTTTTTTATTTGGAAGATCTTTAAGACCATAAAAATATTTTATTTTAAAACGGATTTTCTATATTACCAACATAATGTATTACATTAAAGTATATATGCTTTACAATGTATTGACATATATAAAGATTTACAATACTATACTATATAGAAAGAGGTGATGAATATGGCTACAACAAATATTAATATAAGAGTGGATTCAGAATTGAAGCAATCAGCTGAAGAGTTGTTTAATGATTTAGGATTAAATATGTCATCAGCTATTACGATGTTTTTAAAAAGTGCTGTCAGTTATGACGGAATACCATTTGAGCTAAAAAGAAATACTCCAAATACAAAAACTCAAATTGCTCTTAGCGAATATGAGGAAATGAAAAAGAATCCTGAAAACTATAAAAGATATAATTCATTTGATGAAATTGTTAAAGAGGTGTTAGAGGATGCTTGATATCATTCCATCAAATCAGTTTAAAAAGGATTTGAAGCTTGCAAGTAAGCGTGGATTTAAAATTGATAATTTAACAAAAGTTGTTAATACCTTAGCTAAAGAAGAGAAATTAGATAATAAATATCGTGACCATGCTTTGAGAGGAGAATATCAAGGGTTTCGAGAATGTCATATTGAGCCGGATTGGTTATTGATATATCGTATAGAAAATGAGGCTTTGGAGCTGTTTCTTTTTAGGACCGGAACACATTCGGATTTATTTTGAACCCAACATTCAATTTTTACAGCATCTTTACGGTTATTTGAATCTATTTCATTTTATGGATATTTAAGGTAAACTATAGAGGATGGTTTAGTTTTATATAAATCATAACAAGTTTAACAGGACAATAAAGGGCATTGTCGAAACATTGTGTTGAAAGGAGTAATTTATGAAGAAGAAAATTTTACCGGTGCTTGCATTGACGGCAGGTACATTATTTCTGTCAATACCGGCATTTGCATCGGCAGAAGGCTGGAAAAGAGATAATAGCGGCTGGTGGTATCAGTTTTCTGACGGTTCTTATAAAAGATCATCATGGGTAAAAGTAAATAATGCATGGTATTATATGAACGGCTCAGGCTATATGCAGACAGGCTGGTTAAATGACGGAGGCTCATGGTACTATCTGGATGCGACCAATGGAGATATGAAGGTAGGCTGGGTGAATGTAAATAATGCATGGTATTATTTGAATCCTTCAGAGGGCGGACGCATGGCTGTAAATACATATACACCGGGTGGTTATTATGTGGATGCAAACGGAGTATATCAGGCAGGTGCCGCAAAGACAAATAACTCGGGAAATTCAAATAATTCAGGAAGCACAAGTGCAAGTGCATTTGAGAATAAAGTTATCGAACTTGTAAATGCAGAGAGAGCAAAACATGGAGTTGCACCTTTAAGTGCGGATAATGCACTTATGGGCAGTGCGGATATAAGAGCAAAGGAGCTTGTAAGTCTGTTTTCACATTCAAGACCTGACGGCTCTGATTATACTACAGTTCTTCCATCAGGGCTTAATGCATGGGGAGAAAATGTTGCTATGGGACAGACAAGCCCTGAAAAGGTTATGGAATCATGGATGAACTCATCAGGACATAGAGCAAATATACTTAGTAGTGATTTTACTCTGATAGGCGTGGGATTCTATGAAAGTGGCGGAGAGTATTATTGGGTACAAAACTTCGGAAGAAGATAACAAACTTTTAAAGGGTGTAAGTCCATATAATAAAATTAAATAAGAGAAAAACAATTCTTACTTACATAATTTAAAAATAACCTATATTTTAAGCGTAGTTTGCTTTAAGGTATAGGTTTTTTTGATAAATATCTTAGAAACCTTTTTAAAATTTCCCACGAATATATAAATATAAATATAAACACTATAAACCTATAGACAAAAAGGGTTTATAGTGATATTATCTACTCCAGAAAATAAATCAAGGGATACGGTATGTATCTTGGAGAAAGTAATATTATGGATTTTGAATTTATAAGGCAGGTAATTCCTTTATATATACATGCGGCGCTTTTGACGCTAAAAATCGGTATACTTGGAATAATATCCGCCATAGCGATAGGTCTTTTATGCACATTGATTTTGCATAAGAAAATACCGATACTTAAGCAACTCGTAAGTATATACATTGAATTCAGCAGAAATACACCGCTTCTTATACAGCTGTTTTTTATATACTACGGCTTGCCGAAACTTGGAATAAAGGTGGATGCCGATATATGTGGGGTATTCGGATTGGCATTCCTTGGCGGCAGCTATATGTGTGAGGCTTTTAGAAGCGGGATAGAGACTATAGATAAGATACAGGAGGAGAGTGCATTAAGCCTTGGGCTTAGCCATAATCAGGCTCTTTTCTATATACTTTTGCCGCAGGCGGTTTCAATAAGTACACCGGCATTTGTAGCAAATATAATTTTTCTTTTAAAGGAAACCTCGGTATTCTCGGCTATAAGCCTTATGGATCTGATGTTTACGGCAAAGGATCTGATAGGACTGTACTATAAAACAGTTGAAAGTCTGGCACTGTTGGTATTTTTTTATCTTATTATATTATTACCGGTGTCCATGCTAGGTTCCTATATAGAGAGGAGGGTGCGCTATGCCGGATTTGGGGCTTGATGTGATATTTAAAGGCAGGAATGCCATAAGGCTTCTTGGCGGACTTGGCATAGCTCTTAGAATAAGCTTGATAGCGGTGCTTATCAGTATACCTCTTGGTATTTTGGTAGGAATACTGATGACTTTTAAGAATCCTATAATAAAAGCGGTATTTAGAATATATCTGGAATTTATAAGGATAATGCCGCAGCTTGTACTTTTATTTATAGTATTTTTTGGAAGTACGAGAGTACTTGGAGCTGATATTTCAGGAGATTTGGCAGCTGTTATAGTATTCAGCCTTTGGGGTATTGCAGAGATGGGAGATTTGGTAAGAGGTGCGATTATAAGTATACCGAAGCACCAGTATGAGAGCAGTGAAGCACTGGGACTTGATAAAAGGCAGACATTTATATATATTATCATTCCGCAAACTGTAAAGAGGCTTATACCGCTTTCAATAAACCTGATTACAAGAATGATAAAGACCACATCACTTGTACTTATGATCGGGGTGGTCGAGGTGATAAAGGTTGCACAGCAGATAATAGAGGCAAACAGGACATCCAGTCCCAATGCAGCTTTTGGAGTATATTTGGCGGTATTTATAATGTATTTTATTGCATGTACACCTATCAGTATGTTTGCAAGATATTTGGAAAAGAGAAATTAATAATGAAGATTGGAATGATGGAAGGAGAGAATATGCCCCCATTATTGGAAATAAAAAATGTTATAAAAAATTATGACGGGAAAACGCCTGTTCTTGAGGGAGTCAGCCTGGAACTTAATAAGGGAGAGGTAATAGTACTTATAGGACCAAGCGGTTGCGGAAAGTCAACACTTCTTCGATGTATCAACGGATTGGAAGAAATACAGGGAGGAAGCATCAGCCTTGACGGAGAGGTGATTGATTATAAGAAAAAGGATTTGACAAAGCTTAGGCAAAAAATAGGCATGGTATTCCAAAGTTATGAGCTTTTTCCTCATATGACCATAATTGAAAATATTATACTTGCACCTACAAAGGTGGGAGGAGTCGACAGAGAGAGTGCAAAAAAGGAAGCATTAAAGCTTCTTGAAAAGGTTGGGCTTGCACATAAAGCAAATGCCTACCCGAGGGAACTCTCAGGAGGTCAAAAACAAAGGGTAGCAATAGTTAGAGCACTTGCAATGCATCCGGAGATTTTATTATTTGATGAGGTTACTGCGGCACTTGATCCTGAAATGGTCAGAGAAGTGCTTGATGTAATGCTTGAACTTGCAAAGCAGGGTTCAACTATGATGATTGTTACTCATGAGATGCAATTTGCAGAGGCGGTTGCGGACAGAGTATATTTCCTTGATAAGGGAAATATAGTGGAAACGGGCAGACCGAAGAGCTTTTTCACATCACCAAAGACTGAAAGAGCAAGACAATTTTTGAATATTTTTGAGTTTGAATCTATTAAAGATGAAAATGAAGAATATAATATATAGATTTTATTGGAGGAATTTAGAATGAAAAAAGGTAAATTAATAGGATTATTAGGTATTTTAACAGCAGGTGTTTTGGCACTTAGTGCATGTGGTTCATCTTCAAAGCAGGCAGGTAAAAACAATTTCAGAACTTTGGATGAGATAAAAAAATCAGGAACTATAAATATCGGAGTGTTCTCAGATAAGCACCCGTTCGGATATGTGGATGAAAACGGTGAATATCAGGGATATGATATTTATTTTGGAAACAGACTTGCAGAGGATTTAGGAGTTAAAATAAATTATGTCAGTACAGAGGCGGCAAACAGAGTGGAATATCTTGAGACCGGAAAGGTGGATATTATACTTGCAAACTTTACGGTTACACCTGAAAGAGCGGAGGCTGTAGATTTTGCACTGCCATATATGAATGTAGGACTTGGAGTGATTTCATCTGAAAAGGATGCCGTAGCAAGTCTTGATAACTGGAATGCAGATGATGAAATGATTGTAATTTCAGGAACAACAGCAGAACCGTATATGACTAAAAACTACCCAAATATCAAACTTCAAAAGTATGATACCTATGCAAATGCCAAGAATGCATTATTAAACGGAACAGGCAAGGCATGGGTAAATGACAATACAGAGGTTATCGCATTTGCAAACAGCAACCCGGGCTATGTGGTGGGTATTGACAGTCTTGGTGTAAACGACACTATTGCACCGGCTGTTACAAAGGGAAACAGCAGTCTGCTTGAGTGGATAAATACGGAGATTGAAAATCTCGGCAAGGAGAATTTCTTCCACAAGGATTATGAAGAAACACTTACCGATACATATGGAAGTGCTTATGCGGATACTCTTGTAATCGAAGGCGGAAAAACAAAGTAAAATCGGAAATCCTTATTTAAATATATAAAAAAGAACCTCAAAAAAGGGGTTCTTTTTTAATACATATAAAGTCTATATAAATATTATATTTTCGGATAGGTGGTCAGGTTTAATTCACCATTTACATATTCGCCAAGAAATATTTGCTGTATATGTTCGATGCCCTGTTCTTTTACAGATGAGAGCAGCCATTTTTCATCATGTCCGATAAGTTCAAGTATATCCTGATTTATTTTCCCGTTTGAGATAATGGGGAACTTCGGTGTAGCGGATTGCATATCTATAATGGTCAGCTTGCCGTTAGTCTCCATAATAGCCGATTTAACCTCCTTTGTAGAGACCAGCCCTTCCATTCTGATATGAAGCATAAGCTGCTCGGCAGATATACCGACCTTTGCACAATTTGCCACATTGACCTTGCCGTTTTTTATCAGAATAACAGGATTGCCGACTACCAATGATTTAATAAATTTGATATTAACCAGCAGCTTTACAATAATAACCACCAAGGACCAGATAAGTATAAATATGAGGAAGGTTAAAATAGAAATAGATGTATTATAAATAACTCCACCTATAATACCTCCGAGTACATAGTTTTGAATCTGGTTTAGCGGAGTGTTTATTGAGAACTCATATTTGCCCAGTATATGTATTTGTAAAATCATCACCATAATACCAAGTATAAATTTGATTCCTACGAGTAAATATATATTCATAAATTATCTCTCCCCATTTATATATACATTGTGATCGATTACATGTGTGCGCTCCAAAGTATAGGAGTTATTGTCGGAATTAAGATGAACTCTGTAGTCCTCTTCATTATATCTGACAATAATGCCGTCCTTTAAAGTGGTGGAATTTACCATTACTTCATCGGGTGAAATATGATTATCAATAGCAACACTTTCAATAAATTTTAAAAGTACATGAGACTGTGAAAAATCTCTGTGATTTTGCTTATAGCTTTCGATCTGAATACCTAAAAGTATAAATGTCAGGACTACAATGCCTATTGCAATATCTCTCAATCTGGTTTTCATCCTGTTTTTCGTAAATTTGAGTGCTGTCAGTATAAAGACGGCTAAAAGTACAATTATAACAGCTGAACGCAGTATCAAAGCTGTTGACTGATTTTTGGTGATATATTCTAAAGTATAAAAATTCATATGGCAATAATACTCCCTTCTGTAAAACTTCGTATTTTATAGCATAAATAGAATAGGGATTCAATAGCTTATTTATATTTTATAAAAAAGTTATTTTTAAAGCAAAAAAGTTACTTTGTCCGGCTGTATTAATACATATTTGAAGCTTCTATAAGTGCTTTTGTATATTCATTATCAGGATGATGAATGATTCTTGAGGTAACATCTTTTTCCACAATATGCCCATCCTTCATAACAGCCACATCATCACACATATGATGAACAAGGGATATATCATGACATATAAAGAGTATTGCCATGCCAAGTTCCTCCTTTAATTCATTTAACAGTGATATAATTTTTCTTTGTACTATCATATCAAGCGCAGAGGTGGCTTCATCACAGATAAGAAGCTTTGGAGAACTTGCTATGGCTCTTGCAATAGCTGCCCTTTGACATTCGCCTCCACTTACCTCACCGGGATATTTATTATAAAAGGTAGAGTCAAGACCGCAGCGCTTTAGCAGTGAAACTGCCTGATTTTTTAAATCGCCGTTAAATCCGAAATTTTTTAAATTTAAAACTATACTCTCTCCAAGACTTCTGACCGGATTAAAACTCTCCCTCGGAAGCTGAAAAATCATCTGCAAATCCCTATAGATTTTTTTGTACCGTGCAGGTGAAAAGCGGCTGATACAATTATTATCAAATATTATCTCTCCGGAAGTTATGGGAATAAGCCCTGTAACCGCTCTTGCAAGTGTGCTTTTTCCGGAACCGCTTTCCCCTACTACACCAAGGCATCTGCCTGATTTTAAATTAAGATTTATATTTTCTATACTGGGCTTTTTTTCACCTTTAAACTGTTTTGTGAGATTTTTTATAATTAAAATATCATTCATATATGCTCCTAAATATATCGGAAAGGGTTTTGTTAAAACAAAAGGGAAGACAAAAGTCTACCCTAAAGTGGAAAGTATCAACTCCTTTGTAAAATCACTTTTAGGAGAGGAGAGAACTTCTTTCGTATTTCCATAATCAAGTGTCTTACCATTATTTAATACTAAAATATTGTCGGTGATACTTTTTGCTATTTTTATATTATGTGTTACCAGAATAATAGCGGTATTGTATTTTTCACGCAGAGATTTAAGCTCATTTACAATCTGTACGGCAACTATTGGATCAAGTGCACTGGTAGGTTCATCAGCCAGTATAAGTGAGGGATTATTTAACATTGCCAGTGCAATACCCACCCTTTGGTTCATACCTCCTGAAAGTTCAAATGGATAGGCATTTAAAATTCTTTTAGGATCCGGCAATGAAAGGCTTTCAAAAATATTTAAAGCTGTATTTAATGCACCATCTTTTGAAATCTGTTTATGTGCTTTCATACTTTCAAAAACGGTATCACCGATGGTCTTTAAAGGATTGGTATGAATTCCGGATTCCTGAAAGACCATGCTGATGCGACAACCTCTTATACTTCTCATTTCATGGGTACTTAGTGAAAGCAGGTCTTTATTTTCAAAAAAAATCTTCCCGCTAAGCACCTTGGGACCTGAAAGCCCCAAGATACTTTTTAATAATGTGGATTTGCCACAGCCGCTGTTTCCTACTATGCCAAGAATCTCCCCCTCGCACATTGAAAATGATAAATCATATAAAACCTGTTTTTTATCATATGAAATATTTATATCTTCAAATTTCAAAAGTTCTTTCATTATTCTATTACCAGATCTTTGCTGAATTCATAGTAATCGCTTGGCATCGGAACAAGTCCTTTTATATTATTCTTGCTTACAAGGCTCATCTGCAAATGAGAAACGAATATAAATCCGTAATCATCCACTAAAATATCGCTCATTTTCTGAGCTGTTTCATCACGCTTTTCACTGTCAAAGGTGGTGGAAAGAGTTTTTGCAAGCTCATCCAGTTCGCTGTTTGAATAATGCCCTCTGTTCTTTGATGATTCTGTAAGAGATGTTGTTTCAAAGAAATAAGCTTTATTTCCTGTAGGATTTGTAACCATAGCACTTGCAAGTATATCCCAGGCGCTGCTGTCTTTTACTACTTCAAGATAGTTTTCGGTACTGTTTATATTCAGCTTTATACCGATATCTTTAAGATTTGACTGCACACTCTGTGCCAGTACAGGAAGCTCGCTTCTTCCGGGATAGGTAAGGAAGTTTAATTCAAAATTTTTACCGTCCTTATCCACATATCCGTCACCGTCACTATCAGACCAGCCTGCAGCATTTAAAAGTTCCTTGGATTTCTCGGGAGAGAAGCTGTAGTTTGGAGTTTCACCGTCCTTCATAGGAAAAGGTCCGTTTGCCACCTTGCCATGTCCACCCAGAAGTACATTTACAAATCCTTCCTTATCTACTGCCATAGCAATAGCCGATCTTATATTTTTATCCTTGAGCAGTTCATTTTCAAAATTCAGCTGCATAAAGAATGCTCTGCTGGTAGCGGATGAGTTTATAGTATAGTTATCATTTTCAAAAAGCTGATAGCTTGCGTATGGAAGTCCATAAGTAGCGTCAAGTTCTCCTGACTGTAGCCCCATAGTAAGAGTATCTCCGTCAGTGATGGATTTTACTGTGATATTTTTTTTTGCAACCGGACCTGCCCAGTAATCATCCCTTGATTCAAGTTTTATCTCGGTATCTGATACACTTATTGCCTTATATGGACCTGTACCTGATACATTCTTTGTTTCATCCACACCTACCTGCATATCTATAATTGCGGAATAAGGCTCTGCAAGGAAGTTTATAAGAGCAGGGTTTGGCTCTGTGCTAATAAATGTAAGAGTCCGGCCGTCAGCCTTTATCTCCTTGATTTTCATATCAGCGGGTGCTCTGTCATGTACGGCTATCAAATCTTCAAAACATTCCTTTGCGGCAGCGGCATCAAGTTTTCTTCCTGATGAGAAATTTATGCCATCCTTTATTATAACTTCCAAAGTATTGTCATCTAAAAATTTATAGGACTCGGCAAGCCATGGAACAAGCTCTATATTTTCATTCAGTTTAAATAATGTTTCACCTACACCATATCGTACACAGCTCCATCCGGAATAGTCGGCATGGGGATTAAGTCCTGCATCAGACATTCCCACACCATAGCTTGTGGTACCATAGACCATTGTTTTTACATCTGAGGTACTGTCTGAATTTGCTGCCGTAGTTTCGGCATTTGTAGTATTTTCATTTGCCTGCTTATTGGGAGCGGCACATGCACCAAGCAGTAAGGCTGTACTAATTGCAGCAGAAATTAATTTCATTTGTTTTTTCATTTTATTGATACTCCTTTATATATTATTGGATATATGATGGCTAAAATTATTATGTGTATATTATAAAGAACTTTTACAAAATCTATATATTGTAATAATCTCTTAGAGCTTCTCCAAATATATTAAATATAGATACTGTAATAAATATGGCAACACCGGGAGAAAGAGTAATCCAGGGTGCGATTTGAAGCAGACTTCTGCCTTCATTTATCATGCTTCCCCATTCAGGCGTGGGAGGTGTAGCACCAAGCCCAAGAAAAGAAAGTGCGGACAGTTCCATCAGGCTTGTACCTATATCAAGGCTTGCCGTTACCGCAATCTGTCCTATTATATTGGGCAGTATTTCGGTAAACACTATCTGAACGGTATTGCTGCCGCTGAGTCTGGCGGCATTTATATATGTGGATGTTTTGGTAGAAAGTACCAGCCCTCTTGCAAGTCTTGCATATCTTGGCCAGCCCACCGATGCCAATGCGATTATCGCACCGAACATTCCGTTTTGGAAAAGTCCCGCAGCTGCAATTGCAAGCACAAGCCCCGGGAATGCCAGGAATATATCTGAAACTCTCATAAGTACGGTATCGGCTATGCCGCCAAGATATCCGCAAAAAAGACCGACTATAACACCTGTAATTGACATTAAAAGTACCACAGCCAATGCAGAAAATACACTTATTCTGCTTGCGGCAATTACTCTGGAAAACATATCTCTTCCATAGATATCCGTTCCCATTATATGGGATAGAGAAGGAGCATTTTTTGCAATCATAAGGTTTTGCTCGGATATATCAAAGGGTGTAAGCTTCGGTGATAAAAAGGCAAACAAAAGCAGTGATATAACAAGTATTGAAGGAATAATGATTTTTTCAGTTCGCATATTTGCCTCCTTCAATTCTAAGTCTCGGATCTAAAAAGTAATAGGAAATATCAGCCAACAGATTTATAAAGACATATATAAATGCCATCCAAAGCACATAGGCTAAAATCACGGGATAATCTCTAAGCTTGATAGATTCTATAGCCAGTTTACCGATGCCGTCCCACATAAAAATACTCTCAACTATAGCACTGCCGCCCAGCAGACTGCCAAAGCTTAATGCCATAAGTGTAATAAGAGTAAGCGATGTAAGTCGTAGTACATTAAAAAATATAATAGTATTTTCCTTTATTCCTCTGGCTCTTGCACCGCTTACATAGGGTTTTGACAGCTCGGATATAATAAGAGCACGAATCTGCCTGATATACTTTGCACTCATTGCAAGTGAGAGTGTAAGCGTAGGCAGTATAAGGCTTTTAAAGCTTGTGCCCTGTGAAATCACAGGTAGAAGCTTCATCTGCAATGCAAAAACATAGGAAAGCACAAGTGCTACAAAAAAATTAGGGAGTGAATTGCCTATAAAGGACATTGCCTTGATAATATTATCAAATATACTATTTCTTTTTATTGCTGAAAGTATTCCAAGAGGCAAAGAAATAAGTATGGTTGTGATTAGAGAGCTGATACTTAAAAGCAGTGTATTCGGCAGTTTACCTATAATATAGCCAAAAACCGGTTTGCCGGATACATAGCTTACACCCATATCACCCTTTATTATGCCGGACAGCCAGCTTAGGTATTGAATTATAAAGGGGCGGTTTAAGCCCAGTTCCTCTCTTTTTTGATTTATAAGTTCAGGGGAAAGCATTCCTCCTATAGCTTCATATCTTACAGCCACAGCATCACCTCCGGTAAAATAGATGAGAGCAAAGGATATAAAGCTGATGCCTATAAGTATAGGTATCAATGATAACAATCTTTTAAAAATATATTTACACAATTTTGCCACCTAAAAAGGTAAAATTTATTTGTTTAAGCCTTGGCTGTAAACATGATAATAGAATATAAAAGTGGAGAGAATATGTCAAGAGAAAATGAAAACGAGTTTCATATTAGAAAAGATATAATTAGAACAGATAAAAAACTTACTCTACAATCTTAAAGTCGCCTTTAGGTTTGCAAAGTAAGTTTTTGATATTATTTTATATATAACACGGAAGAGTCAAAGGAGTCGGTATCCTTTATACCTGTATACATCATAAGCTCTGAAAGCTCTTCATTCATTTTATTTATTTTTTCGATTACACCGCTCTCACCATACTTTAAAAGCTGTGGAAGTATGCCCCTTCCTACAGATACGGCATCAGCACCAAGTGCCAGAGCCTTGTAAGCATCATAGCCTGTATCCATTGAACAGTCTACAAATATTTCCATTTCTTTTAGAACTTCCCTTATTCTTGGAAGTATCATAAGCGGTGGGATACCGAAAGGAATTCTGCCATGATGATGTGATACAACTATTGCGCTGCAGCCGACCTTCTTTACTTTTATGGCATCCTGTACAGATAAAACACCCTTTGCCACAAAAGGTATTTTTGCAAATTTCACATATTCCGTGAGGTCGGATTGTGTAACAGGTCCCATAGGTATTCCGTCAACTATATCGTATTTGCCATCAGTTCCGGGAACATGATCTATATCTATACCTACTGCAATCGCACCGCATTTTTTTGCAAATTCTATTTGCTCAAAGATAATATCATGGTCTGCAAAGGGCTTTATGATTCGTACGGTCTTTGCACCGATATCCACTATTTCTTTAAACTCATCATCAGGCTCCATACCTACCCAGTTTAAAATATTTAAAGCCTTTGCAGCCTTGGCATACTCAAGCATAGGCTTTTTTCCGTCCTTACCGACCTTATTCAAATGTGAAAATGCAGGCATCATTATAGGAGAGTCAAATTCTATCCCGAATATTTTTTTATGCTTATCGGGCAGTATAGAATCTATTGCTCTCATTTCAACTAAAATATTGTCCAGATAATTTCTGTTATGAATATTTGCATCCTCGGGTTTTCCGCTTGTTACTGGGATAAGACCGGCAGGTCCCGGCCATTTAATATTTTCCGACATACTGATCCTTTCTAAAATACATTATCACCATGTGATATTTTATAGTAGTTTTAAGCTAATAATAGCATAGTTAAAACATTATTTTCAAATCTAAATTTAGTCAGAGGGAAACTATATTTTGTATGAAATAAAAATTTTAGGCACAAGATATAAAGGTTTCAAAACAGATAAAAAAGAATAGTGAACTGTAGATTGTTAAGTTTTTTATGGTCAAAAATTCTAATAAAATTGTATTTATTTTGTATTTTGAAAATTTTAGATGTGTTTTTGGTGTATTTCATACATAAAGTTTTAATACATTATGTGGTAAAATACGCATTGACCAAACACTACATATTGTGTATACTATGAAAACATAAGCGCTAAAGCTTGATTTAGGTATGTGTTCACAAGAAAATATCAGACGGATTTAGGCAATACCTTAGCATACATAAAAGCTTGGCAAAAAAATAACTGCGAGAATTCGTAGATAATATATAGTAATAATTTTTGAGGAAGGTTTGAGGAAGGATTCAGATATGAGAATCATAAAAAGAAGCGGTGCAGAAGTAGATTTTGATATTTCAAAGATTATAGCTGCCATATATAAGGCAAATGCTGTAGTAGGCGAAGATGATAAATTAAAGAAATCTCAGGTAGACCGTATTGCCAATACTGTAGAAAATCAGTGCATGAGCATGAACCGTGCTATGAGTGTGGAAGAGATACAGGATATGGTTGAGGATGGCATCATGAGAGAGAATGCTTATGAGGTTGCCAGAAAATATATTACATATAGATATGTTCAAAGTATTAAGAGAAAAAATAATACAACTGACGATAAGATTTTATCACTTATCGAATGTGATAATGAGGAAGTAAAGCAGGAGAATTCAAATAAAAATCCTACAGTAGCTTCAGTACAAAGAGATTATATGGCGGGAGAAGTTTCAAAGGATCTTACAGAAAGAATACTTCTTGACAGTGAGGTAGTGGAAGCTCACAAAGCCGGAATACTTCACTTCCATGATGCAGATTACTTTGCACAGCATATGCATAACTGTGACCTTGTAAACCTTGAGGATATGCTTCAAAACGGTACTGTAATATCAGGTACTTTTATAGAGAAGCCGCATAGCTTCTCAACAGCTTGTAATATAGCTACACAGATTATTGCACAGGTGGCATCCAGCCAGTACGGCGGACAGAGTATATCTCTTACTCATCTTGCTCCTTTTGTGGATATCAGCAGACAAAAAATCCGTGATGAAGTGGAAGCTGAGATGTATGGTCTTAATGTATCAAAGGACAGAAAAGAAGAGATTATAGAGAACAGACTTCGCAGAGAAATCACAAAGGGTGTACAGACTATACAGTATCAGGTAGTTACATTGATGACCACAAACGGTCAGGCTCCTTTCATTACAGTATTTATGTATTTGAATGAGGCAAAGAATGAGCGTGAAAAAGAAGATCTTGCACTTATCATTGAAGAGATGATAAGACAGAGATATCAGGGTGTAAAGAATGAGAACGGTGTTTGGGTAACACCTGCATTCCCTAAGCTTATCTATGTGCTTGAGGAGGACAATGTTCGTCCGGGAAGCAGATATTATCATCTTACAAAGCTTGCTGCAAAATGTACAGCAAAGAGACTTGTACCTGACTATGTTTCAGAAAAGAAGATGTTTGAGTACAAGGTTGATAAAAACGGTAACGGCAATTGCTATGTACCTATGGGATGTAGAAGCTTCCTTACACCATATGTGGATGAGAACGGTAAGGCAAAATACTATGGAAGATTTAACCAGGGTGTTGTTACAATCAACCTTGTAGATGTTGCACTTTCATCAGGTGGAGATACCACTAAGTTCTGGGAGATATTTGATGAAAGACTTGAGCTCTGCCATCGTGCCCTCAGAGCAAGACATGAAAGATTAAAGGGAACACCTTCGGATGTAGCACCTATACTCTGGCAGCATGGAGCTCTTTCCAGATTAAAGAAGGGTGAGCCTATTGACAAGCTTTTATATGGCGGATATTCCACAATAAGCCTTGGATATGCCGGACTTTATGAATGTGTAAAGTATATGACAGGAAAGAGCCATACAGATGATGTGGCAAAACCTTTTGCGCTCAGTGTTATGCAGAAGATGAATGATAAGTGTAATGAGTGGAAGAATGCGGAGAGTATCGACTATTCTCCATACGGCACACCGCTTGAGTCTACAACATATAAGTTTGCAAAGGCTTTACAGAAGAGATTCGGTATAATAGAGGGTATTACAGATAAGAACTATATCACAAACAGCTACCATGTACATGTATCTGAGGATATAGATGCATTTACAAAGCTTAAGTTTGAGAGTGAGTTCCAAAAGCTTTCACCGGGTGGTGCGATAAGCTATGTAGAAGTACCTAATATGCAGGATAATCTTGAGGCGGTAATGAGCCTTCTCGGATTTATCTATGACAATGTTATGTATGCAGAGCTTAATACAAAATCAGATTACTGTCAGGATTGCGGCTTTGACGGCGAAATCAAGATAGTTGAGGATGAGGGTAAGCTTGTATGGAAATGCCCAAAATGCGGTAATACAGACCAGAGTAAGCTCAATGTAGCAAGAAGAACCTGCGGTTATATAGGAACACAGTTCTGGAATCAGGGTAGAACTCAGGAAATTGCGGATAGAGTATTGCATCTATAATATAAAACTAAAAAAAGCTGTTGCTTTAACGATTGATAAATCGTGAAGCGACAGCTTTTTTATATAAAAATCATTTATCCTTAAATAAAGAAGATTAGACATTTCGGCAAGTATTCTTTTTGCACACAGAGTAAAATGGATACTGCGTAAATCTGCAAAAATATTGACAAAATAAATATAAAGCATTATACTATGAATGAATATAAGTAATTATTCATTCATAGTATAAAAAAGAGGAGGTTTACAGCATTGGACAAAAAAGAGGCGTTAAAGACAGCCGCCTATGAGATATTCTCTAAAAAGGGCTATAAGGCTACGGGTATTTCAGAGATTGCTAAACAGGCGGGTGTGGCAGTCGGTTCTTTTTATAATTATTATGAAAGTAAAGAAGCTATTTTTTTAGATATTTATATAGATGAAAATAATCGTGTGAGACAGGCAATGATAAATGAAATGGACTTAAAACTTGATATGGTTGAACTTGTCGGTAAGATTTTTAAACAGTCAAGAAATTATGTTTCATCAAATAAAATTCTTGTGGAATGGTATAATCCTGTTATTTCCAAAGAATTGCACAGTTATTATTCTTCAGAGGAAGGAAAGGCAGCAAACCCCTTTTATCAGTTTTTGCTTAAGACATTTACCAATCGTATGGTAGAAGAAGGGTATTCGCAAGAGAAAATCCAAGATATTTTGCAGGTCTATAATTTGTTTTATTATATGGATATGAATATTGCAGAAAATGAATTTCCGAATATTGGCAGAACTCTTGAAATACTTGCCACAAATTTTATCAAAGGATTTTTAAAATAAAGAATTTAATTCTTTATTTTTTTGAATATTTATGAATGAATATAATATTTATTCATTCATAAAATTTTGTAATCAATAAACAAGGAGTAAAAATGAAAAGAGGTAAAAAAATGTTAGTAATTATTATATCTGTTCTTGGAGTTATAGGTCTCATCAGCTGGGGGATTATTGCATACCTTGGGGGTAGCCGGACTTTAGAAATCAAAGCTGTTGAAAGAATAAATGGAGATTTATACTTTATTCGCCTGACAAAACCTGAGTCTATTACATGGAAAGCAGGATCTTATGCCAATATCAGTATAGCTGAGAGCGGAAAAATGACTGCGGATGCGGTATCAGGGGCTACAGACGTTGATGGAGATAAAAAAGAAAAAAGCCGTTGGTTGACAATTGCTTCAAATCCTGAAGAGAATGAGATACTTATTTTGACACATAATAGCGGCAGTATATATAAGGAAACCTTGATCGGATTACCGGCAGGCAGTAAGGTTAAAATGAGTTGGCTTGGAGCCGGGCTATCACCTTCAGATGATAAAAAAGTGATGGTTTGCTTTGCATCTGATGTGGGTATTGCAGCAATAAGACCTATTATCAAAGAATGGGCATATACACGAGAGATTTACTTCACTCACTTAGATAAGGGGGTGAAAGCTTTTAATGGGGAAATATCAGAACTTACAAAGTCAGCGACAAGTTTGACCTATGAAACTTCAGACAGCATTTCTAAAAGTAAAGAACAATTAAAGAATGCAATAAATAAATATGGGAATGCAGCCATATATCTTTTATCAGGACAACCTGATGATGTCGGTGATATAAAGAAATTCCTCGCAGAAAACGGGATTGACAGCAAGAATATAAAAACGGACAGCTTTAGAGGACTGCAACAGTAAATAAAATAGAATTAAGAAATACATGTCACTATCAGTGATTAAATGTGTTTCTTAATTCTATAATTGTTTTAAATGAATTATTCCGACTTTACCTTACAGAAATTCTTTTTACCTCTCTTAATGAGAAGTCCTTCATCTGCAAAGTCTTCTTTTGTGAAAGTTTTCTTTACATCCTTTATAACTTCACCTTCTATAGAAACTCCACCCTGTTCAATATTTCTTCTTGCCTCGGATCTGGTATTTGAAAGTCCGCTGACTACAAGTACACCTGAAAGGTCGATAGTGCCGTCTCTGTAATCCTCAGGCTGCAAAATATATGTAGGAACATTGCTCATATCGCCGCCGCCTACAAAGAGTGATTTGCTGGCAGCATTAGCCTTATCGGCTTCTTCCTTGCCATGTACAAGCTCTGTAAGATGCATTGCCAGGATTTCTTTGGCTTCATTTAGCTTAGCTCCCTCCCAGGCAGACATTTCCTCTATCTGCTCAAGCGGCAGGAATGTAAGCATTCTAAGGCAGGTGAGAACATCCGCATCCGGAAGATTTCTCCAATACTGGTAGAACTCAAAAGGAGTGGTCTTATTAGGATCAAGCCAAACAGCACCGCCCACAGTCTTACCCATTTTCTTACCCTCTGAGTTAAGTAAAAGAGTGATTGTCATGGCATGTGCATCCTTACCAAGCTTCCTTCTGATAAGCTCTGTACCTCCAAGCATATTTGACCACTGATCGTCACCGCCAAACTGCATATTGCAGCCATAGTCAAGGAAAAGCTTATAGAAATCATAACTTTGAAGTATCATATAGTTAAACTCAAGGAATGAAAGGCCGTTTGCCATACGATTTTCATAGCATTTTGCTCTAAGCATATTATTGACGGAAAAATGCGGACCTATATCACGGATAAAATCCATATAATTGAGATCTCTGAGCCAGTCGGCATTGTTTACCATTCTTGCCTTGTCCTCTCCAAACTCGATAAATCGGCTCATCTGCTTTTTAAAACATTCACAGTTATGATCAATATCTTCTATTGTAAGGACCTTTCTAAGATCACTTCTGCCGGAAGGATCACCTATCATACCTGTACCGCCGCCTACTAAAGCAATAGGCTTGTTTCCTGCCATCTGGAGTCTTTTCATAAGGCAAAGAGCCATAAAATGACCTACATGCAGGCTGTCGGCAGTGGGATCAAATCCTATATAAAATGTAGCCTTACCGTTATTTATCATTTTGCTTATTTCTTCTTCATTTGTAACCTGGGCAATAAGTCCTCTTGCCTTTAATTCATCATAACAATTCATACATATCCATCCTTGATTTATTGTATATTAAATTGGTAATTTTCATAAGGAGAAGTATAACAAAGTAATGAAAAAGAATCAAGTTTATACTTTGAAAATTTAAAGTTTAGAACTTTAAATTGCTAAAGACTTGATAATTTTTTCGTATTAATTTATACTGTTAAAATATTTATGTTGTTATGGGCTTTGTCTATGTAAGAGCATAAATTATGATAATAAAATTTTGATTAAATTTTTAATATTACAAGATGAAAGAGGAAAGAGGAAATAATGGGAATAAAATATATCAGTAATCTTCCCACTCCGGAAGAAATCATAGATAAGTATCCTTTAAGCAAAAAGCTGAAGGAAAAAAAGAAGGAGTTTGACAGGGAAATAGCAGATGTTTTTACAGGAAAAAACAAGAAATTCCTTGCGGTAATAGGACCGTGCTCGGCGGATAATGAAGACTCCGTATTGGATTATGCAAGCAGACTTGTAAAGGTTGCCGAAAAAGTAAAGGATAAGATAATAGTTATTCCAAGAGTATATACCAATAAGCCAAGAACCAACGGTGACGGATATAAGGGGCTTTTGCACCAGCCAAATCCCGAGAAGAAGCCTAATGTGCATGAGGGCATTATCGCTATCAGAAAAATGCATTTGAGAGTGATAGAAGAAACAGGACTTTTTACGGCAGATGAAATGCTCTATCCTGATAATCTGGGATATCTGGATGATCTTATGAGCTATATTGCGGTAGGTGCAAGATCTGTTGAGAATCAGCAGCACAGACTTACATCCTCAGGTGTGGATGTGCCTGTAGGTATGAAAAATCCTACAAGCGGTGATATGTCTGTTATGTTAAATGCCATATATGCGGCACAGCAGTCACATGAATTTATCTACAGAAATTTTGAGATAAAGACCGACGGGAATCCACTCTCACATGCAATACTTCGTGGAGCTGTGAACAAGCATGGACAGTGTTTGCCGAATTATCATTATGAGGATTTGAGATTATTGCTTGACTTATATATGGAAAGAGATATTGCCAATCCTGCTGTGATTGTGGATGCAAATCATTCAAATTCAAATAAAAAATATAAAGAGCAGATGCGTATAGTAAAAGAGGTATTACATTCTATGAAATATTCCGATGAGATAGGAAATTTTGTAAAGGGTGTAATGATTGAGAGTTATATAGAGGAAGGAAACCAGAAAATAGAAGAACATATATACGGAAAGTCTATTACAGATCCATGTTTAGGCTTTGAAGATTCAAAGAAGCTTCTTTTAGAAATGGCAGAGATGTTATAATGAATTATGCAAATATAAAATATGATGATATAGCAAATGGTCCGGGAGTGAGAACATCATTATTTGTATCAGGCTGCACACATGCATGTAAGGGATGCTTTAATGAGGTGGCATGGGACTTTAAATATGGAAAAGAATTCACACAAGAGACCGTTGAAGATATATTGGAGTCGGTAAAACCGTATTATATAACAGGAATAACTATACTGGGCGGAGAACCGATGGAGAGAGCGAACCAGAAAGGTATTTTACCGCTTATAGAGGAGTTTAAGAAAAGATATCCGGAAAAAAGCCTTTGGATATATTCGGGATATACATTTGATGTGGACCTTATACCGGGCGGTAGAGCGTATTGTGATGCCACACCAAAGATTTTAAAACTCTGTGATGTTATTGTTGACGGAAAGTTTGTGCAGGATCTTTATGATATTACATTAAGATTCAGAGGCAGTTCAAATCAAAGGATTATAGATGTAAAACAAAGCATTAAAGAAAATAAAGTTGTGCTTTGGGAAGGAGACAGTGTATTTGCCACCCATAGTATGTAAATCTTTGGAAAATGATTTACTGATAAAAAATGGAAGTGAATATTATACCGGTGGAAATCAGTCATGGTTTTTTTGCCTTGGCTATAAGGATATTGCAGAGTATGGATGTGGAATAATTGCAATATGCAATTTTTTATTATGCTTTTGGAGGGCGGAGTATAAAAGTAAAAATATAATAAGTAAGGAAACTTTTACCGCCTTTGTTATGTACATATATAAGAAGTATTTATATATTTTAAACAATCCGTTTATAAAGGGCTTGACCGGTTTTAAACTTTCAAAGGGAATCAATAAATATTTTAGAGATAATAATATTTCCATGAAAGCTTTGTGGGGAAAAAGATACAATATACTCTCAAAGGTGCAAAAAAGTTTAAAAGACGGTTTGCCCGTGATTCTTGGGGTTGGACCGGATGCTTTTGCTTTCTTAAAAAAGAAAAGGGGAATACAGGCATTAGATATAGACAATTGCAGTATTGCCGATATATATGCACATTATGTACTTATATATGACTGTAAAGAAGAAAATAAGGAAATATTTTTTTATATATCATCATGGGGTAGAAGATATAAGCTTTCCTATAATGATTTTAATAATTATCAAAAAAAGACTTTGTTCGGTTTTATATTGTCAAATATACTGGAAATACAAAAAGTATAGCTAAAGGATACTATGGAAGAAAACACTTTTCTGTAGTATCCTTTTATTATACGGAAGTATTTGCCGTCAAAGGATTTTAGCCTAAATATCTGTAAATTTCAGGAAGGTATTTATGAGAAAAAAAGTTTCAAAAAGATCTATAAAGGAAAAAATCGGTATTTTTATTATTGCCGTGGTACTGGCATTTACAATAAATCTATGCTTTGATTTTTTTATAGTAGAATATACATCTTCAGGCTTTGGAGAAATAATAAATGAAATATCACTTTGTTATGAGCTTTCGGATGCACTGGCAAAGGAGAAGTCGGATTTTGCAATATTTATAAGAAACAGGGACAATATAGAAACACTTATAGAGAGTTGCAAAAGGACTGATGAGATTGTGGATAAGCTTGAGCTTGATATTGAGCGCAGGGAAAGATATGCAAAGATTTGGAGCATAAAAAACAGTTATCCTATATATGCAAAAAGCAGACAGGAGATTATAGAATCCAAGTATGATGTAAAGGATTTTATAGAAAAAGTATATGATATATATGAAATGCAGGACTATCTTATAGGCTATGGAGAAAGGCTGATGGATGTAACTCTCAGTGAGAATAATGCGATATATCAAAAAAGGTCAGAGTTTTTTAAGAAAATGCCGCTTTTAATCGGTATAATACTGATACCGATTATAGTGCTGGTAGTTTATATGGCACTGAGACTGCAGACATTGATTATCTCACCTATAAATAAGATGGTGGAGGTTTCAAAAAATATTGCAAAAAATGACTTTTCCGATGATGATATAGTAATTAAAAACAATGATGAGATGGGGGATTTGACAAATGCTTTTAATAAGATGAAGCATGTTACCTCGGGATATATCTCAAGTCTTGAAGAAAGATATGAACTTTCCGAACTTTTACATAAGGAAGCTATGGAAAAGATGAATATGGAAAAAAGATTAAATGAGGCAAGATTTGATCTTTTAAAAAACCAGATAAATCCACATTTTTTATTTAATACCTTGAATATTATAGCGGCATCAGCCAATCTGGAGGATGCAAAAGATACAGAGGATATGATAAGAGCACTTGGAAATATATTTCGTTACAGCCTAAAGACGGATGAAAAGCAGGTAAGTCTTGAAAGAGAATTAAGCATAGTAAAGGACTATATGTATATTCAAAAAATGCGTTTCGGAGAACGTGTTTTTTATGATATTGATTCAAAGGTGGAAAATGACAGAGCATTTATACCTTCATTCTCACTGCAGCCCATAGTGGAAAATGCCATAGTACATGGAATCTCAAAAAAAGAAGAGGGAGGAAAGGTGGTAATAAGAGTATGGGAAAGGGAGAATGTGCTGCATATTATAGTGGCTGATACCGGTGTGGGAATGAGCGAGGAAAGACTGGAAGAGCTGAGGGATTTTATGCAAAAAAGGTCTACATCAAAGATTGGAATAGGTTTTGGAAATATTTATAAGCGCATAAAAAATATGTATAAAAACGGTGATTTGAGAATATATTCAAAAGAGGGTAAAATGACTGTAGTATATTTTTTGATACCACAGTCGGATTATTTATATAGGTAATTGCGAAACTCGCTGAGCTCGTTCGCAATCCTTATTGCATACAAGGATAAATTTGTGCAAAGCACAAATTTTAAGCTAAAAAGTTGATAACTACAAGATTTAGGCGCACTTTAATAAGCATAGTGCTTATATAAAGTTGATAAGTCCTAAGCAATTAAAGATTTTAAACTTCTGATATGTTGTCGTTGGTTGATTTTATCGGCAACAACTACAGTTAATAACTGTGATATACCGGCTAGCAGTAAATCGGAATGCAGTGTTTTTTCATTTGTTGTTTTCCGTTTAGCAATGCAGAAACTATCCTTAAAGTGATTGATTGATTTTTCAACATTTACCCTGATCTTATATGTTTCATCCCACTCTTTAGAACCTCGTTCTACTCCGGGATAAGCTCTGAGATTCTTTTCAGGATAAACATAAATCATTCTACCGCAGGAAGAAGTTGTACAGGGATTGTCACAGTGACAGACACGTCTTTTGGACTTGTCTTGTCGGTTGTATTCCCATTTCATTTTTGGACAAACGAACTTTATTGTAGACAGCTTGCTCCTTAAATGGGATTTACTTCCTTCACGTTTCATCGGAAGTGAAGAATCATGAGGGCAACAAGGAATACCATTTTCATTGAAGGTATATTTAATATTATCCATTGAGAGATTAACTTTTAAAGGAATAAATGCTTTTTGGAAATTGAAATCTTCAAAAAGTGATTTGTAAATCTCAATGGTATCAAAGGCTGCATCACCAAGGAATATAGATGGTTTAATACCCGGATGCCTTGTTTTAAAGTCCTTTAAGGTAGGAAGTAAAGCTTTGGAATCAGCAAGCGATTTGTCTTCATCCGGTGACTTTGCTTTCTTTTCAACTACAATGTCAGGATGGGAAGCAAGATAATCCTTATTGTAGAAATCAATGGAACGAACAATTCCAAGCCCATTGGTAATAATACCGAACTTGTAAGCGTAGCAGAAATGCCCGTTAATGTACTGCTGTTTAACCTCATGGTTTGATGAAGCTGATGTTGGCATAGAAGCATATGCTACCTTATAAGGGTCATAAGAACTATCAAAATTCATAGATTTTGCATAGGATTTGAGCTGCCTGATAATGCGGTTGGCGTATTTAGGATTATTTTCGGTTACATAAGCTTCAATACCTGAAGTGTCAAACAAGAGCATAGAAGCAAGGTTGTTATCAATATCCCTACATATCGGTTCAGTTAAATCAACAAGCTTATCAAAAACAGCTTGTAAGTCCGATAAAAAATCCTGTTTAAAACGAGTGATTTTAGAAGCATCAGGAACTTTGGTGAAGCCACAGAATTCTCTCAGATGTCTGGAATAATGAAGAAAGACAAGCAAAAGAGAATCTGTCGGAATAGAAAACAGACGTTGAATAATCAAAGCCCAAAGCATAGCAGTCAAAGGATATTTGCGATTTCTGCCTGTGGCTGCATAGTAATGATTGTAAAAAGAAAACGGAATAATTTCATCAAGGTCAATATGATTTTCCAGCAGAGTAAGAAACTGAGGTTTGTCAGATTCAAAAATATCTTTACAATCTTCAAAAATATCTGCCAAAGAGAGTTGTTTTTGTGATATCATAGTAATGTCTCCTTTCGGGATGTGGTTTATGGTTTTGTGCAACTCCATTATATCACAGACCTAGAGGAGATTTTTATATTTAGTAACAAAAAAGTGTCGTATTTATATGGCTTTTGGCGTTTCGCAAACGCCTATTATTTATAGTAGTAAAGGAGAAGATGTGAATTTACTGATAGCAGATGATGAGAATCTGGAATTAAAGGTCTTAGAAAAAACTATCAAGAAGTACTTTATAAATGAACTGAATATTTTTATGGCAAGCAATGGGAAAACGGCATCAAAAATCAGTGAAGAAAGTGTTATAAATATAGCTCTTTTGGATATTGAGATGCCGGGAATGAACGGTATAGCCTTGGCTAAACTGCTCAGAGAAAAGAATCCGGAATGTATTATTATTTTTGTAAGTGCCTATGACAGATTTGATTATGCAATAGAGGCAATGCATATAAAGGCATTTGATTATCTTTTAAAACCATGGAATGAGGAAAAGCTTTGCTCACTTATAAGTGAAGCCATAGCAAGTATCAAAAATGTGGAGGAGAGTTCGAATGAGAATTTACAGGATTCCCAAAAAGCGGTAATTAAAAAATATATAAAAGAGAATTACAAAAGGGATATAAGTGTGGGAGATGTGGCAGGAATACTGGGATATTCCGATGTTTATTTTTCTAAAATATTTAAGCAGCTTTTTGATGATACATTTATAAATTATCTTACAAATGTAAGGATTGAAAAGGCAAAGGTATTGTTAAAAGATGTGAGTTTTAATATAAAAGAAGTGGGTGCAAGTGTAGGATATACGGATTCCAATTATTTTACCAAGGTGTTTAAAAGGGCGGTGGGTATGAGCCCTTCCGAGTACAGGGGTAATTTATAACAGTTATATTAAAAATTTACTTATTATATTAAAATATTACCATTCACATAATTTTTTCCTAAATATACAATGTAATACAGAAGATGTAAGAATATTTAGATAGTCTTTAGTATTTATTTTTTGGAGGAAAAAATGAAAAAGAGATTTTTTGCATTGGCAATTGCCACATTGGCATTATCTGCATGCGGACTTAAGAGTCCGGAGACTACAACAACAGCCGCAAAGGCTGATAACGCGGAGACAACAGCCGCAAAGGCGGACGCAGGAAGTGCAGAGGTAACTTTGGTTTATGCAGAGGTAAATCCGCTTGATACAATTGTAGGACAGACCGGAACCGCATTTAAGGAGAAGGTGGAAGAGCTTTCAGGAGGAAAAATCCATATTGATGTTCAGGCAAGCGGAGTGCTCGGTTCGGAGAATGATGTACTTGACGGAATGCTTGGCGGTACAGGTACTGTAGATATGTCAAGAATTTCAGCTTTCGCTCTTACAAGCTATGGTGCAAAGAAGGCTTCACTTCTTGCTATGCCATATACATTTAATTCAAGAGAGCATTTCTGGAAGTTTATTGACAGTGATCTTTCAAAAGATTTTTTAAATGAAACATCAGATTTGAATCTCGGTATTAAGAGTCTTTACTATGGTGAGGAGGGATTCAGACATTTCTTTACAAAGAATCCTGTAAATTCGGTAGAAGATTTAAAGGGAATGAAGATGAGAGTGTCAAATGATCCTATCATGAACGGTATGGTAGAGGGACTTGGTGCATCACCTACAGTAGTTGCATTTAATGAGCTTTATTCGGCACTTCAGACAGGAGTTGTAGACGGTGCGGAGCAGCCTATAACAAACTATCAGTCAAATGCATTTCCTGAGGTAGCACCTAATATTATACTTGACGGTCATACACTTGGAGCATTCCAGGTAGTTATTACAGATGATGCATGGAATAAGTTAACACCTGAGCAGCAGGATATTCTTGTAAAGGCAGGAGAGTATGTAGGTCAGGTAAACAGAGATATTGCACAAAAGGCTGAGGACAAGGTATTGGAAGAACTTAAGGCTGCAAATGTAAATGTTGTAGAGGTAAGTGATAAAACACCTTGGAAGGAAGCAACAAAGAATGTTATTGAAAAAAATACAGCAGATCAAAAAGAGCTATATCAGCAGTTACTTGATTTAGACAAATAATGTATTTACCTCTTGGAGATTTCTTCAAGAGGTTTATTAATAAATAAAAGAGGTATTTATGTCAGGATTTTTTAAAGCTGTGGACAGGATAAAACCGGCATATGATGCAACATATAAGTTTGTTCTGTTACTATGTAAACTATTATTGATTGTGGATATAGCAATCACAACTATGGCGGTAGCCGGAAGATATATTTCATTTATACCGGATCCGGCATGGAGTGAAGAAATTGTTCTTACCTGTATGGCATATATGGCGGTGCTGTCGGCGGCACTGGCTATCAGAAGAGGGGCACATATCAGAATGACCGCCTTTGACACCTATCTGCCTAAGGGGGTTGTAAGATTTTTGGATATATTATCGGATATTGCCGTTTTGATACTTGCGGTTGTAATGATAGTGGTAGGTTGGAATTACGCTATGAAGATAGGTGCAAAGGGAACTTATGTAAGTATGCCGAAGCTGTCAAAGTTTTGGCAGTATTTCCCGATTCCGCTTGCAGGTGCGGCAATGCTGATATTTGAACTTGAAGCACTTTATAATCATATAAAGGCTATTTGCTTAAAAGAAGATTCACAGGAGGTAAAGGCATGAGTACAGAAATGGCAATAGCGGTATTGCTTATCAGTTTTTTTGTAATGATATTTTTACGCTTTCCTATTGCATATGCGGTAGCACTTTCATCTCTGCTCTGCCTTTTGGCGCAAGGGCAACCGCTTTCAACTATCTGTCAGCAGATGGTAAAGGGTATATCTTCATTCTCACTTATGGCAGTACCTTTCTTTATAACAATGGGCTGTTTGATGGGAAGCGGCGGTATATCCGAGAAGTTGATAGCACTTGCAAATGCCTGCGTAGGATGGATGCGTGGCGGAATGGCAATGGTAAATATCGTGGCATCTTACTTTTTTGGAGGCATTTCGGGTTCAGCAGCGGCTGATACGGCTTCACTCGGTTCAATACTTATTCCTATGATGGTGGATCAGGGTTATGATGCGGATTTTTCCACAGCTGTAACAATTACATCATCATGTGAGGGACTTTTAGTACCTCCGTCACATAATATGGTAATATATGCGACAACAGCAGGTGGTATATCTGTAGGAAGTTTATTCCTTGCAGGATATATTCCGGGCGCATTACTTGCGGTATCACTTATGATCGGTTCATATATTATTTCAGTTAGAAAAAAGTATCCAAAGGGTGATAAGTTCTCATTAAAGGTTCTTATAAAGCAAATCAGTGTGTCATTCTGGGCACTGGCGGCAGTGCTTATAGTTGTGTTCGGAGTGGTCGGAGGAATTTTTACCGCTACGGAATCAGCTGCGATTGCAGTTATCTACAGCCTTATTGTCAGTGTATTTATATACAAAGGTCTTGACTGGAAGGGTGTATGGAAAACTCTTGAGGAATGTGTAAATACTTTATCCATAGTACTTATACTTATTTCAACATCAAGTATTTTCGGATATTGCCTTACAACACTTCATGTGCCTGATATGGCGGCAAGTGCAATTACAGGATTTACAAATAATCCTATAATACTTGCATTACTCCTTAATCTTATTTTGCTGATACTCGGATGTATTATGGATATGGCACCTATTATACTTATTGCCACACCTATACTTCTTCCGATAGCAAATTCCATAGGAATCGGACCTATACAGTTTGGTGTAATGGTGATTCTAAACTGCGGTATAGGGCTTCTTACACCACCGGTTGGAGGAGTACTCTTTATCGGTTCAGCAGTAGCAAAACTGCCTATGGAAAAGGTGGTAAAGGCGACATTGCCTTTCTATCTTTGCATGATAATTACACTTTTACTTATAACATTTATACCTGTGATAAGCCTTGGACTGCCAATGCTTTTGGGCAGTTTATAAAAGATAATAGGGAGCTGTTATTTTATGGATGAAATATTCTCGGATTATATCCTTAAATGGCGGCTCCTTTTATATAAGGTAAAATTTAGAATACGAAAAGTTTTAATAGATATGTTTTTAATTGAGTTTTTCACATAGCTAAGTTTTAAATATAAAAACCGTGTATCAAAAATTGGAGGATTTTTTGATACACGGTTTATTGTATTATATATTAAATATTTCCTTATTTATTCTTAGCAAGCTTTTTAAACTCATCCGCTACAAACTGAACCTTTGTACCGATAATAACCTGTACGGCAGTCTTTGAAGGTCTGATAACACCTGCTACACCTGCTGATTTGATTTTCTTTTCATCAACCTTTGTGTAATCCTTGATTTCAAGACGAAGTCTTGTAATACAGTTGTCAATAGATGTAAGGTTTTCAGGACCGCCTACACCCTCAAGGATAATAGCTGCAACAGTGGTAAAATCATCATTGGATAAAACAGCTTTCTTCTCTTCTTCCACATCATCCTCTCTACCCGGGGTCTTAAGGTCAAACTTTGTTATAACAAAGCGGAAGATTGCATAATAGAGGGCACCGTAAACAACACCGATTGGAATTAAAAGTAATGGATTTTGTGCAAATGGCGCCTTAAAGCTGAGTACCCAGTCTACAAGACCTGCGCTGAAGTTAAAGCCTGCTCTAACAGGAAGAAGTGATACAACAGCAAGTGATATACCTGTTAAAAGAGCATGGATAACATAAAGTAATGGTGCAAGGAACATAAATGAAAACTCAAGCGGCTCTGTAACACCTGTAAAGAATGAAGATAGGGCGGCAGCAAGTAAAAGACCGTAAGCAGCCTTTTTTCCGGCATCCTTAGCTGTGTGATACATTGCAAGAGCCGCACCCGGAAGACCGAACATCATTACAGGGAAGAAGCCTGACATATACATACCTGTTTGTCCGAGTATACCACCCTCGGCGCTTCCCCAGAACTTACCGATATCATTGATACCTGCCACATCAAACCAGAATACCGAGTTGAGTGCATGGTGGAGTCCGAACGGAATTAAAAGTCTGTTAAAGAAACCGTAAATACCTGCACCTATCGCACCTGTGCTTAGAATTGCCTCACCGAAGCTTACCAATACACCGTAAACAACAGGCCAGATAAAGAATAATATAATAGCTGCAATAAGTGAAAAACCTGCTGTAACAATAGCTACACTTCTCTTACCGCTAAAGAATGAAAGTGCATCCGGAAGCTTTGTAGTTTTAAATTTATTGTAGCAAACAGCACCAATAAGACCGCAGATAATTCCTATAAACTGAGTCTGTGTTTTACCGAATGCAGCAGGAACCGCATCAGCTTCAACACCCATAAACATAGCAACCGAACCCTTGGATAAAAGAGTTGTGACAACAAGCCATGAAACAAGTCCTGCAAGTGCTGCAGCACCGTCACCGTCATCACTCATACCGACAGCAACACCTATGGCAAATAAAATAGCCATATTATCGATTATGGCACCACCCGCCTTTAAAAGGAAAGCTGCCACAATATTATTACCGCCCCAACCGGTCGGATCAATCCAATAACCGATACCCATTAAAATCGCTGCCACAGGAAGGCAGGCTACAGGAAGCATTAAAGACTTCCCAAGTCGTTGTAAATACTTCATAAAATTCTCCTTGTTATAGTTGTAATCCCTTTGCCGGCCGGTCAAAGAGAAAATTTATTAATTTGGTATTACTACCAATATTTCATTATCATTTGTCACAGATATATCTGTGATACTTTCAACAGATTTAAAATCCGCACTGTTGCAAACAAGCATTATTGTAACAGGATTAAATCCTGCCGCCTTTATTTTTTCCAAATCCGCCAGTATAAGCGGATCCTTTGCCCTGACAATATCTCCCGCCTTTACAAAGGAAGAAAAGCCCTCACCGTTCATCTTTACGGTATCAAGCCCGATATGAATAAGTATCTCTTCACCGGTATCGGCTAAAATACTTAAAGCATGCAAGGTCTCAAAAACCATTGTAACCTTACCGTTTGCAGGAGATGTGACAAGACCGTCACTTGGAATAACGGCAACACCCTTTCCAAGCATCTCGGATGAAAATGTCTCATCAGGTACCTCTTTTATAGATACAGCCTTACCATTCATAGGGCTGAGAAAGCTGTTTTTCTTTTTCTTAAATAAACCAAACATATTTTACTCCTCCGCCATAGTTACTCTTTTTATATGAATTGCCAAGTAAGTCATTTCCATCCTTGTTATTTTAGAGTTGGTCTCGACTTCTATATACTTTGCAATCTTTTTTCCGCAGTCAAATTCCTTGGGATATTTATCTCTCATCACATCCTCAAAAATCATATCCTCATCATGGAGCATTTCATTTCTATAAAGCCTTTGAATAAGAAACTTCACATGAGTTACAAATCTTTCATAATGAATGGAATTTTCATTTAACTCAACATTTAACTCACTCTTTACAATGTCCATTATATCTCTCATAAGATGTGGAAGACTCAAGGTTTCCTTCATATGAGTGCTATACTGTGCATTTACAAAGTGAAGTGCAATAAAACCCGCCTCGGAATCAGGAAGCGAAAGTCCCATTCTATCATGTATAAGCCTGAGTGTATAGAGCCCAAGAGCATATTCCTGAGGATAAAATCTCTTAATTTCCCACATAAGTGCATTTTCGGGAGTCATACCTTCCTTGAATCTTTCAATAGCAAAATTTATATGGTCCACCAAAGTGATATATATGTTTTGACTCAGTTTAAGCTTTTCTACATTGACGGCATAGGAAATAACATCATCTGTAAGTCTTATTCTTTCTATGGGTATGTCGGCAATCATATCCTGAAACTTAAGAAGCATCTCATTTTCATTGATTTTAAATACCTTCTCTATTTCAGACTCGGATATTGCATCTCCTTTTTTTCTGCCAAACCCGATGCCCTTACCCATGGCAATAATTTCTCTGTTTTTATAGTCATGCGTTAAGACTATATTATTATTGATAATTTTTTCAATGATCATATCACCACCGTAAAGCAAATCAAACAGGGTATATCCCCGCTTATCTAAAGGGAGTTTAACCGCTGCAAAGCTAAATTTCCATAACCCATGTGATAACAAAAAGACCAAATAAACCATATCACTATGGTGTATTTGGTCTTGCCTGTTACCAGTAACAATCCTAAAATATTAGAATTTATGTAAGTATTATGACAGAATTCTTAAGATAAATCAATCGGCAAAATGTAGGAATAAATTTTGGAAAATTGGAGAATATATATAAAAGCAGAGGAAACAGATATAAAAGAAAGAGAGGAATGGAGTTTCGGAGGAAATTTAACTGTCTTTATAGTATCGAATACAGTATAATATAGTTATAGATAAAAGAGATTTGGATAATTATTAAAACAGCGCAACTGAGGATATATTTGGAGTGCAACTCCCGGAGTGCCATAATGCATTTACATAAGCATTTGATAATGAGTAAAATGCTTATTGACTTTTGTAGAAGGGAGAAACTTTTATGATAATATTTTCGAAAAACGGTGGTAGAAAAATGTCAATAGCCGCAATTTTGTTATCTCTTATTTGTCTGTTTACCTTGATAAATATGAGCAGAATCAAAGCTGATACATTGGATGGTGTGGTTATAAAAATACAGGATAGTTGCATTTTAATGGATTCACTTGATGAGAATGAACCGGGACCGGTTGAAGTATCATATCCTGATAAATTTGATGTTTCAGAGATTATGGCGGGAGATAAAATAAGAGTATATTATACCGGAGGTATTGCGGAATCCCATCCGTGCCAAATCAATAAAACAATAAAAATAAAGAAGATAGAGTGAAAACTTATATTTGGAGAAGGGTATAAAATATATTCAGTAAAAATCGTTCGTATATTTTTCGGGCGATTTTTTTGATACTATAATCTATATGAAAGTTTAGTGCAAAGCATACTGTTATTGTTCTACAAAATTTAAAGTAATACATTTTAGTAAAGATTTAAAGTTGTATTATATAAAACTGCTAAAACCATCTGCAAAAGATATTTTTACAATAAAAGCAACAATAAAACAAGAAAAAATCCGCCTAAAACTAATATTTAACTATATTAAATTGTGAATAAAATAATTATTGAATAAATACTATATTTATATACCTCTATTTTAATACAACTTATAATAGATAAAAAGATGTATTATATTGTTTTGGGAAATGAGTTGTTTTAATATAAAAACATCATATAAGTTTTCGTGTATTTTAAGGAGGAAAAATGAAAAAGGTATTTAAAAGGATGGTAGCTTTGAGTGTGGTAGCAGCTATGGCACTTCCATTGGCGGCTTGTGGAAACGGTAATAATACCGGTAGTAGTGCAGCCGGTGACACAAAGGAAATAAAGGCGATTGATAACAAGGATATTAAAATTGGAGTATCCATATGGTCATCTACCGATGTACTTGGTTCACAGTGTAAAAAAATACTTGATGAGGCTGCAGATGCATTAGGCGTTCAAGTTCAGTATGTAGACCAGGGACATGTTTCAGAGAAAGTTACTTCATCAGTAGAACAGCTGGTGGCAGCAGGTTGCCAAGGTATCATAATTTGTAATTCTTCAGATACCGAGATGACTTCAGCTATAAAGACCGCAAATGATAATAAGGTATATCTGTCACAGTTTTTTAGAATAATAGATAAGGAAAAAAGTGCGGATATTTATAAGTTGGCAACGGATTCACCATATTATATAGGAGCGGTACATGAGAATGAGCCTGAAAACGGTGAGAAGCTGGTAGAGATTTTACTTAATAAAGGAGATAGAAATATAGGTCTGATAGGCTGGGAACAAGGTGATGCCACATGGCTTGGCAGATGGGAAGGATATAAAGCAGGGGTTGAAAAGTGGAACAAAGAGCATCCGGATGATCAGGCAAAACTTTCCGAGCCGCAGTATGCCGGAACGTCATCTGAAGGCGGTTCTAAGGCGGCAGAAGCTCTTATGGCGGCAGATCCGAACTTAGATGCACTTATACCCGCAGGCGGTGGTGGCGATCCTCTTCAGGGTGTTATCGCGGCAGTGGAGAGAGCAGGCAAGACAGCCGATATAGATATAGTTTCAACAGACTTCTTACCGGATCTTGGTGAGAGGCTTAAAAACGGCTCAATGGCGGGTGAATCAGGAGGACATTATTGTGATCCTTTATTCTCATTTATGATGGTTTACAATGCAATAAAGGGAAACTATACAGGTATTGAAGGTAAGTTTGAAGATGTATTGTTCCCGTATTTATATGTATCTTCACCGGAGGATTATGTCGATTATGAAAAGTATTTTGTAGAGAAACTTCCATATACAAAAGAGGAACTTGTGAGTATGTCGGAACTTAGTTTGGATGATCTTAAGGCAAGTGCCGCTAAGCTTTCTATACAGGATGCTATGGAGAGAGCAAAGTAGTTAAAAATTATGGTTAAGTAATATATGTTTTGAGTAAAATATATATTTTGTTTATAGGCAGATTGAAATGGGCTGTTGCATTAAAGATAAATAACACTCGGTACCGATGGTTTTAAATTATATACCGTGGTAATTTGAGTATTATATTCTTAATAGTGACAGCCCCTTTCTAAAAGGTAATGAGGATTGTAGAATGGATTTTATTACATCAATAAAAAATAAAAAAAATATATCTGCAAAATGCTCGGGATATCTTATACTTGTGTTTTTGGTGATATTATCATGGGCGGTATTTAAAATACTTTCACCTGAAAACTTTGGTTCTCCGACTAATTTATTAAGTTATTTTCAGGCAAGTCTTATAGCGACAACAGGTGCTGTAGGATTTTATTTTGTAATGGTAATGGGCATGTTTGATTTTTCTATCGGTGCAAATATTATGCTCTCAGCCATAGTTGGAAGCGTTTTTGCAGGTAGATTGGGAATGGGATATTTCGGACTCATATTAGGCTGTGTACTTACAGGAACAGTAGTAGGTTTTTTAAACGGATTTTTCTATGTGAATTTAAGAATTCCATCAATGATAGTTACTACAGGACTGGCACTTATATATGAGTCTGTTGCAAACTATATTGCCGGTGGAGTTGAACAGACATTGGCATCTGAACTGAGAATTTTCGGAAGAATGCCGGGAGATATTATATTGGCATTGATAGCATTTATAATAGCATATTTGATATTAAATTATACTAAAATCGGTACTTATACATATGCGATAGGAAGCAATGAGTTTGTAGCAAAGAATATGGGTATCAATGTAAAAAAATACAAGGTTATTGCATTTATAATTTCAGGTGCTTTTTTAGGGATTATGTCAATACTTACAATAAGCTATGGTTCATCAATGGTAGCAGTGACCGGAATGGCATCTATGAGCAGAAACTTTATACCTACAATGGGATGTTTTTTCGGTTTGGCATTTAAAAAATACGGCATGCCTTTACAGGCAATTATTATAGGTGAGTTCGTAATAAATATAATATTCTTCGGATTTATTGCATTGGGTGCACCGACTGCAATTCAGGATGTTATTACAGGTATTACATTATTGATTATTATAACATTGACAACCAAGGTAAATAAAGGCGAGATAGTTAAGTGACGGATGCCTTTTAGGCATTTCCAAAAGGAGAGAAGATGAGTGAAGTAAGATTACAGGTTGAACATCTATGTAAATCTTTTGGCATTACAAAGGCTGTCGCAGATGTTTCATTTAATATAAATAAAGGTGAGGTTCATGCATTGATAGGTGAAAACGGTTCGGGTAAGTCTACGCTTACAAATATGCTTACCGGAATTTATACAATAGACAGCGGTAAGTTTATTTTGGACGGTAAGGAAGTTAATCCCAAAAATCAGGTGGATGCGAATAATGAAGGTATTTCAATAATAGTACAGGAACTTGGTACATTGTCGGGACTTACCGTTGCTGAAAACATTTTTTTGGGGCATGAAGATAAATTTACAAAGTTTGGAATAAAAAATACAAATTTGATGAATAAAATGGCGACCGATCTTTTGAAAAAATACGGATTTGAGAGAATTAAAGCAGGAGAAATAATAGATCATTATAACTTTGAGGACAGAAAGCTTATAGAAATTGTAAAGGCAACATATTTTGATCCTAAAATCGTGGTAATAGATGAGACTACAACCGCACTTTCAAATGAGGGAAGACATGAACTGTACAAGCATATGGAAAGAATAAAAAAGTCAGGGAATACGGTGATATTCATCTCACATGATTTGCCGGAAATACTTGAGAAGTCCGATACTATTACAGTACTAAGAGACGGTGTATATATAGATACGGTTTCGTCTAAGGATATGGATGAAGAGGGGCTTAGAAAATTGATGGTCGGCAGAGAACTTGAAGGGGACTACTATAGAAAAGATTATGGAGATTCAATTCGTGATGAAGTAGTGCTTTCGGTGAAAAAAGTATCTGTCCCGGGTATTTTGGATGATGTGAGTTTTGAACTCCATAGGGGAGAAATATTGGGGTTTGGCGGACTGTCCGAATCCGGTATGCATGAGATAGGAAAGGCGGTTTTCGGTGCATCTTATGACAGAAGCGGAAGTGTTGTACTAGCTGACGGAACACAGATTAATGATATACCTACAGCAATAGCAAACTCGATAGCCTATACATCAAAAGACAGGGACAATGAATCTGTGGTGATGAATCAATCTATTGGAGATAATATTTGTCTGCCATCGCTTGATAAGCTTACCTCAAAGTGGAAGTTTTTATCAGACAGAGCGATGAATAATTTTGCAAATGAATATGCAAAAAAGATGTCTGTAAAGATGGTAAATACAGAACAGTTTGTATCAGATCTTTCGGGAGGAAATAAGCAAAAGGTGGTACTTGCAAGATGGATAGGAAAGGATTCGGATATTGTGGTACTGGATTCTCCGACAAGAGGTATTGATATAAAAGTAAAGCAGGATATTTATAATCTTATGAATCATATGATAAAAAACGGAAAATCCATTATTATGATCTCAGAAGAACTGATGGAACTTATAGGTATGTGTGACAGGATAATCATTATGAAAGACGGGAAGATTTCAGGTGAAATAGACAGAAGCGTGGAGATAGGTGAGAATACTCTTATTTCCATGATGGTTTAGGAGGAAATATGAATAAGAATAATATTCTACGCGCTGTTTTACCTATAGCCGGTTTATTTGTTATTTTTATAATCTTTAATATTTTTACAAACTGGAGAATGGTTTCTAATTTACCATTAGTATTGTCACAGGCATATGTGGTTATGATTTCCGCAACAGGTGTATTTTTTATTATGACAATGGGTGGTCTTGATTTTTCACAAGGATCGATTCTGGGGATTTCCTCTATAGCGGTATGCATACTGTCAAAATACAATATACCTTTGGCAATACTTGGAGGTATTTGTACAGGAGCAATTATTGGTGGAATAAACGGATATTTTTATGTGAACAGAAAAATACAGTCATTTATTGTGACGATATGTACTATGTTTTTACTTAGAGGAGTAATAAGATATCTTACAACCAATGCACCTGTTGCAGGATCGGCAGCATTGGTAAATTTTGATACAATCGAATTAAAGGTTGGGATTACAGTAATTATAGTTTTAACAGCATTTGTAATATTCAGATTTACAAAGTTCGGTAAATATCTAAAGGCTATAGGTGCGGGAGAAAAAGCTGCTATATTTGCGGGAATAAGAACTGATAATATGAAATTCCTGGTATATGTATTGGCAGGTGCTATGACCGGATTTGCCGCTTTTATTAATGTTGTAAAAGTAGGCTCGGTAACTTCCTCCGGAGGAAGCCAATTGGAAACTCAGATTTTAATAGCATTGGTACTTGGAGGTATGCCTATATCAGGTGGTGCAAAGGTAAGGTTTGAGAATATAATTATAGGTTCATTATTATATATTGTATTAAACAGCGGATTGACAATGATGGGATTTTCTACACAAATGATGCAGCTTATACAGGGCGTAGTTTTCTTGATATTTGTTGCGGTATTTGCCGACAGGAAATCAATACAGATTATAAAGTAATTATTAATGGTATGTTAAAAGATTACAGTTTAAAGATCGGATATAGCATATTTTAAAGGCTATAAGAAATGGAGCAATATGAAGAAGATATATTTTATAGTTGGCAGTCAGGATTTATATGGCAGAGATTGTTTAGATACTGTTGCAAAAGACAGTGAGGAAATGGTAAAATTTTTAAATGAAAAGCTTTGCTCTGTAGCAGAACTTGAACTGTTGCCTATTGTGGAAACATCTGAGATTTGTATAGAAAACTTTAAGAAGGTCATGGTTGATGAGGAGTGTGTGGGTGTAATCACTTGGATGCATACATTTTCACCTGCAAAGATGTGGATAAAGGGATTGTCATTGCTAAGAAAACCTTTATTACATTTACATACGCAGTATAATGAAAAGCTGCCTTATGAGAGTATAGATATGGATTTTATGAATTTGAATCAATCTGCTCATGGAGATAGGGAATATGGCTTTATACTTGCAAGAATGAGCATTGTGCATGAGGTGGTTGCAGGATACTATAAGCATGAGAGAGTTATATCACAAATAAGAAGATTTATAGAAGTGGCAAATGCTATTGATTTTTCAAGGCATTTGAAGGTGGCAAGCTTCGGTAACAATATGCGTGAGGTTGCGGTTACAGACGGAGACAGAGTTGAAAGCCAAATAAAATACGGCTGGGAATGCAATTATTATGCACTTGGGGATCTTGTGAATATAATTGATTCTGTAAGTGAAACTGAGATAGATAAAAAGATGGATGAGTATCTTAAAAAGTATACTTTGAAAACAGATAATATAGCTGCTGTAAGGGAGCAGGCAAAGTATGAGGTAGGGCTTGATAAATTCCTTGAAAAAAATAAAATAGGAGCTTTTACAGATACATTCCAAGATTTGCATGGCCTCAGACAATTGCCGGGTATTTCAGCACAGAATTTGATGGCAAGGGGTATAGGATTTGCCCCGGAGGGAGATTATAAAACAAGTGCTTTTTCTGCTGTACTTATGAAGATGGCACAGCATAGAGAGGGAGCGACCGGCTTTATCGAGGACTATACATATGATTTAACTGAAAATGAGGAAATTGAACTTGCCAGTCATATGCTTGAAGTTCCGCCTTCATTTGCCGCTACAAAGCCGGAGATACAAGTGCTGCCTCTTGGAATAGGGGGTAAGGAAGATCCTGCCAGACTGGTATTTGACGGGGTGACAGGTGATGGAATACAGGTTACAATGGTGGATATGGGTGACAGGTTCAGGATTATTTGTGCAGATATTGAACTTGTTAAGCAGCCGCATGAGATGCCGAAGCTGCCTGTTGCAAGAATTATGTACAGACATAAGCCGAATTTTGAGATAGGAACTGCTGCATGGTGTTATGCAGGTGGAGCACATCATTCTATTGTATCCACTGCGCTCACAAGAGATGATATTGCTATGTTTGCCAAGCTTACGGGCAGTGAACTTATTACAATAGGTGATGATACGAGAAGAGAGGATTTATTACGCCTATAAACAGGAGATTTATGTTAGAAAAATTAAAAAAAGAAGTATATGAGGCAAATATGCTTTTGCCAAAGTATGGACTTGTAACATTTACCTGGGGAAATGTATCGGGCATAGATGAAGAAAGAAAGTACTTTGTAATAAAGCCAAGCGGAATAGAATATGACAGGCTTACCCCTGATGATATGGTGGTGATGGACTTGGAAGGTAAAAAGATTGAGGGGAAGTATAATCCCTCATCCGATACAAAGACGCATCTTGTACTGTATCAAAATTTTAAAGATATAGGAGGCATTGTACATACCCATTCCCCATATGCCACAGGGTTTGCACAGGCAGGTAGAGATATTGTATGTATGGGAACCACACAATGTGATTATTTCTATGGTGATATTCCATGTGTAAGGCATCTTACAAAGGAAGAACTTGATGAGGACTATGAACTTAATACCGGAAAAGTTATAGTGGAAACCTTTAAGGATAGAAAGATTGATCCTTTATATATACCCGGATGTATATGTCACAGTCATGGACCTTTTGCATGGGGGAAAGATGCACATAATGCCGTACATAATGCGGTGGTTATGGAAGAGGTGGCAAAGATGAATCTTTTTGCATTGAGCATAAATCCTGATGCCGCGAGGGCGCCGAAGTATCTGCAGGATAAACATTTTTTAAGAAAGCATGGTAAGAATGCTTACTATGGGAACTAGGGGGAATATGGAAGTTAGACAGATAATAGAGAGCGGAGATATATTTTTAGGTATTGAGCTGGGTTCCACAAGGATAAAGGCTGTGTTAACAGATGATTCGGGACTGGTGCTAGGCACAGGTATACATGATTGGGAAAACAGCTTTATAGACGGCATTTGGACATATCCTATAGATGAGATACTTTCAGGTATTTCAAGCTGTTATAAAAGTTTGAAAGCCGATATAAAGGAGAAATATGATATAACCATAAAGCAGGTAAAGTATATGGGCATCAGTGCTATGATGCATGGATATATGGCTTTTGATAAGGATATGAATCTTTTATCTCCGTTTCAAACATGGAGAAACTCAAATACTGAAATTGCAGCCGGGGAGCTGAGTGAAGATTTTAAATTTAATATACCTCTCAGATGGACAATAGCACATTTATATCAGAGGATTCTTGATAAAGAAGAGCATGTAAGAAATATTGATTTTGTTACAACTTTGTCTTCATATATTCACTATATGTTGACGGGAGAAAAGAATATAGGTATAGGTGATGCTTCAGGTATCTTCCCGATAGATTCGGTGGATAATAACTATGATGAAAAGATGCTTAGTATATTCGAAGAAAAAATAAAAGACCGCAATTATCCTTGGAAGATAAGAGAAATACTGCCAAAAGTCATGGTAGCAGGAGAATGTGCCGGTGTGCTTACAAAATCAGGTGCAAATCTTTTGGATAAAGACGGTGATTTGATGGAGGGCAGTATACTTTGTCCGCCTGAGGGTGATGCAGGCACAGGTATGGTAGCGACCAATTCGATTGCAAAAGGCACCGGAAATATGTCGGCGGGTACAAGTATGTTTGCAATGCTTGTACTTGATAAGAAGCTTAATAACTATTATGAGGAGATAGATATGGTGACCACACCGAGTGGAGATCCGGTGGCTATGTCACATGCCAATAACGGTACGGGCGATTTGAATGCCTGGGTGGGACTGTTTAGAGAGTTCTCAAAGCTTCTTGGTATAAATGTATCTGACGGTGAGCTTTATGAAAAGCTTTATACAAATTCTTTAAAAGGCAGTGCCGACTGTGGAAATCTGATGGCTTTCGGATATTTTTCCGGTGAGGGTATTACAAAGTTGAATGAGGGCAGACCTTTGTTTTTAAGGAGCCCGAAGAGTGATTTTAATCTTGCGAATTTTATGAGAGCACATCTTTACAGCTCACTTGCCGCCGTTAAGGTAGGACTTGATATTCTGACAGAGAAAGAGAATGTAAAGATCAAGAAAATGATGGGGCATGGAGGCTTCTTTAAAACAAAGGGAGTAGGACAAAGATACCTTTCAGCCGCCATAAATGCTCCTGTGGAAGTACTTGAAACGGCAGGTGAAGGCGGTGCATGGGGAATTGCACTTCTTGCATTATTTACAAAGCATGCGACTGAATACAAAGGATTGGATGAGTTCTTGAAAAAAAGAATTTTTTCAAATAATTCCGGAAGTGAAATTATGGCAGAAGAAAAGGACGTGGATGGATTTAAACTTTTTACACAGAGATATCTTAAGGCTGTGGATATTGAAAGGTTAAGTGTAGAGAAATTTGCTGAGTGATAAAAGAGCGGGCCTCAAGTATATGAAAATATATAATTGGGGAAAGACTATTATTATAAGCGGTGTTTTAAAATATGGCGCCAAATTTCCGAGTGAAAATATTCTTACAAGAAAGTTCGGGTTTTCCAGAGAAACTGTCAGGGGTGCATTGGAAAACTTGGAAAAAGAGGGTTTGATAGAGAGGATTAGAGGGAGTGGAACCTATGTTTCTTTTAAAATCGAGGAAACTTCCAAAAAGAAAGTCGGGTTGATACTCAGTTATCTTTCAGACTATTTTTTTCCGAGATTATATGACGGTATAAAGTCGATTATGGATGAGGAGAATATACAAATAGAATTGGCTGTTACCAAAAACAATTTAAATGAGGAAGCATATTATCTTGAGAAATTCAGGAATATGAATATATCGGGAATAATAGTTGAGGGGACAAAAAGCTCGTTTCCAAACCCGAATGTAAAGCTGTATGAAAATTTGATTGAGAAAAATATTCCGATTATATTTATTCATAATCACTATTCAAATATGGACTTTGACAGTATAGAGATGAGTGATGCAAAGTGCAGCTATGAACTTACAAAATTACTGATAGATAACGGGCATAGAAATATCTGCGGTATTTTTAAATATGATGATATACAGGGAATAGAAAGATATAGAGGCTTTATGGAGTGTATGACCGAACATGATATTATTATCAATGATGATTTCATAAGATGGTATTCCACAAAGGATTTTGATTATAAATTTTCAAAGTCAAGCTTGAATTCTTTTTATAAAAAAACGAAACATTGCAGTGCTATGATTGCCTACAATGATGAAATAGCCTATAAGTATGCTGATTTTTTGGAAACGAGATCTGAAAAGTTTTTTAAGGAATTGTCGATGGTTTCGTTTGATGATGCCGTTTTAGGGGATAGGGATTTTAAGATAATTTCAGGAATACATCCAAAGGAGAAACTGGGAAGACTTGCTGCAAGAAGTATTATAAAAATGCTGAATGATAATGATTGGATAAATAATAATTATTCATACAGATTTCCGGTAGCTATCAGTGAGGGTAATTCGGTGAAAAAATTAGTGGAAAAGTAAATGCTTAGATAAAATAGTGGCTGTAGCAAATTTTGCTGCAGCCACATTATTTTAATAATATGTTCTACCAACACCCCTTACAGGATTAAGGATTGAGTTAACATCTTCTGTAGTAAGGTCCATGCCATAGAATTTTTTATAATATTCTTTAATTTTTTCTTCCATGTCTATATCTTCAAAATTTTCGGGATAGGTTGTCTTTGCAATCCACCAAAGAGAAAGAGGGGCATCTGTTGAAGGTGGCCACCAACGGTGCATACCTAATGGGAATTTATATACCTGCTTATTTATAACAGCGGGTACTCCGCTCCAATCGGCACCTTCGACGGTAGTATTATTATAAAAATCTTCGGGGAAGAAGTCTGAGAGAGTTGAGATAAATATTATTTCAGGTGCCCAAGAGTAAACCTGTTCCATATTTACATTTCCCTGAGTTCCCTTACCTACATGTATGCTTCCTGTTACAGAGGTCCAGTAGTCACTGAAACCGCCCAAGGTAAAGTTGGTACTGCTGTAATGACCTATCATCAATACTTTTTTTCTTTGGTCATCAGGAATATTAGCAAGTCTTTTGTTGATTTCATCCTGGGCTTCCTTGGCATATTCTGTTATGCCGGTAACTTTGCTGTCTTCTTCAAATACCTGCTCCATAAGAGTTATCCATGAATTAAGTGTTTCAATAGTGTTTGGTCCGTTAGGGGTAACTGTGGAAAATCCTACAGCAGGTATTCCGGCATTTACAAACTGTTGTCTTTCTTCCTCTCCACCTGCATAAAATACCACATCGGGCTTAAGTTTTAACAACTCTTCCATATTTAGCTCACCACCCTTGTAATAATCTGTGGAAACATTCAATATATCAGGGGCGTATTTTGCCAGAATAGAATTTTGTGCAGCATATAATGAGTCCGGTGGCATGGATATAAGTCCGTCCACATTTCCTCCCTTATAAACCGCATATACTGATGGCAGAGGAAGAAGCCTGTGTATAGCAATTCTTTTAATATCTTTTGCCGGAGGTAGCTCAACTTCAAAACCAAGCTGGTCTTTAATTATACGGGTGCCCTCATTTACCTCTTTTGAAACTCTTTCGGTTTCACTTGTAGTTAATGTCTCGGTTTTGCTTTCTGATGAAGTGAGAGTTGAATTAGTGTTATTACTTGAAGATTGGCATGCGGTTGTGGCAAACATCATAAAACCCACAGCCAATAAAAGCAGACTTTTTTTCATAAAATCTTTCCTTTCTTAAAATAGTAAACCATGTAAATGAATAATTTTTCAAATACATACTCAGTCTGAAAGCTCCAATGCGGTTACAGTAGTGTAATCTGCAATGGGGGTGGTGTTATTTACAATATCCACATGAACTTTAAAAGTTTTCTCAATATTTTCCTGATTAAGCACATCTTTAATATTGCCGAATATACTTGTTTTATCCTTTCCTAACAGTATACATTTATCAGCAATAGAAAATGAGTGGGAGGGATAGTGTGTGTTAAAGATGCAAATCAGACCTTTATCAGCAAGTTTTCTTATTGTTTTTAATATGATAAGCTGATTTCTAAAGTCAAGATTACTTTCAGGTTCATCTAAAATAAGTATTGACGGTTCCTGAACGAGGGCTCTTGCAATTAAAAGCATTTGCAATTCACCGCCGCTTATTTGATGACAGTATTTGTCGCTCAGATGTGAAATGGAAAGTTCATCCATTACTTTATCCACCATTTCATAATCCTTTTTGCCGGGTTTAGAAAAATTCCCGATATGAACGGAACGCCCGAGAATTACAAGCTCTCTGGCTTTAAATGCAAAGGCAGGAGCCTTGGCCTGAGGCACATAGGAGGCTTTTGAGAAAAATTCTTTGGGACTCATGGTTGATATATCCCTACCGTCTATGCTGCTAAAACCTCCTGTCCAAGGATGAAGTCCTGTAATACATTTAAGAAGAGTAGTTTTACCTACTCCATTAGGGCCAAGGATTGCCAATACTTCATTACTTTGAATGCTGAAATTAATATTTTCAAGGATAGTTTTGGATTTTTTATAAGCAAAACTTCCGTTTTTTGCTTCAAATATCATAAACTGTTTCCTGCCCTTCTAAGTAATGATAAAAATAGAGGCGCACCTATTACAGCAGTAAGTATTGAAACAGGAATCTCCGTTACCGCCACACTTCTGGATAAAGTATCGACCAAAAGCAAGAAGGTTGCTCCGATGGATATGGATGCCGGTATGACTTTTGATGTATCACTTCCAAAAAGCATTCTGCATATATGTGGAATCAAAAGTCCTACCCAGCCTATCTGCCCACACATGGAAACGACAGAAGAAGTGATCATGGCTGAACAGATAATAACGGTCATACGCATATAGCGTATATTCATACCCAAAGACTTAGTCTCATCCTCGGTAAGACTAAGCACATTCATCTTCCAACGTATTAAAAGAAGTATTGATACCGCAATCAATATAGATGGAGTACCAAGTATAATACTTTTATAATTGGAAGTGTATAAACTCCCCATCAGCCAATATGTGATACTGGGAAGAATCTCTTCAGTATCCGCCACATATTTGACCAATGAAACCATAGCCTGGAATAGTGAGCTTATTACCAGACCTGATAAGATGAGCATTATTGTTTTCTTTGCACCTCTTATATCAGCAAGAATATAAGTCAGGAAACATGCTAAAAGACCGAAACATAAGGCACTGAATTGTACTGTAATCATATTGGATCTAAAAAGCAATGCCAATGCGGCACCAAAACTTGCTCCCGATGCTACTCCCAAGGTATCCGGAGAGACCAAAGGATTGGAGAAGACAGCCTGTAAGCCGACCCCCGCAACTGCAAGACCTCCACCACATATCATGGCAAGGATTATTCTTGGCAGACGCATATTTATAAGTACACTGTACTCATTTGCCGCAACGGATTCCTTTCCGTTTGTGATAATGGAATAAAGGATTTTGATACCGTCAAAAAGACTTAGAGAAAATCTTCCCACTCCTAAGCATATTCCTGCTACTATAAGAGGAAATGTAATTAAACCTATAATAAACCTGAATTATTCACGGTACAATATTTTAGTTAATTACCGTGCTATAAATCTTTAAACTTGACCAATGACGCTATAACTGACTTAATACATCTAAAAATGGGCAGACTTCCCCTAGGTAGTGTTTTTGAGTAGTTATTAAGCTCTCAAGGTTCATTATTAGTTGTTATTCAAGCTGTATACATAGCTTGCTGATATTGGATATAGTCTCATAGAACTCATCCTTATATGGGCAACTGCTACACAGCTTGAATGTCATATATCTTGCTGAACGAATTACTTTTGCAGCAATCTTTAGCAGTTTTAGACGGACAGTATCAATGCGTTGTTTTCGCATATTTGCAGATAATGCCAATCGTCTAAACCAATTAAATATATTATAAGCAAGTGCATGTATTTGAAGCCTGTTGGCATTTACAATCCTTGTATGACTGCTGACAGAGGCAAAGTCAAAACCTGTTTTACTTTCCTTTATGAAGTTTTCCATCAAGCCTCTTTTGCAATAGAACTTGATAAGATATTCAGGGGATGACTCCATGTTTGTAACAATGAATGTATACATGTAAGTCATTTGGTTTTCAGGCTTTTCAACTTTACAGACAACACGTCTTTCATAAGGCCAAGGACCTGCCTGATACATGAAGTCACCATAAACCACAGCATAATCTACTTTGTTGTTTTTTGTGATTTCATCAAGTTCATCTACAAGATATGATGCCTTATCACGAAGTATAGCATTTTCTTTCAAACGAATTACATAGCCGGTACCGTTTTCTTCACACTGTTTATATAAACCGGGTGTTGCAAAGCCACTATCTCCACGAAGGAGAAGTTTAATTTCCGGAAAACCTTCAAGATATTCATCAAGTATAGGCTGCAGAAAGTCCACAACTCCTGTGCTTGAATACTGAGTCCCGTCACGAAGCTGAATTTTAATCAAATCTCCTGTGATTCCATCATAGCAAACAAGTGGATGGTAACCGTTATTTTGATAGTGGAAGTTAAATGCTCTGCCTTCCTGTTTGCCATAGGCATTAAGAAGTGTTGAGTCCAAATCCAAAATGATAGCTTCCGGCATCTGAATGCTATAAACTTTCTTTCGAAGAATTTGATTTATTGAAAGGAACCGTTTCAGCGAATCCTCATCCATTCGATTATGAAATCTTGAAATGGTTGGTTGTGATGCTAAAGTGTCTTTATTTAGCACTGCTTTAAACACAGGATCATTTGTAAGTTCATCTGAAGAATCATCTTCAAAATAGCCTGCAATGATCATATATATCATCTGAAGAAGGTTTTCTTTATCAGTGTGATAACGGAATAATGCAGAATCATTGGTCTTAAATGATTTACAGAAAAGTTTGTCAATGCCAAGTTTACTTACGAATTCTTTTATAAGAAGTAAGCCTGCATCGGAGGATAAATCTCCTCCATCGAAATTAATTTTAATTTTTCTATTGCTTTCAAGTGATAAGGTGTTTACAATACTCATAAAGGGCTCCTTTGTGTGATTATATTGAGTTTTAGCACCTTAATTTTACCACAAATGGACGCTCTTTTTTTATTCACTTACTAGGTGAAAGCAATATTTTGTTAAAATATAGTAATTATATGGCTTTCAGCCACGTTCATGATGTTGCCATGAATAATCTAGGATAAATATAAGTTTTTCACCCATAGTTTTCAAATACATACCTCCCTACATATAATTTAGTAGTAAGAAAAACATTGTACGTATTGAAATTCCTCTTATTAAACTATACTAAAATAGTAGGAATAAGTAAACACATTGAAAAAATAATTTAAAATGAATTATTTACGACAAAGTCGTGAAAGTGGCTAGGGGTCACACAATAAATATATTTAAATTAATTTTAATTTAAATATTATGCCATGAATAACTCGAATTTTAGTATAAATTTTATAAAAAATATGATATTTTTAAATTATAAAATATTGAATAAGGAGGGGTAGTAGATAAAAATGCATAAAAATAAAACTACATTATTTGAGATTACATGTTCTTTTCTTTTGGTTATCACTTTTTCCAGCCTGGTGTTGGGGGTGTATTGCTTTAATACTTTAGGTCAATATATTAGTAGGCAAATTGATTTTTACCAAGAGCAAAACCTAAAGCAAATAGGAAAAACCCTGGACAGCTATGGTGAGAATATTCAAACGGCTCAGCGTATTCTTACAGGCATGGTAATAGAACAGGAATTATTTCAAAAGGGTACAGGAAGCAGAGGGCAAAAAAATGCACTGTATTCACAGAATATTGAAAATGTATTAAGAAACATACGTAGAACCAGTCCCATCATCAGCAATATTTTCATGGTATATGATGGAGGCTCCTATACATCCGGCAGCTTTTTTTCCAAGGAGATTCTGGTACAAAAGCCATGGTATCAGGAGGTGTTTTTATCGGGGGAAAATACGGTTACGGTACAGCGACATAAGGCGGACTATCAGGTGTTTTTTGGTGAGGGACCTGAGGTGATTTCCTTGGTCAAAAAGATTATCAGTCCAAATGACGCCAAAACTATAATTGGTGTTATTATGGTGGATTTGGATGTTCGTCTACTGGAGGAGACTCTTGGCAGTCATACATTTGATGATGATCATTTGATACTTTTACGCAGCAGTGACGGAGAGCTTTTGGAAAGTGCCTGTGGGGAAGGAAACTATACACAGGAGGATATAAAAAAAGTTGTAAAATGTCTGGATAGTGAAACCGGTGTAGAGCAAGGCGGATTTTTGAAAGAATTTTCTTTGTACCGATATGGAGTGGAAAGTTATGATTGGAAGCTTGAGGCTGTGGTTTCTAAGGAAAATTTCAGGAGTCGGTTTTTAATAGCAGGAGGAACCTTTGTGGGGATTACCCTTTTAACATTGCTTTTTTCAGCTGTACTTTCCTATTTGTTGGCCAGAAGAATAACCCGCCCCATGCAAAGGCTTTTGACACATATGGAAGAGTTTTCAAGAGGTGATTTTCATGTTCGGGCAAAAGAGGAGGGGAATAGAGATATTTTGGCTTTATCCGGAGGGTTTAACAAGATGTCCCGGCGTATCAGGCACTTAATGGAGGACTTAAGGATTAAGGAACATGAAAGTGCTAATGCAAGGCTTAGGGAACTACAGGCCCAGATTAATCCTCATTTTCTTTATAATACTCTGGAAACTATTCGCAGTCTGGCTCTTCGAAACGGTGTGGAAAGTATTGCCGATATAGCCAAGTCTATGGCTTTGATTTTCCGCTATTGTATCAACAGCCGAGATGAGGTGGTAACCTTAAGAGAGGAGCTGGCACATGTAAAAAGCTATATTAATATTCAAAAAATACGTTATAAAAACCGATTGCAGGTATATTTTTATGTGGATGATGAATTGTTGGATAACTGCATCATTAAGATTTTGGTACAACCTCTGGTGGAAAACGCTATTTATCATGGTATTGATCAAAAAAGAGAAGGTGGGAAAATTTCCATAGTTTGTCACAAATCACTTAAAGGAGTGGAAATTGCTGTGGAAGATAATGGTATGGGAATGAAGCCGGAGGTATTGCGCAGTTTACAAAAACAGTTGCATGAGTGTCAGGGTGAGCATTTGGGAGAGAGCATAGGTATGAAAAATGTGCATTCAAGGCTGAAGCTTTACTATGGCAGAGAAAGGGGATTGCATATAGAAAGTGTATACGGACAGGGAACCAGGGTTTCCTTTGATATTCCATCGGTAATGTACAGTGAAGAAAACAGACGGAAGGAAATGAAGACCGGCAGTATATTTGCAGAAAGGAGGGAAGATGTTTAAAGCTGTTATTGTGGATGATGAGGAGGATATACGTTATTTGATTCGCTATTTGGTGGAAAAAAGTAAGCATAAGGTAGAAATTGTGGGGGAGGCTAATGATGCCCTGAGCGGTATTGCTCTTTGTGAAAAACTAAAGCCGGAGATCCTTTTTGCAGACATACGTATGCCGGGGATGGAAGGACTGGAGATGATAGGGAGGATTAAGCAAAGTTTGCCGGATATGCAATCTATTATTATCAGTGGTTATAGCTATTTTTCCTATGCACAGGAGGCATTGCACAGAGGAGTTGCTGCGTATTTATTAAAGCCTTTGGAGGAGGATTTGTTGGAGGAGGCTCTTAAAAAGGTACAGAGGATTTTGGAGACTAAACAAAAAGAACTTCTGCATCAAAAGAGAATAAATGCAGAGTTAAAAAAGCTTCAAAGTTATTTGGAGACTCCAAGGGATACGGGTAATCAGAAGGAACCCATTCAAAGAGCAATTGAATACATCCGAGAGAATTACTGCAGGGATATCACTTTGGAGGAGGTAGCCGGGGTGGTTTTTATGCATCCTACTTATTTTTCAGCATTATTTAAAAAGGAGATGGGGCAAAGTTTTGTGGTATATACCAATGGTCTTAGGATGGAGAAAGCGGGAAGGCTTCTATGTGAAGGGGGATTAAGGGCAGTTGAAGTCTCTCATATGCTGGGTTTTCGAGATGTAAGCTATTTTAATCGGGTATTTAAAAAATATTTTGGAAAATCTCCACTGGAATACAAAGAGGGAGAGAAAAAGGAAATATAAGGGAAATTAAGTTCATGTCCCCGATATTCTTTTAAATATGAATATCGAGGACATTTTTAAATTTATGCAAATGTTAATACAAATCTCTACTACAGAGCAGAACCTGACTAAAAGATATTTAATTAAATTGAGTTTAAAAGCATAAAAAAGTACAAATAATCTAAAGAATGTTCTATTGTAAATAAGATAGAAAAAAATTAAAGTAAATAATATAGAAATAGGGCATAAGTACTTAGACAAATTTGCCTCATTTTTCATTTTGGACGTGCTCATTTATAGGAGGAAATATGAAAAAGGAAAGATCAGGGATTCAATTTGGCATTATTGTAAGCAGTAGGAATTTCTTCCCTATGGAACTGGCAAAAAAAGGAAGGGAAGCCATTTTGGAAAAAATGAAGGAAATGGGTTTTGGCTGCATTATTTTATCTCCGACAGAAACTCCCTTGGGTGTGGTTGAAACCTACCAAGATGCAAAAAAATGTGCAGAACTTTTTGCAAAACATCGGGAGGAAATTGACGGTATTATAATTGTTTTACCTAATTTCGGGGATGAGGCGGCGGTGACGGAGGCCATAGTTCGCTCAGGGCTTAGGGTACCTGTACTGGTACAAGCCTGTGACGATGAGAAAGATAAGTTGGATCTTTCACACCGCAGGGACTCTTTTTGTGGCAAATTATCCGTATGCAATAATCTTTACCAGAACCGAATTCCATTTACAGATACAACTTACCATACCTGCAGCATTGACAGTAGGGAATTTACGCTGGATGTGGAGAATTTTGCCGGAATCTGCAAAGTAGTGCGGGGGTTAAAAAATCTGAGAGTTGGAGCTATCGGAGCCAGACCGTCAGCCTTTCGTACAGTCAGATATTCGGAAAAGCTTTTGCAGGAAGCGGGGATTACGGTGGAAACCACAGATTTATCGGTTATTTTGGCTTTAGCCGGGGAAAAAATGAAGGATTCCCGTGTTAGGGATGTTATGGAGAGTATCCGCCTCTATGGAAATATAGCTTTTGAAGTCAGTGAGGAAAAGTTACGAAAACAGGCGGGCTTTTTTTTGGCAGTGAAGGATTGGCTGGAAGAGAATGATTGTCAGTCCAGTGCCATTCAGTGCTGGGACTCTTTGGAAAAAAATTATGGAATTGCATCCTGTCTTGCCATGAGCATGATGGGAGAGATGGGAATGCCTAGTGCCTGTGAAATGGACATTATGGGTGCGGTTAGTATGGCGGCTCTCAATCTGGCTTCAGGAAAGCCTTCAGGATATCTGGACTGGAACAACGGGTTTGCAGACAATAGAGATCGGTGCATGATGATTCACTGTGCTAACTATCCAAAAAGCTTTTTGGGTATGAAACCTGAAATCGGTAATTTGGACATACTTTCATTGGCTTTGGGTGAGGAAAACTGTTTTGGAGCATGTAAGGGGGTTATTGTACCGGGGGCATTCACCTTTGCAAAAATCAGTACAGATGATTTTGATGGAAGAATTAAAGCCTATGTAGGAGAGGGAGAATTTGTACATGAAGATATTTCCACTCCGGGAGGTCCGGGGGTAGTGGAAATAAAGGGTATGCAAAAGCTTATGAAGTATATTTGTCAAAATGGATTTGAGCATCATGTGGCTATGAATCGCTCCCACACATCAGGAATTTTAAAAGAGGCCTTTGAAAAATATATGGGATGGGAGGTATATCACCATGAATAAAATGTGGAAAGCGAAAGAAATATCAGAAAAAACACAGGTTATACAGTATCCGAAAAGTGTAGAAAAATGGGATATTTTTGAAATCACATTGTATTCTCATATTAAATACGAAAATCCTTTCCGTCAGGTATCTCTTTGGGGAGAGTTTAAAAGTAAGGAAACATGTGAAAAGGTGTGGGGATTTTATGATGGGGAAGGAAGATGGAAGATTCGCTTTATGCCACAGGAAACAGGTGAATATGCATTTCATATTTTTTCCAATGATCCGAATATGAATGAACATGGCGGAAGCTTCATCTCTTTGCCGGCAGGTGAAAATAATCATGGGCCGGTATATCCGAATGAAATCCTACATTTTTCATATGCTGACGGTACACCATTTTTTGTACTGGGAACCACAGCTTACGGTTGGACCTACAGACCTTATGACATAAGGACAAAAACCCTGGAATCTTTTGAGAAGTACAAATTCAACAAAATCCGAATGTTGTTAACTCCGAAATATTATCAGGGAGAGGATGGAGATGTGGACATTTCTTATGAGCCTGAATGTTACCCTTTTGAAGGAAAACCGGGAAATTTTGATTTTGAGCGTTTTATTCCCGCCTATTTTCAAAACTATGAACGCTGCCTTTTAGATCTTAAAAAACGTGGAATAGAAGCGGATGTGATTTTGTTTCATTTTTATGATTTCGGACATTTTGGTATTGACCGAATGGACGAAGAACAGGCTCTTTTCTATTTGCAGTATGTGATTCGTCGCTTTAGTGCCTTTAGGAATGTGTGGTGGTCCTTGGCAAATGAGTATGATGTATCTGTGGAAGCAGACAGTAACGGGGGAAGTATGGTACGCACCAGAGTAAATCGAAGAAATTGGGATGTAATAGGGGAATACATTAAGGCTAATGATCCTTATCAGCATCCACGGTCAATTCACAATTATCCTTCGGGTGAGATTTATCCCAATCGTAGCTGGATGACACATGTATCTTATCAGCATCCGAATACCTATCAACTTTTGATTGATCTGAAAAGGCGTTATCAAAAGCCGGTGGTGAATGATGAATACCAATATGAGGGGAATGTAAAGTATGAGTGGGGCAACAGTACCCCGGAAGAAGTGGTTTTTTCACACTGGCTGTCCTTTATGGCAGGTGGATATGCTACTCATGGGGAGGCTATTAAAATAAAGAATAATCGTGATATTTTCTGGACCTATGGGGGGGAGATTACCGGGGAGAGTGCAAAGAGAATTCGATTTTTAAAAGAGATTGCTTTGGGATGCTCTTTTCAGGAGATGAAGCCGGATTGGAGAAACACCGACGGTATAAATTACTTTTCGATTTCAAAAGAAGATATGGAGTACCTTTTGTTTTTCAGTACAGATATGCCCCGTAAAAGAATTTATCCGGGGAATGCCAAAACCGGCTTTTATAACTATCGTGTGGAAGTGTTTGATGTCTGGAATTGTAAAAAAATACAGGAGTATGAAATTCATAAACAAACAGCGTTTGTTCCTGCCAGGTGGAAGGCGGTGAAACTTACAGCAATATAAGGAGGAAGTATGGCAAAATATCTGGCAGGACTTGATTATGGCACCGGAGGTGCCAAGGCTTGTATCATTGATGAGGAGGCAAGGGTTCTCTCCTACGCCTATCGTGAGTATCCTATAATAGTGGAGCATCCCGGCTGGTCGGAGCATGACCCCTTGGGTTATTGGGAAGCAGCTTGTGAATTGTTAAAAGAATGTATTCAAAAGGCAAAAGTAGTTCCAAACGAGATTGTGTCAATTGCTGTCTCCTCTGCCCTACCCTGTTTGGTGATGCTTGATGAAAAGGGAGCACCTATTCAAAAAGCTTATAATCTTATGGATAAAAGGGCATGGAGAGAAGCAAAGGAATTGATGGAAAATCCCGGAAAAGAGAAGATATTTGCCCTTTCGGGCAATCGACTGGAGGATCATCCTTCCATCGTAAACCTTCTGTGGGAAAAGAAAAACCGTCCTGAGGATTTCGCCCGAATTAAAAAAGTAAATACTATTGACGGATATATCCGTTATAAGTTGTGTGGAAGTCATACAACAAATCATTCCTGTGGAGTATTTTTAGGTGGATACAATATTAGAAAAAACAGTTTTGATAAGACACTACTGTTAAATCTGGGTATTAATCCGGATTGGATGCCGGAAATCTATGGCTGTGAGGATATTGTGGGAGAGGTGAATAAAACAGCAGCCAAGGACACAGGTTTATCACCGGGAACTTTGGTTAGTGCCGGACAATGCGATTTTAATGCCGGCTGTATTGGAGCGGGACTTTTCAGAGAGGGAGATATAAATATGAATTTGGGAACTTGCGGTAATTTTGGAGTTATTCACAAGGACAGTAACTTTCTGGACACAATGCTGGCCTGTGCCTTTACAGCAAATTCCAATAATACTTATATTACCATTCCAACCACTACCACAGGTGGAGGAGCCATTCGTTATCTGCGAGATTTCTTCGGGGATGCGGAAAAATCATTGGAAAAACTCACAGGAATGAGTGCTTACACAATGATGGATATGGAAGGAGAAAGAATTTCACCGGGTAGCGAGGGGCTACTCATACTTCCATATCTTATGGGAGAACGAACCCCATTATGGAACAGTGAGGCCAGAGGGGTAGTATTCGGTATGTCTTTTCACCATACCAAGGGGCATATGATAAGGGCTATGATGGAGGGTGTGGCCTATGCTTTGTACTCATCTTTTCTTTTAATGAAGGAATCGGGAAAAACCATGGGAAATTGCATTGTTTTTAATGAGGGAGGAGCATCCAGCAGACTATGGAGAAAAATAATCACTGATATGTTTGCAGTTCCAACCGCCATGGTAGAAAACCGGGTGGGAGCTCCTTACGGTGATGCAATTCTTGCGGGGGTGGCAGCAGGTGTATTTCCAGATTATCAGATTGCTAAAGATAAGGCAAACTACATTGATCCCCTTGAACCGAATGAAAAGAATCACCAAATTTATATGGAGTACTACAGGTTGTTTGAAAAGCTCTACCGTGATGTTAAGGACGATTTTTCTATTTTAGCAAGGATTGTGAAAGGAGAAAAACTATGATAGTGCCACTTGCAGTAATGCAAAAGGAGGCTAGGAAAAAGGGATATGCGGTGCCACATTTCCTTGGGGCAAATTTTGAAATGACACTGGCTGCCATAGAGGCTGCTAAAGAGTGTGGCTCACCCTTGGCTTTGGGATTTGCTCCGGAGGTATTTGCCATGATTCCACTGGAGTATGCAGTGCCTATGTTACGAGAAGCTGCAGATAGAGCTACTGTGCCAGTGTCCATTCAACTGGAGCATGGAACAGGGTATGAAATATTGGCAAGAGCCATTTCTCTCGGAATGCAGTCTGTGATGTTTGACGGCTCCCATTTACCTGTTGAGGAAAATATACAAAAAACAAAGGAAATTGTAAAAATGGCTCATGCTTTTGGTTGCGATGTGGAGGCTGAGCTGGGCTATGTGGGAGGTTCCGCTCTTTGTGATATTGAGAGCGAAGAAAGTCGGGAAACGGATCCTGACATTGTGCTTGAGTTTATTCAACAAAGTCAGGTGGATTCCCTTGCTATTTCCTTTGGTAATGTTCATGGAAGGTATAGGGGAGAAGCAAAACTAAACTATGCATTGGTGGAAAAAATAGCGGGGATGACGGAAGTCCCTTTGACTATGCATGGAGGTTCAGGTCTTACAAAAGAACAGTATAAAAAAAGTATTGAGGCAGGAATCAGTAATATTCACTTTTATACAAATATTACTTTAGGATTGTGGAGGAGTTTGGAAGAACTTGCAAAAAAAAGAAACAGTCAGCCGGTGTATCATGAAATCTGTGGTGCTACCATTGCCTATTTTAAAAAAGAGATTCTAAATATTATGGAGATTTGTAAAAGTGCCGGAAAGGCATAAGTAGAGGAGAATATGAAAAATGTATTAATTTTAGGGGGACCGGGGAATATCTCCGAATCTACCATTCGTTATTTTTTAGAAAAAAAAGTACCTGTGGGTGTATTGACCCATGCTACCACCGACCTTTTAGGATTGGATGGAAAGATTTCCGTTTTTAGAGGAGACCGAAATGATATAGAGGATTTGATGAGGGTATACAGGGAATTTGATCCTGAGGTTATCATTGATTTTTGTTGCTTTGAGCCATTTCAAGCCAAAGTGGCTGTGGAGGCGGTAAAACAGATGCGCTGTGCCAGATATATCTTTGTGAGCACGGTGGATGTGTACGGATATCCTCTAAATCGTCTTCCAATGCGAGAGTCGGATCCTTGGGGAGAACCGAACTGTCTGTATGCAAAGAACAAAAAAGAATGTGAACAGATTTTTAAGGAGGGATTTGCCGATACATCCACCTCATTAACAATTGCCAGACCTGCCTATTCAATGGGAAAAACCTTTGCACTGTCTGCTTTTGAGAGAAACAGGGGTAAACATATTGTGGCAAGAATACGAGAGGGTAAGCCGGTGTATGTTCCGGGAGACGGAAATGCCCTTTTGCAAACCGGATCAGCCTATAATACGGGGTTGATGATTGCCCGTATTGCAGAAAATGATAATTGTAAAGATCAGGATTATACATGCGGACATGATAGATTGAATACCCAAGATGAATATATTAAGGCCTTTGCCAATGTTTTGGGAATGCCTGTAAAAATCGTGCACATTCCAACGGATTTTATGTACAGTTTGGAGAGAAAAGAGGTGGAAGACAGTATTTTAAAGGATTTGTCTATCCATAATATTTACTTTTCCGTGGACAAATTTAAACAGGAATTTCCGGATTTTGTATGGGAGTATTCCATGGAGGATGCTGCAAGAGCTTTTATTGAACATCAGGATAAAATCGGTACCTTTGATAAGCCGCTTGAGGAGCAGTTTGAGGATAAGGTATTAGAAAAATGGGAAAAGGCCATGGAGGCTTTAAGGCAGGAAATTGACTTTTAAAAGAATACGACGCAGTTCGTAATGTTTTTATAGAAAATTAATATTAACAGGAGGATGTATGGATAAAACTTTAGAAAGAGCATGGAATTTGACGCCTGCACAAAGGGAAGAATATGCTAAGTATTTGATGCCGGCTTACCGTAAGCAAGGAGGATTTCCGTTAAAGGGAGCTAAGGGGATTTATCTGGAAGATCAGGACGGCAGGAGGTACATGGATTTTACCTCGGAAATGTTTGCCTGTATTTTGGGATTTGGAAATGAGGAAATAGCCGAGGTGATTTATGAGCAGGCAAAGGGGCTTACAATTGTAGCTCCTTTACATCAAACAGATCTTCGTTACAGTCTGTGTCATAAAATCGCTCAGATTGCTCCTGAGAATCTGGATCGCATGTCATTTACCGTAGGAGGAGGTCCTGCCATTGAATCTGCTATGAAGATCGCTTTAAAAAATGTGCCGGGTTCCAGAAATTTTGTCAGCCTTCAGGGAGGATATCATGGTACCACTTTTGGTGCAGCCAATGCCACATTCCTAACAAGCAGGTTGCATGAGTGGGGGGAAGCCAATCCGGAATTGTTTCATTTTGCAGGGGTACTTTCCAATAATTGCATTCGTGTGCCTCGTCCCTATCCATATCGCTCTCCATTTTCAGGTAGCGAAGAAGAAATGGCAGAGTACTATGCAAATATGGTAAGAGACACTATTCTCAATGGAGTGCCGGGACCAACCGCAGGAGTGATTGTGGAGCCGGTACAGTCTGCAGGAGGACAGATTGAATTTTCTAAATTATATCTGCAAAAGCTACGTAAGATCTGTGATGAGATGGGAACATTACTGATTTTTGATGAATTTCAAACATATTGTCGCACAAATCGTTTCTTTGCGGCTCAGTACTATGATGTGGAGCCGGATATTATCACCTTTGCCAAGGGACTTGGGGGAGGCATCCCTGCAGCCGGTATTTTGATCCACAAAAGACTTCGAGGATTTGAAAACCTTATGGAGGATATGCAGACTTTCCAAAACAACCACATCGCCTATGCGGCTGCCTTAAAAACCATTGAGATAATTGAGCGTGATCATCTTTTAGAAAATGTGGAGACGGTGGGCGCCGCTATTAAAGACAGACTGAAAATTATGCAGGAAAGGTACCCGGAAATTGGAGATATTCGCGGTCCGGGACTGGCTATCGGTGTGGAGATGGTAAAGAACCCTGAGAGTAAGGAGCCTCTTTCCAATGAAACCATGCAAGAACTTTTTCAGGCAGCCATTAAGCAGGGACTGTTTTATCAGTTGGCTGAAAATGTAATTAAATTAAAGCCACCTATTGTAATTACCTTAGAGGAAGCAAATACTGCCATGGATATGCTTGAGGCTTCATTTGAGGCTGTGCTGCGCAAGTAAAAGGAGGAGTATGAAGGCGATTGTAAAATATGGACAGGCAGCCGGAGAGGTGGCACTTAGGGAAATCCCTGAACCTGTTTGCGGAAAAAAAGAGGTTAAAATTGAGGTTAAAGCCTGTGCTGTTTGTGCTACAGACCTGCACATTCTGGAGGGAAGTTATCCCTGGGATGTGGGAAAAGTTTTGGGGCATGAATTTTCCGGGATAATCCGTGAGGTAGGAGCAGAGGTGACGGGCTTTAAGCCGGGTGACAGGGTGGCATCCTGTATGGAAGGGGGATTCGGAAAATATTGCGTAAAAGCTTTTGATGACTGGATATTTCCCATCCCTGATTCTATTTCCTTTGAGGAGGCGGCTCTTTTGGAGCCACTATGCTCTGCAGCCAACAGCATTGTAAACAAATCCAAAATTTTGCCCGGAGATGTAGTTTTAATCGAAGGTCCGGGAGCTATAGGTCTGTTTGCAATGCAGATAGCAAAGCTTTCCGGAGCTATAACGGTTCTAACAGGAATTACAAAGGATGGAGGCAGGATGCAACTCGCAAAGGAGTTGGGCTGTGACTATACTTTGGATGTAAAAAGAGAAAATCTTCAGGAACTTGTTATGAATTTGACACAGGGACGTGGGGTAGATACTGTGATTGAATGTACAGGCAGTCAAGCCGGACTGGATACAGGATTGGCACTTTTAAAGACTGCGGGACAGCTCACACAAGTGGGAGTGTTTGGAAAGCATCCTCAGATAGATTTGGGGCGGGTGGTATATCACAGCCAGAAAATTATCGGAAGCATTGCCTTTGACAGAGAAACATGGATGCGGTGTATTGATCTTTTAGATAGAAAAAAAGTGCATGTACAGGAAATTATTTCACATACTTTTCCATTAGAGGAGTGGGAAAAGGGATTTGAAGTTACAAAAAATCAAGAGGGATTGCGTGTTTTGTTAATTCCCTAAAGGAGGAGATTTATGGCTTTACAGATAAAAAAAAGAAATATCTTTTTAACCTTTACATTATGCTTTGCAATGCTTGGAGCAGCTTGTGGTGCTAAAACAAATGGAAGTTCTGCAACAGGAGCCGGTGGCGAGGGAGCAGCCGGGAGCAGTCAGCCTGTAACTATTCGTTTCGCACATGGTTGGTCTCCATCCGGGGATACCGCGGTGGGAGCAAAGTTTGTGACAGATTTTGCTCAGTCTCATAAGGACAGTATAAATCTGGTGGAAGAGGTTGTGGCAGGTGATGAGATGCTAACAAAAATAAAGGTGGATATTGCGGGAGATAATCTGCCGGATGCCTGGATGTACTGGGGTTCTATGGCAGACAGCGGTAATTTAATCAAATCAGGACTTTTGGCAGATGTGGGAGAGTACTTTAAAGAGTCGGAAAAAGTAAACCAAAGTGATTATCCTGACGCAATGTTTGATTCATTCAGGTTTAACGGAAAGATTTACGGGATTCCGACTGAGTCATACGTAGGATTTTGGTTCTGTAATAAAGAATTATTTGAAAAGTACAATTTGGAGTATCCCACTACCTATGAGGAACTGCTGGAAGTTTCCAAGGTGTTTAATGAAAACGGCATTGTACCTTTGGCTATGGGCTCAAAGGCCGGAAATCCCGCTCATTTTTTCTTCAGCGAACTGTTCTGCCAATATGCCGGGGCAGAAGAAAAATTTTCGGAGTTGACCAATGACTGGAAAGTGGACAATGAAAACTTCCGCAAGGTGGCAGAACTGATTTCAGATATGAAAAAGAACAATGTATTTCCGGCAGATACGGTGGCAAATGGGGACTGGGGACCAAGCTTTGCTTTGTATGATGAGGGAAAGGCCGCTATGGTATACACTATGACCTGGCAGCTTAAAGCCTTAAGCCCGGAAACCGAGGCAAAAACAGTGCAGATCAATGCCCCGAAGATGCCGGGCAGTACAGTGGATCCTGCAAGCTTTGTCAGCAGCAACAGTACCTATGGTTTGGTATTTAATGCTAAATCATTTGCAGATCCTGCAAAGAGAAAAGCTCTCATTGAGCTGGGAGATATGTTTACCTCCAATGAATGGGTGGAAACTATGTTTTATGAAACCGGCACATTAAATGCCAAGAATATTACAATTGATCCAAACAAAGCACAAATGCCTGTTTTATTTTCAGTGATTGAAAACGCTAAGGGAAAGGAGAAAATGTCCTGCCACTGGTTGGCATATCCGGATGGAGAGCCTTTTAGCTATTTCATGGAAAAGCTGGATGAGCTGTTTGCAGGTTCCATGTCACCGGAAGAGTTTAGTGAAGGCTGTCAAAAAGCATTAGATGAGGCAAAAGAAGACAGGTAAGGGGAGATGGGCCGATTATGTATGCTACACAGACAAAAAAAAGAAATACATTGATATCCGCCGTCTTTCTTTCCCCTGCAATGGTATTATACTTGGGTTTTGTGATTTTGCCCATTGCCATGTCAATATACTATTCCCTAACTAAGTGGTCAGGGGCAGGAATGCCGGAATTTATCGGACTGAGAAATTTTCAAAGGATTTTTAAAAATAAAGATTACTGGATCTGCTTTGGGAATACTGTGCAGTGCATTCTGTTTTCCTTGGCATTGCAATTGCCTTTAGGACTGATTTTTGCCTATTTATTAAGTCGTACCAAAATGTTTTACAGATTGTTTCGCTCTATTTACTTCCTACCGGCAGTGATTTCACCTACTGCCATCGGCACAATGTTTTTGATATTTTTAAATGGGGATTTTGGACCTTTTAATCTGATGTTAAAAAACCTGGGGCTACATGGTCTCACAAGAAACTGGCTCTCGGATTCCGGTACTGTGCTTTATGCAGTTATGTTTCCTATGATTTGGCAGTATATTGGCCACTATATCATTATCTTTTTAGCAGGGGTACAGTCCATCCCAGAAGATATTTTGGAAAGTGCCAGAATGGATGGAGCCAATTCTTTCCAGATTTTTTTGAAAATTGTAATTCCCATGCTGAAAAATCTCATTGGAGTGTGTGTGGTGTTGTGCTTTACAGGAAGCGTTAAGGCATTTGACCAAGCTTATGTTATGACAGGAGGAGGTCCCGGGGTAAAATCCTCTTATCTTGCCATACGTATGTATGAGAGAGCCTTTACCGACAATAAGCTGGGTGAGGGTACAGCCATCGCTATTACAATGCTGGTATTTTCTCTTTTGTTTACCATTGTTTTTAATAAAATCAATAGAAGTGAAGGTCTTGAATATTAGGAGAACACTATGAAAACAGTAGAACAGTATAAAAAAGGAGTTTCTCTTCATCCTGTTACAGCTTTAAAATATCTGGCTTTAACCTTAGCAGGGTTTAGCTGTATTCTACCCTTTGTCTGGGTAGCACTTAGCTCTGTAAAACCGGATAGGGAAATATATAGCAATTCTTTTGGTTTGCCTAAGGTATGGGTTTGGAGCAATTACAAAGATGCATGGAAAGGTGCACAGGTTGCTACCAGTTTTTTAAACAGTATTTTTTATTCTTTTACATCTGTAGCTCTTTTGATTTTAGTGGCTGCTATGGCTTCCTATATTCTTGCCAGGGTGTGGACGGGCAAAATACTATATAATTTTTTTGCTTTGGGCATCATGATTCCTATCCATGCAGTGATCATTCCGATGCTGATGATTCTTAGAAGGCTTGGGTTGGTAAATACCAGACTTGGAATTATTCTAGCCTATACTGTGGCAGAGCTTTCTTTCAGTATTTTCATTTTGGTGGCTTTTATGAAAACTATACCGAGGGAAATTGAGGAAGCGGCTCAAATTGATGGGAGTTCAAGACTACGCACCTTTTTCCAAATCATATTGCCTATCTCAAAGCCGGGGCTTGCCACCATTGGAACTTTTGCCTTCATTAACTCATGGAATGATCTTTTATTGGCTTTAGTGATTACATCCGGTCCTAAGCTAAGTACTTTGAATCTGGCATGTTTTAATCTTCGAGGGCTGTATGTACAGCACTATGGACTTATTACTGCCGGTTTGATGATTATGATGATTCCGGTAATTGTAATTTACATTTTCTTTCAGGAACAGTTGGTAAAGGGCATCACAGCAGGGGCGGTAAAAAGCTAGGGGGTATAAATGATGAGAATAGCTATAGGTTCAGATCCGAATGCAGCAGAGGAAAAATATAGACTGGTAGAATTTATAAAAAGAAATGAATTAGGTGAAATTGTAGATTTTGGAAGTGATGATGTAATATACGCAAATGTTGCAATAGAGGTAGCAGAACAGGTTGCTAACAAAAAATTTGACAGGGGGATATTGTTATGTGGTACCGGTTTGGGAATGTCTATTGCTGCCAATAAAGTGAAAGGTGCGTATGCTGCACTGATCTCAGATATTTATTCTGCCAAAAGAGCAGTGTTAAGTAATAATGCCAATATAGCATGTATGGGCGCATTTACTACCGGAGAAAAGCTTAGAGAAGAGTTGATATATGCATTCCTTACAAATAAATTTGATGAAAAAAGTGCATCAAATGCAAAGGTAAATGCATTTGTCTCATATGATATAAAGAGATAATAAATTGGTTTAAGAAACTACGGACAGTGAAATTAAAAGAAGTGAATTTTAGATATTTTTGGTGGTGTTGATTTTTCAACCCACCTTTTATTGTATTTGTATATTTTTAGCTAAAACTATAAGTTTTGCTTTAATTTAAAAATCTTATTACTTTAAACTAACTTATGTATTACAAAAAGAATAAAGATATAGTAATAAATTATTAAACTATTCTGTCTTGACAAGGATATGTCAAGGGAGTTACACTCGTGTTTAACAAAATTGATAATGTAATAGGAAGTAAATATTACATAGGGGAAAGTGTGAGTATCACAAATAAGATATGATTGTGAATTGTTTTGTGTGTAAAATAAAGTTATCTGTTGAGTAAACAATATACAAAAAAGTTTTGGTAGATATATATCTTATAGTGAGATATAATAGGATAATAATAAAGTATCAGTTAGTTAGAGAGTTAAGTAGATTTGATTTTTTGTAAATTTAAGAAAAGTAAAATAGGGGTGCAAAGAATGAATGATGGGGAAAGTTCTACATATATAAATATAAATGTATGGTGGCGAGCGGTTACCTTTATACTATCTACGGTATTTTATATTTTAGTATCGCTATACAATAATGAATATATAAACAAAATAATAATTTTGGGAATACTTATATCCTGTGGTCTAAGTTGCTGGCTGTATAAGAGAGTTTGTGAGAACAGATTACATTTTAGGATAATGTTTGTGTTGGAAGTCTTTTCTTATGGAATTTTTATATTCTTGAGCGGAGGATTTAACAGCCCATATCTTTGGTATGAAGTAAACTGTATTTTACTTATGGTGGCTTTAGATAAAAATATATCTGTGACTTTTATTTCATGTGTCTGGTGTTTATTCTGTGCGGTAGCGGGTAAAAGTATCGAAAATTCTTCTTATCAAGATATAAATATCATACTTGGAATGGCTATGCTGATGTGTGAGTTTTATATTGTTCGTTACTATATAACATATATCGGTAAACAAAAAGAAGAATTGGAAAGTTTAAATGCTGAACTTGAAAGAGAAAAGGAGCTTAGTAATTATGCTTTTTTGATGTTGGCGGAGCTTAGTGACAGCTTCGGACTTTTTGCAATGACGGATCCTAAAAAGATAATGGAAAAGCTGTCAATGTTACTAAGAAAAAATAAGTTGTATTCAGAGTTTATTCTTATAAAATTTGCAAGAGAAGGTGTTCCGGAGATTATAGAAAGTTATCAAACTGATAGGGAAAGGTTTGATGATATAGTAAAAAGGATTAAATTTTGGAATGAGACATATACTAATACCATATCTAAAGAGGTATATAATGAAATATTTTATATGGAATCCGGAGGAAATAAGTATGAAGTAATATCTATTGGAGAGGCTACATATGTTAGCGGAGTTTTGGTCAGAAAAATATCTGAAATTTTTAAAGATGAAAAAGATTTTTATTTATATCTGATAAAGTCTGTTTTCAATAATCTTGATACATATTCTCAAGTTGAAAGGTTTGTTGCGGTAGAAGAACAAAACCGTATTGCAAATGAAATCCATGATACTGTAATACAAAAGCTTTTCGGTATTACCTGTAGTCTGGCTGTTTTGGAAAATAAAGTAAAAATGGCGGAGAAAAATATGGAAAAGAATGAAATTATAGATTCTATACATATGTTAAAAAAATCTGTCGAAAGTACTATGGCGGAACTTAGAGAAAGTATATACGGTAAAAGGTTTAAAGATAATTTAAACACTTTTATTCATACAATTTATGCATATATGGAGGAAATAGAAAGATTAAATGATGTAAGGATAGATGTAGATTTAGATGAGCAGTCCGATTATATACCGATAGCACAGAAGATAGCTCTGTACAGGGTTGTATGTGAATCGACCAATAATGCTATAAAACATGGAAAAGCAAAAAATATAGAAATTGAGTTGAAGTTAAAGTCGGACACAATTGAATTAAAAGTAGAAGATGACGGAGGGGGGTTCTCGAAAGAAGACAAGAATTTCACAGAGGGAAATGGCTTGAGAAATATGAGGAGCATAGCGGTTTTGCTAAAGGGATATTTGAGTATAGTACATAGTGATAAAAGCGGAGTTAGAGTTAAGCTTAGTTTACCAAGATAATAGGAGGGCAAAAATGGTGCTTGTGTTGGATGATCACCCTATTGCTAGACAGGGATTGGAATCAATTATAAAACTTCATAAACCTGAGGAAGAAACGCTTCAGGCAGGAACTGTAAGAGAGGCAATTGATATAACAGAGAACAGACCGATAGATACAGTGTTTGTAGATTTAAATCTACATAATGAAAGCGGCTTTGATTTTCTGGAATGGATACAAAAACAGAATAAATCCGTAAAGACATTTGTAATTACATCATCATCGAGTGAAAGTGATTTTGTTAAAGCAAAAAAACTTGGAATAGATGCCTATGTTTTAAAAGATGCTTTTATAGATGATATTATGTACAGTATCAAAGTGGTAGATAGAGGGGGGAAGTTCTATTCAGCTGATTTGCTTGAAAATTTGGGCAATACATCAGAGGAAGAAAAAAAGATAGAAACCCTAACAAAAAGAGAGCTGGAAGTAGTATTGCTTTTAAAGGAAGGCTATTCAAATGCAAAGATAGCTGAGGAATTGTTTGTATCTGAAGGAACTGTAAAAAAACATTTATCAAATATATTTGGTAAGTTGCAATTGTATAGCAGAACAGAAGTTTTGGTATTTGTTGAAAGGAATATAGATAAATTTCAAATGGCATTAGATTCTAATGAAAAATGTTAGAATTTATGTATATAAAATATATTTTGTAGTAAAGGTAGGAGAATGATGCATAAAAAAAGTATGTTTTCAAGAAGGTCATGTGTTTTTTTAATTTTGTTTTTGGGAATGGCAGCCATGGGAGGAACTTATTCAAGCTGGTATTCAACCATATTTGCAGAAACTAAAGTTACAAGTGGAGTTATGGATGTTATTTTCAGCAGTAAAGTCAGTGAAAAATATTCAGCGTATATAACTGATATTAACGGTAATGATGAAACTCCATTGGAAGCGGAATTTAACACTACAGATAAGGAGCTTGAAGTAGTATTTAAGGAAGGTTTACCTGTAAATTCATTACTGGAAGGTAAGCTTTTAAAATTGGAATTTCCGTTAGATACTTCAGAAGACAGTACAGTTAATAAGTTAAATCATACAGAACTTGAGTTAACAAAAACCGGAGATATTATAGAGTTACAGGCTGATAGAGCGATGATGATCTATAACGGAGTCGGTTATTCTCTTGATGAAAACAAGGAAGCATTTACACAACCGTTACAATTTGAAGTTTATAAGACTTTGGATGAAGAAAGTAAGAGTGATATTAGAGGGCAGATATATTTAAAAATGACCGGAGAAAGTATAAAAGAGGTAGGAGATTTACCTACAAAGTTAAATGTAGAGAGTGAAGCTCTTTCTGAAATTGCCGATCTTGATTTAAATGAATATGAACTTATCGGAACAATGGTAGACGGTGTTATGGTCACATATTCCTGTGAAATACCTTTTGATGTATTTCAAAGCGGTTCCAAGGTAGAAAAAAGTGTGAGATAGGAGATTGCATATGAAAAAGAAAACTTATATCGTTACAGCAGCGACAGCTTTTGTCCTTTTATTCAGTATAACATCATGGGCATATTGGAAAGATGAACTAAAAGTGAAAAGTACAATTCCGGTTGTTTATAATGTTGAAGTTGAGATAAAGGAAGAGGCGGAGAGTAAGGAAAATGATATAATTATTAAGTCTCAGAGAGAAGATGTTAATGCGGAAAATCCGAAAGAGAGTGTGGAAGAAAAGACAGAAGCAGAATCTGAGGAAAATATAGAGAGCATAGGCACAGAATCAGAAAACGAGTAATATGAAAAAAATAAGCCCTGAAAAAAAATATACTATCTATGCGGCTTTTCTTTTATTGGGTGTTATATTACCGGCATTACCATACTTAAAAGGTAAGATTTTTAGCATGCCACTAATTACAGCGGTTTATTGGTGTGTTCTTACAGCTATTATATTTTTTCTGTTACCTGTTTTATATATACCTAAAAGTAATCCGGCAAGCAGAGATCTTGTAGGATATGGTGTATCCGGAGGAATAATATTTATAGCTTTGGAATTTGTTCCTGCATTATTTCTGAAAAAGTTGGGGGCAAGTCCTTATGATACATCTCCTATGGGAATATTGTTAAATATTTTTACAATATTTTCAGCGATTACAGCAAAGGAAATGATAAGACAGTATTCTTTTGCAGCAACATATAAGGGTGTTAAATATAAGCAAGCTGCAATAGTTATTATAACTATTATAATGTGTTTAATAGAAATCAATTTTGGAAAGATTGCAAGTACCAAAGAACTTAAGGAGTTGTTTATATATATTGCGCAAACTGTAATACCTATAATAACAAAGAATGTTCTTTTGTCTGTATTTGTTTTTTATGGAGGAGTTTTGCCGGGTATAGTGTATTTGTGCATTATACAGCTTTTCCAAAAACTATGTCCTGTACTGCCCGAACTACCATGGTTGCTTGAAAGTGCAATAGGTATTGTGTTTCCGATTATTTATGCAATGTATATTTCGGAACATGCTTTTGCACAGGGATATCAGAGCCGTATGAGTAAAAGAGATGATATAATATACATATTATCTCTTTTTGCTTCAATAATGTTTGTTTGGTTTTGTGTAGGTGTATTTCCTATATACCCAACAATAATACTGACAGGAAGCATGGAGCCGTTAATTATTCCCGGAGATGTGGTTCTGGTAAAAAAAATAGTAAAAGAAGAGGAAATATATACTCTGTCAGAGGGGGATATTATAAATTTTAAGCGGGATAATATAACTATAACGCATAGAATTAAAGAAGTGTTTAAAGATGAGGCGGGAAATGTAAGCTTTGAAACCAAGGGAGATAATAATAATGCAGTTGATGAAAGAAAGGTAGTTCCTAATGATGTCAGAGGTATTGTTATAAAAGTGATTCCCAAAGTAGGTTTACCAATATTAATATTGAAAGGATCAGACAATATTCCAAAAGGAGTTGTTGACAAATAATGAGATTTATAAAAAAGAATAAAGAAAAAGAGACGCAAGCTTCCGATATAAATGCCAAAGAATATATTAAGCTGACAAAGAATATAAGAATATTTTTTTACATTGTCGGTGCGATATTATTGATTATCAGTGCTGTTTTTTTATTTATAAAAGCAAGACCGCATATGGAGACAAAGGATGAGATTATAAATTCTTATAATATTTCCACGGATGCTTCGTACAAAGTACATTTATTGGAAAACAGTGTATTTGAGGGTGAATTTTTAGAGGAAGGACGACTTTATTCGAGTGCAATTACAGATTTTATAAGAGTTGACTTTAAGTCTGAATTAACTCTGACAGGCTCGCTTAATATATCAGGAAACTATTCTATAGATGCAGTATTGCAAGGATATCAATCAAGCAATACTGATGAAAAAATTGTTATATATGAGAAAACATATCCTATTAAGGAAGGTGCAATAGATAATAGTTTTATAAATTATGCTACTATAACCGAAAGTCTGGACATAGATCGTTCGACTTATAGAGATTATGCAAAGGATATTGAGGCTGTACTTGGTGGAGAGACTGAAAAAGACTTTTATATATTATTCAGCGGTAAATATGATGTAGGTGGAGAAGAAAAAGAATTTTCATATAAAATAGATATACCTGTCAGCAAGGACAAGTTTTATGAAATCAATAAAGACAGTATAGTTGTGGACAGTGGGGATTTTACAGAGCAGACCACAATAAAAGTGCAGCCGAAATTCGGTTCTTATGTAGTATTTATTGCATTATTACTGGTTTCTACCGGATTTATAGCTTTTGTCAGATTCTTCACTGTGAATATGGAAGGCAAAGAACTTGCATTAAAGAAGCTTTCACAGATGATGAGGAAATATGGAAGTAGAATGATATGTATTAAAGGCATACCTGATCTTAGTGAAAAGCCTGTAATAAATATAAAGAGTATGGCAGAAATGGTGGAACTTTCAGATGAAATCAGAGAAGCCATATTCTATGTAGAGAGTGAAAATGAATTGCCTAAGGATGGTAAGGCTTATATATTATCAAAAGATTTTGTGTATATTTACGATAGCGGTATACAGAATGAGATGTAATATACTACTTTAGTAGTAGTCTAAAATATGACTTGAGGGTGTTTTTATAGTTATATGAATGATGTATACTTGTTTCACAACGGAAAACAAAAATGAGTTTTTCAAAAGTTGAGTGTCATGACTCACAATTTATTTTTATTAATTTAATTCTCAGGAGGAAAAAATGAGACGTTCAAGAAGAAATACATTAGTTGGCGGTATTGTAGCATTAGGTTTGGTATTAGCAGGTACAGGATATGCTTACTGGACAGATTCATTAAATGTAACAACTAAGGCTACAACAGGAGATTTCGGAGTTAAGTTTGTTGATTTAGGATTATACGGACAGTATGGTGATGAGACAATGAAGGGTGCCGGATGGTCTATAGTAGACGGTATCGGTGAGACAGGATATGTTGGAGATCAGTTCTTCCTTAGAGGATCAAGTGATTACAATATTATAGCTAAGCCTGGCAGCATTGATGCTTACAAGGAGAGAGCAAAGGGACACAACAATGTTGATTTCAATGCAGAGCTTGTAGACAAAGAGGGATTATCAAAGGATATCGGAACAGCTTATAAGAAGGCTGTTACAGATGCAAGCGGTAAGATTTTACTTACAATCGACAATATGTATCCGGGATATGCTCAGGTATTCCGTTCAGATATCGTAAACGTTGGCGATATAGCAGCTAAGTTAGGCAATATCAAGTTTGAGACAAAGACTCTTGATGGCAAGGAAAAAGGAAATCTTGAGGATATGATAGGTGTTGCTGTTTATCTTCACAGAGAGCAGTCTATACCTCAGTTCAAGGACAATGAGCCTACATTCAAGCTTGCTAAGGCAATTGCAAATAACGGTGCTGATGACAGCAGATTCTTCAGAGTTGGTGGAGTTGATTTCGTAAGATTATCAGCTTTAAATGACGCAGATGTTAAAGCAGCATTAGAGAACAATGTTATTATGTGTGCACCTGCTACAGATCAAAGACTTGATATCTTCGTTGGTGTAGCTATGGATCCTGATGCAGAAGGTAAGTTTACAACAGGTACAGCAGCAGACAGAAAAGACAATGATGACAAGTTAAGCCAGGGCAAGGGTGTTCAGCTTTCAATGGATCTTCTTTGGGATCAGTTCAACGTTGGTAAAGATGCAGGTACAACAAACATCTTAGAGAAGCAGAACAAGGATGCTGCTTCAAAGCCATCAACAAAGCCGGATGCAGGAAGCTCAAAGGGTTCAAGTGCAGGAAGCTCAGCAGGTTCAAGCGCAGGTAGCTCAACAGGTTCAAGCGCAGGTAGCTCAACAGGTTCAAGCACAGGTAGTTCAGCAGGTTCAAGCACAGGAAGCTCAAAGGGTTCAAGTGCAGGAAGCTCAAAGGGTTCAAGTGCAGGAAGCTCAGCAGGTTCAAGTACAGGAAGCTCATTCGGTTCAAGCTTTGGTAGCTCAAGAAGAAGAGGTAGATAATATTATAATGTCTGAAATGTTATAATATTCTAAATAAGATAAAAAGGGTGTGTGAAAAATGGTATTTCATTTTTCACATGCCTTTTTTGTGTATAAAATTATTATCACTTCATATTTGCCAACCTGTACTTTTTGATATAAAATATATACAATATATCATAGAATGCGGAGGATTTATGAATTACAAATTCAAATATAAAAATACGGCTTTTGAATTGTTTAGGCTGTCTTTCTTTTTTCTTTATTCATCTCTGGTGGGAATTGTAAATATTATTTTCACATTTGCTATGTTGGCGCTTATATCTGTAAGATGGCATGAAGTCAATAATTTTTTAAGAGTTATACTGGTGTTTGCAGTGCTTTTTTTCGTGTTGTTTCAGCCGGTTATGATGTATCAAAAGGCAGTAAAGAACGAAAAAAGTTTGAAGGAGCTTACCCTTGAGCTTGGAGAAAAGGGAATAAGTGTTGAAGTGGGCAGTGAGCATGATTTCATGGAATGGAGCAGGATAAAAGCCGGGAAGAGATTTCCGCAGATGCTGATTATTTTTACCGATAATACAAATGGATATATTCTTACAAAGAGAATAGTTGGAAAAGACTATAAACAGATATTTAAAGATATTTTGGAAAGAATAAAGAAATGAAAAATAAACTTGTATGGCTTTTAGCTTTTACTTATATGATTTTTAATATTTCATGTGTAAGAAAAAAGCCGGACACGGAGTATGTTTTCACCTATGCGGAAAACCATCCTAAGGATTACCCTACCACACTTGGAGCATTTGAGTTTGCCGAGCTTGTAGAGGAAAAGAGCAATGGAAGAATAGTGATAGATGTTGTATATGACGGAAAACTTGGAGATGAACTGAGTGTTATAAAGCAGTTGAAGTTTGGCGGTATAGATTTTGCAAGAGCCTCAATTTCACCTCTTTCAAATGAGGTTTCAATACTGAATGTTTTGCAGATGCCTTATTTATACAGAGATGAAGAACATATGTGGAATGTGCTATATAGTGAAATAGGTGAAGAGATATTGGCGGAGTTTGAAGGTTCAGGTATTGTACCATTATCATTTTATACCGCAGGAGCAAGAAATTTTTATAATAATGTAAGAACTATTGAAAATATAAAAGATTTAGAGGGCTTAAAAATAAGAGTACAGCAATCAGATCTTATGAAAGATATGGTAAAGATGTTGGGAGCGGAACCTGTAGCACAGGAGTACAGTCAGGTGTACGCTTCATTGCAAAGGGGAGTAATAGACGGAGCAGAAAATAATATTCCGTCCTATATCTCGGCTATGCATTTCCAATACGCAAAGTATTATACAAAGGACGAACATACCAGAGTTCCGGAGATGCAGATATGCTCAAATGTCACATGGAATAAACTTTCAGCAGAAGATAAAAAACTTATAAAGGAGGCTGCCGTAGAGAGCAGTATTTATGAGAGGAGGATTTGGGAAGAAAAAGAAAAGCTCTATGAGGATGAATTGGTTGACAAGGGAATAGAGATAAATACTTTATCGGTTGATGAGAGAGCAGATTTTAAGCGAATCTTGGAGCCCCTTTATGAAAAGTATTGTAGGGACTATATGGATTTAATAGAAAGAATAAATGATAAGTGAGGTAGTATATGCTAAAGTTTAATTATTATTCACCTACTGAAATTGTTTTCGGTAGAGGAAGAAAAGTTGAAGTTGGAAACCTTGTAAAAAAATTCGGAGTGAAAAAAGCAGCGGTGATATATGGCGGTGAGAGTGCAAAGAAAAACGGACTGCTTGATATGGTAAAAGAAAAACTGAATGACGAGGGTATTGAAGTACTGCTTCTTGGAGGTGTGGTACCAAATCCGCTGCTCAGTAAGGCAAAGGAGATGACAGGAGAGGCATGTGTATTTGGAGCTGAGTTTATACTGGCAGTAGGCGGTGGCAGTGTTATAGATACTGCAAAATTTGTAGCCATAGGTGTTGCAAATCCTGATACTGATATAGAAGAGTTTTTCTTTCAAAGAAAAGTTGTAGAGAAGTCCTTGCCTATAGGTACTATTTTGACCATATCCGCAGCAGGTTCTGAGACCAGTGATTCGGCAGTACTTACGGATGATGTAACAGGAAGCCATATAAAGAAAGGTATCACTACAGATTATAACAGATGTAAGTTTGCTATTATGGATCCTGAGCTTACATACAGCTTGCCGAAATATCAGATAGGTGCAGGAGTGGCGGATATCTTTATGCATACCTCTGAGAGATATTTTACAAACATTTTGGGGAACCATATGACTGATGAGATGGCAGAAGGGCTTTTTAGGTGTATTATTAAATTCGGACCTGTAGGTTTTAATAATCCGACAGACTATGAAGCGATGAGTGAAATAATGTGGTGTGGAAGTGTGTCACATATAGGACTTACAGGACTTGGTGCAAAGGGAGATACTCCAAGGGATGGAGATTGGTCATGCCATCAGCTTGGAATGTCTATATCATCACTTTTTGATTCTACACATGGTGCGACTCTCAGTGCATTATGGGTTTCATGGGCAAATTATGTAAAGGATGAGAATATAGCAAGATTTGCAAGGTTTGCAAGAAGAGTATATGGAATAGCGGAAATTGATGATGAAAAAGCTGCTGCAGCAGGTATCAAAAAAACGGAGGAATTTTTTAAATCCGTAGATATGCCTACAAGTCTGCATGAGCTTCTTGGCAGCGAGGTAAGTGATAAAGATATAGAAGATTTGGCTTTGAACTGTTCATATAATAAATCAAGAAGTATAGGATGCTTTAAGTCTTTGGATTATCAGGATATGTATAATATATATAATAATGCAAGATAAATCGGGGGGTGTTTTGAAATTATAAAATATGATTTGGTAAAATAAGAACAACATACGGTTTTTAAGAGGGTTAGAGCTGCATTAGTAGAATAAAGGGTTGTTAGATACTCGAGATTAAAGTATGATATACTACTTTAGTAGTATATTAAGATATGACTTGAGTATGTTTTTATATTTAGGCAAATGGTGTATAATAATCTCATGGTGAAAAATCAGATTGGGTTTTTCATAAAGATATGATTTATATTTTATTTTTAATGTCTTAGGAGGGAAAAAATGAGACGATCAAGAAGAAACACATTAGTTGGTGGTATTGTAGCATTAGGTTTAGTATTGGCAGGTACAGGATATGCTTACTGGACAGATTCATTAAATGTAACAACAAAGGCTACAACAGGAGATTTTGGAGTTAAGTTTGTTGACTTAGGATTATATGGACAGTATGGTGATGAGACAATGAAGGGTGCCGGATGGTCTATAGTAGACGGTATCGGTGATACAGGATATGTTGGAGATCAGTTCTTCCTTAGAGGATCAAGTGATTACAATATTATAGCTAAGCCCGGTAGCATTGATGCTTACAAGGAGAGAGCAAAGGGACACAACAATGTTGATTTCAATGCAGAGCTTGTAGACAAGGAGAAATTAACAAAGGATATCGGTACTGCATATAAGAAGGCTTCTACAGATGCAAGCGGTAAGATTTTACTTACAATCGACAATATGTATCCGGGATATGCTCAGGTATTCCGTTCAGATATAGTAAACGTTGGTGATATTGCAGCTAAGTTAAGCAGCATTAAGTTTGAGACAAGTGCTCTTGATAAGAAGGACTCAGGAAACCTTGATGAGATGATCGGTGTTGCTGTTTATATCCACAGAGAGCAGTTTGTTCCTACATCAACAGATAATGAGCCTACATTTAAGCTTGCTAAGGCAATCTCACTTGATGGTGCAGATGACAGCAGATTCTTCAAGGTTGGTGGAGTTGACTTCGTAAGATTATCAGCATTAAATGATAAGGATGTTAAGAAGGCATTAGAGAACAATGTTATTAAGTGTGCTCCTGCTTCAGATCAGAGACTTGACATCTTCGTTGGTGTAGCTATGGATCCTGATGCAGAAGGTAAGTTCACAACAGGTACAGTTGCAGACAGAAAAGACAATGATGATAAGTTAAGCCAGGGTAAGGGAATCCAGCTTTCAATGGATCTTCTTTGGGATCAGTTCAATGTTGGTAAGGATGCAGGTACAACAAATATCTTAGAGAAGCAGAATAAGTAATAAACAATTATATATAAAAGTTTGATTTGTTTTAAGTATGAGACGGGTTGATAATCAACCCGTCTTTTTGTGTGGATAATATGTATGAGAACACTTATGTCAGTCGGTTAATATGTAATCATTGCTATATAAAGTTAATATAATATAATAGATATAAATAATTATGAATGGAATTTCAGAGAGTTTAGTATCGGTTGAGGATAAGATGAGAAAAAATATTATAAAAAAATCTGTACTTATCGGGATATTATTTGCATTTATAGGAATTATATTAACAATTTTATTCCAGAGACAGATAACAAAGGAAAACAAATTAAAAATGGACAGAATATATCATAGCTTGGAGTCTGAAACATATGAAACATTACAGGTGCAGATGGGGAAACTGAGGGTTATGGAAGGGCATTTGATTGAAACCGAAGGAGATTTTAAAAATTTTGAACCTATAGCAGAGAGGATGTTAAATGATGGTATTGTTAGGAGCTTTCTGTTTGCACCCGGAGGTGTTGTAAAAGGGGTTTTTCCTATGGAAGGAAATGAGCCTGTATATAGTTTAGATATGAATACTTCAGGTGCGGGAAATTTGGAGGCGCAAAGTGCTGTAACGAAAGATACATTAATTTTGGCGGGACCTTTTGAACTGGTAGAGGGTGGAGAAGGTATATGTGGAAGAATGCCGGTGCATCTGACAGATGATTATGGTGAGAAAAAGTATTGGGGAATTGTGTCAGTGACATTAAATTATCCGCAAATTTTTAAAAACAGTTCTATTGATTTAATTAATGATGAAGGATTTGCATGTAGAATTTGGAGAGTTAATCCGGATGATAATAGTAATCAGACAATATTGGAAACAAATATAGGGATTAAAGAAACTTCTGAAACAGTACGATATAGTGCGGATTTTTTTAATACAAAATGGGAGTTCACTCTTGAGCCTTTAGTTCCAATATACAAGAGGAAAAGCTTTTGGTTGAATTTGATAGGTAGTATTTTGACGGGAATTATTATTGGTTACGAATTTTATAGAACAAAAAAACTTAAGGAAATGCAGGATGAAGCTTCAAGGCTGAGAATATTAAATTTACAGCAAAAACTTGAACAGGAAGAGAGTAAACAATTACTTGCACAAATCAGATCTCATTTTTTTTATCATACACTGAATACTTTACAAGGGCTTATTATTATGAAACCTGAGATGGCAGTTAAAATGGTGGAAGATTTTGCAAGATATCTTCGGTTTAATGTAAATACAGGAGTAAATGCTGATGAGCTGGTACTTTTTAAGGATGAAATCAGAGCAACCAGGGCCTATGCCAAAATAAATGAGGCACAACTTGAGGGGAGACTTAGGGTTGAGTTTAATATTCCTGATGTTAATTTTATGATTCCGGCACTGACCATAGAACCTATTGTAGAGAATGCAATTTTGCATGGTATTAAACCGAAGATAAGTGGAGGAAGTGTAAGGGTAAGTCTTTATGAAGATGAGAATTTTTGGTTTGTAAATATAGAGGATGATGGTGTGGGCTTTGATATAGGGAAAGTCGATAGAGCACATTCTATAGGTCTTCAAAATGTAAAGAAAAGAATGTCACATTTTGAAGGTTGTGGAATAAATATAGAGAGTACCATAGGAAGTGGAACAAAGGTAAAAATGTTTTTTTCAAAAGATGGGTTAAAAACTAAAAAATTGAGTATGTAATATACGAAAGTTGAACGGTCTGATTGGTATAATAGTTTTAAAAATGCAGAAGAATAGACGATTTGTATATTATATGGAGATGGTAAATGAAAACAATCCTTGTGGATGATATGATTTTGGATTTGCAGCTCTTTGAATTAAAATGTGCAGATCTGTCAGAGTTTGAAATAGTAGGTAAATTTACAGATCCTAATGAAGCTGTAGAATATGCAAGATTTAATTTGGTTGATTTTGCAGTATTGGATATAGATATGCCTTGCATGAACGGAATGGAACTGGCACAGCAATTGCGAAAAATACGTGGAGATATGATTATTGTATTTGCGACTGCACATATGCAATATGCAGTTGATGCCATGAAAATGAAGGCAGATTATATTATATTTAAGCCATTTGACAGATATGATATAGAGGATGTACTGGAGAGAGCAAAACTGCTTAAGCAAAGACAGAAAAAGAAATATTATTTTCATACTTTCGGACTTTTCGATTTGAGGATTCATGGGGAACCGGTGTATTTCAGATCGGGAAAAGCAAAGGAATTATTGGCTCTGTGTGTATACAGAGAGGGACAAATTGTTACAATTTATGAGCTGATCGAAAAATTGTGGGGAGAAGATCAGGCGGATAATCCTGAAAAGACCGGATATAGAAGGGTTATTAAGGAATTAAATGATACATTAAAATTGTACGGAGCACAGGAAATCCTGATTAGAGAGAGGGGAAGCCTGAGGATAAAGCGTGACATAGTAGATTGCGATTATTATGATGCGCGTTTAGGGAATAAAAATATTTGTATGTCATTTCAGGGTGAGTTTATGAAACAGTATTCATGGGCTGAAGAGGCTGTATTTGACTTATATGAAAAAAAGAAAATGATAATGGCAAATATGAATACATAAATGTCTGATATAAACTGAAAACGTAAATTTATAAAGATTAATTTCTTTTAAAAATAAGTTAAGAAGGAGGTGGAGGATTGAGCGTTTTTTTACAAATGGAGCATGTAAGTAAAAGATTTGGAGATTTTTATGCCAATAAAGATATTTCTCTTACTGTAAATAATGGCGAGGTGTTGACATTGCTTGGGGAAAACGGTGCAGGCAAATCAACTCTTATGAATATACTGATAGGGCTTTATCAACCCACAGAGGGAAAAATTCTTATAAACGGTAAAGAAGTGAAGATAGATTCTCCAAGTCAGGCGGTTAAAAACGGTATCGGTATGGTGCATCAGCATTTTATGCTGGTGGAGGCAATGACTGTATTTGAAAATATTATTCTTGGAGATAAAAAATCAAAAGGTATTTTTATAGACAGAGTTGCAAGAAAAGAGGAAATACTTGAACTCTCAGAGAGATATGGGTTGAATGTAGAACCGGATGCATTGGTCAAAGATATCTCAGTGGGTGAACAGCAAAGGGTGGAGATCTTAAAGGCACTGTATCATGGAGCGAAGCTTTTGATATTGGATGAACCTACGGCAACACTTACAGATATTGAGGCGGAAGGACTTTTTAAGATAATTGAAACCTTGATAAGTGAGGGTAAAAGCGTTATTTTTATCAGTCATAAGATGAGAGAGGTATTAAGAGTATCTACAAGAGTTGTAATACTAAGACTCGGAGAGGTGGTAGGAACACTGGATATAGACGCTGTTGACGGGCAAATGCTTGCCAATTTAATGATTGGAAAGGAACTTCACGAGGCAAGGTATGATAAGAAAGAGGCTAAGGGAGATGATGTACTTAGGTTAAGCCATGTGAAGTATCAGCCCGATATGAAACATAACGGTTTAAATGATATAAGTATGGCAATAAAGCATGGAGAGATTGTAGGAATAGCAGGAGTTGACGGAAACGGGCAGACTCAGCTTGCACAGATGGTAACAGGTGTTATAGCACCCCGGGAAGGAGAGATTTATGCAGACAGTAAGAAAATAAGTAAATATGATCCGAATGATTTTATTTTAAACGGAGTTGCACATGTGCCTGAAGACAGAAATTTACAAGGGCTTATAGGTGATATGTCTATTGCGGATAATTTGGTACTAAAAGATATTGAATCTGACAAATTCAGTAAGGGCAGAGGACTTTTATTAAAGAAAAAAGCGATATTAGATTATGGCGAGATTGCAGCAAGTAAGTACGATATTCGTTGCACTTGTGTAGATCAGGATGTGAGAAGTTTGTCGGGAGGAAATCAGCAAAAGGTTATTCTTGCAAGAGAGTTGGAGTCGGATCCGGAATTGCTGGTGGCAGTACATCCGACAAGGGGATTGGATATAGGAGCGACACAGTTTGTTCATGATCGCATAATAGCTGCCAGAGACAGTGGTGTGGGGGTACTGTTAATCAGTGCGGATTTGGATGAGATTTTAAAAATGTCGGATCGTATTTTAGTTATGTTTGAGGGGAAGATCATGGGAGAATTTTCAGGAGACAACCCCTGCATAGAGAAGATAAGCATGGCAATGACAGGAAATAATGAGGTGAATAATAATGGATAAGACTATGAAAATCATGGAAAAATTTATCATTCCCTTTGTCTCCATCATAATAGCATTTATTGTCGGTATGATTATTATGCTTGCATTGGGAGTAAATCCTGTATTGGCATTGAGTGCATTGTGTAAAGGAGCTTTTGGAACAAGTGCAAGTATAGGAACCACTTTAAATAAAGCTACGCCTTTGATTTTTACATCGCTTTGCGCCTGCTTTGCATATAAATGTGGTGTTTATAACTTAGGTGGTGAAGGACAGTTTTTATTTGGTGCTACAATGGTCTTTTGTACTCTACATATAAGTAATATACATGGATTACCGGGAATAATTATGGCATTACTTGTGGGAATGATTGCAGGAGGAGTTTGGGGTTTGATTCCCGGAATTCTTAAAATAACAAGAGGTCTTAATGAAATGATAATTTCTATAATGCTTAATTATATATCAACACTTTTTATGGGTGTGATTTATACAAGCTGGATAAGAGATGCAAATACGCCTCAGACTCCATCTATTGACAATTCGCTTATGCTGTCAAAGGTGATACCGAATATGAGATTTACATGGTCATTTATATTTGCAATTATAGTCGGTCTTCTTATGTACTATGGGCTGTATTGGACATCAAAGGGATTTAAATTAAGGGCTGTAGGACTGAATATGACTGCTGCAAAGTTTAACGGATTTGCAGTAAAAAAATACATACTTATCAGCTTTATATTGTCAGGGGCGGTAGCAGGACTTGGTGGAGCGGCAGACCTGCTTGGAACACAGTATCGCTTGATTAACGGATATGGAAGCGGATACGGATTTGACGGAGTGTCTATAGCATTGATTGCACAGCTGCATCCTATAGCTGCCATTGTAGTGTCAATCTTTTTTGCGGCACTTAGAGTCGGTTCAACCTCAATGCAGGTGGCAACAGGTGTTCCCACATCAGTATCTGATATCATACAGGCACTTGTAATAGTTTTCTCGGTTGCAGGAATGGCTTTAACAAAACTTCCGGAGTTTGAAACATTTCGCCTGAAATATTTAACAAAGAAAGTGGAGGGGAAAGTATGAATACAACATTAATTTTAAGTATTGTATATGCATCTGTCAGGATGGCGGTTCCCCTTTTGCTGATTGCATTGGCGGAATTATACTCAGAAAAGGCAGGGATGGTAAACATCGGTTTGGAGGGATTGGCTGCAATAGGTGCACTTATAGGGTTTATGATAAGCTACTATACAGGTAATACATGGCTTGGAATAATATGTGCCGCTATTGCCGCTATATTAATAAATTTAATTTATGCATTTGCCACAATATCTCTTTGTGCAAATCATATTGTATATGGAATGGCTATGAATATTTTAGCACCGGCACTGGCTTCATTTATATATAGGATTTCGTTCGGAGCGGGAAATTCTCTTACACAGGTGGAACTTATGAATCCTATACAAATACCGGTACTTAGCAATATTCCCTTTATAGGAGAGTTGCTTTTTAAACAGACGCCTATGGTTTATTTGGCATTTTTAACGGTAGCATTTACAGGTGTTTTCTTTAACAAGACTAAGGTAGGGCTTAATTATAAATCGGTAGGAGAATATCCTAAAGCTGCTGCAACTCTTGGAATTAATGTTATAGGTGTTAAATACATATCTTGCATTATATGTGGTGCACTTGCGGGCATTGGAGGAGCCTATTTGACAACATGTTATTCTACAACATATACAGAGGGAATTGTATCAGGCAGAGGTTTTATTGCATTGGCAGCCGTTATATTCGGAAGATGGACGGGAATGGGAGTTATGTATGCATGTTTGTTCTTCGGACTATGTGATGCAATACAAATAAGGTTGCAAGTAAGCAGTATAGGATTGCAATATCAGTTTTTCCAAATGATTCCATATATAGCTACAATAGCGGTACTTGCAATAATCGGCTCAAATAAAGCCGGACCTAAGGCAAACGGACTTCCTTATTGTAAAGAACAAAGATAGTAAATTATTTTTAGGAGGATTTTATAATGAAGTTTAAAAAGGCGATATCAATGTTAATGGTGGCAGTTATGGTATTTGCTGTAAGTGCATGTGGAGGTGGAAAACCGGCTAAAAGTGAAGAGGACGGTAAAACTGTAGCAAATGGAAAGTACAAGGTAGCATTTATTTTAAATTGCAGTATCAATGATGGAGGTTGGGGAAGTGCATGCTATGGTGAACTGGTTTCAGCATGTGAAAAGAATGCGGATTGGTCCATGGAATATACGGATAACTTATCTCAGGACGGATATTATGATGCAATGGTGGCATACTGTAATGCAGGCTTTAATTTAATATATGCTCCGGGTGGAGAGTATACGGATGCCGTTTTACAGGTGGCTAATGAATATCCGGATATTGCATTTGCAATATTAAACGGTGATGCGGATGTACCTGAAAAGGCAACAAATAAAAATGTAAGCTCTCTTTTGCCTAATGCTAAACAAATAGGTTGGATTGCCGGAGCATTGGCAGGACTTATGTCAGATACCGGAACTATAGCTTTTATAGGAGGTATGGAGCTGACAACTACAGTTGCAAAATATGACGGCTATGCAGAAGCTGCAAAGTATGTTGCCGATAAAGAAGGGAAGAGTATAAATGTGTTGGATGCTGTTTATGCCAATTCCTTTGATGATTCATCCAAGGGAATAGAGTTTGCAAATGCAATGATGGAGCAAAATGCGGATGTATTCTTTGGAGATGCTTCAGCCGTGGATTCAGGAGCAAGACAGGCTATAGACAAGCATAATTCAGAAAAAGGCAAGGTAGAAGTATATGACATAGGACAGCCTGCCGACATACTCGGTCAAAATGAGTGTGTGATAGGTTCACAGATTACAGATAATTCCTCTCTCATTGAACTTAGTTTTAAGGCTGTTGAGCAAGGCAAATTTGGTGGTGAAGTTCTTTACGGTGATTTGCAAAACGGAGTATTATCAATAGGAAAACTTAGTGAATTGGTACCTCCAGATAAGCAGGATAAATATAATGATTATATTAAGCAGATGACAAATGATGAATTTATGAAATAATTGAAAGGAAAAATATGCCTTATCAAAAGCATGAATATTATTTACGAAGATGCATTGAAATTTCTCAAAACGCAAGAAATAACGGCAATACGCCTTTTGGTGCTATTTTGGTGGATGAATATGGCAAGATTCTTTTAGAGCAGGAAAATATAGAAATTACCGGAAAAATTTGCACCGGACATGCTGAAACTACTTTGGCTGAAAGAGCCTCACATTTGTACAGCAAGGAGTTTCTATAGAGATAAATACTTTATCGGTTGAGGAGGGCGGATTTTAACATGAGCTTCTTGGCAGCGAGGTAAGTGATAAAGGTATAGAAGATTTGGCTTTGAACTGTTCATATAATAAATCAAGAAGTATAGGATGCTTTAAGTCTTTGGATTATCAGGATATGTATAATATATATAATAATGCAAGATAAGATTTATGGCTGTCGCATTAATTATAAATATCGCTTTATAAGGCGGTTTTATTAAGGCGACAGCTATATATTTTTATATCCCATACCTTGATATATAAGAATTATGATATCTTTTATCTGAGGTTACATCCTCTCCAAACCAGGAAGGAGGGATAAATGACTTTGCTTCATCAATTGACTTAAACTCAACTTCAACCAAAGTTAAGCTTTCAAGCTCACCTTTAAATATGTCAAGTTCGGCTACGAGATCATTTTTTATAGGAATTTTGTAGCGGGTTTTTGAAATAATTATTCCGTCACATTTTTTAAGAAGATGATTAAATGACTCTTCATTCAGCGGCAGATTGTATTCGCTATGTGAGAGCAGACCGCTTCCCTTATAGGTAAGCACATAATCATCATTTTCCCGTCTTATTCTGACAACAGGAGCGGTGTTTAAATAGCCCTGAGTCATATCTGTCTTTTCAAAGTTGTTTAAATTATCAGGTATCTCTTTTACAAGAAACTTTCTCTCTATTTCTATATTTTCCATACTTCTCCTTTTGATTAACAGGTGTTTTTTTAATAAAATATAATAAAAGCTTTGAGGAATAGTTATATAGCTTTTACATACCTGAATTATAAGGGCATTTCTCTGTATTTTCCAGCTGCATTTATAGGTTTTATTTGGATGTAAATGGGATATTTTGCAGAATGCGTAAAATCCTGCAAAGTTTTAAGAAAGAGTTGTGATTAGGATTGTAAAACAAAAACTCTAAAGGGGATACCTGAACCGTAATGCAAATAATTCTAAAATATCCTAAAATATATTTTAAACTTTTTAATCACTGTTGTATGAGATTTATCTTTATGCTATAATGGTTAATTAGATATGCCTCTTTTGGGCATTTATGAAACAAGGAGAAACTTTAATGAGCGTAGAAGTACAAAAATTAGAAAAAAACATGGCAAAGCTTACAGTCACAGTAGAAGCTAAAGAATTTGATAAGGCTATAGCTGATTCCTTTAAGAAAAATAAAAATAGATTCAATGTTCCGGGATTTAGAAAGGGACATGTTACACAGGAAGTTTTTGAGAAGATGTACGGTTCGGACAACCTGATTCCAGATGCTATAGATTTTTCACTTGATGCTACATATCCGGGCGCTGCAAAAGAGTCAGGGCTTGAAATAGTTTCAAGACCGCAGATAAATATTAAGAATGCTAAAAAGGGTGAAGATTTTGTATACGAGGCTTTGATTGCTGTAAGACCTGAGGTTACTCTTGGAGAGTACAAGGGTATTGAGGTAGCTAAGGCTGATGAAGTTGTAAATGATGATGATATAGCAAGTGCATTAAAGAGCGAGCAGGAAAAGAACGCAAGACTTATTACTGTAGAGGGCAGACCTGTAGAAAAGGGTGACAATATTTCACTTGACTTTGAAGGAAGCATTGACGGAGTGCCTTTCAACGGCGGAAAGGGAGAGGACTATCCGCTTGTTATCGGTTCAGGTGCCTTTATTCCGGGATTTGAAGATCAGATTATCGGACATAATGCAGGCGAGGATTTTAATGTAAATATAACATTCCCTGAGAATTATCAGATGAAGGATCTTGCAGGTAAGGCAGCCGTATTTGCTTGTAAAGTAAAGGAAATCAGGAAAAAAGAGCTTCCTGAGCTTGATGATGATTTCGCAGGTGAGATCAGCGAGTTTGAGACAATGGCTGAGTACAAGGAAGATTTAAAGAAGCAGCTTGCAGAGGCTAAGGCTAAGAGAGCGGCTACAGAAAATGAGAATGCTATTGTAGATAAATTGATTGAGACTTCTACAATGGATATTCCCGATCCGATGATTGATGCACAGGTTGAAGGACTTGTAGCTGATTATGGCAGAAGAATGCAGTCTCAGGGCATATCACTTGATCAGTATCTTCAGATTACAGGTATGACAAGAGAGGATCTTAACAATCAGTTTAAGCCTCAGGCTTTAAAGCAGATTAAGACAAGACTTGTACTTGAAGAAGTGGCTAAGGCTGAAAACATTACAGCAACCGAGGCTGAGATAGAAGAAGAGTTACAGAAGATAGCAGATTCTTACAAAATGGAATTAGACAAGATCAAAGGATTCTTTGGAGAAAATGAGAGAAAGCAGATGTCTGAGGATCTTGCAGTTCAAAAAGCAATTGACTTTTTAGTGGAAAATGCTAAATTAGTATAATGTATAAAAATAAGTCAGCCAGGAGGCTGGCTTATTGGAGCATTAAAGGATTTAATAAATCAGACAGTCAGATAGGAGAATTATGAGTTTAGTACCTACAGTCATTGAGTCTACAAGCAGAGGAGAAAGAGCCTTTGATATATACTCAAGACTATTAAAGGATAGAATAATATTCTTAGGAGAAGAGGTAAATGATGTTACTGCAAGTCTTGTAGTGGCACAGATTCTTTTCCTTGAGTCGGAAGATCCTACAAAGGATATAAATCTTTATATAAACAGCCCGGGCGGAAGTGTTGTAGCCGGTATGGCTATATATGATACAATGCAGTATGTAAAATGTGATGTATCCACTATATGCATGGGTATGGCGGCAAGCATGGGAGCCTTCCTTCTTGCAGGCGGTACAAAGGGAAAAAGATATGCCCTTCCAAATGCGGAGATAATGATTCACCAGCCGTCAGGCGGTGCTCAAGGTCAGGCAAGCGATATAAAGATTGTTGCGGAACAGATTTTAAAGACAAAGCAAAAATTGAATAGAATACTGGCGGAAAATACAAATCAGCCAATAGAGGTTATAGAAAGAGATACTGAAAGAGATAATTATATGTCTGCGGAGGATGCCCTTTCTTATGGAATCATAGATAAGGTTATAGAACACCACTAAGGAGGTATTATGGCCAATAAGGACAAAATATGTTGTTCATTTTGTGGGAAAACATCTGATCAGGTGAGAAGACTTTTATCAGGTCCAAATGGAGTGTATATTTGTGATGAATGTATAGAATTATGTTCGGAAATACTTGAGGAGGAGCTTGAAGGGGTTTCAGACCACTATGATGTTTCAAATGATATAAATCTCTTAAAGCCGAAGGAAATAAAAAACTTTTTGGATGAGTATGTTATCGGACAGGATAGTGCAAAGAAAGTATTATCCGTAGCGGTATATAATCATTATAAGAGAATCAAGTCTAAAAAAAGTGCAGAGGTTGAGATCCAAAAGAGTAATATCTTGATGCTTGGACCTACAGGTTCGGGAAAAACATATTTGGCACAGACTCTTGCAAAGATTTTGAATGTTCCTTTCGCTATTGCGGATGCGACTACACTTACAGAAGCGGGATATGTAGGAGAGGATGTTGAAAATATTCTCTTAAAGCTTATTCAGGCTGCCGACGGTGATATAAACAGAGCCGAGTATGGTATAATTTATATAGATGAGATAGATAAGATTACAAAGAAGTCCGAGAATGTATCAATCACCAGAGATGTATCGGGTGAGGGTGTACAGCAGGCATTATTAAAGATACTGGAAGGCTCGATGGCATCGGTTCCGCCGCAGGGAGGCAGAAAGCATCCTCAGCAGGAACTTATCCATATAGACACCACCAATATATTGTTTATATGCGGCGGTGCTTTTGACGGACTTGAGAAGATTGTCGAGAACAGACTTTCAAAGGGAAGCATAGGATTTAATTCAGATGTAGTGGAGAAAAACTCAAAGTCTGTAGATGAATTATTTAAGATGGTACTTCCGGGTGATTTGACAAAGTTCGGTCTTATACCTGAGTTTATAGGTCGTGTGCCTGTGACGGTATCACTTGATATGCTTGATAAGGATGCGCTTGTACAGATAATGACAAAACCTAAGAATGCTATCACAAAGCAGTATCAAAAGCTGTTTGAGCTGGATGATGTTAAGCTTGAGTTTGATGAAAAGGCTGTTGAAGAGGTGGCAAATCTGGCATTGGAGAGAAAAATCGGTGCAAGAGGTTTAAGGTCAATACTTGAGGGTGTTATGACAGATATGATGTATGAGATACCTTCGGATCCGAATATCGGAATTTGCACTATCACAAAGGAAACAATAGACGGTGGGGAGCCGGATATTGTGTACAGAGATAAATCTGTAAGAAAAAAGAAGATAAAAGATACAAATGAAAACAGCGAAAGTGCTTAAGAATTTTACCCTCGGTTCCCCGGGGGTAAAAAAATATAAAAAATAGGAAAAAGATGGATAGATTAAAGGTTGTAATAGTCAGAGGACAGATAATTTTTCCGGGAGAGGTAATCGGATTTTCATCCATTGAATCGGATAAAATCAAGATGCAGCTGGAAGCCTTTGACAATGATGAAGAACTGTTTTTAACAAGATATAAATCAGATAATGAAGATGAAACAGATTTTCCGGAAATAGAGACAAATGGTGTCATTATAAAAGTAGAAACTGTAAAAAACAAGGACAATGGTGCTACCGAAATAATGGCAAAGGCATTAAGAAGAGCAAAACTGAAAACATTGTACCCAAAAAGTCCATATGATATGGAGGGTGATGTAGAAGAATATATAAAGTCCAAAGAGGGCTTTGATACAATGTTTAACAGTATTCAAACCGCCATGCGGCAATATGGTGAGGTGAATACGAAGTTTAGAAAAAACTTCCTTGAGGATCTTCTTGCAGAGGACAATTTACCGGATTTATTGGACGGATTAAGGCTGGCATTGCCGCTTGATTATACAAACAGAATTGCAGTCAATGATGCAAATACCCCTATAGATGAAGCAAAGATTCTTATGAGTATTATGGCTGAGGCGGTAAACAGAAAGCTTATAGCCGATACCATAAAGGTAGAAGTGGATAAGGACATTTCAAAAAATCAAAGGGATTATATTCTTAGAGAACATCTAAAGGTAATTCAAAATGAAATGGCAAAAAACAGCGGTTATGAAACCGTATCTGATGAATATGAAGAAAAACTGGCTAAATTAAAGCTGGCTGATGAATATAAAGAAAAACTAAAAAAAGATATTTCCAGATTAAATAATGCCGGAAGCAACGGGGCTGAGGGTAATGTGCTGAGAACATATCTTGACACTGTTTTTGAAATGCCTTTTGAGGTATATAGTGAGGACTTTAATGATATACTCCGTGCCAAAAAAGTATTGGATGAGGATCACTATGGCTTGGAAAAGGTAAAGGACAGAATTTTGGAATATCTGTCGGTTAGGATATTAAATCCTATAGGGAATTCTCCGATATTATGTCTGGTGGGACCGCCGGGAACCGGTAAGACCTCTATTGCCAAGAGTGTTGCAAAGGCGCTTGGAAGAAAATATGTGAGAATAAGTCTTGGCGGAGTAGGGGATGAAGCGGAGATAAGGGGGCATAGAAGAACCTATGTAGGTGCTATGCCGGGAAGAATAGTGGAGGCTATAAAGAATGCCAAAGTTTCAAATCCTCTTCTTTTGCTGGATGAGATAGATAAGAGCTCAAGAGATTATAAGGGAGATGTATCATCGGCGCTTTTGGAGGTGCTTGACGGCGAGCAGAATAAGACTTTCAGAGACAGATATCTGGAGATACCTTTGGATTTGTCAAAGGTGTTGTTTATAGCTACCGCAAATACTCTTGATACCATCCCAAGACCGCTGCTTGACAGAATGGATATTATAGAAATCAGTTCCTATACCGAAAATGAAAAATATCATATAGCAAAGAAGTATTTAATACCTAAGGAAGTGGAGGCAAACGGACTTAGGGATATAGAAATAAGCTTTAGTGATAAGGCTATAAAAAAGGTAATCCACAATTATACAAGGGAAGCGGGAGTCAGAAATCTTTCAAGAAGAATAGGAGATATTTGCAGAAAATGTGCCAGAGAATCTCTTGAGGGAAAAAAGAAATTTAAAATCACTGAAAAGAGTGTTTATAAATATCTCGGAAAAGAAAAAGTGAGATTTGATGAGATAGAAAAAGAACCTCAGGTAGGAGTGGTTACGGGGCTTGCATGGACCAGTGTGGGCGGAGATACTTTAAGCATTGAAGTAAATATAATGCCGGGAAAGGGTGTACTTACATTAACCGGAAATATGGGTGATGTAATGAAGGAGAGTGCCGGAATCGCAAAGAGCCTTGTAAGAAGTATGGCTGAGGAGTATTCTATAGCTGAGGGATTTTTTGAAAAGCATGATATACATTTGCATATTCCGGAGGGTGCAGTACCTAAGGACGGTCCAAGTGCAGGTGTTACAATGACCACAGCCCTTATATCGGCTATTACCGAAAGGAAGGTCAGAGCTGATGTGGCAATGACCGGAGAGATAACCCTCAGGGGCAAAGTTTTAGCTATAGGCGGGCTTAAGGAAAAACTTTTGGCTGCAAAACTTGCCGGAGTAAAGACTGTATGTGTACCTAAGGAAAATGAGGCGGATATTGCGGAGCTTTCCGGTGAGATTACCGGCGGACTTGAGATAGTATATGTTAGGGATATAAAGGAAGTCCTAAGTACTGCACTGATATAAGAGGTATTTATGATAATAAAAAAAGCTGAGCTTGAAACTGTATGCGGTATAACCAGCAAATTTCCGGATAATAAAGAGCCGGAAATAGTATTTGCGGGGAAGTCAAATGTAGGGAAATCTTCGCTTATAAATGCATTGATGAATAGAAAATCATTGGCAAGAACATCCGGTAAGCCGGGAAAAACACAGACAATAAATTATTATAAGGTAAATGATGATTTGTATTTTGTAGATTTGCCGGGATACGGATATGCCAATGCCAATCTTGCAACAAAAGAGAAATGGGGCAAGATGATAGAGAGGTATCTGCATACCTCAAAACAAATCAAATGCATATTTTTACTTATTGATATAAGACATGAACCGGGTAAAAATGATAAGCAGATGTATGACTGGATTGTATATAACGGTTACAGTCCGGTAATCATAGCAACAAAGCTTGATAAACTTAAAAGAAGTCAGATAGCCAAATGTGTAAAGGCTGTGAGAGAAGGGCTTGGCTTGCCGAAAGAAGGTGTGCTTATACCCTTCTCCTCAGAGACGAAGCAGGGCAGGGAAGAAGTATATGAGTTTATAGAAAATCTTTTGTTAAAGCAGGCTTAGTGGGATTTTTATGAAAATATTTATTGTAGAAGATGATGAGAATATAGTGGAACTGCTCAGTGATGAACTTAGGCAGTGGGGATATGAAACAAAATCGGTAAGGGATTTTAATGATGTTGCAAATGAGATATTTCAGTATAATCCGAATCTTGTGCTGATGGATATTACTCTGCCATATTATAACGGATTTTACTGGACACAGAAAATCAGACAAAATTCGAATGTGCCTATTATTTTCATCTCTTCTCACAATAATCAGGTAGACATGGTATCCGCCATGCAATTCGGTGCGGATGATTATATTACAAAACCTATTGATATAAATCTTACAAGAGTAAAGATACAGGCAATACTAAGAAGAACTTATGAATATACCATGCCTGTTGATAAGCCTGTATTTGAAGGTATAAGCCTTGATATATCAAAGGCGAAACTTTTGGCTGAGGGATTTTGTATAGACCTTACAAAGACGGAACTTCTTATATTGGAGTATTTATTTAATATGAGAGGTAGGATTGCAAAAAGAGAGGATATTATGAATCATTGCTGGCAAGGTGATGATTTTATTGATGACAATACTTTGGCAGTAAATATTACCAGACTTAGAAAAAAATTAAGCGGTGTAGGATATAAGGAATTTATACAGACGAAAAAAGGTATGGGATATTACCTTCAGAGGTAGATATGAATAAATTATGGTCTTTTTTAAAAAGTGAATATCGTGTTTTTATTACCCTTCTATTTGTATGTTCTGTATTTGGAGGGGTATTTTTGTTTGCCGGTTTAAATATGGAATATTTTGTTTTAGGGCTTGAAATTATATTATTTGCCCTGTTTATTTTTCTTGTTATGGAATGGTTTTCCTATGTAAAAAAAGAGGATATGGCAAAAAGAATAGAGGAGCTGGAAATCGAAAATAAAGCATTGCAAAGCAAGATAATAGATGAAAGAAAAGATTTGGAAGAGTATTTTCTGCTTTGGATACATCAGATAAAAACACCTATTACAGTTTGTAATCTTATTTTGGGCAAGCCTGATGCGGACCACAGATTGAGAGAACAGATGATTTATATAGAGGAATATACAAATATGGCTATGAATTATTTAAAATTGCTGGAAAGAACCTCGGATATGGACATTTATGAGGTGGATTTGGATATCATAATCAGCAGTATAGTAAAAAAATATTCTCTTATATTTATCGAAAAGAAAATATTACTTGACTATACTCCTACAAATGCAAAGGTAATAAGTGATGCCAAGTGGCTTTCCATAATGCTTGAACAGATTATTTCAAATGCATTAAAATACACAAAATCAGGAAAAATAAGTATAAATTTTGATAATGAGCTTTTAAAACTGAGTATTAAGGATACGGGAATAGGCATTCCCTCAAAGGATATAAAGAAAATATTTGACAGAGGATATTCGGGTTTTAACGGCAGAGTAAATGAAAAGTCCAGCGGGCTTGGGCTTTATATGGTGGGAAGAATTGCTCAGATTCTAAATATTAAAATAGAGGTGTATTCCAAATTAAATATAGGAAGTGAGTTTAACTTTATATTCAAATAGCTTTTAATCTTACAAAACTGTAAGGAAAAAGGCGGGATTGTCATATTAGATAAATGCAGGAAGTTTAAAGAGAATGTAGAATACAGTATATAAAGGAGGTAGAAATGACAATCTTAGAATGTAAAAATATTAAAAAGGTATATAAGACAAAGAAAATTATAACAGAGGCATTAAACGGAGTGGACTTTTCTGTAGAAAAGGGAGAGTTTATTTCTATAATGGGAGAATCCGGAGCGGGTAAGACCACTCTTTTAAACATTATAGCAACGCTTGACAGAGCAACTTCGGGTACATTAAAGCTAAACGGCAAGGATGTGGGTACATTAAAAAACAGTGAGATATCGGCATTTAGGAGAAAAGAATTAGGCTTTGTATTTCAGGATTTTAATCTTTTGGACCAGTTTAATAATAAAGAAAATATCTATCTGCCATTGGTACTTTCCGATGAAAAATTGGAACTGATGGAAGAGAGATTGATTGAAATCAAAGATATAATGGGAATCGAGGAGATTTTAGACAAATATCCTTATGAAATATCAGGAGGACAAAAACAAAGGATTGCTATTGCCAGAGCTGTTATTACAAAGCCGGCACTTTTGTTGGCGGATGAGCCTACAGGAGCGTTGGATTCGACATCCTCAGAGATGATTTTAAATCTGTTTCGTCAGATAAATGAACATGGACAGACCGTACTGCTTGTAACTCATTCTCTAAGAGCCGCATCCTATGCAAAGAGAGTATTATTTATCAAAGACGGAATAGTATTTCATGAGATTTACCGAGGAGAGAATGAGGCACAGGGCGATTTTATGGAAAGAATCAGTCAGTCGGAGTTTATGCTTAGTAGAGGTAAAAGATTATGAGTTTTTCTATGGCAAAAAAATTTGTAAAACAAAATCTGTTGGCAAACAGATTGCTTGAGATACCATTTGTTTTATCATCCGGAATAATGCTGATGCTCTTTAATATAATGACAAGCCTGTTAAAAAATGACTACGTATTAAACAGACATGATTCGTTACCGGATATAATACTGATAGGAGTATTTATATTGGCTGTTTTCAGCTTTATTTTTGTACAATATGCTACAAATTTTCAGTTAAAAAGGCGAAATAAGGAGTTTGCATTATATGCTGTTTTGGGACTTGAGAAAAAACATATAGGCAAAATTATAAGCATTGAATTTTTTGTATTATTTGGAATAGTATGGATAATAAGCATTATAGGCGGATATATTTTCGGACAATTAAGCTTTCTTTTTTTGAATTTTTTAATGAGGGATGTGGCAGGCAGACTTATGGATTATCCATTCAGTATGCACGCCCTTTTAAATACCACTATTCTTGTGACAGTACTTTATATTGTTACTGTAATCAAAACCGGGCTCAGAATCTATGTATCCACACCGGTGGAATTGCTTGAAAAGGGGCATAGAGGAGAGTGTGAGCAAAAGTCGGAAAATTATATAATGATAGCCGGATTTGTATTGTTATTTATAGGCTATGGGATTGCATTATTTGTAGAAGGTCTGCTTTCATCTATGATGTATTTTTTTATAGCGGTTATGGCTACTATCGGAGCCACCTATTTACTATATGTGACCTTTTCAGCATTTGTTCTAAAACTTCAAAAGAAGAGCAAAAGCTTTTATACGCCAAAGAAGTTTTTAAGTATAAGCGGGCTTTTGTACAGAATGAGAGGAAATGCGATTTCACTTGCAAGTATAACTGTTTTATGTACCGGAGTTATTCTAAGTATTGCCACAACAGTGACTATCTACAGTAATATATGGAGACTTGGAAACAGTATTATGCCGAGGGAATACCATATAGAAGTGGCACATTTTGAAAAAGATATCAAAGAGATGCGGGATATATTAATGAAAAGGGTGGAATCAACCGTTTCAAGTCCCGATATGATAAAGAATGTTCTTACTGCTTTCAATATAAATAGTGTTGCAATAAAAGAGGGTGATAGGTTGATGGCATACAAAGAAGGAGTAAAAAGTGAGCCGAAATTTGTAATAGGAATGGATTTGGCGGGGTATAATGAGAGAACAAAACAGAATATAGAATTGGAGGAGAATGAGCTTTTACTTTGTGAGAGCAGGAAAAGCAAAGAGGATATAAAAAATCTTATTATAGGAGATAAAACTTTTAAGATTAAAAGAATAGAAAATTTTGTTTCTCCTGAATATGTGGCACTTGATGCCTATGGTATTGTGGCTAAGGATGCAGCTACACTTAAATATATCAATGAAATACTGGGCGGACCTGAAATATCATGCTCTGTCGACTGGGATGTGGAAGGTGTTTTAAAGGAAGAGTATGAAAGGGAAATAGAAGTCCTAAGTAAACAATATGTTAATTTCAACTTTTTTTATCTAAGAAGCAGAACAAAGGAGATAAGAGAAAGCTATAGGTTTAACGGCGGCTTTTTATTCCTTGGGGTATTGATAGGTATAATCTTTTTAACCGGTGCCATACTCATCACATATTATAAGCAAATAAGTGAAGGATATGAGGACAGGGAAAAGTATCAGATTATGAAAAAACTTGGGCTTTCGGATAATCTGATAAGGAAAACCACTGCTTCTCAAATAGGCTGGATGTTTTATGCACCGCTTATTGTAGCGGCAATTCATTGCATTGTGGCATCAAAGATTATATTCAGGCTTTTAAGGCTTTTCGGTGTAGGTGATGCTTCATTGTATATGCTTTGTTTGTTTATAGTGATAGCTGTATTTGCAGCCGTATATTTTATTATATTCGGGCTTACCTCAAGAGTATATACAAAGATAGTTGAATAAAGTTAAAGTCTATTAAATATATAAATATAAGAACTGTAATAAATTTCCCTGATACACTAAAGGTTTTATATGGTATAATTGTTGGGATTATATATTGATTATATTATAGAAAGAGGCTGTATGGGGATTTTAAAGGGTTTGATGGATTTTCTGGATTCATCGGTTACAATGTTTCATGCAATAAATGAATGTGAAAAGATTTTGCAAAATTCGGGTTTTACATATTTACCTGAAAATGAAAAGTGGAATATTAAGGCAGGAAAGTATTATACAAAGAGAAATTCATCAAGCCTTATTGCTTTTGATATAGCAGATGGAGATTATCATTTTCAAATAAGTGCCGCCCATTCGGATTCGCCTACATTTAAGTTAAAGGATAAGCCGGTAATAGAATTAAACGGCTATTTGAAACTAAATGTGGAGGGCTATGGCGGTATGATTAATGCCACTTGGCTTGATAAGCCTTTGACCATTGCCGGAAGGGTGATGGTCAGTGCCGATAACGGTATTAAAGCAAGGCTTATTCATATAGACAGGGACCTTCTTATTATCCCTAATGTACCCATACATTTTAATAGAGAAATTAACAAGGGATTTGCTTTTAACAATCAGATAGATATGCTTCCGATATTCAGTGCCGGAAATCTTAAAGAGGATGATTTTAATAAAATACCGGCAAAGGAACTGGGGGTATCACCTGATGCAATACTTGCAAAGGATTTATATCTTGTAAACAGACAAAAAGCCTCAGTTATAGGATTTGACAATGAGTTTATATCAAGCGGAAGACTGGATGATCTTGAATGTGTATATACCTCGCTTATAGGTTTTATAGAGGCAAAAAACAACAATCATATCAATGTATTTGCCGTTTTTGATAACGAAGAGGTGGGTTCGGTGACAAAGCAGGGAGCAATGTCTACCTTCCTTTCAAGCACATTGGACAGAATAAATCTGTCACTTGGAAAATCAAGGGAAGACTATTACAGAGCTGTTGCAAAGAGTATGCTTATAAGCTGTGACAATGCACATGCCATTCATCCGAATCATCCGGAGCTTTTTGATATAAAGAACAGACCGGTTTTAAATAAAGGAATAGCGATTAAGGAAAGTGCAAATCAAAAATACACTACAGATGCTTTCAGCAGAGCGATACTGAAAAGCATTTTGGATAAAAGAGATATTCCATATCAGACCTTTGCAAACAGAAGCGATATAGCAGGCGGTTCCACTCTCGGTAATCTTTCCAATACTGTGGTAAGTATGAATGCGGTGGATATAGGTTTGCCGCAGTTGGCAATGCACTCATCATATGAGACGGCAGGTACAAAGGATGTAGAGTTTGCAGTCTGTGCATTAAAGGCATTTTTTGAGACAAATATTGACATAAGAGATGACGGGGTATCTTTAGAGGATTAAAAGATGGAAGATAGAAGAAATGAGGAAGATAAAAACAGTATATATTTTAAATGGGGTTTGACAGCGGTTTCGGTTATTATAATAGCCTTAGTTATATCTTTGATTTTTAACAGATTGGGATATATTGCCATGGCTGTCAGAACTGTAATATCTACTGTTTCATCAGTGCTTTACGGTGTGGTAATGGCATTTTTGATGGCACCCGTATATGATAAGATAACGGTATGGGTGAGTGAGATACTCTCATCATTATTTCCAAAATGGAAAAAGTCCGGTAAATATGCCAAAATGATAGCAACTCTTGCATGCCTTGTTATTTTGATACTGGTGGTATTCACATTAATAATGATGATTATACCTGAACTTGCAAACAGTATAACAAATGTTATAAGCTATGCACCTTCAGGCATGGAAAATCTTGAAAATTGGCTAAAGGATATTCTGAATAAAAATCCTGATTTAGAAAGGCTTATAATAGGGAATTATCTGGATATCAGTGAGAGATTAAGTGATTTTGCAACTACCAATGTTTTGCCGAATGTAAATACCTATGTTAAGAATCTGTCAAGCGGTGTACTAAATGCTTTGGGTGTAATAGTAAATATTATAATCGGCATGATGGTAATGATGTATTTGCTGAATATGAAGACCACATTGGTATCTCAGGCAAAAAAAATAGTTTATGCTGTTGCAGGAGTGAGGGTGGGAAATGAAATAGTTACAGAGGCGAGATATATAAAGAATATGTTTGAGAAGTTTATTGTGGGCAAGATAATAGATTCCATAATAATCGGACTTATAAACTATATCTTTATGGCTGTAATACATATGCCCTATGCCCTGCTTATAAGTGTGGTGGTGGGAGTAACAAATGTTATACCTTTTTTCGGACCTTTTATAGGTGCGGTACCGAGTATAGTATTACTGCTTCTTATTTCACCGATTATGGCATTACAATTTGCAATCTGGATCTTGGTATTGCAGCAGGTTGACGGAAATATTATAGGACCGAAGATTTTAGGTCAGACTACAGGACTTCCAAGCTTTTGGGTACTGTTTTCGATACTTTTATTCGGAGGACTTTTCGGCATTGTAGGAATGATAATAGCAGTGCCTACCTGGGCAATAATTTACAGAACTATAGGCAGACTCGCAGAGCATTTCTTAAGGAAAAAGGGGCTGGAGCCTGACAGTAAGAACTATATGGATCTTGATTATATAGATGAAGAGACAAGGAAATATGTAAAGATGGAATGATTTATATGTGACTGTTGGGAAACAAGGACTTTTAATACCTACAGAGCAAAATAGAAATATCCTGACAAATCTAGGGAGTTTTAGCCTTATGACTTTGTCGGGATATTTTGTTTTTCTATAATATTGTTTATCCGGATGTATAAAATGGAGTGTTATCATTTAAAATATAGCATTTAAAATATATAACATTGTATTTGATACAAGGTATTTATATTTAATGTATAATTGTGTTATAATGAATTCACAAAATTAAAGGAGGTTGCATTATGAATGCACATGATATTTTGAATAACCCTTTTTTAAATAAGGGAACTGCCTTTACACTTGAAGAGCGTAAAGACCTTGGATTAGTGGGAGTTTTGCCACCTTATGTGCAAACTTTGGAAGAGCAAGCGGCGCAAACTTATGCTCATTTTTCTAAAAAAGCAACAAACTTGGAAAAGCGTTTGTTCTTGATGGAAATATTCAATACTAATCGCACCTTGTTTTACTATCTTTTTAGCCAACACATTGCTGAGTTCAATCCGATTGTTTATGATCCAACGGTTGCAACTACGATTGAAAATTACAGCGATTTATTTGTTGATACGCAATATGCAGGCTATTTAGACATTAACCACCCTGAAAATATAGAAGCTACCCTTAAGAATGCGGCCGGAGACCGTAATATTAGACTTATTGTTGTGACAGATGCAGAAGCAATTTTAGGTATTGGTGACTGGGGAACCAATGGTGTGGATATTTCAGTTGGAAAGCTTATGGTTTACACAGGAGCGGCCGGTATTGACCCTGCAACTGTTTTACCTTTGGTAATTGATGCCGGAACTAACCGTAAAGAATTGCTGGAAAATCCTAACTATCTTGGGAACCGCCATGAACGTGTACGTGGAGACCGTTATTATGATTTTATTGATCAGTTTGTACAAACAGCTGAACGACTTTTCCCTAAGCTCTACTTACACTGGGAAGATTTCGGTCGTCTAAATGCTGCCAATATTCTCAACAAGTACAAGGATAAAATTCCTACGTTCAATGATGATATCCAAGGAACAGGTATTGTCACACTGGGTGGTATTTACGGATCATTGGATATTAGTGGTGAAAAATTAACAGACCAAATCTATCTTTGCTTTGGCGGTGGAACAGCAGGTGCAGGAATTGCATCACGTGTTCTCAGTGAGATGGTCACAGAAGGACTCTCAGAAGAAGGGGCTTACAAACGTTTCTTTATGGTAGATAAACAAGGTCTTCTTTTTGATGATATGGATGATTTGACACCTGAGCAACGTCCATTTGCAAAGAAGCGTTCTGACTTTGCTAATGCTGATAAGTTAACAGACTTGCTTGAAGTTGTAAAGACGGTTAAACCGACAATCTTGGTAGGAACATCAACACAACCTAATACCTTTACAAAAGAGGTTGTTGAGGCTATGTGTCAAAACACTGAGCGTCCAATTATTTTCCCGCTGAGTAATCCAACTGAGCTGGCAGAAGCAAGTGCTAAAGACTTGATTGAGTGGTCTGATGGAAAGGCTTTTGTAGCGACAGGAATACCTTCCGACAATGTGGATTATAAAGGGGTATCTTATCAGATTGGTCAGGCTAATAATGCTCTTATCTATCCCGGTCTGGGACTTGGAATGCTTGCTTCAGAAGCTAAGCTCTTGACGGATGAAATGATTGGTGCAGCTGCACATTCATTGAGCGGTATAGTTGATTCCGGTAAACCGGGTGCACCTGTCTTGCCGCCATTTGCTTATGTGGCAGAAGTTTCAAGTAAAGTAGCGGAAGCGGTTGCTAAAAAAGCTCAAGAGCAGGGATTGGCACAAAGTAAAGAAACCGATATGACTAAAGCTGTTAGTGAACTTAAGTGGTATCCAAAGTATTAGGAAGTGGAATAGACTATGATTTTTTTAACGTCTATTGAGAGTATTATTCCCATTATTGTCCTTATAATTCTGGGCTATTTCTTGCAGATACGAGGATGGTTTGATGATAGTTTTGGCGGTAATTTATCTAAGCTGATTATGAATGTCGCAATGCCTGTTTCCATCTTTGTGTCTGTTTTGAAATACCTGACTTTGGATAAGTTGATTAGTCTGTCCGGCGGTCTGATTTATACCTTTGGTGCTTGTATTTTTGGCTATGTCTTTGCATTTGTGGCTGTAAAAATATTTAATGTTCGCCCCGGGCGTCGTGGTACGATGATTAATACCTTTGTCAATGCTAATACCATTTTCATTGGTTTACCTTTAAATATTGCTCTTTTCGGTGATGAGGCACTGCCTTATTTCCTCATCTACTATATCACCAATACGGTCTCTACATGGACTTTAGGTGTTTACCTGATGACAACAGACAGTAAGTCAGGGAAAAGTAAGCAAGTAGCTAAATTTAATTGGAAGAAACTCTTCCCTGCTCCACTTGTTGGTTTCCTTGTTGCTTTGGTCTTCTTAATCTTGCGAATTTCAGTACCAAGTTTTGCAACAAACACCTTGACTTACATCGGGAATATAGTGACGCCTTTGTCTCTGCTATATATTGGAATCGTCTTAGCCAAGGCGGGATTGAAGACTATCCGTTTTGACACCGATACCATTGTCACATTGGTAGGACGCTTTATTTTGGCACCTGCTACAATGTACCTTATATTAAAATTTGCAGCCTCCGGTATGGAGACAAAAGAATTTAATACATTTGTAGTACAATCGGCAGCTCCGGCCTTAGCCGTCCTCCCAATTTTAGCTAACCAGGGAGATGGAGATGTGGAATTTTCTACAAATGTTGTGACATTGAGTACTATACTCTTTATAATTGTCGTTCCGATTGTTGTTGCCTTATTGAGTTAGTATTTTAAATATAACTAGTGGTTATCGGTAAATAGATAACTTAAACTTAGGGAGTGTGTGACTCATTTTGATTCACACACTCCCTAAGTTTTTTATAAAAAGAAAAAAGAAGCCTAACCACAAACATCTTTTGCCGCATGGGGAAGGAATGCGGATTATCTTATAAAAGATCATGACCTTTCAAATATCTTCGGGAAAGCATAATATTAAAGAGCATAGTGCCATTACAGAAGATGGCAGGAGAGTGTGGAAGTCCTATGAAACACTTTTTGTGGACGGTGAAGATTTTACAAAGATAGGAGAGCATTTTGAAAGAGAGTTTGATGTTAAAACAACTACGATCGTTGATTGCAAATTAAAATTGATGAGCTAGAGAGCATTGGTGGATTTTGCAATAAAATGAATTGAAAAAAATAGAATTTAATGATAGTAAAGGATAAAGAATTGGAGACATTAAAGCTTTGGTAAAGAGTCTTGGATACTGATTTTATAAAGAGTGCAATTTATACAAATTAGTGGTATAATCTTAGTTAGTAGAAGATAACTTGGAGGGTTTATGAATACAGTAAGTATAATTATAACAATGATTATAGCGGTAATAGCGATTTTTGGACTTGTAAATTATATCAAAAAGCTAAAGAAGGGTGGGGATTGCTGTCCTGAACATGAAGAAGCCACAAAATCTGTAAAAGTAAAGGATAGAGATAAGTCACATTATCCATATGAAGCAAAGCTTGCAATTGACGGCATGAGCTGTGGGAATTGCGTAAGGAATGTGGAGAATGCATTGAATTCACTTGAGGGTACATGGGCGAGTGTAAGTCTTGAAGATAATCAGGCAACAGTATTACTTAAGAGTCCGCCGGATATTGAAAAACTTTCAAAGGCGGTATCGGATGCCGGATATTGTGTTTTAAAAAGAAAATCAAGATATTAAAAATTATTTAAAACAAATAAAATTTGTAAAATATAGCGTTAATAATATGAATATGTTATAATAAATAATACAATATATTTTATAATATGAAACGGATGTTACAATGTATAAAATTATTATATGTTTTGATATTTGTTTTGCATATTAGAAAGGATGTTTATGTCAAAAAAGATTAAAGTATTTTATGATTACACCTGTCCATATTGTTACAAGGGTTTGAGAGAACTTCAAGATATTTTACCGGATTATAAAAATGTAGAGATAGATTGGTCTCCCTGTGAGGCTCATCCAAGACCTGAACCTGCCGGAGTACATTCGGATTTGGCGGCACAGGTGGGTTTTTATATAGCAGAGAACGGCTTTGATATTAAAAAGTACAATAATTTGGTTTTTGAGGCTCATTTTGAAAATCAGAAAAGAATAGATGATGTAGATTTATTGGCTGACCTTGGACAGGAGGCGGGTGCAAAGAGAGAAGATATTATTGCACTGCTGAATGAGAATAGAAATGCAAAGAAAGTTGAGGATTCCAATACGGAGGTTTGGCAGACTCTGGAGATTCAGGCTGTGCCTTCATATACCTATGATGATAAGATAGCCGCATCGGGTGGAGGATTGTTGGTTCCTATAGAAAAGGTAGTGGAACTCTTTAAGATAGCTTCAAAGGCTTGATAAGATATTTTTAATATAAATGTAAACAATAATTATATCAAAAATATTTAACAAAGTTTTATACTGAGTAAAGTAAAAGACATATTATAATGTATAATAAAAGCATTATAATATGTCTTTTTTTATGCAAATCAAACTAAAAAATGCAGGTGAAAAGTAGAAAATAGCAGTTCGCAAAGAGATTGCAACATTTTCTTATTGACATTTAACATTTATGTAATATAATAAATTTATCCCGACGAACAAAAGGATTCGTTCTTTGCAAGAAAGGAAGAAAATGATAAACAAGATAAAGAAGATTACACTGGTTGCATTCGTTTTTTCTGCATTGATTGCAGGAAGTTCTCATGCTGCCACACAGACTGAGGTGGATAATGTTACCGGTCCTGCATTTGGTCTTAATGCGGATCAGTACGAAACAACACTCGACTCATATAAACAACAGCAGGAGGCTGAACTTGTAGCGAAGGAGGATGCGGAGATTGCTGCTCTTAGAGAGTCGGCAAGAGGGCGTTCCATAGGTAAGTTTAAAGCATATGCTTACTCATTGGATTGTGATCCTTCCAATATAACAAGAGCAGGTACAAGACCTGTAGTAGGTAAGACTATAGCAGCTGACTGGTCCGTACTTCCAAGAGGTACAAGAGTGCGTATTGGAAACAGCGACACTATCTATGTTGTAGAAGATACAGGCGGAAATATCAAGGGAAGAACTATTGATATTTTTATGCACAATGACAGCGAGGCAAGAGCACATGGAATAAGATATCCTGAGCTTTATATCGTAGAGGGCGATGCAAAGGAAGCCCAGCAAAAGATTGATGAGATTTTGGCAAGAAGAGCTGAAAGACAGGCAAGCCAAAACCAATAATAGTAGATCAAATCAAATAAACAGAACACGACAGATAAATTAGTATACAGAAATGATTGATTACAAAAGATAACAAAGATAAAATCACAATCTTTATAATGTCGCCCCTTTTATATAGGGGAAATATAATTAATACATTTGCAAAAGGGATAGGAGAGAAAATCGATTCGGTTTTCTCTCTTTTTATGTTATAAGTAAATAGATTGAAAGACAAAACTTAGTATAAATCAAAAGGTCTTAAAGTCCTGAAAATCTAATTCTCAGAACATTAAGACCTTTATATAAATATCAATTATTTTGCAAACTGTTTTGGAGGAGTATCCATTCCAAGAAGTTCAAATCTGTAACCGTCCGCTTTTAACTGCTCTATGATTGTAGGCAATGCATCATGTACAAATGCTGTAGACGGCATATCATGCATCAGCAATGTGGAATGCTTGTTGGCATTTACCTGCTGTATGGTTTGATCAATAAGTGCCTGACCTCTTTTTCCCTCAACATCACCGTCAAAGGAGTTCCAGTCAAAATATATAATACCTCTATCTCTTACAGCTTGTAAAAGCTCGGTTCTGATAGCTTTATTATAGCCGGTATTACTTCCGCCGGGGAAACGAAGAAGCTTTGTTCTCTCGCCGGTGGCTTTAAGTATTATATCATCCATGGCATCATAATCTGCAAGGAAAGCGTCTACAGAAGCGTATATCTTCTTATAGTCATGGGTTAAACTGTGGACTGCTATATTATGACCTCTGTCCTTAATCTGTTTTAACATATCCACAAGTGCATCATTTTCCATATATTGTGCCGTAACGAAAAAGCATGCTTTAATATTGTATTGATCCAGTATGTCAAGGAGCCTTGGAGTGCCTACCCACGGACCGTCATCAAATGTAAGATAAACGATTTTGTCATCAGGTGAAGGGGTGGTTTCAGGCGCCGCAGTGGTTGTTTCAGCAGTTGTATCTGTTTCACTTTCAGATACGGCTTGTGTTTCACTTTCACCGGAAGTTTCGCCTTGAGCGGATTCTACCGTCTCGTTTGCAGTACTTGATGAATTGGCTACTTTAACATTTTTTTTACGAGATTGCCAACCATAGGCAACCATTGCTGTGAAAACACAGCAAAAAATTAAAACTACAATGGGGACAAAAATATTTTTTTGTCTTTTTCTACTTCTCTTTTTCATGTCTACCTTCCTTAGATAAATTGAATGCCCTGAGTCGTGTGGAATCTACGATAGATAAATATAGAATGTAGATGACAAACAGAGTATTCTCTATATTCAAATAGTATAGCAGATAATATGATATTTGTGTTGATGTTTTTCTTAAATACTTTTAAAGGAATATGAAATAGCTTTTTAAATAGTAACTGTATGATAAAATATGGATTTATGGGATTTGTCTAATAAAAAAATATTAGTATTATGGCATACTTTTGTTGACTTTTTTTGAATATACAGATATTATGTCTGTGTTTAAAAATAAATTTTGTAAAGGAATAAATATATGGTATATATATGGCTTATATTGGGCTTTGTATGTCTTGTCGGAGGAGCGAATTTTTTTGTGGAAGGAGCCTCAGGGGTGGCAAGAAAGTTGAATGTGCCTTCAGTTGTAATAGGGCTTACAATAGTGGCTTTCGGAACCAGTGCACCGGAGGCTGCGGTAAGTATTGATGCGGCGCTGAAAGGAAGCAACGCAATAGCCTTAAATAATGTAATAGGTTCAAATGTTTTCAACCTTTTGGCAGTTGTGGGTATTTGCGGAATAATAAATGCAATGCCTGTAGACAGAATGCTTTTGAAGTTTGATTATCTTGTAAATATAGCCATTACTGTAATAATGCTTGGATTTATATTGTTTACAGGTGGCATAGGCAGAATAGAAGGAGCGATATTTTTGCTGATTTTCGTTATATATATGATATATACTGTAAAAACAGCATTAAAAGAGAAGGTTAAAGAAGAGGAGAATAAAAAGAAAATATCCATGCCTTTAGCCATTGTTTATATTGCCGGCGGACTTGCTTTAGTAGTATTTGGAGGAGATAAGGTGGTTGAATCCGCTTCCGAGATAGCTATAATGTTCGGAATGAGTGAAACTTTGGTAGGCTTGACCATAGTTGCTATAGGTACTTCTCTACCGGAGCTTGTAACAAGTATTGTGGCATCAAGCAAGGGAGAAAACGGTCTGGCACTTGGAAATGTTATAGGTTCAAATATCTTTAATATAATATTTATACTGGCATTTTCTTCTGTGCTGAATCCTATAGGAGCTGCTGCCGTGGCTGTATATGATACATTATTTTTATTATTTGCCACATTGATGGTATATATCCTGGCTAAAAATGATGGTGAGATATCTAAAAAAGAAGGTTTTGCCATGGTGTTGATTTATGTAATTTATACTATATATATTATCATAAGACAGTAATATAGGTCGGCTGTATAATAAAAAATAAATTTAAAAATGGATGCCTTCCTGTGTAAAACAGGCTGCATCCATTTTTATTTTAAATTGCTAAATTATTATAAAGAGCTATATTAAAATAAAGCTTGTATTATGCCAGGAAAGGTACAAGGAATAGGAAACCGCATCCTATGATAATTCCTGTAACTATAAGTACTATGGCACAATATCCCATAATATCTCTGGCACCAAGTCCTGCAATACCGAGAGCCGGTAAAGCCCAGAAAGGTTGGAGCATATTTGTCCATGCATCACCCCATGCAATAGCCATGGCGGATACTGCCGGAGAGACTCCAAGAGCGTTTCCTGCAGGCATTACTATAGGAGCCTGCACAGCCCACTGACCGCCGCCTGAAGGTACGAAGAAGTTTACAATACCTGCTGAGAGGAAGGTGAACAATGGGAAAGTGGTTTGATTTGAGATATTTACAAAGAAATCACTTATAGCACCTGCAAGAGATTGTCCTGTAGGACCTGTAGCGGTCATAATACCCATAATACCTGCATAGAATGGGAACTGCAATATAATACCGCCTGCACTTTTAGCGGCATCTGTAATAGCGTTTACATAGCCTATAGGTGTTCCGTGGAATATAATTCCAAGTGTAAGGAAAATCAAATTTACTATATTAAGTGACAGAGTGATACTTCCCTTGGTCATATATGTGTATATCAAATAAACTATGGCAAGTATTGCAACTAGTATTGAAAGCAGAGGAAAGCTCTCAAGCCATTCAGCAGGTGTCATTGTTTTATCCGTAACCTTGGCAGCTTCGGTTTCTGCCAGCAGCTTAGGATCTACAGTAACGGTATCCTCAGGAGCGGGATGCATCTGAGCGTTTACAAATGCTATAACTACAATTATAGCTATTACAATTATAAGATTCCAAGCTGAGAATATTGTCTGTGAAGTAGGTATTGATTCTGTTACAGCACCTGCCGTTTGTGTACCTATAGCTTCACTGTATGATGCAAGCTGAAGAGGTATGGAACCTGAGAAACCTGCATGCCAGATTACGAAACCTGAATAAGCCGATGCGATAAGAAGTCTGTAGTCAACGCCTTTTACTTTTTTTGCGATTTCCTTTGCAAGTATGGCACCGACTACAAGTCCGAATCCCCAGTTAAGCCAGCAGGCAATCATTGAAACAACGGTAATAAAAATAATTGCCGATGTAGGAGATTTAGGAACTCCTGCAGCCGCATTTATAGCCCTCTTTACCAGCGGTGCGGTAGCAAGTGCCGTACCGAGAACAAGTACCAAAGCCATCTGCATTGAGAATCCGAGTAATGACCACATACTCTCGCCCCAAGCATTGGCTATTTCAAACGGGTTCATTTTACTTACAGGCATTGCTGCTATAAATACCAATATGGTAAGTATGATACAAAAAATAAATGCATCAGGCAAAAATTTTTGAACTATATTTACGCATGCGTTTGTAAATTTTTTAAACATTTATCTGCCTCCTTTTGCAAATTGTTTAATTATTAACACTAACATTATATCAAGATTGGACTATACTTTCCAGTGGCAAAAACAATGAAAACATACAAATATATTATATATATCACACAAAAATACCAAATAATAGGCAAAAGCAATATAAATCAGATGATTATATTACTTTTGCCTTAATTAAAAAGTAAGTTTCAAATTTATAATATCCCTGTTTTGATATAAAACGGTAAATATTTAGAATGTCTTCAAATCATCTGCAACCTTTAAAGTTGCTTCCGTCTTTGCAATAACATCATCTACGCTTACACCTTCAGCTACCTCTGTAAGTAATAGACCATCATCTGTAACCTTGATTACAGCCAATTCAGTAACAATCTCATCAACGGCATGAATTGCTGTAGCAGGTAGGGTGATATCCTTTAAAATCTTTGGAGCACCGTCTTTTGCGGTATGTGTCATAGCGATAACAACCTTCTTAGAACCTGTAACAAGATCCATGGCACCGCCCATACCCGGAACCATCTTTCCGGGAACTATATGGCTTGCAAGATTTCCATGTGCATCCACCTGCAATGCACCTAAAACAGTCATATCAACATGTCCGCCGCGGATAATCGCAAATGAGAAAGCACTGTCAAAATATGCGGCACCGGGAAGTACTGTGACATTCTGACCTCCTGCATTTATCAGATGCTTATTGGCTGTTTCCGGAGAAGCTAAAGCTCCCATACCGAGTATTCCGTTCTCTGATTGAAGTGTAATTTCTATTCCCTCAGGAACATAATCCGCCACCATAGTAGGAAGTCCGATACCTAAGTTTACTACATCACCATCATGTAATTCGCTTGCAACTCGTCTAGCAATCTTTTCTTTTGACATTATGACTCACCTCCTACAAGATAATCTACAAATATGGCAGGTACTGCGACTTTCTCAGGCTGAATATCACCTACAGGAACAATAAGCTCCGCACCGGCAATAACAACATCGGCAGCAGTAGCCATAACAGTATTAAAGTTTTTGGTTGTAGCTGTAAAATAAAGATTTCCTTTTTCATCGGCTATGGTAGCTCCTATAAGAGCAAAGTCGGCTCTCAAAGGTTTCTCCAAAAGATAATCCTTACCGTCTATATTGAGTACCTGCTTACCCTCGGCAACCTCAGTGCCGACTCCGGTAGGTGTAAGTACGCCGCCAAGTCCTGCACCTCCTGAACGGATTCTCTCTGCAAGAGTTCCCTGAGGAACAAGCTCCACCTCCATACTGCCATCCTGCATTTTCTGTCCGGTCACGGGGTTTGTACCGATATGTGTTGCAATAACTTTCTTTACCTGATTGTTGACAACCAGTTTTCCTATACCTGTGGTAGGAGTACCGGTGTCATTACAAATAAGTGTTAAATCCTTTACGCCTTTTTCAACTAATGCATCAATAATCGGCTCAGGTGTACCACATGCTAAAAATCCACCTACCATGATAGTAGCGCCATCATTGATACCTGCAATAGCATCTTTGATTGAAACTATTTTCATTTTGTCTCCCTTTCTACAACAATTGCCGTACCCATTCCACCACCTATACAGAGTGAAGCAAGACCGCATTTAACATTTCTTTTTTCCATCTCAAAGAGTAAAGTGGTAAGTATTCTTGCACCCGATGCTCCGATAGGATGTCCAAGTGCTATTGCACCACCGTTTACATTTGTGATTTCGCTCTTAAATCCAAGTTCCCTGCATACTGCAAGAGCCTGTGCAGCAAAAGCTTCATTTGCCTCTACAAGGTCCAAATCATCAACGGTAATACCTGCTTTTTCCATTGCTTTTCTTGATGCAGGTATTACTCCAAGTCCCATTACATTAGGATCCACACCGCCTGAAGCATAGCCCTTTATAGTAGCCATGATAGGGAGTTTTAGTTCCAGTGCTTTTTCCTTGGATGCGATAATAAACATAGCGGCGCCGTCATTGATACCTGATGCATTACCTGCAGTTACTGTACCGTCTTTTTTGAAAGCGGGTTTAAGTTTGGCAAGATTTTCTATTGCAGTATTAAACTTAGGGTATTCATCTGTATCAAATACCTTAGGATCACCCTTTCTTTGTGGAATCAGTACAGGAACTATCTCATCCTTAAGTCTGCCGGTTTCTATGGCAACTTGAGCTCTTCTTTGGCTTTCAACAGAAAATACATCCTGATCCTCTCTGCTGATACCCTTTTGCTCCGCTATATTCTCCGCTGTTACGCCCATGTGATAGTTATTGAAAGCATCCCAAAGACCGTCTGTGATCATTTCATCTATAAAGGTCTGATTGCCCATCTTTACGCCGAATCTTGCTCCTTTAACAACATATGGAGCATTTGACATACTCTCGGTACCGCCTGCCAGGATGATATCAGCATCACCGGCTTTGATTATTTGAGCTGCCAATTCAATAGTTCTTAGACCTGAACCGCAAACTTTATTTATTGAAAATGCAGGGGTGGTGTTTGGAAGACCTGCACCAAGTATGACCTGACGAGCTATATTCTGTCCAAGACCTGCACTAAGCACATTTCCGATGATGGCTTCATCAATAAGAGAAGCATCAATACCTGCACGCTCGATAGCGCCCTTTGCTGCTGTCACACCCAGATCTACTGCACTCACACCTGCCAATGAACCGCCAAAGCTACCAATAGCTGTTCTTGCAGCACTAACGATAACTACTTCTTTCATATTCTCATACCTCATATCTTCTATAAAATTAGACAATACCAATAGAGTAAACATTTCCGCCTTGTATTGTCATATATATGTATCATATATAGCATAACATAAGTCAAATCAATTATCCACCCCTATACTATTGAAAATTGCTATAAAAAAAACTATAAATATTTATATATATATTATTTAAACAAAGTGTTATAATAGATAGAAGTCCGTATATGTCAAAAATACTATAGGAAACAGTTGTTTAATCTTTTGAGACTGCTAAAAAATATATGAAAATAATTTTACTAAATATAATATATAAAATTACATGTTTTTTGCATACAGCTATTTTTTATATTGGAATATGCTTATGCAAAATAGATATAATGATTAGTCAAAAAAACTGATTGATTGTCGGATATATATATGTTATATTTTTATCATATGGATTGACATGTCAAAAAACGGACATGAAGTATTGACGAGGAGGTGTTTTATGGGTTTTGTAAGGTTTGATACAGAAGGTGCTGTAGGTATTATTACCATTGATAGACCGAAGGCGCTTAATGCTTTGAACTCTGAAGTGCTGGCTGAACTGGATGCCTGCTTTGACGGTATTGATGTAAATTCTGTCAGAGCGGTTATTTTGACAGGTTCGGGAGAGAAGTCTTTTGTGGCAGGTGCGGACATAGGTGAGATGAGTAAACTAAGTCCTGTAGAGGGTGAAGCCTTCGGAAAAAAGGGAAATGATGTTTTCCGTAAGATTGAAACCTTCCCTATACCGGTAATTGCGGCTGTAAACGGATTTGCACTTGGTGGCGGATGTGAGATAGCAATGAGCTGTGATATTCGCATATGCTCAGACAATGCAATGTTTGGTCAGCCTGAGGTTGGGCTTGGTATCACACCGGGATTTGGCGGAACACAAAGACTGGCGAGAATAGTAGGTGTAGGTATGGCAAAGCAACTTATTTACACAGCCAAAACCATAAAAGCGGATGAGGCGTTAAGAATCGGACTTGTAAATGCCGTATATACACAGGAAGAGCTTATGGTTGCAGCAAGGAAGATGGCAAATACCATAGCACAGAATGCTCCTATTGCTGTTCGTGCATGTAAAAAGGCTATCAATGACGGACTGGATGCCAAGATGGATGACGCTATTGTCATAGAAGAGAAGCTGTTTGGAAGCTGCTTTGAGACACATGATCAGATAGAGGGAATGAATGCTTTCCTTGAAAAGAGAAAAGAGAAGAATTTTACCAATTCATAAGAATTTGGCAGATATAAATTTTCAGTACGGTTTTAAAATTATTTACAAAACATTTTTGTTTCAGAAAGGATAAGAAGATGAAAGTTGGTATTATTGGTGCAGGTACAATGGGTTCAGGCATTGCTCAGGCTTTTGCAATGACAGACGGATATGAAGTAAGACTTTGCGATATTAAGGAAGAGTTTGCGCAGGCAGGCTTTGCAAAGATCCAAAAGAATATCAATTTCCTTGTAGGAAAAGAGAAGATAACAAAGGAAGCCGGAGATGCAATTATTTCAAAGATAAAAGTAGGCCTTAGCGATATTTGCAGCGACTGTGATTTAATAGTTGAAGTAGCATTAGAGAAGATGGAAGTTAAGCAGCAGATTTTTAAAGAACTTCAAAACATTGTTCCTAAGGATTGTATCTTTGCTTCAAATACATCATCACTTTCCATTACAAGAATCGGTGAAGCACTTGACAGACCTGTAGTAGGAATGCATTTTTTCAATCCTGCTGACAGAATGAAGCTTGTTGAGGTAATAGGCGGAGAAAAGACACCTGCCGATTTGGTTGAGAAGATTAAAAAGATATCTGAAGATATCGGAAAAACACCTGTACAGGTTAAGGAAGCACCGGGATTTGTAGTAAATCGTATACTTGTTCCGATGATCAATGAAGCTATCAATGTATGGGCTGCAGGAACAGCAGATGCTGAGGGCGTAGATACAGCGATGATTCTTGGATGTGCACATCCTATGGGACCACTTCACTTGGCGGATCTTATCGGTCTTGATATTTGTCTGGCTATTATGGAAGTTATTCACAATGAGACAGGGGATGATAAGTATTTACCTGCTCCGAAGTTAAAAGAGCTTGTAGCGGCAGGTAAGCTTGGTAAGAAAACAGGAGAAGGAATATTCTCTTATAAGTAAAATATATATCCCCCTTTTTACACCAGGATGTAAGAAGGGGGATTAATACGATATAGATACAAAAGGCGGGTTTGTATTTACTATATAGGTGAAAGAAAACTAAGAAAGGATAACGCAAACAAAGACTTTCACCATTTATGTTTGCACTTGGATTTATTCAAGTAGGGTATGATTCATGGATTTTACTTTAGACAAGAAACATGAGATGGCAAGAACCCTATTTAGGGAGTTTGCCGAAAAGGAAGTAAAACCTCTTGCAGTAGAGGTGGATGAAACAGAAGTATTTCCAAGAGAAACTGTAAGGAAGATGGCAAAATACGGTTTCCTTGGTATTCCTGTAGCAAAGGAATTTGGAGGTCAGGGTGCCGATCCGTTGGCATATGTTATGTGTGTAGAAGAGATATCAAAGGTTTGTGCTACAACAGGCGTTATCGTCTCAGCTCATACATCCCTTTGTGCCGATCCTATTGCTATGTATGGTACACCGGCTCAAAAGGAAAAGTATCTCATTCCCCTGGCAAAGGGTGAAAAGCTCGGAGCTTTTGCACTCACAGAGCCTAATGCCGGTACTGATGCACAGGGTGCTGTTACAAAGGCGGTACTTGACGGTGATGATTATGTGTTAAACGGCTCAAAAATCTTTATTACAAACGGTAAAGAGGCTGATATATATGTTGTAATAGCATGTACAGAGATAAAGGTGGATGCAAAGGGCAGACAGAAAAAGATTTTCTCGGCATTTATAGTTGAAAAGGATACACCGGGATTCGGCTTTGGAACCAAGGAAAAGAAGATGGGTATCAGAGGCTCATCCACATACGAACTTATTTTTACCGATTGCAGAGTACCGAAGGAAAATATGTTAGGTCCTGCAGGTAAGGGTTTCGGTATTGCAATGCATACTCTTGACGGCGGTCGTATAGGTATTGCCGCACAGGCACTCGGTATTGCAGAGGGTGCACTTGAGAGAACTATTGCATATGTAAAAGAAAGAAAGCAGTTTGGAAGATCAATCGGAGCTTTCCAGAATACTCAGTTTGAGTTGGCAAATATGGCAACCAAAGTAAAAGCGGCACAGATGCTTGTATATAGAGCTGCAATGGCTAAAGCTACACAGAAGACATATTCAGAAGAAGCTGCAATGGCAAAGTTGTTTGCGGCGGAGGTAGCTATGGAAGTTACCACCAAGGCGGTTCAGCTTCATGGTGGATATGGATATACAAGAGAGTATGAAATTGAGAGAATGATGCGTGATGCTAAGATTACAGAAGTGTACGAGGGTACAAGTGAAGTACAAAGAATGGTAATTGCCGGTTCATTGCTTAAATAATAGTGCTATTACGAATGGAGGATGTCATGAAGATAGTTGTTTGTATTAAACAAGTGCCGGATACCAAGGGCGGCGTTGTTTTTAACCCTGACGGCACATTAAACAGAGGAGCCATGCTCACAATTATGAATCCCGATGATAAGGCGGGACTTGAGGCGGCGCTCAGAATTAAGGATAAATACGGTGCGGAAGTTACAGTAGTTACTATGGGACTTCCAAAGGCTGATGAAGTACTTAGAGAAGCTATGGCAATGGGAGCTGATAAGGCGGTACTTATTACAGACAGAGTACTTGGAGGAGCAGATACCTGGGCTACATCACAGACCATTGCGGGAGCATTAAGAAAACTGGAATATGATCTTATAATTACAGGTCGTCAGGCTATTGACGGTGATACTGCACAGGTCGGACCTCAGATTTCAGAACATCTTGATATACCTGTTATCAGCTATGCACAAAAGATAGAAATTGAAGGCGACAGTGTGATAGTGGAGCGCCAGTTTGATGATAGATATCATGTTTTAAAAGCAAAGATGCCTGTACTTATTACAGCCCTTTCAGAGCTTAATGAGCCGAGATATATGACTCCGGGCGGTATTTTTGATGCTTATGAGAAGGAAGTATGCGTACTTTCAAGAGCCGATCTTGTGGATGTAGACGATTCAAATATCGGATTGAAGGGTTCACCGACACAGATTGCAAAAGCATCCGATAAGGTAAGAAAGGGTGCGGGAGAGCAGGTAAACCTTGGTGCATCAGAATCTGTTGATTACATCATAGGCAAGTTAAAAGAAACACATATCATCTAAAAAGGAGTCGTTTATGAGACAGAATACAGAGGAATACAGGGGAGTGTTTACATTTGCCCAACAGGTAGACGGCAAATTGAGCAGTATTTCCCTTGAACTTATTGGAAAAGGTAAGGATTTGGCTGCTGACCTTAATACAGAAGTAACAGCAGTGCTTTTGGGATCTGATATAAAAGGTTTGGTTGATGAACTCGCTGAACATGGTGCGGACAAAATAATAGTAGTAGATGATTCCAAATTAAAAGAGTATCGTACAGAGCCATATACACAGGCGCTTGCAGCAGTTATAAATGAGTTTAAGCCTGAGATATTTATTATCGGAGCTACAGCTATAGGAAGAGATCTTGGTCCAAGAGTTTCAGCAAGAGTTGGAACAGGACTTACGGCAGACTGTACACAGCTTGAAATAGGAGATTATCCATTGGTAGCTATTGCAGGAAGAGAGCAAAAACATAATCAGCTTCTTATGACCAGGCCTGCATTTGGTGGAAATACCATTGCAACTATTGCATGTCCTGAGAACAGACCGCAGATGGCAACAGTTCGTCCGGGTGTTATGCAAAAGAAGGAGAGAGTTGCGGGAGCAAAGGCACAGATAATAGACTTTGATGCAAAGCTGACAGAAAATGATAAATATGTGGAGATTTTGGAGATTGTAAAGAATGCCAAGACTACAGAAGATATCATGGCTGCAAAGATATTGGTATCCGGAGGTAGAGGTGTAGGTTCAACCGAGAACTTCAAGATACTTAAGGATTTGGCAGATGTACTTCACGGTACTGTAAGCTGTTCAAGAGCTGTAGTGGATGCAGGCTGGATGCCTAAGGATATTCAGGTAGGACAGACCGGTAAAACAGTCCGTCCGCATCTATACTTTGCAATAGGTATCTCAGGTGCAATACAGCATCTTGCAGGTATGGAAGAAAGTGATATCATTATCGCTATAAATAAAGATGAGAATGCACCTATTTTCAGTGTTGCGGATTACGGTATTATAGGTGATTTGAATAAGATAGTTCCTGCACTTACAGAGAAGCTAAAGGCTGAGCTTGCCAAGGAAGACTGATTACATTAGATATTAAAATATTAGATAATCTTTAAAATAAAAATCGCTATAAACTCTTAATGGAGTTTACAGCGATTTTTTGTTTATAAAAGAGTGCATATTTCCTGCTTGACATAAATCAAAAATTATTTTATAATCAAAAAACATTTTAACATACTAAACTAATAGGTAAATAGGTCATCAAGTTTTGTTTTAAAAGCAGGAAGGAAGTCTCATGGGAAAGAAAGAACATAATCATGAACATAGCCATAAACACAGTCATGAACATAGTCATGAACATCATCATGATGAGCATGGAGTAGATCATATCCATAGCCATAGAAATTTAATAGGCTTTGATGAACATGGTATACCAACAATTACTTTAAAATCGGATCATGAAGAGGATGGGGATGATAAGGCATTTATAAGAGATTACATGAATGCGGTTTCAGAATATAGAAAAACTTTTCCGTCAAAGGATGAGGTACTTGAAAACACTCCGGATCCGGCTGTAAAAGAAATGATTTTACGACAGAATCAGCTTGGATTTGATACCACCTTTGACAGATTTGACAAACAGCAGCCACAATGTAGTTTCGGTATGGCGGGTATTTGCTGTAAAATCTGTAATATGGGACCATGTAAGATCACTTCAAAAAGTCCTAAAGGAATTTGTGGTGCCGATGCTGACTTGATAGTTGCAAGAAATTTACTTCGTTCCGCCGCTGCAGGTGTTGCACAGCATGGTATGCATGGGCGTGAGGTTATATTGTCTTTAAAATGGGCGGCTGAAGGAAAACTTGATTTGCCTATTTTAGGACAGCAAAAGATAAAGGATGTTGCAAAGGCTTTTGGAATAAAGACAGAGAGAAGAAGTATTAAAAAGATTGCCTCAGAGCTTGCAGATATACTTTTAGATGATATGAGCCGTACAGTGCCGGGAGAGTATAAAATAATTGAGGCACTGGGTTTGGAAGAAAGAAAAAATACCTGGGAAAAGTTGGATATTTTGCCGATAAGTGCCTATCATGAGGTCTTTGAAGCTTATCATAAAACAGGTGTGGGTACAGATGGTGATTGGAAGAGTGTTATGCAGCAGTTTCTGCGATGCGGTCTTGCATTTACATATTCAGGTGTGGTAAGCACAGCCATAGCTACAGACGGGCTTTTTGGAGTAGGTGACAGGGTGACTTCAAAGGTAAACATAGGGGCACTGAAAAAGGGCTATGTAAATATTGCGGTACATGGACATCTTCCTACTTTAGTCAGCGAGATAGTAAAGGTAGGACAGGAAGAGAAGTATATAGATTTGGCTAAAAAAGCAGGTGCAAAGGGTATAAGATTCTATGGAATCTGCTGTTCGGGGCTTTCTGCAATGTATCGATATGCCGGAGTTATTCCTCTTTCAAATGCGGTATCTGCCGAGCTGGTGCTTGGAACAGGTGCACTTGATCTTTGGATTGCGGATGTACAAGATGTATTCCCGGCTATAATGGAGGTGGCAAATTGCTTTAGAACCACAGTTATTACAACCAGTGAGTCTGCAAGGCTTCCGGGAGCGGAAAGATTTGAATATGACCATCATCATTCAAACATAGGAGAAACAAGAGAGCTTGCGGAAAAAATAATACTCAGGGGAATTGAAAGCTTCAAAGACAGACAGGGTATACCTGTATATATTCCACCATATGAGGTGGATGCTGAGGTGGGATTTTCACCTGAATATGTACATAAGCACTATGGCTCAATGAGACCTCTGTATGAAGCACTAAAGGAAGGTAAGATACTGGGTATTGTAAATCTGGTGGGATGTAATAATCCGAAGGTGGTTTATGAAAAATGTATTATTGATGTAGCCAATGCATTATTAAGAAATAATATTTTGATTCTTACAAACGGTTGTGCATCATTTCCGCTTATGAAGATGGGATATTGCAATATTTCAGGTCAGGATTATGCAGGTGAGGGATTAAGGGAATTTCTTGGAGATCTTCCGCCGGTATGGCATGTTGGAGAATGTATTGATAATACAAGATCAAGCGGTATATTGTCAGGAGTAGCGGGTGAGGCAGGCAAGGCTTTATTTGAAATGCCTTTTGCATTTACTTCTCCCGAGTGGAGCAATGAAAAGGGAATAGATGCCGCGCTTGGCTTCAGACTTATGGGAATCAATTCATATCACTGTGTGGAGGCTCAAATTCACGGTTCAAAGAATGTAATAGAGTTCTTAAAAGAGGGAACCAAAGAATTGCTGGGTTCTGTGATGGTGGTGGATACAAATCCTGATTCACTCGGTGAGAAAATAGTGGCGGATATTATTGAAAAGAGAAGGGCACTTGGATGGGCTGTACCTGATGAGATAGTCCATAAAGAGGAAGAATTGGTTTTAGTATAGTTTTGTAAAACAGTGTAAATTATAAAATATAGAGCATTTTGAATGATTGACAATTATTATTTATTGTAGTAGTATGAATATGTACACAAATTGTGTATATACCTATTGATATTAATCTCTAGCAGTAAGTTCTCCAATATCAGGAGTCAGCCGAGCCTAGAGATTTTTTATTTTAGAGGAGGGATATATGAGGACAGCGATATTAGTAGATGGTGGATTTTATCGTAAGCGTGCATTCGCCATTGCCGGAGATATCACAGCAAAAGAAAGAGCGGAAGAATTATATTCTTACTGTAAAAGGCATCTTTGGGAGAAGAAAAATAAAAAAGATTTTTTTGAACATGAGCTCTACAGGATTTTTTATTATGATTGTCCCCCATCATCTAAAAAAATTTATCATCCACTTTTACGGAGTACTATAGATTTGGGAAAAACAGATATATATAAGTGGGCTAATGAATTTTTTGATGAATTAAGTAAGAAGAGAAAAGTTGCATTAAGAATGGGAACATTATCGGATGCTTTAGCACATTATAATCTAAAAAAAGATACGGTTAAAATGCTTATAAATGGCAAGAAAACTATAGAAGATTTGACTGAAAATGATTTTTCGATATTTATCGATCAAAAAGGCGTGGATATGAAAATCGGGTTGGATATTGCATCATTAGCTTACAAAAAACAGGTTGATCAAATTGTATTAATATCAGGAGACAGTGACTTTGTACCTGCATCAAAATTAGCAAGAAGAGAGGGTATAGACTTTATTTTAGATTCACTTGGAGAAAAGGTTAAAGACGATTTGTCATTACATATAGATGGTTTGAAAACACATATAGATAGCATAAAACCTACAAATAAGACACAGCTATTGACAACTGATTTATAAGATGTACAATAAAATTAAATAAAAGCTTCGTAAAAGTTTTGTGTGTGGAATGAGGAGGATTTGTTATGGATATGCAGTTGTTTTGGGATATTGTGGCAATAGTTATAAATATAGGAGTTTGGGTTGCTCTTGGACTTCTTATAAGGTGGTTTATAGTAAAGTTAAAGAGGTAAAGGTTAGTTTATAAACTACAAACATTTTATAACGTTGATTTGGTGAGTTGGATGACAACTCACCTTTTTTATGAATATGAATAGTTTTGTGGTACAATGTAAATATTATAAAATTATACCTTTTTATTTGTTTAAAATAGAATTTTCAAGGTTCAATATAACTTATTGGTGTGAGAAATTTGAGTTACTTTATAAGTGGAGAGGTTAATACAGGAGATAGTAATGGCTATAGATAATAAGAAAGAGCAGGAACGAGATGAGCTTCATCGTGCAATATGGGCAATAGCGGATGAACTTAGAGGTGCGGTAGACGGTTGGGATTTTAAAAATTATGTACTGGGCACTATGTTCTATAGATATATATCTGAAAATATAACAGATTATATCAATAAAGGTGAAATAGAGGCTGGGAATCCGGACTTTGATTACTCAATGATGAATGATACTGAAGCAGAAGAAGCAAGACAGAGTCTGGTTGAAGAAAAAGGATTCTTTATTCTGCCTTCAGAGTTGTTTTGTAATGTAAGGGCAAAAGCTAAAGGTGATGAAAATTTGAATGAAACTCTTGAGAAAGTGTTTCGACATATTGAAGAATCAGCAAAGGGCAGTGAATCTGAATCTGACTTTGCAGGTCTTTTTGATGACTTTGATGTGAACAGCAATAAGCTTGGTTCAACAGTAGCAAAGAGAAATGAAAAGCTTTGCAAGCTTCTTGACGGTGTTGCCGGTATGAATCTTGGAGATGTAAAAAATCATGATATTGATGCCTTTGGAGATGCCTATGAATACCTTATGACAATGTATGCGTCAAATGCAGGTAAGTCGGGAGGAGAATTCTTTACACCTGCAGATGTTTCAGAGTTGCTTACAAGGCTTGGTACAGTTGGAAAGACTGAAATTAACAAGGTATATGACCCTGCCTGCGGATCGGGTTCGTTGCTTTTGAAGGCTGAGAAAGTACTTGGAAGAGATAAAGTTCGTAACGGATTCTTTGGACAGGAAATCAATATAACAACCTATAACCTTTGCCGTATAAATATGTTCTTGCATGATATAGGCTTTGATAAGTTCAGCATTGCATGTGAAGATACTCTCACAGCACCTGCACACTGGGATGATGAGCCTTTTGAACTTATTGTTTCAAATCCGCCATATTCAATAAAGTGGGCAGGAGATGAAAATCCGTTACTTATAAACGATCCCAGATTTGCACCTGCGGGAGTGCTTGCACCTAAGAGCAAAGCTGATTTGGCATTCATTATGCATAGTCTTTCATGGCTTGCATCAAATGGAACTGCCGCTATTGTATGTTTCCCGGGTATAATGTATCGTGGTGGTGCCGAGCAAAAAATCAGAAAGTATCTGATAGATAATAACTATGTTGATTGCATAATACAACTTCCGTCAAATCTTTTCTTCGGTACATCTATTGCAACCTGTATTATGGTTTTAAAGAAGGGAAAAGCTGACAGTAAAACTTTATTTATAGATGCTACAAATGAGTGTGTTAAGGTTACAAATAATAATAAACTCACTCAGGAAAATATAAATAAGATTGTGGACTGCTTTACAAAAAGAGATGAAATCAAGCATTTTTCACATCTTGCTACATATGAAGAAGTTTCAGGAAATGAATATAACCTTTCTGTTTCTACTTATGTAGAGGCTGAAGATACAAGAGAAAAGATTGATATAGTAAAACTTAATGCAGAAATCAAAGAAATCGTTGCTCGTGAAGAAGCTTTAAGAAAAGCAATTGATGAAATAATTGCAGAAATTGAGGTGTAATAAATGAGCAAGTTGGATAAACTTATAAAAGAATTATGCCCGAATGGGGTTGATAGATTAAGTACTAATGATATAAAAATAGATAGTTTCTGGTTAATGCCTGCTACACCAAATTATATTGAAAGTGGCGTACCATATATCACATCAAAAAATGTAAGAAATGGTAAGATAGATTTTACAAATGTTAGTTATATATCAGAAGAGGACTATAAAAATATATCATCTAACAGAAGTATATTAGTAGGAGATATCTTAGTAACAATGATTGGTACTATTGGCGAAGTATGTATAGTAGATGATAATATAAAATTTTATGGACAAAACTTATATTTGGTTAGATTAAATAAGAATTTAATTGATACTAAGTATTTCTATTATTATATAACGTCAGCGTCAATCAAGAACTCTTTAGTAACAAAGAAGAATGCTTCAAGTCAAGGCTATATTAAGGCTGGAAGTATAGAGAACTTAAAAGTTCCTGTACCTCCTTTGGAGGTACAACGTGAAATAGTCCGTATTTTGGACTCTTTTACGTTGCTTACAGCAGAGCTTACAGCAGAGCTTACAGCAGAGCTTACAGCTCGTAAAAAACAGTATGAATATTATAGAGATGAACTGTTAAAACCACATAAAAGTATTCCAATGGTAACTTTAAAAGAGATTGCCTGTTCTATTTATAGAGGAACAGGAATAAAACGTGATCAAGTTACAGAAGATGGAGAACCATGTGTCAGATATGGAGAAATATATACAACTTATAATACTTGGTTTGATGAGTGTGTATCACATACTAAAGAAGAGTATGTTTCCTCTCCGAAATATTTCGAGCATGGAGATATTTTGTTTGCAATAACAGGAGAAAGTGTTGAAGATATATCAAAATCTATAGCATATATAGGGCATGATAAATGTCTGGCGGGTGGGGATATAGTTGTAATGAAACATAATCAAAATCCAAGATATCTTGCACATGTTTTAAATACTTCAATGGCGAGAGAACAAAAAAGCAAGGGAAAAGTTAAGAGTAAGGTAGTACATTCAAATGTTTCATCTATTGAACAGATAAGAATTCCTTTGCCAACACTTGAAGTGCAGGAACGTTATGCTGATGTTCTGGATAACTTTGAGAAGATTTGCAATGACCTTAATATAGGACTTCCTGCTGAGATTGAAGCTCGTAAAAAACAGTATGAGTACTATAGAGATGTATTGTTGACATTTGCTGAAACAGGAAGCACAATCTTAACAGACAGACAGACAGACAGACAGACAGACAGACAGACAGACAGACAGACAGACAGACAGACAGTAATTAAACTTATTCAATATGTGTTTGGATATGCACCTGTTAAATTAAAATACATTGCAGAATATTCTAAAGATAGAGTTAATGCAAATGATGTAGATGAAAATACATATGTCGGAGTAGATAATTTACTTCAAAATAAAAAAGGGAAAACACTATCCAATTGTGTTCCTAAAACAGGAAGGTTGACACAGTATAAAAGTGGAGATGTTTTAATTGGTAATATTAGACCATATTTAAGAAAAATATGGTTAGCCGATAATACAGGTGGAACAAATGGAGATGTTTTGGTTATTAGAGGATGTATTGATATTATCATTCCCAAATTTTTATATTACTATTTATCATCCGAAGATTTTTTCGAATACAATAATCAATATTCTAAAGGGGCTAAAATGCCGAGAGGAAATAAAGATGCCATTATGGAATATATATTATATATACCATCATTAGAAGAGCAATCCCGAATAGTATCTATCTTAGATAGATTCGATTCACTATGCAATGATATTACAAGTGGACTTCCGGCTGAAATAGAAGCCCGTAAAAAACAATATGAATATTATAGAGATAAATTACTTGATTTTAAGTAAAGGAGGAAAGTGCTGTGTCATATTTTAATATTATCGCACAGACGACAGAAAATACAGTTATTACAGAATATGAACCGGTAAAAACACGCTCCGGAAATTATCAATCTGAAGCAGCATTGGAAAAAGAATTTATTCGTATGCTTACTGAACAGGGATATGAATACCTTAAAATACATAAAGAAAATGATTTGATTAATAATCTTCGTTGTCAACTTGAAAAACTTAATAACTATAATTTCTCACAAGATGAGTGGAACAGATTTTTTAAAGAGTGTATTGCGAATCAAAATGAGGGAATTGTAGAAAAAACTCGTAAAATTCAAGAAGACAATATTCAGGTATTAAAGCGTGATGACGGAAGTACAAAGAATATTACTCTTATTGATAAGAAAAATATACATAATAATTTTTTACAGGTTATCAACCAATATGTAATAGGTACTGCACAAGGTGCAAAGCGTGATAACAGATATGATGTTTCTGTCCTTGTGAACGGCTTTCCTCTGGTACATATAGAATTAAAGCGAAGAGGAGTGGCTATTCGAGAAGCATTCAATCAGATTAACAGATATCAAAGAGATTCGTTTTGGGCAGGAAGCGGTTTGTTTGAATATACACAGATTTTTGTTATATCTAACGGCACAAATACAAAGTATTATTCAAACAGTACCAGATTCAATGCAATCAAAGATATCAATGCCGCAGCTATTTCAAAAAAGGGTAAAACAAGTAACAGTTTTGAATTTACTTCTTTTTGGGCAGATGCAAACAATAGAGTTATTCCTGATTTGATTGATTTTACAAGAACATTCTTTGCAAAGCATACTATTCTCAATATTATTACAAAGTATTGTATCTTCACATCTGAAAATATGCTCATGGTAATGAGACCGTATCAGATTACTGCTACTGAGCGTATTTTAAATCGTATTGATATAGCTAATAACTATAAAAAATATGGTGATGTAGCCGGTGGAGGATATATATGGCATACAACAGGCTCAGGTAAGACACTTACATCATTTAAGACTGCAAGGCAAGCTTCATTACTGCCTTATATAGATAAGGTATTGTTTGTTGTTGACCGTAAAGACCTTGACTATCAGACAATGAAGGAATATGACCGCTTTGAGAAAGGTGCGGCAAATAGTAATACTTCTACAGCAATACTAAAGAAGCAGTTGGAAGACAGCAATGCACATATTATTATTACCACCATTCAGAAACTTGCGACTTTTATCAAGAAAAATAAAGAACATGAAGTCTACAATAAGCATGTAGTTATTATATTTGATGAATGTCATAGAAGCCAGTTTGGTGATATGCATGCAGCTATTGTAAAAAGCTTTAAAAAGTACCATTTATTCGGATTTACAGGAACTCCTATTTTCCCTGCAAACACCGGAGGTGTTCGTAAATCGCAGTTTTTTACAACTGAGCAGACATTTGGAGATCAACTTCATACATATACGATAGTGGATGCAATTAATGATAAGAATGTACTACCGTTTAGGGTAGACTACGTCAAGACAATGGATTTAGGGGAGGATATAAATGATGAGCAGGTGTGGGATATTGCACGTGAAAAGGCTATGATGGCACCTGAAAGGATAAGACTTATTACCGAATATATATTAAATAACTTTGACAGAAAAACATATCGAGGTGACAAGACTTATATTTATAATACACTTACCAATATTTCAGATGTTGCATCAGGCAAAAAGGGTGCGGTAGAAGAGATAAAGCAAAAACAAAGAGTGAGCGGATTTAACTCGATTTTTGCTGTGGCTTCTGTTCCTATGGCAAAATTATACTACCAAGAATTTAAGAAGCAGATGGAAGCGGATCCGACTAAGAAATTACGTATTGCCACTATCTATAGTTATGGTGCAAATGAGGATGACTATGACGGAGTGATAGGTGGGATTCTTGATGAGGAGAACTCAGAGGATACATCTGCACTGGATAAATCATCAAGAGATTTTTTGGAAGATGCTATTAAAGACTATAATGAGATGTTTCATACGAATTATTCGACAGACAGTGACAAATTTCAAAATTATTATAAGGATGTTTCACTTCGCATGAAAAACAAGGAGCTTGATTTACTTATTGTTGTAAATATGTTCCTTACAGGTTTTGATGCAACCACATTAAATACATTATGGGCAGATAAGAACCTCAAAATGCATGGACTGATTCAGGCATTTTCAAGAACAAACAGAATTTTGAATTCTATTAAGACCTTTGGAAATATTATTTGTTTTAGAAATCTTCAAAAGAGAGTAGACACTGCCATTTCTCTTTTTGGTGATAAAAATGCAGGCGGTATTGTTTTGATGAAGGGATTCAAAGATTATTACTATGGCTATGAGGGCGTAGACGGTAAATTATATACCGGATATGTGGACATGATAGAAGAACTTATATCAAAGTTTCCGCTTTCAGAGCCTAGAATCATAGGTGAGCAGAATCAGAAGGATTTTATTGCTTTATTTGGTGCTATTCTTCGTATGAGAAATATATTATCTGCATTTGACGAATTCGCCGGTCAAGAAATAATTACTGAGCGAGATTTCCAGGATTATCTTGGAAGATATCAGGATTTGCGTGATGAATGGAATGAAAAGCGAAAAAAGGGTGAAAGCACTGATATTATTGATGATATTGTATTTGAAGTTGAGCTTATCAAGCAGATAGAAATAAATATTGATTATATTCTTATGCTGGTTAATAAATATCATGACAGTCATTGTGAAGATAAAGAGGTTCTTATTACAATTAAAAAGGCTATTGATTCAAGTCCTGAGCTTCGTAGTAAAAAGCTTCTTATTGAGAATTTTATTTCAGGAATCAATGATGTTGATGACATTATGGCTGAATGGAGTGATTATGTAAATAAAAATCGAGAAGAAGAGCTTCTTCAGATTATTGATGAAGAAAAGCTTAAAGGAATCGAAACCAGGAAGTTCATTGAAAATGCATTTCGTGACGGTGAAATCAAGACTACAGGTACGGAAATTGATAAGCTTATGCCGGCAGTATCTCGTTTTGGGGGTGGAAGTCGAGCTGCTAAAAAACAGACAGTTATTGATAAGCTGAAATCTTTCTTTGAAAAGTATTACGGTATCGGCGGATCATTTGCTGATGAAAAGCCAAAGATTGTGAATTATGACATAGACAGTCAAAAATATCTGGGTAATGTTGCAGAGAAGTTGGACTAATTGGGGTGAGGCGGTTGCCTCACCCTTTTTACATTCTCCTTATTTCCGCCTGTATCATATCTCCGACCAAAGATGCAAAATTATCAAGCGATTTTACTTTTACAAAACTTCTGCCAAAGATTTTTTGAACATTCGGTATATCGGCATCATCACCGGTAAAGGCGCAGAGTACATAGATATTTTCCAGTTTAGCTCTATGAACAAGCTCGGTCATATCCTCTATTGCAATATCCCCACTGTAGTTGGTGGATTTTTGGCTTACCTCCATTATATCATTGGGTTTGACATCGGTAAGCCAGATTACCACTCTATGGGTGGCTGTATTTTCTCTCATCTGACATAATATGGCATTTAGAGCCAAACCGTCTCTATTTGCACCTGTAGTAAAGAATCTGAATATTTCTTTGTTTTTTGAGCTTTCACTATAATTGCGATAAAGATTCATTACAGTATATCCGTTCATAGATGAATATCCCCACACTCTTACAGGAACATGGCAGTTATCAAGAGCTTTGGCAATGATATATCCCTGTGCGGAAACTGTATCCATACGATGTATCTGTGAGGCGGAGGCGTCAAGTAAAATATCGACACTGATATTACCGCTGCCCTCAGAGATCTGTTTTTCAAAGATCTTATTGTTATTAAGATATAGAGCCTTCCATACAAGAGAAGGTTTAAGTTTTCCGGTCTTTGAGCAGACGGCGGTAGGCTCCAGCTGTGTAAGAAGAGCGTTTTTTATTCTATGAGTAAGCTCAGAAATTGCAGCATTATTTATTTTCATATTTGAAAAGAATGCAGCTTCATTTTTCTCATGCTGCTTTTTCATTTCTTTTCTCATTTTGGCGGCAAAGCCCGTGACTTTTTCTTCATCCTCACCTCTTGTAAAAAATATTCGAGTACCTAAGTGATTGCCGGTACAACATTCTCTTTGAATTTTTTCGGAAGTTTTATCATCATATATGGATTTGCCGAAATAACTGCTGATATATTTTCTAAGGCCTTCCTCCGTGACTCGGTTGAATTTTTCGGAGTCGGTTTCAAAAGCTGAGGTATCAGAACCTCCTTGATTTTCGACATAACCTACAACAAGTTTTTTTGCACCTGATATTTCACTCGATACTCCGGCTTTTTTTCCAAAGAAGAGTCTTGGTATGGGTATTTTAAACTTTCGTTTTTGTCCATGTGCACCGACTCCCGGAAGATAGGTAAAATACTTTGCCAAAGTGGATGAAAGACTTTTTATAAAGCCTTCCGTATCAACATCCCCTGGGATTTCCAGCTCATCAAGAAGCTTTCTGTCCACAAGATCTGGAAGTCCGCTGTCCTCTCCTATGGATGTTTTATAATGTCCTTCAAGTATCCATCCCTCTCTGCTTTCTGCTATACTTGGCATAAATTCACGAAGCTTTTTTTTGCAATATTCTGTTCGCAAAAGTAAAAGCCCCGGTCTTTTATCTTTTTCCTTTTCAAAGGTGGTATTTTCAAGTGCAATCCAAAATAATGCCTCATAGGTACCCTGACCGACTGTTTCATGAAAGGTATTATAAAATTCTTTCAGCTTTTTCCAGTCAAAATGAGCATAGCTGCTTCCAAGTATCGTATTCCAATATAAATCAGCTTTTGCATTATCATCATACATACGAAAACCGACAGAAACATTATAATTTCCGGCTGCATTCCAAATCATATTTGCAGCCCTCTTTTTTTCAAATTCTGTTAAAATCATGAAAAAATATTCTCCCCGGGAAGGCTCTTTGGCAATCTGGCATTTACAATATCCAGCACCAGCTGTCTTTCATATTCATCAAAGCATTTATTGATAAGTCCCATTTCAAGCGCCTTTGTTACATTTAGACCTTTTTTCATCATACCTATACATGAGATAAGACCTCTTAAATCAAGACTTCTTGTGGATATTTCGCCACCTTCTCCCTTTTTCCTTATTTCATCAAAAAGAGAGGTGAACTGTGAGATATACTCGGGTTTTAATGTAGGGTATTTATCCTTTATAAGTTTGCCAAGGTTTTCACCTGTTATAACAGGCATATGAAGTACCATAAATCTGGATGCAAGTGCTTCATTCATCTCCCTTGTACCGGCATATCCATAGTTCATGGTACCGATAAATCTGGTAGCTTCATGGAGATTTATCCTGTCATATCCGGGTAAATCGATAACACGCCTAAAGTCAAGCACCGCATGAAGTACGGCAAGGGATTCGTTTTTTGCCATATTTATTTCATCCAGTACACCAAAGCCGCCCTTTATTGCGCAATTTAATACAGGGCCTTTTCTTAATTTTACTTCTCCATTCTCAAAGGTATCCGAACCTATAAGGGATGACGCATCGGTATTTATATAAAGCGATATATCCCATTCGGGACGAGCAAAGGCTGTGGCAAGATTCTCAGCCAGTACATTTTTTCCTGTAGCCTTTGCGCCGTCCAGTAAAATATTTTCACCTGCGATTATCGCTGTAGCCGCCTCCTCCCAGATTTCTTTTCCATAGTAGAGATAGGACTCTTTTGGAATCCTTTGTTCTTCTTCCTTTTCAAGCTTATAAAACTTGCGAAATGAAATTATTTCTGAAATTATTTTATCTGATATATTTTCCTGTTTTAAAAATTCTAAAATTTCCATAGTATCCTCTGTTTATTTTTATTGATTTACGGGTAAATATATTTACCTCAAAGGTATAGAATTGTTTCATAAAAAACGACAATTCTAAAAAACTCCCAAGACAGTATTATATTACAACTGTCTTGGGAGTAGCAATAATTTATTATGCCGGATCTGCAGGAGTGGTACCGCCTTTTTTACCTCTCCAAAGAATAAGAACTGCATAAACAGCAGCAACAACTGCACCGCCTATATAAGCAACACCCCAGCTTTGTCCAAAGCCAAGCTTTGCATTTAAGATATAGCAGGCACAAATATATGTGTAGAACACTCCGGGGATGAGAGTCATCCACGCCCATTTTACTTTGTTATGTATAATCAGATAAATGCTTGCCGCAGCAAGAGGGAAGAGTGCCATTGTCTGGTTTGACCATGCAAAATATCTCCATAAGATATTAAATCCCTTAGGATCAACCTTTGCCCAAACAAGAATTCCGCCTACTATAATAAAAATAGGTAATGCAAGGCTAAGTCTACGAGGATTATTATCCTGCTTGATGTGGAATGTATCCGCAATTGTAAGTCTGAGTGCACGAAGCGCTGTATCTCCTGAAGTAACAGGTAGTATAATAATACCGATAAGTGCAACCGCTCCACCTACAGGACCGAGTGCCTTTCTGCAAAGTACACCGACAACACTGGTAGGAGAAATAGCAACCAACTCTCCACCCTTTTGAATCATATACTGCCATACGCCCTTATCACTAAGTTGCATTGTGATACCGCCGTTTGCAGCTGTAAACTGAATCAATGCCATTGTACCGGCAGCCCATACCATTGCGATAAAGCCCTCAACAACCATCATATTGTAGAAAGTCATACGACCGTCTTTTTCACTCTTTATTGTACGCGCAACAAGAGCTGTCTGAGATGAGTGGAATCCTGAAAGGATACCGCAGGCTACAGTAACAAAGAAAATCGGAACAAAATGTCCCGCTTTGAAGTATGCGGCATAGTCAAATGAAGTTGTTGCCCAATCACCCCAAACCTCTACAAGCGGATAATGGAAAATAACCATTGCGGCAAATACACCGATTGCCGAGAATACAAGGATTGCACCGAATATAGGATATACTCTTCCTATAATCTTATCGATAGGGAATACTGTTGCAACCAAGTAATAGATGAAAATAACTCCATAAATAACCCAGGTTGAAACCTCTGTAGGAGTACCGCTGAAACCAAAAACCTGAGTTGCGGCTATATCACCCGGTGTATAAATGAATACGGTACCTACCAATAGAAGCAATAAGCATACAAATGCATCATATATCCAGAATACTGTTTTATTGGTATATTTACGAACCATTTCAGGCATTTGAGCACCACCGTCTCTGGTACAAATCATTCCGGCAAAATAATCGTGAACCGCACCGCCGATTACATTACCTATCGGTATTGTAAGGAGTGCAATAGGTCCGAATAAGATACCCTGGATCGGTCCAAGGATAGGTCCGGTACCTGCGATATTGAGCAGGTTGATTAAAGCATTTTTCCATGTTGGCATAGGAACATAGTCAACGCCGTCCTGTCTGGAAAAGGCGGGTGTTTCTCTGTCATCAGGCTGGAAAACATGGTCACAAAGGCGTCCCATAATAAATCCACCTACGATGAGGATAACAAGACCAATCATAAATGTTGCCATAGAAAATTCCTCTCTTTCTTTCTATGTTAAATTGTTGTATATGTAAAGATACTACTTGTTAATATTTTTTTCAATATTTTTTAATAAAACATCAGAGAGAGTTATTATAAAAATAAAAGAAATACATGACATTTTATCTGTAATTAATTAAAGAATAATTAAATTATTAAGATAAATATGGTTAGCAACAGCTAACTGTGTTAATATAAGCATAACGATTAATTATCATCAGGAAAGGTTAAATTTGTGAAAATAGGAGAAATTTTAATAAAAAAAGGAGAGAAGAAAAAGTTTAAAACCGGTCAGATAAGCGGTGTGATTTTTTGTGGTAAAAATGAAGGTAAAACTCTTGTAATAACAGCCGGAGTACATGGTTGTGAGTATGTCGGAATAGAGACTTCACTAAGGCTTATAAATGAGCTTAATCCAAAGAAAATGTCAGGAAATATTATTATTTGCCCTATTTTGAATACGGACGGATTTTATAATGGTGTAAAGCAAATCTCCACAGTGGACGGAAAAAATTTAAACAGAGAATTTCCGGGAGATAAGGAAGGCAGCATTACTCAAAAAATTGCCCATGATGTGGAAAAATATTTATATCCATTGGCTGATTTTATAGTGGATTTGCATGGTGGAGATATAAATGAAAGCCTTACACCTCTTATATTTTTTCCATACGCTTCGGGAGAGGAGATAAAAAGCTATGTAGGAGATATAGCCTCAAGAATGAATGTGGATTTTAGAGTGGGTTCGTATGCAAATAACGGTCTCTACAGCTATGCCGCAAAGAAAGAAATTCCCGCAATGCTTTATGAAAGAGGTTCTAAAGGTCTATGGAGTGAGGCTGATGTACTTGCTGAAAAAGAAGATCTTTACAGGCTTATGGAGATGCTAGGAATATTAAAAGAAGGTTATGATATAAGTATAAATAAAAATCAAAAAGAAATAGTGAAGGCTGAATATGTGGAAGCAAGGAGTGAGGGGCTGTGGTATCCACATGTTAAAAAAAGTGATAATGTAAAAAAAGGTGAATTGCTTGGGATTTTAAAAGATATTGAAGGGAATATCCTGCAAGAAGTCAGGGCGGAGTTTGATGCCCGGGTTTTATACTATACCTTATCCTTAGGTGTAAGACAAAATGATGCTTTAATAGCTTATGGAAGAGAATAAAATACTTAAAAAAATCATATCATGCTCTAAAACACTTGACAAAGTTCTATTGCAAAATTAAAATACTTTGAGTATCAAAGTATTTTTTTGCTTTGATGAAAGTCTTATGAAAGGGCTTATAGAAGATGAAGATAGCACTTGCAGGAACCGGCTCAAAACTGCCGTCTAAGATTTTAACAAATGATGATCTTAGTAAAATCGTAGATACAAGTGATGAATGGATCAGTCAAAGGACAGGTATCAAACAAAGACATATTATAGGTGAGAATGAGAACCTTGTAAGTCTGGCGTTTGAAGCGGGAAGAGATGCATTAAAAGCCGCAAATATTAAGGGCGAAGATTTGGGACTTATAATAGTGGGAACATCTACTCAGGATAAGAGACTTCCAAATACCGCTTGTGAATTGCAACCGCTTTTGGGAGCAAAGGACTGTGCATGTATGGATGTAAGTTCAGCATGTTCGGGATTTATATATGCACTGAGTATTGCATATTCCATGATGAACACTTTGGATATAGAGCATGCTCTTGTTATCGGCGGAGATGTACTCTCAAGAGAAATGGACTGGACCGACAGAACCACCTGTGTACTGTTTGGTGACGGTGTGGGAGCGGCGGTACTTAAAAGATCGGATATAGAAGAGGGATTCTTAAGTTTTGATATCGGAGCCGACGGAAGTAAGGGGTTTGCACTATATGACAATTCCTATGGTGATGACAGGTATATAAGAATGGACGGACAGGAAGTCTTTAAATTTACTGTCAGAACAGTGCCTCAAAGCATTGAGAATGCGATTAAAAAGGCAGGAGTACATAAGGATGATATAGATGTATATCTTTTACATCAGGCAAATTTAAGGATACTTGAGGCAGTATCAAAAAAGCTGGATATACCTCTTGAAAAACTGCCGCATAATCTTGAAAACACAGGAAATACTTCAGCCGGAAGTGTACCTTTACTGCTGGATGAGGTGATAAAAAAGGGCATAGCAAAAAAGGGAGATTTGATTTTGTTATGCGGATTCGGAGCAGGTTTAACCTGGGGAAGTTGTGTATTAAGATTGTAATTATTTACAACTTATATATAAAAAATAAAAAGCCTTGGGCTTAAAGAATGGAGAAAATTATGTCAGAGAAAATGAAATCAATTATTGCAGAGCAGCTAAATATCGATGCATCAGAAATCAGCCTGGAGTCAAGCTTTAAGGATGATTTGAATGCGGATTCACTTGACCTTTTCGAGATGGTAATGGCACTTGAGGACAATTACGGTGTTGAAATACCTTCTGAGGATTTAGAGAAGCTTTTAACTGTAGGTGATGTGGTAAATTACCTTAAGGATAAGGGCGTAGACAATTTATAAAAATAAAAAACGCCTTCTTTAGGCGTTTTCTTAAAAAGGCAGAGGAAATTAATGCAAACAGATATAACAAAGTTATTAGGTGTAGAATATCCGATAATTCAAGGCGGTATGGCATGGGTTGCCGAGCATAACCTGGCAGCCGCTGTAAGTGCCGCAGGAGGTCTTGGTTTAATCGGCGGAGCGAATGCGCCGGCTGATGTCATAAGGAATGAGATAAGAGGGGCGAGAAAGCTTACAGATAAGCCTTTTGGAGTAAATGTAATGCTTATGTCGCCACATGCGGAAGAAATCGCCAAAGTAGTGGTGGAAGAAGGTATAAAGGTAGTTACTACCGGTGCAGGTTCTCCTGAAAAGTACATGAAAATGTGGAAGGAAGCCGGAATAGTTGTAATTCCGGTCGTTGCAAGTGTTGCACTTGCAAGGAGAATGGAAAGATGCGGAGCCGATGCAGTGGTTGCCGAGGGTACTGAAAGCGGCGGACATATAGGCGAGGCTACCACTATGACCTTGGTACCTCAGGTAGCGGATGCTATAGATATACCTGTAATTGCTGCAGGAGGTATTGCTGACGGCAGAGGTCTGGCGGCTGCGCTTATGCTTGGTGCAAAGGCGGTACAGATAGGTACAAGATTTGTAGTGGCAAATGAGTCCATAGTGCATGAAAACTATAAAGACAGGGTAATAGCTGCAAAGGATATAGACTCGGCTGTTACAGGAAGAAGCCACGGACATCCGGTAAGATGTCTTAGAAATGCAATGACCAGAGAGTACACTAAGCTTGAGGCTGAGGGAAAGAGCTTTGAGGAACTGGAGTATCTGACTCTTGGAACTCTCAGAAAAGCTGTAATGGAAGGTGATACCGTAAACGGAACCGTTATGGCAGGTCAGATAGCAGGACTTATAAATAAAAAGCAAAGTGCAAAAGAAATAATTGATGAGATAATAGCTGAGGCAGGTAATCTTTTAAAGAATGCAGGGAGCTTGGTATAAATATGAAGATAGCATTTTTATTCCCGGGACAGGGAGCTCAAAAACAAAATATGGGCAAAAGTTTTTATGAAAATGATGCGGATTCAAGGGCGGTTTTTGACAGTGTCAAAACGGTCACGGGAATAGATGCATGTGATCTGATTTTTAAGGAAAATGATGAATTAAATAATACCAGATTTACACAGATAGCCATGGTGGCAACAGGAATTGCCATGTTAAAGGCTATAGAAAAAACAGGGCTGAAGGCTGATATATGTGCAGGGCTGAGCCTTGGAGAGTATGAAGCACTGTATCTTAGCGGTGCAATAAATGAAACTGATGCAATTGCCATAGTGAATAAAAGAGGTCGGTATATGTCTGAAATAAAAGGCGGTGCCATGAGTGCGGTGCTCTCACTTTCAAATGAGACTATTAAAGCCATAGTGGATGATATAGAGGGGTGTTGGGTGGCAAATTATAATTGCCCCGGTCAGACTGTAATATCAGGAACCGTGGAGGCTGTGGCTCTTGCCGGTGAAAAATTAAAGGAAGCCGGTGCAAAGAGAGTATTGCCGTTAAAGGTAAGCGGAGCTTTTCATTCAGGACTGATGAAAGAAGCCGGTGACAAACTGGGAAAAGCACTTGATGATATCGAAATAAAAGATATACGGATACCTTATGTGGCAAATATCAATGCAGAGATTGTCACAGATAAGAATGATATAAGGAAAAATTTGATAGAGCAGGTATCGGGAAGCGTACATTTGGAACAGAGCATTAGAAAAATGATTGAATGGGGAGTGGATACCTTTGTGGAAATCGGTCCCGGAAAGACAATGGCGGGCTTTGTTAAAAAAATTGATGCCGATGTAAAAATATTCAATATTGAAGAATATGAGGATATTGAAAAAGTTTGTAGTCAGATTTTGGAGGCAAAATGAAAAGATTAGAAGGCAAGACAGCATTGGTAACAGGTGCGGGCAGAGGTATAGGTGCGGCTATAGCAAAAAAACTTGCCGCTGACGGTGCACTTGTATATGTAAATTATGCGGCATCCAAAGAGGCTGCAAATGCTGTGGCAAAAGAGATAGAAGATAATGGCGGAAAGGCTTTGCTTTGCCAATGTAATATATCGGATTATGACAGCACAAAGGAGATGATTGAAAATATTATTTCAAAAGAGGGTGCTATTGATATATTGGTAAACAATGCCGGAATTACAAAAGATAATATAATGATGAGAATGAAACCGGAAGACTTTGATGTGGTAATAGCTACCAATCTTAAGGGTACTTTTAATACCATGCAGGCGGTTTCAAAGTATATGATAAAGAAAAGAAGCGGAAGAATAATAAATATTTCTTCTGTAAGCGGTGTTATGGGTAATGCAGGTCAGATAAATTATGCGGCATCAAAGGCGGGAGTCATCGGTATGACAAAGACTGCGGCAAGAGAGATGGCAGGCAGAAATATAACTGTAAATGCGATAGCGCCGGGATATATAAGAACAGATATGACAGATGCCATGCCGGAGGATGCAAAGGCAAAGATAAATTCATTTATCCCGCTGGGATATCAAGGTGAGGCGGAGGATATCGCCAATATGGTAGCATATTTAGCCGGAGAAGAGGGCAGATATATTACAGGTCAGGTCATCAAAATAGATGGCGGAATGAGTATGTAAGCAGTTTAGTGAAAAAATGAGGTGACTATGAGAAGAAGGGTTGTTATTACAGGTATGGGAGCTATCACTCCTATAGGTCTGAATGTCAATGATTTTTGGAAAAATATAAAGGAAGGTGTACATGGTATTGGACCGATAACATACTTTGATACCACAGATTATAAGGCGAAGCTGGCTGCCGAGGTAAAGGGCTTTGATGCCAAAAATTATATGGACCCGAAATCCGCCAGAAGAATGGAGCAATTTTCACAGTTTGCAGTAGCTGCGGCAAAGGAGGCTATGGAAGATGCAAAGCTTGATATAGCAAATGAAGATCCTTATATGGTGGGTGTTGCGGTAGGATCGGGAATAGGTTCACTCCAATCAATGGAAAAGGAATACGGCAAGCTTTTGGAAAAGGGCCCAGGTAGAGTGGCACCTCTTTTGGTACCTATGATGATTTCAAATATGGCTGCGGGAAATGTTGCCATTGCTTTCGGATGTAAGGGAAAGAATATAAATGTAGTAACAGCCTGTGCTACAGGAACAAATTGTATAGGTGAGGCTTTCAGATCCATTGTTTACGGTGAGGCTGATGTTATGCTTGCCGGTGGAGCCGAGAGCTCTATAACTCCTATAGGTGTTGCCGGATTTACTTCACTTACCGCATTAAACACTGTAGATGATCCTGACAGAGCATCAATACCTTTTGATCAGGACAGAAACGGCTTTATTATGGGAGAGGGTGCGGGAGTACTTATCTTAGAGGAGCTTGAGCATGCAAAAAAAAGGGGAGCGCATATATATGCCGAGATGGCAGGATATGGTGCAACATGTGATGCCTTCCATATAACATCACCTGCCGAGGACGGTTCCGGAGCTGCAAAAGCCATGGAGCTTGCAATAAATGATGCAGGTATGAAGCCTGAGGATATTGACTATGTAAATGCACATGGTACAGGTACACATCACAATGATCTGTTTGAAACAAAGGCTATAAAAACTGCTTTGGGAGAGCATGCATATAAAGTGGGAATAAGCTCTACAAAGTCAATGGTAGGACATTTGCTGGGTGCTGCCGGTGCAGTAGAGGCAATTGTATGTGTGAAGTCTATAGAGGATGGTTTCATCCATAAGAATGTGGGACTTATAAATAAGGATCCTGAATGCGATTTGGACTTTTTGACCGAGTCAAGAGATGCCAAGGTAACAGGAACCATCAGCAATTCGCTTGGTTTTGGCGGTCACAATGCAAGTATAGTTATAAAAAAATTCGTGGAGTAGTACTATGCAGATAGATGAAATTATAAAGCTGATAGAAACAGTAAGTAAGAATGATGTTGATTCATTAAACTATGCTACAGATTCAGAAAAGATTGTTATAAAAAAGAACAAAAAAAAGTTTGTTACAGGTGAGATTCAGTCTGCCCCGGTACTGCAAAGTGTAAGCTTTGAGGCGGTAAGTGAAAAAGAAAACACCAAGGTTTCCGGGCATACGGTTACATCACCTCTTGTAGGTACATTCTACAGTGCACCTTCACCGGATGCCCCAAGCTTTGTAAATGTCGGAGACAGAGTTAAAAAAGGGCAGGTAATAGGTATTATCGAGGCTATGAAGCTTATGAATGAGCTGGAAAGCGACTTTGACGGAGTTATAAAGGAAATCCTGGTTAAGGATGAGGATGTGGTAGAGTTTGGACAGCCACTGTTTATATTGGAATAATCATAGTATTGATAAAAGGAATATTTATGTTGGGAATCAAGGAAATTCAGGAAATAATACCTCATAGGCATCCTTTTTTGCTGATTGACTGCATTGAGGAATTGGAGCCGGGTAAAAAAAGCGTAGGATATAAATGTATTACATATAATGAGCCGCAGTTTTTGGGGCATTTCCCACAGGAGCCTGTAATGCCGGGTGTGCTTATGATAGAAGCGCTTGCACAGACAGGAGCGGTTGCAATACTCTCATTGCCTGAAAACAAGGGTAAGACCGCATATTTCGGAGCTATAAATTCTGCTAAATTTAAAAGAAAAGTAGTTCCCGGAGATAAGCTTAAATTATCCTGTGAGATAATCAGGTCAAAGGGAAGAATAGGAATAGGAAAAGCTATAGCAAGTGTGGACGGTGAGATTGCGGTGGATGCCGAACTTACCTTTATCATTGGAGAATAAATGTTTAGAAAAGTATTGATAGCAAACAGAGGAGAAATTGCAGTCAGAATCATCAGAGCACTTAGAGAGATGGGTATTATGAGTGTTGCCGTATATTCCGAGGCGGATAGAGACAGCTTACATACCATGCTTGCGGATGAGGCTGTTTGTATAGGGCCGGCGCCGGCAATCAAGAGCTATCTTGATATGGAAAGAATACTCAGTGCAGCTATTACAACAGGTGCGGAGGCTATTCATCCGGGATTCGGCTTTCTTTCAGAGAATGAAAAATTTGCAAGACTTTGCAGCGAGGTGGGTATAAAATTTATCGGACCTAAGTCTGAAACCATTGCAAAGCTTGGGGATAAATCAGAGGCAAGAATAACTATGCAAAAGGCAAATATTCCCGTAATACCGGGTACTGACGGAAGTGTAAAGGAAGTTGGTGAAGCCTTAAGTCTTGCAAAAACAATAGGATTTCCGGTAATGATAAAAGCCGCACTCGGCGGTGGCGGAAAAGGAATGAGAATATCAAGAGGTGAGAATGATTTTGCGGAAAACTTTATGACTGCAAAGGCTGAGGCACTTAAAGGATTTTCCGATGATTCCATGTATATTGAAAAATATATTGAAAGACCGAGACATATAGAGTTTCAGATTATGGCTGACAGCCATGGCAATGTAATCCATCTTGGGGAGAGAGATTGCTCCATACAAAGAAGACATCAAAAAGTTTTGGAGGAGGCACCTTCGGTATTTCTTGATGAAGAGCTTAGAGGAAAGATGGGAATGGCGGCTGTAAATGCTGCAAGGGCTGCAGGCTATGAAAATGCCGGAACTATAGAATTTCTTGTAGACAAAAATAAGAATTTTTATTTTATGGAAATGAATACAAGAATACAGGTGGAACATCCGGTTACAGAGATGATCACAGGAATGGATCTTATAAAGGAGCAGATAAAAGTGGCGGCGGGCGAAAAGCTTTCCATTACACAAAAGGATGTGAGAATAGAAGGTCATTCTATAGAATGTAGAATAAATGCTGAAAATCCTGAAAAGAACTTTGCACCTTCTCCGGGAAGAATAACAAGTATGCATTTGCCGGGAGGAAACGGAGTCAGGGTGGATACACATATATATGATGATTATACAGTATCTCCTTTCTATGATTCAATGCTTCTAAAGCTTATTGTACACGGCAAGTCAAGACAGGAAGCTATTGCAAAGATGAGATCCGCTCTAGGTGAGATTGTAATAGAGGGTGTGGATACAAATATCGACTTTAATTATGAGATAATAAATAATCCATATTTTATAGAGGCTGATATAGATACTTCATTTATTGAAAAACAGTTTAAAATGTAGCGATGAAAGTTTTGAGGTGTTGTCATGTTTAGAAATATGTTTAAAAAGACATATGCAAAAATAGAGCCGGAAAGCGAAAAGATAGATATTCCAAAAGGGCTTTGGAAAAAATGCAGAATCTGTAAAGAGCCTATTTTTGCAGAGGATGTAAAGGCAAATCTTTATACCTGTCCGAAATGTGGCGGATATTTTAGAGTTCATGCATACAGAAGAATAGAGATGCTGGTGGATGACGGAAGCTTCATCGAGTGGAATAAGACAATGCCCATATCAAATCCTCTTGATTTTCCGGATTATGAAATCAAGCTTGAAGAAGAAAGACAAAAGTGCAAGCTTAATGAAGCTGTGGTTACCGGAGAAGCTACAATAGGCAATGTAAGAATTGCCATAGCCGTATGTGATGCAAGGTTTATGATGTCATCCATGGGAAGAGTTGTGGGTGAAAAGATAACGGCTGCTATAGAAAATGCTACAAAGGAGAAAATGCCGATTGTTATTTTCTCATGCTCGGGAGGTGCCAGAATGCAGGAGGGGCTTATTTCACTTATGCAGATGGCAAAGACCTCAGCCGCTCTAAAAAGGCATCATGAAGCAGGTCAGCTCTTTATAAGTTTTCTTACAGATCCTACTATGGGAGGAGTGAGTGCATCCTTTGCAATGCTTGGAGATATAATACTTGCAGAACCGAAGGCGCTTATAGGCTTTGCAGGTCCAAGAGTAATAGCGCAGACCATCGGTGCGAAGCTCCCTGAAGGTTTTCAAAGTGCGGAGTTTTTACTTGAACACGGTTTTATAGATGCGATAGTTGAAAGAACGGAACAAAGAAGTGTTTTAAAGAGAATCTTAAGAGCACATACCTCCGGTTTTAAGAAAGTAAGTCGTATAGAGAGTAAAGATGACAGTGTAGAAAATAAAAAGGAAAAGCATCAGAAGGTAAAAGAACCTAAGAGCGCCTGGGACAGTGTGGTTTTATCAAGAAGACCTGACAGACCTACGGCAAAAGACTATATCGACAGATTGTTCAGTTTCTTTTTGGAAATGCATGGAGACAGATTATCTGGAGATGACGGGGCTATCATTGGAGGTATTGCCAATTATTATGGCAGACCTGTTGTGGTGGTGGCACAGCAAAAGGGTAAGAATCTAAAGGAAAATAAGATAAGAAACTTCGGAATGCCGAACCCCTGTGGATACCGTAAGGCTTTAAGGCTTATGAAGCATGCAAAAAAGTTTGATATGCCTATTATATGTATAGTGGATACCCCGGGAGCATTCTGCGGTATAGAGGCTGAGGAAAAGGGGCAGGCTGAGGCTATTGCCCGTGCATTATTTGAAATGAGCGATATTACAGTGCCGATACTCTCACTGGTAATAGGAGAGGGAGGTTCAGGCGGTGCGCTTGCGCTTGCTGTTGCAAATGAAGTCTGGATGATGGAGCATTCGATATATTCAATACTTTCACCGGAGGGCTTTGCATCCATATTGTATAAGGATGCAAAAAAGAGCAAAGAGGCTGCCGAGGTAATGAAGATCACATCAAAGGAACTTTTCGCTCTGGGAGTTATAGACAGAGTTATAAAAGAAGATATACCTCTGACGGTGGACGGTATGGATACGGTAGTGGAGGATTTGACCTCAAATATTGATGATTTTTTTGAGAAATATACTTCAAAATCAAAAGCTGAGATAGCAGAGGACAGATATAACAGGTTCAGAAAGTTTTAAACAGCTATGAAAGGGAAATATGGAATTCTTAAAAATAGGTGACAGAAGTTTACTCTATCCGATCGTTCAGGGAGGTATGGGAGTAGGTATCAGTCTTTCATCTTTGGCGGCACATGTAGCAGGCAATGGTGGAATGGGCATCATATCCACAGCACAAATAGGCTTTAGAGAAGATGATTTTTATAAAAATCCGATAGTTGCAAATCTTCGTGCTATAAAGACGGAACTTCAAAAAGCCAGAGATTTGGCTGTACAAGTATTTGAAAACAGTTTTAAGGTTTCAGAGCAGGCCGCAGGTTTTATAGACAAATTAAAAAATTATAAACCCTTTATAGGCTTTAATATAATGGTGGCAACAAATAAATATGCCGACTATGTAATAGAGGCTGTAAAAGCGGGAGCCGATATAATTATATCGGGAGCCGGACTGCCGGTGGATTTACCCGAACTTGTACAAAAAGCTCAGGAAATCAGCGATAATGAAAAAAGAACCTGTATAGCGCCGATAGTCTCAGGCAGAAAAAGTGCCAAGGTCATTTTAAAAATGTGGGACAGAAAGTATAAGACCACGGCGGATGCAATAGTTATAGAAGGTCCGCTTGCAGGAGGACATTTGGGATTTTCCTATGATGAACTTCATGAGCTGGGAGCCGATACTATGGCAAGCAGGAATTATAAGAGGGAAAAGTATGATGCCGAGATAAAGGAAATCATAGAAGAAGTACGAATATATGAAGAAAAATTCGGAAAAAAAATTCCGGTATTTGTGGCAGGAGGCATATATACAAGGGAGGATATAGCACATGTTATAAGCCTTGGTGCTGACGGAGTGCAGATGGGTACAAGATTTGTGACCACCTATGAATGCGATGCTCCGGATGACTATAAGCAGACCTATATAAACGCAAAGGAAGAGGACATAGTTATTACAAAATCACCTGTAGGTATGCCGGGAAGAGCTATCAGAAATGATTTTATGGACAGATTAAAGTCGGGCCCTATACCTATAAGGCATTGCCATAATTGCTTATCACATTCAATCTGTGACAGAAAGACCATACCGTATTGTATAACAGATGCACTTTGCTCTGCTGCAAATTCGGATGAAAATCATGCATTGCTTTTTTGCGGTTCCAATGCTTATAGAGCTACGGGGCTTGAATATGTAAAAGATATTATGCATGAGCTGACAGAGGATATGAAATAAAAAATTTAAAGGGCGGAATCGCAGAGCGATTTTGCTCTTTTTTATTAATTATTCATTGCATTTTTCTTAAACTATTATTTATATACTTTACTAAATTGGTATAGTTTAGTATAAAATCATTGCTATGTAAGGTTTATGTAATACTTATGTGTAATAAATGTGATATAATATTAATAAGTTAGAGTATTAAATCATAAGAGTTCATTCTAAATCTATGACATCAAATATGAACCGTAAAGTAAAATAATAAAGTAGGAAGAAAAGATGAAAATTAAAAAATTAGTTGCCGGTGGCTTATCTATACTATTGTCTATAGGCATGATAAGTTTTTCATCGGAATACGCTATGGTAACACATGCAGCCATTCCCCCTGATATAAAATCACAGGGAGCGGCGGTTTATAATGCAAACACGGGTGAGTTTTTGTATGAAAAAAACGGAGACAGGCAGTTTTATCCCGCATCCATCACAAAGATAATGACCACTTTGATTGTTTTAGAGCAGGCAAATTTGAATGACACAGTTGTATTTTCAAGGGCTGCCACTACCAATTTGGAAGCAGGTGCTACAAGACTTGGTGTAAGTGAAGGCGATAAAATGAGTGTAAGAGATGCTCTTTACGGAACAATGCTTGCATCGGCAAATGAGGTTTCAAACGGACTTGCCGAGTATGTGGGAGGTTCTATAGCAGGTTTTTCAAGTATGATGAATGCAAGGGCAAGAGAAATCGGAGCTACAAATACAAATTTTGTAAATCCCAGCGGGTTAAACAATCAAAACCATGTGACAACAGCAAAAGATATGGCTCGTATCGCAGCTGAAGCATTTAGAAATCCTGATTTCAGGGTGATTGCAGGTACTAAAGTATATAATTTTCCGGCGATAAAGACTAAGGCTGAAGTTACACCTATAAAAATGCATCATAGAATGGTCAACGGAAGCGATAATTATCCGGGAGTTATAGGCGGGAAGACGGGATATACAAGAAGTGCCGGAAATACTCTTGTCACCTGTGCCGAAAGAAACGGCGTAAGGCTGATAGTGGTAGTATTAAAGAGTCCGTCCACACATTATGCCGATACAAGGGCACTGCTTGACTACGGCTTTGAAGTTGCTACAACAGGCGGGGTAAATATATCCTCAAAGGATACAGGAGCAAAAAATGCTGTTGTAAAAGCCAAACAGGAGACAAAGGCTGTAGTTGAAAGTACTTCACAGGCACAGGTAGCCATAGCCGACAGTGCAAAGGTGGATGCAGCACCCAAATCAATCAGTACCTCAGATATAAGAGCTGAGAACTATGGTCCGGGAATGGCTCCCGATATAGGATGGAAAGAAAGTAACGGCAATTGGTTTTATATAAAATCAGACAGAAGCAGCGCAAGAGCCGAAGTTTTAAATATAAACGGGGAAAAATACTGGTTTGATTCAAACGGATATATGGCAAGAGGCTGGAGACAGGATACAAGCGGTGCATGGTATTTTATGGAAGATTCAGGTGCTATGAATGCATCGGCATGGCTTAAATATAATGGACTATGGTATTATTTTGGAAGTGATGGTAAAATGTTGACAAATACCACCACACCTGACGGCTACACTTTAAATAGTGACGGAGTTTGGGTAAGCTAGGAGTTTAATGAAAAATATATTTTCTAAAATTTTAGGATTGGGAGTAGTGGGGTGTAGTGCCTTGCTGCTCCGTTCTTTTTATGAGAGAAAGAATTTTAAAACAGTACAATATGATGTAATAAGCAAAAAAATTGATACTAAAAAGAAAATAGTCTTTTTGACGGATTTACATAATAACAGCTTCGGTAAAAATAATGAAAAGCTTTTTTATGCAATAGACAGCATATCTCCGGATTTGATACTTATAGGCGGAGATATGATAACCGTAAAAGATAAGTTTGGTATAGAGAATGTATTGCCGCTTTTAAAAAGGCTTTCAGGCAGATATAAATGTATATATGCAAACGGAAATCACGAGCAAAGACTCGGTGAAAATAAATTCGGATTAAACTATCTTCAATATAAGCAGATAATCGAGGGCATGGGCATAGTATATCTTTCAAATAACAGTTTGGATATAGATGATAATATCTGTGTTCACGGTTTGGATTTGTTGAAAAAATATTATTACAGAAGATATAAAGGCGGTATGGATACAGGTTATATAAAGGAGCATATTGCTATAGACAGAGATAAGTTTAATATTTTGCTGGCACATTCTCCACTTTTTATAAAGGATTATGAAGAAAGCGGGGTAGATCTTGCACTTGCAGGACATTTTCACGGAGGTACCATAAGATTGCCCGGAGGCATAGGGCTTATGACACCACAGTTTCATTTTTTCAGCAGATTGGTTGTGGGGATGAAAAGACTTGGGAATATGGTGCAGATAATAGGAGCCGGACTTGGAACACATAGTGTCAATATCAGATTAAATGATATGTCTGAAATAGTGGTGATAAATCTTAAGCCTCGCAAAAAAAACATTAATTTGGTACAATAGTAAGGTTTGGAGATATACCTATATATGTGAGGTGAGTATGGAGATTTCATACAAATTGGAAAGATTTGAAGGACCGCTGGATCTACTCTTATATCTTATAGAAAGAGACAGAATAGATATATATGATATTCCTATCGTAAGTATAACGGAGCAGTACTTAAACTATATGAATCATTTGGAAACGGATGATCTGGATTTGATGAGTGAATTTATAGTGATGGCTACCACACTTCTTGATATAAAGGCAAGGATGCTTCTGCCTCCGAAAGAGGATGAGGAAACTAAGGAATTTATCGATCCGAGGGCGGAGCTTGTGGAAAGGCTTTTGGAATATAAAAAATATAAACTGATGGCAAATGAACTTGCCGGCAAATATTTTGAAGCCGAAAAGATGATTTTTAAAGAGCCGAGTATCCCAAGTGAAGTGGCGGAATATAGTGAGCCTGTAAATTTGGATGAACTTTTCGGTGATTTAAATTTGCATAAGCTAAAAGAAGTTTTTGACAATGTGATGAAGCAAAAGGAAAATCGAATAGATAAGGTCAGAAGCAATTTCGGCACTATAAAAAAAGAGCCGGTTTCCCTTGAGGATAAGATAAAGGAAGTAATGGAATATGCAAGAAAACACAGGAAGTTTACATTTTATTCGCTTTTGGAAAAGCAGGCTACAAAGCTTGAGGTTGTAGTTACATTTTTAAGTGTATTGGAGCTTATGAAAATCGGAAAGATACAGCTTTCACAGGAGGAGACCTTTGGTGAAATGCAAATAGAAACTTTGGAAGAAGAGGGGAAGGAGGAAACGCTAGATCTTAGCGATATATTGGATGGCTAAATTGAGTAAGGCGGAGGCTTCCATAGAAGCAATACTTTTTGCACTTGGGGCATCTGTAGAAATCAGACAATTATGTGCCGCACTTGAAATGCAGGAGAGCGAAGTGATTCAGAATCTGGACTCTTTAAAAGAAAAGTATGAAAAAGACAATAGAGGCATACAAATAATTGATTTGGGCGATTGCGTACAGATGTGCACAAGAACAGAGTATTATGAGCAGCTTATCAAAGTTTGTAAGACTCCAAAAAAACAGGTGCTTACGGATGCCCTGCTTGAGACTCTGTCTATTATTGCCTATAAGCAGCCTATAACAAAGGCAGAGATAGAAAAAATAAGAGGAGTCTCATCGGATTATATGGTAAGCAGACTTGTGGAATTCGGTCTGGTATATGAGGCGGGAAAACTGGATGCTCCCGGAAGACCGGCACAGTTTGCCACTACGGAAGAATTTTTAAGGAGATTCGGAATGGAATCAAAGGAGTCTCTACCAAGGATTAACTCCGATTTGGAGGCTGAGATTGTGCACGAGGTGGAAGAAGAAACCGGATGGAAATTCGGTTTTGAAAGTGAAATAAACAAAACAGGTGAAGATAAATAAAATATATGAAGTTAAAGATAAAGTATTTAAGTAAAGAGATTGATAAATTAAAGTTTATAGACGGAAAAAGTGATTGGATTGACCTTAGGTCGGCTGAAAGAGTGGAACTAAAGTCGGGAGAATACAGACTGATAAGACTTGGAGTAGCTATAGAATTGCCAAAGGGTTATGAGGCATTGGTGGTTCCAAGAAGTTCTACATTTAAAAACTTCGGAATTTTACAGACAAATTCCATAGGAGTTATTGATGAGTCATATTGCGGTGACAATGATGAATGGAAGTATCCCGCACTGGCAATGAGGGATACGGTAATAAATATAAATGACAGGATATGTCAGTTTAGAATAATAAAACATCAGGATTTTTTTGAATTTGAAGAAGTTGATAAACTGAACGGGGTTGACAGAGGTGGCTTTGGAAGTACAGGGAAGAGTTAAAAAACTATTTATAACAGCAATATTTGCAATACTTTTACTCAGCGGATGTTCTGCAAATGAAAAAAAGAACTTTGAAAACGGTAAGGCACTACTTGATGAGGGTAAATATACGGAGGCTGTGGAAGCTTTTGATAAGGCAATAAGTGCACATGGAAGTAAAAATATCAGAGGTCTTGAAATAGATATCCTAAGATATAGGGCGGAGGCTGAATATAAGGCGGAAGATTATAAGGCTGCGGAGCATACCTATAAGCTTTTGATGTCTGCCGATGAAGAAAGAAGAGAATATATGGATATGCTATCCATTATATATACTAATCTTTGCAATATAGATATGGATATTGATATAGAGGATGCCATAGAAATGTATGAAAGGGCGGAGAGCCTTGAGGATAGAAGCGATTTGCATATCAATGCCGGAGTAAGTATTGTAAAATACTATGAAGATATGTATGATAAAAATCTTGAAACAACATATCTTGACAAGGCTGAAGATTTTTTGGAAAAATTATTAAAAGAAACCAATAGGAAAAATGCAAAAGTTTTAGCCGTTTATGCAAAGCATCTGGCTATGAGAGAGGACTATGACAGGGCACTTGAAGCGGTAGAAGAGGGAATTGCGCTTTTAGAGAATAAAAGCCTTAATGAACATGATGATGAGGTTTTAAAATCATTGATGTTTTCAAAAGCTTCCTGCTATGAATATATGAGCGATTATAATACCGCATTGGAATGCTTTAATGCATATATTGAAAAATATGGCGAGGATGAGGCGGTTTCTCATGAAGTGGCTTTTTTAAAGTCCAGAATAAGATAGGTAATATATGAGTACATACGAAACAAAGGAAATAGTGGAAAAAGTTATTCTGCTGGGTGTGGATGTAGGTGATGATACAAAGGAGTCTGTAAAAGAGCTGGCTGATTTGGTGGATACTGCCGGAGCTATAGTATTGGACAGTATTATACAGACAAGAGAGAGAATACATCCGGGTACTTACCTTGGAAAGGGTAAGATAGAAGAAGTTAAAGAAAGAGTTATGGAGCTGGATGCCACGGGTGTGGTATGTGATGATGAGCTTACTCCCGCACAGCTTAGAAATCTGGAGGATCTTTTGGATACCAAGGTAATGGACAGAACTATGGTTATCCTTGATATATTTGCAAAAAGAGCGACCACAAGTGAGGGTAAAATCCAGGTTGAGCTTGCCCAGTTGAAATTTTCGGCGGCAAGGCTTGTAGGTCTTAGAAACAGTCTTTCAAGACTTGGAGGAGGTATCGGCACCAGAGGACCGGGTGAGAAAAAGCTTGAAATGGACAGGAGACTTATTCATGAGAGGATATCTCAATTAAAAGCCGAGTTAAAAAAGGTTGAAAATCACAGAGAGCTTATAAGAAAGTCAAGAGATGAAAATCTTGCCTTTAATGTGGCAATAGTGGGCTATACCAATGCGGGAAAATCCACATTGCTCAATAAGTTGACCGATGCGGGTATTTTGGCGGAGGACAAGCTTTTTGCAACCCTTGATCCAACAACAAGAAAGTTAAAGCTTGGAAGCGGTCAGGAAATACTGGTAACGGATACGGTAGGCTTTATCAGAAAGCTTCCCCATCATCTTATAGAGGCATTCAAATCCACTTTGGAAGAGGCAAAATATGCAAATCTTTTGATACATATGGTGGATGCCGCAAATGAAGAGGCTACATCACAAATGCTGGTGGTATATGATACATTAAGAAGTCTGGATGTGGTGGATAAGGATATTATAACAGTCTTTAATAAGACCGATTTGATGGAAGAGGGAATGGAACTTCCAAGAGATTTTCATGCGGATAAGGTCTTAAAAATGTCGGCAAAAACCGGAGAGGGTATAGATGAACTGAAAAATACCATTGAGGATATTTTGAAAAAACAAAGAGTATATCTCGAGCATGTGTTTTCTTATAAGGATGCGGGCAAAATAGCAGTTATAAGAAAATTCGGAGAAATACTTAGTGAGGAATATATAGACGAGGGTATTTCCATAAAGGCATATATACCTGCCGAAATTTTCGGAAAAGTAATTTCCACTTGAAAAAGATGTTCAGGTAATATATATTAGTCTTGCCTAACTTAGTTAAACCTAACTTGGCAAAATCAGTATATTACTTGGAGCATATATGTTATTAGCACTTTTGATTGCCGGAAAGATATTGATGCAGCATAGTGGAGACAGACCTAATAAAGAAGAAATAGTCAGAGGCAAACAGTATTTTTGGAGAGATATAAAGGAAGAAAACGGTTATAGATTACAGTACCATCAGCTGGATGGAAGTGTAAGAATATTGGATAAAAACAATATAAGAAAAGCCATAGGAACAATGAGTGCAATGGAAGAGAAATTTGAAAGACTTGTATCTGAGAGTTTTTTAAAGCCGGGTGATGTAATAGGTGTTTCCAGAACATTGTATGATCACTATGGTATTTATATAGGTGACGACAGGGTTATTCATTATGCGGACAAATCAAAGGATTTCGGTAAAAATATCAGCATATATGAAACCGGGCTTAAGGAGTTTAAAGGAGAATCAAAGGATTATTTTGTATTGCATTTCCCAAAGAGCGGAGGGCCGCCGAGAAAGCTGAGGAGCAGCACAAATTTCAGTGTAAATCCGAGGGAAAACACAGGAGTGTTTGATTTTTTATTTAAGGCAAAGTATAAGCTGTTTTCACCTGAAGAGACTATAGAGAGAGCAAAGTCAAGGCTTGGGGAGAAATCCTATAATTTTGCTAAAAATAATTGTGAACATTTTGCATTGTGGTGTAAAACGGGGATATCATTTTCCAGGCAGGTGGATATGGTATTATCAATATAATATTAAGTTTTGCCGGGAGAACTTGAAGTCATCCGGATAAAAAGCTTTTGGATATTTTCCAAAAGCTTTTTTATGTACCGGGATAATAAATAAACCGGAACTACTATTTTCTGATTTTATAGTATTTTATCTTGAAAAAAACATAATAATATTATAATATACATACATACGGTTGGTATGTATATTTTAAGTTTCGTACTAAATATATTCGACAGAGTTAAGAAGGGATAAATAATTTTTAATAAGAGATACCGGAGGAGATATGCCAAGAAATAAATACCCTGAAAAAACAGTGGAGAGAATATTGCTTACTTCTTATACTTTATTTACCACAAGAGGATATGACAATGTTTCTATACAAAATATCGTAGATGAGCTGGGTGATATAACAAAGGGGGCTATATACCATCATTTTAAATCAAAGGATGATATCCTCAGTGCAATCTTTGATAAATTATGTGAAGAGTACAGCTTTACGAATATGATAAAAAATCATACAGGATTAAACGCATTGGAAAAAATCAGGGCAAGTTTTAAGAAAGCCGCCAATGATGAGAATGTCAGGAGAATGAATATGGAAACCATCCCTCTGATTCATAATCCGCATTTTTTTACTCAATTGGTTGAAACTGTTTTAAAAAATATTTCACCTCAGATAGAAGCTCTTATAAAGGAGGGGAATGAGGACGGCTCTATGAGAGTTGATCCCAAATACACCAAGGAGGCGGCAGAGGTATTCGGTCTGCTTTCAAAGGTCTGGCTTTTGCCTACACTGACAGATAACAGTATGGAGGGTGCATTTAGAAAAATAGATATGCTCAAAGTGATTCTTGATGCCATAGGTATTCCGCTGTTGGATGAGGAAATGACGGAAGTTTCAAAACAATATGTAAGAAGGTTTTATATTGACGAATAAACATATGAGGTAGAACTATGGAAGAACTTATAATTGCAAGAAATGTACATAAGGAATTTCTTCTTGGGGAAGTAAAGGTAAATGCACTTGATGATGTAAGCTTTGAGGTATATAAAGGGGAACTTGTGGTTATTTTGGGACCTTCAGGCTCAGGAAAGTCCACGCTCTTAAATATCCTTGGAGGAATCGAAACCGTAAGCTCAGGGAGTATAAGCTACAACGGAATTGATTTAAGCAGTATGACAGAAAGAGAACTTACCTCCTTTAGGCGAGCAAATATAGGCTTTATTTTTCAGTTTTATAATCTGATGCCGAACTTAAATGCTCTTGAAAATGTGGAACTGGCGGCGGAACTCTCACCAAATCCGCTTGATCCTAAGGAGCTTCTTACTCAGGTCGGATTATGGGATAGAAGAGATCATTATCCGGGAAAAATGAGCGGAGGTCAGCAGCAAAGAGTGGCGATTGCCAGGGCAATCTGTAAAAATCCGGACCTTTTGCTTTGTGATGAGCCTACAGGTGCTTTGGATATATCCACAGGAGTACAGATACTTAAAATACTACTTGAGTTTAATAAAAAATATAATAAAACCATTATGATAATAACCCATAATGAAAATGTGGCAAAGATTGCAAACAGAGTGTTTTATCTTAAAGACGGCAATATCAGAAAAATAGTGACAAATGAGCATCCCATAAGTCCGGATGAGGTGGTGTGGTAATGAAATATTTTGCAAAAAATTTATTCAGATCCGCAAAAAGGAATTTGGGAACATATATAGGTGCCGCTCTTATAATGGCTCTTGGAGTGTTTATATTTGTTTCAATGAATGATACATTTATAAATCTTAAAGTGCAGGTATACAGCTATTATAAAGAAAATAATATGGCTGATATTTTTGCAAATGTCATCTCCATGCCGAAAGAAAGGTTAAAGGAATTTGAAGATTATCCGGGTATAAAGAGAGCTTGCGGTATTTTGAGTGCAGATCTAAGAATTGCCGGAGCGGGTATCGGTGATATAGCAAATCTGCATGTACTCTCCTATGATGAAGAAGCTTATTTAAACAGACCTCTTTTAAAGCCTGACATTCCTCCAAACAGTGAGCAGATATTTATAGGCTCAAAGATGATGAAAGCCAGAAATTTAAAAAAGGGTGATATTATAAGTCTTATACATAATGGTGAGAGCTATGATTTTATAATTGCAGGAGTTGCGTCCGCACCCAATTATATATATGCCATTCCTCCAAGCGGTGCGGTAATATCTGACGGAAGAGATTATGATATTGCAATTGTAAATTCGGATAAGCTTGAAAAGATACTTGGAAGGGAGAATATAGTAAATGAAATAGGCTTTGAAATGGAAAGCGATTATTCCTATGAGGAAGTCAGATACAGTTTAAGGGAGCATTTATCAGAGTACGGATTGCAGGGATTTTCAAATAAGGAAAAGCAAAGCAGCTACAATATGGTAGACGGTGAGATTACAGAACTTACAGGTACAGGTACCATATTGCCGGTTGTATTTATGTCAATGTCTGTATTTATGCTATATACGGTGCTGAAAAAAATGATTGATAATGACAGAAGTCTTATAGGAACAATGAAGGCGATGGGGCTTAGAAACAGTGAGCTTTTAGGCGCATATCTGGTACAGGCGATTATGATAAGTTTTATGGGTGCTTTTCTTGGCTGCATACTTGCAAGACCTTTCGGAATGTATATGTTTAATCAGTATGCGGAGTTTTTTTCATTGCCGTCACCAAGCTATATCGATCCGCTTTCCACAAAGCTTAAAGGATTTTTAATAGCGGCTACCTCAAGCATTGCGGCTGTGATTTTGGGAGTGGGCGGTATAACAAAAATACAGGCTGCGGAGGCTATGAGGGCAGCCGCACCAAGCGTCGGAAATAATTTTTCTCCGGGTATAATAAGGCATTTTAATGTTATGCATAAAATGGGTATACGCTCTATTTTAAGAAGTCCGTTCAGAACATTTTTTATTGCCTTTGCGATTGCCTTTCCGTTTGCACTTTCATGTGCTTTGCTTGCGTCGGAAAATGCGGTCAATAAGATGTTTGTAGGATATTTTGAAGATATTGCAAAATATGATGTAAAAATAACTACAGAAAATTATTCCTCTTTTAACAGTGTATTTAATTCACTTGACAGTATAGACGGAGTGGGAGAGAGAGAGATTATTTGTGAGATACCTGTAACATTAAAATCTCAAAATCATACAAAGCCGACATTACTTACAGGCATAGGCAGAGGTTCAAAGCTTTATAGGATATGTGATGTGGATGATGTATTTTATGAGCCTCCAAGACAAGGAATTATTTTAAATTCAAGGATTGCAAAGGATTTGAATGTAAAAGAGGGCGACAGTATTGAAATCAGTACAGGCTATGCCCCTAAGAAAAAAACGAAATTGCCTGTAAGTAAGATTATTTTTGAGGCATTTGGAAGCGGCTGTTATGTGGATATAAAAAATATAAATCAATACCTTTCATTGCAGAACTTCTCAAATACATTGATTTTTAATACACAAAGAGGAATGGAAGATAATATTAAAAAGAGGCTTACAGATGACAGTGCAAATATTACTTCATTTTCAAGTAAGAGAGATACTTTGAGGATTTATCAAGATAGAATGAAAAGCTCCAAATTTATGCTCAGAATGTTTATATATCTGGCATTATTTTCAGGTGTGGTACTTATATACAATATTTCTTTGATAAGCATAAGGGAGAGAAAAACGGAATTTGCCACTATGAAGATTATGGGGGTGCTTGATACGGAACTTAAACAGATGATTTTTATGGAACAGCTGGTATATCTTATATGCGGACTTATTTTAAGTATTCCGCTTTTAAAATTATTCAAATGGTTGCTTGAGAGTTTGCTGGTTTCAGAATCCTTTACTCTGAAATTAAATATAGAGATATCGATGTATATATCCTCACTTATATTTTGTATATTGATGCTATATATATCCGGAATGGCAATTCTTAAAACCATTGATAAAATAAATCCGAATGACAGTTTAAAAGAAAGAGGTTAACTATGAAAAAAAATAGTTTAGCACAGCTTTTTGAAGGAAGAAAAAAATATATACTGATTTCTATTATTATCTTAGTGATTATATCAGTCTTTATTATAAATAATCTTAATAAGGCTATAGATGTGGAGGTCTATACCGTAAAGCAAGAAGAGGTGAATGATACATATAAGGAAAATGCTGTTATAAGTCTTGGAAAGGAGTATCATATTCTTTCAAAGGTGAACGGAAGTATTGAAGAGGTTTTGGTAAATGAGAATTCAACGGTAAAAAAGGGAGATGTGCTTATAAAAATATCAAGCAGAGATCTTTTGTATCAAAAGCAGTTAAGACAGAGCAGCTTGGATTCATATACGGCAAAAAAGGAAGAAAGTGATATAGGTAAGCTTATGGCAACATCTCCTATGGAGTATATAAGTGGACTGAAATCAAGTCTTGATACTGCAAAAGCAGCTTATGAGGCGGCACAGACAGATTACTCGGCAAAACAGGCACTTTTTGAAGCACAGAGTGTATCATTGATTGAATTTGAAACTTCCAGAGCAAATTTTGAAAATGCCAAATCAAATTTTGAAACCGCATCAAAAAGGCTTGATGAAAGCAATAAATATCTGCAAACTCTCAAAGGTCAGGGCTTAAGTGAAAAGGATATCAGTGAGAAGTTTTATGAAAGTACAAAAAAGCAGATTGAGGCGGCGATTGAATCCGAAAAAACATCTATAGCACAGTTGGAACATCAAATAGAAGATTGTGAAGTAAAAGCGGAATATGACGGAATTATTTCTAAGATACCTGCAAAGGATATATCAATGGCTGTAGCAGGTCAGGAACTTGCGGTAATTGATACAAACAATAATGAGTACAGACTGGAGTGCAGTGTTTTAACGGATGTTATACCCTATCTGCATGTAGGTGATGTAATGGAGGCTGAGTTTAATCTAAGAGGGATAAAGAAAAACTACAGCGGAAAGATAAGTGAAATATATGATTTTGCGACTGAGGAAAAGTCTCCTCTGGGATTAAAGGAGTACAGGGTAAAACTTGTGGCAATATTAGATAATGCAGGGAATGATATATTAAAAAGCGGTTATGGTGTGGATGCGATATTTACACTATATAAAAATGATAATGCGATTGCCGTACCGATAGGTGCTGTTTTTACTGAAGATGAAGTGGACTATGTGTTTAAGATAGAGGATAAAAAGGCTAAGAAAACCCCTGTAAGCATAAGCTATAAATCATCCACACAGGCAGTTATAAGCGAAGGATTAAAAGAGGATGATAAAGTGATTATAAATTCGGATGAAGAAAAGCTTAATGACGGCAGCAAGGTCAGAGAAAAGAAATAAAGATATAGAAGCTTGATAATAAATGTTCAAGAATTTTTAACCGGTTACAATTGTGACCGGTTACTTTTTGAAAATAGGATTCTTGTTACAGATCAGGTAAGACACAACTTGATTCTTTAAGAAATTTCAGTATTGTATCCGGTATTTGATTTTTTGAGATTTTATTATATTATAGAAGAGAAAATACTTTGTTCAAAAATATGAGGTGAATAGAATGATATATGATTATATTAAAAAACAGGGGAGAAATCTATGAAAATCATTCTGGAAAGTAAGGAAGCGGAGATTGTTGAGAAGAAATCAAGATTTATAGCCAATATAGCGGCGGTGGGTTCTGAGGAAGAGGCTTTAGAATTTATAGATAAGATAAAGAAAAAATACTATGATGCGAGGCATAATTGCTATGCATATATTATAGGAGAGGATGGAAATAAGAAAAAATGCTCTGATGACGGAGAACCGCAAAGAAGTGCAGGAATGCCCATGATGGAGGTATTGGAAAATCAGGGATATTTTGATATAGTTGCAGTGGTAACAAGATATTTTGGCGGAACTTTACTTGGGGTGGGAGGACTTATCCGTGCATATCAGGGAGCGGTGATAGAAGGACTTGATAAGAGTAAAAGCGGAGAGATTAGAAGCGGATTCAGGGTAAAGTACAGATTCGGATATGATTTTTACGGAAAAATAAAATATATTGCAGAGAGCGAAAATATAGTTATAGAGGATACCGTATTTGATGAGATGGTAAATATAAGCCTTATATTTGAAGACAGCAGTTATGAGAGATTACAAAAAAAATTTATAGAAGAGACCAATGCAAATATAGAGCAATTACTTTTGGAAAAAATAAAGTATATCACGGTTGAAGATAAATGGTATAAAGAATATAAATAGAAACAGCTAAGAGCTTTGAGGATAATTAAATGCAGATGTATCTGGGAGAAGAGGGAAAGAAGTATTATTGGAGGGTTGAAGATGTCAGCAATATAGCGGATGTAGAGACCTTGGAAACAAAATTTGATCTGACTGAGGAAATGGCGGAATATGTGCTTGACTCCAATGAAAGAGCCAGAGTGGAATATGACGGAAAGAATTTGCTTGTAGTAATACATGTTCCGGCATTTACACAAAATAACGGACATTATGAGACAAGGTCTATAAAGTTTTTTGTAAATTCAGAGAGTGTTTTTATGTTTGTTACTTATGATACAAACTATATAGTTCCACAGATTGAAAAGTATATAAAAGCGGAAGAGGCAAGCAGCCCTATGATGCTTTTATTTTTAAGCCTTTTTGTAATTTCCGATTCATTTATGCCTATACTTGATAAGTTGAATGAGGAAAGACTACATCTAAACAGAAGGCTTAGAATAAATACAAATAATCAGGGAATCTGGGATTTGTCGGATCTTGAGGTAGGTCTTATTTATTTGGGAGCCGCTACAAGACAGAATGTGGTGGCAATAAGACAGATGAGAATAACATCGGCAATAAAAAAATGCAATGAAGCTGAAAAAGAGGAACTTGAAGATGCATATATAGAGGCGAAGCAGGCAAGTGATATGGCTGATATGTCGGCAAGTATAGTGGAACAGATGAGCGGTATGTATAATAATCTTATAAATATCAAGTTGAATGAAACCATGCGTATTATGACCATATGGTCGCTTCTAATGACTATACCTACAGTGATTTCCGGCTTTTTCGGTATGAATGTAGACTTGCCCTTTGCCAAGATGGAGGGCGGATGGATACTTATCAGCGTTATTACCGCAGTACTTTTATGGGTAATGTGGAAATTTATATGGAAGAAATTATAACAAAGGATAATAGTTATATAAGTCATCAAATGACTAATGTAACTATTATTTTTTTGTGAATTTTAGTAAATTATTTTTAGAAAGGGGGTACTATGGACAGAAAAATAATAGTGGCAGGTCATATATCCTATGATATCACACCTCAGATATATGATACAAACGGTAAGAATTTCGGAAATATTTTAAAGCCCGGGAAGTTGATAAATGTAGGAAGGGCTACGGTTGCCAATGGCGGTGCCGTAAACAATACCGGTATGGCATTGCATAAATTCGGTGCGAATGTGGAACTTATTGCCAAGGTCGGAGATGATGAGTTTGGGCGCAGGATAATAAAATCATGTGAAGAAAAGGGTGCCAAAACAAGCTTTATAAAGGCTGTGGGAGAGGACACTTCTTATACTATAGTTTTATCACCGCCGGGATTTGACAGAAGTTTTTTGCATTTTACGGGAACCAATGATACATTTAAATTTGATGATTTGAATATGTCAAATATAGAGGACGGCTATCTTTTCCATTTCGGTTATCCTACATTGATGGCAGGCTTTTATGAAAATAATGCCGGGGATTTGATTAAGATGTATAAAAACATAAAAAAAGCAGGTCTTATTACAAGTCTTGATGTGGCAGCTTTTGACCTTGAGAGTAAACAGGGTAAACTTGACTGGAAAGAAATTTTAAAACAGGTACTTCCATATGTGGATATATTTGAGCCAAGCTTTGAAGAATTGCTATGTATGATGGATAAGGAGGCATATAAAGAGCTTTTGGAAAGGGCGGGAGATGAGGATGTATGTATGTGTCTAAGCCTTAAAAAGGATATCCTGCCTCTTGCAAAGAAGGTAATGGAGCTTGGAGTATCCATACTTTTAATAAAATGCGGTGCGGCAGGTATGTATTTATGCACATCAGAGGATGTTTCAAAAAAGCTTGGAATAGGATCTAAATGGGATAATTTTAAATATTTCCAAAAGAGCTTTAAGCCTGACAGGGTAAAATCGGCAATAGGTGCGGGAGATACCGCAATAGCTGCATTTCTATATGGATTTATAAATGATTATAAACCGAAGGAGGCTATGGAAATAGCGGCGGGGACAGGTGCTATGTGTATTACGGAGTATGATACATTTAGCGGATTATCGGATATTGAAAAACTGAAAGAAAAGATAAAAAATAACTGGAGTACACAGGATTTTATAAAGGAGTAAAAATGGTAATAGCACTTAAAAATATTTTAGATATAGCGGAAAGTAAAAATATGGCAATAGCTGCATTTAATGCAACTTCACTTGAGGGAATAATGGCAGTGATAGAGGCGGCACAGGAGGAAGATACACCTGTAATATTACAATTTGCCAATGCGGCACATGGAAAATATGTACCACTTGATACCATAGGTAGAGTAATGGTAATGCTGGCGGAGGAGGCAAAGGTGCCTGTATGTGTACATTTAGACCATGGTGATAATTTTGATGAGATAAAAAAGGCCTTGGATATTGGTTTTTCAAGTATAATGTATGACGGATCGGCACTAAGCTTTAAGGAAAATGTGGCAAATACAAGATATGCCAAGGTTCTTGCAGATCAATATGCGGCAGGGGTAGAGGCGGAACTTGGTGCAATGGGTGCTGAGGGTGCAGAGGATAATATTATGGGAGCATATACGGATCCCGAACTTGCAAAGATTTTTGTGGAAGAAACAGGTATTGATGCATTGGCGGCTTCATTCGGAACTGTTCACGGCATATATAAGAGTGAACCGAAACTTGATTTTGAAAGAATAGAAAAGATAAGAGAACTTACAGGTGTTCCGGTTGTAATGCATGGAGGATCGGGTATCAGTGACGGTGATTTTAGAAAATGCATAGACCGTGGAGTAAGAAAAATAAACTTCTATACTTATGCCGCCAAGTTTGCAGGTGATGCCATAAGACAAATGGCAGCGGATACAAGCGGAAACTTATATTCACATGATATATTTGTACAGGCAAGGCAGAGTATGAAGCAGACCTATAAGGATGCAATAAAAATCTTTAAAAACAGATAATGCAGGAAGAATACTGTGATATAAAATGCCCGAACTTATATTTTTATGAAAAAGGGAGATTTTGGCATGACAAAGGAGGAATTGTTTGAAACTCTTAGAGAAAAATTTAAAGAATTGCTAAAGGAGTATAAATGTGATACAAAAAATATTTCCATAAAATCAAGGGGAATGACGCCTAAAGAAGCTATAGGAGATACAAAGAGAGCAGATTATCCTATACTTACAGGCAAAGAAATAATGGTAATGGCTGAATACAGGGGCTGTATAGGTCAGGCTTTTACTTTGGCACCGGCAGATTATACGGGAAATATTGATAATATAATAAATGCGGATATAGCATACAATGAGCATGCAAGGGCTTTATTTATAGCATGTATAAATGCCGTAATGAGATACCTCGGGCATATAGACCATACTGTGCATTGTAAAAATAATGGACCTGAGGAATGTGCGAAGGATTTTATAGATTGGCTTAAAGAAAACTTTGATAATCCAAATATATTACAGATAGGCTATCAGCCGGCATTATTTAATCAGCTTTCTTTGCATTATAATATGCGTATACTGGATCTGGATCCTGAAAATATAGGAAAAACTCTAAACGGTGTAACTGTAGAAGATGGAGGCAAAGAACATGATGAAGCCATAGCATGGGCAGATTTGATACTATGTACCGGAAGTACAATTGCAAACGGTTCAATAGTTGAATATTTAAACTATATGGAAAGCGGTAAAGATGTAAGATTTTACGGTACCACACTTGCCGGAGTGGCATATTTGCTTGGTTTAAAGCGTGTCTGTTTTAAATCCGAATAAAATGAAAAATTTGCACAATTTTACTGTTAAGTCGGACTACAGTATCCTGATATGCAAAAAATCTGATATAAGCTATATAATAAGTCCATTTAAAAAATGACAATTGTCATCCTATAATTATTACAAAAAACAATTATTAAGCAGACTAAGTATTGTTATTATAATTACAACACCCAAAGAGGTAAAATGAGGAGGACTTATGAGAAGAAAATTATTAGCAAGTGCATTGGCATTGGTAATGGCAGGTAGTTTGATAGCATGTGGAAGCGGAGGCGGTGGAGAGACAAAGGCCGCATCTGAGGGAGAAAGCAAGGAAACCACTGTGGCGGAAAAGAGCGAAAGTGCCGGTGGCGAAAAAAAGCATTATAAATTCGGATACACATGTATGGACGGAACCAATCCTTTCTTTGTTACTATTCAGGACAAAATCAAGGAATTGGTTGAGGCAAACGGTGATGAACTTATCGTAACAGATCCGGGAAATGATGTTACAAAGCAGATTTCACAGGTAGAGGATATGCTTTCACAAAAGCTTGACGGTTTGTTTATGAATCCGGTTGATGCACAGGGCATTATACCTGCACTTGATTTGGCTAAGGAGGCAGGTGTACCTATGGTAGGATTTGATACGGAGGTAGGTGATATGTCATACCTTGTTTCATACACCGGTTCCGATAACTACAATGCAGGGAAAGTGGTAGGTGAGGACCTTGTTAAAAAGGCACCTAACGGAGGAAAGATCATAGTTCTTGATTCCCCTACAATGCAGTCAGTAGTAGACAGAACAAACGGATTTATGGATGCTATAAAGGATCATGGCTTTGAAGTGGTTGCACAGCAGGATGCAAAGGGAAATCTTCAGATTGCAATGGGTATTGCAGAGGATTTATTACAATCAAATCCTGATGTAGTTGCTATCTTTGGCGGAAACGATCCTACAGCACTTGGAGCTTTGGCAGCGGCAAATGCTGCAGGTATTAAGGATTGCATGATTTATGGTGTTGACGGTTCACCTGATATCAAATCAGAGCTTGCTTCGGGAGAATCTTTAATAGAGGGTAGCGGTGCACAGTCTCCGGTTTCTATTGCAGAGCAGGCGGTAAAGATAATGTATGATTATGTAGAAGGAAAGCAGGTTGATGAGAGATATCCTGTAGAGACATTCCTTATTACATCAGACAATGTGGCACAGTACGGAACAGACGGCTGGCAGTAATGTTCTTTAAGAACAAATAAGGGTTATATCCTTGTATATAATAAAAATTCAGGCATCCTAAGGGATGCCTTATTTAGAAAATAAAAGCAGGTGAAACAGTGACGGACAATATTTTATTAAGAATGAAAAATATATCTAAGAGCTTCCCCGGAGTAAAAGCCTTGGATAAAGTAAACCTTGAATTAAAGGCGGGAGAAGTGCATGCACTGTTGGGAGAAAATGGTGCGGGTAAATCCACGCTTATAAAAGTGCTGGGTGGAATATACAGCCTTGATGAAGGTGAGATAGAGATTGAGGGCAAAAAGGTATCCATAGAATCTGTACATGATGCCTCAAAAAATAATATTGCGATAATACATCAGGAGTTGGTACTTGTGCCATATATGACAGTGGCTGAAAATATTTATCTTGGAAGAGAGTCCGGAAAGGGCTTTACCGTAAATATTTCAAAAATGGAAAAAGATGCCCAAAAGATATTGGATGATTTGGGTATGGATATAGATTCAAGAGAACTTGTTATGAATTTGCCTATAGCTAAGCAGCAGATGGTGGAAATAACAAAGGCGGTGTCTGTAAATGCCAAAATACTTGTTATGGATGAACCTACATCCTCTATAAGTGACAGAGAGGTGGAAAATCTCTTTAATATAATGAGAGATTTGACAAAGAAGGGCGTGGGTATCATATATATATCACATAAGATGAGCGAACTTGAAGAAATATGTGACAGAGTAAGCGTAATGAGAGACGGCGAGTATGTGGGTACCAAGGTGGTAAAGGAAACCAACAAGGATGAGCTTATAGCAATGATGGTTGGAAGAACTCTGACAAATTACTATGTAAGAGATTTTATGCCTACAAAAGAGGTGGTTTTGAAGGTGGAGAATCTAAAGGACGGTGATAAGGTAAAAGATGTCAGCTTTGAATTAAGAAAGGGTGAAATAATAGGCTTTGCCGGACTTGTAGGAGCAGGCAGAAGCGAGGCTATGCAGGCAATATTCGGACTTTCAAAAGATGCTATGGGCGATATATATATTGACGGCAAAAAGGTCAGCATAAAAGAACCTAAGGATGCTATAAAAAACGGACTGGCACTGGTACCTGAGAGTCGAAAGGAGCAGGGGCTTTATTTACTTCAGGATATAAAATACAATACCACAATAGAAGTGCTTGACGAGTTTATAAAAAATCTGAATGTAAATTCCAAAAAAGAGATTGAAATAACTCAGAAATATATAGATATGATGGCTACCAAAACACCTTCACAGGAGCAGATAATCGGAAATCTCTCAGGTGGAAATCAGCAAAAGGTGATGATTGGAAGATGGCTTGCCACAAATCCTAAGATTCTGATACTTGATGAGCCTACAAGAGGAATAGATGTAGGTGCAAAATCCGAGATATATAAAATAATGAATGAACTGGTAAAAGACGGAGTTTCAATCATTATGATATCCTCGGAGCTGCCTGAAATAATAAATATGAGCGATAGAGTATATGTTATGGCGGCAGGAACAATAAGAGGCTGTATAGACCACGAGGAAATATCACAGGAAAGCATTATGGAATTGGCAGCTATATAATGGAGGTAAAAAGTGAAAAAATCAAACAATATGAAGGCATTAAATTTTTTCAAAGAGAATATGGGAATCATTATTGCATTGCTGGTGCTGGCAATATTCCTTACGGTATTTCCTGCAACAAGCAGCTCATTCCCTACAACAAAGAATGTTTTTAATGTACTTAGACAGATATCTACAAATATGCTTCTTGCATGCGGAATGACAATGGTAATCATACTTGGCGGTATTGATTTGTCTGTAGGTTCGGTAATAGCACTTTCAGGAGTGTTTGCTGCCGGCTGTGTATCCAGATATGGTATGAATATATATTTGGCAATGATTATAGGAGTACTTATCGGAATTATAATAGGTGCATTTAACGGATTTGTTATTTCAAGAACCACAATACCTCCATTTATCGTAACATTGGCTACAATGAATATTGCAAGAGGACTTTCGGGAGTATATACCGGAGGTTCACCGGTGCGAGTGGTATCCAAGGAATGGCAGTGGATTGGAGCCGGATATATAGGGATTTTCCCTGTACCTGTTATTATAATGATAATAATATTTATAATATCGGTTCTTATAATGAACAGAACAAAAATCGGAAGATATATATATGCAGTCGGCGGAAATACACTTGCGGCAAAGTTTTCGGGCATAAGTGTTTCAAAAGTAAAATTCATGGTGTATACTTATTCGGGACTTATGGCAGGACTTGCAGGAGTTATCCTCGCTTCCCGTATGTATTCCGGACAGCCTACGGCAGGTGACGGTGCGGAGATGGATGCCATAGCTGCGGTAGTGGTAGGCGGAACTTCCATGTCCGGTGGATATGGAAAGCTTGGAGGTACATTGGTAGGTGCGCTTATTATAGGAATTTTGAGTAACGGACTTAATCTTATGAATGTAAACTCTTTCTGGCAGACAGTTGTAAAGGGTATTGTTATACTGCTTGCGGTATTTATTGACTATATCAGGAATTTAAAAAAGAGTAAATAATGGAAAAAAACGGCAAAAACAGGCTAAGAGTATTTTATATGCTCTTAGCATATGTTTTTTTATTGTGTTTATTGATATTCTTACTAAAGATAAGAAGTAAGGATAAAAAAATAATCTTCGGCTCAACATATATGACTATGAATAATCCGTATTTTAATGTGCTTAATGAAAATCTTAGAGATACTATTGAGGCAAATGGTGATATACTTATAACAAGAGATCCGGCACAGAGTCAGGAGAGGCAGAATGAACAGATTATAGATATGCTTGATGAAGGCATTGATATTTTATTTGTAAATGCAGTGGATAAGAGCGGAATAGAAAAGGCACTCTATAAATGTCAAAGTAAGGGAGTACCTGTAATTTTACTGGATACGGATGTTGATAACAGAGTGGGAGTGATAAGTGCCATTCAATCAGATAACTATAAGGCAGGAGTATTGCTGGCGGAGGATTTGATAAGAAAAAAGCCCGAAGGAGCAAAAATTCTTATAGTTGCAAATCTTATAGCTTCATCAATGGTACAAAGAAGACAGGGCTTTATAGACAGACTTGCAGGTGAGGGCAGGTATGAAATCGTGGATGAAATAGACGGTGTCAGTGAAATAGAAACCGTGAATGAAGCCATGAGTGAATATTTAAAAACAAATGATAAGGAATTTGATGTTATATTCGGACTTAATGATCCTACAGCCATAGGAGCGATTGCCGCACTTAGAGAAAAAAGCGAAAAAAAGTTTTTAATCTATGGTGTAGACGGCTCTCCGGATGCAAAAGAGCTTATAAGGCAGGGACTTTATACCGCAACTGTAGCACAGCATCCGATTTATATGGGAAAGGAAGCTGCAAGAGTGGCATATGATTATCTGGACGGAAAGGAAATAGAATCGGATATTCATATAGATGTGGATTTGATAAATGCAGGAAATATAACGAGATTTGATATATCAAAATGGCAATAATATGAAAAGTATAGGATATTTAAAAATAAATACAATATTGGATATAATGCTTTGCATATCCATTGCGGCTATGATGCTGACCTCGGGTTTTATATGGATAGTGACGGAGAGGATTGTAAGTCTGCATGAGGCAAAACTTTTTTTATCAAATGCGGTAAATGTACCGGGAAATACGCTTCATATATTTATATTTACGCTTATATCATCGGTATGCTTTATACTGACCTTTTGCTTAAGAAACAGCGATATTGCAGGCTATACAAAAGTTGTATTTATTACCTTTGTAATAGAATTTGTTTTGGGACTGATATGCATTGTATTGCTGAATTTTAATTATAACGGAATACTGCTTTGGACTTTTGCAAATGCACTTATGTATTTAAAAAGAAATAAATATATGCCCATAGTTGTAGTGATTGCAATGATAAGTTATCTACTTACGACACATGAACTTGTAAAACTCTTTATAAATATTTTTGATATCTCATCATATATAAAAACCTGCAGCCAGAATTTGCAGACCTTTATATATTTTATTTATAATGTGTTAAATCTGATGACTGTGGTATGTTTTATACTATGTTGTATTATTATAATAGTAAGCAAGGAAGAAATCATAGAGAAAAATCTTGAGTTAAATAAAAGGCTTGAGATAGCAAATACGGACTTGCAAAGGACTAATGAAGAACTTGAAAAGTCTTTAAAGGACAATGCAAGGCTGGCTGAGATAAAGGAGCGAAACCGTATTGCAAGAGAGATACATGATACTTTGGGGCATACACTTACAGGGCTTGCGGCAGGTATTGATGCCTGTATAGCATTGGCGGGAGATGAAAAAACACCGCTTAGAAACCAGCTGGATCTGCTTTCAAAGGTCAGCAGGAACGGTATCAAGGATATAAGAATGAGTGTGAGTTCATTAAGACCTGATGCCACGGAAAGATTAAACCTGAAAAAGGCAATCGAGGAACTGGTGGAAAACACTAAAAAGATTTCAGGGGTAAATATTAAATTCGATTGTGATGCGGATATTTTAAAGTTTGATGAAGATGAGGAGACGGCTATATACAGAATCGTACAGGAAAGCCTAACCAATGCTATAAGACATGGAAATGCTAAAAATATAGATGTTTTAATAAAGAAAAGCTATGGAAGTATAGGACTTTTGATATGTGATGACGGAATAGGTTGTGAAAAGCTGGAAGCGGGATTCGGACTTAGACATATCAGAGAAAGAGTAAATATGCTAAAAGGTCAGGTGAGCTTTAGCAGCGATAAGGGATTTAAGGTGGAGGCTATGATACCTATAAGATGGGGAGAGGAATATGATTAAAGTTTTAATTGCAGATGATCAGGAACTGATAAGAGAAAGCTTAAAGATAATCCTTGAGAGTAAGCCTGATATAGAGGTAACGGATGCGGTGTCAGACGGGCTGGAAGTTATAAGAAGTGTCAGAGAAAAAAGACCGGATATAATACTTCTTGATATCAGAATGCCAAGACTTGACGGTGTATCCTGTACCAAGATTATAAAAGAGGGATATCCCGATATAAAAATAATAATACTGACAACCTTTGATGATGATGAGTATGTATTTAATGCGCTAAAATACGGCGCCAGCGGTTATCTTTTAAAGGGTATAAGTATGGAGAGTCTTGTAGAGGCGATAAATACCGTATATCAAGGTCAGGCAATGATAAATCCGGATATTGCTTCAAAGGTTTTAAGATTTTTTTCAAAGCTTGCAGTCAATAATGAAACAATGCATGTACCCACAGAAAATGTAAAGGCTATAACAAAAAACGAATGGAGTATAATAGAAGAGGTGGCAAAGGGGAAAAGTAATAAGGAAATTGCAAAGGAACTTAACTTTTCGGAAGGCACTGTAAGAAATTATTTGTCAACCATACTGGATAAATTAGAACTCCGTGACAGAACACAGCTTGCAATATGGGCAATAGGCAGAGGTGAGTTGTGAAAAAGAGGGGCATAATATTTACAGCAACAGCTCTTTTAACAGTCTTACTTGGAATATATGTATATGGATGCAGACCTAAAGAAACCGTGATAGAGTTTGCGATGTTTAACGGCAGCAATTGGGATGTGGCGGTTCAGGAGAGTTATTCTGTAATTGATAAGGCAATAGAAAAATTTGAAAAAGAGCATGCAGGTGTAAAAATAAAATATTCCGGCGGCATACTAAAGGAAGATTACAGTGAATGGATGTCTGAAAGAATCTTAAAGGATAAAATGCCCGATATATTTATGGTACTGGATGAGGATTTTGAGAATTATATAAATCTCGGTCTGATAGAAAATCTGGATAAATATATTGCAAAAGACAGTGATTTTGATATAAATAAATATTATAGCGAGATTGCAAGTTCGGGTGTTTTTGGAGGTCACAGATATGCTCTGCCATATGAGGCAATGCCGACACTTATGTTTGTAAACAGGACATTACTTGAAAACTTTCATCTGGATATTCCAAGTAATGATTATACCTTTAATGATTTTTACAGACTTTGCAGAATGATAACTCTTGACAGAGATTTGGACGGTAGCCCAGATTATTTCGGAATATATAAATATGACTGGATAAATGCCGCGCTTTCAAATGATGTGGAGTTGTTTTCCAAGGATGGTAAAAAATCATATTTTAATCAGGAGAAGCTTGCAGAGGCGATAAGATTTGTAAAAAGTCTGGAATCCCTGAACGGAAATAAAAATATAACAAAGGAGCAGTTTGACAGCGGCAATGTTGCCTTTAGTCAAATGTCATTGGCGGAATACAGAACATATAAATCCTATCCTTATAAGATAAAAAAATATACAGGATTTGCATGGGATTGTATACCTATGCCGGCAGGTCAATCCGGCAATAATGTAAGTATGATTGACAGTCTGAATATTGCAATAAGTGCAAAATCAAATAAGAAAGAGCTTGCATGGGAATTTTTAAAAACTCTGACCTATGATGTGGAAATACAACAGACTTTGTACAATGATATGCCTGTGGCGTCGGTTTTAAAGGAAGTGATGGAAAGTAAGGAGTCTGAAAATATTTTTAAGGAAAATGAGGATATTATAGATTCCAAGCTTATTTGTCATATACTTGAAAACGGCAGCGGCAAACCGAAATTTAGCGGATATGAAGGTGCGATATCAATGGCGGATTCAAAGATTTCCAAATTGAATCTGGGTGATGATATAGAAAATGCACTTAGAATTTTGCAAAGACAAATGAGTAAATATTTAATTAAGTAATTGCAAAACTCGCCAATCTTCAAAAATATCTGCCAAAGAGAGTTGTTTTTGTGATATCATAGTAATGTCTCCTTTCGGGATGTGGTTTATGGTTTTGTGCAACTCCATTATATCACAGACCTAGAGGAGATTTTTATATTTAGTAACAAAAAAGTGTCGTATTTATACGGCTTTTGGCGTTTTGCAAACGCCTATATAATCCCGATATTGAAAGGAGAAGGTGACAACGAGATGTTGCTCCAGACCGTCTTAGTTAATCCATCGGTCTTTATAGAATGTCTTCTCGTAGTTCTCAATCTCATCTAATTCACTGAGCTTATACTCTGTTTTATCTGCGATAAGGTGCCATCCGTCTTCATCAAGACAGTAATCCTTGAGATGTCCTTTCAGCTTTTTGATTGGTTGCGTTGTAACAAATTTCCGGTTCGGCGTGTTGTTGAAAACACGATTTGAAGTTGATGATAGTCCTGCATCTGTACAAACAATAAATTTCGTCATTCCAAAGTCAGAAAGAATCTTTTTCTCCAATGGTTTCATCGAAGGTTGTTCATTCTCATTTCCGTTAAAGAGGGAGAAGGTGAGAGGAATCTCATCTGCATCCATAAACAGCCCCATCTGTACAATCGGATTCGGACGGTTTTCTTTGGAATGACCATATTTTCTGAAATCATCCGCTTCCTCAATCTCGAAGTAATAGTTAGTGCAGTCATAGTAAAGAACTCTTTTATGTCGATTCAGTACCATTTCGGAATTCTTGTAAAGTTGAGACTGGAAAAAAACATTCTCTTTTGCAAGGATTTCCAGTGCACAGTAAACGTGATGGAGCTTGCAGTCAGGCTTTTCAAGAAACTTTTTTGAAAGTTCAAGAGAAGACCTCTTGGACCCGGGATAAATAATCCTAGAGAAAAGTAGCATAGACAGGATTTGATTCAGGTCAAACTCAAACTTGTACTTTTCGGCAATCTGAGCACAGATGTCATGGATTTTTAAAGGCTTTTCGAGGCCTGAGGAGATTTTGGAATTATATAACTGTCAAACTACCGATCCGAATAATAAGGATCGTTTTATACTTTTCCCTACTATTACTCTGCTAAGATCCTAGGATTAGCTTTATAACAGAATAGTTAGTCAAGAAAATCTTTTTCTCATTATTTTTTTAAATTGGTTAGCCATGTCTACCTAAGCAGTATAATGCCGTTATTAAGAATTATAAATAAAAGCTTCGTTATGGGATGCATTAATATTTTTTATTCTATCTTTCCGTAAACTTGTTTGAAGATATTTTTCTATAACATATAAATAAGGCTTTGGAGAAATTCTATGAAAATCTCTTTAGAATTTAATATGGAAATTTCATTGTTTTTCTTTCTTCTTTTTTGCTATAATATTATAAGTTAGATTATTCTAACCAACTATGCAATACTATATTTTCCTTTCTAATCTAATTGGATAGCAGATAGGAATATCCCCTGAAGGAGAAAACTATGAGAGAGAATTTTCAAAATATTGATGGTAAGAAGTTAGAAATTGTCCATGAAATAAAATCCGCCTATGATGAGGGAAAGATTTCTTTGGAAGAAGCAAGAAAAGCCCTTAAAGATAGAGTACAGCACCTTGCCCCCTATGAAATCGCCATTATCGAGCAGGAAATGGTGGAAGAAACCGAAGATGAGTGCATTAAGGAAGATATTCAGGCTATGCTGGAGGTCTTCCAGGATGTTTTAGTCACAAAGGATCAAGAGCTTCCGGAAAATCATCCCATCTCCTGTTACCGTAGGGAAAATGCCAAAATGAAGGAACTACTGCTTTCCGTTGAGGATTTGGTGCAGTACCCTCTCATTAAAAACCAATGGCTGGAGCTTTATGAAGACTTGTTGAAATTCAAGATTCATTTGTCCAGAAAGCAAAACCAATTATACCCGGTTTTGGAAAAGAAAGGCTTTACTCGCCCTACCACCACCATGTGGACTTTGGATGACTTTATCCGGGATGAGATTTCAGAGTGCTACAATCTTCTTTTAGAGGATAAGGAAGAGGAATTTATCGGAAAGCAGGCAGAACTTGTGGCTGATGTTCGGGATTTGATGGACAAGGAAGAAAATATCCTCTACCCCACCTCCTTGGAAATGATTAATGAAGAAGAGTTCCGTTATATGGCCGAGGGAGACCGGGAAATCGGTTTTGCCTATATTAGCGTGCAAGCAGATAAGTCCGACAATTCAGCTTCGGCTTCCTCTTCTGTCTCAGCTTCTACATCCGGTGCTCCTCTATCCGGACTTTCTTCCGCTCCCAGTTTTGCGGAAGAGCTTGCCGGTCTTCTGGGAAAATACGGCTTTAACAATAAAGAAGAAAAGTTGAATGTTACTACTGGTCAGCTTACCCTGGATCAGATTAACCTGATTTACCAGCACATGCCGGTGGATCTTTCCTATGTGGACGAAAATGAACTGGTATGCTTCTACACCGACACCAAGCACAGAGTTTTTCCCAGAAGTAAAAATGTCATCGGAAGAGATGTGAAAAACTGTCATCCAAAGGCTTCTGTACATATCGTTGAGGAAATCATCAAAAAGTTTCGTTCCGGAGAGCAGGACAAGGCGGAGTTTTGGATCAACAAGCCGGACCTCTTTATTTATATCGTTTACTATGCGGTTCGAGATGAAAAGGGAAAGTTCCGCGGTGTGCTGGAAATGATGCAGGACTGCACCCATATCCGTTCCCTACAGGGCTCTCAAACTCTTCTGACCTGGGAGCAGCAGGAAAAGGGAGAAGGCAAAGAGACTGCTGAAGACGAAGACAAGAGAGAAGACTCAGAGACTTCTGAAGATGTAGGCAATAAAGAAAACGCAGGGACTTTGGGAGACGAAGAAAATAGAGAAAGTACAGAGTCTTTGACAGCCGGCAAGCTGACAGAAATCACCGAAGACACTCTGTTAAAAGATATTTTGGAAGCAGATCCCAATGTTAAGACTCTCCTTTTCCGATTAAGCGATCGCTTTAAGGCCTTAAACACTCCTCTTGCTCGTATTATGATGCCGAAAGCCACGGTAAAGATGATGAGTGAACGGGCAGAGGTGGATCTTAACACTCTGCTTCGAGAGCTTCGGGGGTATTTTAAACTATGAGCTTTCAAGGTTTACTCTTAGGCTTGGTTTGTTTTCTCTGCATAGGGATATTTCACCCCATAGTGGTCTATGCGGAGTATTACTTTAGTAAAAAAATAGCCTGGCTTTTTTTCATAATAGGTCTATTCGCTTGTGTAGCCAGCATTTTTCTCCCTTCTCTTTTCCTCTCCGGAAGTTTGGCCATCTTTGGCATTTCCTGCTTTTGGAGTATCCATGAATTATATGAGCAGGAAAAAAGAGTGGAAAAAGGATGGTTCCCGAAAAATCCAAAGAGAAAATAGTTCAATACAACGAAAATAAAGCTATAGATGCTGTAAAAATAGAAAGCTCTCTTTAGGCAACAACTCATGAAAAGAGTTTCAAGCTTCTATTTTTACAGCCACTTTTTTTAATTTTCTATTTTATTCACTAATACATATAAAAAAATTATTTTTCATTCTCCCTATACTTCTAAAATTACCCCTCATATTCTTCATTATGCTTTTTTCTAATAATAAGAATATATCCTATTTTTATTCTTTATGCTATATAGGCATTTGCTTATAAAGCACGAATTTCGTTATATTGTTTTTATATTTTGTTTATATTGTTTTACTTTTATTTATTATTTATTATTTAATATTTTTTATACGCCTGTGATATTGTTGTGTAAAAGTTAGTATGCACTAATTTAAAAACAATAATAATTCTTATTGTATACAATATTCAATCGATATATACTCCCGTCTTTGACAGTTGGGAAAGAGTCAAGAGCCCGTAAACGGCGTAATTACGCAATGTCATTAACTTAAGAGTAGTGAGAAAAATATTACAAAAAGATAGTTTAAAAACGATAATTATGCTATACTTATAGTGAGAAAAATCACGAGGTGTAGCATGTTTATAAAAATACTTACAAAAGAATATAGAGGTGAAAAGTATTATTATGCCAGCCTTGTTGAAAACAAACGTATTGATGGCAAGGTTGTGCAGACAGTGAAAGCGAATCTGGGTGCAGTTACTGGGGAGCAGATTCCATATTTGAAGGCAGCCTATGCTAAGAAGAAACCTCGTCTTGTTTATGATGAGGATTAAATAATTGAAGGGCTGTAGTGAGAAAATCACAGAATAGACTATTAAAAGATCAGAATAATATTCTTTCAGATGTATTTCTTGAGGTATGTCGTGGTGGCAAAACAAATACTCTTGTCAGACGTAGAAAGATGCCACTAGAAGATTTAGTGTATTCTATGTTTAATCGCAAGGGCCTTACTCTCAAAATGGAGCTGCGAAATTATATGAAAACAACACATCCGGGAACAGAAATATCTAAACCAGGTTATCTAAAGCAAAGGATGAAATTAAATCCAGACGCATTTAAGTTTCTTTATCAGGAACATAATAAAAATTTTTACCAGGATGAAGAGGTAGAACCATATACCTATAAAGGATTCCTTATTTTAGCTGCAGATGGATCTGATATAAATATTCCTACAACTGATGAAACCATCGAGAAATACGGAAGTGCCTCAGTGAGAGGAGGAAAACCATGTGCTCAGATTGGGCTGGGATGTATTTACGACGTTCTTAATCGCTTTATTCTGGAAAGCAGTATTAATACCGTAAAGTTTGATGAGATGCGAGTAGCCCAGGAACAGTTAAAAGGAATAAAGGATACAATTGGAAACAGATATCCCTATCTTGTTGTTATGGATAGAGGTTATCCTTCGACACCGGCATTTTTGAATTTTATAGATGATGGAGTGTATTTTGTAGCAAGACTAAAAACAAGTGACTATAAGGCTGAACAGAAAGAATTAAAATCAAATGATGAGGATGTCGACATAACATTAACAAAGGCTAGAAGGAGAAATTATATTGGCAAAAAAGAAGAAACTATCATGATGAGCAGAGATTCCTTTTCAATGAGATTTGTAAAGGTGTGTTTAGATGATGGAAAGTCAGAAATTTTCGCTACTAATCTTCCACGGGATAAATTTCCAGAGGAATGCTTTGCAGAACTGTATCATATGCGCTGGGGTATAGAGACGGCCTATGAAGTTTTGAAATACAGATTAAAAATCGAAAATTTCACAGGGATAAAATCAGTGCTTATTGAGCAGGACATTAACAGCACTATTTATGTTAGCAATCTTGCAGAAGATATAATCTGTGATATAGAAGAAAGTAGCCAGGAGCACCTAAAGAATGATTATAAACATACAATGCAGTTAAACCGAAACCTAAGTATCGGACTTCTGAAAAATGACCTAATATACATTCTTATAGAAAAAGATGGAAATAAAAAAGTAGCGCTACTACAGGCATTGTATGATGAAATAAGCAAAAATGTAGTGCCGATAAGGCATGATAGACATTATCACAGAACTAAAGGACAGCTTGCAGCAAATTTCTCGAATACACATAAGCGAAGTTTCTAAACTGAATAAGCATTTCGATTTAAACTGGTGAACTATGCTCTTTTTAAGCTAATAATAGTAAAAGTGAAAGAAAAAGAGGATACCCTTATTTGCAAGAGTATGCTCCAAACGTTAAGTTAATGACATTGCGTATTTATATGGCTTTGGGCGTTTCGCAAACGCCTATATTATAATTTTATTCAAAAGGAGGAAGAAAATTGAAAATTGTACTTAATATTTTTTCTAGAGCATTTATCGCATTGTATGCAATTCTGACTCTTATTGCAGTGATTGCGGAAATGAAAGAGATAGGTTTTCAAAGCATTCACTTGCTATATTTTATCGGAGCTATTTTGTTGATTTCGGCTACAGTCAAGAATCTACCATGGCTTGTATATCTTTCCTTATTGTTAATGATTCCATTGGTAATTTTTACCGGTTATATAGTTGGAAATTTACAATTGTCTCATATTATAATTCGTATATTGATTACAGTACTGTTGTCTTTAATATACGGTTGTTCAGTTCGCTGAGTAAGTAGAAAAAATAAATTTTTTAAAAGTGAGTTATAATAAGCTCTGAGATTCTTTTCAGGATAAACATAAATCATTCTACTGCAGGAAGAAGTTGTACAAGGATTGTCACAGTGACAGACACTTCGTTTGGACTTGTCTTGTCGGTTGTATTCCAATTTCATTTTGGGACATACGAATTTCATTGTGGACAGCTTGCTCTTTAAATGAGATTTACTTCCTTCATGTTTCATTGGAAGTGAAGAATCATGGGGACAACAGGGAATCCCATTTTTGTCAGATTCAAAAATATCTTTACAATCTTCAAAAATATCTGCCAAAGAGAGTTGTTTTTGTGATATCGTAGTAATGTCTCCTTTCGGGATGTGGCATATGTTTTTTGTTCAACTAAATTATATCACAGACCGAGAGGAGATTTTTATATTCAGTAACAAAAAAGTGTCGTATTTATACGGCTTTTGGCGTTTCGAAAACGCCTAAAATATTTAATACAAGAAAGGGGAAAAACATGAAAAGATCAAAAATTAACAGCATCATAAAAGAGATGGAGGCTCTGATAAAAGAAAACGGCTTTCATCTACCGCCGTTTTGTAACTGGACACCTGATGAGTGGCAAAATAAGGGGCATGAATATGATGAAATAAGGGATAATATGCTCGGATGGGATATCACTGATTTCGGTCTGGGAGATTTTGATAAAATAGGCTTTGGTCTTATCACTATAAGAAACGGCAACAGAAACAATGAGAAATATAAAAAGGTCTATGCCGAGAAGCTTTTATTCTTAAGGGATGATATGATGGCACCTATGCATTTCCACTGGTTTAAATCGGAGGATATAATTAATAGGGGAGGAGGAACACTCCTTATTAAGGTATATAATGATGACGGCAAGGGTGGACTTAGCGACTCCGATGTGCTTATAAACTCTGACGGCAGGTCATACTATGTAAAGGCAGGCAGCATGGTAAAGCTTTTACCGGGAGAGAGCATTACGATATGGCCTCATCAATATCATGAATTCCATGTGGAACCGGGAAGCGGCAGCGTGCTTATAGGAGAGGTATCACAATGTAACGATGACAATATCGACAACAGATTCTATGAGGATATAGGCAGATTCCCTAAGATAGAAGAGGATGAAGCGCCTTACAGATTGCTTTGCAATGAGTATCCGGCGGCGAAGGATTGAGAAAGAGAGAATAATGGAATTAAAAATCAGTAATGTCGGAAAGATAGATTCGGCAGAGATAGAGATTAAAGGGATTACAATAATAGCAGGTTTGAACGGCACAGGAAAAAGTACAGTCAGCCGAAGTTTATTTGCAATGTTTCACTCATTCAGCAATATGTCAAGGAAAATAAATTTGGAGAAAATGTATGCTATTGAGGATTTGATTTATAAATTATATATGATGCCTCCGGATTTTTTCAAAAATATGAATATAGATTTAGAAGAAATGGGAAAGGCTTTATTGGGGAATACTGATAAAAACAGTATTAGAAAAGAATTTCAAAAGGTATATAATGAGTCGGCACCTATTGATGATTTAGTTGAAAAAGTGATAAAGATTAATTCCACTTCAGATGATTTACTGAGAAATGAAATTGTTTCAGAAATTTTTTTGAGGGAGTTTAACGGGCATATAACTAATATCCAAAGTAGTGAGAAAAGTGAAATTGAAATAAAGATAAAAGACCATAAAATAGAAGTTATTTTTGATAACAAGGATAATCTGTTGGAGATAGTGAATGAAAAAGAGTTAATACAGAGAATTGTGTATATTGATGATCCGTTTATTATGGATTCTCATAGCCTATTTGAAATATCTCCTGAATCATTATTTTCTGATATACGAAATGAAAAAACTACAAATCACAGGGGGGAGTTAATAAAGCAATATAAAAGCACTAAAAATTTAAATTTGGTAGATAGAGTAAACTTAAAAGAAAAATTAAGTGCGGTATATCAAAAAATCAACGATACCTTAGGTTCGGATATGTCATTATTTGAAACGGATAAAGACAGCATCTCAGGTTCTAAGAGGACAAGGGGATTATCATTAGACAGCCTGTCATCAGGTATGAAAACATTTTATTTAATTAAAAGCCTGATAGATAACGGAACCATAGTACAAAATGGAACTTTAATACTTGATGAGCCTGAAGTGCACCTTCATCCTGATTGGCAGGTTACATTGGCTGAAATTATAGTGTTACTTCAAAGAGAGATGGGACTGCATATTTTGATAAATACCCATAGTCCATATTTTTTACGTGCGATTGAGGTGTTCTCAGGAAAGTATTATACAGAAGATACTGTTAAGTACTACCTGTCATATAATGAAGGGAATAATGCAAAGATGAAGGATGTTACCTTTAATATATCAGAAATTTATAGAGTATTATCTGATCCGCTGCAAAGAATTGAAAATGAGGCATATAATGACGGAGATTAAGGATAAAGTAGAGACTGATATATTTATAGATAATAAAAAACCTTTATTTGAAGTGTCTAAAGATGATTCAGACGAAAAAAATCCGGTTTACATGGTTGGTATTGATGAAGATATTTCAAAAGATATTGTAATTGACTTTGATGATGTGAAAACTGCTTTTTGCAAAAAGTTTCATAAATCTTATAAGGTCTTTAAATCGGCAGATGCCCTGCTTTATAGTGAAGTCAAAAATAAGCTTATATTTGTGGAATTTAAGAACGGTAAGGTCAAAGAAGTTAAGACAAAACTTAAAGATTCCCTTCTCGTTTTTTCAAATATAGTAGATGTGGACTTGAAGTTCTGCCGCAAATATTTGGAATACATTGTGGTATATAATTACGAAAAAAACAAACAATATGTTGAACAAGAAAAAGATAAATACAGAAAAGAAGAGCAAAACAAGTCCCAATCTCTTAGTAGGGAATATATAGAAGGATTTGTAAAGCCATTATTCAGGCTTGCAAAAGATGAAATTATTCTATGGGACCTGGAATTAATGCAGGATATATGTGTATCAGCGGTTCATACATATAATGTGGATGAATTTGTAAAATACTATTCTAAAAATTGTACTAAATAGTGTAAGTAGAAAAGGCATTAGATTTGATTAAGCCATATCATTAATATGACAGCCGGATAGGTTTTCAATTGTATTGCCGGCAATAAATAAACAAAAATCAAAGCAAAATATAAATAAAGCAGTGAAATCACTATCGGGTTTTACTGCTTTATTTTTTACCGGAAAACAGACTTCATAATCAATATTATATTGACGTACTTGTAGATAAGTAGTATCATTAAGTATATCCAAAAACGTTTTTGGAAAATATTTTTTGGAGAGTATTTTGTTTTGGTATCTATAAGAGATGTTGCTAAGGCTGCCGGGGTTTCCGTAAGTACGGTATCACGTGCCTTAAATGATTATGATGATGTAAAAGAGAGTACAAGAAAAAAAATACAGGATATTGCAAATAGTCTTGGCTACAGACCAAGTCAAAGCGCAAGGAATCTTTCATCAAAAAGAAAAGAGAATGTAGCCATACTTATTTCCGGTCTTGGAAGTAACAGCCCTATGGATGAATTTACGGGCAATATGTTAAAGGGGTTAAATTCATACATTCAGGGAAAGAATATGGTTATTGCAATGTATGGAATTTCTTCAAAAATGCAGACAAAGCAGACACTTTCAGAGTTTTGCAGACAGTACAGTCTGTCAGGAGTGATACTTGCAGGTTTAAAGCTTGGGGATCCATATCTTGAAGAAATAAAGTATACCGATATACCCTGTGTAGGTATAGATATAAAGCTTGAAGGAAAGATGGGTGCATCCATACTTACAAATGATGTGGAGGCTTTTAGAGATATCACAAATTATGCCGTTAAAAAAGGTTTTTGTAAGCTTGTACTTGTAAAGGGAAAGGACGAGGCGGCAGTTACTCTTGACAGATATGAAGGATTTAAAAAAGCATTAAAGGACAATGGTATTCTCGATAAGGATGCCGATATATTAAATTGCAAATTTGATGAAGAATTAGCCTACAAAAATGTAAAAAATTATATAGAAAAACATGGTAAAAGAAAAGGCAGAGCTTTTGTATGTATGAGTGATCTTATGGCTGTTGCGGCGGCAAGAGCTATAGAGGATCTTGGATACAGGCTCGGCGAGGACTTTTTGGTTACAGGCTTTGACGGTATACAGCTTCTAAACTATATTAAGCCGAGAATTGCTACCATAGATCAAAATATGATAGAAAAAGGCTATGAAGGAATGCGTTTACTTATAAAAATTATTAAAAATGAGGAAGAGCCTAGGACAATATATATAAAGCATAAACTTATAAAAGGTGAATAAATTTTATTTAAGGAGGGTTTTGTAATGAAACTGAAAAAACTTTTAAAGAGCGGACTTGCTCTGGGGCTTTGTTTTGTACTTGCAGCCTGTTCATCAGGTTCTAAAGGAGCGGGAACGGATGCGGGTAGCGAGCAGGCAAAGGCTGAAAATGCCGAATCTTCACAGGAGAAGAAGGCTGAAACAGACGGGAAAGAGATAGAGCTTAAGATACCTACCTATCTTGCAGGTGAAAATGTGGGCGCGGTATTTTTCCTGCCTCAGGTAGAAAGATTTAATGAAAAATATGCGGGTAAATATAAAGTGGTTGTTGAGGAAGTTGTTCAGGATTCCTATGCAGAGAAAATCAAACAGCTTGCAGGTCAAAACAAGCTTCCGACATTGGTACATTCACCGGGTTCAGGAGGAATAGATACTCAATGGTTTAAGCAGGTCATACTTGATAATGATATGGCATATGATTTGACAGAGTTCGGGAAAGAAAATCCGGATGTTGCAGCTTCATGGATAGAGGGTTCAAAGGATTTTTGCACCGTGGACGGAAAGCTGATTTGTAATCCGCTTATAGTACTAAGACCTATAGGCTTATATTATAACGAATCTCTTTATAAACCTGAAAAGGATATAAGAGATATGAGTATGGATGAGTTTATGTCAGGGCTTGGAGAGAATAAACTGGCATTTATGACCTCTGAAAATGCATGGACTTCATCACTTATGCTGGCTGCACTTATTGCCAATGAGGATGGAGGAGTGGATTTATTAAATAATAATACAAGTGAGAAACTTTGGGATTATAATACACCGGTAATAGTAAATGCTGTAGGCAAGTTGCAAAAGCTTTTGCAAAACAATGCGTCAAGTAATACCGTAGGAGCGGCTTATGCAGATGCTGCAAATGCTTTTATGAGTAATAATGCGGCTTTAATATGCAATGGTTCATGGATGGCATCAGAGTTTAACGAGGATGCCAAGGATAAGTGGAGTAACGGCTTTGACGGAAAAGATGTAAAAACAACCATATATCCGGGAAATATTGCACTTGCAAATCCTAAGGCTTATGGAGATTTCTGGATTTCAAATGCGGCAAGTGATGAGCAAAAGGAGGCGGCAAAGGCATTCCTGGCATTTAGAAGTTCAAAAGAAGAGATAGAGGCATTTATTTTGGCAGAGGGAGGCAATGCTCCTAATATCAAGCACAGTGACGATTTCTTAAATAAGCTTAAAGAAAATGATATATTATATCAGTTGGATCAGAGCATGAATGAAAATACAAAGTTTGTGGCTACACTGGGGGATATATTCCCGGCTTCTGTAGCTGATACAGAGTTTGGAAAACTTCTTCCTAAGTTGATCGACAACTCTTTGACACCGGAACAATTCTGTGCCGAGCTGACAAAGAAAGCACAAGAAGCTAAGCAATAAATATTTGTATGGGGCTGTCGTTTTAAGAATATAATATATAGAATACAATGGATAAAACTATTGTAGAAAATATTATCTTTCTTTATTACGGCAGTCCCATATTTTAAAATAAAGGAGGACTTTGATGAGTTCAAATAGAAAAACAGCGGTAAGCAGACTTGAACGTAAAAACTATAAATGGATCTACTTATTTTTACTTCCTTCTTTCATTGTCTTTGTAACATTTTATATACAACCGATATTTACGGTTTTTTACACTTCATTTACAAAATGGGACGGATTTAATAAGCCGAAATTTATCGGGTTAACAAACTATATAAATATGTTTGGAAATACAGCTTTTAGATATTCTTTAAAAAACCTGCTTTTATGGTCATTTATAGCGGCTGTTTTTCATGTGGGGTTTGGAGTACTTGTGGCTTTTGCAATATTTAAAAAGCCTTTCGGATGGAAGTTTACAAGGGCTGTTTTTATGATACCCAATGTAATAAGTGCAGCTGCATGGGCAATGATTTACAGGTTTATGTTTCATGATGATATGGGAATGATAAATAATATTATAAGAAAGTTTAATTCCGATTTTCATGTGCAATGGTTTTATCAGTCACCATTTGCTTTTATAGCCGTAACTTTGACATGGCTGTTTTATGCGGTAATTGTAACCTTGATAGTGTTAAATGACTTATTTGCAATACCCGGTGATTTGTTTGAGGCTGCACGTGTTGACGGAGCTTCCGATTTTCAACTTATAAAATATATACAGCTTCCTCTTTGTAAGAATGCTATCGGAACATCCATAATAGCTTCTATTACGGCAAGAGTGGCAATGTATGAGCAGATAGCATTGACGACTGCCGGAGGTCCGGGAGATGATACAATGAATCTGCCTGTAATACTTGTAAAGTCTATAATGGATTTAAAATACGGATATGCAAATGCAAACGGAGTAATGATGTTTATTCTGGGGCTGTTTATACTATGGCTTGTAAACAGATTATTTAAGATGAATGAAAGTGTGTATTAAGGAGGAACTTTATGAAATTAAAGAATATAAGAAAAAATCTATCAAAGGTATTCACTTATACACTGCTTGCATTTACGGTTATAATTTCGATTTTTCCAATAATATGGGTTATTATGTCTGCATTCAAAGATAATGCCATGATTTTATCGGATCCTTTTGCACTGCCGAAGCAGGTAAGTTTTGAACCCTTTGTATATATTTTTTCAAAATATGATTTTGGAAGATATTTTATAAATTCATTTTTGATATCTGTAAGTTCAACTTTGGTGGCATTGATATTTTTTGCTATGGGAAGCTATGTACTTGCAAAATATGAATTTCCGGGGAAAAATCTTGTGTTTATACTGTATACGGTCACTTTACTTGTGCCGGCTCAGTCAAAGGCACAGCCTATATTTTCTCTTATTATGAAGTTGGGACTTTATGACAATATATGGGGAGTGGCATTAGTATATGTTTCCATGGGACTTGCAATATCTACATTTATACTTAAGCCGGCATTTATGGCTGTGCCGAAATCTCTTGATGAGGCGGCTGTAATAGAGGGGGCAAACTTTTTTACAGTATTTTGGGAGATCAACTTACCGCTTGCAAAGGGAGGACTTGCAACAGCGGGAATTTTGATGTTTTTAGGAAACTGGAATGAATACTTTTATGCATCCATACTTACATCATCAGATACTACAAGGACTTTACCGCTTGCATTACAGTTTTTTACAGAGGCATTCTCATATAACTACCCAAGGCTTTTTGCCGCATTGACTGTAGTTATACTGCCCGGAATAATACTGTATATTTTGGCACAGGAGCAGGTACAGGCTTCTGTAGCAAGTTCAGGAATAAAGGGTTAGAGAGGATTATTATGCAGCAGTTGGAATATAAGGGCACAGTGATCAAAGAATGTTTTTTTGACAGGAAAAACATAAAAAAGTTTGAAGCAATATTTACACAGGGAAACGGATATCTGGGTATCAGAAATGCACTTGAAGAGCATTATGTAGGCGAAATAAGAGATACTTTTATAACCGGGACATTTAATAAGGCATCAAAGGAGGAAGTGACGGAACTTCCCAATATTGCGGATGCAAGTGCCGTTAAAATTATTGTGGACGGAGAAGAGTTCAGTCTGACAGAGGGGAAAATTTGTTTCTATGAGAGAAGTCTTGATTTAACTACCGGAGAGAGCGTAAGAAGTATTAAATGGGAAAGCCCGAAAGGTATAAAACTTGATCTCATATTCAGGCGTTTTGTATCTCTTGATAATGAGCATATATTTGTACAAAAAGTTGGACTGCTCTGTGATAAGAATGCAAATATTATTATAGAAAGCGGAATAGACGGTTCCGTAACAAATAGCGGTGCGATGCATTTTGAGGATATACAAAGACGAGTGTATGAGGGCAGGTATATGGAATATATCGCAAAAACAACTCAGTCAAATGTAAAGATTATTCAAGGTGCTGTTTGCAGCCTGAATAAAGAAGCCTCGGCAATACCTGTTATGGGAAGAAGAACTCTTGCAAACAGATACAGTATAAAAATCAAAGCAAATGAAAAGCTTGAATTTGAGAAAAAATCAATATTCTTTTCTGAAAGAGATAAGGAATTTGCACATTTACAGGATGAAAACAGGCTTGATGAAATAAAACGGGAGTCTGCAAAGCTTATAAGAGAGCTTGAGGAGCAAAGTTATAATGAACTTTTTAAAAGAAGTGAAGCAAAATGGCAAGACTACTTTGAAAAAAGCAAAATAGATATCGGCACTGATGATATATATGTAAAGACTTCAATAAATTTTGCACTCTATCATTTAAGAATAATGGTAAAGACTGATGACAACAGAGTGGGCATAGGTGCAAAGGCTCTGAGCGGTGAAGGGTATAAGGGGCATTCTTTCTGGGATACCGAGCTTTTTATACTTCCGTATTTTACATATACACATCCTGAAATTGCAAGAACACTTCTTGAATACAGATATCATAATCTTTATGGTGCAAGACTGAAAGCAAAAGAGCATGGATATGAGGGGGCAATGTATCCATGGGAGTGTGCATGGGTGGATGATGGAGAGGTAACCCCTCTTTATATGGGCGCAGATATAGTAACAGGCGAAATAACAAAGGTTTGGACAGGGCTCATAGAACATCATATAACAGCCGATATAGTATATGCCATAGACCATTACTATAAGGTAACAAATGATATAGACTATATGGAAAAGTACGGATATGAGATAATATTTGAAGCCGCACTTTTTTGGGCAAGCAGACTTGAATATATTGCAGACAAAGACAGATATGAGATAAGAAATGTTATAGGTCCTGATGAGTATAAGGAACATGTGGACAATAATGCCTACACCAATTATATGGCGGCTTATACCATGAGACTGGCAACCAAGAAGTTTGAATATTTAAAAAATAATAATAAGACGCTTTTTGATGCTTTAGATTCCAAACTTGATTTAAAATATACAAAAGAGTGTATCGAAAAAAGATTGCCAAAACTTTATCTGCCTCTACCCAATGAAGACGGTATAATTCCACAGTCCGATACCTTCCTCGGACTTAAAAAGCTTGATATAAGTAAATATAAAAACTCTGATGAAGTACTTGGTATCTACAATGATTATAATACAAAGCAGCTCAATGAGTACATGGTTTCAAAACAGTCGGATACGGTTATGCTTTTGTATTTGTTCAGAGATTTATTTGACCATGAAACAAGAAAGAAGAATTTTGTTTTCTATGAGGATAAGACCTTACATGATTCATCATTAAGCAAGTCTACACATGCTATTTTGGCGAATGAATTTGACTTTGAAGAAATGTCATATAAGCTATTTAGGGGTGCGATAAGCGTTGACTTGGGAGCAAATATGAAATCATCGGATGAGGGAATACACAGTGCTTCAATAGGTGGGATATGGGCTGTATTTGTATTCGGATTCGGCGGTACAAATATTGACGATAAGGGCTTAAGTATAAATCCATGTCTGCCGGTGAACTGGGATTTCTTGGAATTCCCGCTGGTATATCAGGGTACGAGATTAAGAGTCAGAGTAGAAAAGGACAATCAGGTAAGTGTAAGAAGACTTGACGGAAAAAGCGTAGAGATTTATATAAAAGGAGAAAAACAGCTCATCAAATAAGTGGGCTGTGTGAATAAAAGTAATGGAAAATAGAAGATTTAAGGGAATTATATTTGATTTGGACGGTGTTATCTGTCATACGGATAAATATCACTATATGGCATGGAAAAATCTGGCAGACAGTATAGGCATATACTTCGATGAGCAAATAAATAACAGACTCAGGGGAGTGAGCCGTATGGAGAGCCTTGAAATCATACTTGAAAGATCCGATAAGGCATACAGCGATAAAGAAAAAGAAGAGTTTGCAAATAAAAAAAATGAGATGTATAAAGAGCTCTTAAATAAGATGAGTGAAAATGATTTGGATAAAAAGGTGAAGGAAACTCTGGATATTTTAAAAGAAAGGGGCTATAAAACGGCTATAGCCTCATCCAGTAAAAATGCAAGACTTATATTGTCAAAATTAAATCTTATAGATTTTTTTGATATTATTGTAGACGGAAATGATATAAAATATTCAAAACCCGATAAGGAAGTGTTTGAAAAGGCGGGTATAGGTCTTGGGCTTTTGTGTGATGAATGTCTGGTTGTGGAGGATGCCGCCTCAGGTGTGGAGGGAGCCAAAAGAGCCGGAATGGAGGTTGCAGGAATAGGTGATGCAAAAAATCTCAGTGATGTGACTTTTCATTTGGAAAGCTTTGAGGATTTACAAAAGTATTGCTGATAGTGTGATATTTTATTAGCAGCTGTAGGACGGCGGATTGTTTGCCTGATTATAATTAAGTAAAAATATTACAATATATGCATCATTTAAAAGGAGTAAAATTAGTATGGCAGATAGAAAAACGGCGGAAACTTCAATAATTAAAGGAAAAAATTATCGTATCAGTATACTTACAGACAGGCTTATAAGACTTGAGTACAGTAAAAAAAATGTATTTGTCGATGAAGAGACTGCAGCTGTAACAAACAGAAATTTCCCTGAAGTAAAATTTGATGTTTTAGACAGTGAAGACAGGCTGGTGATAGTTACAGACTATTTGAGAATTATATATGATAAAAAAGAGTTTTCGGGAGAAGGCTTAAGAATAAATGTAAGCGGAAACTATGGAACCACCTCAAGTGTATGGCATTATGGGGATAAGAATGAGAGCTTAAAAGGCACTACCAGAACACTTGATAATATTGACGGTGAGACAGAGCTTTCCGAGGGAATTGTTTCAAGAAAAATGTGGTCTGTAGTGGATGACAGCAATTCCATGCTTATAACAAAAGATGGTTTTAAGCTAAGAGAGGATAGAGAGTCTATTGATTTATATTTCTTTGGATATGGCATGGATTTTTTAACGGCGATTAGAGATTTTTATACTCTGAGCGGAGCACTTCCGCTACTGCCAAGATTTACACTTGGAAACTGGTGGAGCAGATATTATAAATACACACAGAAGTCCTATCTGGAACTTATGGAAAGATTTAAGAGAGAAGAAATACCTTTCAGTGTTGCGGTAATAGATATGGACTGGCATATTACTGATGTGGAAGAAAGATTCGGTACCGGATGGACAGGATATACATGGAATAAGGAGCTGTTTCCAAGTCCTGAAGAGTTTTTGGAAGAGCTGCATAAGGGCGGCTATAGAGTTCTTTTAAATGTACATCCGGCAGACGGTATAAGGGCATATGAAGATTGCTATGATGAATTGGCAAAGTTTATGGGTGTAGATACTAAAAAGGAAGAACCGGTACTTTTTGATATAGCAGATGAAAAGTTCAGAGAGGGATATTTTAAATATGTGCATCATCCGCTGGAAAAACAGGGTGTGGACTATTGGTGGATAGACTGGCAGCAGGGTAAAAACTCAGGGCATAAGGGGCTGGATCCTTTGTGGCTTTTAAATTATTTTCATTATAAGGACTCTGCTAAAAGAGAGTCAGGCAGAGGTCTGATACTGTCAAGATATGCCGGTGTGGGAAGTCATAAATATCCTATAGGATTTTCTGGAGATACAATTATTACATGGGAAAGTCTTGACTTTCAGCCGTATTTTACAGCTACCGCATCCAATATAGGCTATGCATGGTGGAGCCATGATATCGGTGGACATATGAACGGTATCAGGGATGATGAGATGTTTGTCAGATGGGTGCAGTTCGGTGTGTTTTCACCTATAATGAGATTGCACAGTACCTGCAATGAATTTTCGGGAAAGGAACCCTGGAAGTATAATTCAATAGCTGAGAATATAGTAAAAAGATATTTGAGACTTCGCCACAGATTTATACCATATCTTTATACGATGAACAGGAGAGCTCATGTGGATAAGCTGCCGCTTATACTGCCTCTTTATTATTATGAGCCCGTAAATGATAAGGTCTATGAGTATAAAAATGAATATTATTTTGGAAATGACCTGATAGTATGCCCCGTAACTCTAAAGCTTGATGAAAAGAGCGGATTGTCAAAGACAAAGATTTGGCTGCCTGAGGGTAACTGGTTTGATATATTTACCGGAGTAAAGTATAGCGGAAATCGTGAACTTGAAATATACAGGGATTTGGAGGATATAGCGGTATTTGCAAGAGAGGGAAGTATATTGCCACTTGCCACAGATACCTATACAAATGATATTAAGGCTCCTTCAGAGCTTGATTTACATATTTTTACCGGTAAAGCCGGAGAGTTTACTCTTGCAGAGGATGAAAAGGAATTTACTGATTTTATTGAAAGTGACTGGGCATATACAAGATATGAAAACTGTGAAGTAAAAATATCGGATACAAATGATAAGAACTTAAGCTATTTATTTAAAATCCACCCGCAGGAGGGAAATGCTTTAGCGGCACCTCAAAAAAGGAAGTATAATTTGTATTTCCACGGTATAGGCAGTTATACCAAGCTTGATATTACCCGGGATAAAGAGTCTCTGAATCCTCAGGATATAAGATATGATGAAGACATGGCGACATTACGGATAGACCTGCCTGAAATAAACTCAAATTCAGGGATTGAGATAAGAATAGATGCAGCTACCGCTACAGACGGCATACAGAGCAGGATATTTAATATTCTTAACAATGCACAAATAGAATATGACTTAAAGACAAAGGTAATGGAGGCAGTACGAAAGTACGATTCTACAAACTCCGGCAAGGTAATCGGTGAAATCTACAGTGTATGTGAGAATGAATATGTCAGGGGGGCTATAATAGAGCTTTTATCCGCAAAATAGAACTTAAAGATATAATTTTTTAATTGTGTAGATAATGATATAGAAAAATGCTAAAATATATTATACATTACTTAGAAAATATTGGTCACATGGAGAAATAATGAGATATACTGAAAGCTATTATAATTTAAGCCATGGGACAGATAAGATATCTGCAGAAAATATTAAAACCAAGGGTTTTGTTTTAAGTGGAGATGAGACATTTGACTTGAGGGTAAAAAAGATTTAGAGAAATTCGAAGAGTTTGTCAATTTAATCTTGCCTAAGAAGGAAAAAATTATTATTTCCGAGATTGATGATGCTGAGAGAAAGATAAGATTAAGGTCTGCATTGATTTCATTTTATGCTAAAGAAACACAGTGTAAATTGGTAATAGGCAATTTTAGACAACGCCCACAGCCACTATATGAACATGCAATTGAGTTTGCAAATTCATTGGATATGGTTTTTGGAATGGAAACAATATATTGTGTAAAAGATACCGGCATAATTAGCAATATTCGAATAGGAGGTAAGTAGTGTGGATAGTTTGATGGACAAGTTTACAAAGTATGCGAAAGAACAGTTTGGATATGATATTTCATTAATAGAAGCCGATGCTCCGGATACATTTGAGTCATTATTTGGAGCAAGTTTTATTACACAAGCAGGAAATGTGGCAGTATCCTATGATGAGAGGTTGATATATAAAAATGAGTCGGCTATAGTAGCGAATATGAATACAGTATATACAGATGAGAGTTATGTACAATCAGATATCAGCTTAGCTGCTTAGTGAGGTATGAATGGATATTAAGGATATGAGATCAAGCTTGCAAATGAAAGACTTTTATTTTAGCAGATTTTCATTCGCAAGGGATAAGGTTATTAAAGATGGTGAGCTTAATGTGGATCTGCAAAAGAATATTATCTCTAAAGGGGACCATGAATATAATATTATATTGACAACTACAATTGAAAAGGATGATATGAATATAGAATTGGTAGCAGAAGCGCAGTTTTTATATGAGTCAGATGATTATTCGAGAGAAGAGTCAATAATAAATACAAATACAGTTGCAATAATGTTTCCATTCATTAGAAGTCAAGTCACGTTATTGACATCACAGCCCGGTATGATTCCGATTATATTGCCGGCAATTAATACTAAGAAGTTAAAGTGATATGGTATACCTAAAAATCAGAGAATTTAAAAATAGTTTAGCTTTATTTTAAGCTGGACTATTTTTAGATTGTTATTTTACCTGTAATTTGAATTATAATAACAGTTAAATATTAAGTTTTTAAAGGAGGTTTTATGTTAGTATTTCATTATCCCAAATGTTCCACATGTGTAAAGGCAAGGAAGTGGTTAAGAGATAGGAATATTGATTTTGTGGAGAAAAATATAGTGGAGGAGACTCCAAGTGTGGAGGAGTTAAAGAAGGTTTTGGAGTATTCGGGGCTACCGATAAAGAAACTGTTTAATACAAGCGGTATGCTTTATAGGGAGATGAATATAAAAGAAAAAATGGATAAGATGAGTGATGATGAAAAGCTTTCCCTGCTTTCAGAAAACGGAATGCTTGTAAAAAGGCCTATAGTTTTGGGAGATAAATTTGCTTTGGTGGGATTTAAAGAAAGCGAGTGGCAAAATGTATGGCAGTAAAGGCATCGGATAGAGTAAAGCTTTATAAAAATAATAATGGTGCGATTATAGGAAGTTGTGACAGAAAAATATTAGAAGTTGAAGGGCTGTATTTTAAAGATATAGACGGCTCGGGAGAGTTTAAGGACTTTGATGATTGGAGAAAAACTCCGCAGGAAAGAGCAAAAAGCTATGTGAAAGTGCTGAGCATAAAAGAAAAAATAGGGCTTTTATTTGCAAGCGACTGGAGAATGGGACTTGATCAGGAAGATAAAAGCAAGCTGGATGAGTCGGGAGTGCTTGATGAAGGTGAACTTATAAATGCCAAAACCATATTCGGTATACAAAATCTTCCAAGTACATCCGTAGCAATAAAGGAATGGTTTGCAAGACATCTGATACTCCGAAAAAATCCAAAGCCTGAGGATTTGGTGGATTGGATAAATCAGCTGAATGCAAAGGCGGAGGAATGTGAGCATTTTGTGCCTGTGGAGATTATATCAAATTCCAGAAATGAAAATGGTGAGACAATATTCGGTATGAATGATGCCACAGGTGTATTTGCAACATGGCCCGGGACTCTTGGCATAGCGGCTATAGCAAAGGGAGAGGGACTTGGAGTTATAGAAGATTTTGGCAATATCATAAGAAAAGAATGGGATGCTACCGGTATAAAAAAGGGTTATATGTATATGGCGGATGTACTGACGGATCCAAGATGGCAAAGATCTTACGGTACTTTCGGAGAAGATCCAAAGCTTATAAGAGATATATTTGAAAGATTGGTACCGCTCATTCAGGGTAGTGAAGACGGTGTGACTACTGATGGGGTGGCTATGACTGTAAAGCATTTCCCCGGAGGAGGTGCCAGAGAGAACGGATTTGATCCTCATTATAAGGCAGGGCAGTGGAATGTTTATGCGACCAAAAACAGTCTGAGAGATTATCATTTGCCTGCATTTGAAACCGCTATAAAGAAAAAAGTTTCATCAATAATGCCTTATTATGCGAAGCCTGCAAGTATGAAGAGTGCCGCTCAAAAGGATATGGAGGGCAATGATATAGAGATGAAGCCTCTCGGGTTTGCTTATAATGATTATTTTATAAAAAAGCTTTTAAAGGAGCAGCTTGGTTTTGAGGGCTATATAAATTCCGATACGGGAATAGTCCACAATATGTGCTGGGGTGTGGAAGAACTTGATACAGCCGAGAGAATAGCCTTTGCCATAAACAATGGAGAGGTGGATTTGATAAGCGGTCTGTTTGATTTAAAAGAAACCATGGAGGCTATAGACAGGGCAGACAATGATTATTATGAAAGTCATGCTCTGCCAAAAGGTTTTAAAAAGTCTGATATTACATTGACAAAAGCCGCAATTGACAGAGCAATTATAAGAACTTTAACAGAGATGTTTGCCCTTGGAATATTTGACAATCCGTACAGAGATCCGAAGGTGGCGGCAGAGATTATAAATGATAAAAAGGATAGAGAGATTTCAGAGCTTGCACATAGAAAAAGTGTAGTATTATTAAAAAATGATAACAGTCTGCCTGTGGATAAAAATAAAAAGATTTATATAGAATGTTTTAATAAAAATCTTGAGCAGGCAAAACAAAGAACTGAGAAAATAAAAGCATATGCAGGTGATAAGCTTAATATAGTGGATGATCCTGAGGCTGCCGATATTGCAATACTGCTTGTGAATCCTTCTTCGGGAGAGTATTTTAATGCTACAAAGGGATATTTGGAGCTGGATATCTGTGAAGGAAAGATTGTATGCAATGTAAGTGAAGACGGATTGCCGACGGAGGAAACACATGAAGAAACCACCGTTGCAAATGCAAACAGAATAAAGGAAGTATCAGCTATAGTACATAAAAATAAAGGAAAACTGATAGGAAATATAAATATTTCTCTGCCATGGCTTTTAGGTGAATTTGAGCCGTATACAGATGTACTTTGTGCAGGATTTGATACCTATGATGAGGCAATCATTGATGTAATATGCGGTAAATTTACTCCGTCTGCAAGACTTCCTCTTACATTGCCAAAGGAAGACTTTGTCATTTCCGTTAATAAAGCAGGTGTATGTATAAGTCCAAATGATGTGCCGGGTTATGATAAGGATAAATATATGCCTGATAATATGAAGGATGAGAACGGTAAAGCCTATGCCTACAGAGACAGTGCAGGAAATTACTATGAATCGGGTTTTGGACTGAAATTCCCGTATTAAAAATTTTCATACATTATTTACATTTTAGATGGGGGCATTTTATATAAAACTAATAAAGCATAGAAAGTTTTGAAAAATATTTCAAAATGATTATTTTTATTGAAAAACTATTCATTGAGTGTTATTCTTATCACATAATTATATGATGTTGGGGGCAAAGTTTTTTGTCCCCTTTGATACTATCTCTATAATAAGGAGGAACTATGAGAAACTTAGACAAGTACAAGGGAGTCATTCCGGCATTTTATGCATGTTATGATGATAAGGGAGAAATCAGCCCTGAAAGAGTAAGAGCACTGACAGAATATTTCGTTGACAAAAAGGTAAAGGGTGTATATGTAAACGGTTCTTCAGGTGAGTGTATATATCAGAGTGTGGAAGACAGAAAAGTCGTGCTTGAGAATGTGATGAAGGTTAAGGGAAATCTTACTATAATAAATCATATCGCTTGTAATAACACAAAGGATGGTATGGAACTGGCGGCTCATGCAAAGGAGCTTGGTGTAGATGCTGTTGCGGCTATTCCTCCTATATATTTTAAGCTTCCCGAGTATGCTATCGCAGAGTATTGGAATGACTACAGCAGTGCTGCTCCCGGTACCGATTTTATTATTTACAATATTCCACAGCTTGCAGGTGTGGCTTTAAGCAGAGGTCTTTATGCAAAGATGCGTGAAAATAAAAATGTTATAGGTGTAAAGAACTCTTCCATGCCTGTATTTGATATTCAGGGATTTGTAAGAGACGGAGGAGAGGATTATATTGTATTTAACGGTCCGGATGAGCAGTTTGTTTCAGGCAGAGTAATCGGTGCCAAGGCAGGTATCGGTGGAACATATGGTGCAATGCCTGAGCTTTTCCTTGCTATGGATGAGTGCATAGAGTCGGGAGATATGAAGAGAGCAAATGAGATTCAGTACTGTGTAAATGATATCATTGCAAAGCTTACATCAGGACATGGAAATATGTATGCTATGATAAAGGAAGTACTTAGAATCAATGAGGGGCTTGATATAGGTAGCGTAAGAAAACCTTTGGTCGCACTTAACAGTGAGGACAAAGAAATTGCAAAAGCAGCTGCAAAGATGATTGTTGACGCTAAAAAGAAATTTTTATGATGAATAAAGTATATTTAGGTATTGATATAGGCGGAACTGCGGCAAAGTTCGGACTTGTGGATGAGGATAGCAATATACTTCACAGGGATGAGTTCTCGGTATCCTTTGACGGATATGAAACACCTATACTGAAAACCGTTTTGGAAAAAACAGAATATTTTGTTGCCTCAGGTGGTCTTAGTTTCAGAGATATATCAGGAATCGGAGTATCAGCCACAGGACAGATAGATTCTGTCAATGGTGAGGTTATCGGAAGTGCCGGACATATCAAAAACTGGGTAGGTTCAAAGATAAAAGAAAGTTTTGAAAAGAAATATTCTATAAAGACCATTGTTATAAATGATGCAAACAGTGCCGCTCTGGGTGAAAAATGGATAGGAGCGGGAAAAGGCTATAAGGATATAGTTGCTGTCACTATAGGCACGGGAGTAGGAGGCGGAATTATAGTTGATGACAGGATATTGCTTGGGAAAAAAGGTTTGGCAGGAGAGATAGGTCATATAGTGATACATGGAAGTGGAGAGAGTTGTTCCTGCGGAAATACGGGCTGTCTTGAAAAGTATGCTTCCACAACTGCACTTGTAAGAAAGGTCTCCGCCTTGCAAAAGGAAAATCCGTCAGCTTTTCCAAAAGAGTTTGAAGAAAATCTCAATGGAAGAAAGATATTTGACGCTCTGAAAGGAAACAGCCTGTTGGAGAAAGCCGTAGATAATTGGGTGGATGATATTTCACTCGGAATCATTTCGCTTGTGCATATATTTAATCCTGAACTGGTGATAATAGGCGGCGGAGTAAGCGGCAGAAAAGAGTTTATAGAAGCCTTAAGTAAAAGGGTGAATGAAAAGATAATGCCCAGATTTTTGGAAGGTCTTGAAATAGTGCCTGCAAAACTGGGGAATGACGCAGGTCTTATAGGAGCAATATATTATTTAATAGAAAATAAATAAAAAGGGGCTGTCGCAATACAGATAAATAATGTTCAATATCGGTAGTTTGAATTTATATTCTACCATAGTTTGGGCATTATATTATTAAAGCGACAGCCTCTTTTTAATGCAAAATTAGATATTAATCTACTTTCGGCAGCATATCGGCATATTTTTTAAGTTCCTCATCACTTGGTACAGTATCATCCATTTTTCCGTCATGGAATTTTTCATAAGCAACCATATCAAAATATCCTGTTCCTGTAAGACCGAATACAATAGTCTTTTCCTCACCGCTCTCTTTACATTTCTTAGCTTCTTCAATAGCCGCATATATAGCATGTGAGCTCTCGGGAGCAGGTAGAATACCCTCGATTCTTGCAAAATATTCAGCGGCTTTAAATACATCAGTCTGATTTACGCATGCTGCTTCCATATAACCGTCATGATAGAGCTGTGAAAGTGTAGAGCTCATTCCATGATATCTAAGACCGCCTGCATGGCTTGGAGACGGAATAAAATCACTGCCGAGAGTATACATCTTTGCAAGAGGAGTCATCATACCTGTATCGCAGAAGTCATAGGCAAAGGTACCTCTTGTAAAGCTTGGGCATGATGCCGGCTCTATGGCAATTATTCTTACATCGCTTTCACCTCTTAGCTTTTCGCCCATAAAAGGAGATATAAGACCGCCAAGATTTGAGCCTCCGCCTGCACATCCTATTATAATATCAGGCTTGATATTATATTTATCAAGTGCCGCCTTAGTTTCAAGACCTATGATGGACTGATGCAATAAAACCTGATTAAGTACGCTACCCAGAACATATCTGTAACCGTCTGTAGTTGTAGCTTTTTCCACTGCCTCCGATATAGCACATCCAAGACTTCCTGTAGTGCCCGGATGTTTTTTTAGTATCCTTCTTCCCACCTCTGTTTCCATAGACGGTGAAGGTGTAACAGTGGCACCATATGTTCTCATAACCTCACGCCTAAAGGGCTTTTGCTCATAAGATACCTTAACCATATATACCTTACAATCAAGCCCGAAGTATGCACATGCCATAGAAAGAGCTGTGCCCCATTGTCCTGCACCGGTCTCGGTAGTAACACCTTTTAATCTCTGCTCCTTTGCATAGTAGGCTTGTGCTATAGCTGAATTCAGCTTATGACTTCCGCTGGTATTATTTCCCTCAAATTTATAATAAATCTTTGCAGGAGTACCGAGTTTTTCCTCAAGACAGTATGCCCTGACAAGCGGAGCCGGTCTGTACATTCTGTAAAATGCTCTAATCTCTTCAGGTATCTCAAAATAAGCTGTGGTATCATCAAGCTCCTGCTTAACAAGCTCATCACAAAATACATTTGCCAATTCTTCATATGTCACAGGCTTATGTGTGCCCGGATTTAAAAGCGGAGCCGGTTTGTTCTTCATATCAGCCCTCATATTATACCAATATTTCGGCATCTCATTTTCTTCTAAATAAATCTTATAAGGTATATCCATACACTCTCCTTTCATACATATCTGCCTTTAGGCAAATATCACTTAGTAAAGTATACATTGATATGTATATCAAGTCCAGAGAAGAATTGGTGAACTTTAATAAATACAAAGAAAAACACTTTCAGCAGGAACAAGTAAAATTTATACTTTGTACAAAAACAGTGTTAATATAGAAAAAAACACCTTATTATGGTATATTTAAAGCATTATAACAGCTGTGAATATTATATTCAGTAGATATATGTACAAAGATCAAGAAATAAGGGTGACTGCAATTGTTTGACAATATAAGATTTAATTTTTTGTATATCGATACATACTCTTTCGGCAAAAACTGGGTGTATCCGGAAAGCACGGTGCCATACAATATGCTTAGATATATAGAGTCGGGGAGCGGAACTTTTTTTATAGACAATGAAGAATTTATTGTAGGTAAATCCCAGATAGTTTATATACCGAAAGGGAGTAAACTATCATGTTATACGACGGGAAATATTTTTTCATTTACAAGTATCAGATTTACAAATTCGGTATATTTTGAGGGGGGAGATTTTTTAAAGGATTATTACGGCATTCCAAATGTGATGGACGGAGCGGAGGAAAAAGTCTTTTTCGAGAAAATATACCATTATATAAAGGACGAAGATCCTGCAAGAATGTTTTTTGTAAGAGGTTATATGGAACTTTTGATAGGCAGTTTAATATCAAAGGTGAGTAGGATGAATCCTGAACAGGCTATGAAAATTAAAAGGTCTGAGGAGTATACATCTGAGAATTTGGTGAGTAGAATAAAAAAGGCAACAACAAAAATAGACAGCAGGATACAGACAGTGCTGGATTATGTGATTTTACATCCGTTTGAGGAATATACACCACAAATACTTGCGGATATGGCTGATTTAAGTAAGCAAAGATTCAGTTCATTGTTTAAGGAACAGCTGGGTAAATCGCCAATGGTTTATATAAAGGATCTGAAACTGACAACAGCGGCAAGAAAACTTCTTGTAAGTAATGCATCCATAAATGATATAGCCTACAGTACAGGATATAAAGATCCCAACTATTTTATCAGAGAATTTAAGGAAGCATTCGGCTATACTCCAAGACAGTATCGTTTAGCTGCAAAAGAATAATTTGAGCATTATGTGCTATTTATAAGTGTTAAGCACAAAAAAAAATATAAAAAAACAGGTGTTTTCTTGTTTATTTACATAGAAATGCCTGTTTTATTTTCATGTAAGAAAATAATGGAATGTTCAAAATTTAACTAAATAAGATTATTTAATAAGTGTATTATGCTACTATTGAGACTATACTTTATAGAAAAACAACAAAAAATATAATATAATAACGCTATCAATAACATTTATCACAAATGAGCGTATAAATATTTATTATTGTGATAAGAACATAAAACTTAATGGAGGCAATATGAAGAAGAGATTTTTAAGCGGATTATTAGCAGCAGTGTTAGCGGCATCATCACTTGCAGCCTGTGGAGGCGGTCAAAATACTAAAACAAATGAAGCGAATACTCAGACTGAGGAGGCTAAAGAGCTGGAGGGTGAAATTACATTCTGGCATTCATTTACACAGGGGCCAAGACTTGAGGTTATACAAAAGGCGGCTGATAATTTTATGCAGGAGAACCCGAAGGTTAAGATAAATATAGAGACTTTCTCATGGGGGGATTTTTATACAAAGTGGACTACAGGACTTGCATCAGGTAATGTACCTGATATGAGTACAGCACTTCCAAGCCATGTAGTGGAGATGATGGATTCAGAAGCGGTAGTTCCTTTGGATGATCTTATTGATAATATCGGCAGAGACAGATTTGCAAAAACTGCGCTTTCAGAGGGTGAAAAAGATGGAGCCTGCTATTCAATACCTTTATACTCACATGCGCAGGTTATGTGGTACAGAAAGGATCTTCTTGAAGCAGCCAATCTTGAAGTACCGCAGACATGGGAGGAGTTTGCAGTTGCTGCAAAGGCTCTTACAAAGGACGGAGTATACGGATGCTCTTTCCCATGCGGCTCAAATGATTTGATGGCAACAAGATTTTTAAACTTCTATGTTCGCAGTGCAGGCGGAAGCCTTTTAACAGAGGATTTAAAGGCAAATCTCACAAGCAAAGAAGCTATAGACGGAATAAATTTCTGGTTGGATATTTATAAAAACTGTTCACCACAGGATTCTGTGAATTATGCAGTACTTGATCAGGCGAATTTATATTATCAGGGAAAGACGGCATTTGACTTTAACAGCGGATTCCAGATTTCGGGTGTTAAGACAAACTCACCGGATTTGGAGAGCCAAATCTCATGTGCATTACTACCTAAGATAAAGGCTGATGATCCTGATTATGGTGCTGAAACATCCAATATTCCAATGGTGGTATGGGCAAAATCAGAGCATCCTGAAATATGCAAGGCATTTATGAAAACATTGTATGATACTGAAACATATACAGACTTTTTAGCTGCGACTCCGGTAGGAATGCTTCCGGCAATAACCGGTATCTCAGATTCGGAAAAATACAAATCAAATGAAACTGTTCAGAAGTTTGCTAAGGAAGAGGAAGTAATTTCCAAGGCAGTACAAATGGGTACGGCAATCGGTTTTGAACATGGCCCAAGTGTACAGGCAGGTCTTTTAACATCGCAGGGAATAATTGAAGGAATGTTCCAGGATATCATAACAAATGGTACAGATGTAAACACCGCAGCCAAAACTGCTGAAGATAAGCTAAATGAGATATTTGAATCAGTACAATAATGAAACCTAATGCCCCGTTTGCTATCGGGGCATTTTTTAGAAAGGAGGAAGCTTGATGCGAGATAAGATAAAAGCGAATTATTCAAGATGGTTGTTTGTACTGCCCGCCTTAATAATTGTCGGAGCCTTACTTATTTATCCTATTTTTTCAAGTTCGTATTTCAGTTTGACAACTAAGCATTTGACAAAGCCGAATTATAAATTTATAGGATTAAAAAATTATATTTCAATACTTTCGGACTCCAATTTTTATAAAGCATTTTTAATTTCTATAATGTGGACGGTATTTTCCTTGCTTGGACAAATCGCCATAGGATTTAGTGCAGCATTGGCATTACACAGAGTAAAGCGTTTTAAAGGAGTCTACAGGATATTGCTGATTATACCTTGGGCATTTCCGTCAATAGTAATAGCGCTTGCATGGAAATGGATTCTAAACGGTGTATCAGGATTTATTCCAAATTTACTTATGAATCTGGGATTTACTTCAAGCCTGCCACAGTTTTTAAGTGACGGAGGTCTTGTATTCGGAACACTTATATTTATAAATATATGGTTCGGTGCACCGATGATAATGGTCAATGTATTATCTGCACTCCAAACCATACCTACAGACCAGTACGAGGCGGCTCAGATTGACGGGGCAAGCAAATTGCAGCAGTTTAAACATATCACATTGCCACATATCAAGGTGGTTGTAGGACTGCTTGTGGTCTTAAGAACAATTTGGGTTTTTAATAACTTTGACTTGATTTATTTGATAACAGGAGGCGGACCTGCAAATGCAACTACAACAGTACCTATATATGCCTACAACATGGGCTGGGGTACAAAGCTGCTTGGCAAATCATCAGCGGTAACAATGCTGTTGCTTATGTTCTTGATGATTATCTGTACGCTGTATTTTAAGGTCATAGACAGATGGGAAAAGGAGAATAAGTGATAATGGGAAAGATTAAAGAAAAAATCGGAAGTATAGTTTGTCATTTTTATCTTATTATTTTATCAGTTATTGCATTCTTCCCATTGGTATGGGTAATACTTTCCTCGGTAAAGGCATCAGGGGAGTTGACTTCCAACCCGACTTCTTTTTTACCTAAGGAATTTACTTTAGCTAATTATAAGAATGTAATAGATAATCTGGGATTTGCGGTTAATATCGGAAACAGCTTGATAATCGCTTTGATTACCACAGTTATTGCAATAACGGTATCCTCTATGGCGGCATACGGCATAGTAAGGTTTTTCCCGAAGTTTGGAAATATTATGTCAAGAGTTTTGGTAACGACATATATGTTTCCGCCTATACTTCTTGCCATACCGTATTCCCTTGTAATGGCAAAGATAGGACTTACAAATACAAGAGTCGGTTTAATAATAGTATATTTATCATTCAGTGTACCTTATGCGGTATGGATGCTGGTGGGATTTTTTAAAACAGTGCCGATCGGTATAGAAGAGGCTGCAAGAGTGGACGGGGCAAATAAGCTTGTTACTTTTGTGAGAATAGTATTACCTCTTGTAGCTCCCGGTATAGTGGCAACTGCAATATATACATTTATCAATGCGTGGAATGAATTTTTATACTCATTGATTCTTATAAACAGTACAAATTTAATGACGGTTTCAGTAGCTTTGAAGTCTTTACAGGGTGCGGAAATCCTTGATTGGGGAAGTATGATGGCTGCATCTACAATAGTTGTTATTCCATCCGTGGTATTCTTTACATTTATACAAAGATATATTGCAGGCGGTATGACTGAAGGCTCAGTAAAATAAAATGGAGGTTTTTTAAATGGACAGAATTGGATATGCACTTGTAGGAACAGGATATTTCGGTGCGGAGCTAGGCAGAATAATGAATGAGCAGGAGAATGCAAAAATAGTTGCAGTTCTTGATCCGAATAATGCCGAGGAAGTAGCAAAAGAATTAAACTGTGATGTTGAAACGGATTTGGATAAATTATACAGTAGAGGAGATGTTGATGCGGTTATTGTTGCCTCACCCAATTACTTACATAAGGAGCCTGTAATAAAGGCGGCAGAGCATGGTGTTCATGTATTCTGTGAAAAGCCTATAGCACTTTCTTACAATGATTGTGATGAGATGGTAAGAGCCTGTGAGGAGCATGGTGTAAGACTTATGGCAGGTCATGTTATGAACTTCTTTAAGGGTGTAAGACATGCAAAGAAGCTTATCAATGACGGAGTTATAGGAGATGTGCTTTATTGTCATTCCGCAAGAAACGGATGGGAAGAGCCGCAGGAGAGTATAAGCTGGAAAAAAATCCGTGAAAAATCCGGAGGACATTTATATCATCATATACATGAGCTTGACTGCATTCAGTTTATAATGGGTGAGCCTGAGAAAGTAACAATGATGGGCGGAAATGTAGCACATCAGGGTGAGGAATTCGGTGATGAGGATGATATGCTTTTTATAAGCCTTGAATTTCCCGGTAAAAAGTTTGCAGTGCTTGAATACGGCTCGGCATTTCGTTGGCCACAGCATTATGTGCTTATACAGGGTACAAAGGGTGCCATAAAGATCGATATGTATGATTGTGGAGGTACTTTAAGAGTAGGAGATAAAGAAGAGCATTTCCTTGTACACGAGACAAAGGAAGAGGATGATGACCGTACAAGAATTTATCACGGAACAGAGATGGACGGTGCTATTATGTATGGAAAGCCGGGTAAGAAACCTCCTATGTGGCTGCACAGTATTATGAAGAATGAAATGAAATTCTTTAATGATGTAATGCATGGGGCTAAAGTCAGTGATGAGTTTATGCCTCTTCTTACAGGAAAAGCTGCCAGAGCGGCTATTGCGACAGCTGATGCGCTTACAATATCAATTAATGAAGACAGAAAGGTAAGCTTATCAGAGATCAAAAGATAGATATAAACCGTTTAATTAATTTAAAACGGATTTTATATAATACTTTATATTTCCTTAAAAAAGCTCCCACCCGAAATCGGGTGGGAGCTTTGCTATGATTCAAATTATAAATTATTATTTCTTACCTTCCTGTGATTTTGGAAGAAGGATATTTAATAATATAGCAACAATAGTTGCAACTACTACAGGGCTCTTACCGAAGATGGTTGTGAATGCCGGCGGGAATGCAGACAGTGAATCCTGCGCCTGTGAAAGACCGACACCGAGAGCTACTGCAAGTCCGACAATAGATGTGTTTCTAAAGTCCATCTTCTCTGTGAAGATAAGCTTCACACCTGTCATTGCTATTGAAGCAAATACAGAGATTGTAGCACCGCCAAGTACGCATAACGGAATAGTGGTAAGCAGTGCGGAGAACTTAGGTATAAGACCCGCTATAAGTATTACAACACCTGCAAGTCCGAGTACAACTCTGTTTATAACCTTTGTTGTAGTTACAATACCTACATTTTGTGAGTATGTAGCTGAAGGAAGTCCGCCAAGAAGAGCACCGATAATGTTTGTGATACCGTAACCCATAATACCGCTTCTAAGCTCGTCACCTGTAGGCAGTCTGTCCATAGCACCGCTTGTTGTAGCTGTGAAGTCACCGATAGCCTGAATAGAGTTGATAGCAAACAAAAGTCCGATTGCTACACAAGCAGCAGGCTCAAATGTTATTCCGAAGTGTAAAGGCTGTGGAAGTGAGAACACACCTGCACTTGCAACAGATGAGAAATTGATCATACCTGTACAAAGAGCTATTATATAACCTATAATCATTGCAATAAGGATTGAGGCAAGTTTTACAAGGCCCTTTCCGAAGTTGTTTAATGCTATAACTATAATAAGTGTTATTAAAGCAATTGCCCAGTTTTGTATTGAACCGTAGTTGTCTTTACCTATACCGCCTGCCATATAATTTACAGCAACTGAGTAAAGTGAAAGACCTATAGTAAATACTACAGTACCTGTTACAAGAGGCGGGAAGAACTTCTGAATACTCTTAACAAAAAGTCCTACTATAATGGCGATAATACCGCCAACTATCTGTGCACCAAGTATTGCGGAAATACCGGAAGTACCTGCAATAGCTGTCATACTCGGAACATATGCAAAACTTATACCAATAATCATAGGAAGCTTTGCACCGATCCTAAAGGTTTTGGTACCTATACCGAATAACTGTAGGAATGTGGAAAGAGCTGAAACTACAAGTGAAACTTGTATCATAATTACTCTATCAGCTTCAGAAACACCGGCAACGTTTGCCACGATAATAGCAGGTGTAATACAACCTACAATCATTGCAACCACGTGCTGAAGTGCGAGTGGAATAGCTTCTGAAAGCTTTGGAAATCCGTCTGATTCAAATATAGAAGCATACTGCTTCTGGCCTGCATTTGCTGAATTACTCATATTATCAATACCTCCCCGATCAATCTACAATTCTTGTACCTGTTTTGCCGTTAATTGCATCTTTAGCTTTTTCAAGCAATGTTATCATAGCAGTTTTATTTTCACCTGAAGCAGCAAAATCTACTGCGGCAAGTACTTTTGGAAGCATTGATCCCGGAGCGAACTCTCCGTCATCAGCATACTTTAAAGCTTCAGCTGTGCTGAGCTTATCTAACCATTTTTCATTTTCTGTGCCATATCCGATGGCAACTTTTTCTACAGCAGTAAGGATAATAAGTGTATCTGCGCCTACATTTTTTGCAAGGAGTGCAGCAGCAGCATCCTTATCTATTACGGCAGGAGCACCTGAAAGATGCTTACCGTTTGATACTACAGGGATTCCGCCGCCACCGCAGCAGATTACAACCTGACCGTTGTCCGCCATTGACTTAATAGCTGACAATTCAATGATTTCCTTTGGTGCAGGAGAAGCAACAACTCTTCTGTAGCCTCTTCCGGCATCTTCTTTTACTATCCAACCTCTGCTTCCGGCAGCTTCAAGAGCCTCATCCTTACCCATGAACTTTCCGATAGGTTTTGTAGGGTTCTCAAATGCCTTATCATTTTCATCCACTCTTACCTGAGTTACAACTGTAGCGATAGGCGGAACTTCAAGATTTCTGTTTAAGAACTCCTCATGAAGCGCATTCTGGATATCATATCCGATATAAGCCTGGCTCATTGCAACACAAACTGAAAGTGGAGTTGAATCAGAGTCGGTATTATGCGCATACTCTGTCATGGCATTATTTATTACACCGACCTGTGGACCGTTTCCGTGAACGATAAGAACCTCATGGCCATCTTCAATCAAATCTACGATAGCCTTTGCAGTAGTTTTTACAGCTACCATCTGCTCTTTTAAATTATTACCTAGGGCGTTACCACCAAGAGCGATTACAATCTTGCTTTTGAATTTCATATAAATCTCCCCTTTTTATTAGGATATAGTTTACAAAGATAAAGGGGCAGTATAGCCTGCCCCTTTGTATAGGCAATAAAATTATATTGCCAAATTCATTAAGACTCTTAGGCCTTATTTATTATTTTTCTGAAAAGATTCTGTCCTGTCCACGTGCCTCAAGCTGCTCTAAAACCTTAGCAGGATCCTTGAACTTCTCAAGTAAGATCATAGCTGCGATTACATATGGCTTAAAGCTTGCCTCTTTGTAAAGCGGATCTCTGTATCTGTCAAATACTGAAGCATCAACCTCGCCTTCCTTACAAGAAACGCCTGTGATATCAGCAGGTAAGCAGTGAAGGTAAAGAGCTTTACCGTCCTTTGTAAGCTTCATCATTTCTTCTGTACATGCCCAATCCTTGTGGTTAGCGTTCTGAGCTAAGAGCTCCTTCTCCAATGCCTTGATACCTTCTGAATCACCCTCTGCATAAAGATTTGTTCTCTTCTCCATTGCAGCAAATGGTGCCCAAGACTTTGGATAAACGACATCAGCATCCTTGAATGCTTCCTTCATATCATTTGTAACTGTGAACTTACCGCCACATGCAGCTGACTGCTTCTCAGCCTGCTTAACAACGTCAGGCATAACCTCATAACCTTCCGGATGAGCTAAAACAACATCCATACCGAGTCTTGTGAAAAGACCGATAACACCCTGTGGAACTGAGAGCGGCTTACCGTAAGACGGTGAATAAGCCCAAGTCATAGCAAGTTTTTTACCCTTAAGGTTTTCGATACCGCCAAGCTCATGGATTACATGTAATGCATCAGCCATACACTGTGTAGGGTGATCGATATCACACTGAAGGTTTACAAGAGTAGGTCTCTGCTCAAGAACGCCGTCCTTGTATCCTGCCTCAACAGAGTCTGCAACTTCGTGCATATATGCATTACCCTTACCGATGTACATATCATCTCTGATACCGATGATATCAGCCATGAATGAGATCATGTTAGCTGTCTCACGAACTGTCTCACCATGAGCGATCTGTGATTTACCCTCGTCAAGATCCTGAACCTCAAGACCTAAAAGGTTACAAGCTGAAGCGAATGAGAATCTTGTTCTTGTTGAGTTATCACGGAAGAGTGAGATTCCAAGTCCTGAATCGAAAACCTTTGTAGAGATATTTCTCTGTCTGAGGTCACGAAGTGCATCAGCAACTGTCCATACAGCATTAAGCTCATCATCTGTCTTTTCCCATGTAAGGAAGAAGTCGTTCATGAACATATCCTGTGTTTTGAGGCCTTTTAACTTTTCAACTAAATTTTTGAAGTTTGACATATTTTTCTCCTTATTTAACAAAGCGTTACACGCTTAAAATTTTAATATATTTTTTATAGCTTGTGCAAATGTTCAACCATCCGGGCAAAAGCTCGGTGGTTAAACATGAATATTATTTTAAATTAGTCACAGTAGTAAGCAGGAAGAGCCGCATAGAATGCTGCACAAGTTACAAGGTCTTTCTTCCATGTGATCTCGTTTGGAGCATGAGCCTGTGCCTCGGCACCCGGTCCGAATCCTATTACAGGGATACCGTTTCTACCCATGATTGAAACACCGTTTGTAGAGAATGTCCACTTATCAAGAAGCGGTCTTACCTCACGCTCAGGTGTAGTCTTAGCATTACCGATTCTCTTATCGCCAAAGAGATCCTTGTAAGCTGCTACAGCACTTGTACAAACCTTATGATCCTCTGGTAATACCCATGTTGGGAAGTAGCACTCGATAGGATATACAACACCTGTAAATGAAGGTCTGTCATAGTTGTACATACTTACAACTACATCATCACCATACTTCTTAACTGCAGGAAGCTGTCTGATTTCCTCAAGACATGACTCCCATGTCTCACCAACAGTCATTCTTCTGTCAAGAGATACTGCACATGAGTCGGCAACTGCACAACGAGAAGGTGATGTGAAGAAGATCTGTGAAGCTGTAACAGTTCCTCTGCCAAGGAATCTAGCCTCTTTCCACTGATCATTGTACTTTGGATTAAGCATCTTTACAAGTCCTCTGATCTCTGTAGACTCTGCATCACCGTTGTTGTTAAGAGCACGAACATCTCTTAAGATATCAGCCATCTTGTAGATAGCATTGTCACCTCTGTCAGGAGCTGAACCGTGGCAAGAAACACCCTTAACATCGATTCTGATTTCCATACGTCCTCTTTGACCTCTGTAAAGACCACCGTCTGTAGGCTCTGAAGATACTACGAACTCAGGTCTGATCTTATCCTCATGATAGATGTACTCCCAGCAAAGACCGTCACAGTCCTCTTCCTGAACTGTACCAACCACCATTACGCGATACTTATCATTAAGAAGTCCAAGATCCTTCATGATCTTTGCAGCATATACTGCAGAAACTGTTCCACCAAGCTGATCGGAAACACCACGACCACCGATTTCTTCCTCGTCCTCAAATCCCTCATACGGATCAAAGTTCCAGTTATCTCTGTTTCCGATACCTACTGTATCGATATGTCCGTCAAATGCGATGAGAGTCTTTCCTGTTCCCATGAATCCCATAACATTTCCCTGTGGATCAACCTTAACCTCATCAAAGCCTACCTTCTCCATCTCAGCCTTGATAGTAGCAACGTGAGCAGCCTCGTCAGATGACTCACCCGGATTAGCAACGATAGCACGAAGGAAAGCTGTCATATCAGCTTTGTAGCCTTCAGCTAAAGATTTAATCTTCTCTAACTCTTCACTTGATAATTTACCCATTGTATTGTTCCTCCTTAAATATAAATAACTATATCTTATCTTTCTTTAGCTTCCCAGATAATATTTCTCCAACGCTGTGGATCGGTGTCGCCCTCAGTTGAGAAAAGTAATACCTTAGAATCCTTAGTTAAGTTTAGTTTCTCTCTAAGCTCCTTGTACTCATCATCCATCATGATAGTAGCAAGTGCACCAAATGGTGCAGCACCTGACTCACCTGAAAGTACCTGAGTATCTCCCTTTAAAGGAGCATTAAGCATACGCATACCTCTTGCAGCCACAATATCTTCAGCAGCTATAAAGCATGTCACATGATTTTTTAATATATCCCAAGATGTGATATTTGGCTCACCGCAAGCAAGACCTGCCATGATTGTATCCATATCTCCATCTACTATTCTTATCTGACCGTCTGCCGCAACAGCACCCTTGTAAAGACATGCAGCAGCCTCCGCCTCAACAACTACCATAACCGGTGGGTTGTCCTTATACTTGTTGGCAAAGTAACCAACCATTGCACCTGCAAGTGAACCTACACCCGCTTGAACAAATACATGAGTCGGTCTCTCAGCAAACTGAGCATCAGCCTCAAGAGCCATAGTACCATAACCTTGCATTATCCATGCAGGTATCTTCTCATAGCCTTCCCAAGCTGTATCCTGAACTACAACACCATGCTCAACTCCGGCAGCAAGCTTTGCAGCCTCACGAACACATTCATCATAGTTTACATCAGAAATCCAAGCATCAGCACCTTCAGCCTTGATATTGTTTAATCTGGTTTCTGTAGAACCCTTTGGCATGATAATTACTGATTTTTGATGTAATTTATTTGCTGCCCAAGCTACTCCACGACCATGGTTACCATCTGTAGCAGAGAAGAATGTAGCAGGTTTGAATTTCTTTGCAAACTCATCGGATGTAAGAACTGAATAAGGTAGTTCCGATACATCTACATTCATCTCATCAGCTATGTACTTAGCGATAGCATAAGAACCGCCAAGAACCTTAAATGCATTCAAACCGAATCTGTAAGACTCATCCTTTACCTTTACTGTTCCAAGTCCCAGGAACTCAGCCATTTCCTTTAAATCTGCCAATGGTGTTTGAGTATACTGTGGAAAGCTCTCATGGAATTCTTTCGCTTTTGTTACTTCTTCCACAGACATTATTGGAAGATTGGCATCCTCTGTTTTGGGCATATTGTTTAAGACCCATTTTAGTTGTGACATGAAATTTTAAACCTCCTAAATTTTTAGCAAAATGCTATTATTCATCCACTGTTTTTGCCTGTTCAATATAGCTGTACAGTGTGAATTTACTAATTCCAAAAAATTGAGAAATCTTGTCCCCTGACTTAGTTATAAGAAAAGCGCCGGCATCTTGTAAAAACTTTATTGCCTTAATCTTTTCATCCTTTGTCATAAGGGCAGGTGTTTTTCCCACAATCCTTACGCTTTGTTCGATCAGATTTTCAAGCAAATCATTTACACTAAGTGGGATTTGTCCATAAACGTCTTCCTCGGCAGTTTCAAAATTTTCAACTATACTTGCGAGTGTTGATTGAGCGTTTATGAAATTTGTCATATCATGGTTTATACCGAGGATAAATCTGTATTTTCCGGTTTCATCCTTTAAAAAGACGGTAGAAGATTTTAGAATCCTTCCATCGGTGGTATGTGTTCTGTAACCAAGGTGATCACTTACATTTTCACCTTTTTTCAAGGCTTCCAAAGTTCCAAGAACTATCTTTGAAGCACCGTCACCGATTTTTCTTCCCGATACATGACCATTAATGATATAGCAGATAGTGTGCTCTAGATCGTCAGCTTGTAAATCATGAATACAGACTTCACAATCACTGCCAAAATGTCTGGCTATACCATGTGCAATCATTACCAAAGATTCTAAAGTCAAATCATCTCTATTCATAAAATCACTATTGCCATTCCTTTATTATTAGAATGCCTAAATTTTTTTTAGGTATCTATAATATAGCACCTTTAGTAGAGTAAATCAATAGTAATCTAAAAAAAATTTAGGTAAACAAAAATATTATAAGTGCAAATAAAAAATATATATTTTAGTTAAAAATTTACAAATGAAAAACGACTTTAAAGAAAGAAAAAAATAGATGATAAATATTAAAAAAAATGGAATATCTAAATTTCAACTGTACATATCGTTATAAAAAAAATATAATAATAGCCGAAATAAATTAGATAGAGGAAATGCTTATGAAGAGATTTATATTGGTATTATCCTGTCTTTTTATGGTTGGATGTAATAGCACCAATAAAGTTGATGAAGTTAATGCCAATGGTGAAAAGGCAGGTAATAAAAGTAGTATAGTGGCGGAGAGCTCTACATTTAATGAATCGGAAAGCGAAACACTAAAGGATGACGGGGAGATTGACTTTGACCTCAGTATTATGGGAGCCGACATGGTTTATGCAACGATTTATCAGATGATGATTGATCCTCACACCTATGAGGGGAAAAGATTTAAAATAAGAGGAAACTATTATTCGTCATATAGTAAGGATAAAAATGAATATTATCATTTTTGTATGATAAAGGATGCGGCTGCCTGCTGTGCGCAGGGATTGGAACTTCTTTGGGAGGATGGGAAGATGAATCTGCATGAAGGCTGCCCGGAGGAGGATGCCATGGTTACCATAGAGGGAGTCTTTGAGACATATGAGGAAGGACCTAATACCTATGGAAGGATTGCAAATGCAAAATTGGTAGATGAGTAAAATTATGGGCGGACATTTTAATATGGTAGAAAAACCGATATTAAAATTGTCTGCCCTTTTTATTTATATTATTTTTTATTCTCCCTTAATGCCTTAAAAAAGGAAGTTAAAAGAGAAACACATTCACTGTGAAGAGGTTCATCTATAAGACTTATCTCAGTTTTATGATTAAAGCCGTCGGTTTGCAAGATATTTATTATTGAGCCTGCACATCCCGCCTTTGAATTCATGGCGCCGAGTACGACTTTTTTTATTCTTGACTGGATTATGGCACCGGCACACATAGGGCAGGGCTCGAGCGTTATATACATGGTACAATCCTCAAGTCTCCAATCTCCAAGCTTTTTACATGCTTTTTTTATTGCAATAATTTCAGCATGAGAGAGTGTACTCTTGTCCTTGTTTCTTCTATTATATCCTCTTGCTATTATCTTATCTTCAAAAACAATCACACAGCCTATAGGAACATCGCCTATATCTCCGGCTTTTTTTGCCTGCTTTATGGCTTCTTTTAAAAAAAATTCATCTCTATTCATATATTTCCTTTATAAGACACAAAAAATTAACACTTTAGGTTTATAATTATAAAACTACAAAACTGTTAGAAAATATTCATTTTTTTATATTAAAACAAATGGTATAATATAATGAGTTATATTTAAAACTAAATCAAAATAAAAATTAAGTCAAGATATTAAAAGGTGGAACTATGGAATTAATATTGGTATGTGATGATGACAGGGAGATAGTGGACGCAATAAAAATCTATCTTTCAGGGGAAGGCTTTGAAGTTCTTACAGCCTATGATGGAGAAGAAGCTATAAAATTGATGGCAAAAAACAGGGTGGACCTGCTTATAATAGATATAATGATGCCTGTACTTGACGGAATAAGAGCGACAATGAAGATAAGAGAGAACAGTACGGTGCCTATTATAATGCTTTCCGCAAAATCAGAGGATGCAGATAAGATACTGGGACTTAATATAGGTGCGGATGACTATTTGACAAAGCCTTTTAATCCTTTGGAGCTTGTAGCAAGGGTAAAGAGTCAGCTTAGAAGATATAAAAAGCTTGGAAATATATCAATACCGGAGTCACAAAAGGTGGTAGTAGGTGATTTGGAGATAGATGATGAGACAAAAGAGGTCACTATAGCCGGAGAAATGATAAAACTTACACCTATAGAGTATAATATACTTTTATTGCTCGCAAAAAATGCCGGAAAAGTATTTTCTATTGATGAGATATATGAGCAGATTTGGAATGAGGAGGCTATTGGGGCTGATAATACCGTAGCGGTACATATAAGACATATAAGAGAGAAGATAGAGATAAATCCTAAGGAACCAAGATATTTAAAGGTGGTTTGGGGAGTAGGATATAAGATTGAAAAACAAAACTGATATGGATAAAAATATGTTTTTGTCAAAGAAAAAAATGAAGCTATGGGCAAGCATATTGCATCTGATAGCATTTATTTTTTTTGTCACAGGTATTTCAATTATCTTTTGCAATGAAAATTTCAATAAGGGACTTTTGTGGATGAATGCGGAGAATTATGATGATTCGCCTTTATTTATGTCACAAGTGGATTCTGATATTTCATTGCTTTTTTCGTATGCAAATTTAAAAAATATTTTTGAAACGGATGGAAAATTTGATATAAATAAGGACATCTTCGGACTGAATATGGGACCGAGTAATGATGTGGATTTTACAATTGGCTCCATCATAGAATATGCCAAAAGACATGGATACTATATTGATGAACATTTTCACTTAAGTATTACGGATCAAAAGCTTGTGGATCAGCTTGTGGATCAGATAGAAGATACATCCTATTTTGTAAATTACAGAACATATGCGGACAGCTCGGGTATAGCAGAACCCGGAGACGGGTATATAAGTATGAAGACTGCCATAACTGAAAGTCTGGGTTTACTTGCAATATACTATAATGCCTATGAGAGATTTGTTTTGGCACCGTCAAATTTCAGATATAGACTGGAATATGGCGAGGAAGTGTATACAAATGACAGATCTTTGAATATAAAAAGTGTATATGAATATGGAAAATATGTTATAACCTCTTCTCAAGGTATGGTGGTGGATACAAATCTTAGAACTGTACCGAAAGAGTTGTCTTATTATGCGGAAAAACTTACGGATAAGCTTTCAAAGCCATATAAAATATATATTGCAATAAATACGGTATATACAGCCACAGATATATATGCAGTGGGAAATCTAAACTATTTAAGTCAAAGAAGACTGTATGTTATAGGGCTGGTATCCGTAACCATAGGCATGATAGTGATGGCGCTAAGCCTTGCATATCTTGTTATTTTCAGCGGACACAGTGACGGCAGAAGTGATATAAAGCTTAATAATCTCTTTGATATAATACCTTTTGAGGTAAAAATTTTACTGCTTATTTTTGCCACGGTTATTTCTTTTACAGCCAATAATTTTATAGGTCAAAGAGTGGTGCATATATATATAGAAAAAAAACATTGGAACTTTGCAGACCAAATGTTAAATTATGCATCCATATATCTGATATCACTGCCCATAGCATTCTCTGTATTAAGAGAATATAAGGCAGGACTTCTGTGGAAAAATTCTTATACCAAGATTATTAAAGAAAGCTTTTCACTTCATATGTTTAGAAGGAGCTTTAAGAGAAAACTCTGTTCCAATTTCCTGATACTGATTTTGGTGGATTTCGTAGCCATGGCGTTTTTCCTGCTCACAACGATAAATGAGAAAAGCCTTTTGGGAAGATTGATTATATTTATCTGTTTTATATTGTTTTTGATTATCAATTTCATTGTATTTAACAGAGTATATAAGACCGCCATTGCATTTGATCAGATTGCCGAGGCGATAAAGGAGATAGCAAACGGGGATACAAGATACAGATTGAAAGAGGATGAGTTTAGCGGAAGAGAGGCAAGCGTAGTAAAGGATCTGAATAATATCAGTAAGGGATTTCAGGGCGCTATAAACGATCAGGTAAAGAGTGAAAGACTGAAAGCCGATTTGATCACAAATGTTTCTCATGATATAAAAACACCTCTTACCTCAATTATAAATTATGTGGATCTTATAAAGAGGGAAAAACCGGAAAATGCGAAGATACAGGAGTATTTGGATATCTTATCCTTAAAATCCCAGCATTTAAAAAATCTGACTGAGGATCTGGTGGAAGCAAGTAAGGTTTCAAGCGGCAATATCTCGGTGGATTTAAGGGATATTGATTTGGTGGAGATGATAAATCAGACCAATGGAGAATTTGAAGAAAAATTTAGTGAAAAGGGCTTGAGCATTATATCAAATGCCCCCTCAAACGGAGTGAAGATAAGGGCGGACGGCAGACATCTGTGGAGAGTGTTGGAGAATTTATATAATAATGCTTTCAAATATGCGGCAAAAAATTCCAGAGTCTATATTGATATACTGGCTGACGGGAAAATCGCCACATTTATTATAAAAAATATTTCTGAAAATCCTTTGAATATGAGACCGGAGGAACTTACCGAAAGATTTGTAAGAGGTGATGTATCAAGAACTACAGAAGGCAGCGGATTGGGGCTTTCCATAGCAAAGTCATTGACCATGCTGCAGGGTGGAAAGTTTGATATAATTATTGATGGTGATCTTTTTAAGGTTCAAATAGAATTTGAAAAAGTGGAATAGTTGATTATAAGGTTAAGTTGCATACAATTTAACCTTATAATTTTGCTTGACTGCTAGCACTCGGTATGGTATAGTGCTAACAACAGTTGCAAAAGATATTTGTCTACATATTCAGAAATGAATTTAGATATATTGGAAAAGGAGGCAATATGGTAGAAGATCCCAAAAACAGAAAGCCCTTTATTTATTATTATATTGTAGTATTTATAATAATGACGGCAATAAATTTTATGGTACTTCCGTTTATAAGAGAAGGTCAGGTAAAGGAAGTGGGCTATAACACATTTATGTCCATGACTGAGAATAAAGAGATATCAAAAGTTGATATACAGAGTAATCAAATACTTTTTAAATCAAAGAATGATAATGTGGTGTATAAAACAGGATTGATGGATGATCCCGGGCTTACAGACAGACTGCATAATGCAGATGTTGAGTTTTCAAGCGAGATAGTAAGAAAAGATACTCCGTTTATGTCGGCAATTATAAGCTGGATTATCCCGCTTGGAATATTTTATTTTTTATGGAACAGAATTTCAAAGAGAATGTTTGATAAAAACAGTGCAAACTCATTGATGTTTGGAAATATGGGCAAATCGGGAGCAAAGGTTTATGTAAAATCATCAGAGGGTATAAAATTTGATGATGTGGCAGGTGAAGACGAGGCAAAGGAGAATCTTACGGAAATAGTGGATTATCTGCATAATCCCAATAAATATAAGGATATCGGAGCTTCAATGCCAAAGGGAATACTTCTTGTAGGCCCTCCGGGAACAGGTAAGACCATGCTTGCAAAGGCGGTTGCAGGTGAGGCGAATGTACCATTCTTTTCAATGTCGGGTTCCGAGTTTGTTGAGATGTTTGTAGGTATGGGAGCTTCCAAGGTAAGAGATTTGTTTAAGCAGGCAAAGGAGAAAGCCCCATGCATAGTATTTATTGATGAGATAGACGCTATAGGTAAAAAAAGAGACGGTCATATAGGCGGAAATGATGAAAGAGAACAGACTCTAAATCAGCTTTTGACTGAGATGGACGGCTTTGAGGGAAATTCAGGAGTTATAATACTTGCGGCGACAAACAGACCTGATGCACTTGATCCCGCACTTACAAGACCGGGAAGATTTGACAGGCGTGTACCTGTGGAACTTCCTGATTTAAAGGGAAGAGAAGAAATACTCAAGGTTCATGCAAAGAAAATAAAGCTGGCAGATGATGTGGATTTTAAAATCATTGCAAGGATGGCATCGGGTGCTTCAGGTGCGGAACTTGCAAATATTATAAATGAAGCGGCACTGAGGGCGGTCAGGGATAACAGAAAGTTTGTTATTCAATCCGATTTGGAAGAGAGTATAGAGGTGGTAATTGCAGGATATCAAAAGAAGAATTCTATTTTAACTGATGCCGAAAAGTGGAGAGTATCCTATCATGAGGTGGGGCATGCACTGGTTGCGGCAAAACAGACAAATTCCGCACCGGTTACCAAGATAACTATTATACCAAGAACCTCAGGTGCACTTGGATATACTATGCAGGTGGATGAGGGCAATCATTATCTGATGACAAAATCGGAACTTGAAAATAAAATAGCCACACTCACAGGTGGAAGAGCTGCGGAGGAAGTAGTATTCGGTGATGTTTCCACGGGAGCATCAAATGATATTGAACAGGCTACCAAGCTTGCAAGAGCTATGATTACAAGATACGGAATGAGTAAAGACTTTGATATGGTCGCACTTGAGACTGTTACAAACAGGTATCTTGGGGGAGATACCTCACTGGCAGCCTCGGCGGAAACTGCGGCTATAATAGATAGGCAGGTAGTGGCATTAGTAAAGGAACAGCATGAGAAAGCTGCTCAGATACTTATGGAGAACAGAGAAAAGCTTGAGGAAATATCCCGTTTCCTGTATGAGAAGGAAACTATCACAGGTGATGAGTTTATGGAGATATTAAACAGATAATATAAATTAAGATGGGAAGCAATGAAAACGGTTTTATAAAAGATTGCTTTGCATTATATAATTATTATTTTTGAATAAGAAAGAGGTATGGCAACAGTCATATCTCTTTTTTGATTTTATAAAGAAAATACATCATAAAAATCCACATTAATTTTAAAATTGCAGCTTATTTTTAGTTTACATTTTTCCATAACAGCGTTATAATAACGGTGTTATAAGAAATGGAGAGACTTATGAAAGATACGGATATTGAATTAAAAATACTTGAAATTGCAAAAAAAGAGTTTATGGAGCAAGGATATATGAATGCTTCCATGAGAGTTATTGCTGAAAAATCAGGATGTACTACGGGAATGCTTTATAGCAGATTTGCCGATAAGAATAAGATTTTCAGTATTCTGGTAAAAGAGGGGGCGGATAAACTTCTGTACGGTTTTAAGAATAAGCTTGATATGTTCGGAAAATCATCCCCGAAAGAACAGATATCCTCCATGCACAGCTTTTCGGAGCAGGGAATGGAGGAAATAATGGACATAATATATGAATACTTTGACAGCTTTAAGCTGATAGTATGCTATGGATTCGGTTCAAGTTATGAGCATTATGTAGACAATCTTGTAGATATGGAGGTGGAGAGCAGCATTAAATTTATGGATGTGCTTAGGGAAGAGGGCTACATTGTCCGGAATATAAGAGTGGATTTGTGTCATATGCTGGCAAGCTCTTTATTAAACGGAATCTTTGAGACCGTTGCACATGATTTTGACAAGAATGATGCCATAGAATATGTAAACAGTCTGCAGGATTTTTATGCAGCCGGCTGGGACAGATTACTTGGATTAAAATATGATGAGGAGAATTGAGTATGAAGAAAAGATATGATTTTACATGGTTAAAAAATATCATTAAACAAAAGAGGGGATGGTATATTATATCTGTAAGTGCGGCAATACTTGGAGTATTTTTTGCGATGGCACCTTATTTTATAATAGGTAATATAATGGTCAATCTCTTGGAGGGAGTAAGGGATTATTCGATATATCTTAATTTATGCCTGGTTATAATGATTGTCTGGATTTTTAGAATATTATTTCATAATATATCAACATTTATTTCGCATAAAATAACTTTTGCAATGCTTGCCGATATAAGAAAAAATCTCTGTGAAAAACTTTATAAACTTCCATTGGGCTATGTAAAGGATATTCCGTCAGGCTCACTAAAAAATATCATAGTTGAAAGAGTTGACAGCATGGAAATCACTCTTGCACATATGATACCTGAGCTTACAGCCAATATTTTAGGACCTGTATGTATAGTGATTTATTTGTTTTTCCTGGATTGGAGAATGGCATTGGCATCCCTTATAACTGTTCCCGTGGGCATAATTGCCTATATGGGAATGTTTAAAAATATGGATGAAAGATATAATAATACTATAGTAAAAACAAAGGTGCTAAATGATACCGCCGTGGAATATATCAATGGTATTGAGGTAATAAAGGTATTTGGAAAAGCGCAGAGTTCCTACGATAAATTTGTGCTGGCTGCCAAGGAGGGAGCTGATTGCTTTATAGAATGGATGAGGGAGTGTATCCGGTATTCGGCTACGGCAATGTCTTTGCTGCCTGCAACCTTGGTAGGAATTTTGCCGATAGGAGTATATCTTTATAATAAGGGAAGTCTTTTAGGTCCTGTATTTGTACTTATTATTATACTGTCCTTTGGAATCGTAGCACCGCTTATTACATGTTCGGCTTTTGCAGAGGATCTTGCCAAGGTAGGCACTATTATGTCTGAAATCAGCAGTGTGATGGAAGAAAAAGATATGGAAAGGCCTAAAAATTCCGAACGCAAGTTAGTGAATGCTAATGTAGAGCTTAGGGCTGTTCGCTTCGGCTATCATAAAAAAGAAGTTTTGCATGGTATCGATATGAAAATAGATGACGGAAATGTTGTGGCACTTGTAGGTCCAAGCGGAAGCGGAAAGTCTACAATAGCAAAGCTTATAGCAGGTCTGTGGGATACCCTTGAGGGAAATATTTTAATAGGTGGAGTAAATACAAAGGAAATACCCTTAGATGTGCAAAATAAATTTATAGCCTATGTATCACAGGACAATTATTTATTTGATTTGAGTATAAGAGAGAATATAAGGCTTGGAAATCCGAAAGCAAGTGATAAAGAGGTGGAAGAGATTGCTAAAAAAAGCGGATGTCATGATTTTATAATGAATCTGAGTGACGGATATGAGACTGTTGTAGGAGGTGCCGGCGGACATCTATCAGGTGGTGAAAGGCAAAGAATTTCTATAGCAAGGGCAATGTTAAAGGATGCAAAGCTTATAATCCTGGATGAAGCTACCGCATATACCGATCCTGAAAATGAGGCATTGATACAATCAGCTGTAGCAAAGCTGTCAAAGAATAAAACAATGATTGTGATAGCTCACAGATTAAGTACTATAAAGGATGTGGATAAAATATATGTGATAAATGACGGAAAAGTGGAAGCTGCAAATACTCATGATGAATTATTAAAGAGCAGTAAACTTTACAAAGATATGTGGGAAGCACATATAGAAGTAAAAGACAGGGCATAGGAGAAGAGTATGATAGAAGTATTAAAAAAGTTTTTTGATTTTTGCGGAAGTGTAAATAAAAAGAAATTTTATATATCTATAGTGCTGGGAGTAATGATGGCTTTCCTTGAAGCTTTGCGTATACCTGCAACCTATGTGGTGATAAAGGCAATAGTAAGGGGAAGTGTAAATACAAATACCGGCTATATAAGTTTGGGGATTTTACTTATAAGTATAGTTTTTACCATAATAGTAAAAGCAAAAACCACAATGTTGCAGACAGAGGCCGGATATGGTACCTGCGCAAATAAGCGTATAGAGATTGCGGAACATATGAGATATATTCCTATGGGATATTTTAATGAAAACAGTTTGGGATATATTACCTCGGTTACTACAAATACCATGGAGGCTTTGGCGGATGTTGCGACAAAGGTAGTTATGATGACCACTCAGGGACTTCTTACAACTTTACTTATAATATGTATGATGTTTACCTTTGATTATCGTCTTGCTCTTATAGCCGTTACCGGTTTACTTATATTTTTAGCCACAAACAAATATCTGCAGTACAGAGCACTCAGTGTATCTGAAAGCAAGGACAATGCGGACAGAACTATGGTTTCCTCAGTGTTGGAGTATGTGCAGGGTATGTCTGAGATAAAATCATATTCACTGTATGGAGGAGAAAATAAAAAATTGACAGAGGCTATAGAAAATGCCTCAAATGTAAACTTTCAAATGGAAAAAAGACTGCTTCCGTTTATGGCATTGCAGACAATTATTACAAAGGCTACCGGTGTATGTCTGTTGGCGGTTTCCATATATTTTTATATAAATAACAGCATGAGTCTTGAAGACTGTATTATGATGCTTATATGTGCCTTTATGATGTATTCGGCACTTGACAGTGCCGGAAGTTTTTCGGCTCTTATAAGAAGTGTAAATATAGCTATAGAAAAGGCTAATTCCATATTGAAAATAGATCCTATGGATATAAACGGAGATGATATAGTTCCTGAAAACTATAATATAGATTTGGAAGATGTTGATTTTTCATACGATAAAAGAAAGATTATAAATAATATATCTTTACATATAGAGGAGGGAACCACTACTGCGATAGTAGGACCTAGCGGAAGCGGAAAGACCACATTATGCAGGCTAATGGCAAGATTTTGGGATGTCAACAGCGGAAGTATAAAGCTTGGAGGCAAGGATGTGCGTGATTACAGTATGGACTCTCTGATGAAAAACTTCAGCTTTGTTTTTCAAAGCGTTTATCTGTTTGAGGACACTGTTGCAAATAATATAAGATTTGGAAATCCGGATGCAAGTATGGATGAGGTAATAAAAGTGGCAAAGAAAGCATGTTGCCATGATTTTATAATGAAGCTTGACAAGGGTTATGATACTGTGATAGGAGAGGGAGGAGCTTCTCTTTCAGGTGGAGAGAAGCAAAGAATTTCAATAGCCAGAGCTATGATGAAATCGGCACCTATTATAATACTTGATGAAGCCACCGCAAATGTGGATCCGGAGAATGAGAAGGAGCTTGTGCAGGCTATAGAGGAACTGACAAGAAAAAAGACGGTAATTATGATAGCCCACAGATTAAAAACCGTCAGAAATGCGGATAAGATAGTGGTTATAGATGAGGGTAAAATAGTACAGGAAGGAAAGCATGAAGAGCTGATAAAGCAGGAAGGAATCTACAAAACATTTATAAATGCCAGAGAATTGGCGGTAAGCTGGAAGATAGCGTAGGGGATATTATATAGGCGGGCAGTGTACTGTCCGCCTATATTGATATGTTTTTGACTGCTTGTCTAATTCCGGTAAAAAAAATATGGACAAGCTATATCAGTTCCATGATATTTCAAGGTTTCGATTATTGGTAACACAATCTTTTAAATAAAGATTGATTAATGTCTGGTAGGGTATGCCTGTGCTTTCGGCTTTTTCTTTAAAGTATACAATTATATTTTCATCAAGATTTATAGTTACCTGTTTTTTGACAAGTTTTGTATATGGATTTTTTCTTGGATTTAAGTTTTTAATATCATATTCTTCTCTCATCTTAACCTCCTAAATTCCTTCTTCATAAATTTTTGATTCTGATTTTGTCGCCTTTCTATAATTGTATTATAATTATTTAATAATTATATGTCAATATATAAGAGTGAACAGTATCTTATTATTTTTATTTAACGAATAAGTGCATATTAAAATCTATTATAAAGCGGTTTGGTTACACTCACCCTGTTTACATAATCCACAAACTTTAATATAATGTCGTTGATATTCATTTGGATATTTAGAATAATATGAAAGTGGGTGAGCAAATGGTAGAATTAGATGGTTTTAAAACCACATTACAATCCTACGAAAAAATATTGCTGGAAGTGAGGGATTCACTTTGACTTAGACAGTAAGGAAAAAAAGATAATTGAGCTTGACCGTGCAATGGAAGAGCCTTCATTTTGGGATGATCCCAAGGAGAGTACCAAAATAGTGAGAGAGGCAAAGCAGCTCAAGGATACTGTCGAAAAATACAATAAGTTAAAGTCTGAATACGAAGATATAGGAGTCCTTATAGAAATGGGCTATGAGGAAAATGATGAGAGCCTTATACCTGAAATAGAGGCTATGCTTGAGGAGTTTACAAAGGAAATAGATGCTTTAAAAATAGCGACTCTTCTTACAGGGGAATATGACTCTTCAAATGCTATTATGAAATTAAATGCAGGTGCCGGAGGTACGGAATCCTGCGACTGGTGCTCAATGTTATACAGAATGTATACAAGATGGGCGGCAAAAGAAGGCTACACTGTGGATGTGCTTGATATACTTGACGGTGATGAGGCAGGTATAAAATCAGTCACATTGCAGATAAACGGCTTGAATGCCTATGGCTATCTTAGAAGTGAGCATGGTGTGCACAGACTTGTGCGTATTTCACCTTTTAATGCGGCAGGAAAGCGTCAGACCTCATTTGTTTCCTGTGATATTATGCCGGATATTGAAGAAGACCTTGATGTGGATATCAATCCGGATGATTTAAGGATAGACACTTATCGTTCATCAGGTGCCGGAGGTCAGCATATCAATAAGACTTCTTCAGCAATAAGAATCACACATATCCCTACAGGTGTGGTGGTACAATGTCAGAACGAAAGAAGTCAGTTCCAAAACAAGGATAAGGCTATGCAGATGCTTAAAGCAAAGCTTTTTCTTTTAAAGCAGCAGGCAAATGTTGAGAAGCTTTCGGATATCAGAGGTGATGTGAAGGACATAGGCTGGGGAAATCAAATTCGTTCCTATGTAATGCAGCCCTATACAATGGTAAAGGATCACAGAACCGGAGCGGAAAGCGGAAATGTAACTGCGGTAATGGATGGAGATATTGACAAGTTCATTATTGCATACCTTACCTGGCAAAGTCTTGGATGCCCTGCAAGAAATGCAGGGGATGAATAATTAAGAAATAAAGAAACCGTCTGTGGAAAGAGTTTGTTTTCACAGGCGGTTTTGTGTTTTATCTTTTAGAACCTCACTTAATAAAAACATATTGTTGAGATAATGTTTATACTCAGGTCCTTTTTTATTAAAATCATCCTCATTTATTCCTCTATAAACATAAATTGCGGTTTCAAAAAAGGATGAATTGGACATAAGATAATCTTTATCCGGTATATAAGCCAATATAATCTTAGGAGAATCTCCGATTTTTACAAATCTCTCATAAAAATCTTTATAAAAGCGGGAAGTCGCCAAATTTTGTGGGAGTTGCCAAATATCATTAGTGGGAAATTTTAGGGTATTTTCGGGTTTATTATAATTAATCAGTGAGATGGCGGATTCTGCTGTCATCCTGTCAAGCTCACTATACAATACTTTATGCAGTCCATATTCTTTTCCAAGCAGTAAAATCATACCATCAGGTGATTTTTTTGGCATAATAATATCATTTTTATAAAAGTTATAAACCGACGGCAAAAAACTGCTGTCTGTAGTAGATATATCTCCGATAGTCCGATAATTACAAATGTATTGATTCATAAAGTTCTCCTGTACTAATCCACAAATTGCTTCTAACAACATTACTATTTAATCATTCAGTAATGAATTATACCACTTTTATTGTATTTAAGTTGTTGGATAGATATTAGGGAGCTTTTCTATAAGCTTATATACATCCGTGTATGGGGATACATCTAATCCAAATGGAAGACTATAACCATTATTAATATGGCTCCTCTCTATTTGCTTTGCATGTTCGGTTGCTTTACCGGTATAAGATGATAACTGAGAATATATATCTTTGGACTTTTCATAGTTTGGTATATATTTATTTAACTCCGCTTGGACTGACCTATAGTCGTTAAAATGTTTGGTACTATACATAAAGTGTAATAAATACCAAAACTCAAAGCAGGGGTTTGAAATTATGATTTCAATATTCTTAGCATGGGCTCTTTTTCTTGCATCTAACAGCTTTTGATTTTTTGTGTTTAATGCATTTTGTGTCTTATAATCAACATCACCGTCAGCAACTATCCAGGTACTATCACCATATTCAATAGAAATTTGCTCTTCTTTTTTGTATGAAATAGCTTTATCCAGAAGATGCGTATAATCGGTTTTTGCTCCGTCAGCTTTATTACTTACTATTCGAACATCTATATTAGTTTGCCGTGTACGATAGTTATCAAAATACATCGGTTCGGTTTTTGAACCCTCTGTTATAATCAATATAACCGGCTTTATTTTTCGCTTCTTTTGCCCTCTTTTTTCAGGTTTTATTCTTGGCATTTATTCACCTCTTTTTATAAATGGAATGGCACCATATCTGCCTAACAGATAGCCTTTTTCTATTTCGGTTCCCTTTTTTATAGGAAAATCGTATAGCGAAAAAAGATTGGTAACGGCAGTTTCTTCTTCTTTTTCTGTAAACCAAATTTGATCCCTTCTTAGGATATCGGAATCTAATAATATGGTGCTATGGGAAGTAAAAATCAACTGTGCATTTTTTGTATTAAACTCTTTACTGTTAAAAAGAGAAATAAGATGCTTTGTCAGTAACGGATGCAGATGTGCATCTATTTCATCAGCAATAAATACTGTTCCTTCATCCAGAGCCTTTTTGGCAAAACAAATCACTTCCAGATATGCCCTTGTTCCGTCAGATTCTTCCCCAATATTTAAATCATAATAAGATGGTTGTCCGTCAGTATTATATACAATATGCACAGTTTTTAAATTATCTGTAGGAAATATGGAATCAATGACATTTAAATCACCGGAGTCTTTTAAAAGTAGATCATTTATTCCAAAATCCGCAACTTTCAGCATTGATAAAATGCTATTTTTGAAATCATTATTTTCAAATTTTGAAGAAGTTGTCCTAATATCTTTTGTAAAAAACTGACATGACGCAAACCATTCAAAAGCAGGAATAACTTCAGAATAATTCCAATTTGCAGCAACAGAAAGATATAATTTATTTGCAGATGTACGTTCTTTAAAGGAATTTTGTTTGGATACATCTTTGACAAAACGGAAATCTTTTGTATTACTGCGTTCGAATATTATAGCCTGTCTTCCTTTTGGATAATGATAAAGATATTCATCTATAACCTCATCATCGTTTATGGAAAAACCGTAGGCATAGCTGATGCCGTTTGATATAAAAATAACTTCGAATTTACTGGGAAAATATTGGGTATCTTTATCAAACTGAAACGGATAGCGGGGTATCTTTTTATGTAGTTGTAAATTATGAGAATTTAATACAAAATCAACCATAAAAGAAAAAGCTCTGATTATATTGGACTTACCTGAAGCATTAGCACCATATATAACAGCGGATTTCAAATATTTTTCATTTGCATATGAGATTAAATGTTCAGGATGCTCTTTTACATTACCTGCAAGCATGGATAATGTAACTTTATCCTTTATAGAGCGAAAATTGGTGACACTAAACTGTATTAACATAGCAATGCTCCTAAAACTTTATTCGTATAAATTATTATAATGAAAAACAGCTGATAAAACAATGCAGAAAAATTCCCAAAGAACCATCCGTGGATAAGAAGTTCAGAATTTTGGATATATCGACCTATTATTAGGTTTCTTTTATTTTTATCGAAAGCTATAATCGCTCTATAAGTTTTAGATATTTGGAGGAACAAATTTATGAAAAAGCAAGTGATTGCAATATCTGTAGCGGCTATAACCGCTTTAAGTCTTATGGAGATAAAGTGAACAATAAAATATAAGAAAAAAATACAGTTGCAATGAAAAAAGAAACATGATATTATTAAGTACTGTGACACATAATCCTTGCTTTTGATTATATCAAAGGCCAGAGACCAAGAGGAGGTAAGAAATGACAAGTACATATGAATTAGCATTAGTGCTTAATGGTAAGCTTGAAGATGATGCAAGAGCGGAAGCTCTGGAGAAAGTTCAAAACTACATCACAAGATTTGGTGGAAGCGTTGTAAATGTCGATGATTGGGGCAAGAAAAGATTTGCCTATGACATTAACAAGCAAAAAGAGGGATTCTACTATTTCATTAAGTTCCAGTCAGAGAACAATAACTGCCCTAATGAGTTAGAGGCAAATGTTCGTATCATGGAATCAGTTGTGAGATACCTAGTCGTTAAGCAGTAAGCTTAATATAAAGGAGAGATTGTATGAACAAAGCCATATTGATGGGCAGGCTAACAAGAGACCCGGAAGTAAGATATTCAAGTGGTGAGAGATCCATGGCAATTGCGAGATATACTCTTGCAGTAGACAGAGGTTTTAAGCGTGGAGGAGATTCATCGGAACAGACCGCAGACTTTATACCATGTGTTGCATTTGATAAAGCCGGCGAATTTGCAGAGAGATATTTTAGACAGGGAATGAGAGTATTGATTTCAGGTCGTATTCAGACAGGAAGCTATACAAACAAGGAAGGTCAGAAAGTTTATACAACTGAGGTTATTATAGAGACTCAGGAATTTGCAGACAGTAAGGGAGCAAGTGATGGCGCAGGTAGCTATCAGACTTCCACAAGACCGTCACCGGCATCGGCAAGTACGGACGGGTTTATGAATATACCGGACGGAGTTGATGACGAGGGTCTACCATTTAACTAGGTTAAAATAAGAAAGGGGACTTTATCATGGCATTTAACAAGGCTGATAGAGCTGATGGCTCTAGAAGAAGACCTGCTAACGGATTACGCAGGAGAAAGAAAGTTTGTACATTCTGTGGTGATAAGGAAAAGGCTATTGATTATAAAGATGTAGCAACTCTTAGAAAATATATTTCAGAAAGAGGGAAAATACTTCCAAGAAGAATTTCAGGAAGCTGTGCTAAGCATCAGAGAGAAATCACAGTAGCTATCAAGAAGGCTAGACATATAGCTCTTCTTCCTTATGTTGTAGAATAAGATATACTTATATAAAAATAATAAGGTCAAATGACCGTAATATAAATAACCGCTTTTGTCTTAGGCAGAGGCGGTTTTTTACATTAGTTAAGGTAATCGTAAGGAAAAAACCACACTCATAGTGTATAATGTATATTAGAAGTAATTATATAGCAGTAACTTTAAAACTTTGAACTAAATATAAAACATAATGGAGTGAAATATGAGAAAAAAAATATTTTTATCGCTTTTTGCTGTTGGTTTACTTTTTGTATCACCGAGAACAGTCTATGCGGAGGGGTGGTCAAAGTCGGGATCCGACTGGATATACTTAGATAATAACAATAATAAGATAACAAATGAGTGGAGAAAGGGTGCTGATGATAAGTGGCGCTACCTGAATGAAAAAGGTGTAATGGCAACGGAGAGTTGGGTAGATGACAGTAATTATTATGTTGATGATCAGGGACTTATAGTAGAAGGCTGGAAAAAGCTGAAGTTTGGAAATGAGTATCATTGGGCATATTTCCAAAGCGGAGGCAAGGCTGTAAAAGAGAGTTGGAAGAATATAGGTGATAAGCATTATTATTTTGATGATGAAGGAAAGATGCTTACCGGCTGGATATTGGATGATGATTACTATACAAAAAGTGACGGAACCATGGTGACCGGATGGTATAAGCTTGTGCCGCCATACAGTGAGGAGTCAAAGCCGGGACCGAATCAGACATCGGGTGAGAAGTGGTTTTACTTTGCAAGTAATGGAAAGAAGTTTAAACCTGTACTGACAAACGGGATTAAATACGGTGAGAAAAAAATAGACGGTTCAAGATATGCATTTAATGAAAACGGTGAACTTGTAACCGGCTGGGTTCAAATATCGGGTGGCTCCAATCCGTCTATAAGAAATTTTAAATATATAAATGAGGACGGAACCGTAAGAAAAGGATGGTATTCCATAGAGCCTCCGGAGGAGCTGGCAGGGGGATATAATAATCTTGTTGAGTGGTTTTATTTTTCAACCACAGGAGAACCGTATGCCTCAAAGACCGATAATCTTAATGCAGGTGATTTGCTGAAAATAAATGATAAACAGTATTTATTTAATAAAAACGGAAATCCCGTATACGGTATTCAAAAGGTTTATCAGGGAAACAGCTATTCGGCATATTATTTCGGTACAAGCTCTCAATGCTATTTGATAAAAGGAAAGCAGAATATAAAGGAGAGTTCAGGTCAACTTGAAGAGTATTATTTCCAGACCTCAACAGGCAAGGGTTGGACGGGAACAAAGGATTCAAAACTTTATTATAAGGGTAGAATTGTAAAAGCAAATCCTTCTTTAAAGTATCAGGTTTTCAGTGTTCCGAATGAAAACGGAACAGGAAGCACAAATTATGTGGTAGCTCCTTCGGGGAAAATTGCATCAAATGCCAGAGTCAAGGATGCGGATAGGGTGGAATATAAGACAAATTCTTCCGGAGTATTGGTTGCAATAGACGGAGATACAAATATAAAGGGAACTTTTGAGGTTCCGCAAGAGCCTGAGTGGACAAATAATGATTAAAGTGAGGGAAATATGGATTGTATTTTTTGTAAAATAGCTAATGGAGAGATTCCGTCAGATACGGTTTATGAAGATAAAAATTTTAGAGTAATACTTGATTTATCTCCGGCAAGCAAAGGGCATATGCTTATTTTGCCGAAGTCGCATGCCAGAAATATTACGGAACTTCAAGAGGATATAGCAGGTAAGGCGCTTGTACTGGCGGCAAAACTTGGAAAGGCATCCATGAGTGCTTTGGGTGCTACAGGGTTTAATACGTTAGCGAATACGGGAGAGAGCGCCGGACAGACGGTGTTCCACTGTCATATTCATGTTATACCAAGATATGATGATGCTTCAAGTATTGTCAGCTGGACTCCAAGAGAGTCTGATAAGGAAGTGCAAAAAGAGACTGCAAAGAAAATTTCAGAGTGTTTTAGATAATGGAGTTTGGAATCGGTAAAAAAAACTATATAGCTATCAGTATTATTGTAGTAAATATTATATATTTTATATTTCTTGAAACACATGGAGGCTCCACATCCACCATGGTAATGTTAAAGTATGGTGCATCATTCCCTGTAAATATACAGGGGGGAGAGTATTACCGACTTGTAACATCCATGTTTATGCATTTCGGAATAGAGCATATAGCCAATAATATGCTTATTTTGGCGATTCTTGGATGTAAGCTGGAGGATATAGCCGGTCATATAAGATTTTTTATAATTTATATGATTTCAGGAGTCCTGGCTAATATAGCATCTGACTGGTTTCAGACAAACAGCGGTGATTATGCGGTCAGCGCAGGAGCTTCCGGAGCAATTTTCGGAGTGGTCGGAGCATTGCTTTATGCATTGATAATAAACAGAGGCAGAATAAAGGATTTGAGTCTCTATCAGATAGCCGCCTCACTTGTGCTTATGTTATATGCAGGATTTAAGTCCACAGGGGTGGACAATGTGGCACATGTTGCAGGGGCACTCAGCGGATTTTTGCTTTGCCTTCTATTGTATCGTCCACAAATTGATAAGAGCTATGAAGATATAGAGTTTTTGTAAATATATACTGTAAGTTGATGTTTGATAAAGATATAAAAGAATGTAAAAAAGGAAATATCTGCTTGACGGGTGTTTCCTTTTTTGATGGAAAAAACAAAATTCAATGTAATTTTAACATGATATATTTAGTGAAGTTATAGTTAAAAATAACTTATGAAAATATATAAGACTTATTTAAGCAACAATTGTTGATTTTAGATAAATAAAATAGTATAAAAATATTATTAAAAATATAAAAATAATAGAAGATAATAATAAATTAAGATAAGAACTAAATATTGTTACTGTACACGGGTAGTATATTCCCATTGTGAAAAATGCCGAAAATTATTTTCTTATTTTATTATGAGTGATTCGGTTAGTAGAGTTTTTGTTGGTAACTCTGCCAACCGAATTTTTTGTATTTAAGTTATCAACAGATTTTATCTATATCTATCCTATACAGAATGATTTCACTATCATTTGTGGATAGTTCTACACAATCTGTGTTTGAACATGGTTTTTTTTAAGAGTTATGAACATGGCAAAATAACGAAGGGACTTTGTCGTCAAATTCGCATAAATACAACATTTCTGATATAATCTTACCATGAAATGAGGTGAGTATATGAATCATATTTCCGGTAAGATAGAACAGCTTTTAGCCTTACAAAAAACATTATGTAAGGAATACGAAAAGGAAAACAAGGTACTTTTGGAAACAATCGAAGCTCAGAAAGAGCAAATATATCTTTTGGAGCGAATTGTTAATAATCAGAATAAAATAATCAAGGAACTGGAGAAATCATAATGAGAATTCCCTTTGAATATATTGGTGCTTTACAACAGGAAAACAAAATACTAAAAAAGGAAGTTGCCGATTTTAAATCAGGTGAGCGCTTTAAGCAGATTCAAAGGGAACATCAAAAGTTGATCGATGAGTATCGTAGGCAGATAAAGCAACTAAACCTTGTTATTGAAGGTCTTCATAGGGATGTAAAAAATGCATGGAAATGGTGTGAAGAAGCATACGAGGACGCACTTAAAGAACTACATGCATCAATGAAAGAGTTGAAACGTGGGTTAAAAGAGAAAGAAAAGAAGTGGTTGTTATCAGAACGTGACAGGGAACAGGCGTTGTCTAAGATTACTGACCTTTGCCGTGAAAACAGCGAATTAAAAACTCAGCTTGATGATGAGAAAGGACGAAATAAAAAACTTTTAGCACAGCTAAACCGTGACTATGAGAATTCCTCCATTCCGTCATCACAATCAAGAAACCGCAGTAAAATTCCAAATAATCGTGAGTGTACCGGAAGAAAACCCGGGGCACAGCCGGGCCATGCCCACCATGGAAGAAAGAAACAGATACCAACTCAGGTCATTTGCCTTCCGGCACCAAAAGAGGTGGCAAAAGATCCGGGTTTTAAGAAGACAAATAAGACTATTATCAAGCAGCTCGTTTCTGTTGAGTTGATTATGAATGTAACAGAATATCAAGCGGATGTATACTACAATTCCACGACCGGAGAGCGAATCCATGCGGCTTTTCCAAGTGGTGTTGTTGACGATGTGAACTATGATGGCAGCATCAAGGCACTTTTGTTTTTGTTAAACACAGACTGTGCTGTTTCTATTGACAAAAGCAGTCGTTTTCTGTCAGATCTTACCGGTGGAAAACTGAAAATATCAGGAGGCATGATAAATAAACTCTGCCATGAGTTCTCAAAAAAAACAAAAATAGAGCAAAAAAAGATCTTTGCAGACCTGCTGTCTTCTGCGGTTATGCATACAGACTGTACAAATGCTAGGGTAAACGGAGAAAGTGCATATGTATATGTATGTGCAACACCGGATGAACAGAATGTTCTTTACTTCGCCCGTGAGAAAAAGGGGCATGAAGGTGTAAAGGGAACTGTAACAGAGGATTTCCAAGGTATTTTGGTACACGACCACGAAATCACCTTTTATAAGTATGGCAATGCCCATCAGGAATGTCTCGCACATGTACAACGGTATCTGAAAGACAGCATGGAAAATGAGCCATCTTTGACCTGGCACCGCAAGATGAGAGAACTAATCCGGGAAATGGTACATTACAGAAATGAGCATGCAGATGATGCACATTTAGATCCCAAGATCGTATCTGACTTTGAAGGAAAGTACCAAGAAATCCTTGAAAAAGCTGGGGAAGAGTACATACTTCATGAGCCAAGTCCTTATTATCGTGATGGATACAATCTGTATCGCCGGATGCAGAAATATAAAGCGCAACATCTACTCTTCCTGCATGATATGAGGGTGCCAACTACAAACAATACAGCAGAACGCTGTTTAAGAGATTATAAGAGGAAGCAGACTTTTGCAATGACATTTCGAAGCTTTGAAAGCATCGAAGAATTATGTCAGAGCAAGGGTGTGCTGCTTGGAGTACGGAAAAATAATCCAAACCTTTACACTGCTGTCAAGGAAATCTTTAATAGATAATATGGAGCCTGAACGGCGTGTTAGACTCCATAAGTTTAATAGATTAAGATGTAGAAGACAAGCTTACCCGTGTACAGTAACTAAATATTAATAAGTTATTGTCTATTAAAATTAAATGATTTGCTTTTTCTTTCTTTAGATAATATAATGTTAATAAGAATATAAGTTTTTGCAACTATATTTGAGATGCTTTTAATATAAAAAACTTATATTTTTTATTGTATTAACAAAAAAATAAATCCTGTTAACACAAAATAAATTAAAGAAAGTCCAGCTAATAAATGTCAATAGTTAAATGAGATAAAATTTATTTTGTTTTCTGACTAAAAAAGGGCGGACTTTCCCCTTGGTGAAAATATCGTTTTTTGAAAGATATTGATTCATTGGGGTCATAGTATTTTATGCAGCTATGTCGCATTTAGCAGCATTGTATTGTTTGATATGCTCCTGAGGAGCAATGATTTTAAATGGTTTGTTGTCTCTGAGTATTGCAAATATCATGTTGCATACTTTATGTGAAACAGCCCCCATTGCTACGAGCTTTGGTTTTGAGTCACATTTCTTGAGGTAGTATTCACGAAGAACTGGATTTTTAGCTTCTCCATTACGGAAGATACTGATGCTTTGTAAGGTTAACATGTGAATAACACGTCTAGCTATGGCAGAACCACGCTTAGACATTTGAACCTTGGTACCTTCAAATTTTCCGGATTGTTTTACTGCCGGATCAAGACCGAAATAAGCGAAAAGTTGTTTTGGTTTTGAAAATGCTGAAAAGTCACCAATTTCACCCATGATGGATACAGCAGACAAGAAACCAGCACCTTTGAATGTTTCAATCAAATGAATCTGCTTGACAAAGTCAGCATCTTCATTAGCATCAACAAGCTCGTGGAGTGATTCAAGAATGCTGTTGATTTCTTCATCATATTTACGTATGAAGCTGATATAAAGGCGAATACGCTTGATGTTGCTGTCTATAATGTATCCAAACTGATTTGCATCAGTTGCCGCCTGAATTATGGCATTATACTTATTTTGAGCATATGTAAGCCCAAATCGAGCTGTTGATTTGATGATATCAATAATCTCTTGCTTGTCTGCTTCAAGAAAAGCTGATGGAGATGTATAAGTTTCCAACAATGTAAGAGAAGTGTTGATAGTAACCTTGGAAAAGATGCCAAGATACTGAGGAAACGCCATGCGTAATTCACCTTGAAGTTTATTCACATAGGCACTGCGATTATCCATTAAATCGTAGTATTCACGGCACAGATTACGGCAGTTTAGAGCAAGGTCTGATGGCATAAGTGAAACCTTTAAATCAGATTTCAAGCCAACTAAAGCAGCTTTTTTAGAATCAAAACGATCATTATGTACTTTTCGTATGTTGATGTTTGTGCTATTCTTAGTGATGATAGGATTAATAACCGAGCAGTTAAAACCCTTATCACGAAGATAGCAGAAGAGTGGGTAATGATAAATTCCCGTGGATTCGAGGAAAATGCGACTTTCCAAAGAATACAACTCTTCTGCTTCTTTTATTTTAGAAACAGCGGTTGTAAGGGAATCAATACTGTTATGTAGGATTTTGTAAGGTTTTCCTACGAATTGTTGGTTTGGAAGTGCTATAGACATCCAAGAGAAGTCAGCACCGACATCAATACCAACAGAGATGAATAGTTCATCAAGATTAAAAATAACTTTGTTTGACATGAGCAATAGCCCCTTTCTGATAGGAATCCATTTCCAATCCGGCAGGTACACAACCTAGCGTGTTATTCGGGTATGGCCTTCAGGTTCCCAACCAGCTAAAACATAAAACCCTGTCGAATGGACTAATTGACTTTCTTGCAGGTATAAGTCACAGAAGTGACCTTCCAAGGAGGTAAACATTCTTTGTCCTATCCTAAGAGATAATACCTTATGTTTTATCTGGTGTCTATCAGGAACCGTCAGACATGATAATTATTATGGATAACATCTGATGAAGGAAGAATCCCTTCTTTTGTTATCTGATTTATAGAAACTTATTAACCAAGTAGTCTTGATTGACTACATCATTATTATACTAGGAGATAATATAATGTTAATAAGAATGTAAGTTTTTGCAACTATATTTGAGATGCTTATAATATAAAAAAACTTATATTTTTCATTGTGTTAACAAAAAAATAAATCCTGTTAATACAAAATAAATTAAAGAAAGGGTGAATATGAAGAAAAAAGATAAGACACTTTTGGCTTCTGTCGGAGTGCTTGCACTCATCCTCAGCATGGGGACTGTCGGAACGATAAGCAGTTCTGCGGCAGTGCCCGGATGGACCAGATCCGGTGAAGAGTGGATGTACCTAGCAGATGACGGAACTCCTCTTACAGATGTGTGGAGAGAGTCCAAGGGCTACATGTATTATCTTGACGAGTCCGGGAAAATCCTTAAGGACGCCTTTTTTACATGGAAGGGGGATGACTACTATGTAAAAGAGGATGGAAAGATGGCGAAGGATGAGTGGGCATTTATTTCTGAGGGTGAGGAACCCGGTTGGAGGTATTTCGGTAATGACGGAAGTGCCTACAGAAGGAAAAACGGTATTGTTGTCCACAATATTGACGGTAAGAGATACATATTCGATGAGAACGGTGTGATGCTTACCGGATGGATCGATGCGACAGGAAATCCTGTTTCAGATGAAGATCCGTTTAAGGAGGGTATGTATTTCAGCTATGATGACGGTGCAATGCTTACAGACGCATGGCTTGACTACTACGAGAACAATGCCGGTGGCTCAAATGCAGACAGCTTGTTGACACAAAGAAACTACAAAGATTATGACAGTATGTGGTTCTATTTTGATGCGAAGAGCAAAAAACTCAAGTCGACCACTGATAACCCGAAGCAAAGGGATATCAATGGAGGCACCTATCAGTTTGATGAAAACGGTGTTTTAAATCCATGGTGGGGAAATATAGCCACTGTCAGCAATGCTAACAGAAGTAATCCTACGACACTTAATAAGGATGGTAAAAGAGAAGGTACAAAGTACTTTAACGGAAGTACCAACGGTTCTCTTTCAAAGAATGAGTGGCTTTGGATGTATCCTTCAGATGAAATGAGTATTGAGGACGCACAAAGTATTGAGGCAAGCTGGTGGAGAACAGATGATACCGGAAGAGTTGTTACCAATTCCATAAGAAGGGTAAATGATGAGTACTATGCCTTTGACGGTCTTGGAAGAATGCAGTCGGGATTTGTACTTTTTGACGGAAGACATGAGTTTGTTGCTCAGTATGATGTGGACGCATGGAAGAAGGAAGACTTTATAGAGGGAAATATCTATGGAGTGGAGAGATCCGATTTATACTTCTTTTCAAATGACGAACTTAATGATGGAAGAATGAAAACCGGACATGAGATATATATAAATATCGAAGACGGTACATTCGCTTTCGGCTTTGGCAGCAACGGTAAGGCTATAGGCGGAAGGAATAAAATGAAACTTTGGAACGACTCATATTATATAAACGGTCTAAGGCTTGATGCACCCGAAGATCTCGGATATGGTGTTGTAAAAGTGACTCTTCCATCAGGAGAGCATCGTTATAAACTGGTAAATGCATCAGGAAAGGTAATAAAAGGCAATAAAAAGGTAGTAAGGGACTCCGAAGGCGGTTACTATATGCTTCTTAATAACTGTGTTGTGGGATATACCGAGGATGAGTATAAGCCTGTATACAGAACAGGAACAGAGGGAACCGGATTCTATCATTATGATAAAAAAGAGTCCGATAAATATGCACGTGGTTTAGCCGGTAAAGCGGTAGAAAATCCGGAATTTTCAGATCTTCCGGATGATGCAAGGCTGAACTTTTAATGTTAGTCGGGAGTGTAAATATGAAAAATGAAGGTTTATTAAAAAAGACTCTGAAAAAGGGTGCGGCATGGTTGCTGTCAACAGCCATGGTAACCACACTCTTTTCAGGAGCATTGCCCATAAAAACTTATGCGGCGACCGAGTTACAAAATCCTAATATTCCGTCAAACGGTGAAAATGACAATATGAAATATTCTTGGAAGACTTCAGGTGACTGGGGAGAAAATGGAGCTGTTTCCTACAGATACAATTTTGAGTCCAAGAACGGAGACGGTAGTACAGGTGATGTAACATACGGTCAGTACGGTGTGCCTTTATATATTGTTATGCCTAAAAATAACAGTGATAACGGTGCCCAAGATGGAAGCTTTCTTATTCCTCCAAACAGTACCGTTTATAATCCGGAAGCACTTATGAGCAGCCGCTATTATATGGCGAAGATGGGACAAAGGCAGGCGGAACTTGGCAGTGGTAATGCAGTAAACGGAAGCAATCAGGCGGTTTCATTATCTGGAACTACTTGGAATGGTTCCGTGGAAACCACAAAGTTCGGTTCAAGTCCTGATGAAAGAACCATTGAGACCATGGTTACAACCACTGCGGATGAGAAGTATATATATGCAGACTATTACTTTTACGGAAGAGAAAATATTCCGGCAGGAGGTCAAAGATTTCTTATCTCAATGGCATATGACTTCCAGGTAAACGGTTCATTACAAAAGGATGTTGTAATTACAGACAGAGGATTTTATTTAAGAAAAACAGGTCAGTTATCTACAATAAATGTTATCCTCGGTGATCCTTCTATAGGAACAAATCAGGCAAGTACAAAGTGGATTGGAAACTTTGGAAGCAGAATTCCTTCATCATTCAGAAATGGTGTTGACAGTGATTATTCCGCTACAAATATTAACGATTTGGTAGGACGTAACCTTAGCAACTCGGACTACTCCACTGTATTCTCATGGGATATTATGCTTCGTCCATATGAGACTGTACATAGAAGAGTTGCCTACACTTATTCAGAGGCGGCAATCTATGTGTCATCGGCACATGGAAATGACGGTAACAGCGGTATTTACAATCAGCCTTTAAAGACGATTGAGGCGGCATTTACAAAGGCAAACGGTAGGGTTGCTACAATATTTGTACAGGATTATGATCCGGTATCGGCTACAATTGAGATACCTTCAAGCTTAAGTACCAATACAAAGCTCACTATTTCAAGTACAGATATTGCATTTGATGCTCATTCAAGAACTTATGGAGGCGGTAGCGGTGCGGATGATCCTGTCAGCATAAAGAGAGCTCCGGGATTTGAGGGAGCCATCTTTAAGAATCAAACAGGTCTTGCCGTTAACTTTGATAATATAGTGCTGGACGGTGACGGAAGAGGAAATGAGGCGTTGCTTATTTCAAATAACGGAACTGTCAACTTAAATAACGGTGTGAAACTTACCGGTTCTACAGGAGGAGCACTTGATATCAGCGGCGGTACTATAAATCTTAAGGGTAAGTCGGATGAACCTGTAAACCCGATGACTGTTGAAAACAATGCAGGCACTTCAGATATTGAAGGTGCTGTTAAGATTACAGGCTCAGCTTCTATGACTGTATCAGGTCTTGTAAAAATACAGGGAAATACAAAGGCGGCACCTACATCCGCGCCTCCGGGAACACTGCCTTCAAAGGCCAATGTATATCTTGGAAGCGGAAAGGTTGTTACAGTTAATGATGCCATAAGAGGTTCAGAGATCGGTGTTACCACACAGACACTACCTACAGACACGGCACCTGTAGTTATCGCAGAGCCGTCCGGAAGTTATCCGGGAGGTATTGTATCACCTGCACCTTTCCTTGACAAATTTGTAAAGGACAGTGATGCGGCAGGTATTATAAAGGATACAGATGATGCAACTCAGGAAAAGGTTGTATTAAAGGCAAATGAACAGACCATAAAGACTATAATAAGGGATAATAACGGTGCTGTAATAACAGGTGCACCTACCATTGCAGACCAGAAAAAGCCTGTAGGTGAGTTGGTGACATTAGCTGCACCTCCGGCTACATTTGTAGCAGGTACTACAACTTATACATTGGATGTGGATGCTTCAGAGACTTATCCGACCTATCCTGCATCACCTTTTGCAACGGACGGAGCCTTTACAGGAATTGTTCCTGCTGAAGAACTTCAGATAACCTATAAGTACAGACCGAATACGGGAACAGTGGCATTTAACGGAAATGGAGGTATACCGGCATCAACGGCACCTCAGACAGGAAATGCCGGAGCACAGATTGCAGCTCCGAATCCTGCAAAATTCGGATATGTATTAAGCGGATGGAACTCTGCGGCTGACGGAAGCGGAACGGCGCTTACTCAGATAGCAGGAGCATATAAGGCTACTGTAAGAGCAGGTGAGGCTGATGTTTACTATGCTCAGTGGGCACCTGACACATCTCAGGTATTTGACCTTACTGCACAGTATACAAACTATGATCACAGTATAACCTTCGGAAGTATTACTTCATCCGGACATGCTTTCACACTGCCTTTTACAATATCTAAAAAGACTGTAAGAGGTTATGAGTGGAGTGCGGCGGTATCTGATAAGGTACCTTCAAGCCTTCCGGGAAGCTTTGATGTGCATGGAACATATACAGGCACAATGCCTTTACAGGATGCAACTGTAAGATATGGTTATAATGTAAGTACAAATCCTGCGGACAGATCTCCGTTTAAGGTATATTACAGAGTGGGGTCGGTGACAGGACCGATTGTACCTACATCTGACAGTACAGGTGGAAATGCTCTTTACTTCCCTGAGGAAAATGTAAGCTTTACACCTCAGCAGTTTATGGGATATGACATATCGGATGCACAGGTTGTGGACGGTCTTACACCGAGCCCGGCAACTGCTACCGACAATTTTGTGACTGCAATGACAGAGTATGGATTTGACAGTGATTATAACTTTACAGGAAAGATGCCTAACCAGCAGGTTACTCTTGTATATGTTTTAACAACAAACGGTTCAGCGGTTCCATACAGTGTAAGCTATAAGGATATGGACACTACAGATGAACTGCTTAGGGATATAATTCCTGAAAAGACAGATTCAATACCTGTAGGAACACCTTTTACAGAGAATTACAGAGCATTGTACGGATACAGCTTTAATTCTACAACTGAAGATCCGGCAGGAAGCGGAAACTTTAATCCTACTACACATGATTATGATGTGGTAATGCCTGCGGGAGAGTTGCAGATTGGCTATAAGTACAATAGAGTAAGTTCAAAATGGGCTGATATAACATATGTGGCAGGTGCTAACGGAAGCATCACAAATCAGCCGAATAATGATCCTTCAAATCCGCTTTATGTTTCAACAGATGTAATGGCGGCAGGCAGCGGCTATAAGGCTTCAGTTCTTATAAATGACGGAAGTGCTGACGGTGCGGCTAATGCTTACACCTTTGAAAAAATCGTGGAAAAGAATTTAGTTCCCAATGCGGCAGGCGATCAGTATTATGTATTTGAAGGCTGGTTCATCGACAGTAATGGTGACGGAATCAGAAATAATGGTGAAACCTTAGTTGCAAATACGGAGCAATTCAGCGGACCGGTAACACTTACAGCATCTTTTGCGGAGGATCCGCAGTGGTGGGGAGATATTTACTTTGCGGCAGGACCTAACGGAAGTATTAATGCAGGTCAGCCGACATCAATGCATCTGACAAAGGATAAGCATTGGTCGGATGTAATAACTCCTGCGGTTACACCGGTAGCGAACTTTATAAATGATAAGTGGTATGACGGAAATTCTGCCATGAGTGCAGGCTCAGGTATAACTCTCGGAAATACCTATACATTTAAATTCGTTCCGGATCCAAGTGCTTTCGGAACAAATGCAGGACTTCCGGATGCTGTCGGAAGCATAAATCAGGACAGCGGAAGAGGAAGAATAACAGTATATGATACTGCACAGGGATACAGCTATATTGTTACTGAAACTGACGGTACAATAGTTGCAACCCAGAACGGAAATGCTACAGGAAGAAATATCTTTGAAGATCTTTATCCTGAACATCGCTATCATGTATATGAGGTTATATCACCTGTTATAGCAAATGCAGGTGACAATATATCTACAGTCGGAGGAGCGGCAGGACCTACAGAGGTTTTAATACCTGCTCTTGAAAACAACTATAAGGTAGACTTTGACGAGGAAGATGAAGCTTACACCACACTTATAGTAAATCCGGCAGATCCTAATTCGGATTATGCTGTGCTTGATGAGAACGGAAATGTTGTGATAACACCTGAAACAAGGGCTGACGGATGGCAAACACCTACCGGAAGCAATCCGGCAATTGCTAAGTTCTCAAAACTTAGATACAATGCAACCTACACCGTTGTGGCAAGACCCAGAGGTTCATCACTTACACCTCAGGATCAAAGAGCTGACGGAACGGTAATAGTTACCGATCCGAGCGGAGGTCTTGAGATACCTAAGTTTATTGTGGAAACACAAAGAGGAAGTGTAGCAAGTGTGGCAGGTAATGCGGTAAGCACATCAAGATTTGAGGATGCACATGCAGGAGAAAGTGTTGTACTTGATGCACCTGCAAGCGGATTCTTATATTGGAAGGTAACTGTAGGATCAATACCCGGAGTAACCGGCAAGATTACAGACAGGAACTTTACATTTACCATGCCTTCAACCAATGTGCTCTTAACGGCATATTATGCAGGAGTTGCTTCACCAAGTAATGCAACCGTTGTAGATGAACTTAGAGGCGGAAGTGAAGGAGAAGTTGCATTAAATCCTGAGGATATTGATAATCTTTCAAATCTGCTTACAACACCTGAGGATATCTCATTAAAGAATGTAAACAATGCAGATGTTATGTATAAGATTGTTTATAAGAAGGGCAAACCCACTTCAGCTGAAAATGCTCTTATAAAGACTGAGAGTCCGTTTAATCTTCATGAGTCGGCATATACAGGTGCATGGTCACTTAATATCGATATTGAAAGATATGTAAACGGAAGAAAAGTTGATAGAGATATGAGTTATGCAAGCGGTGTAGAGTTTGACACCTATATCCAGCTTGACAGAAATGATGTGGATATGCTTGATTATAAGCTGTATGAAATAGGAAGAGACGGATCAGGAAACATTGTTTTAACTGAAGTTGCAATGTCTGAGGATCCTGAAAGTACAGGAGGTTTGTTCCATTTCAGAAGTAATCCGTTTAAGAGATATGTGCTTGCATACTCTAAAGCATATAAACTTACATTTAAATACACTTATGAGAATCTCACTGAGAGATTTAAGGTAAGAAAGGGAGATGCACCTGTAGATTATCCACAGTATGCCGCACTTCCGGCACTTGTGGAAAAGTACTCTGAAGAGAGCACAGGATATGAATATACAAAGCTTGGCTGGAGTAAGTCACTTACTGCATACAAGGCATTTGATGAGAGTGCTCCACTTACAAGAAAGACTACAGTTTTCTCATTCTATAAGAGTAATAAGGAAGATGTGGACAGGGCAAGAGATTTACTTAATGACTTGCTTAAAAAAGCACTTTCATATTCAGATTCTTATTTCTTAAAGAAGAAGGAAGCAAGTGAACTTAATGTATTTATTAAGCAGATTGCCGAGTTCCTGGATAGCGGCAAAAGACCAAGTCTTACAGAGATAAATGCTGCTATTGACACTTTCAAGGAGCAGATAAAGCCTTATGAAGAAGTGCTTGATATAAGATATGGTGATTATAATAACGGAACTGTAACCAGAGTTGATCACAATACAAAGCGTTCAGAGCGTTCTACAGCCAGAAGTGGAGGAGGAACCTCAGGAGGCGGCGGAAAGGGAAGCGGAACAAAAGCAGATCCAATCCTTTCCAGAACAAAGAATGATTACCATGTCGGAGTTAACGGAAACTGGTCAAAGAACGCCAACGGAAAGTGGCAGTTTAAGATGAATGGTGGTATACCTTTAGTTTCAATGTGGGCTTGGCTTGTATATGATACAGGTAACACAAGTATGACAGGTTGGTATCGTTTTGATGCCAAGGCTGAAATGCATGAAGGTTGGTTTAAGGATGATAACGGTAAATGGTATTATCTTGATCCTACCCTTGGAATTATGGCAACCGGATGGAAGCTTGTAGACGGTAAATGGTATTACTTTGCACGTCTTGGAGAGGGCAGAAGTACAGGAGAGATGTATCAATCCGAAACAACACCGGACGGTTATAAAGTTGACTCAAACGGAGCATTTATAAACTAAGGATTACTTTGGATGGAACCTCCATTCATTAGAGTGAGATAAAGAATGTGTCGTGGCGGGAAACCGCCACGACTATGGGAGAAAAAATGAAACAAAGAAAAATTAAAAGATATTTTGCTTCAGTCCTTGCAGCACTTACCGCTTTGTCCATAATGCCTACAAATGTCCTGGCAAATGAAAGCAGCGATTATTATAATACTGTGCATGGAAAATTCGGTGCGTCTGCGAGCGCGGCACATGGAGCTGCAAGTAAGATAGTGTTTGATACGGGAGAGGGACCGGGACTTAATAAATCCACCTATACCGGATGGTCAGGCAGTACTCAAACAGACGGCTATTATGAGTTTTCGGGAACAGCCGGAAGTCTTCTAAGTGCTTCAGCACCGTTTAATGGCGGCAACTATGGATCCATAGCATTTTCAGGCGGAAACAAACCGGATCTTCCATGGGGAGGTGCCGGCGGTACTATACCTACTTGGAACGGTTACAGTTTTCAGGGCTGGAAAAGGATTGTGGTAAATGATGCTACAGGCGGAAATGAGGAGACCAGGACATCCATGGAGCCGGCATATCCTTATTACAGTTATGTAATTTATAAGGCTCTTTGGAGCGGTTCAACTACATTTGACTTAAAAACGGTAGCTTTAAGAGATCTTGGCGGTGGAAACACATGGAAGTTTTATGAGCAGACCACAGGATTACAACCGGGAAACTCGGTTGAAAGAACTGCTATTGAAGTTCCTGGATATAAGCTTTTATCTACAAACGGAGTTGAGATAGGTGAGAGTAAAACCAACAGTGCGGACAATACGCCTATAGGAAATGCTAAGATTCTTGTAAATACTCCGGGTAACGGATTTACAGGAGTGATGCCAAACCGTAATGTGGAAGTAAGGTTTAATTATGAGCCCGATACATCAAAGACTTTCAGAGTTAAAGTTGAGTATGTGGCTGATAACGGCGGAATTGAAACCCCTATCATACTTTCAGGAAATAATAATAATGTGGGTAATTTCCCGGCAGAAAGTGATAATGCAGGAGCAGGAATAACAGTTCCACTTTTAGCAAATATCCCTTCAGCAACCGATATTTACGGAGTTGTACAGCACAAATATAATTATTTAGGCTATGAGATTGTGACCGGAAATAATGACTCGGGAGCGGTAACTATTGGAAGTAATACTTATTATAAGGTAAGGGGACTTGATACAACAGGTTCACCTTTTACTTCAAATCATGCTTCTGTAAATGCTACAACACCTTTTAAAATCAATAAGATGCCTAATCAGGGTGTAACAATTAAGTATAAATATACTGAAAATGCGGCATTCCCGACTAATGTAACTGTAAAATATCGTTCAACTGTAGGGGCAACAGATCCTAATTTCCCTACAATTAATGATGTAACACTGACACATCCGGCGGGAACAACATATAGCGATATAGTTTTACCTGTAGTAGATCATTACACCTATTCCTATATCGACTATGATACGGCACAGTTTAATTTATTCACTCCGACTCCTCCGTCAGGAAGCACACCGGGAAGTATAACCTATGATCCTAAGGAGGGTGGAGATACAATTACAGTGTACTACTCACCGAATCTTGCAGATATGGCAACAGTTACACTTTCCTCTACAACAGGCGGAAGCCTTGGAGGAATTACAACACCGCCTCAGTTCTTGGCAGGAACTCATGCACTATCTGACATTGTGGCTTCCGTTACAACTGTAGGAACTGCAAATACAGGATATGTTGAAGACGGTTGGTACTATGCCAATGCATCAGGAAACGGAGTATCCACTACAAATCCGAATAAGCTTGAGATGACGGATATGCTGACATTAACAGGTGGTCAGACTACAAAGCTTATATTTAAGTATGTAAAGGATCCGAATGCATGGTCAACTGTTCGCTTTAGAGCCGGAAGTAATGGAAGTATAGCAGGAGCTCCGTCTCAAACAGAGAAGTTAAACGGAACCGCTCTTAGCAGCATTGCACCTACACCTACGGCAAATGCAGGATATGTATTTGCAGGATGGTATAATCTGTCAGGAAATCTTGTAGGAACTACAGCAGGATTTAGTGCAGGTGACACAGTACAGTCGGCAGATACTTATACGGCTATGTTCATGCTTGATCCGCTGTTAAATGAGGATCATATATATGCAATACCTCATCTTAATCCGTCTGTTGATGCAAACGGAAACGGTAAAATAAAGGTTGAAAATGTCAACACATTAAGAGATTATGTGGTAGTTGATGAAAACGGAACAGTTGTAGCTGTAAAAAGCGGAATAACTTTGCAAAACGGTGCAATAGAAAATCTGGTTCCGGGACAAAAATACAGTGTATATGAAGTTGTGGCAGGACAGCCTCAGTCAGTGGGATCACCATTTGTACCCGGTGCAAACCAAAGTCAGCCTGCGGTAGCAATAGTACCTTCAGTGGGAAGCGGATACAGTGTAAATATAAGCGGAAACAGTGCAACAATCACTGTAAATCCGGCATCTTCATCAGCAGTATATGCACTTGTAGATGAGAACGGAGATGTTGTGGCACAGGCAGGCAGTGCTGACGGTTGGGTAAGTCCTTCATCAGGAAGTGTTACATTCAGCGGACTTTCACCGGATAAAACATACAGTGTTGTATCAAAGCCGGTGGGAGGAAGTCAGACACCTCAGGCAAATGCTGCAGCAGGATATGGAAAAACAATATCGGTATCATCAGGAACTACATCAAGCACACTTCCTCTTACAGTTAAAATTGAAGGTGAGGGAAGAATAAGCGGTCATACAAGCGGCGGAGCTTCTGTAGCTGTAAATAATCAGCAGCTGATAAGCGATGTTAAGGCAGGAGATCAGGTAAGTATCAGTACAAACTCAACTGATACAAACGGAAATGCCTTTGTAAGATGGCAACTTATAAGCGGAAATGTAAACGGATTTAACGGAAACAACCGTTCACAGACAATTACTGTAAATTCAAATGTTGTGCTTGAGGCAGTGTATGCAGAACCTGTTCCGGCAACCCCTTCAGTTGCTGTAAAGTTTGCACCTGAGACAGGAGCATTCGGAATAACAACAGAGTCATTAAAGCAGGCAAAAAACAGCTTTAATACAAATGCTACAAGTGCGGGAAGTGATTTTGATGCACTGAGTGCAGGTAAGACTGTTGAGTATATTATTCGTCTTGACAAGAAGAGTGTATCTGCAAATGTGTTCGGTATTGTAGAATCACAAAGAGGTGATAATACAGATACCCTATGGCAGTTAAATGTAGGATTAAAGAGAAATGTAAACGGTGTTAATAAACCTGTTCCTACAGAGAATGAAAACTACGGACCTGTACAGATATATACAACACTTGCACCGGCGGATATGGGAATGATCGGTTATGCACTTTACAGAGTTGATGAAGCAAGTGGAAGCGCTTCTGAAGTTCCAACACAGCCTGATTTAAATTCTGACGGATTTAACGGAATATTCTCCTTTGATGCAAATATAGGAGAGAGTTTTGTGCTTTCATACAGCAAGCCTGTAAACTTTAAGTTGGTGGACAGCAGAACTCCTTCAAATAATGCTTCAATCCGTATCAGAAAGGGAAGTAAGCTGGTAGATAATACGACATTTACCGCATTGGGACTTGATTTCACATCAAATCTTGATAATGGAAAATATGCATTTAAGGGTTATTCAAGAAGCGAGGGAGATTATCAGGCATTTGATATAAATACTGAATCTATAAACTCGAATTTAACTTTATATGCATTCTATGAGCTTGCACCGGATTGGACACAGGCAAGAAGTGAACTTGGCGATGCTATAAACACTGCCAACGGTATGTTAAACAATTCAGCTTTAAAAGAAGAGCATAGAAACCTTCTTACATCAGCACTTGCAGATGCGGTTTCGGTATTCAACAAAACCAACCCGTCACCAACAGTAGCTGAAATGAATGCGGCAAAGGCTGCATTAAATGCCGTAATACAGGAGATAAACGGATACGTTCCGCAAAAACCTCAAAACAATAACAATAATAAAGGTGGCTCCGGAGGTTCCGGCGGCGGCGGAAGAGGCGGCTCCGGCGGAGGCGGTTCTTCAGGAGGCGGCAGAAGCAGTGGAAAAGGCGGACAAACTTCCGGAAACTCAAGAATTATAATGAGTCCTGCCAGAGCACAAGCCTATATGGATAATGTAGACGGAAGCTGGAAGCAGGTTGGAAACAATTGGGAGTTTAACCTTAAAAGCGGTGATAAGCTTAAAGGTGTTTGGGCTGATATAATTTATCTCCACAATGGTCAAACAAAGACTGAAACCTATTATTTCAACACCGACGGAGTTATGTATTCCGGATGGATAAACACAGAATCGGGATGGTATTATTTGTCAACCACCCATAACGGCAGCTTTGGAAGTCTGGTAAAGGGCTGGATCAATGATGGAACCAACTGGTACTATCTGGATCAGATATCAGGAGTTATGCGTACAGGATGGATCAATATCGGAAGCAAGTATTATTACTTAAGTCAGGATTCATCAAACGGTAAGCCTATGGGAGCAATGTATGCAAATATGAAGACACCGGACGGATATGATGTGGATGCCAATGGTGAGTGGATAAGAGAAACACCTTAATTATTGAATGATATCATGTTGATTTTATAATCAAGGTTTTTGGGGAGCTGTAAACAGCTCCCTTTTTTAATATAGGAAAGACTCTGTTTTAAAATAAAAAACTTAAAAAACTTAGGCTTAAAAAACTTATGTTATTTATTATATCTTTCTATTGAATTAGAATAAATTATATGATAAAATTTTATAGCTAAATAAGCACATCGGGTGAATAAGGAAGGTGGTGCCATAGGTCCTTTTCTTAAGCCCGTTGGAAGAAAAACCAAAGGAGAAAAACAATGAGTGTTATTTCAATGAAGCAATTACTTGAGGCAGGTGTTCACTTTGGACATCAGACAAGAAGATGGAACCCTAAGATGGCTCCATATATCTACACAGAGAGAAACGGTATCCATATTATCGACCTTCAGCAGAGTGTAGGTATGGTTGATACAGCATACAATGCTATGTCGGATATAGCTAAGGATGGCGGAAAGATTCTTTTTGTAGGTACAAAGAAGCAGGCACAGGATGCTATCAAGGAAGAGGCGGAGCGTTGCGGAATGTACTATGTTAATGAGAGATGGCTTGGTGGAATGCTTACAAACTTTAAGACAATTCAGTCAAGAATCAAGAGACTTCGTCAGTTGGAAGAGATGAGCGAAGACGGTACATTTGATTTACTTCCCAAAAAGGAAGTTATCCAGTTAAAGAAGGAATGGGAAAAGCTTGAGAAGAACCTTGGCGGTATCAAGGATATGAAGGATGTTCCGGACGCAATATTTATTATAGATCCGAAGAAGGAGAGAATCTGTGTTCAGGAGGCACATACTTTAGGTATTCCGCTTATCGGTATTTGTGATACAAACTGTGATCCTGATGAGCTTGATTATCTTATTCCGGGAAATGATGATGCAATACGTGCCGTAAAGCTTATCGTAGCTAAGATGGCAGATGCTGTTATCGAGGCAAATCAGGGTGAAATCCTTTCAACATCAGAGGATGTTGCCGATGATGCTCTTGAGGGTGAGACATTCGCTCCTGATAAGGAAGCATTGGACGAAAGACAGTTTTAATATTAAAAATAATTGACTTACAGGCAGGTTGCAAAGAGGGTTTACCGCTTTGCAACTTGTCATATTATAAATGTTTAGGAGGTTTTACAATGGCAGCAGTAACAGCAGCAATGGTAAAAGAATTAAGAGAGATGACAGGTGCAGGAATGATGGACTGTAAGAAGGCCCTCGCTGCAACTGATGGAGATATGGATGCAGCTGTTGATTTTCTTCGTGAGAAGGGACTTGCAGGAGCACAGAAGAAAGCCGGTCGTATAGCGGCTGAAGGTGTGGTAGATGTTTGTGTCAGTGATGACGCAAAGAGAGCGGTTGTAGTTGAGGTAAATGCCGAGACAGACTTCGTTGCAAAGAATGAGAAGTTCAGAACTTATGTTGCAGAGGTTGCAGCACAGGCATTAAAGACAGGTGCAGCTGATGTGGAAACTTTCCTCGAGGAGAAGTGGGAGCTTGATGAGAGCCTTACAGTAGGTCAGAAGCTTTCAAGCATGATCTCTGTTATCGGTGAGAACATGTCAATCAGAAGATTTGAGAAGGTTGAAGAAAATGACGGTTGCGTAGTTTCATACATCCATGGCGGCGGAAAGATCGGTGTACTTGTAGACGTTGTAACAGATGTTGTAAATGATGAAATCAAAGAGATGGCAAAGAATGTTGCAATGCAGGTTGCGGCACTTCATCCAAAGTATACTTCAGATAAGGAAGTTGATGCTGATTATCTTGCAAAAGAGAGAGAGATTCTTTTAGCTCAAATCAAGAATGATCCTAAGGAAGCTTCAAAGCCTGAGAAGGTTATAATGGGAATGATCGAGGGAAGAATTAAGAAAGAACTTAAGGAGATCTGCCTTCTTGACCAGGCTTATGTAAAGGCGGCAGACGGAAAGCAGTCTGTAGCTGCTTACATTGCAGAGGTTGCTAAGGCAAACAATGCTAATATTTCAATCAAGAGATTTGTCAGATTTGAGACAGGTGAAGGTCTTGAAAAGAAGAGTGAGAACTTTGCAGAAGAAGTTGCAAAGCAGATGTCAGGCAACTAATTAAATAATATAATTGATTTACCTAAGCCAAGATACAATATATAATCTTGGCTTTCGTTATAGAGAAAGGAGAAAATATGGATATCACAAAAATAGTAACAGATATAGTAAATAAGGCAAAGGCAGATCCTGCACTTTTAGCAAATCTGGCTAAGGATCCTGAGAAAACAATAGAAAGCCTTACAGGTATTGATATACCTGACGGTCAGCTCGACAATGTTATTGCAGGTGTAAAGACTAAGATTGCCGGTATCGGTGCAGAAAATGCAATAGATAAGTTAGGAGATCTTTTTAAGAACTGATATGAAATTTTTATTTGATTTGCATACGCATACCATTGCCAGCGGTCATGCTTACTCTACATTGAAGGAAAATATGGAAGAGGCGGCTGTTAAAGGGCTTCTGGCATATGGTTTTTCAGATCATAGTGAAGCGGTACCCGGTTCATGTAAAAATATATATTTCATGAATTTTAAGGTAATACCCAGAAGATATAAAGGGGTATTGATACTTAGGGGTGTAGAGGCAAATATAATTGATTTCAAGGGAAATTTAGATATTGATAATAATATTTTGAATCGACTTGATTATGTTATAGCCAGTATGCATACCATCTGTATAGAGCCGGGAAGCCTACAGGAGAATATGGATGCATATTTTGGTGCCATGTCAAATCCATATGTAAAGATTATAGGGCATCCGGATGACGGAAGATATCCTATGGATCATGATGAACTGGCAAAGGAAGCCAAAAAAAAGGGCATTGTCCTTGAACTTAACAATTCATCATTGAATCCTAAGTCCGCAAGACTTCATGGAAGAGAGAATGCCATAAAGATGCTTGAGGCTGCAAGAAAATACGGAACATATATAATATGTAATACAGACAGTCATTATGCGGATGATGTGGGTGATTTTGGAAACTGTGATACATTGTTGACTGAAATGGATTTCCCAAAAGAACTTATACTGAATAACAGTATAGATAATCTTAGGATGGTTTTAAATAAAAGTATTGACGAAATGTAAATGCTGTTTTGAGGTAATTATGGAAGAAAATATACAAAAGAAATCACAGGGAATCACAGATATGACCTGTGGAAAACCTTTAAAACTTATATTGGCATTTGCTATACCCATGCTTATAGGAACATTATTCCAGCAGTTCTACAGTATGGTGGATGCGGTAATGGTAGGTAAGTATCTGGGTGTTAATTCATTGGCAGCTGTGGGTTCCACAGGTGCCATCTTTTTCATGGTAAACGGCTTTGTTATTGGAAATACGGCAGGATTTTCCATACCTATAGCACAAAAATTCGGTGCAAAAGACTATAGTGAGATGAGAAGATTCACTATGAATGCGGTATATATGGGAATATTTTTCTCAGTAGTTCTTACTTCAATAGTATGTCTGCTTACAAGGTTAATACTTGTAGTGACAAATACACCCGCAGAAATTCTGGATGAAGCATATATATATATTATTGTTATATTTGCAGGCATTCCTGTAATGTATCTTTATAACTTGACGGCAAGTATTATAAGAGCATTGGGAGACTCAAAGACTCCGCTATATTTTCTTATAGTGGCGGCATTGCTTAATATAGTGCTGGATATTGTATCAATACAGTTTATGGGACTTGGAGTGGCAGGACCTGCCTATGCAACAGTTATATCACAGCTGGTATCCGGGATACTATGTGTAATATTTATGGTTAAAAGGTTTCATATATTAAAGCTTAAATCGGGAGAGGGTAGAGTATCTGCAAGGCATATAAAGATATTATTGTCCATGGGCATCCCTATGGGATTGCAGTATTCAATCACCGCCATAGGCTCTGTAATATTGCAGGCTGCCGTAAACGGACTGGGAGCTGTGGCTGTAGCTGCGGTAACGGCAGGCAGTAAGATAAGCAGCTTTTGTGTGGCTGTAACAGATGCTCTTGGAGCGACCATGGCTACTTATTGCGGACAGAATGTAGGTGCAGGAAAGCTTGAAAGAGTAAAGGAAGGCGTAAGAGTAGCTACAATAATAGGAATAATATATTCCGCAACAGTATTTGTTTTAATAATATTTATCGGCGGAGAATTGCCCAAGTTTTTCATTGATGCAACAAAGACTGATGTAATAGAAAAGGCAAGGATATTCCTTTTGTGGAATTCGGGCTTTTATTTTGCACTTATCTTTGTTAATGTATGGAGAAACTCCATTCAAGGTATGGGATTTCCTATGTTTGCCATATTGTCCGGAGTATGTGAGATGTTTGTCAGAGGATTTATAGGTTTTGTGGCAGTTCCACATCTTGGCTTTGTGGCGGCATGTATGGCATCACCCCTGGCATGGATAGCTGCGGATATGTTTCTTATACCCGGATTTTTATATTGCATAAATGTATTAAGAGAAGTATTTAGAAAAAAAGAGATAAGAGAAAAATTTCATTATGAATAAATATAATAAAAAAATAGGAATATTGTACATACTTGGAGCTGCATTCGGTTTTTCCCTGATGGGACTCTTTGTGCGAATGGCGGGAGAACTGCCCACATTTGAAAAGGTGTTTTTCAGAAATCTTATTGCAGCCTTTGTAGCATTCTTTATGCTTATAAAAAACGGTTATAATTGGGAAAATATAGGAAGAAAAAATTGGATTTTATTATTTATCAGGTCAACCTGTGGATTTATCGGTGTTATCTGTAACTTCTATGCAATTGACCATATGAATATAGCAGATGCATCCATATTGAATAAACTTAGTCCTTTTTTTGCAATACTGATAAGCTTTATAATTTTACAAGAAAAACCGGTTATGATGGATATTCTAACTACGGTAGTAGCATTTATAGGTGCGATATTTGTAATAAAGCCAAGTGCAAATTTTGCATTTGTAGTAGCTATGATAGGAGTCATGGGCGGACTTATGGCAGGTATTGCATATGCTTTAGTGAGAAAGATGACCGGTAAAGGTGTGAAGGGAATGTTCATAGTATTTTCATTCTCGGTTTTTTCAAGTATATTCTGTGTACCGCTTATGGCTATAGATTTTATCATTCCAAGCCCTATACAGTTTATAATGCTTATGGGTTCGGGATGTTCTGCAATGGTGGGACAGGTTTGCATTACAAAAGCCTATACATATGCTCCGGCAAAGGAAATCTCGGTATATGACTATACACAGGTTATATATTCAGCACTTTTAGGATTTATATTTGTAGGTCAGATTCCGGACAGATTAAGCTTTATAGGATATACAATTATTATATCTATGGCGGTACTGAAGTGGATGTACAATAATAAAGGGAATTAGAGATTTATATTACACTAAGATATTTTTACTTATTTCAATAAAGTTGTTAAAATATAAAGTTAAAAAATGCGACTTGAGTTTTATTTACTCTTGTCGCATTTTATGATTTATTTTGTAAGCTCTTTAGAAAAAACATCCTTTATAAGTGAGGCATCTTTGTCCGTCAAAGCTTCAATTACAGATTTTATAGATGCCAGAGCTTCTTTTTTTCCATGAGCATGTATTACTTCAATAGCAGAAGCACGTGCCAAACTATTTGCATTAGGATCCTTAATAATTTCAATCATTGCAGCTATTATTTTATCCTTATTGTAGTACGGATTTTGTACTTTCCATTCTTCAAAACCTGTATCAGATATTCCACTCATATAATTAAGCACTGTAAACTCAGGTATATTTTCATTTCTTGATGTCTTTTCAATATATTCAACAGTTGCATTATAAGCAGTTTCATTATGACCGTTCATATAAGTAGGATTAAGCCACATGTCTATAAGAGCTTTTCCACAGATACCATGAAGTTCGTATTTACTGTCATCAAGAAGTATTGTTTTTAAATATTCCGTGATTTTTGTATTATCTCTAAATACTCCGCTTTTTTCACATGCAGTTCTCATAACTTCTTTATTATCATCCTGCATAAGTTCAAAAACCAGATCTTGCGCTCCTTCTATGTCCTTATTAGAACCGATGCATAACCAATAGGCTGCTCTTTCTCTTACTCCGGGATTCTCATTTTTAGCCATATCAAGAAGGAACTTTGCAATTTCGGGATCCTCTCCGGCTTTATATGCTACTACACTGACAGCTCTTCTAAGTACATATGGCTCTGTTTCTGTCTTTAGGATTTCTTTCACCAAATCTATGTTTTCTTCTTTTGCTCCGTTAAATTCATCCATCAGCTCACATGCAATACCCCTAAGTTGAGGATATTCACTTTTTATCAAGGTTTTTAGTACATTTTGGCTTGCAGTATACTTGACATTCTTATCGTCTAACAACGAAAATGCCTGTTGTGTAACACTTCCGTCTTCAAGATTTAAATCTTCAGTAATGGGGACATATCTGTAAGTTGATACCAACTCTAAAAATTCTTCATCTGTAAGCTCATTCTTACCGATTAAGTTTTTTGTCAGATCTTCTACCGTCAAACTCTTATAGTCAAGATCCATTGTGTTTTTTTGGGATTCCAATTCTTTATTTTCTTCTACTACAGAGGAAGTTGGATCATCGGCACTTATCTTTGTCTCATCAGTTGAACTTTTACAGGCTGTAATACCTACAGAGGCTGTAATGGTAAGCGCAATTATAATATGCAGCAAGTATTTATTTTTTCTCATAACATTTTCCTTTCGTACACAAGAAAATTATATGATGTTCGGTAAAAGTAAATTTATCCGGTTAGAGTTCATATAATTAATAATCAGTTTGATATACTTAATATATACTATAATAATAAAGTATAGGCAATAACTTCGTATGAAATATATAAAAAAATGGTTATCACTTTATGAATACGGTTCTATAAGTGATAGCCATTTTTTTGTTTACTCAAATAATTTATTTTACTCCAATATATTTCCAAGCTTTTGGGGCTCTATCTTATTCTTTTTTGCATACCCGGTAAGGATAAGTGTCAGAGCACCGTCGCCTGTTACATTACAAGCTGTACCGAATGAATCCTGAAGTGCAAAGATTGTAAGCATAAGAGCTGTTCCGGTCTCATCAAACATAAGTACACCTGTTATAAGACCGAGTGAAGCCATTACGGTACCTCCCGGAACTCCCGGTGCGCCTATTGCAAATACTCCTAAAAGCAAACAGAATAAAATCATTTTTGCAGGAGAAGGGAATTCACCGTAAAGCATTTTTGAAACAACCATTACAAAGAATGTCTCAGTCATTACAGAACCGCAAAGATGGATATTTGCAAATAAAGGAATACCGAAATTTACCATATCATCACGAAGTGTAGGTTCTGATTTCTTAGCACATTCCAGAGCAACTGAAAGTGTAGCGGCACTTGACATGGTACCTACCGCAGTCATGTATGCAGGTCCGTAATGCTTTAAAATATCCAAAGGATTTGCTCCTGCATAAGCTCCGGCAATCAGATAAAGGAGTGCAAGCCAGATATAATGACCGATCATTACCATAATAATAATTACAAGGAACACAGGTAACTGCTTTGTAATACTTCCCTCATAGGCAAGTGTGGCAAAGGTGGTACCTATAAGTACAGGAAGTACAGGTATTACAAATCTTGTTACTATACTGAGTACAACTTTTTGGAACTCCTCCAAAACTCCTGTAATAAGCTCGCTTCTATTCCATGCGGCAGCCAGTCCTACCATCACTGAGAAGAAAAGGGCGCTCATAACCGGCATTATTGCAGGTATGGAGAGCTGGAATACAAGCTGAGGCAAATCCTTAAGTCCTTCCACATCAGGAGTAATGCTCATATGAGGAAGTATTAAAAATCCTGATGCTGTAGCAAAGAAAGCCGCACCAATAGAGGACACATAGGCTATTATAAGAGCCACTATAAGTATCCTTGATGCATTACTGCCAAGCCTTGTAATGGAAGGTGCTATAAATCCTATTATAATAAGCGGAATACAAAAACCTATAAATTGCCCTACAATATACTTGACAGTCACTATTATATTGAGCAGTGCAACAGATAGTGCGCTTGTATCACTCTTATTCAGGAAAAGGCCTACAGCAATTCCTATTACAAGTGCAAGCAACAGCCTGAAAGGCAGGCTGTTTAAAATACCATTCTTTTTCATATCAAAATCCTCCTAAAGATTTAATGGTTTTCTACCATAAGTTTTATGATTTCATTATTTGTTTCTCTCATTCCGTCCTTGCCAATCTTTGAGATTCCCTTGATGGTTTCTTCTATATTATTCATTGCAATACCGTCACCGCCATGGAATGCCTGTCCGTCCTTATACATGCTGAGTCCCATTATAGCGGCATCCACTGAGGAAGCTATCTTTGCGGCGCATGAGGCTTTGGCACCGTCACATACAATACCCGATACTATGGCAAGTGTATTGACAACGGTATGTTCGACAGCTTCAAAACTTCCCTCTGTGAGATAGGCAATTCCTGCACCTGCACCTGCTCCTGCACTTACAGCACCGCAGTATGAGGAAAGAGTACCGATACCATGCTTTTGATGTATGGAAGTGAGATTTGAAAGTGCCAGTGCACGATACAGTCTTTCCTTGGAGGTTTTCAGTTCCTTGGCATATTCTATAACAGGTATTGAGCAGGTAATGCCCTGATTGCCGCTGCCCGAGTTTATAACAACAGGAAGTTCACAGCCGTTCATTCTGGCATCGGAGCCTGCGGCAGCCTTTGCCTTTGCTCTGACCTTGATATCATTTCCATAGGTATCAAGTAAAACGGAACCTATATTTGCTCCGTAATTGCCTAAAAGACCTTCCTCGGATATGGATGTATTATAAAATATCTGTCTGTCCAAAATATCCTTGACATCCGATACATCCAGAGAATTGATAAAATCCCATATACCTTCCATGGTAAGAAGTTCTCTGTAAGCACTGCCGGATGTAGCATTATTTTCTATTTTTGCCTCGAATATTATATCATTACTCTTCTCAATAAGCACTATATTTGTATGTTGATTTGTAATACGGATTTTTACATAATCATCATCGGAAAAAAGCGTAATAATAAGGTCAAATACATAACCCGGATCAAGCGGAAAAACATCAATTTTTATATTATGCAAAAAATTTGCAATCTCGGTCTTTTTACCCTCGTCCACATTTGATATGACTTCAAGTTTTCTTGTTGCATCTCCGGCAACTATACCGGCTGCAACAGCCGCAGGTATGCCTTTTAAATATCCGGTATTTGGAACAATAACACTTTTCACATTTTTGATTATACTGCTGCTTGCCTCAACGACCACGCTCTTTGGCAGTTTGTTAAGAACATCTCTTGCCTTTGCTGCGGCATAGGCCAGTGCAATAGGTTCGGTACATCCCATGGCAGGTACAAGCTCTTCTCTTAATATTTCCACATAGCTTATGTACCTGATATCATCTTTATTCATTAAATAAAATACACCTCCGATCAGCTTATTATATTCAATATTGTGATGGCAAAAGTTATATATCTATAGTATAGTAGGTTTGTGTGTAAAATGTAAATCTTAAAAAAATAAATATATAATTTAAGAAAAATAAATATGAAATTTAATATAACAGATATCATGATATAATATAAATCCTGTATCAAACATATAAAAAAGGGGAAATTATGGAGAGTTTTTTAGATCTTTTAAAAAAGCAGGCGGCAAAACTTCAGGTTGCAAGCGAATATGAAAACATATCAAGCATTGTATAAAATTCGTATTTTTGGCTGCAATATATTTCGAACAAATGTTCTTTTATGCTGTACTTTTATTTTCTCACATGCTATAATTTTTGTAGCTTGGCGATTTGCCGATAGAGAAAGGTTAAAATAATGGAATTTAAATTACATTCAGAGTTTTCGCCTACAGGAGACCAGCCTCAGGCAATAGAGGCTTTGGTAAACGGTTTTAAAGAAGGGAATCAGTTTCAGACATTGCTTGGGGCTACAGGCTCCGGTAAGACATTTACAATGGCAAATGTTATTCAAAGACTGCAAAAACCCACACTTATAATAGCACATAATAAGACCTTGGCTGCACAGTTATATGGTGAGTTTAAGGAGTTTTTTCCTGAAAATGCCGTAGAGTATTTTGTTTCGTACTATGATTATTATCAGCCCGAAGCGTATGTTCCCTCTACAGATACATATATAGAAAAAGACTCTGCAATAAATGATGAGATAGATAAACTCAGGCATTCGGCTACAGCATCACTTTCAGAAAGAAAGGATGTTATAATAGTGGCTTCAGTGTCCTGTATATACGGTCTGGGAAGCCCCATTGATTATCAGGAGATGGTGGTTTCTTTGCGACCGGGTATGGAAAGAGACAGAGATGATGTCATAAGAAAGCTGATAGATATGCAATATGACAGAAATGATATGGACTTTCACCGTGGTACATTTCGTGTGAGAGGAGATGTACTGGAGGTTTTCCCGGCGGCATCCACATCCACAGCACTCAGATTTGAGTTTTTCGGAGATGAAGTGGAGAAGATACTTGAAATTGACACGCTCACAGGTAATATTCTGGCAGAGCTTGCACATGCGGTTATTTTTCCGGCATCTCACTATGTTGTAGCACCTGAAAAAATGAAGATTGCTACAGAACATATCCTTGAAGAATGTGATGAGAGGGTAAAGTTTTTTAAATCGGAAGATAAGCTTATAGAGGCACAAAGAATAGATGAAAGAACACATTTTGATGTGGAAATGATGAGAGAAACGGGATTTTGCTCGGGAATAGAAAACTATTCAAGACATCTGACAGGTTCAGCACCGGGAGAGCCTCCATATACATTGATAGACTATTTTAAAGATGATTTTCTTATAATTGTAGATGAGTCACATATTACCATCCCACAGGTAAGAGGAATGTATGCCGGCGACAGATCAAGAAAAACAACTCTGGTAAACTACGGTTTCAGACTGCCTTCGGCACTTGATAACAGACCGTTGGAATTTAGCGAGTTTGAGTCAAAGATAGATCAAATGCTCTTTGTATCCGCCACCCCAAGTGTATATGAAAACGAGCATGAGATGCTTAGAACCGAACAAATCATAAGACCTACAGGGCTTTTGGATCCTCCTATCAGTGTAAGACCGGTGGAAGGTCAAATAGACGACCTTATATCTGAGGTGAATAAAGAGATAGAAAAAAAGAACAAAATCCTTATCACAACTCTTACAAAAAGAATGGCGGAAGATTTGACCGAGTATATGAAGGAGGTTGGTATAAGGGTAAGATATTTACATTCTGATATTGATACTTTGGAGAGAGCCGAGATTATCAGAGATATGAGACTTGATAAATTTGATGTGCTTGTAGGTATCAATCTTTTAAGGGAAGGTCTTGATATACCTGAGATAACTTTAGTTGCAATACTGGATGCCGATAAAGAGGGCTTTCTTAGAAGTGAGACCTCGCTGATACAGACAATAGGAAGGGCGGCAAGAAATGCAGACGGGCATGTAATAATGTATGCCGACAATATGACCGACTCCATGAAAGCCGCTATTGATGAAACATATAGAAGAAGGGGAATTCAGGAAGCCTATAACAGGGAGCATGGAATCACTCCTACCACAATAAAGAAGGCTGTCAGAGATTTGATAGCCATATCAAAGGCGGCTGAGAGCGTTTCAACTATTGATAAGGATGTAGAGTCCATGGACAAGGCGGAAATAAATAAGCTTATAAAAGAACTTGAGAAAAAGATGTTCAGAGCGGCTGCGGAATTGGATTTTGAAAATGCAGCACTTTTGCGTGATAAAATAAGTGAGTTGCGTGCAAACTTATAAACTTTAAAAATAATGCAATGGAGAAAGAGGAAGTGGCAGAAGAAAAAAATATGTCAAAAAGCCTTGAGAGGGTGGTGGCGGAGACGGCAATGCTCGCCGGTGAAACCATGCTCATTGCCGGGGCGGAAATCAGTCGAGTAGAAGATACTATGAACAGGATTTTGGATTATTCAAAATGTGATTCACATACCGCCTTCGTTTTGGCTACAGGCATTACATTGACTCTTGACAGTGATGAAGGGCTTATCACAATGTCAAAGAGAGTGCCGGAAAGAACCACAAATATCAATAGGATATATCTTGTAAATAATGTATCCAGAGCGCTCAGTTCCGGTAAAACAGATATATATACGGCATATAAAGAAATAAAGCGTATAAAAGATGTGAGGCAGTTTAGGGGAGTGTTATACGGACTTTCATTTGTGGGAGTTGCACTGTTTTTTACTATGATGCTTGGAGGAGATTTTACCGACTGCGTGGTAGCGGGAGTCGGAGGTCTTGCTATGGCTGTTACACAGTGGGTACTTGTACCTTTCGGCTTTAATTCTTTCTTTTTAAATATGATTTCCACATTTGCAATGACTCTGACTGCAATCGGATTTCAGCGGTTTCTGCTTCCCGGCATAAACCTTGATTTGGTGATAATAGGCGGAATCATGCCCATAGTTCCCGGAGTAATATTTACCACTGCTATGAGGGATACATTAAACGGAGATTATACGGCAGGTGTCAGCAGAGGGCTTGAAACCGGAGTGGTAGCCTTTGCGGTAGCTGTAGGGGTGGCACTTGCATATGTTATTTTGTGAGGCGAATATGTTTTTTAAAATAATTGGTGCATTTATTGCAGTGGTGGCTTTTTGCATAATGATAGAGCTGCCAAAAAAATATATGGTACAGGCAGGATTTACAGGTATGGTCGGCTGGGCGGTATACCTTATCGTAGATATTTTTGCATATAGAGTGGAGATAGCCGCGTTGGTATCCGCACTTTGTATTGCAACCATGTCACATATACTGGCAAGAGTTTTGAAGGCACCGGTAAGTAATTTTTTGATTCCCGGTATTTTGCCGATAGTTCCCGGAGGCTCAATATACAGATGTGCTTATGCATTTATAAAAGAATCTTCATATTTAAGCACCTATATGAATGAAACCTTAAAAATTTCAGGTTCGATAGCACTTGCGATATTTTTTGTAGATTCGGTGTTTAAATTGCATCTGCCAAAAAGAAACGGCTCATAGGCAGTTGTGCAAAAATTATTAAATATCAATAGCAATTTTATCAGAAAAAACAGCAAGAATAGAATTGACAAGCAAACTTTATAACCTTAATGTAATAAGTAATAAAAAGACTGTAAATAAGCTTAGAATTATTGAAACTAGGAGGTAAGTATGTATTATATCGGTGTTGATTTGGGAACTTCAGCCCTAAAGCTTGTGATGATGGATAGTAGGGGTGAACTTGTAAAATCCGTATCTAAGGAATATCCGCTATATTTCCCTCATTCAGGCTGGTCGGAGCAAAATCCTACAGACTGGTTTTGGGCGGTAAAGGAAGGCTTAAAGGAACTCGCAGCAGGAGCAGCCGAAAAAATAGCGGGTATCAGCTTTGGCGGACAGATGCACGGACTTGTAATTTTAGATAAAGATGACAATGTATTAAGACCTGCAATACTTTGGAATGACGGCAGAAGTACTAAGGAAACCGACTATTTAAATAATGTTATCGGCAAGGAAAAGCTTTCAGAGCTTACAGCAAATATTGCATTTGCCGGCTTTACCGCTCCTAAGATACTTTGGGTGAAAAATAATGAACCGGAAATTTTTGAAAAAATATCTAAAATAATGCTTCCAAAGGACTATATCAGCTATATGTTAAGCGGAAGTTTTTGCACAGATTATTCAGATGCTTCCGGCATGCTTCTTTTGGATGTAAAAAATAAAAAATGGTCACAGGAAATGATAAAAATCTGTTCTATCTCCGAGGATATGCTTCCAAAGCTTTATGAAAGCTATGAGGTGGTGGGAAATATAAAGCCGGAGCTTGCAAAAGAACTCGGGCTTAATGAAGATATAAAAATAATAGCAGGCGCCGGTGATAATGCCGCGGCGGCTATAGGTACAGCTACAGTGGGAGAAGGTGCCTGCAATATTTCTCTGGGAACTTCGGGAACTATATTTATCTCAAGCAAAAACTTCGGAGTGGATAAATATAATGCGCTTCATTCCTTTGACCATGCCGACGGCAATTACCATCTGATGGGATGTATGCTCAGTGCAGCTTCATGTAATAAATGGTGGATGGAGGATATATTAAAAACGGAGGATTTTTCGGGAGAGCAACAAGATATAGATAATCTTGGAGAAAACAAGGTTTTCTTTTTACCATACCTTATGGGAGAGCGCTCACCCCATAATGATCCTTTTGCCAGAGGCAGCTTTATCGGAATGGGCATGGACACAAGAAGAGAGGATATGACACTTGCAATACTTGAAGGTGTGACCTTTGCTCTTAGAGATTCCTTGGAGGTGGCAAGAAGTCTCGGCATAAAGATAAAGAAAACCATGATATGCGGTGGAGGTGCAAAGAGCCCACTTTGGAAAAAACTTGTGGCAAATATCATGAATGTAGAGGTGGAAGTACCTGTAAGCGAAGAAGGTCCGGGATTTGGAGCCGCCATACTTGCGGCAGTAGGTTGCGGGGAATATGATAATGTTGAAACAGCCACAAAAGCTATAATAAAAATAAAAGAAAAAATAAAGCCCGAAGAAGAGCTTGTATTAAAATACGAGGAAAGATATCAGAAGTTTAAAAAGATATACCCTGCATTAAAGGGAATATTTAAAGAGATTTTATAAGGATGGAGATTTATGTTACAAATAGGAACAAAAGCACCGGAGTTTTCACTTCCGGATGAGAACGGAACAATTAGAAACCTTTCAGACTATGAGGGCAAGAAGCTGATACTGTATTTTTATCCAAAGGATAATACACCGGGATGTACAAGTCAGGCATGCGGTTTCGGAGAACTTTACCCGCAGTTTAGTGAAAAGGGAGTAGAGGTAATAGGTGTAAGCAAGGACAGTGTGGCATCACATAAGAAGTTTAAAGATAAGTATTCATTGCCGTTTACACTGCTTTCAAATCCCGAGCTTGATGTTATACAGGCTTATGATGTATGGCATGAGAAAAAACTTTATGGAAAGACCTCTATGGGAGTGGTGAGAACCACATATCTTATAGATGAAAAAGGGATCATTATAGAGGCGATGGATAAGGTAAAAGCAGCCAAAAATCCGGGAGAGATGCTGGAGATAGTGGAATGAAAATAATAGTATCACCTGCCAAGACCATGATAGAAAATACGGACAGCTATATTGGCAGCAGTATACCGACATATATTGACTACAGTGAGAATCTTTTAAAGGAAATAAGAAAAAAGACTTATGAGGAATTAAAAGAAATCTGGAAATGCAATGAAAAAATTGCGGATGAAAATTTTGAAAGATTTAAAGATATGAATTTGCAGGGGAGTCTCACCCCTGCAATATTTTCTTACCAAGGTATACAATATCAATATATGGCTGTGAATGTAATGGAAGCTTCTGCAATTGAGTATATCAGAGAAAATCTGTATATACTTTCAGGATTCTTTGGGATACTTAGGGCATTTGACGGTGTAAGCCCGTACAGACTTGAGATGCAGGCAAAGTTTTTTGTAGGAGAACATAAGAATTTATATGAGTTTTGGGGCGATAAGATATATAAAAAGCTTTTTGAAAAAGATGATGTAGTTATAAATCTGGCTTCAAAAGAATACTCAAAGACTGTAGAAAGTTATCTCTCAAAAGAAGATAAATTTATCAGCTGTATTTTTGCGGAGAGAAAAGAAGGAAAAACAGTGCAAAAAGCGACTTTGGCAAAGATGGCAAGGGGAGAGATGGTAAATTTTATCGCATCAAACAATATTCAGGATGAGGAAAAAATAAAAGAGTTTGACAGACTCGGATTCAAGTTTGATAAAGAGCTGTCAAATAATAAAAAATATGTATTTATATTAGAATAGAACGATATTTGGAAGGTTTTTATGTATATTTCAAAACCCTATAAGGGAAGACCTGTCGATATAGAAAAAAGGCAGGATAATGAAAAAAGATGCTATGATTTTTTGGACAGCATAGGAATAGAATATGAAGTGGTGGATCATGATGAAGCTTCGGATATGGATAAATGCAGGGAGATAGAAGGTGCACTGGGAGTAAAGATTTGTAAGAATATAGTTCTATGTAACAGGCAGGAAACCAGATTTTTCCTCTTTATGATGCCCGGAGATAAAAAATATGTGACAAGGGATATTTCAAAAAAGCTTGATATGTCGAGACTTTCCTTTGCAAAGGAAAATTATCTTAAGGAGTTTTTGGATGTGACACCGGGCTCTGTAAGTGTACTGGGGCTTTTAAATGATAAGGACAACAGAGTGGATCTCGTAATAGACAGTGATGTAATAAAGGCTGATTTTATCAGATGCCATCCATGTGAAAATACATCCACACTGAAAATAAGTACGAAGGACTTTTTAAATAAAATAATACCGGCTTTGGGGAAAGAAGCAAAAATAATAGATAATTAGAATGAAGAGTAAAAAAACATTTGTTGCGATTGACTTAAAATCCTTTTATGCATCCGTGGAATGCAGGGAAAGAAATCTGGATCCCATGGATGTAAACTTGGTGGTGGCGGATGAGAGCAGAACCTCAAAGACAATCTGTCTGGCAGTAAGTCCGGCATTAAAGACATTTGGAATACCGGGGAGAGTAAGGCTTTTTGAAGTAATAAAAAGACTTGACGAGGTCAATCTCAGGAGGCAAAAGCTTACCGGAAAATCTGAGGGGAAATCATATTTTCTTTCAGAACTTAAAAATAACGCAAGGCTTGAAATGGATGTACTTATAGCCACTCCGAGAATGAAAAAATATGTGGAGTACAGTGCAAAGATTCTTAGCGTATATATGAAATATGTTTCACCGGATGATATATATGTATATTCCGTGGATGAGGTATTTATAGATATCACAGGCTATATCGAGGACAATGCGGTAGAGTTTGTTGAAAAGATGGTAAAGGATGTTTTTGATACTACGGGAATAATAGCAAGTGCAGGTATAGGTGAAAATATGTACCTGTCAAAGATAGCCATGGACATTATGGCAAAGAAAGCAAAGCCGAATGAACATGGTGTCAGGATAGGAGAACTTTCTGTAAAATCATATAGAGAAAAGCTTTGGCCACATACACCGATTACGGATTTTTGGAGAATCGGAAGAGGGTATAGTAAGAGTCTTGCAAAATACGGTATATACACTATGGGGGATATTGCCCTGGAGAGCTTAAAAAAGAACAGAGTCAATGAGGGAATAGATCTTTTGTATAAGTTGTTTGGGAAAAATGCAAGCTTTTTGATAGAACATGCATGGGGAATAGACAGTACGGATATTAAGGATATAAAGTCCTATACACCTGAGAAAAAAAGTATAAGTGAAGGGCAGGTTTTATTAAGAGCTTATAATTATGATGAAGTCAGAACCATTGTTATAGAAATGGCTGAGAGACTTTCATTTTCACTACTTGAAAAAGAGACTGTTACAAGACAGGTTACTTTAAGCCTCGGATATGATGTGGATAGTCTCTTAGATCCCGAGGTGGCAAAAAAATATACCGGCAATATAAAGGTAGATTTTTATGGAAGAACCAAGCCTGAAAGTGTACATGGATCAATAAATCTCTCATCATATACAAGCTCAACTTCAGAAATCTGCAATAAGAGCGAGGAGCTTTTTGAAAGATTGGCAAATCCTATATTATTGTTTAGGAGGCTTGTAATAGTAGCAAGTGATATAAGCAGAAATGACAAGGTAAATTATACGGGAAATCTTTTGGAAAGCGAGTTAAAATCGGAAGACAAAGAAAATAAAAGAATGAAAGCCGTATTGAAGTTAAAAAGAAAGTTCGGAAAAAATGCAATATTTAAGGGGCTGAATCTTAAAAAAGAGGGCACTGCACTTGATAGAAACAGGCAGATAGGCGGACATAAAGAATAGACTTTAATAAATGCACAAAATAATATATAATACAAGTAAAAATTATCGTGTTATTTGAAAATTTTGTAAAAGGAGTGACTTTATGAAAAAATTAAAGATTGTTTTGACGATTGTTATATGTATGTTATTGTTCCTAAGCGGCTGTACAGGGGCAAAGGCTTCAAAAGAGGGCAATCAGGATAAAAAGCAGGAAAAGGATGCTTTGACGGGAACTGCATGGACTTCAGTTGATGACGATTCATATTGGATTTTTAATGAAGATCACAGTTTTTTCTGGTATCAGGACAGGGATGAAAAAGATGACAATTACTATGGCGGAGTATATAAATTATACAGAGGCGAAGCTGCTATGGATTTTATAGAAAAGGAACTCTCTTCGTATTATGTTACCAAAAGTGAATTGATGGAAGTTATAAACAGAAGCGATATATATACCGTGGAGGATTTTATATGTATCTATACCAAGAATACTACATTTATGCTTGAAGGTAAGGAGCAGGTATCAAAGCCTAATATTATACCCTATATGGGATTCATGTTGGAAGACGAAACAGTGCTAGATATTGCAAATATGAAAACCGCCTCTTACTACGGTTTTATTAAGGAAGAATAGGGAAAAGAACAGCCCATGTATTTATGTTATCGATAAGTTATTATTTAGTTTATTAAGATATATGAATGCATGGGTATTTTTAAATTTAAAGGTACAGAATGAAAAAAAGAAGACTAAGTCAGAATGAAGAAGCAATAAGAGGTATTCTTTTAATAGTAGTTTTTATAGTAGGTGTGATATTTCTTAGAGATATATTGGTAAAAAGAAGGGTGAATATTTTGATGCTAACAGAGTTAGATTATATAAATGCAGCGGAGTATTACATGCAAAAAAAGTATGGAGAGAAGTTTGAGGGTGAATATGTATATGAAGATAGTGTGTATATACATCCAAAGTCAAAACCTGAGTGGCATGTGGTAGTGGACTTCGAGAGTGAAGGTGTTATGACATATTTTCATGATAATTATGTGGGCTACCTAAAGAAGGAGGAACTTGAGAAGTATATATGTGAGCTTGTAAAGCCTATATATGGAGAGTGTAAAGTATACACTCAGCCATGGGGCTTTTCGCTTGATGATAGCTTTAACAAAGATACAGATATAATGACATATGTAAGTAATAGTGACTATACTATACGTATATTAACAGATAAAAAGTCTAAGAATATAGAAAAAGATTTTAGAAAGGTATGTGATACTTTTTTAGATAAGAATTTGCAAAGCAATAAATTATATGTTCTATATGTAACAAAAGAGGATCTTGATAAATTTGAAGAGTATAGAATGGATTACATATTTAATAAGTGCGATTATTACTATAGAATTTCCAGGTTATACGATAGAGTGGATAAAACATGGCTGGATGATATAGATATATTGGAAGGAGACAAGGATTATGGCAAGTGAAAGACCTACAGATAAAGACTTACAAGAAAAGGCATTGTACGATATTGTACAGTATTTACCATTGGACAAATTAGGTATAAAAGATAAATATAATATAATTGATATAGTTAATCAAACTGCAATGAAGGAAAAAGAATGGGACAAAATAAAAGATAGTCTAAAAAAAGAAGAAAAGGAAAAAATAGAATCTGCTCAAAAAGCTATAGTCGACAATCTCCCAGCAATAGAGGCAATCCTAAAAGACAGGCCTGAACTGGGTAAAGCGAGAATTTCAAATATGAGTTGGGAAGATACTGATGGTGATGGTAATCCGGAACATGATCCTGAAGGAATGCAAGCTTGTACATTTGAAAGAGATGATCAGGTATATATATCTTTTAGAGGAACGCCAAGAAAATCGTGGATTGATAATACAAAAGCGTTTGTTGAGGATTTAGATCCATAAGCAATTGCTGCTAACCTAGGTATAGCTTGGATAGAGATAAAAGCAGATACAGATATGGTAACAGAAGTAGAAAATAAAATATTAACATAGTATACAGTAATAATATATAAATATGGTTGTAAAAACTGTGAAAGAAAGCATGTAATAAATATTTTTATTGAAATAATTTCAAAACTATATTAAAATGAAACTGTTTAAAAAATAAACAAGGAGGACGCTTCTATGGCAGGACAGATTAGGATTACCCCGGAGCAAATGCATGCAAGAGCAGGCGAGTTTAGAAATGCGGAGTCAGAGTACTCAAGAGTAATAAGCACTATGAGAAATCTGATAAACACATTGCAGGGTGAGTGGGAAGGAGCAGCAAGTGAAAGCTTTGCGGCTCAGTTCGAATCATTACAGCCTTCATTCAATCAAATGGATCAGTTGATACTTGATATTGCAAAGCAATGTGATGACGTGGCTGATGCAACTCAGGCATTGGATGAGGAGATTGCAAGTAAGTTTAAGTAGAAGTTAGTTTTGTAGCCCATGTATTTATGTTATCGATAAGTTATCATTTAGTTTATTAAGATATATGAATACATGGGTATTTTTAAATTTAAGGGATTAGAATGAAAAAAAGAAAAATAAGCCAAAACGAAGAAGCAATAAGAGGTATTCTTTTAATAATAGTTTTTATAGTGGGACTTGTATTCCTTAGAGATATGCTGGTAAAAAGGGGGGTAAGAATTTTGATGCTGACAAGAGAAGATTACATGAATGCAGTAGAATATTACATGCAGCAAAAATATGGGGAGAAGTTTGAAGGGGAGTATATAGTTGAGGACAGCATATATGTTCATCCAAAGGCAAATCCTGAGTGGCACGCAGTAGTAGAAGTTTATAGTAAAAATGGGTTAACTTACTTTAGTGATAATTATGTAGGATACCTAAAGAAAGAAGAACTTGAGAAATATATATATGAGCTTGTAAAACCTATATATGGGGATTGTAAAGTGTATACTCATCCGTATGGTTTTTCACTGGATGATAGCTTTAATAAAGATACAGACTTGATGACATATGTAAGTAATAGCGACTATACTACATGTATATTCACAGATAAAAATGCTGACAATAGAGAAAAGGATCTTAAAGAGACATGTGATATATTTGTTGAAAAGGATTTGCAGACAAATAGATTATTAGTTACATATATTACAAAAGAAGACTTATATAATTTTGAAGAAGGCTTAAAAGATTATACATTTAATACACTAAAGTTTTATTATAGAATATCAAGCTTTTATGATAAGGCATATAAAACAGGTTTTGATGATGAGATAGATATATTGGAAGGAGACAAGGATTATGGCAAGTGAAAGACCTACAGATGAAGAATTACAGGAAAAAGCATTGTACGATATTATACAGTATTTACCATTGGATAGTCTAGATATATATAATAATGATAGCATAACTAATATAGTCAATAATACAGTAAAGAAAGAACAATACTGGGAAAAAATAAAAGATAGTCTAAAAAAGGAAGAAAAGGAAAAAATAGAAGCTGCTCAAAAAGCCATAGCTGAAAATCTCCCGGCAATAGAGGCAATCCTAAAAGACAGACCTGAACTGGGTGAAGCGAGAATTTCAAATATGAGTTGGAAGGATAATGATGGTGATAAGCAAAAAGATCATGATCCTGAGGGGATGCAAGCTTGTACATTTGAAAGAAATGATCAGGTATATATATCTTTTAGAGGAACGCCAAGAAAATCGTGGATTGATAATGCAAAAGCGTTTGTTGAGGATTTGTATACAGGGGTTTTTAATCTAGGTATAGCTCTAACAGAGATAAAAGCGGATACTGAGTTAAAAAAATATACATCACCAATGCAGGAAGAAGCATTGGATTATATGGAAACATTAAAAAAGAGTGGAGTTTTTGAAAGATATGACAATGTATATGTAACAGGGCACTCTAAAGGTGGTAATGAGGCTACACTTGTTACAATGGTATATTCGGATGTGATAGACAGATGTATAAGTGGAGACGGTCAAGGCTTTTCACCTGAGTTTGTAAGGTATATGAAAAAGACTCTTGGACAGGAGAAATTTGCTGAGATTCAAGATAAGATGTATGGATTTCATGCAAATAATGACTATGTAAATGGTTTAGGCGTATCTGTAATAAAGGAAGAGAATAAGATATATTTTATTCCTGAAATAAAACTTGAAACTATATTCGATTTATTATGGAATCATTTGCCTACAGCTATGATAGATGTAAAAACCGGAAAGATAGCGCAGGTATCTGAGCAGGGTGCATTCGGAAAGTTTATAGCAAAAGTAAGTGAAAAACTTATGAAGCTAAATCAAAAAGATAGGGAAGACGCGGCTATTACCGGTATGTGTCCTCTACAATATTTGTATGCAGGTGAAAGGGTTACCTCAGTGAATCCGAATGGTTGGATAAATTTTGGTGAAACAGCTATGGATATTGCGGATGTTATTGACAGCTTTGAAAACGGTATTACGATATTAGGTAATATAATCGGTGAGACGTTAACTGAAAAAGAGGGAGAAGATCTCGTAAGATATATAGTGGATGAATTTGGTGATAAAAATATATGGATAAAAGACTTAGAAAAGGCATATGACAGTCTTGACTATGGAGATAAAGCCCCTGAATTAATAGAAAAATTTATTTCGGACAGAGTAGATGATTTACGAGAGTGGATAAAAGACAATTTAAATAAATATTTGAAGGATTATGCTGAATATAGCAACATAGATATATATGGAAATGGTGAAATGGTAGGATATGAAAAATATGATGCATACGGCACCTCCGACCTTGGAACTGTAGCAATAAACTATGCCAAAACAAAAGAACTTGTGAATATACTTGATGAAATGAATGACTTGGTGGAGGGTAGGATACTGCCGGAAATGGAAGATATCGCAGACAGTTTAAGGAGATTGAGTTTTTGGAGAGTAAGTGTTAGAGAATGGACGGATATAAAGGACTCTATAGAAAAAAACAATAAAACAAGAAAAATATTCAAAGAAAGAGTCGTAAACTACTACAATTCGTGCGAGATTATGGAGGCTAAGTTTGTAGCCGGTATGTATGGAGGAAAGTGATATGGCGTGTAGATGTGATGATATAGCCGCTGCGGAGCATGATAGGGAAGTAATGCGTGATATGCTGGACAGAATATGTGATACTGAGAATCGTTACAATGAAATTAGAAACAGGTATGGGGATATAATAAATACCATGGGTATGGCAATTTTCTTATTAGAAGATGAGTATAACAGCGCTAAACAGAGAATTGAGAATACTGTTACTATGCAAGAGGATAATATCAGAAAATATAAGAGTCACATAAACAACAGTTTATCAAATCTTGAAAATAAGATATCGAGAATGGAAAGAGAAGATGAATGGTTTCATGCACATGATGATGACTAAGGAGGTTAAGTATGAAGAAATTACAAATAGTTTGGAGATATTCAAATATAGATCTCTTGCTCAATGCTATAGAGAATGCAAACTGTAGCATCGAAGATCTCATGTCAGAGATAAGGGAACAGAATAGAACTTTGTGTGAGAGTATGTCAGGAAGCAGTAAGGATGCTTTTGCACAGAATTATCTTATACTGCATAGTCACATGATAAAACTTAGAAAAGATTTAGAAGACTTGATAAAAAAAGGAAGAGAAGCTGCAAAAAAGACTAAGGATCATGATGATAAACTGGCTAATGTAATAAAAAGGAAGAGGTAGAAATGGATAATAAAGATACAGACCTTTATCTAAAAAATGAGTTGATGTACGAAACAGTAAAAAGATATGTGGAAAATTTGGAGAAGGTACAAAAAGAGGTAAAGTATATTGCTACAAAGATGAGGGCAACAAGTGAGACTGAATGGGGTGGTACAGGAAGAGAAGGTTTTGAGACTGCCCTTAATAAATGGTTGGAATCGGCATACACTGTGGAAAAAGAGATAGATGTTTATAAAAATATAATAGATGATTTGCTAAAAGATTCGGCTGATTTATTTAAGCAAGAAAAAAATATAACGGATGATATGGAATAGATAGCAAAATGTCTTTTTCAAGTCGGATATTATATTTGAGGAGGATATATGAAAAACATACTAAAGTCAACGAAATTGATAATAGCTGTTATGTGTATATTTATGTTATGTACAGGTGTAGTTTTGGGTTCATTTATGGATATAAAAACACAGGTAAACAGCAATACAGGAAGCTATTATCAGATTAATGAGAAACAAAACTCGTACAAAGTAGTATCGACAACTGATATAGCAGTTGTAAACCTGGATGAGGGAGTAAACTTAAGAGAGAAGAAAGCATATTATGCAGGTAAGATTATAACTTTACCAAATGAACATTTTCATATGACGAGTTTGGATGATGCAAGAAATGGACTTAAGTCAGGTGAATACGGTGCGTATATAGTAATCCCTGCTACATTTTCAAAGGCGGTGGAAAGTATAAATAACGAGCCGGAGAAAGCAACAATAAAATACACCGTGAATGCAGATAATAATGATTCATCATTAGCCAGTATTGTAAATGATATAAATTCATTTGCATCAGTTGTAAGTGAGAATATTACATTTATTTATGTAAGTGCAATATTGGAAGAGTATCACAGAGCACAGGACAATACTAAAATAATATTAAAAAATGACAGTATAGACTTGGATAATATCAATAATATATCACCGGAGAGTTTGCTTGGGAGATATGAAAATGTCAAAGAAAATAATATAGATTATAAGCCTTTAAAAATAGATATAAGCAAATATGAAGTGGAAAATGAAAATATAGTTGATTTATTTTCAAGAGAGTTGAAAGAAGCTAAGAATGAAAATGAAAGAGACTTTGATAATATAAAAAAAGAGAGTGAAGAGGCAAAAAAAGGAACAATCAAATTTCAAAAGTTTTTTGAGGAAATGACACCATTAAAGGATATTTCCGGGAAAAGCATATATTCAAATGGTCTGAACGATATCGAAAAATCAATTACAGAACACAATGAGAGATTAAATTCATCATTTATTATGTTTGATGAAATATTTAAAAGACAAAATGAACAGACAAAAAATATTATACAGCAGGAAGCAAATATACATTTGGCATCAGAATCAAATGCAATTAGAAACCGTTTGATTCTGGAGATAAACCATACATTGGCAAACAGCTATAGAAGAGCATTTGAGGAAGAGTATCAAAATATCCAAAGAAGTGGAATGGAGAGAATGAGGCATTATATAGAAGATGTGATAGTACATGAGCTTGTGATGGAGAATGAAGAAAGAGACCATTTGCTTTCAAAGTTGGCTACAGCATCGGATGCTATATTGAGTAGTGATATCAATACAGCAACAATGTCCAATGCAATTAATACAATGATGCCAAATACTTTTTTAAGTTTTGAAGTATCGATGAATCCGTTTATAGGCTCGGAATCATATCTAAGCAGTTTAAATACATCTGCAAATAATGACTTTAATACTATAAAAACAGGACTAAATTTTCCAATAGAGCAGCTTAAGGATATTTTCAGAAATGAGATAGAGGATGTAATAGAAAATGCCGTATCGGATTTAGCGATGGAAATAAATGAAAAAACATCAAATCTCAATGAGGAGCAATCAAGATATTTGGGATTACTGGAGGATTATAATCCTTATGAGCATCTAAATGACAGCTATATTCAAAGGGCTACAAATGATATGGAAAGAAGTACGGGACTTGCACTGTCAGAGTTTGAAAAGAAGCAAATGGATGATGAAAAGCAGGTATATGATATTCTAAGAATAACTGATGAGAATATGAGACTGTATGATGAAAGTATATACAATGCTAATGAAGCTACTATGAAGAATGTTATAGATGTAGTTAATGAGCTAAGAAGCAAAAAAGAAAGCACAAAGAGTGAAAATACAGGGTTAATGAAAGACTTTTCGGATAAGTTATCATATACAAGGATTGGAAGTATAGGAAATAAAGAAGCCTATAATTTTATATCAAGTCCTATAGAGATATCACCGAATGAGGATAGTAATATAGAAGTAAAAAGTGACTATATGTATAATCCGAGAACAAAAAAGACGAATATTATGGATAAAAGGTATCTAAAAGGAGCAATATCCATTGGAGGAATCAGCTTCATTTTACTGGTTGCAATGGCGTTAAATACTTTATTTAATAAGGCTGAAAAGGAGGATTAGATTTATGTATAATAGGTAAATAGACACAAAGTAGTATGTATAAAATGATGTTATATTATATAATAAATTATTAATATAGTACATAAAAAATATTAATTTAAATATTTTTATTGAAAAATATTTAAAAATGTGCTAAAATAGTTTCAACAAAATCAAATATAGGAGGTCATTATGGCAGGACAGATTAGGATTACCCCGGAGCAGATGCATGCAAGAGCAGGCGAGTTTAGAAATGCGGAGTCAGAATACTCAAGAGTAATAAGTACCATGAGAAATCTGATAAACACATTGCAGGGTGAGTGGGAAGGAGCAGCAAGTGAAAGCTTTGCAGCTCAGTTCGAATCATTACAACCGTCATTCAATCAAATGGATCAGTTGATACTTGATATTGCAAAGCAATGTGATGATGTAGCAGATGCAACTCAGGCACTGGATGAGGAGATTGCGAGTAAGTTTAAGTAAGTAGTAGTTCTATAGCCCATGCATTTATGTTATTGATAAGTTAAATTATTTTAGTTTATTAAGATATAAATGCATGGGCTTTTTGCATATTTAAAAATAATGGGTTTTTATGTGTCGGTATAGCCGGGGAATAAAGGAGAGATATGAAAAAAATGATAGTGTAAGGCAATAGATGAAGAACTTATATATTGTCGGAGCTTTTTAATAAAAGCAACGGATGATAAAATAATTGATATAGGAGGAGAAAATTTATGCAACTGGACTTAGATACAGATGTTTTAAAGGTAAGAGATCAAAGTAGCGGAGTAGCTTTGACTGATCAATATCCAGGTATTGATATTTTGACAAAGGAGAGCAGACTGAAATTTGAATTTAGAGAGAATGAGAAGAATAGGAAGTATAGTGAGATTATAGATAATTTGACATTTACTGTAAGTGATGAAAAGTCGCCTGATGAGCTTGTAAGATTAAAGATGAGTGAACTGAATATTTTTACTTCAAAAACAAAATATTATAATTTGACATATACTGATGAAAAAAAATTAAGCCCTGTAGCCGCTGTATTGTTCCTGGTATTTATGGGGATTTTGGGGCTGCTTTTTGCATTAAAGACCGGAAAGAGGAAAAAATATGCACATTGATTTTACACTACAGATAGATGAAACTAAAGTGGATTTGAGTATGAACTGCAAGCAATGTATAAATGATATTATAGAAAATATTTTTACGACAGAAAAAGAGTTTTTACCGGACTATTATCTTTCATGTATGCAAGAAAGAATGGTGAGTGCATATAAAACATTGGAAGAAGAGAAAATAAAAAATGGAGACAGACTGGTAGCAGTGAGGAGATGATATGGCAGAGGATAGAGATATAGAAATCAGAGTAAAAAATATAGATTTGAATATTGAAAAAGAGATAAGATTTCTTTTAGCAAATAAGAATAAGCATTTACTGGATTGTGAAATAGAAGAAACAGATGATGAATGTATTTTTAGATTTTGTAGTGATGGAATATACAGTTTTGATTCTTTAAATAATCTTAGCAAGGAAGATAAATACAGACTTTTAGTGAATATAGCTGATATGGAAGAGTTGACAGAGGAATATACCTTCAGTATTGCACCCTCAAATCTTGTATTTGATATAAATCTTGTGCCCAAAGTACTTGTAAGAGATAAGAAAAGTGAGTTTGGGAATTCTGACTTTTATGCATCATATAAAGCATTGACAGCATATATTCTCTATAAAAAGTATACATTTGAACAATATATCGCGGGAAGTGTAAAGTTGCCGGAAAAGAGCTTTTTGAAAAAAACAGAAGATGTGAAAAGTTTGAAGGATGAATTGCTTGAAAGGTATTTGAAAGAGAAAAAGGTAAATACTGAAACAAAGATTCTTGTAAAAAAATCCGAATATAAAAAAATGAAGTACTTGATACCGATTACTATGATTATTGGAGCGGCTATACTCGTATATGGTATTTTTTTACAATATGTAAGATTGCCATATAGGGATAAGATAATAAGTGCGTATGGAAGTTATATAAGTTCTGACTACATAAAAGTTGAAGATACCTTACAGGATATAAAGATAGAAAAGCTTTCTAAGGACGTAAAGTATATATTGGCAAGATCTTATATATTTACGGAAGGTTTGACAACTGAGCAAAGAGACAATTTGCTTGAGTATACGGATATAAATATCGATATAAATATACTTGATTTTTGGATAGCACTGGGAAGATGTGATTTTGCAGTTGCGGAGGATATAGCAAAGAAAATCGGTAACAATGAATTTTTACTTTTCACTTATATTAAGCATAGTGCTTATTTAAAATCAGATGTTACTATAACAGGAGAAGAAAAAGTAGATGCTATAAATGATCTTGATAAAAAAATAAAAGAATTGAGCGAATCAATGGAGGAACCTAAACAAGAATGAATACCCTGATTCTTTATAATGATAAAAAATGTATTGAGATTTCATATCATAAAGATGATATTACAGAAAACGGTGCGAATGAGCTTGCAATTAACTATGGTCTTAATAAAGGTTACAAGAATATCGGATTTACTTTACTGGATTCAGAAAAAACAACAGATTATAAATACAGTCAAAAGATGTTAAAGATCGGTACGGACAGCTTTTGTGATATTGTTTTGGAGGATAGAGAAAAGATTCTGATTGTTATTGAAGAAGGTATTTTAAGAACGATATATGGGAAAGCGTATGTAAATGGAGCATTATGTATTTTTGAAAAAAATACTATTCATGATGGTGACATTATATTTATTTCGGGAATAAAAATTGATTATTACAGTGACCATATATCTATAACGGGGAATATATTAGAAACAAAGTTAATACAGTCTTTGAATATAAATCCATATAGAAAGTTGGGGATGGAATATAGAAGGTCGCCGAGAATATATATGGAAATACCAACTGAATCTGTAGAAGTAAAGAAACCACCGAGTAAGCCTGCCAAAGACAGAAACGCTATATTTAAAAGAATTGCAGCACCGTTTCTGACATTAGCTATTACGGTTGGAGTGGGTATACTTTTAAAAAGAGGTATATTTATATTAATGTCTGCCGGAATGATGGTTGCTACAATTATAGTATCTATAGTTACAGGAATACAAAGTGCTAAGGATAGGAAAGAACAGGAAGAAGAAAGGGTAAATAATTATAATAAATACTTACTGAATAGAAGAGGAATCTTATCAGGATTAAGAAAAAAACAAATAGAATCTCTAATGTTCAACTATCCTGATATAAAATGTATAGAATCACTATGTGATAAATATTCAAACAGGATTTATGAAAGAGACAGCAATGATGCGGATTTTTTGAATATTTCAGTAGGAACTTCAGATATGAGCCCATCTTTTAAGATAAAGTATGAAGAAAGTATGGATAATGCAGGTGAGACTTTGTATGAGGAAATGCAAGAGTTAGGTAAAGCTTTTTCCACAATAGAAAATCTTCCATATATTATAGATCTTAAAAAGACACATTTGGGTTTGATAGGTGATAGAAAATATATCTATGAAATACAAAAGGCAATAGTAAGTGAATTGTGCTTCTTTCACAGTTATCATGATATGGAGATTATCCTCATAACAAATGATGATGGAATGAAACAGTTTTCAGATCTGTTCTGGTATCCACATTTTAGGCTACATGGTGTGAATGTAAGTACATTGATCTCCACAGGAAATCATGCAGAGCTGATTTTGGCATCACTGACAACTATTTTAAAAGAAAGAAAGATGAAAACAGAGGAGGAAAGAAAGGAAACTAGATTCTTACCGCATTTTGTACTTATACTGGATGAACCGTCATTTGTTGTCAATCACAGTGTAATGGAGTATTTGCAGATGAATGGAGAAAAGCTTGGATTTTCTCTTATATACAGTGCAAGGAAGCAGGAAAGTTTGCCTGATTATATCAAAACTGTTATTAAGGTAGATGGAAATGAGTATGCAAAGATCGTTTTAAACCAAAATTTCCTTATGGATAAGGATATAAAGCTATATGATATGAAAAATATCGATATGGAAAAGCAGGCAAGGAGACTTGCAGCACTTAAGCATGTCAAAGGAGTGTTTAGCCAAATACCGGAAAGTATAAGCTTCTTTGAGATGTTTAATATCAATATATTGGATGATCTGAATATAAAAGAAAGATGGAAAAGTGCCGCTGTTTATAAGTCTATGGCAACACCTATAGGTGTTAGGGCAAAGGATGATATAGTGTTTTTAAATTTGCATGAAAAGGCGCATGGACCACATGGACTTGTAGCAGGTACTACAGGATCAGGAAAATCTGAAATATTACAGACTTTGATTTTATCTTTGTCAGTAAACTTTTCACCGGAAGATATAGGATTTTTGCTTATAGACTATAAGGGTGGAGGAATGGCAAATCTGTTTAAGGACTTACCGCATTTACTTGGTACTATTACAAACTTGGACGGCAGTGAAAGTATGCGTGCATTGGTTTCGATAAAAAGTGAATTGGGAAGAAGACAAAGAGTATTTAATGAGGCGGGAGTAAATAATATAAATGAATATACAAAGCTGTATAAAGCAGGGAAAGTAATCATTCCATTGCCACATCTTTTGCTTATTTCAGATGAGTTTGCTGAATTGAAGCATGAACAGCCTGAGTTTATGGCAGAGCTTGTATCGGCATCCAGAATAGGTAGAAGTTTGGGGGTTCATCTTATATTGGCAACTCAAAAACCGTCGGGTATTGTGGATGATCAGATTTGGAGTAACTCAAAGTTTAAGCTGGCATTGAAAGTCCAAGACGCTGCGGACAGTAAAGAAGTAATAAAAACTCCGGATGCCGCACAGATAACCAATCCCGGACGGGCTTATCTTCAAGTAGGAAATAATGAGGTTTATGAGCTGTTTCAGTCGGCATTCAGCGGTGCATATTTTGATGAAGAAACAGAGGGTGAAGGGTTTGATAAGAGAATTTATATAATAAATGAATTAGGTCAAAAAGAGCTTATAAGTGATGATAGAAATATTGTGGAAAATAAAGCCACAACAACACAGCTTGCGGCAGTGGTTGATTATATTAAAAGCATCTATCAAGAGGAAGAGCATGTGTTTATTGACAGAACATGGTTACCGCCATTGCCTGAAGTAATGATAAATCCGCATATAAACATTGATATGATAAAAAATCAGGTTGTATATTCGGATATGAGTGCGGATATAGGTGTAGTAGATATGCCTGAAAATCAAAGTCAAACGGAGTTTTCTCATAACTTTTTAGTAGACGGAAATATTGTGATATTCGGTTCACAAGGCGTCGGCAAGTCTGTCTTCTTAACAAATATTGCTATGTCATTGGCATTAAAAAACAGAACAGAAAATTTGCACTACTATATTTTAGATTTTGGAAATTCAAGTCTTATTCAGTTGAAAGCTCTGCCACAGACAGCGGATTATATAAGCTTTGAAGATGAAGAGAAGCTGGCTAAACTTGTTAAACTGTTGGAAGATGAGATAAAGCTTAGAAAAAGACTCTTTGCAAAAAGGAATGCTATAAGTTTTTCCAATTATAATGAGAAATCTACGGAAAAGCTGCCTGCAATAATTATATTTATTGATAATTATGATGTAGTGAAAGAACTAAGTATAGATTTGGAAGGATTTATAAATAAGCTCAGCAGGGACGGTGCAGGAATTGGAATATATATGGCTGTGTCCGCAACAAGACAGGGTGCAATAAGGTATTCTATTTTGAACAATTTCAAGAATAAAATAGCAGGCTATCTATTTGATAAAACCGATGTTCTTGGGATAGTGGGAAGGAGTAAGTATCAATTGCCTGAAATAAAGGGAAGGGCACTTATAAAGCTTGATGAGGTAAATATAATGCAATGCTACACTCCGGTAGAACTTGAAAATTACACAGAGAATATAGATGCAATTATAGAAGAGTTGAGCTTGGCAAATCTTGGCAATAAGCCGGAAGGAATAAAGGTGATGCCGGAGACTGTAACTGCTGATATGGTATGGTCTGATAGTATAGACAAACCGGGCATAGGCTTGGACACAGATGAGATAGAAACGCAATGCTTGGAATTATCCGGAAATATTCACATGATAGTAGGTAAGGAGGGTACAGGAAAGACTAATGTACTTAAACTTATCTTGGAACAGTTGAAAGAAGCTGAGGTATATATTTGTGATAGTGTTGGAAGTGAACTTGGTAGAGAGTATAAGGATATGGCTAAATTTTACTTCAATAATGAAGCTGATGCAGGTATATTTTATAAGCTACTTGAGGATGAGGTAAACCTAAGAGTAAATGAGTATGAAAGAGTGAAGCATGATAAGAGTTTAAGAGAGTTTTGTATGGAACTTACACAGGTAGTGATAGTGATAGACGATATAGAAAGATTTATCAACCTGTGTAAAGACATAAGGTCCGACTTGGAAAAACTTATTCCGAAGTTACTGGACTATGGTATTTCCATAGTTGAAGCTGTGACTCCAAATGAACTTCGTGGGTTTGATGATTTGACAAAGAAATTGAAGGATATAAATTCCGGTGTGGTACTTGGAATACCTGATGAGCAGTCGTTTATTCGTATGCCTGTAATCAGAAATTACAAGTTTGTTATAGGAACCGGTTTTGTATTCAAAGGTGGAGATATTAAAAAGGTAAGAATACCTTTAATTTAAAATTATTGTGGTGAAGGGAGAAATATGGACTGTAGATGTGGAGACATTAGAAGATGTAGAACGGATATTAGAAGGATTAGAGGTGCAATTATAAAAATGGAGGGTTTGAGGGGAATAGACTCGACTATAAAAAGTGACCTCTTAGGTGTAGCAAAAGACAATTTTATGTATATGACACCTTATAATATTGGCAGTATTACAGAAACTGAAATTCAGATGCATAAAGAGATAGAGATGCATACATCAAATATTATTGATCGGCTAAGAGATGAAGAAGAATATTTGAATGATGAATTGGAAGATATGATAGATGAGGACTATGATTATCATCATAGAGATGAGGATTAGGAGGGATATATGGAAAATTTTGAAATAAAGAGGGCTAAGCTACAGGAAGTCCTAAATAAGTTAAAGAAAATAAGTGAAGATTTGGGAATACTTGGTAATGATGTAAAATCTGAGTATACAGAATTGCTGGGAAATTACTGGACCGGAGAGGGAGCTAATCAATTTAGGGCAAATTCAGATGCATGGAGCAATAACTTGAATTGCTATAATGAAAGTATGAAAGAATTGATAAATATTATCGAGTCTCAGGCAATGCCGGGTGCCGGTGATATAGATAATAGGGCTATAAGACTTGAAGGAGTACTTGGCGGATTGTCTTCATTTGGGATAAGCGATAATGTGGTACGCAGAAATAATTGTATAGAATCACTGAAAACACAAATAAAACATGCGATAGGAGAGTACTATTCATATAAGAATACACTTGAAGCTGTGGATGAAAAACTGGCAATACTTGATTTTAGTAATTTAGATGTATGTGGTGATATCAGCAGTGTAAAAGCTGATATTGATGACAGAGTGGACAAGTTAAACGGACTTATATCGGCTTTGGAAGATTATGAGTCTTATGTGGACTGTTTTGAAGAAAGCATCTCAGCTTCTATCAGTAAAATAAAAGGCCCTGCACCTTGGGAGAACTTAAAGGCGGATAATCTTTTACAAATAGTATCACTGCTCGGTGCAAAAGGGCTTAAAGACTATGAATATGAAAAGAAGGCCGGTAATCTTATTCTTACTGTAAATGGTGAAAAGATTACATTATGTGCATATGGTGGAGATCCCATCAATATGTCTACAGGTAACTATGTATATTCAGGAGAATTTTTATCTCAAAAAGGTTTATCCCCTATTGCATTTAATATTACATATAATTCGATAGATAGAAATAATGCAAGTCTTGGAGTAGGCTTTTATTCTGATGTTGACATGAGGATGGATATAACTGAATCAAAAGCCAAAATAACATATTCTGACGGAAGAAGAGAAGTATTCATAAAGGATAAAACCGGAAGCTATATTAATATCAATGAAAATAGAGATACACTCAGAAAACTTGGAAACAGGTATGAACTTAAAATCTTTGAAGGAGATAAGCATATCTTTGATATAGAAGGCAAGCTGGTAGAAACAGATGATGGAAAAGGAAACACTGTTACCTATGCTTATGATGGAGAAAGGCTTATCAGTAAAAGAAGTAATTCAAATGAGTATATTGAATATCTGTATGATGATAATAAAGTAGTCAGAGTTTGCGACGGCAATGGAAGAAGCGTAAATTTATTATACAAGGATGACAATTTATCCTGTATAAAGAATGAATTGGGTAGGAGTATTTTATTTGAGTATGAAAACGGATTTATAACTAAGCTTACTGATTATGAGGGTAAGGTAACTCTGGAAAACAAATATGATAAAGCAGGAAGGATAACTTCACAGCGATTTGCTGACGGAGTGGAACTTGCATTTAAATATGATAAAAACAGCGTAACATTTAACAATGGAGAGTCGGAAATTGTTTATTACCATGATGAGGGATATCGTACCGTAAAAATAACAGAAAATGGAGTCAGCAGTCTCCGTGAGTTTGATAAAGACGGACTATGTATATTTGACATAGATCGAAAAGGAAATAAAACAATATATGAATATAATTCAGATAAAAAGCTTATAAAAGTAGAATTGCCGGAGAATATAATAGTGGATTTATCCTATGACGGTGTAGGGCATTTAAACGGTATAAAAGTAAACGGTGAAGAAAGGCTAAAGCAATTCAATGATGTAAAGGGAAATCCTGTAGAGATATTTAGTGCATCGAATGAGAGATTTGAGATCGTCTACAATGAGAACTCAAGACCTTTAAAGATAACAGCTCCGGATAAAAGTGTTATGAATATAAGCTATGATACTAGTGGAAATGTAACAGAGATTGCAAATGATACAGTTAAAATGGTTGGATATAAATATGATGAGTTGAATCGAGTTGTAAGCATTGAAAGTAGTAATGGAGAAAAGAGATTCTATAAGTATAACGAGCTTGGAGATATCACAGAGGTAACCAATTCTTTTGGAGAGAAGAGAACCTATAAGTATACAGCCAACAGGCAGGTGTCGGAATTAAAGGATTTTGACGGGAAAACCTATGAAGTAGAGTACAATAATATAAATTTACCGGTAAGGTTAAAAGATAAAAACAGAAATACCACAGAGTACGTATATGATAATATTAGAAGAATATCTCAGATAAATAGAGCCGACGGAGTGGGAAAATTTGAATATGACAAAAGGGGCAATATAACAAAAATAACAGCTCCGGATGGAAGTATGAAGAGCTTTTCCTATGATGAAAATAGAAATATTGTCAGTGTTACTTATCCAACCGGTCTAAGTGAAAGTTATAAATATGATAAGCTAAATAGATGTATAAGCAAGGAATTTTCTGACGGAGTGAAGTCTGATTTTGTTTATGAGGGAGACAGACTGATTGAGATAGTACTGCCAAGCGGAAGTATCAGATATGAATATGATGAATATGGAAGGGTTTCAAAGCAAATTTTAGATGAGACTGTAAGTGAGAGCTTTGTATATGATTCGATGAACAGGGTATCGGAGTATACTGATATATATGGTAATGTATTAGGCTATGAATATAATCAGAACGGCAGATTAAAGGCTGTTATTTTAGGTGATGATGTAAAATACATATATACTTATGATAAGCTTGGAAGACCTACAGAAGAAAGTCGACTGTTGGGCAATACGGAAAATAAGATCTATTATGACTATGATGAATTAGGAAGAGTATCCGGAATAAGGACTGATACCGGTAGAGAAAATACCTATAGCTATGATAGTGAAGGAAATATAACCTCGATTAAAGACAGTATCGGAAATACAAACTATTTTAAATATGGTGTAGGAAATATTCTTGAAAAAGTGGTCGACGGTGACGGGCTGGTAAGTGAGTACAGTTATGACAAAATGTACAATCTCGTAGGAATAAGACAGTACAAAAAAGATAATGAAAAAGACTGCCTGACAAGAAGCTATCATAGAAACAATATGGGTAGAATATTTAAAATAGAAAATGCCGACAGCACTTATAAAACTATGGATTACAACAGTCTTGGACAAGTGGTGAAAAATATTGATGAAGACGGTTTTAAAACAGAGCTAAAGTACAATGAAGCCGGACTTTTAACTTCGATGAAATGTTCTGACGGAAATTATATAGACTATGAGTACGATAGCAATAGATTTTTGAAAGCTGTATCAGGAAGCTTTGGAACTATGAGCTTTGAAAGAGATAATAAAGGCTTGGTGAAAAAGGCTTTAACTACAAGGGGACATAGTATTACTTATGAATATGATAAGTTTGGAAGAACTGTGGCTATAGTATATCCTGACGGTAAAAAGGTTAGCTATAACTATGATAACAGAGGTAGACTTATAGAAACCGTTTCAGGCAATGAACATATCAAGTTGACTTATAACAGTTTGGGCAGACTTGCATCAAGAGAGTATAGAGACGGAAGCAAAACATGCTATGAGTACAATGATATTGGAAGTCCGACAAAAATAACATATAGCAGTGATAAAAATGTTAATATAGAATATACCTATACTTATGACTTGGTTGGAAATAAGACAGGTATAAGTATCAATAAGAATGGCAGAGTAAAGGTTTACAATTATTCTTATGATGAGGTTGGAAGAATCACAAAAGTTGAATTGAACGGTAAAATGCTAAGAGAATACAGCTATGATATCTTTGGAAACAGAACTGCTAAAGTAGATTATACTGAAGAAAAAGTGGTCACTACAAACTACATCTATAAGGGTGGAAAACTTGTAGAAGAGCTTATATCTAAGAATAACAGTTTGATTCAAAAAAGGTATGAGTATGACAAGAGAGGAAATCTTATCAAGAAGTTTGCGGGTGATAAGCTTGAAGCAGAGTACAAGTACAACGGATTGGGACAACTTATCAGTGTCATATCCGGCAAAAACATTGTTACATATGAATATGATGGACTTGGTCACAGAATCGGTAAGACAGAGACTGATGGAAATGAGTCGCATACTACAAGCTATGTAATTGATATCAGAAAAAAGACTGATAATATACTATGGCAAAATACTGATGGAAATGAGAGAAGTTTTGTATGGGATATTCAACTGATATCAGAGGTGGAGGATGATAATAGCACCAATATCATATGTGATGAGCTTGGAAGTGTAATACTTGACGGGGATGAGCTTTTTGAGTACTCAGAGTTTGGAGAAGTGCTTGGAAGTAAACCAAAGAACTTCGGATTTGCCGGTCTCATGGTAGATGATATAAGCGGAAACTATCTTTCAGCTACAAGAATGTACGATGAAAACCTTGGAAGATTTCTTGGAAAGGATAAAATCAAGGGAGATATAAGATATGGATTTACCCAAAACGAGTATACTTACTGCTATAACTCACCACTGATATTTGTGGACAGTACAGGAGAATCACCGGCTGCAAATGCACTTTATTTAGCTTTAGATACTGCAGGAGATATTGTAAAGCGTCTTTTATTTTACAACCTATGTACAGCACATTTTGGACATATATTGGAAGCTATGTTGATTGTTAATCTGATGCCGGAGCCTGTGGTAGATGTGGTTGCAAATATTGGTAATATACTTTGGAATAATGTAGTGCCAAATGTTATTAAAGAAGGTATATCATCAGCAGCTCATGGTGTAGTTAATGGGCTAAGAAATATTAGTGAAGTCACAGGAGTAAGTGATTTTATGAATGAAATAACGGCAGATGGTGGAATTGATATTTTACTTAATTGCTTTGATTTTTATAGAGATGATAAAGGGCTGATTCATACAATAAGTAATTGCTGGCAAAGACTGTGGGGATATAACGATTTGTATGATTTTGCATTTGATTCTTTTACATCTATGAATAGGGGTAAATTTAAGTTTGGAAGTGGAGATGATACATTTACACTTTGGATGTGGAAGGGAGACTATTTCAATTTTGGTGCCGGTAGTGAAATAGGTATATATAAAGGAAATAACTGGCATGTAAATTGTTATACAAAAAGTCATTTGAAGATGTACATGAACCTGACTCAGAAAGACGGAACATTAGTATCGGATTGGGATGCATATGATCAGTACCAGTGGTGGATTACAAGCTTTAATCCTGCAAAGGAATTTCAAGATATTATTGCTGAAGATCTTATAATGGTAGGTATGGTTGACTTTGATGAGGAAAGGATTATGTGGAAACAGTTTGTACATACAGCAGAATTTGATGATCCTAATGTAGATAAGATAAATGATAACTGGTGCCTTGATTTTGTACATCGTAATGCTGTAATTAAGTGGGAAGGAGGAAACAAAAATTAATGAAAATTAAAATATTGATAAGCATTTTAATATTAAGTTTGCTTACGGGATGTACCTCGGTAGTTAAGACTGCAAGATATATATATGACTTTGATAAAATAGATAATTATATATACGGTGATGCAAAAGTGGCAAATGAATATATAGAAAAGATAGTAAAGGCTTTAAATACTAATGATAGGGAACTTTTAGCAAGCTTATTTCCGGAGCACGCAAGGAGTAAGATTGATCGTTTTGATGAAAAGATAGACTATATTATTAGAGAGAATGAAATGTGGCCTGGTTCTATAATAAGATATAAGCTTAATGAAGATAACAATTATCAATCAAGTTCTGACAGAGGAAAGAGGCAAAGAGTTATATATGCTAATACTACCATAGAATTTGCAAATCCAAAAGAGAATGAATATAAAAAATCTAATTTATACATTGGAATGGAAATTGTTACTGTAGATGATTTCAATGAAAATAATGTGGGAATATCCATATTTGCAATTGAAGAGGGAGAGTTTAATAAAGATGATGTAGATAAGGAAAAAGATGGATATGATATATATGCATTTGGACACTAATGATAGGAGATAAAAACATGGAAATTAAATCAAATATTGCAGGCATGGCAAATGCAGAGAATAATTATGATGTATTTAAGCATAGATTAAATACAAGTAGGGAAGATTTAGTAAATATTATAACAGATATTGATGACTACTGGAGTGGAAGAAGTGGAGATAGTTTTAAATATATTTGCTGGTATTTAAAGATTTTGCTGGACACAGGATATGAAGAATTGGTTAGATTACGAAAGGAAGTTACTGAGTCAAAGAAATATATATATAATAACGACTATAATATTTCAAATCAGATACAAAGTAAGGAGTATTTAAAAGAATGAAAAAAATAGTGTTTTTTATAATGGCATCAGTACTTATATTGTCTGCCTGTACAATTGTCAAAAATACAGAGAGCGATGTAAAGAGTGAGGTTACCAAAAATGATAATCAGCCGCCTGAGGAGAAAGAATATAAAGACAAAGTGATTGCTGCGTTGGATAATCAAAATGCTGATGACTTGAAGGTACTGTTTTCAAAGAATGCAAGAGAGAGCATCGAAGATATGGACTTTAAGATTGCATTATTGCTAAAGAGGTACAAGGGAAAGTCAAAGAGTGTCAAGTATGACAGAAATTTTCCGGTAGTCACAGAAGACAAAGAAAAGGGAATAAAAAGGATTGAGACTTATTATGTTGTAAAGACAGATGGTGGTAATATAGATTTTATGTACCTTCAGGTTGTTGCCAAGGATGATGAGGATCCTGATGAGATAGGTATCAGCTCTATGATGTATTCACCTGAGATTTGGCAGATTACCATGGATGACAGCAATAGAGGACATTATCTTTGGGTAGATAATCCGCTTTGGGCTGACTTTGTACAGCCATATGAGGTTATGACCACAGAAAGTGAAAAGTAATATTATTGTTTAGAACCCCTATGTGAAAAGGCATAGGGGTTCTTTTAATATATAAAAATAATGTGGCAGGTAATATTCGATACCTGATTTTTAATAAAAACATTGAAATATGTTAAAAATATTTATAAAATAAACGTAAGCGCCTTATAATATAATGCCTTATATTCAGTTATAAATAATGAGATAATAGTTACCAACAAGTGTATAGTACTATTTAGTTATAGTGAAGTATAGTACTGTATAGTAATGCAAGTCGGAGGTAATTATGGATCAAGTAACAAAAGTAAAAAGGCATTTAAAACAAGAGCAATGGAAAGCACTTATTAATGACTGTCAGTCCAGTAAAATGACTGTAGCAGCCTGGTGTAAAGTAAATGGTATATGTGAGCAAACATATTACAGAAACTTAAAGCGTCTTCGTGAGCAGTTATGTGAGACTATTTCTATCCCCTCAGAATCTTTGGAAAATCCTACAACTTTCAAAAAGATAGAAATCACTTCACCTTTACCGTCTACAAATGCCGGAGTTATTATTCATTTACAAAATGCTACTGTCGAAATTTATGAAGGAACATGTCTGCAAACCATACAAACAGTGTTGTCAGCACTCAAAAGCGTATGTTAGGCGATATCAGTGTTGCTAAAAATATCTATATAGCCTGTGGATATACAGATATGCGAAAATCTATTGACGGACTTGCCGCTATAATTTTACAGCAGTTTAAAATGGACCCTTTTCAATCAGCATTGTTCCTTTTTTGCGGAAAAAGATGCAATCGCATAAAAGCACTACTTTGGGAAAAAGATGGCTTTGTACTGCTATATAAGCGTTTGGAGAATGGCAGTTTTCGCTGGCCACGCAATGAAAGTGATTTAAAAGTAATTTCATGGCAACAATTTCGCTGGCTGATGGAGGGACTTGCAATTGAGCAAAAGTCATCAATCCTTCCTGCTAAAAAGGGAGCTTTCTGCTAAATGAAATCGTTATATAGCCTTATTTTCACTGGATGTGTGTCACTTTTTGTAGTATAATTATATCATCAAAATAGTAAGGAATATACAAAAATGCAAAATAAAGATGCCTATATAGAGCACCTTGAAAACATCATAAAAGACCTTCAAAATCAAATAAAAAACCTTACTGAAATGCTTTCATTGCTTCGAAAGGAGAAGTTTGCTTCTTCAAGTGAGAAGACTTCTAAAAAGCAGTTTGAAGGTCAACTTTCTTTATTCAATGAGGCAGAACTGGAGGCAGATGCAAGAGTATCTGAGCCAATTGAAACAGCTGTTAAAGGCTATAGACGTAAAAATTGCAAAACAAAAAGGGATGAGCTTCTAAAAGATCTGCCTGTTCGTGAAGTATTATGTAGTCTTGTTGAGGAAGATCAATACTGTGAACAGTGTAATACAAAGCTTAAAGTTCTTGGTAAAAAGGTAGTAAGAGAAGAATTAGAGTATATTCCTGCAAAACTTAGAATTGTTCGTTACATTCAGTTGGTTTACGAATGCCCAAAATGTAAACACACAACTCATCCTTATATAGTGAAGGCACATACTCCTTCATCACTTATGAATCATTCATTGGCTTCTCCAAGTTCAGTAGCCAATGTTATGTATAAAAAGTATGTAAATGGTATGCCACTTTATCGACAGGAAAAAGACTGGGAGCAATTGGGAATATCTTTAACACGTTCAACTATGGCAAACTGGATAATCCGTTGTAGTGAGGATTATCTAAAACCAATAGTGGAATATCTGCATAAAAGATTGTTGGAGCGTGATATCCTACACTGTGATGAAACCCCGGTACAGGTGCTTAAAGAAGAAGGCAAAGCACCGCAGGCAAAGTCTTATATGTGGCTATATAAAACAGGAAATGATGGCAAACCATCCATTATCATTTATGACTATCAGCCTTCAAGAAATGGTGATCATGCGGTGAAATTTCTCAAAGATTTTAGGGGATATGTTCATTGTGATGGTTATTCCGGTTACAATAAACTTTCTGATATAACCAGGTGCGGATGCTGGGCACATCTTAGGAGAAAGTTTATAGAAGCAATTCCTTCTCAAAAAGTAAAGGATGCACCTCTTACTCATGCAGAGATCGGAAGGGATTATTGTAATAGGTTGTTTTATATTGAAGACAGCCTAAAAAACTTAACATACAAAGAAAGATATTATAAGCGTCCGGAACTGGAAAAACCTGTTCTTGAGGCTTTTTGGAGTTGGATTGATTCTATAACAGCTTTGAAAGGTTCAGCCCTTGGAAAAGCAATCATCTATGCAAAGAATCAACGCCCATATCTTGAGAATTATTTACTTGATGGAAGATGTGCTATTTCAAATAATACTGCTGAAAATGCAATTCGTCCATTTACGGTAGGTCGTAAGAATTGGCTATTTTCAGACACCTCAAAAGGCGCGTCTGCAAGTGCTATTGTTTATAGTATTGTAGAAACAGCAAAGGCAAATGGATTGAATGCCTACACATATCTGGAATATCTCCTCATGTACATGCCTGATACTGAGTGGCAGTCTGATACTGATCTTTTGGAAGATTTAATGCCCTGGTCAATGGATGTGCAGGAAGAGTGTAAACTATAACTTAAAGTGCTCTTTTAATTTTGAGCACTTTTATTTTATATTATTATCATATGGATTTTGATGGAATACAAGGCATCATGTTATTGTGCGCTTACAAATAAACATATAATAATGACTGAAATGCACGTGATTTTAAACAGGAAGGAAAATGAAATATGGACTATACAATAACATTTTATTTAGGCATATTAATAATTATTCTTTTATTTTTAATGGAAAGAATAGCATTTTTTAAGGACGAAGAATTTTTGAGAGCTGTGAGAGATACTATGGGTAAAGACCGTATGTCTTTGGCAAAAAGACGAGAAAAGCCTATAAGGGGTATTATTTGGGAAAGGTCTTTGAGGAAAATGAACTTTCTGTCTATAAATTTTAAAGACTATCATGTGAAAGATATCACTGATTTGCGACATTTTAAGAATGTTGAAACTATAATACTCACATATATGGGTGATAATGAGGAAGAGAAAATACTTGAAAATTGGCATTTTGTGAAAAATTTTAAGAACTTGAGAAGAGTACAGTTATATCATCTGAAGATAAATAGTGATGTAAAAGCGGCATGCTCAAATGCAAGAGTATTTATAGACTGATTTACAGTATAAAGGAGTGATTTGTATGAAGTTAAAGTACAAAAATAGGATAAGGCTTACTTTAGTGCTGATACTTGTTGTATGTATAGTAAATGTATTGACCGGTATGTATGAGGTATTTATTTCCAATTATAATGTGATAGCAAACCAAATAATATGGAAAGGTGCAAGATATAATTGGGATGAAAACAAATACCGCAAGATAGATGAGCTTGAAAGTTTAGTAGAGATTCCAAAAGATTGCGATGTAAAAGATATTTGGGAAGTAGCAAGTTATTATGCAAAGGATGATAGTGAATGTGAGTCAAGGCTAAATGAGCTTGAAAAGATATATGATGAACAAGGTGAAAAGCAGGTCATAGAAAATATTCTTGTACATGATTTAGGCAATGATAAGAAAACAAGGATGGAATACCTTATAATAGCCGGAAGTCTGACAAACGATTTATATAATGGTACAGAATTATTGAATACTGTATTAGGGTATTGTTTTGACAGAGATTTTGGAGTACTTGGTTATAAAAGATATATTGATATCGGAGATAAGCTGTATAGAAAAAATGAAAAAGTAGAAGAGATTATTAAAGCGTTTGAAATTTTAAGCAAATATACGGTTGATTATATGGAGGGTATAGATAAAATAGTGGATGAAGACCGGAGAGATACAGATATAAGATACTACCACAATATGATACAGCTGTTTCAAATATTTTCAAGTATAGGACAATTTGATAATAATCTTATAATGGCAAAATCACATACCGGAGATAATAAGAAATATATTATAAGGGTAGTTAAGGGTGATAGTAGAGATATTTCATTGTATTATACAATGTATAAAGCATTTATAAAGTTTGGAAATGTAAATGTATATGGCAGGTATAAGAATTTAAATATGCGTATATATGGTGTAATGATTGGAAGCCTGGACGATCGAGATGTAACAGATCATATTTCACTGAAATATTTGTCGACACTGACATTTATTAGACGACTTCATCATTTAGAATCGACTTCTGATATTTTCGAACTTTGTGCCACATATACAGTTGTATATGATACGGATATGCATTTAATTGAGGGAACAGCTTATGCTGTTTACCCAACATATAAAATATTGACTCGCCATAGGCCTGTAGATGTAAATTATACAAAGGACGCTATAAGGAATTTTAATACAAATTTTTCAAAAGGCGGATATTTTGGTGAGTTTGCAAATGAGGTGGGATATGATGAAAACAATCCTATTACTGAAGAAAATTTCGGTGAAAGATTAGTTGAAATATTTAATATGCGATATAGATGTTATGAAGTTTTAGGTGAAGAGTATGATGTTGATATTAACTGTATTACATTAGACTTGAGTGGGGAAGAACCGTTAACAAGAGAAGATTAATGTAGAAGGCGCAAGTATGGCTGAATATATTATGACTTTTTGATGCGGAAAATATCGGCAATAATGGTAGGTATGGTTGACTTTGATGAGGAAAGGATTATGTGGAAACAGTTTGTACATACAGCAGAATTTGATGATACGAATATAGATAAGATAAATGATAATTGGTGTCTTGATTTTGTGCATCGCAATGCAATAATGAAATGGAAAGGTGGAAATAAAAATTGATAAAATTCAAAGTTTTTGTCGCATTTTTAGTAGTATGTTTGCTTACAGGATGTACATCGGTAGTAAATATTGCAAGATCTTTGCATGACTCTGATAAAATAGATAATTATATATATGGCGATGCAATAGTGGCAAATGAGTATATAGAAAAAGTTGTAAAAGCACTAGATACGAATGATAGAGAACTTCTGATAAGTTTGTTTCCGGAGTATGCAAGGAGTAAGATAGATAATTTTGACGAAAAGATAGATAATATATTTAGGGGTTATAATAGTAATAAGTTTTCAGGCAAAATTATACGATTTAAATTAGATGAAGATAACGACTATGAATCAACTTCAGATAAAGGAAAACTTCAAAAGAAGGTGTATGCATCAACAACTATAGAATTTGCAGATGATGGTGGAGAGTATAATTTTCCGATACAGATTTATATGCTGATTAGACCGGTTGATGATTTTCATGAGAATAATGTTGGAATATCAAAATTTGCCATAGATAGTTTAAATTTACATTTTTTAAGTGATAAATTAGATTTAGAAAAAGATGGATATGATATTTACGCATTTGGATATGAGGCATAGAGGTAAGATAAATGATAACTGGTGCCTTGATTTTGTATATCGTGATGCTGTAATTAAGTGGGAAGGAGGAAACAAAAATTAATGAAAATTAAAATATTGATAAGCATTTTAATATTAAGTTTGCTTACAGGATGTACCTCGGTGGTTAAGGCTGCAAGATATATATATAACTTTGATAAAATAGATAATTATATATACGGTGATGCAAAAGTGGCAAATGAGTATATAGAAAAGATAGTAAAAGCATTTAATGCTAATGATAGGGAGTTGTTAGCAAGCCTCTTTCCGGAGCATGCAAGGAGTAAGATAGACAATTTTGATGAACAGATAGATAGAATTATCAGAGAAAATGAAACATGGCCGTCTTCCATAATAAGGTATAAGCTTAATGAAGATAACAATTATCAATCAAGAGCTGATAGGGGTAAAATCTATAAAGAGGTATATGCTAATACTACTATAGAGTTTGCAGACCCTAAGGAGGGAGAAGTACATAGACCAAGCTTAAAGATTGCTATGGTAATAGTACCTGTAGATGATTTTCACGAGAATAATGTTGGAATTTCTATACTTGCAATGGGGTATGAAGGTTTTAATAAGGAAAATGTAGATAAAGAAAAAGATGGGTATGATATATATGCATTTGGACGATGATTATAGGAGGGAAATTTGATGGAGATTAGGTCAAATATTACTGAAATGATAAAGAAAGTTGATAATTATGGTAGATTTAAGAAAAGAATGCAGTCTATTAGAGAGGATCTTGTGAATATTATGATGGATGTTGATGACTACTGAATTGGAAGAAGTGGAGACAGTTTTAAATATATATGCTGGTATTTGAAAATATTGTTAGATTTAGGATACAATGAGTTAGATAATCTTGGAAATGAGATTGCAGTTGCGAAGGAAGCTATTGATCATAATGATATCAATCTTTCAAATCAAATACAAAGTAAGGAGCATGTAAAAGTATGAAGAAAATAATATTCCTTATTATTGCATCAGTCTTTTTAATATCAGCTTGCTCAAGTGTTAAAAATACAGTGGACGGTGCAAAGAGTGAGATTACAAAAAATGATAAGCAGCCGCTTGAGGAGAAAGAATATAAAGATAAAGTGATTGCTGCGTTGGATAATCAAAATGCTGATGAATTGAAAGCACTGTTCTCAAAGAATGCGAGAGAGAGCATAGAGGATATGGACTTTAAGATTGCATTACTGCTAAAGAGGTATAAGGGAAAGTCAAAGAGTGTCAAGTATGACAGAAATTTTCCAGTAGTCACAGAAGACAAAGAAAAGGGAATAAAAAGGATTGAGACTTATTATGTTGTAAAGACAGATGGTGGTAATATAGATTTTATGTACCTTCAGGTTGTTGCCAAGGATGATGAGGATCCTGATGAGATAGGTATCAGCTCTATGATGTATTCACCTGAGATTTGGCAGATTACTATGGATGACAGCAACAGAGGATATTATCTGTGGGTGGATAATCCGTTTTGGGCTGACTACGTAGATCCTGATGAGGTTATGACCACAGAAAGCAGCAGGTAGGTATTTTAGAACTCCTATGAAAAAGACATAGGAGTTCTGTTAATATAGAAATAATATGTTAAGTAATATCAGATATATAGTTTAAATAAAGGATTGAAATATATTTTAAGAATTTAATAACGGTATGAATGGTTGACTTTAATAAAATGTGGAAAGGAGGAAATAAAAACTGATGAAAATTAAAGTTTTAATGGGGATTTTAATATTAAGTTTGCTTACAGGATGTACATCAGTAGTTGAAACTGTAAGATATATACATGACTCCGGTAAAAAAGATAATTATATATATGGTGAAGCAAAAGTGGTAAATAAGTATATAGAAAAGATAGTCGAAGCATTTAATACTAATGATAGAGAACTCTTAGCGAGTTTATTTCCTGAGCATGCAAGGAGTAAGATAGACCATTTTGATGAACAGATAGATAGAATTATTAGAGAAAATGAAACATGGCCGTCTTCCATAATAAGGTATAAGCTTAATGAAGATAACAATTATCAATCAAGAGCTGATAGGGGTAAAATCTATAAAGAGGTATATGCTAATACCACTATAGAGTTTGCAGACCCTAAGGAGGGAGAAGTACATAGACCAAGCTTAAAGATTGCTATGGTAATAGTACCTGTAGATGATTTTCATGAAAATAATATTGGGATATCTATATTTGCTATAGATTATGGGTATTTCAGTACAGATGGTGTAGATAAAGAGAAAGATGGGTATGATATTTATGCATTTGGTCACTAATGATTATAATCTTTCAATAAGTAAAAGTATAGAGTCCTCTTAATACACAAATAATATGGTAAGTCTGCAAGAGAAGTTTAACGGAAAGGAAATATGGAAATGAATTATACATTATCATTTTACTTGGGAATATTTACAATAATATGTATGATTGTGGTGAGCAGAATAGCTTTTTTTAAGGATGCAGAGTTTCTTAGAGCGGTAAGAGATACTATGGGGAAAAACCGTATGTCTCTGGCACATAAAAGAGAGAAGCCTATCAAGGGTATCATTTGGAAAAAGGATTTAAAGAAGATGAACTTCTTATCAATCAATTTTAAGGACTACCATGTTAAGGATGTAAGTGACCTTGAATATTTCAAGAATGTTGAGACAATTATCTTGACATATATGGGTGATAATGAGGAAGATATCGGTATGTATGATGAGGAACATGTCCTTGATAATCTAAATAAAGTAAGGGATTTTAATAAGCTTAGAAGGGTACAGTTATATCATCTTAACGCAGATAAGAGCGTGAAGAACGAATGTCCGAGAGCAATAGTGTTTATAGACTAGTTTTACGGTTAGGAGAGGCATATATGAAATTAGAGTATAAAAAGCGTATATATTGGTTGCTGAGGTTTATACTTATTATATGTGTAATCAATGTGCTGACCGGATTCTATGAGTTTTGTACTTCAATCAAAAATGCAAATGCAAACCAAATCATATGGAAAGGCGAGAGATATAATAAGGGCGAGACCGGATATCACAGTATAGATGAGATTAAATATTTGGTGGATATACCGACAGATTGTGATGTAAAAGATATTTGGGCGGTGGCAAGTTATTATGCAAAGAATGACAGTGAGTGTGACACAAGACTGAAGGAACTTAAGAATATATATGATGAAGGGGGAGTAAAGGCTATCGTAGATGATATCATGTCTAAAGATGTAGGAGATGATAAAAAAACTATGATGGAGTACCTGATAGTGGACGGTTGCCTAATAAGAAGTCTTGGTAACGACACGGAACTGCTTGATAATGTTCTTGAACATTGCTATGAACGTGACTATGGATTCATGGGATATAAAAGGTATATTAATATCGGAAATAAGCTCTATAAAAAGAACGGGAAGATTGAAAGAATCATAGAAGCATTTGAAACTTTAAGCAAATATACAATTGATCGTGCAATTGTGATGCCCAAATCAGAAGATGGGGATGAAAGTGCAACTGAAACGGTATACTATCATCGTATGATACAACTATTCCAGACATTCTCAAGTTTATTATATTTTGACGATAATCTTCTAGCGGCAAAATCATATCCCGGGATGGATAATAAGAAATATATTGTTAGGACATCTATAAAAGAAAATTATGATATTGTATTATCCTACAAAAAATACAGATCATTTATAGATCTTGGACATATCAGTATATACGGAAGATATAAGAATCTGAATATGATAATAAAGAGTGTATCAATTAGAGATTTGGATGATTTTGATATTACAAATTATATATCATTAAAAAGTCCTGCAACTGATATGGTAAATGATAAGTTAGTCAGTCTAAAAATTGTATCTGAAATTTTTAGACTTTGTGGTACCTATGTGATTGTATATGATTCGGATATACATACGCTTGAGGGCTTAAGCTACGGATTTTATCCTGTACTTCCGGTGTATAGTTACTTTGATATATACAATGTAGTTGCATCTCCTGACAGTCACTATGTAGATACAATAGAAGCTATAAAAAATTTCAATACAAATTTTTCAAAAGGTGGTTATTTGGAAGAGTTTGCAAATGATGTCGGCTATGATGAGAATAATAAACTGACATTGGAAAATTTCGGCGAGAAGATAGATGAACTTTGCAATATGGAAGAGAAAATTTATAGATTTTTGTATATAGGATATAATATTGGTATAGATAGTATTGTAAATGATTTTACCGGAAGAGAACCGTTGCATAAGAAAGATTAAAAGGGAATTTCCGAGAGCGATAGTGTTTATAAACCGGGTTTTACGGTTAGGAGAGACATAGATGAAATTAGAGTATAAAAAGCGGATATATTGGTTGCTTAGGTTTATACTGATTGTATGTGTAGTTAATGTGCTGACCGGTATGTATGAGGTATTTATTTCCAATTATAATGTGATAGCAAACCAAATAATATGGAAAGGTGCAAGATACAATTGGGATGGAAATATATACCACAATATAGACGAGCTTGGAAACTTATCCGAACTTCCAAAAGAGTGTGATATAAGGGATATTTGGGCGGTAGCAAGTTATTATTCAAAGGATGATGCCGAGTGTGAGTCAAGGCTTAGGGAACTTGAAAAGATAAATGATGAACAAGGTGAAAAGCAAGTCGTAGAAAATATTCTTGAGCATGATTTAGGTGATGATAAGAAAACAAGAATGGAATATCTTATAGTAGCAGGAATCCTGACAAAAGATTTAGATAAAGGCACAGAATTATTGAATACTGCGTTAGACTATTGTTTTGACAGAGATTTTGGAGTACTTGGTTATAAAAGATATATTGATATCGGAGATAAGCTGTATAGAAAAAATGAAAAAGTAGAAGAGATTATTAAAGCGTTTGAAATTTTAAGCAAATATACGGTTGATTATATGGAGGGTATAGATAAAATAGTGGATGAAGACCGTAGAGATACAGATATAAGGTACTACCACAATATGATACAGCTGTTTCAAATATTTTCAAGTATAGGACAATTTGATAATAATCTTATAATGGCAAAATCACATAGCGGAGATAATAAGAAATATATTATAAGGGCAGTTAAGGGTGATAGTAGAGATATTTCATTGTATTATACAATGTATAAAGCATTTATAAAGTTTGGAAATGTAAATGTATATGGCAGGTATAAGAATTTAAATATGCGTATATATGGTGTAATGATTGGAAGCCTGGACGATCGTGATGTAACAGATCATATTTCACTGAAATATTTGTCGACACTGACATTTATTAGAAGGCTTTATCGTTTAGAATCGACTTCTGATATTTTCGAACTTTGTGCCACATATACAGTTGTATATGATACGGATATGCATTTAATTGAGGGAACAGCTTATGCTGTTTACCCAACATATAAAATATTGACTCGCCATAGGCCTGTAGATGTAAATTATACAAAGGATGCTATAAGGAATTTTAATACAAATTTTTCAAAAGGCGGATATTTTGGTGAGTTTGCAAATGAGGTGGGATATGATGAAAACAATCCTATTAATGAAGAAAATTTCGGTGAAAGATTAGTTGAAATATTTAATATGGAATATAAATGTTATGAAGTTATAGGTTTAGAGTACGGTTTTGACTTTAAATGTATTACCTTAGATTTGAGTGGGAAAGAACCGTTAACAAGAGAAGATTAATGTAGAAGGCGCAAGTATGGCTGAATATATTATGACTTTTTGATGCGGGAAATATCGGCAATAATGGTAGGAATGGTTGACTTTGATGATGCAAGGATTATGTGGAAACAGTTTGTACATACGGCAGAATTTGATGATCATAATGTAGATAAGATAAATGATAATTGGTGTCTTGATTTTGTGCATCGCAATGCCGTAATGAAATGGGAAGGTGGTAATAGGAATTAATGAGAATTAAAATTATTATATTTTGTTTAATAGTATGTTTGCTTACAGGATGTACCTCAGTAGTTGATATTGCAAGGTATATACACGATTCTGATAAAATAGATGATTATATATATAGTGAAGCTGTAGTTGTAAATAAGTATATAGAAAAAATAGTAGAAGCATTGAATACTAATGATAGAGAACTTTTAGCGAGTTTATTTCCTGAGCATGCAAGGAGTAAGATAGATAATTTTGATGAAAAGATAGATGAAATTATTAGAGAAAATGAGAGATGGCCATGGCCATCTTCTATAATAAGGTATAAACTAAATTGGAATAACAATTATCAGTCGAGAGCTGATATGGGTAAAATCTATAAAGAGGTATATGCTAATACTACTATAGAGTTTGCAGATCCTAAGGAGGGAGAATTACATAGATCAAGCTTAGAAATTGCCATGGTGATTATACCTGTGGATGACTTTCATGAAAATAATGTAGGAATAGCTATATTTGCAATTGGAGAAGGGGAGTTTATTAAGGATGATGTGGATAAAGAAAAGGACGGATATGATATCTATGCGTTTGGACACTAAGAATAGGAGATAAGAATATGGAAATTAAATCAAATATTGCAGGCATGGTAAATGCAGAGAATAATTATGATCTATTTAAGTATAGATTAAATAAAAGTAGGGAGGATTTAGTAAATATTATAACAGATATTGACGAGTATTGGAGTGGAAGAAGTGGAGATAGTTTTAAATACATTTGTTGATATTTAAAGATTTTGATGGATACAGGATATGAAGAATTGGTTAGATTACTAAGGGAAATCATTGAATCAAAGAAATATATATATGATAACGACTATAATCTTTCAAATCGGATAAAAAGCAAGGAGTAGCTAAAATATGAAAAAAGCCTTATGTATTATGATAATATCTGTACTTGTGTTATCTGCCGGTTTAATTGCTAAAAATATAGTAAGTGACTTTAAGAGTGAGGTTACCCAAAATGATAATCAACCACCTGAGGAGAAAGAATACAAAGACAAGGTGATTGCTGCAATGGATGATCAAAATGCTGATGCACTGAAGGCACTGTTTTCAAAGAATGCAAGAGAGAGCATAGAAGATATGGACTTTAAGATTGCATTACTACTAAAGAGGTATAAGGGAAAGTCAAAGAGTGTCAAGTATGACAGAAATTTTCCGGTAGTCACAGAAGATAAAGAAAAGGGAATAAAAAGGATTGAAACTTATTATGTTGTAAAGACAGATGGTGGTAATATAGATTTTATGTACCTTCAGGTTGTTGCCAAGGATGATGAGGATCCCGATGAGATAGGTATCAGCTCTATGATGTATTCACCTGAGATTTGGCAGATTATATTGTAAATGATTTTAGTGGAAGAGAACCATTACATAAGAAAGATTAAATATAAAAAAGATAACAAGAAGGAATAAAATTATGGCAGAGTATATTATGGCTTTTGATGCGGGCACTACAAGCAGTAGATGTATAATTTTTAATCATAGCGGTGAGATATGCGGGTTGGCACAAAAGGAGTTCACACAGCATTATCCAAAGCCGGGATGGGTGGAGCATGATGCGGACACTATATGGTCCACTCAGCTGAGTGTGGCGGTGGAAGCAATGGCAAAACCGGGAATATCTGCTTCTGATATAGCGGCTATCGGTATTACAAATCAGAGGGAGACAACCATAGTTTGGGATAAGGAAACCGGTATTCCTGTATATAGGGCAATAGTGTGGCAGTGCAGAAGGACTGCAGATTATTGTAATGAGTTAAAGAATAGTGGATATACGGATATGATTCGTGAAAAGACAGGTCTGATGCCGGATGCTTACTTTTCGGGAACCAAGATCAAATGGATTCTTGACAATGTGGAAGGGGCTAGAGAAAAGGCAAAAGAGGGAAAGCTGCTCTTTGGTACGGTAGATACCTGGCTTATTTGGAAACTTACAAATGGAAAAGTGCATGTAACTGATTATTCGAACGCTTCAAGAACTATGCTTTTTAATATACATACACTGGAATGGGATGAAGAGATATTGAATTTGCTGGGTATACCTATGTCAATGTTGCCTCAGGTAAAGGAATCTTCCTGCGTATATGGATATTCCGATTCATCATTTTTTGGGCACAGTATTCCGATTGCAGGAGTGGCAGGTGATCAGCAGGCGGCACTTTTTGGACAAAACTGTTTTGAGAGGGGAGAGGCAAAAAGTACTTACGGTACAGGTTGTTTTCTGCTGATGAATACAGGGGAAAGTCCTGTAAAATCAGATAACGGACTGGTGACTACCATTGCATGGGGACTTGGCGGAAAGATAAACTATGCGCTGGAGGGTTCTGTATTTGTAGCAGGTGCATCAATACAATGGCTTAGGGATGAGATGCGTTTGATTGATTCGTCCGCGGACTCTGAATATATGGCAACAAAGGTGGAAGATACCAATGGCTGTTATGTTGTTCCGGCATTTACAGGACTTGGAGCACCTTACTGGGATCAATATGCCAGAGGAACTATAGTAGGGATTAGCAGAGGAGTTAATAAATATCATATAATAAGAGCTACGCTGGAATCAATGGCTTATCAGGTAAGAGATGTACTGGATGTGATGGAAAGGGATTCGGGAATAGTAGTAAGTGTGTTAAATGTGGATGGTGGTGCAAGCACAAATAATTTTTTGATGCAGACACAGGCGGATTTTTGTAATGTGCGTGTGCAGCGTCCGGAATGCGTGGAAACGACCGCACTTGGAGTTGCTTATCTGGCAGGGCTTGCTGTTGGATTTTGGAACAGTATAGATGATATAAGAGGTAGCAGAAGCATTGAAAAGATATTTATGCCGAATATTTGTGATGATGTGAGAAATGAAAAAATCAAAATGTGGAAAAAGGCGGTAAAATACGCCTTTGGATGGGCAAAGGAAGATTAAAGATACAGGCTTTTATTTTATACTGCAACAGGGGAAGTATAAATAAAAGCCTGAATTTTTTATAGATTTTTTTCTTGATGAATTATTTTTTGTTGTAAATTTTTGCTGATTTCCATGCTCTCTTTGATAAAGGCGGCGGCACTGTCGGTATAGTCATTGTTTTTTATGATTGATTTTACCTTGGATATAACGATATCTTCCCTGCCTTGATTTAATATGGGGAGATTGTTTTTTTGCTTATACTTTGCAATATCACATACTACATCCATTCTTTTTTCAAAGAGGGCAATCATTTCTTTGTCTATATTATCAATTTTCTCACGCAGATTTTCTAATTCATTCATATATACTCCTTATATAAAGCTTTGCTTAGTAGAGGTTTTAAATCTTATAACTATTTTATCATAATATAGTATAATGGCAAAAGCATTATATTGGAGTTAAATAAATATAATAAATATTGAAGGCTTTGATACAGGCATGCTATAGCCTGCTATAAAATACTTTTATTTGACAAAAGAAGAAAAATAAATATAATTAAAATATGGACTATAAAAAATTAAATTTTAAACAATTGGAAGCGGCGGATATGCCGGTATATAGTAAATTCTACGGACTCAGGCATAACAGAACCTGTGACAGTGTCGGGCTTGAGAGTTTTATATGGAAAGATTATTACAATGTAAGAGCAGCTATTGCAATGAGAGGAGATGAAGAGGTCGGGCTTCTTTGGCTTATGGGGGATGAGGATAGACCTTTTTCCGCTATGCCTCTTTGTAAGGAAGAGGATCTTGAGTATTGTTTCGATCTGATAGTAGGGTATTTTAATGAAGTATTGGACTTACCTTTAAAGATACGTTTGGCAGATGAGGAAGGAATAAAGGTATTGAATTTGCCTGAGGATAAGTTTATTGTAAGGTTGGATGAAGATGCAAAGGATTATCTTTATGAGGGCGAAAAGCTTAGGAGTCTGTCCGGAAAGAAGCTTCATAAGAAAAAAAATCATTACAATAATTTTATAAAAAACTTCGGTGACAGATATGAATACAGAGTTTTGGGATGTAATCCTACAGATAGAGATGATGTATTTGTATTTCTTGATAAGTGGAGAGAAACAAAGGGAGCTGAGGTGGAAAAGCATCTTGACCCTGAGGTGGAAGGAATCCACGATATTTTAAGAAATTGTACCAGATTGAACATAAAGATGGGAGCAATATATATCGACGGTAAGATGGAGGCATTTTCTATAGGAAGTTATAATGCACTTGAAGATATGGCTGTAATACATATTGAAAAGGCAAATCCTGAGATAAACGGTCTGTATCAGGCTATTAATAAGGAGTTTTTAATGCATGAGTTCCCTGATGTAAGTCTGGTTAATCGTGAAGACGATCTTGGACTTGAAGGACTTCGCCATGCGAAGCAGAGTTATTATCCGGTGGGTTATGCTTTGAAGTACTATGTAGAGCAAAAAAGGTAATACTATGATAAAATATTTGGAACCAAAAGAAAAAATATTTACTAAGCCTCTGTATAAAGAGGCTTTTTTTGAAGACTCGGACAGTTTTGTAAATTATTATTATGAGGAAAAGTTGAAGGATAACAGGATTTTGGCAGATATAGAAGATGAAAATGTCAAATCAATGATTATGCTTAATCCTTATACAATATCGCTTTTTAATAAAAAGTATAAATTGGATTATATAGTGGCTGTGGCAACAGGTAAGGAATTTAAAAGGCAGGGATTTATGAGGAGGCTTTTAAATAAAGCTCTTATGGATATGAATAGTACAAATATTCCTTTTACATATCTGATTCCTGCAAATAAGGACTATTATCTGCCATTTGATTTTTCCTTTGTCGCAGGTAAAAATGAGTATAATGCAGATTTATCAGGCTATAAAAAGCAGGTGATTAGTGGCATAAAAGCTGATGAAGAGCTTGCAGGTAAGATACTTGATTTTATAAATAAGGAAGTTTCAAAGGATAATGATGTATACACATACAGGGATTTGCCTTATTTTATAAGAGAGTTAAAGGAGATAGCTTCTGAAAACGGATTTATAAATATATATAGTGATAAAAAAGGCATAGTGGCAGTAGAGTCATTTTGGGGTATTAAAAAGCAGGAACTTAAGGAGAGGATAGTTTCATCGGATATTTCAAAAAGGGAGTATGGCAAGGATAATATCATGATAAGAATCACTGATATAGTGGAGCTTTTATCAAATTTCACCTCAAATGAGGAGATAGATATTATTATAAAAATCAATGACAATATTATAGATTCACAAGATTCTTATTTCAGAATAGAAATGGATAAGTTTTCATCAAAGATTACGGGAATATCGGATATGGGGGATAAGAGCTTTGTAGAGTTTGATATAGCGGATTTTACTTCATGGATTTTTGGATATGTAAGTGAGGCAAAATGCAGGTTTATAAATTTTTCCGATATAAGTAGTGCTAAAAAATCTTTGGATGCTATAAATAAGGTCAGAGGAATATTTATAAATGAATTTGTATAAGTTTTGACAGTATTATAATAAAGGTTTGCTAAGACTTTGATATAGCAAGAAAGGTGTACAATGAAAAATCCATTACATTATCAATTATCCGAATATGACTGCGGTCCTACTTCAATGCTTAATGCACTGAGCTTTCTATTTGAAAGGGAGGAGATTCCGCCGGAAGTTATTAGAAATATTATGCTCTATACACTGGATTGCTATAGTAATGAGGGGCATCCGGGCAAGAGCGGTACATCCCCCATGGCAATGATGTTTTTAAGTAATTGGCTGAATCGTTTCAGACAGATAAGGCAGCTGGATGTTAAAAGTGAATATATTACAGGTGAACAGGTTTTTATAGGTAATAGCAGTCGTATCAATGATGCCTTGAAAAGAAATGGCGTCGTGGTGGTAAGACTTTTTTATGATGTAGCACATTATGCTCTGCTGACAGGTGTGGATGAGAAAAAAATATATATGTTTGATCCATATTATGAGGAGGAGTTCGGTGATGATATCTATACCCACTTTCTTCCTGAGGGGGATGTAAAGCTGGTACTTAATCAGCCGCTAAAATATAATCGTATAGTGCCTTTTGGATATTTCAACAGGGAGCAGGATTTATTATATGCTCTTGGAAAGTTTGAAAACAGGGAGGCGGTAATACTCTACAATAAAAGGACTGAAAAGACACCGGAAAAGACGATAGAGTACTTTATATAAAAATCAATATAAGTATTATAGTATATTAATAAGAGGATAGTAATTAGATGATTAATCAAATTTTGAAAAAAGATGGTCTATCACCGGAACTATTGAGTAGATTATCGTATAAATCTGAATTAGGAATAAATCTAAAAAAGAATCTGCATTATTTTGACAAGAAGATATTAATGGATGAAATATATAATGTAAACGCATGGTATGATTCATGTGATTTGCTTTATAATATTGCTACAGATTATAGGATTAAAAGTATTCAATCCGCAATGCGAAAGTATGATAGATATTTCCCGGATCATCAGGCGAGAAAGGTATTTGATGATTTGTTGGGATTTCGTACTTTATGTGATGATTATAAACCATTGTTAAGTATAGGCAAATTTGATGGTATTAGAATTGCGGATATGTCAAAAGGTAAGGCAAATGATGATGGATATCGGGGAGTACATATATATTTTCAGGAAAGTAATTATCATTATCCGATAGAGATTCAATATAATACGTTTTATGATCGCCAAATAAATAATTGGTTACATAAATATACATATAAGAAAAATTACGATAACAATATAGGTTTTACATTGAGAAAAGAATATGAAAATGGTAAAATCAGAACAGAAAGTGAGTTTAGGGAGGCTTTAGAATATGTGCTATCTTGTTGCAAAGAAGGCTGACGGTATAGGTAGTATAGCGCTACAGACTTCTCATGGGAAACATTTAGTTGATTTCAAAAAAAAGATAATAAAAGAAATGGGCGCTGATAATATACAATTGGTTACTATAAGTAGACCGTCAGCTTATGGAGAGTATGAACCATATAGGTTTGTTGATACAGAGCAGGAATTTGAAGAAAGTGTAAAATCGCTTTAGCAGATACAAATTGTGAAATACTATTTTAATATTATATACGATATAATTCAGGCAGTTGATCTAAGAATCGGCTGCTTTTTATTATTAAAATTATTTGAAAAATAAATTCTATGTGTTAAAATGTTCTATAGCAGTAAATGTTAAAGTTTTGACATTATTTCAAGGCTTAATCAAGTAATGGAGGTTTGTTATGGAACGTTTAAGGATGATGCGTGCACCACTAAAGTATGTACAGGGAAAAGGAGCTCTACTTCAATTTCATAAAGAAATGGAGTATATGGGTAAAAGATGGCTGTTTGTGTGTTCTAAAAGTGGCTACAACAGTTGCCATGAGGATCTTGAAAAGAGCTTTGAGGGAAAAGAAGACTATCGCAGATATGAAGTTTTTGGTGGAATATCAAGTATCAGTGAAATAAAGAAAATGCAGGATATTGTAGAAACGGATAAGATTGATGTAGTTGTTGCGGTAGGCGGAGGTTCGGCAGTAGATGCAGCCAAGGCGACAGCATATTATATGGGCAAGAGGATTGTTATAATACCTACAGTTGCAGCCACAGATGCACCTTGTACGGGACTTTCCGTTATATACAATGATGACGGAAGTTTTAATAAATATCTTTTCTATCCGCAAAATCCGGATGCAGTCTTAGTTGACAGCAGTGTTATAGCCAAGGCACCTGTAAAGTTTTTGATTGCAGGTATGGGTGATGCTCTGGGTACTTACTTTGAGGGTAGGGCTTCACTTCGTACAGAGTCGCCAAGTCTGGAAAGCGGTGGAATTACAAGGGCAGGTATGTCTATTGCAAAGACATGTTATGATACATTGAGAAAATATGGAAAAGCCGCTATAACCGCCTGTGAGAACAATGTAGTGACTCCGGCTTTGGATGCCATTATCGAGGCAACGGTTTATCTTTCAGGTGTAGGTGCGGATAATGTAAACTGTGCGGCGCCACATTCATTTTACAACGGAGTTACTTCATTAGGTGGACATGAGGCATATCATGGCAATTGTGTAGCATTCGGTACTTTGATACAGCTTACACTGGAGTGTGCTGATAAGGCTGAATTTGAGGATATACAGAATTTCTGTCTTGAAGTAGGGCTTCCTATAACACTTTCTGAACTGGGAGATTTTACAGATGAAGAAATCCGTATAATATCTAAAAATGCCTGTGTAAAGGGTGAAACTATACATAACCTTGCAGGTGATGTAACACCTGATGAACTGTATGCGGCTATCATCGCCACTGATGCCTTGGGAAGGGCAAGACTTGGTAAGTGATTTATATATAATGAGTAAAGGTGCTGTCACCAAATAGATATTTAGTCTGTTTGGGGGCAGCTTTTTTGGTTCTTTGTCAAGTATTGGAGTGGGTAGATTTTAAATCCATTTTTTATGCCGAATGAAAAATTATGGTTGTATTTGTTATTTTAGCATTGGCAAAATAACAAATGCCTTTGATTTACAGCTTACAATGCTTTAAAATAAATATTAAAGTAAGTGGTAAAGAAAAAATATATATGAAACCGGTGAGAATCCGGTGGTGGGAGGTAAAATGAAATCAAAGCATGATGTAATAGTAATAAGACCGGGTTTAGTATATTTGTTTTTCAGTTTTATGCCTATAGTTTTAGGGATTACATATTTTTGGGCGCTAGGCAAAGCTTTACCGTCAGATAATCCGGAGACGGACAAGATGGCAAGGTGGATATTGCTATTATTTTTTTTGACTGTCGGATTAGTATCGGGATTATATGCGTTGCTTACCAAGATAAAAATTGACAATGAGAAAATAGAAATAACAAGGTTTCCTCTAAAAAGAAAAGAATATTTTTGGTTTGATATAACTACTGCAAAGATTATAAATGAGGCATTGGCTTACCCATGTGTGATATATACAGCAGAAAAAAGAATAGCAAAAGTACCAAGGGCATATATAGGCTATGAAAAGCTGTTAAATGAGCTGAGCAAAAGAAAAATTATTGAGGAAGATGATTTGTACCGGTCAGCCCGGGCGATGTTGGCATTTGATAAGTTAAAGCTTAGAGATCTCTTTAGAAGGTAGTGGGAATAGGGTTAAAGTATAATAAAAACAGATAGGAGAATAGCATAGAATGAATGATAATAAAAATGGAACTAAAAAAGACTCATTTGAAAGCTTTATAAAAGGAAAGGCTAATGGCAAAGTTTTGTATGTGGGTGATGATAAAGCACGATTTATTTTGGGGCAGTCCGGAGCCAATCCTATTATATGCTTTGGAATAAATCCAAGTACAGCCAATGATAAAGAAGATGATCCAACTATCTTAAAAATAAGAAAAATTGCATCGGAAAATAATTGTGACGGTTGGATAATGCTAAATCTTTACCCACAAAGGGCGACAAATCCTAATGATATGCATGAAAAAGCTGATGATGATTTGAATAAAAAAAACTATGAAGCTATAAGAAGTGTTTTTAATATATACCCTAATGCTTTAACCTTGGCTTCTTGGGGGAACGCCATAGAGAAAAGAAAATATTTGAAAGATTGCTTAAAGGAAATTCTAGCTATTGCCCCTGATAGGAAGTGGGTATGCCGTGGCAAGCTTACAGTGAAAGGCAATCCAAGGCATCAATTATATGTACCCGATAATACCAAATTACAAGATTTATATTTTGGTTTAGAGGGAAAAGCTTTATGCAGCAAAGATTGAAAAATACCGGTGTATAGATGTGTACAATTATTGATAAATAATGTATATGAAAATTTGAACTTAGAAAATAGTAGTATATAAAATAGATATTATTAGAGGAGGAGCATAGTGACTGACTATAAAAATATTCTAAATAAACCGGAATATGATTTTATAAATAAAAATGAACATCTTGGAAAGCATGTAATACTGCTTGGACTTGCAGGAAGTTATGCATATGGAACCAATATAGATGGCAGTGATATAGATATAAGAGGGATTACACTTAATCAAAAATCAGATCTTATCGGACTTACACAGTTTGAACAGTATGTTGACGATAATACTGATACCGTTATTTATGCATTTAATAAAATGATAAATTTACTTCTAAGTTGCAATCCGAACACAATAGAGTTATTGGGGCTTGCACCTGAGAACTATCTGTATCTTAATGATATCGGACAGATGGTACTTGATAACAAAAGAATTTTTTTATCAAAAAGGGCAATACAGTCATTTGGAGGTTATGCGGATGCACAACTACGTAGATTGCAGAATGCACTTGCAAGGGATACTTTTCCACAGAGTGAGAAAGAACAGCATATTTTTAATTCCGTGAAGAATACAATACATAGCTTTAACTCAAGTTATAATAATTTTGAAAACGGAAGTTTGAAAATTTTTATTGATAAAGCAGTCAATCCTGAGCTTGAAACAGAAATATTTGTCAATGCAAAGTTAAATCATTATCCGTTGAGAGATTATGCGAGTATGTGGAATACCATGTCTAATGTTGTAAAAGACTATGAAAAGATCGGAAAGAGAAATAAAAAGAAAGATGATCTTCACTTAAATAAACATGCAATGCATCTTATAAGGCTCTTTATGATGGCTCTTGATATACTGGAAAAGGGGGAAATCAATACATATAGAAAAAAAGAGCATTGCCTATTGATGGATATTCGTTTAGGTAAGCATCAAAACAAGCAGGGTACTTTTTCGGACAGTTTTTATGATATGCTTAGAGAGTATGAAAAGCGTTTGCATTATGCAGCTGAGAATACGGATTTGCCGGATGAGCCTGATATTAAAAGTGTTCAGGAATTGGTAATGACAATAAATGAAAGGGTGATTCATGATGAGATATGAAGATTTTGATGGAAAAATAGAAGAACTGATTGTAATGAAAATAAGAGAAATAGAAGAAAAAGAAAATATAAAAGTTTTACATGCGGTTGAGTCGGGAAGCAGAGCCTGGGGATTTGCTTCACCGGATAGTGACTATGATGTACGATTTATATATGTACGCAATAAAAACTTTTATTTATCCCTCCGCGAGAACAAGGATTTTATAGATTGGGAATTAAATGAAGTGCTTGATATAAATGGATGGGATCTAAAAAAGGCATTGAAACATTTTTATAAATCGAATGCCACATTATTTGAGTGGAGCAATTCTCCGATTGTGTACTATACAACAGACGAATGGAAAAAGCTCTACGAGAGAACGGCGTCCAAGTACTTTTCCTGTAAGTCGGCACTGTATCATTATTATGGAACGGCGAATAAGAATTATCATGAGTATCTATGTGAGGATATGATAAATTACAAAAAGTATTTTTATGTACTGCGACCTATTCTTGCCTGTAAATGGATAGATGAAAAGAAATGTCCGCCCCCGGTGCTCTTTGATGAATTAGTTAATACAGTTCTTGAGGATGAAATTAAACCGGAAGTAAAGGAACTGCTTGCAAAGAAGATAAGAATGTCCGAAGCACAAAAAGGGCAAAGAGTTGAGGTGATTAATAAATATATTGAAAAGAAGTTGGAATATTATAAGTCGACTTTGGAAACAATGGAGGATGACAGGAATACAGACTGGGATATGCTGGAAGAGGAGTTTAGAGGGGTTACCGGATAGGAATACTGCTCAGTAGTTGTCGAAAGAAGAGTTTATGTAGGTACCGGATATCTACGAGGTATAGATAACAGTGTTTGAAAACTTATTATATTATTAATATATGTTTTGGGTAGGTGAAATTTCACTTGTAACTTGTATTTTGCAAAATCAACGCAAATGTATTGAAATAGTAATGTATTAACACTATAATAGTCTAAATAGATGGAAGTGAGGTGTGAAAGATGACAAGTACAATTCAGATAAGAGTAGAAGATGAACTAAAGAGGAAGTCAGATGCTTTGTTTAAGGATTTAGGCACAGATACAACAACAGCAATCAGAATTTTTTTAACACAGGCGATTGCAACCAATGGATTTCCTTTTGAGATAAAAAGACAGGCAGTATCAAATCCATATGCACCTATGACTGAGAAAGAGCTACTTGCAAAACTTAAAAAATCCAGAGAACAGGAAAAGTTTAGAGATGCAGATGACGTGATTTCAGATATGAGGTCAAAGTATGGATTATAAGATTGTTTTGATGCAGAATGCAGAGAATGATCTTGATAGTTTTATCTCATATCTTTTGTTTGAAAAGAGAAGCGAGCAGGCTGCCGGGAATTTATTAAATGATTTTGAAGCAACAAAGGTAAGTTTGTCAAATGTTGCCGGAAGCCTAAAACTTTGTGATAATCCAATGCTAAGAGAATTGGGATATAGAAGAATAAATTTTTTGTATCATCGATATTTTATGCTTTATCGTATTGAAAAGGATACTGTTTATGTGGATAATATTTTTCATGAGTTGCAAGACTATGAAAATAAAATGAATTAAATCTTTTAATATATAGTTAAAAGAAACTTATTAAGAGTTGCAATTGAAAGAATTATTAAAAATGAGTTGAGAAAAATATAAGATGCACTACCAATATGAGTAAAAAAGAAAGGTTAACAGAGAGAAGACATTAAGATGTCTAATCTCCGGTAAAATAAGGAAATAATATGATTAAAGTACTCTTTATCTGCCATGGCAATATTTGTCGTTCACCTATGGCAGAATTTATAATGAAAGACAAAGTGAAAAAGCTTGGGCTTGAGGATTTGTTTGAGATAGCCTCGGCAGCTACAAGCTCGGAGGAGATATGGAACGGAGTGGGAAATCCGGTGTACCCGTCTGCAAAGGATGAGCTAAAGAAACACGGAATAGCCTGCTCAGGTAAGAAGGCAAGGCAGATTGTAAAGTCTGACTATGAGGAATATGACTATCTTATCGGCATGGATGATGCCAATATCAGAAATATGAAAAAGCTGTTCGGTGACGGAGAGAAGATATTCAAGCTTTTAAGCTTTGCCGGCAGTGATGATTCGGTATCGGATCCGTGGTATACCGACAGGTTTGATACTGCGTATAATGATATAAACAGAGGAATAGACGGATTTTTAAAGTATTTGGAGGAGAAAAATGTCATCAATTAAGAAGGTATTGATAATAAAGGTGCTTGTATCGCTGTTTTGTGTTGCTATAGGAATTGTATCATTCTTTTTGATAGCGGATAAGCTTGGAAGTGTGGATTTTCATGAAAATACAATAATTGCGCTTGATAAGAGCAGAAGTAAGGTAATGGAGCTGGCGGCGGCGGCAGTGGCATCCTCATCAGCTATTACTCTTTTGCCGGGGGATGTGGGAACTCCTATTGCACAGGAACTTGCAGATATGAGCAAATATTTTTTGATTGTGCTTTGTGCTATTTATCTGGAGAAATTTTTACTTACCGTAACAGGATTTATTGCTTTTAAATATATTATTCCTGTAGCTTGCCTGCTTTTTATAGTATTTATTGCTTCAAATGAGAAAATATTTGCAAAGATAGCAACCAAACTCTTTTTATTTGCTTTAGTTATATCATTTACCATTCCAATCAGTGTAAATATTGCAAGGATGATAGAAAGTAATTATGCCTCGTCCATACAAAGCACCCTCGACAGTGCAAAGGAAAACACTCAGACTGTGACAGAAAGTGCCAAGGAGGAAAATAAGAGCGGTAATGCTTTGGAAAAGATTGTAAATAATATTACAGGGAATATAAATGAATTACTAAAGAAGTTTGAGAATACTCTCAGTTCTTTTATAGAGGCTATTGCGGTATTGATTGTTACCTCATGTCTTATTCCTATAGGAGTGCTGTTCTTCTTCCTGTGGTTGGTGAAGCTTATGTTTTCAATAGATATAAGTGACTTTAAATTTATAAGAAGAGAATAAATACATTTTGAATAAGAGTTTATGAAAAGCATCAGAAAAGAAAATTATTAATTATTAAGAAAATATCGTTAAAATGTTGACAATATCAATGTAAGGTTATACTATATAGGTATGAAGTTTTAGTAACACTTAAGTTCTTATTATTTAAGAGCTAACGCTCAAAAAAGGAGGCTGTGTATGAGATTTACATTACCAAGAGACATTTATCATGGAAAAGATTCACTTGAGGCTTTGAAGAGTTTCACAGGCAAGAAGGCTTTTGTCTGTGTAGGTGGCGGATCCATGAAGAAGTTCGGATTCTTAGACAGAACCATCGCTTATTTGGAAGAAGCAGGTATGGAAGTAAGACTGTTTGAGGGAATTGAGCCTGATCCTTCAGTAGATACCGTAATGCGTGGTGCTAAAGAAATGATTGAGTTCGGTCCTGACTGGATAGTGGCTATCGGTGGTGGTTCACCTATTGATGCGGCTAAGGCTATGTGGATTAAGTATGAATATCCTGATTGCACTTTTGAGGATATGTGTAAAGTATTCGGTATTCCTACTCTAAGAAAGAAAGCTAAGTTCTGTGCTATTTCCTCTACATCAGGAACAGCTACAGAGGTAACGGCATTTTCTATTATCACAGACTATGAAAAGGGTATCAAATATCCTATAGCGGATTTTGAGATTACACCTGATGTGGCAATTGTAGATCCTGCACTTGCACAGACAATGCCGAAGAAACTGGTGGCACATACAGGTATGGATGCTATGACACATGCGGTTGAAGCATATGTATCTACAGCAAATTGTGATTTTACAGATCCTTTAGCTCTTCATTCTATCGAAATGATTCAAAAGAATCTTGTAAAGTCTTACAATGATGATAATGAGGCAAGAGATGCAATGCATAATGCACAATGTCTTGCAGGTATGGCATTCTCAAATGCTTTACTCGGAATAGTACATTCTATGGCACATAAGACAGGTGCGGTATTCGGAGATTACGGCGCTCATATTATTCACGGTGCTGCAAATGCAATGTATCTTCCAAAGGTTATCGCATTTAATGCAAAGGATAAGGAAGCTGCAAGAAGATATGCAAAGATAGCAGATGTACTCGGTCTTTCGGGAAATACCGAGGAAGAGAAGGTAGGGGAGCTTATCAAATATCTTAGAGGTATGAATGATGCTCTTAATATTCCACATTGTATAAAGAATTATGGTGCGGATTCATATCCTACAGAGAACGGTTTTGTACCTGAGGAAGTATTCTTAGAGAGACTTCATGATATAGCGGTGAATGCTATTGCTGATGCATGTACAGGTTCAAACCCAAGACAGCCAAGTGTTGAGGAGATGGAAAAGCTTTTGAAATGTTGTTACTATGACACAGAAGTAGATTTCTAAAATTTTTAAGTATAAAAGGCACATCAACAGACATTTTTAGTTTGTTGATGTGTTTTTTTGTATAAAAATATTAAGCCAAGTGTTTAATCAGCAGTGTTTATATGCTCCGGATTTTGCCAAGTGATGACAAAATCAAACGGCATAATATTTGAGTAAATCTAAAAATTGCACAAAAATAAAACCGGTTATCAAATTTGCTTGAAAAATGAAAAAAAAAGTTGTAATATGATAGCGAGTTTCAAATTGAGTTAAAACTCGGTGATCAAATTGGAGGTGTGGTTTGAAGAAAGCTCAATACAAAACCAGACAGTTGTTTGAAATAGAAGATTTCCTGAAAAATAATGAGAATAAGCATGTTACTGTGAATGATATTATTCTCTTTTTCAAAGAGCAGGGCAAGAATATCGGGAAAGCTACTATTTACAGGCATTTGGAAAGAATGGTAAGTGATGGTATTGTACATAAATATATGTTGGAAACGGGAGACAGTGCCTGTTTTGAATATGTTGAGAGTGAAGATACTCATCAGGTATGTTTCCACTGTAAATGTGAAAAATGTGGGAAGCTTATCCATCTTAAATGCAGTGAATTGTCTTTGATTGGAGAGCATCTGAGAGATGAACACGGCTTTGATATAGATCATGCCAGAACAGTTTTTTATGGAACTTGCAATGAATGTAGAGAATAGAGGGAGACTATGAAGAAGTATATTGGAATAGGACTTGGTATCCTTATGGTAATGATGATGGTTTTAGGTTGTGCAAAAAAGGAAAGCGGTGGCAGCGTCAGTGAGGCTGAGAGCAGCAGTACCGCAGTTGAAAGCAGCAGCGCAGAAACTAAGAAGATAAGCGTTGTTACTACTATTTTTCCTGCCTATGACTGGGTAAAGCAGGTGGTAGGTGATAATAAGAATGTAGAGATTACATTCCTGATAGATAAGGGAGTGGATTTACATAGTTATCAGGCGTCTGCAGAGGACATTGCAAAAATCACGGACAGCGACCTGTTTGTATATGTAGGCGGTGAGTCTGATGAATGGGCTGAGGATATTATCAAAGAAAATCCTAATTTAAAATATATCAGTATGGTAGACAGTATAGGTGAAGCTGCATTAGCGGAGGAACTTGTAGAGGGTATGCAGGAGGAAGAGCACGAGCATGCACACGAAGGCGAAGAACATGCACACGAGGGTGAAGAACATGCACATGAAGAGCATGCCCATGAGCATGACGGTGAGGAAGCTATAGATGAGCATGTATGGCTTTCAATCAAGAATGCTAAGACTGTAGTAGCTGCTATTGAGCATCAATTATCTGAGATAGATGCCGACAACAAAGCAAGCTATGAGAAGAATGCAAATGATTATATTGCAAAGCTTGATGAACTTGATAAGGAGTATAAGGATACTCTATCAAGCATCGAAAACAAGACTATATTAGTCGGGGACAGATTCCCATTCAGATATCTTGTAAATGAATATGGAATAAATTACTATGCTGCATTTTTAGGTTGTGACGCAGGCAGTGAGGCTTCCTTTGAAACCGTAAAATTTTTAGCAAATAAAATGGATGAGCTTAATATGTCAAAGATATTTATAATTGACGGTTCAAAGGGTGATTTGGCAAAAACTATAGTTGATAATACCAAAGATAAGAATGCTACAGTTTTGATGCTTGATTCCATGCAGTCAACAAAGAGCAGTGACAATGCAAACTACATAGATATTATGAGGAAGAATCTTGAAGTATTAAAGGAAGCATTATAGACCGGAGTTTTTATGATAAAATGTGAAAAATTATCACTTGGATATGACGGAAAGGCCATTGTAGATAATTTAAATTTTGAAATACAAAATGGAGATTATCTATGTGTACTGGGGGAAAACGGTGTGGGAAAGTCTACACTTATAAAGACGCTTTTAAAACTTATAAAACCGATTTCAGGAGAGGTTATATACAATGAAAATCTGTTGCCTACCGAGATAGGATATTTATCACAGCAACAGCAATTATTAAAGGATTTTCCTGCATCAGTTTTTGAGATTGTACTGTCGGGCTGTCAATCCAAGGTGGGAATTAGACCATTTTATAAAAGAGAGGAAAAGCAGACCGCTAAAGAAAAGATAGAAAAACTGGGGCTTTTGGATTTGATGACCAGAAGTTTCAGTGAACTCTCAGGCGGTCAGCAGCAAAGAGTACTCTTGGCAAGAGCATTGATGGCAGGGCAAAGGCTTATGATACTGGATGAGCCGGTTACAGGTCTTGATCCGGAGGCGAGCCGTAAAATGTATGAAATTATAAATGAGTTGAATAAATCAAATATGACCATTGTTATGATTTCCCATGATATAGAAGTGGCACTTGATTATGCTACAAAGGTGTTGTATATAGGTCAAAATATATTTTATGGAACCACTCTTGAATATAAAAAGAGCAGGGGGATAGCATGAAAGATATAAGTGTATATTTAAGTTATCCCTTTGTCAGATATGCAATAATTGTAGGTGTGCTTATAGCTCTTTGTTCTTCTCTCCTTGGTGTTATCCTTGTATTGAAGAGATTTTCCTTTATCGGAGACGGGCTTTCTCATGTGGCATTCGGTGCGGTAGCCGTATCTACGGTATTTAATCTTACCGACAATATGGTGCTTGTATTGCCGGTAACGATAATTGCTGCAATACTGCTTTTAAAAGGCGGAGCAAACAGTAAAATAAAGGGCGATGCATCGATAACCATGATGTCTGTAGGTGCCATGGCTTTCGGTTACCTTGTAATGAATGTGTTTTCAAGCGGAACCAATCTGGCAGGTGATGTATGTACTACATTATTCGGCTCCACTTCAATACTTACTTTGACTAAGGAAAAAGTTATTCTTTGTGTTGTACTTTCAATATTTGTAATAGCAACATTTATACTTTTCTATAATAAAATATTTGCGGTAACATTTGATGAGAATTTTGCCGTGGCTACAGGTATAAATACAAAGAAATACAATCTTTTAATAGCAATAATAATAGCAATAATTGTGGTTTTGGCGATGAATCTGGTAGGATCTTTACTTATATCGGCACTTGTGGTATTCCCTGCACTGGCATCCATGTGTGTGTTTAAAAGTTTTCTTTCAGTAACTGTTTCATCAGCCATATTTTCGGTAGTATGCACAAGCCTTGGACTTTTTATTTCTATAGTTGGAGGCTCCCCTGTAGGCGCTACTATTGTTTGTATCGATATATTGGCATTTTTTATATTCTATTGTTTAGGTAGAATAGGGCGTTAATTAAATCTGTGCTGTAGTTTGAGAAAAGCTTAAACTAATAGCACAGATATTGTTTTTTTAGGAGCTTTGTTATTTTTTTATCTTGATAATGTTTTGGAATTAATGTAAAATCAAAGCAAATTTGAAAATATGATGCGACTTTTATAAAATGAAGCCGTTGATTGATAGCATTTATTCCAAAGTGAGAGAATCTCATTTGGTAGAAAAAGAGGTATATATGGAAAAGAGACCGGTAGTATTATGTATAATGGATGGCTTGGGACTTAGAAAAGAGCATGAGCATAATGCTGTGTTTGAAGCTAATACACCCAACCTTTGTAAATTAATGAAGGAGTATCCTTTTGTAGAAGGTCAGGCAAGCGGACTTTTTGTAGGTCTGCCTGACGGACAGATGGGTAATTCGGAAGTAGGACATATGAATATGGGTGCCGGAAGAATTATCTATCAGGAGCTTACCAGAATATCAAAGGCTATAGAGGATGGAGATTTCTTTGAGAATAAGGCTCTTCTTGCAGCTGTAGAAAATGCAAAGAAAAATAACAGCGCCATACATATGATGGGACTTGTTTCAAGCGGGGGTGTTCATAGTCACAATACTCATATCTACGGACTTTTAGAGCTTGCAAAGAGAAACGGAATAAAGGAAGTTTATGTGCATGCCTTTTTGGACGGTAGAGATACACCCCCTACATCAGGCAAGGAGTTTGTGGCAGAACTTGAAGAGCAGATGGCTAAGATAGGCGTAGGTCAGGTAGCATCCGTTATGGGACGTTTTTATGCAATGGACAGAGATAACAGATGGGATAGAGTGGAAGCTGCATATTCTATAATGACTAAGGGTGGAAATTTAAAAAAGAGTGCTACAGAGGGGATACAGGAGTCATATGATGAGGGTAAGAATGATGAGTTCGTGGTGCCTTTCTCGGTAGACCATAATGGGGCAAAGACTATAAAGGATAAGGACTCTGTTATATTCTTTAATTTCAGACCGGACAGAGCCAGAGAGATGACCAGAGTATTCTGTGTGGATGATTTTGACGGTTTTGAGAGAGGAAAAAGACTTGATACCACATTTGTATGCTTTACAGACTATGATGAGAGCATGGGAAATAAGCTTGTGGCTTTCGAAAAGGAAGAGATAAAGGATACATTCGGTGAGTTTATAGCTGCACATGGTATGAAGCAGGTAAGAATTGCGGAGACTGAGAAATATGCACATGTTACTTTCTTCTTTAACGGAGGTAAGGAAGAACCGAATGAGGGAGAAGACAGAATACTTGTAAATTCTCCAAAGGATGTGGCTACCTATGATTTAAAGCCACAGATGAGTGCTTATGAGGTTTGTGACAAACTTGTGGGAGCTATAAAGAGCGGAAAGTATGATGTTGTTATTATCAATTTTGCAAATCCCGATATGGTAGGTCATACTGCTGTAGAGAATGCAGCTATCAAGGCTGTGGAGACTGTGGATGAGTGCATAGGAAAGACTGTGGAGGCTATAAAGGAAGTAAACGGTGTAATGTTTATCTGTGCAGACCATGGAAACTGTGAGACTATGGTGGATGAGGTGACAGGTGAGCCGCATACAGCACATACTACAAACCCTGTACCTTTTATTCTGGTTAATGCAGATCCTAAGTATACTCTTGCAGAGGGTGGAAGACTATGTGATATAGTACCTACATTGATTGAACTTATGGGACTTAAAAAGCCTGAGTCAATGACAGGAAAGAGCTTATTGATTGAAAAATAGTGAATTATAAGGTGTGATTAGTTGAAAATTTAAATTCACTTAATCACACCTTTTTAAATAAATTATTTATGGAAAATCTTTGAATACCCATCCTTCACATATTAAATAATCCGTAAATAATATACAAAGATAATTCATATAGCGTTAATTGACATTAAAAAACAAATGGCGTATTATGTGTATTATTAAGCTGACACAATAGGTTTGATAAATAACAAAAAATAGAAATATTTCGTTATTATTCCCGTATGGAGATATAATGGCGATATAGTACTAAATGCTTTAATACGCAGATAACGGAGGTTATATGAGAAGTAAAATAATGAGAATAGGAGCATTGGGATTGGCTTCTATATTAGCTTTTGAGAGTGTCGGTGCAGGTACGGCTTTTGCACAGAGTTCAAATTTTGATTTAAGAAAAAAGGTAATCGGTCTTACAGGTATAACATTTGTAGGAGGAAATATAGATAAGTTTGTTACCAGAGGTGAGTTTGCAAAGATGTTGGTACAGGCTTCATCATATCGCTCGGTGCTTACAAAAACCAGTAATGTTGCCGTATTTAACGATGTTCCAAAGGATAATGAAAATGCCGCTGCTATAAGAATTGCAGTGGAGCAGGGATATATGACAGGATATCTGGGCGGTAATTTTAAGCCGAATGAGAATGTTACATTAAATGATGCTATAAGAGGTGTACTGACATTGCTCGGATATCAGGCAAGCGATTTTGCCGGAGATGCAAATAATAAGAGAATGGCAAAATATGCCTTCCTTGAGTTGAACGAAAATCTTTCATCACTTACAGCCGCATCCAATCTTACAGTCAGAGATTGTATAAATCTTTTCTACAATATGCTGAAAACCAATATGAAGGATGGCGGAGCATATGTGGCAAGTGTATTTGGCGGTGAGCTAAACAGTGATAAGGAGGTAAATCCTCTAAAGCTTGCTGATAATTCACTAAAGGGACCAAAGGTAGTAAAATCCGTAAATCAGCTGGCACAGGCAATACCTTTTGATTATAAGGATGCAAATCTCTTTGTTGACGGAAGAAGCGTAGGTGCGGATTATTTTAAGAGTCTGATGCTCTCATCAGAGGTAGGACTTGTAATTTATTATTCCGTTGCGGCAAAGACTATTTGGGGATATGATGAAAATACGGATGCCACAAGTGGAAAAAAGGCTGTTCACGGAACTGTAGAAAGCATATACTATGAGTCAACATCCACTCTTACACCTACATCGGTTGTTGTAAACGGAGAGACATATAAGATTACAAGCAGTGATATGCAATTTGCATTCTCTATCTACGGAAGTATAAATGTAAATGATGATGTTACACTTGTCGTAGATATCAATAATTCTGAAGATGGATCTGCAAGCTATACAGTAGTTGACTATATTGCAGATTAGTGAGGAGAAAATGAAGAAGAAATTTATTATTATACCTGCAATTATTGCCCTTGGAATAGGCGGGTTTTTCTTTATTAAATCAAGGCAATCTGCAAATACGGATTTAAATACATATGTACCTACAGCAATAGTTACAAAACAGGATATCTCTTCTGAGATATCCTCTTCAGGTACTATTACACCTAAGGATACTTACAATATTACCGCACTTATATCCGGAGATATTATAGCTGCGGATTTTAATATCGGAGATACTGTAAGTAAGGATCAGGTACTTTATCAGATAGATAAATCAAGTATTGAATCAGATATAAATTCTTCAAATAATTCCTTGAGTAAGGCAAATACCGGATATGCTTCGGCAACTAAGGATTATGAAAAGGCAAAGTCGGAGTTTTCAGGAAATCTTTATCGTTCTACAAGAAGAGGATATATTAAGGAATTAAGTATTCAGTCAGGAGATAAAATAAGCGGCGGTACAAAGCTTGCTACAATATATAATGACAATGTGATGAATATAAGAATTCCTTTTTTAAGCCCGGAAGCTCAGAATATTACAGCAGGTATGACAGGTACTTTGACCTTGACTGAAACCGGTGAGCAAATAGAGGGTAGAGTTTTATCGGTATCAAGTATGGATCAGACCTTGGACGGTGGAAGACTGGTAAGAAATGTCACATTTGAGGTAACTAATCCCGGAGGACTTACAGATAAGACCACTGCCAATGCGACAGTAGGCGAGATGACCTCTACAGGTGACGGTACCTTTGAGGCTTCAACAAATGTTGATATGAGTGCTGATTTGGCGGAAGGTGTGGAGATAGAAAAGGTTTTGGTGAATGTGGGTGATTTTATAGAAGTAGGAACACCTATTTTTAAGATGACATCAGAATCAGCCGATAAGCTTTTAAAGACCTACAGAGATGCTGTTGACACAGCGCAGGGAAATGTGGATGCGGCAAAAAAAGGTGTGGATACAGCCAAGAAAACCTACGATGAATACACAATAAAATCTCCTATTGCAGGAAAGGTTATTTCCAAAAACTATAAGGTGGGAGATAAGGTAGGTTCAAGCGGAAGTAATAAGGCTACCACCATGGCTGTAATCTATGATATGAGTTCATATACATTTAAAATGAGTGTGGATGAGAAGGATATTACAAAGGTTCAAAGCGGTCAAAAGGTAAGGATCAAATCGGATGCATTCCCGGATCAGGATTATTCGGGTACGGTTACCAATGTCAGTCTTGAGAGTACAAGCCAAAACGGTGTATCCACATATCCTGTTACCATTACTTTGGATGAAACATATAATTTATTACCGGGAATGAATGTGGACGGATATATTACACTGGAGTCTGCAAAGGATGCATTGACTATACCGTCCGGAGCTCTTATGAGAGGTAATAAGGTATATGTAAAAGATACTACAGCAACAGAGCAAAAGGCTGATGCAGGTGAGAGTGCAGGCGGCGGTGACGGATTGATTCCTGCAGGATTTAGAGAGGTTACCGTAACCACAGGTGTTATAAATGCCGACTTTGTACAAATCACCTCAGGACTTAACGAGGGTGATGAGGTCTATGTGGATGAAAGTGCGAGCATGGATGCGGCAGCCGGAATGGACGGAATGAACAGTGCGGGCGGAGAGCCGGCACAAGGCGGTGCGGGTGCAGGCGGTGCAGGTTCGGATGCAGGCGGCGCAGATTCAGGTGATGCCGGAGCCGGAGGAGAATAATGGAAAAACTTATCCAAATGATAGATATTCGAAAAGAGTATAAGATGGGTGATGAGACGGTATATGCCAATGACGGTGTCACTCTGGATATTTACAAAGGGGAGCTGGTGGCTATTGTAGGCAAATCAGGTTCCGGAAAATCAACTCTTATGAATATCATCGGTGCATTGGATGTACCCACTTCGGGTAAATATTTTCTGGGTGGAAAAGATGTTGGAAAATTAAGCGATAACCAGTTGGCAGATATCAGAAATGAAATGATCGGTTTTGTGTTCCAGCAATATAATCTTTTGCCCAGAATGAATATTTTGGAAAATGTGGAATTACCTCTTTTATATGCCCATGTTTCAAGCAGGGAAAGAGAAAAAAGAGCAATGGAAGCTTTGGAAAAGGTAGGTCTTAGTGAAAAGGCAAAGCAGATGCCAAACCAGCTCTCAGGTGGACAGCAGCAAAGAGTAAGTATTGCAAGGGCTCTTGCCGCAAATCCGTCACTGATTTTGGCGGATGAGCCTACCGGAGCGCTGGATTCAAAGACCAGCCGACAGGTATTGGACTTTTTTAAAAAGATTCATGAAGAGGGAAATACCGTTATTATGATTACCCATGATAATGCCATTGCGCTGGAGGCGAAGAGAGTTATCAGAATAGCTGATGGCAAAATAAATTTTGATGGAAGTAGTGAGGAGTATGCTGCAATCGTTTAAACTGGCAATAAAAAGTATTATTGCAAATAAAATGAGATCGTTCCTTACAATGCTGGGACTTATTATCGGTGTATCGGCAGTTGTTATACTTGTCAGTGTAATGATGGGATATATGAATAATATGATTAAATCCTTTATGGATATGGGAGCAAATACTATCACTGTGAATTTGGTAAATATGCCTTCAAGACAGGCATCCGTAGATCAGATGTATGATTTTTTCAATGAGCATAGGGATGTATTTTCGGAAATGACTCCGCAGGTCAGCGTTAGCGGAACTATAAAGGTGGGAAGTGAAAAAACTACCACCACCACAGTTACAGGTGTAAGTGAGTACTATGGTAAACTAAAGAATTATAAATTGGAAAAAGGCAGATTTTTATCTTATGCGGATATGGTATCCAGACAAAAGGTGGTTGTAATAGGTTACTATGTGGCAAGTAAGCTTTTCGGTTCGCCAAAGGCGGCAATAGGAGAAACTGTAAAGATAAACGGTTCGGCATTTACAGTGGTCGGTGTTGTTCAAAGGCAGAATAAGGATCAATTATCAGCCAGAGGCAGTGATGATTTCGCCTTTATGCCATATTCTACAGCAGGTCAGTTAAATGGAACTTCTGTACCGGATTACTATGTTTTTGCCACTGTAAATACTGAAATAAGTAAAGAGGCTGTAAATATTTTAAAGGATTTTCTAAAGACAATTTATACTCAAAAGGAGACATATTTTGTTGAATCCATGAGTCAGATGCTTGGGGAAATCAATACACAGCTGGCTATTATGAGTACAATAATAGGAGCAATTGCAGGTATTTCACTTATTGTTGCAGGTGTTGGTGTAATGAATATCATGCTTGTATCGGTAACTGAAAGAACAAGAGAGATAGGTATAAGAAAGGCACTTGGTGCCAGAAAGAGTGTTATACTCCAGCAATTTGTTATAGAGGCATTGGTTACAAGTACAATAGGAGGTTTACTTGGGATTGTACTGGGCTGTATTGCAAGCCCTACGATAGGAAGTTTTATGAATATTGAGGCGCCGGCAAACTTTAATGCCGTAATGATTTCATTCAGTGTATCTGTAGCAATAGGTCTTATATTCGGATATATGCCGGCAATGAGAGCGGCAAGTCTGAATCCTATAGATGCGCTTAGAAGTGAATAGATGATAAATCTTTATAAGTTTTATTTTAGATATCGGGGTGGGTTATTAATCCATCCCTTTTATTTTATAAAACTGACAAATTAATTTTAATACAATTTTTATTGGCTTATTTATTGATATAGGATATACTGTTTACATGAAGAAATTTTTTTATACATTATGGATAAGTGCTTATCCATTGATTATTTATACAGCCATACAATTTTTATTGGCAATAATAGTAAGCTTTTTTGTAATAATTCTTGGTAGATATCCGGGTGCTGTAGCGTCATTGGGTGCTGTGGAGTCATTTATTAGTAGAAATGTTTTACCGATTACTGCAGCCGGTGCGGTTTTTGCATCTGTTTTTCTTATTTTGTTTTTTTACCTGGACGGTCAAAAGGGGAGAATTGAAAAAAAGAAGAGTAGCAATGCAACGGATTTTGTAATGGCGATTATAGGAGGCACCGGAATTGCAATTATACTTAATATATTGATAGGTTTGACCGGTATTTCAGGTATCGACAATACATTTCAGGAAATAAGTGAGGCTATTAAAAGCACACCTATAGTTATTACAATAATATGTGCAGGAATTATAATACCCATAGTTGAGGAGATTATATTTAGAGGTCTGATTTTTAACAGAATCAAATTTCAGTATAATTTGACCGCCGCCATGTTGATATCCTCTGTAGTTTTCGGTATATACCATGGCAATATAATACAAGGTATTTATGCAACCATGCTTGGAGTATGTTTGGCATATACCTATAATAAAACCAAAAATATTTTAATACCTATTTTCATACATATAAGCGCAAATACATCTGTATTAGGTTTGAGCAGTCTGGTGGAAAATGATGACAGTGCTTTGACAGTCGGTATAATGGTGCTTGTCACTTTGATATTTGCAATAATAGGTATAGTATATTTTATAAAAAGAAAGGTTGAATAATGAAGATTTTGAGTATAGCGGTGCCATGCTTTAATTCTGCGGCATATATGAGAAAATGTATCGATTCCCTGCTTGTGGGTAAGGAAGATGTTGAGATATTGATAGTAAATGACGGTTCTAATAAGGATAATACGGCAGAGATAGCGGATGAGTATGAAAAAAAATATCCTACTGTCTGTAAGGCAATACATAAAGAAAACGGTGGTCATGGTGACGCTGTAATGTTTGGATTAAGAGCCGCTACAGGTGAGTTTTTCAAGGTGGTGGATTCCGATGACTATTTGGATGAAAAGTCATTTTTAGAGGTTTTAAACAAATTAAAAGAGTTTATCAGAAATAAGGAAAATATAGATATGCTGCTTTGCAACTTTGTCTATGACAAAGTTGGAGTAAAGAAGAAAAAAGTGATGACATATAAGAGAAATCTTCCTGTAAATAAAAAGTTTGAATGGGATGATATAAAGCCTTTCCATACAGGTCAGTATATATTGATGCATTCTGTAATATATAAAAGAGAACTGCTGATAGAAAACGGACTGGATTTGCCAAAGCATACATTCTATGTTGATAATATCTTTGTGTATCAGCCACTAAAGGCTGTAAAGGATATTTATTATATGGATGTAAACCTTTACAGATATTATATCGGAAGAGAGGATCAGTCGGTAAACGAGCAGATAATGATTGGAAGAATCGACCAGCAGATAAGGGTGACCAAGATTATGCTTAATTCTTTTGATCCTTATGATGTGGCAAATAAAAAACTGAGAAAATATCTGATAAGCTATCTTGAGATAATGATGGTTATTTCCTCCATACTTGCAATACGCTCAAAGAGTGAAGAAAATATGCAAAAGAAAAAGGAATTATGGGATTATCTAAAGGACCGTCATCCAAGACTTTATAAGAGAATACGATATGGTGTTCTCGGTCAGACTATGAATCTGCCGGGCAAAGTGGGCAGAGGAATTGCTGTAGCGGGATATAAGCTTGCAAATAAGCTGTATGGGTTTAATTGATTTTTATTGGAATATTTTTAATATAAAGGCGGGTTATAACAGAAGGTATAGCCTGCCTTTTGCTATGTAAAGATATAAGATTTGTAATAGAAAAAAATGTTATAAAAGAGTTAGAGAATGAAGTTTGTTACAAAGAGTTAGTTGACGCTAACTAAAAATAGAGTTACAATAAATACGAATAGTTTTGGAAACTTTTGTGCATTGAGTATATTTGTGAGGAGTTTGATGGTACAAAGAAAGGTGACTGTGAATATATAATAAAATAGATTTCTAATCAAGAGTTAGTATACACTAACCGGAAGGGATAAATTAATGAAACAAAAAAGATATGATGATGAAGTGCATGATTCTGACTTAGACAGCAAGAAGATTAAGCAAAATGAAGATTTAATAAAAGAGGTGGAGAGTCTAAACCTTGATGTTCCTGATGAAATAATGCAGCGCATTGAAAGTGATGTTGAGAAAAGTGAAAAACAACCCAAAATCAGCATGGGCGGTCTAAACAAGGCGCTTATGGCTATAGCACCGGAGTATAAGGGCAGGATGCAGCTTTCCGTTATTTTTGCCTGCATCGGAGAACTCTTTAGTTTTTCCACTTATTTTTTCAGTGCTTTCGCTGCCGGGTGGCTGATAAAAAATGCCGGAGGCAATGTGGTCGGCTTTGATACATTAATGAAATATGCTTTTTTGGCAATAGGTTCATTGTTTCTTTACTTTATTTTCACAGGATTCAGCACAACTATCTCACATAAAACATCATTTTATATACTCGCAAAGTTGAGGCAAACTTTATTTGAGAAGCTAAAGGTAATTCCTATGGGATATTTGGTGGATAATCCTGTAGGTAAAATCAAGGTTATTATAATGGATAGGGTTGCGGATATGGAAGACTGGGTGGCGCATCTTATGCCGGAGTTGCCAAGCAGAATGTTACATCCAATACTTTGTGTGATTATTTTATTTTTCATGGATTGGCGTATAGGTTTATCAATATTCGTGCCTGTACCTATTGCTCTTATAGGTATGATTACGATGATGTATAAATATCGCAGCAGGATGGCTGTGTGGTTATCAAGTTATGCCAATGTTGCCGACAGAAGTGCGGAATATGTTCGCGGAATTCCGGTAATTAAAGCTTTTGCACAGGATAAGGCATCATATGGTAAATTTGCAGATGCAGTAAAATTTTATCATTTCTCAACAATGAAATGGTGGAAGCAAAGCTGGTTTGGCAAAGCGCTAATGACTGCGGCAATGATGACTCCGCAGATAGCGAGTATGCCTTTAGCTTTTTATCTTTACGGCAGAAATCAAATAAGTATTGAAACTTTGCTTTTGGCTCTTATTTTGCCGATTGCCATTCTTCCACAGGCTTTTGGAATGATAATGAGTTTTGAACTTTTCCAAATGGCTTCAAATACATGGGTATCAATACAGGAATTGCTTGATATGCCTGTACAAAAGCGACCTGATGAAAAAAACAAAGCTGTTATAGACAATAGTAAGGGAATAGAATTTGATAATATAAGTTTTTCTTATCATGACGGAACAGAGGTATTACATAGTATTTCTTTTAAAACAAAACCGGGAGAGGTGACTGCAATTGTCGGCCCCTCAGGTGGTGGCAAATCCACAATAGCAAAACTTTTGGCGGGATTTTGGGATCAGTCATCAGGTAGAATTTCTATAGGCGGTGTGGATACAAAGAATATTTCTTTCAAGCAGCTTGATGAGGAGATTTCTTTCGTTTCACAAGATAATTTCTTATTTGATGTGAGTATCAGGGATAATATTCGTATCGGAAAGCCCGATGCTACCGAAGATGAAATTATTTCGGCGGCAAAAGCTGCACATTGCCATGAGTTTATAAGTAAGCTGCCGGATGGGTATAATACTAAAGCGGGTGAAGCAGGAGGTGCAATGTCGGGAGGTGAAAGGCAGAGGATAACTCTTGCCAGAGCGATTCTAAAACCGGCATCAACAATTATTTTGGATGAGGCAACTGCCTACGCAGATCCGGAAAACGAAGCGCTTATCCAAGAAGCAATATCTAATCTCGTAAAGGGTAAAAATCTTGTGATAGTTGTTCATAGATTAAATACAATCAAGCAGGCACATCAAATTATTCTGATTGATAAGGGTAAAATTATAGCCAAAGGTAAACATGAAGAGTTGATGAAAGAACCGCTATATGCAAGTCTTTGGAAACAATATCTGGGAGAGGAGTAGGTATGGAGTTTATAAAATTATCGTTCAAACTGGCAGGCAGATATAAAAATCGCCTAAAAGTGGGAATATTACTTGTTTTTTTACAAAATGCTTCAATGTTATTCGGATTTTTTGCCCTCTTTCTGGCATTCGGATGGATGAATGAAACTAACGGTAAGCATATTCTTGCGATTTTTGGAGTGCTTTTTGCTTCCTTTCTTTTCTATTTTTTGACAGGATGGGCAAAAAGCGGGCTTAGCGACGGAGTTTTCTTCGGTATTTTTAAGGATTACAGACTTGCGGTTGGAGAAAAGCTTAAAAAAGCCCCTATGGGATATTTTGCGGAACAAAGTTTGTCAAGAATTATGGCGGCATTTACCAATGTTATGAAGAGTCTTGAAAACTACTCTACAATGAGCATAGACTTTACTTTTTCGGGTATTTCAATATCATTTTTCCTATTAATCGGAATGTTTGGTGTAAATACTAAAATCGGGATACTAACAGTAGTTTGCTTGATTATTATTTGGCTTTTTGTATTTCTGATGGTAAATCAAGCAAAAAAAGAGATTGTGCGTGAACATGCCGCTATTACCAAATTGGGAGATGCCCTTGTTGACAGTATCAGCGGAATTTCAGTACTTAGAAGCTTCCCTCTTGCAGATGAGGGCGTTGTGGAAGAAATACATGCTAAATTAAAAAATGCTTCTGAGGAACTTAGACTTTCGCAATTGCATTTTGAAGTTGTGTTTGTTATTTACAGCAGAATTTTTTCTACGGTTATCAATCTTTCAAGTTTGCTTGTTACACTGTATTCCTGTTATCTTTATACAAAGGGTGAGGTTTTATTACCACAGGCACTCACTGTTTCAGCAGCCGGTTTTATGATTTTCGGAGGATTAAAGCAACTTGAAAATGCGTCCATTTTGATGGTTAAAAATCCTGCAAATATGAAGTATTTGGATGATGTCTTAGATATCCCTGAGATAAGTGACGGAAATTTGGAAGTTATGGAAAATCAGGATATTGTCTTTGATAAAGTAAGCTTTGGTTATGACAAAAGAAATCCTGTATTAAAGGATCTTTCATTTACTATTGCGCAAGGTTCAAAGACAGCTATTGTAGGGCCGTCAGGCTCCGGAAAAACTACAATTATCAATTTGATATCTCGTTTTTATGATGTTGAAAGCGGTAAAATAAAACTGGGAAATAATGATATACGGGATTATAAAGTTGAAACTTTACTTAAAAATCTTTCACTTGTTTTCCAGCAGGTATATCTTTTCCGTGATACTATAGAGAACAATATTCGCTTTGCAAATCCCAAGGCAAGCCATGAAGAAGTGGTGGAAGCCGCCAAAAGAGCGCATTGCCATAATTTTATTATGGAACTTCCGGATGGCTATAACACTATGGTAGGTGAAGGAGGCAGTTCTCTCTCCGGTGGAGAAAAGCAAAGAATTTCCATTGCCAGAGCATTACTTAAAAATGCGCCGATTATTCTTTTAGATGAGGCTACCAGCTCCGTTGATCCTGAAAATGAATATGAGATCTTGGCTGCAATTGAAGAATTATCCAAAGGGCATACGGTGATTTCAATAGCACATAGGCTTTCGACCGTAAGAAAAGCAGATCAGATTTTGGTGATTGATGACGGTAGACTGGTTCAAGAAGGAAAGCATGATGAATTGATAAATCAGGAGGGAATTTATTCTGCATTTATAAAGGCAAGAGAACGTGCCGCAAACTGGAAATTATAAAATAAGCACTTAAAAGTAAAGATTTTAATTAGAGTTTTTTCAGGTATCACCTTTAGAACTTTTGCTTTACAATCCTAATAACAACTCCTTCTTAAAACTTCGCAGGATTTTACGCAGTCTGCAAAAAATTATTTGCTTGCTTGGGGAGCAGCGAACTGCACTCAAATAAGTCACAGGCTGCGTAATCCTGTATTGTTTTTACTAAAGAGTTAAAAGCTACAAGGATTGTAAAATTAAAAGTCTCAAGAGATGTAGTGCTTGAACTGCAACAAGTTTTGTATGATTTTTTGGAAAAATTTTAAATAGTACTTGACAATAAAGACATTATTTTATATACTTACATAGCGTTGAACGCAACGGGATCTTAGCTCAGCTGGGAGAGCATCTGCCTTACAAGCAGAGGGTCACAGGTTCGAGCCCTGTAGGTCCCATTTTTCATGCAAAGCATGATTATATATGGCGATGTAGCTCAGTTGGCTAGAGCATACGGTTCATACCCGTAGTGTCGAGAGTTCGAATCTCCCCGTCGCTATTTTTAAAGTCTGACAGTGGTCAGGCTTTTTTTGTATCACAGAGCATGGATAAGTTAGGTGTGATCCGATTTGAAAGATGTCATTTTTAAAAATTTTGACTAAGGGAAAATCTATCTTATTTGACTATAAATTTATAAAACAGGAGGTAAATTTATGAGGTTGTTCTTATGTTCACATTTTTCAAGCGTTGGAAGTTTGATAAAAGAAGAAATCAATATGAAGAAGGTATTATTTATACCTACAGCTTCAATATATGAAGAATATAAGGGGTATGTAGGCTCTGCAAGAAAGCTTTTTAAAAAAATTGGAGCAGTACTCACAGAGATGGATATTTCAAAAGAAGAGTATGAAAATATAGAAGAGGCATTTAATAATGCTGATATTATTTACTTTACAGGAGGAAATTCATTTTTCCTTTTAGAGCAACTTAGGAAAAAAGGAGTGGATAAACTGCTGAAAGAAGAGTTGAATAAGGGAAAGTTATTTATCGGAGAATCTGCGGGTGCGATAGTATGTGCCCCGGATATTAAATATATTGAAATGATGGATGAAAAGCCGAGTGATTATTCACTTACAGATGATGGCGGACTGAGTTTAATAAATTTCTATGTTTTACCGCATTATCTTACAGCTCCGTTTAAAAAGGTAACCGAAAAAATTTTAGAACAATTTAACGACTTGGATATATGCCCTATCAATAATTCACAGGCTGTTATTGTAGAGGGTGTCTCTAAGAGGATTGTAGAGATATAAATGGAGATATTGCAGACAGATATTGGGAAAGTATATGCAAGGGTAGTGGGGAAGACTGAAGATAGTAGAGCGGTATATGCTATACCGAGCGTACCTTATGCACGAGGGGAACGATTTGAGTACGCAAAAATTATTGGCCAAGATGAATACTCATCAGAAAAAGTTATTAACAGAGAAGAAACATTATGCTTTCCACAGAGAAAATACCCTCTATTTTTAAATGTTTTTATGAAACATCATATGTTACGACCTGAGTTTCAACCGACAAAAGATATTCAGAGTGAAAGTGCATTTGTAGTGAATATATGGGCAACTGATGATTTTGACAAAAAGAAACCGGTGATTGTTTTTTTACATGGTGGAGGAGAAGGTTCAGGAACCGTTCCCATATACACAATGGAACATATCGGTGAAAAAGAGGTTGTGGCAGTTACAATTACCTATAGGGTAGGGAATTTCGGATATATGCCTGTTTTTGACAGTGAAGAAACAAGGGCTTCTCTTGCATATCTTGACCAGCAAACAGCCTTAAGTTGGATTTATGATAATATAGGTTTATTTGGCGGAGATAATACCAATATCACACTTATGGGACATTGTGGCGGTGCTGTTGCAGCTCTTTACCATTACTTGAATCCTGTAAGTAATAAATTATTTCATAAATTGATTTTGTGTGCCGGTAATGTTCCTATGCTGTCAGAACTTGATTATGCAAAAAAAGCGTACAAAAATCTGCTGTCAAAAAATCATTTGAGCGGACTTGAAGATTTGAAAAAACTTTCAATTAAGGAAATGATAAAGCTGAAAGGTGGGCAAAATGACATTGTTGACGGAAAGTTTTTTACAGAACATCCAATGAAATTGCTTGAACAGTGCGAGTTTCCTTGTATGCCTGTATTGATAGGCTCAAATAAAGATGAGTTTTCTATGATAGAATTACCGATGTACTATAAAGCTCTTGGAATCACGAAGAAAAAGAAAGATTTAAAGGAAAATCTGTTGAAAAGATATGGAGAGTTTGCGAAAAATCTTGAAACTGAACTTAAAGTGGAAGCGGAGGACATTGTAGATTTGCAGATTCAAATTATGGAACTTCTTGTATTTCATTCGAGTGCATTATTTCTTATGGAAACGATCGGAAAGAAATCGTCGGTATACGGATACAGGATGAACTATATACCAAATTTATATAACGGACTTCGTGGCTCATACCATGGTGCGGAACTCGCTTTTTTCTTTGGAACTATAGACAAAATGAATATAGATATAACTGATGAAAACAAAAGAGCAACTGTTTTAATACAAAAAGATTGGCTGGAATTTGTAAGATCAGGAAAAATAGACGGGCGTCCGCTATTTAATGAAAAGGGAGAAATTATAGAGTATGATAAAGAGATTAGAGCCATACCTTTTCCACATGCAAAACTTATTCATCAGGTTCAAAGCAGCGGTATAGGTGATAGATTAAGGAAAGAATACATAAATAACCGCAGTTAGTTTAAACATTATAAGAGCAATAAAGTATAATGAAAAAATAAATCTCTGATATATACCAAAAAGTCCGGAATATATCAGAGATTTTTACTGTTTTTTATTACTCAAATTTTAAAAGGAAAAGCTATAATAAATAAAATTTTTTATATTCTTAACAGTTAAAAACCGAAATACCTCATTACATTATTGTAGGAGATATTTTCAATAAGCTCTTTTAAAGCCTTTTCATCATTAGGATACTGTCCGCTTTCAACCCATTCCCCTATAAGTCCACAAAGTATTCTTCTAAAATACTCATGTCTGGTATATGAAAGGAAGGAGCGTGAGTCTGTAAGCATACCGTTAAAATTGCCAAGGCATCCAAGAGTGGCTAAAGACTTCATCTGTGCTCTCATACCTTCATAATGGTCGTTAAACCACCAGGCAGAACCCTGCTGAACCTTTCCGGCTATACTAAAATCCTGGAAGCATCCGATAATTGTACCGATTGCGGCATCATCGTTCGGATTTAAAGAATAAAGTATGGTCTTTGGGAGCTCACTACTTATATTCAAAGCATCAAGGAAGTCGGCAAGCTGATTGGCAGGAGCATAGCCGCTGATAGCATCAAATCCTGTATCAGGACCAAGCTTATTAAACATTGCAGTGTTATTATTTCTCTTACAGCCAAAATGGAGCTGCATTACCCAGTTTAATCTGTGGTATTCCCTGCCAAGAGCAAGTAGGAGTGCGGTCTTATACTGATATTGCTCTGTAAGGCTTATATCTTCTCCTGCAAGTCTTTTCTTTAAAACAGTATTAACTGTAGCATCATCAGCCGGATAATAATATACAAAGTCAACACCATGGTCTGATACCGAGCATCCGTTTTCATTAAAAAACTCAAGTCTTTTTAATAATGCCTTCTTTAGAGTGTCAAAGTCTTTAACAGCTACACCGCTTACCTCGGAGAGCTTTGATATATATTCTGTAAAATCAGGCTTTTCAATATTTGTAGCCTTATCAGGTCTCCAGGCAGGGAGAACCCTAAAGCCCAAGTCCTTGATCTCTCTAAGCTTTATATGCCATCCAAGAGAATCTATAGGATCATCTGTAGTACAAATAACTTCAACATTTGAGTTTCTGATAATATTTCTTACACTTAATTCATCTGTAGCAAGTTTCTCCTTGGTAAGATTCCAAACTTCATCAGCACTGTCAGGACTTAAATGACCTTTAAAGCCGAAATATCTTTGAAGCTCAAGATGTGACCAATGATAAAGCGGATTTCCTATAAGCTTTGGCAGTGTAGCCGCCCAGGCATCAAATTTTTCTCTATCGGTAGAATCTCCTGTTATAAGTTTTTCATCCACACCGTTAGATCTGATCTGACGCCATTTATAATGGTCTCCGCCAAGCCAGACTTGAGTTATATTTTCAAATTTTTTATCTTCATATATCTCTTGCGGATTTATATGACAGTGATAGTCAACTATAGGCATCTTTTTTGCATAATCATGGTAAAGATGCTTTGCTGTTTCGGTATCAAGTAAAAAATCCTGATCCATAAAATTCTTCATTTCAACCTCCTTAGCCAAATGGCTGTATAAAGCAAACTTGTATGTACCGGTTTTTGGTACATTACAAACAATAAAAGTCCGGTTTATAAACCCTGAAATCAGACCGCCACATGCGGTTGACTTTTAAATTAAAATTATAGACAGCTACAAAACAAGTAGTTACATGCTGTAGTAAAGCTTATCACTTTTTGAATCACAAGTTATCAAGTCTTTGACCGAAAAGTATCCCTTTCAATAATATCAGGCTTTAATAAACAGATATTTTCAGGCGAATCTCCATCAAATACTTTTAAAAGAGTATTTACACTATGCTTACATAGAGAAAAAAGCCCCGAGTCTATAGTGGTAAGCTCAGGATATGACAGCTTTGAAAATATTGAATTATCATATCCTATCACTGAAAGCTCTCCGGGAATTTCAATATTATTTTGTTTTGCAAATTTTAAAACAATCATTGCCAAAAAATCATCAGAAGCGACTATACCTTCAGGGAAAAATTTCTTTTCAAAAAAATCTCCCAGTAAAGAGATAATACTTTCAATATTATTTTCCTCGCATAAAAGAGTATCAAATTTATCAGTGGGCTCTTTCAGATTCTTACATCCCTTTAAAAATCCGTCAAGCTTTCTTTTGGCGGACTGAGATGTGGAATTATAGAGGAAGAGCAATTTCCTTTTGCAATTATTATATAACATATCTACAATTTTTTTTGTAGCATTAAAATCATCATAATAAGAACAATATACATTGTCTGCTTTCAAAAATCCGTTTATCAAAAATATCGGCAATGATTTGGCACTGTTTTTTATCAGATTTTTATTATCTCTTGATGATATATACTTTGAACCGATCATAATAATGGCATCCACACTTTTGGAAAAAAGTATATTTATATACTTTTTTAAATTTTCCGTGTCATATCCGCTACAGCATAATAAAGAGTCATATCCGTTTTCTCTAAGCATTTTCTCAAAATAGGATAATGCTCTTGCAACATAGATATCTGAAGGATCAGAACATAGTATTCCTATGGTCTTCATAGTATTAAGTCCCAGCCCCCTTGCAAATACATTTGGAGTAAACCCCAGCTCATCCATAATATCATGAACTCTTTTTCTGGTTTTTTCACTGACCTTTGGGCTGTTATTGATTACTCTGGATACTGTAGCAATAGAGACATTTGCTCTGTTTGCAATATCATATATATTCATAATTCTCCGTGAAGGTTTATGGTAATTAAAACTTTATATGCTTATTTTCCTAACAACAAGACCTCTGTATCCATATCATAATGTATGACATTTTTTACCAAGTGATAAAAGCCTTGGTATTTGACATACCTGAGATAAGATTACCGCTGGAGGATTATTTAAAATAAGCAGCCATAAATCCTTTATAAAAATATGCATATTTACAATCTTTATCCATCTTGACAAGTTATAAAACAGCCATGTATAATGCGATTGTAAACGCTTACATTTATTATAAGCTGATTATTAAAATTTGGCAAGGAGGATGATGCCAAAACTTTGTTAAATTAAAAGTGGATGTTTTATTTACAATATCAATGATAAAAGTCTTGGGACATTTGCCATACCTAAACTGATATTGCAGATTGCGTTGAGCTTTTATTACTGCAAAATTTAACAATGTATCAGGGTATCTTTTGAGGAAATGGATTATATAAAAATAAATGATTTGGACAATGTATGTGTGGCATTAAATATATTGCCAAAGGGAGAAAAAATCGTATTTGGAAGTGATGTGACATTTACAAACAGTGAAATTCCTGCCGGACATAAGGTGGCATTAAAAGATATAAAAGCAGGTGAGGATATTATTAAATATGGAAACAGAATCGGCATTGCAAAGGAGGATATAAAGGCAGGGAATTGGATACATACTCATAATATAAAGACAGCTCTTGGAGATTTACTGGAGTATAAATATATGCCGAAAGTAAAGGAAATCAAAGAAACGGAGCATAAAACCTTCCTTGGCTTTAAGAGAAAAAACGGTAAGGTAGGAGTCAGAAATGAAATATGGATTATTCCTACAGTAGGCTGTGTAAATAATGTCGCACAGGCTATTGAAAGAAGGGCAAAGGCACTTCTTAGAGGAAGTGTGGAGGATGTAATAGCATTTGTACATCCATACGGCTGTTCTCAGATGGGAGATGACCAGGAAAACACCAGAAAGATACTTGCGGATATGATAAATCATCCAAACGCCGGAGGAGTGCTGGTGCTGGGGCTTGGATGTGAGAACTCAAATATCCCCGTGTTAAAGGATTATCTGGGTGATACGGATGAAAAAAGGGTTAAGTTTTTAATATCACAGGAAGTGGATGATGAGATAGAAAAAGGGATTTCTTTAATAGAGGAGCTGATAGAAAATATTGCGGATGAGAGCAGGGAAGAGATTGATGCGAGTGAGCTTATCATAGGAATGAAATGTGGTGGCTCTGACGGGCTTTCAGGTATTACGGCAAATCCGGTAGTGGGTGAGTTTTCGGATATTCTTATTTCAAAGGGAGGAAGCACGATACTTACAGAGGTGCCGGAGATGTTCGGTGCTGAGACTCTTTTGATGGAAAGATGCAAGGATAGAGAGACTTTTGAAAAGACGGTTGCTTTAATAAATGATTTTAAGATGTATTTTAAAAATCATAATCAGACAATATATGAAAATCCTTCACCGGGAAATAAGGCAGGCGGTATATCTACACTTGAGGATAAATCTCTGGGCTGTACACAGAAGTCGGGAAGTGCTAAAGTGGTAGATGTGCTTGATTATGGAGATAGAGTAAAACTAAAAGGACTTAATCTGCTCTCATCACCCGGAAACGATTTGGTTGCAGCTACGGCACTGGCTATGAGCGGTGCACATATAATACTGTTTACCACAGGAAGAGGAACACCTTTTGCATCACCTGTACCGACATTAAAAATATCTACAAATTCAAGGCTTGCAAAAGCAAAGGGCAATTGGATAGATTTTAATGCAGGAAGAATGGTTGAGGATAAGACAAGGAGTGAGCTTGCAAACGAACTTTTTGATTTGGTGCTTGAGGTGGCAAGCGGTAAGAAAGTGAAGTCTGAAATAGCGGGATTCCATGATTTTGCAATTTTTAAACAGGGGGTAACTCTTTAAAGAAAACAAGCTTTATTGTACTCCCGTTTAATTTATTATATAAGATTTTTAAACAGGGAGTAAGCTTTAATGAAAATAAATCGTACAACAGAAAGAAGTGTACAGATATTGCAAATTATAGCAAAGTCAAATGAGGGGATGGAAATGGATGAAATATGTGAGAGATTATCAATACCCCGAACCAGTTGCTATGATATCCTGGTCACACTGGTACATTTGGGAATGCTTGAGGTAAATACCGGAGTAAAAAGAAGCTATAAAATAGGATTAAATGCCTACAGAATAGGTATGAGCTATATGAATAACAGGAATATTTCAGAGATTATAGCTCCGGCATTAAAGGAACTTTCAAAGGAATTACAAAAAACCTGTTTTTTTGGAGTGCTTGAGGGCGGCAAAATTGTATATATATCAAAGTTTGAGCCGGAAAATCCTATAATAACAACAGCTACCATAGGCACCAAAAATCCGATATATAATACATCTTTAGGCAAGGCAATCCTCAGCTCTATGAGCGATGAGGGAATAAAGGATATACTTTCCGGTATAGAATTGGAACAGGCGACAAGATTTACCATCACAGATAGAGAAGAGTTAATTAAAAATATCGAATTGGTAAGAGTGCGAGGTTTTGCGCTGGATGAGAGGGAACTTGAGGAACATATGGAATGTGTGGGAGTGCCGATATTTGATGAAAAAAAAGAATGTATCGGGGCGATATCAGCATCAAGCCTTTATAGGAAGGATGAGGATTATATGGCGCTTGGTGAGATCTTAAAAAATAGGGGCTTGGAAATATCAAAATCTTTAGGCTTTATGCCTTGACATTGGTAAAAAAGTTAATTAAAATCAAGATATCGCAAATATGAATAGTGATTCGCATATACGAATATAATCTAAAAATTACATCGCTGATTGTATATGTTTTTATTATTTTGGAGGTTAAAATGAGAAAAGAACAGGTCATTACAAGAATGAAAGAAGATTGTCTGGTTGCTGTTGTTCGTGCAAAAAATAAGGAGCAGGGCGAGAAGGTAATAGATGCCATCATTGCAGGTGGAATAAACTTTATCGAGATTACCATGACCATGGATGAGGGAAATCCTGTAGAGTTTATACAGTTTATGTCGGAAAAGTACAGAAGCAATGAAAAAGTGGTTATCGGTGCAGGCACGGTGCTTGATCCCGAGACAGCCAGAGCGGTTATTCTTGCAGGTGCAAACTATGTGGTAAGCCCGGGGCTTAATGTGGATACTATTAAGCTTTGCAACAGATATAGAATACCTATGCTTCCGGGTGTAATGTCACCTACAGAGGCTATCACAGCACTCGAATCAGGATGTGATATTATAAAAGTATTCCCCGGAAATGTAGTTGGACCGGGAGCAATCAGCTCATTTAAAGGACCTCTTCCACAGGGGGATTTTATGCCAAGCGGTGGTGTAGATGTTGACAATGTGGATAAATGGTTAAAGGCCGGAGCATGTGCGGTAGGTACAGGCTCATCACTCACAAAGGGAGCAAAAACAGGAGATTTTGCGGCAGTCACGGAAAAGGCAAGGGAGTTTGTAGAAGCGGTAGCGGCAGCAAGAAAATAGTATTGGAGAAAGTATGGCAAAGATAGTTACAATGGGAGAGATAATGCTTAGATTATCAACTCCAAATAATGAGAAGTTTATTCAGGCGGATGAGTTTGATATCAACTATGGCGGTGGTGAGGCAAATGTTGCAGTTTCACTTGCAAACTATGGACATGATGCGGAATTTGTAAGTGCATTACCAAAGAATCCTATAGGTGATGCGGCTATTGCAACGCTTCGCAAGTACAATGTAGGAACAAAGCATATTTCAAGAAGCGGTGAGAGAGTAGGCATTTACTTCCTTGAAACAGGTTCGGCAATGAGAGCTTCAAATGTGGTATATGACAGAGCACATTCTTCTATCTCCACAGCTAAGGCAGATGAGTTTGATTTTGATGCAATCTTTAAGGATGCGGACTGGTTCCATTTTACAGGCATTACTCCGGCGGTTTCAGATTCTGCAGCCGAGCTTACAGAGGTAGCACTTAAGGCTGCCAAGAATGCAGGAGTTACAGTATCCGTAGACCTTAATTTCAGAAAAAAACTTTGGTCATCAGAGAAGGCAAAAAGAATAATGACAAATCTTATGCAGTATGTAGATGTATGCATCGGTAATGAAGAGGATGCCGAGAAGGTTCTCGGATTTAAGCCGGGTAACACAGATGTTACAGCAGGAGAACTTGAGCTTAACGGCTATGTGGATATCTTCAATCAGATGTGTGATCAGTTTAAATTTAAATATGTAATCAGTTCGCTTCGTGAGAGCTTCTCGGCTTCAAACAATAACTGGTCAGCCTGCATCATGGACGGAGCTACAAGAGAGTTTTATCACTCAAAGAAATACCATGTAACCCCAATTGTGGACAGAGTCGGAGGCGGTGATTCATTTGCAGCAGGACTTATCTGCGGTCTTTGCGATAAGAAGGATTTTAAGTCTGCACTTGAGTTTGCGGTAGCCGCTTCGGCACTTAAGCATACAATACCGGGAGACTTTAACCTTGTAACAAGAGAAGATGTAGAAGGTCTTGCATGCGGTGACGGCTCGGGCAGGGTGCAGAGATAAAAATAATATATGTATTTTCCAAAATTATAAGGAGTCGGCAAGATGTCGGCTCCCTTTTTATAACAATTATTATATCTTGTAATAAAACACAGGTGAATTATATTTAATTTCAGCGTGTAAATATTTCGATGTATGATATCAAATATACATCTTTAAGACTTTATGATGTCAGATTTTATAATTATATCATAGTAATTTGCAGGGAATTGTAAATAATATAAAATAAATAATAAATGAAAGTAAAATTAACCAAAAGTTAGGTTTTACTAACGAGAATTTATATATTAGTAATATTGATTATTTTATAAAAAAAGTGATATATTACAGTCGATATTACCAATAATTTATAGAAACAATGAAAGGGACTTTATGAAAAATAAGTATTTTATAAGTATGATGTTTTCAACAATAATTGCATTTTCTGTTATTACAGGCTGTGGTGATAAAAAAGGGATTACCGAAAGTTTAAATAGTAGTGAAGATGTTACAAACAGCATTTCGACAGGAGAATCTTCAGAGGCTAAAGACAATACCGGATTTCCTGTAACAATGAAGCATGCCTATGGCGAAACAAATATAAAAGAAAAGCCGGAGAAAATAGTTACGCTAAATTGGAATAATGCAGATTCTATTTTGGCACTGGGACTTGTACCTGTAGGCACATCTAAGATGAATTGGGGCCCGGTTACAGCTAAAGGCCTTCTTCCATGGACAGAGGCAAAATTTAAAGAATTGGGTGTGGATAATCCAAATGTATTTAATGATCTTGACGGATATGACTATGAGGCTATTGCAGGAGCGGCGCCTGATATTATAGTTGCGCCCTATTCGGGAATGGATGAAAAAGAGTACGAGCGTTTATCAGAGATTGCACCTACTATTCCATTTAAGGATATTGCATGGAAAACAACATGGAGAGAGCAGTTGCTGGAGGCATCAGAGGCTGTCGGAATGAAAGATGAGGGAAAAAAGCTGGTTGAAGAAACTGAAAAATTTATCAAGGATAATGTGGCAAAGTACCCGAATCTTTCAGGGAAGAGTGCGGCTTTATGCTATATAGATGCGGCAGATCTTAGTAAATTTTCGGTTTACAGGACTATAGATCCAAGAGCAGGCTACCTTGTGGATATGGGATTTGCTTTCCCTGAGAAGGTGGAGGCACAGGCAAATGATAAAGATTCATTTTATGTGCAGATTTCATCGGAACTTGCAGTTGAAACATTAAGTGATCTTGATATTATTATCACCTATGGAGATGATAAAACACTGGATGCAATAAAAAATGATGCCATTTTTTCAAAAATACCTGCTGTTAAAGAAGGCAGAGTAGTAGTACTTGACAATAGCGGAGACCTTTCGGCAGCTTGCAATCCGTCAGTGCTGTCAATAAAAGCGGAGCTTGTAAATTATCTGGATGCTATCAATGCAGTGGTAAAGTAAAGGGATGATCTAAATGAGAAAGAAAAACTTTGTGTTTTCAACAGCCTTATGTATGATTTTACTTCTTATAATTGCAATTTTTTCCATATCGTTCGGAGCAAAGCAAATAGCCTTTCCAAAGGTCATAGAGGTTCTTTTAGGTAAGGATTCAGACAGCATTGAAGCAACTATTATACTGCAAAGAGTTCCGAGAACTGTATTTGGGATATTGGCAGGCGGGGCTCTTGGTATATCAGGTGCACTTATGCAAAGTATAACCAGAAATCCTATAGCAGATCCGAGTATTCTTGGTGTAAATACCGGAGCATCACTTTTTGTAGTTGCAGGTATAGCATTTCTTAATATTACCGCAGCATATCAGTATATCTGGCTAGCCATAATCGGGGCAGGAATTACGGCATTTTTTGTGTATTCGGTTGCAAGTATTGGAAAGGATGGGGCTACACCTTTAAAACTGGCACTTTCAGGAGCGGCTGTGAGTATTGTTTTGGGTTCTCTTGTAAGTACCATAATGTTACCGGATAACAGAGTACTTCAAGCCTTCAGATTTTGGCAGGTTGGAAGTATAGGAAGTGCCACTTGGGATAATATTTCACTTATCAGCCCGTTTTTGATAATGGGTTTTATAATATCAATGTTTATTTCAGGGTATTTGAATAATCTTGCATTAGGTGATGAAGCCGCTACGGCTTTGGGAACAAATGTAGTTATTACAAGGTCTGTCGGCGCTTTGGCATCTGTGTTGTTATGCGGAGCAACTACGGCACTTGCAGGACCTATAGGATTCGTAGGTCTTATAATTCCTCATTTGGTAAGGCTTATATATGGAAGTGAAATGGGGAAAATATTACCTCTATCTTTTTTGGGTTCAGGTATCCTGCTACTACTATCTGATGTGATTGGAAGAATTATAGGCTCCCCCGGAGAAACAGAGGTTGGAATTATTACGGCTGTATTCGGAGCACCTGTTTTTATATTTGCAATCAGGAAGGGCAGGGTAAAAAGTCTATGACAGATTTAAACTATGGATTTAAGAAGAGGGCTCTCAGATGGAAAGTAGTTGTACTGGCTTTATTTATAATGTCACTGATACTTATTGCCTGTGAACTTTGTTTTGGAAGTGTATACTATCCTGTAAAAGATATTATAAGAGTTTTACTGGGAGAAAATATAGACGGTGTGTCATATGCAGTTAATAATGTTAGATTACCGAGAATGATTGGAGCGGTGTTTTCAGGCTTTGCATTCGGTATAGCAGGTTATGTTTTCCAAAATCTTTTACATAATCCTTTGGCTTCACCTGATGTAATAGGTATATCAGCCGGTACAAGCACAGCAGCTGTATTTTTAATTTTAGTTTTGAATATCAGAGGAGGTGTAGTTTCATTAGTCGCTATGGTTTTCGGTATTGTTACGGCAATGGCGATATATAGATTGTCAATTATAAAAGGGCATTTTACATATGGAAGAATGATACTTGTAGGTATAGCTGTGTCAGCACTTTTAAGGGCGATTACTTCCTATCTGTTGGCAAAAGCGGCAGAATATGATGTGGGCTCCACTATGCAGTGGTTAAGTGGAAGCTTGAATGGAGTTCAGATGGAAGATGTACCTGCTCTTATTGTAGTCGTGGTAGTATTGACTTTCGTTCTGATATCTTTTACAAGACATATGGAAATTATACCGCTTGGAGATGATTTTGCTATAACTTTGGGAATAAATACAAGGATTATTTATTCTATTATGATAGTGGTTGCAGTCATTCTTATCTCCTTTGCAACTTCAGTTACGGGACCTATAGCGTCAGTAGCGTTTCTTTCAGGTCCTATAGCCTCAAGTCTTGCAGGAAAGGGAAAGTCAAGTCTAATACCCGCCGGTCTTGTTGGAACGGTACTTACTTTAGGAGCTGATCTGGTAGCATTTCATGCATTTCCGGTGCATTATCCTGTGGGTGTGGTTACAGGACTTTTAGGAGCACCATATATGCTTTATTTGCTGATAAGAATGAATAGAAGGGGTATTAATTAATGGGAAAACATATATTGGAAGCCAGAAATTTGGTTGCAGGCTACGATGGAAATGCAATTATAAAAGAGCTTGATCTGACTATACCGGAAGGGAAGATATCTGTAATTATAGGATCAAACGGATGTGGTAAATCAACTCTTCTTAAAACATTTTGCAGACTGAATAAAGTAATGTCGGGGAATATTTACTTGGACAATAAACCTGTTTCAGAGTATGATTCCAAAGAAGTATCAAAGATAATAGGTCTAATGCCGCAGTCTCCGCTTGTACCTGAAGGTATTACAGTTTATGATCTTATAAGTCGCGGACGTTTCCCATACCGTAAGTGGTTTAAGGGTATGGATACCAATGATTTTAAGGCAATAGATGAAGCGATGGAAACTATGGGTATAATCGAACTTCGAGATAGGGCGGTAGATGAACTTTCGGGTGGACAAAGACAAAGAGTTTGGATAGCTCTTGCCTTAGCACAACAAACAGATATACTTTTCCTGGATGAACCGACAACTTTCCTTGATATATCTTATCAGGTTGATATACTTGATTTGTTGGGAGAGCTTAACAGGAGTAAAAAGACAACGATAGTTATGGTTCTTCATGATATAAATCTTTCAGTACGTTATGCAGACCATATATTCGCCTTGAAGTCAGGCAATCTCTATGCCGAAGGTGATCCTGAAAAAGTAATAACTGAAAAGCTGATAAAGGATGTATACGGTTTGGAATGTAAAGTTATAGCTGATCCTACTTCAAATAAGCCTATGGTAGTACCTATAGGAAAATATAATAAGGTAGTAGAATATGCATGAATTCATCCTAATAAAAAGGCTAATTTTTTTAGCATATAGTTAGGTTTTGCTAATTTTTATTAATGGAATGTAAAGTATACGAAAATTTTATAACAATAAAATAAAGTTATGGAAAAAGAAGTTGTCAGGAATATCAGACAGCTTCTTTTGAATTAAACATTTTTATTATCTCTTAGTAATACGAAATATAAAAGTATATATAAGAAGAGAGGCAAAGTTTAAATATAGTATTGACAAAAAAATAACAATATTGTATTATACAAATGTGTTAAAAAAATAACAAAATATTTGTTTTATGATGTCGGAGGAAATATGGCAGATAAGAATTTTATTGTGGATAATATCGACAATTTAACTATCAAGATGAAAGAGCTGAGAGAGGCGCAGAGAGAATTTGCGAGCTACAGCCAGGAGCAGGTAGATAAAATATTTTATGAGGTATCTATGGCAGCCAATAAAGCAAGATTCTCACTTGCAAAGATGGCGGTGGAAGAGACCGGAATGGGAGTTTTAGAGGATAAGGTTATCAAAAATCATTATGCGGCTGAGTATATTTATAATGCTTATAAGGATACCAAGACCTGTGGAGTGATTGAAGAGGACAAGATATTCGGAATAAAGAAAATTGCAGAGCCTATAGGTGTTATAGCTGCGGTTATCCCAACAACCAATCCGACATCCACAGCTATATTTAAAATACTTCTGGCACTTAAAACCAGAAATGCCATTATAATAAGCCCACACCCAAGAGCAAAGGATTGTACAAACTATACTGCAAAAATGCTTTTGGAAAAGGCAGTGGAAGCAGGTGCTCCAAAGGGAATAATAGGATGGATAGATGTACCTTCACTTGAACTTACAAATGAGGTAATGCATGAGGCTGATATAATACTTGCGACAGGCGGACCGGGAATGGTTAAATCGGCTTATTCATCAGGAAAGCCTGCAATAGGTGTAGGTGCCGGTAATACTCCGGTAATTATTGATGATACCGCTGATATCAAGATGGCTGTAAATTCAATAATCCACTCAAAGACTTTTGATAACGGTATGATATGTGCTTCCGAGCAGTCGGTTACCGTAATGGACAGCATATATAATGAAGTAAAAAAAGAATTTGCATACAGAGGATGTTATTTCCTAAAGAAAGATGAGATAGATAAGGTAAGAAAGACCATTATCGTGGGCGGTTCTTTAAATGCAAAGATAGTAGGTCAGTCAGCATTTAAGATTGCCGAGATGGCAGGTGTTAAAGTACCTGAAAGTACCAAAATACTTATCGGTGAGGTGGAATCGGTTGATATAAGTGAGGAATTCGCCCATGAGAAGCTCTCTCCGGTACTTGCAATGTATAAGGCAAAGACCTTTGATGAGGCAATAGCCAAGGCGGAAAGACTTGTAGCGGATGGAGGTTACGGACATACATCGGCTATCTATATAGATGTCAATCAAAAAGAAAAGCTTGCTATACATGAAAAAGCAATGAAGACATGTAGAATCCTTGTAAATACTCCGGCAGCTCATGGAGGTATCGGTGATTTATATAACTTTAAGCTTGCACCTTCACTTACCCTTGGCTGCGGTTCATGGGGCGGTAACTCGGTTTCTGAGAATGTAGGCGTAAAGCATTTGATAAATATAAAAACTGTAGCACAAAGGAGAGAGAACATGTTGTGGCTTAGAACTCCTGAAAAGGTTTACTTTAAGAGAGGCTGTCTGCCGGTAGCACTTGATGAGCTTGGAAATATAATGCATAAGAAGAGGGCATTTATTGTAACAGATACATTCCTTTACAAGAACGGCTATACAGAGGTTATCACAAATAAGCTTGATGAGATGGGAATAAGACATGCCTGCTTCTATGATGTAACACCGGATCCTACACTCCAATGTGCAAGAGAGGGTGTAAAGGCAATGACATCATTTGAGCCTGATGTTATCATTGCTTTGGGCGGCGGTTCAGCTATGGATGCCGCAAAGATAATGTGGGTAATGTATGAGCATCCTGAGGTAAACTTTGAAGATATGGCGATGGACTTTATGGACATCAGAAAGAGAGTATATACCTTCCCTAAGATGGGACAAAAGGCATACTTTGTAGCGGTACCTACATCATCAGGTACAGGTAGTGAGGTCACACCTTTTGCAATTATTACAGATGCGGATACAGGAATAAAATGGCCTATAGCAGACTATGAGATCCTGCCGAATATGGCAATAGTGGATGTAGACAATATGATGGATCAGCCAAAGGGACTTACAGCAGCTTCAGGAATTGATGTACTTACACATGCACTTGAAGCCTATGTATCAATAATGGCTACAGATTATACAGACGGACTTGCTCTAAGAGCAATGAAGCTTGTGTTTGATTATCTTCCTTCAGCATATGAGAACGGAAGTGCGGATCCTATTGCAAGAGAGAAGATGGCGGATGCTTCATGCCTTGCAGGTATGGCTTTTGCAAATGCCTTCCTTGGTATAAACCACTCAATGGCACATAAGCTTGGTGCATTCCATCATATAGCACATGGTCTTGCAAATGCGATTATACTTACAAGAGTAATGAGATATAATGCTGTAGATGTACCTACAAAGATGGGAACATTCCCACAGTATGACTATCCGAAAGCAAAGGCAAGATATATCGAGGCGGCAAGATACTGTGGTGTAACAGGAAAAAATGATGATGAGATATTTGAAAACTTTATAAATAAAATAGAAGATTTAAAGAGATTGATCGGAGTAAAAGAGACTATAGCTCTCTATGGAGTGGAAGAGAAGTATTTCCTGGATACATTGGATGAGATGAGCGAGCAGGCATTTAATGACCAATGTACTCCGGCAAATCCGAGATATCCGCTGATAAGTGAGATTAAAGAGCTGTATTTGGATGCTTATTACGGCAGATAATATACTGCTTTTGAAGTACAGGGGATTTTAATTTAGAAAGGAGACGGATGTATCATACATCTAATAAATTATGGATTTGACAAATAAAAAGCTTATTTTAGAGAGAAAACATAAGAAGGTATATGAAAGCAATGATTGCATAATAAAGGCATTTAGTAAGGAACATCCAAAGTCTGATGTATTTAATGAGGCACTTAATCAGGCAAGGATAGAGGAAACAGGTCTGAATGTTCCAAAGGTGCTTGCCGTGGAAGAGATGGATGGCGGATGGGCTATCATAATGTTAAAGAAAAACGGCAAAACTTTAAAAGAGATTATGGAGTCCGACAAGGAAAATATAAGAAAGTATATGGATATGTTTGTTGATATACAGCTTGATATACATTCCAAATCATCACCTCTTCTTAACAGAATGAATCTGAAGTTTGGTAGACAGATAAATGAGTTAAAGGAGCTTAATGCAACTATCAGATACGAGCTTCTCACCAGACTTGACGGAATGAAAAAGCATACAAAAATCTGCCATGGAGATTTTAATCCCAGCAATGTGCTTATAGGAGAGGATGGAGAGATATCCATAATAGACTGGTCTCATGTTACTCAGGGAAATGCTGCCGGAGATGCTGCAAATACCTATCTTCTCTTTGCACTTGAAGACAAAGAACTGGCTGATATGTATATGGATATCTACTGCCAAAAGTCAGATACTGCAAGACAGTATGTACAAAGATGGCTGTCAATAGTTGCAGCACAGAGATTGTCAAAGAATGTGGAGTCTGAAAAAGAATTCTTGATGAAATATATTGATGTTGTGGATTATGTTTAGACGGAACATAGGATAGTCTAAAACATATTAAGAAAAGAGATTGTATGCAATTTTAAAATTGCGCACAATCTTTTTTTGATGTATAATGCTTTTCATGACTGTGGTGGCGAATTGTCTATACTGTGGGCTCTCAAATATGAAATCAGAAATGAGGTATTATAAAAATGGGCGAAAATATAAATTCATCCAATTTTAAAATGGATGCAAATGAAAGAAGGAAAAAGATAATAGGGGTTTCCATTATAGGAATTGTGGCAAATCTCTTACTGGGAGTATTAAAGGCGGTGCTTGGACTGCTTTCAGGATCTATTGCCCTTATAAGTGATGCCTTGAATAATATAACGGATTCATCATCATCACTGATAACTATAGTGGGAACGAAGCTTGCCGCAAAAGCTCCGGATAAACAACATCCTTTCGGACATGGAAGAACGGAGTATCTTACAAGTCTTTTGATCGGTGGCATAGTATTTCTTACGGGATTTCAGTCTCTTATAAGTTCTGTAAAGGCTGTATTTAACAAAGAAGATATAAATACCGATATTACAACGGTAATAATAATAATAGCAACAATTGCGGCTAAAATCCTGCTTGGTACATTCACAGAAAACAGCGGCAAAAAGCTTAATTCAACAGCGCTTATAGCATCAGGTGCGGATGCCAAAAATGATGCGGTGGTATCTGTGGTAACATTGATTTCTAGCATATTATATATGTTTGCAAAAATTTCTGTTGACGGTATTGCAGGTGTGATTATTTCCGTATTTATACTAAAGACCGCCTATGAAGTATTATCAGATACGATAAAAAAGCTCCTGGGTGAGAGAGTCGATGGAGAAATGGTAAGAGGAATAAAGGATATAGTAAGAAATACCGAGGGAGTTATAAACTGCTTTGATCTAATACTAAATGACTACGGTCCCGACTTTTACACAGGTTCTATAAATGTGGAGATAGAGGATGACAGAAGCATCGGAGAAATGTATCCCATATTACATGAGGCACAGACAAAGATTTATAATAAATATAATGTGTTTTTGGTATTCGGATTTTATTCTGTGGATGTAGATGATGAGAGATATATAAAAATAAAGTCCTTGTTGAAAAACTATAAGGAGAATGAAAGGCATATTATTAATTATCACGGAATAGTGATTGATGAAAAGGATAAGACCATTTACTGCGATATCACAAGGGACTTTGATATAACTTCGGAAACTGTTATAGAAAATGTGAATAGAATATTGAAAGAAAAATTCCCGGAGTACAATATACATGTAAATATAGATACTGAATTTTCGGGTGAATAGATACGGAAGAGACAAATAAAGCGATAGAAGTTTTACAAAGAAAGTGAACAAATGTTTGGGATTGACATATTGACTTTGTTTTTGTAAGATGAAAGTTGCACTATTATAGGGGATTTTGTGCCCTTTTATAGCTGTTTAGATGTGAAAATGTCTAATGTAACTTGCCAAAAGGCTAAACTAAATGAATGGATTATTCTGATTATAACATAGAAAAATCCAAATTCATACAATAAAATTATACAGGGGTGAAACGTCAATGGATAGAAGCAAGATGCATCCGGTAACTTCTGGGAAGAACATGAGAATGAGCTTCCAAACACAAAAAGAAGTTCTAGAAATGCCTAATTTGATAGAGATTCAAAAAGATTCTTATCAATGGTTTCTAGATGCAGGTTTAAAAGAAGTTTTTAGAGATATATTTCCGATAGAAGATTTTGCAGGACATTTTAGCCTCGATTTTGTCAATTTCAAGTTGGCAAGAGATGAAGTTAAATATTCCATAGAAGAGTGTAAGGATAGAGATACAACATACGCAGCTCCGTTAAAGGTGAAAATAAGACTTGTAAACAAGGATAAGGACGAAATAAACGAGCACGAAATCTTTTTAGGAGATTTACCACTGATGACAGATACCGGCTCATTCGTAATAAACGGTGCGGAGAGAGTTATAGTCAGCCAGTTGGTTCGTTCCCCGGGTATTTACTATACAATAGATCATGACAAAATAGGTAAAGAGTTATTTATGTCTCAGGTCATACCTAACAGAGGTGCATGGCTTGAATATGAAACAGATTCTAATGATATCTTTTATGCAAGAGTGGATAGAACCAGAAAAGTTCCTATCACAGTGCTTTTGCGTGCTTTCGGTCTTGGAACAAATACTCAAATCATAGATATGTTTGGCGAAGAGCCAAAGATAATGGCGAGTTTTGCCAAGGATCCATCTGAAAATTATCAGGACGGTTTGCTTGAATTATATAAGAAGATAAGACCGGGTGAGCCTCTGTCGGTAGACAGTGCCGAGAGCTTACTGAGGGCTATGTTCTTTGATGCCAGAAGATATGACCTGGCAAAGGTAGGAAGATACAAATTCAATAAGAAACTCCATTTCAAAAACAGAATAAAGGGACATACTCTTGCGAGAGATGTAGTGGATGAGAATACAGGCGAGGTATTGGCGCAGGCTGATACAGTAGTTGATGCGCAGATTGCCACTACTATTCAAAATGCCGCAATTCCGGCAGTATGGATAAAGGGAGTGGAGCGTGAAGTAAAAGTCCTTTCAAATATGATGGTGGATATTGAAAGCTATGTGCCTGAGCTCACAGATCCGAAGTCCATAGGTGTTACGGAGCAGGTGTACTACCCGAAGCTTCAGCAGCTTATGGAGGAAAATGAGGGTGAAGAGCTTATAAAGGCTATTGAAAAAAATATCAATGAGCTTATTCCGAAGCATATCACCAAGGAAGATATCTTTGCCACGGTAAACTACAATATGCATATAGAAGAGCATATCGGAAACAGAGATGATATCGACCACTTAGGAAACAGAAGAATAAGAGCGGTGGGAGAGCTGTTACAGAATCAGTATCGTATTGGTCTTACAAGAATGGAAAGAGTTGTAAGAGAGAGAATGACTACTCAGGATATCGATTCAATTACACCTCAATCCCTTATAAATATAAAACCAGTAACAGCGGCAGTTAAGGAATTCTTTGGAAGTTCACAGCTGAGCCAGTTTATGGATCAAAACAATCCTCTTTCAGAACTTACACATAAGAGAAGACTCTCAGCTTTGGGACCGGGCGGTCTTTCAAGAGAGAGAGCCGGATTTGAGGTTCGAGATGTTCACTATACTCACTATGGAAGAATGTGCCCTATAGAGACTCCTGAAGGACCGAATATCGGACTTATAAACTCACTTGCAAGCTTTGCAAGAGTAAATGAGTATGGATTTGTAGAGGCACCTTATCGTGTGGTAGATAAGTCACAAGATCCTGAAAATCCAAGAGTTACAGAGGAAGTAGTATATCTTACCGCTGATGAAGAGGATAATTTTACGGTAGCACAGGCTAATGAACCGCTTGATGTCGAAGGACATTTTGTAAACAATAATGTTTCGGGACGTTACCGTGATGAGACTTCCGAGTTTAAAAAGAAAAATATAGATTTGATGGACGTATCTCCGAGAATGGTATTCTCTGTGGCTACAAGTATGATTCCTTTCCTTGAGAATGATGATGCGAACCGTGCGCTTATGGGTTCAAACATGCAAAGACAGGCTGTACCGCTTATGATTACCGATGCACCGGTTGTAGGTACAGGTATGGAGACAAAGGCTGCGGTAGATTCAGGTGTATGCGTGGTGGCAAAAAACTCGGGAACTGTAATGGAGTGTTCATCAGATAAAATAATTATTAAAAGAGATGATGATGCGGTACTGGATACTTACAAGCTTATCAAATTTGCCAGAAGTAACCAGTCAAACTCATATAATCAAAAGCCTATAGTATTTAAGGGCAATCATGTAAATGCCGGTGAGGTTATTGCAGACGGTGCCTCTACATACAATGGGGAAATAGCTCTCGGTAAGAATCCGCTTATCGGATTTATGACATGGGAGGGATACAACTACGAGGATGCCGTACTTCTTAGTGAAAGACTTGTAGAATATGATGTATATACCTCTATCCATATCGAGGAGTACGAATGTGCCGCAAGAGAAACTAAGCTTGGACCGGAAGAAATCACAAGAGATGTTCCGGGAGTGGGCGATGATGCACTTAAAGACCTGGATGAGAGAGGTATTATAAGAATCGGTGCGGAGGTAAGAGCCGGTGATATACTTGTAGGAAAGGTTACTCCAAAGGGAGAGACCGAGCTTACAGCGGAAGAGAGACTTCTTCGTGCAATCTTTGGAGAAAAGGCAAGAGAGGTAAGAGATACTTCGCTTAAGGTGCCTCATGGTGCTTACGGTGTGGTAGTGGATGCCAAGGTATTTACAAGAGAAGCGGGAGATGAATTGGCTCCCGGTGTTACACAGAATGTAAGAATTTATATAGCACAAAAGAGAAAGATTTCAGTCGGTGATAAGATGGCGGGCCGTCATGGTAACAAGGGTGTTGTTTCCAGAGTATTGCCGGTAGAGGATATGCCTTTCCTTCCAAACGGAAGACCGCTTGATATCGTGCTTAACCCATTGGGTGTGCCTTCCCGTATGAATATCGGACAGGTACTTGAGATTCACCTTTCACTTGCAGCAAAGGCACTTGGATTTAATGTGGCTACTCCTGTATTTGACGGTGCAAACGAGAATGATATTATGGATATGCTCGAGGTTGCAAATGACTATGTAAATAGTGAATGGAGCGATTTCGAGGACAAATATAAAGATGTGCTTGATCCCGGAGTTATAGAATACCTGGGTTCACATCCGGAAAACAGAAAGCTTTGGGAAGGTGTTCCGCTTTCAAGAGACGGTAAAGTAAGACTTCGTGACGGTAGAACCGGAGAATACTTTGACAGTCCCGTTACCATAGGTCACATGCATTATTTGAAACTTCACCACATGGTAGATGATAAGATACATGCAAGATCAACAGGTCCGTACTCACTCGTTACTCAGCAGCCTCTTGGCGGTAAAGCACAGTTTGGCGGTCAGAGATTCGGAGAGATGGAGGTTTGGGCGCTTGAGGCATATGGTGCTTCATATACACTTCAGGAGATCCTGACAGTGAAATCGGATGATGTAACAGGTCGTGTAAAGACTTATGAGGCGGTTATTAAGGGTGAGAATATACCTGATGCAGGTATTCCGGAGTCATTTAAGGTGCTTTTAAAAGAGCTTCAATCACTTGGACTTGATATAAGTGTACTTGGCGAAGACGGAAGAGAAGTAGAACTCAAAGAAAATACCGAATATTCAGACCTCAGCATACACTCTATTATAGAGGGTGAGAGCAGACATCATGGAAAAGAAGAGTTCAAATCAGCCGGATATAGTGAGCAGGAAGTAAAGGATGGGGAGTTTGTATCGGTTTCCGAATACCCTGACGAGCCTCAAGAAGATGCTGACTATGATGGAGATATAGATTCGGGGGAGGATTCCTCCTATAGCGAAGATTCATTTGATGATACAGATAGTTTTGATGAATAATCTGAAAATAAAGTGAATACTTTTATAGCAGATACTTGAATGTATCTGCTATAAAATCAATGAAGTCGATTTATCGTTTTATATAGAAGGGAGCAAATTTTATGCCTGAAAACAATGATGCTTATCAGCCAATTTCTTTTGATGCAATTAAGATTGGTTTGGCTTCTCCTGAAAAAATACTGCAATGGTCTCATGGTGAGGTTACAAAGCCTGAGACTATAAACTATAGGACATTAAAGCCTGAGAGAGACGGTCTGTTCTGTGAAAGAATATTCGGACCTAGCAAGGACTGGGAATGTCACTGTGGAAAATATAAAAAAATACGCTATAAAGGTACAGTTTGTGACAGATGTGGCGTAGAAGTAACCAAGTCCAGTGTGCGTAGAGAGCGTATGGGGCATATAAAGCTTGCAGCTCCGGTATCTCATATCTGGTATTTTAAGGGAATTCCTTCAAGAATGGGACTTATCATGGATATAGCACCTCGTATCTTGGAGAAAGTATTATACTTTGCATCATATATAGTATTGGACGGAGGCGAAACAGCCCTCAACTATAAGCAGGTACTTTCAGAAAGAGAGTATAGAGATGCAATCGAAACCTATGGCTACGGTTCATTTAGAGCCGGAATGGGAGCAGAGAGCATTTTAGAAATATTAAGCAATATCGACCTTGAAAAAGAGTCGGTAGAATTAAAAGAGGCATTGGTAGATGCTACAGGACAAAAGAGAGCAAAGATAATAAAAAGGCTAGATGTGGTAGAGGCATTCAGAAATTCCGGAAACAAGCCGGAGTGGATGATACTCACCAATGTACCTGTTATACCGCCTGATATCAGACCTATGGTACAGCTTGACGGTGGTAGATTTGCTACCAGTGATTTGAATGATCTTTACAGAAGAATAATAAACAGAAATAACCGTTTGGCAAGACTTTTAGAGCTTGGAGCGCCGGATATCATTATCAGAAATGAAAAGAGAATGTTACAGGAGGCTGTGGACGCTCTTATTGATAACGGTAGAAGAGGAAGACCTGTAACAGGTCCGGGAAACAGAGCCTTAAAGTCACTTTCAGATATGCTAAAGGGTAAGCAGGGACGTTTCCGTCAAAACCTGCTTGGAAAGCGTGTTGACTATTCGGGAAGATCGGTTATCGTAGTAGGACCTGAGCTTAAAATCTATCAATGCGGTCTGCCAAAGGAGATGGCTATAGAGCTTTTTAAACCTTTTGTAATGAAGGAATTGGTAGAAAAGGGTACAGCTCATAATATAAAATCCGCCAAGAAGATGGTGGAAAGAATGCAGACGGAGGTGTGGGATATCTTAGAGGAAGTTATTAAAGAACATCCCGTAATGCTTAACAGAGCGCCGACACTTCACAGACTGGGTATTCAGGCATTTGAGCCTGTGCTTGTAGAGGGTAAGGCTATCAAGCTTCACCCGCTTGTATGTACAGCATTCAATGCCGACTTTGACGGTGATCAGATGGCTGTGCATTTGCCGCTTTCAGTGGAAGCGCAGGCGGAGTGCAGATTCCTCTTACTCTCACCAAATAACCTGTTAAAACCTTCAGACGGTGGACCTGTTGCCGTACCTTCACAGGATATGGTACTCGGAATTTATTATCTTACACAGGAAAGACCGGGAGCAAAGGGAGAAGGAAAGTTCTTTAAGAGTGTAAATGAGGCGATACTTGCATATGATAACAAGATTGTTACATTACATTCAAAGATAAAGGTAAGAATAAGCAAAAAACTTGAGAATGGTGAAGTATTATCTGAAACTGTTGAATCTACGGTCGGAAGACTTTTATTCAATGAGATAATACCTCAGGACCTCGGATTTGTGGACAGAAGTATCCCGGGAAATGAGTTAAAACCTGAGATAGATTTCCTTGTAAAGAAAAAGCAGTGTAAGCAGATCTTAGAGAAGGTTATAAATGTACATGGACTTTCAAGAACGGCGGAAGTGCTGGATGATATAAAGGCTATAGGATATAAGTATTCAACTATTGCATCCATGACCGTTTCCATTTCAGATATGACAGTACCTGAGAGCAAACCTGAGCTTATAAAGAATGCTCAGGCTACAGTAGACAGAATAGCTAAAAACTTTGCCCGTGGATTTATCACCGAAGAGGAAAGATATAAGGAAGTTATAAAGACCTGGGATACTACAGATAAGCAGCTTACAAAAGACCTGCTTGACGGACTTGATGCCTATAACAATATCTTTATGATGGCTGACTCCGGAGCGAGAGGTTCGGATAAGCAGATAAAGCAGCTGGCAGGTATGCGTGGTCTTATGGCGGATACAACAGGACATACTATCGAGCTTCCTATCAAGTCAAACTTTAGAGAAGGTCTGGATGTTTTGGAGTACTTTATCTCAGCTCACGGTGCGAGAAAGGGACTTTCAGATACAGCTCTTCGTACAGCCGATTCAGGATATCTAACAAGAAGACTTGTAGATGTTTCACAGGACTTGATAGTTCGTGAAACAGACTGCTGTGAGGGCAAAGAGATTCCATATATGGAAATCAAAGCTTTCTCAGACGGAAAGGAAGTTATAGAGAGTCTTGAGGAGAGAATCACAGGAAGATATATTGCGGAGACTATAACAGATCCGGATACAGGTGAAGTTGTGGTTAAGGCAAACCATATGTGTACTCCAAAGAGAGCTGCAGCTGTAATGAAGGTGCTTGACAAGCTCGGAAGAGACAGCGTAAAGATAAGAACAATACTTTCATGTAAATCATATACCGGTATATGTGCAAAATGCTATGGTGCAAACATGGCTACAGGACAGGCGGTACAGGTAGGTGAAGCGGTAGGTATCATTGCCGCACAGTCTATCGGTGAGCCCGGAACACAGCTTACCATGCGTACATTCCATACCGGAGGTGTTGCGGGTGGAGATATCACACAAGGTCTTCCAAGAGTCGAGGAGCTTTTCGAGGCAAGAAAGCCGAAAGGTCTTGCAATCATCACAGAGTTTGGCGGTGTTGTAGAGCTTAAGGATACCAAGAAAAAGCGTGAGATTATTGTTACGAACAATGAAACCGGCGAGTCAAAGACATATCTGATACCTTACGGTTCAAGGATAAAGGTATCAAACGGTGATGTGCTTGAGGCAGGTGATGAACTTACAGAGGGTAGTGTAAATCCTCATGATATCTTAAAGATAAAGGGAGTTCGTGCCGTTCAGGACTATATGCTTCGTGAGGTTCAAAGAGTATACAGACTTCAAGGTGTTGAGATCAATGATAAGCATATCGAGGTTATCGTTCGTCAGATGCTTAAGAAGGTCAGAATAGAAGAGAACAATGATGCAGATGTACTTCCGGGAAATTCTATGGATGTTCTGGAGTACAATGATATGAATGAAAAGCTTGTTGCAGAGGGCAAGACTCCTGCAGACGGCAAGCAGGTAATGCTGGGTATCACAAAGGCATCACTTGCAACGGATTCATTCCTTTCAGCGGCATCATTCCAGGAGACCACCAAGGTACTTACTGAAGCTGCTATAAACGGTAAGGTGGATCATCTTATCGGACTTAAGGAAAATGTACTTATCGGTAAACTTATACCTGCAGGTACAGGTATGAAGAGATACAGAAGCGTAACTTTGAATACGGATGAGATTGTCGAAGATACAGATGAAATTATCTTAAGCGAGGACGATCCGGCTCTTTTAGATATCAAGGAAGAGCTTATAGCTGATGCAAAGGAGGCTTTGGAGTCTGAAGATAAGGCTTTTGAGATGGAAACTGCTGAAGAAACAGAGGAAGTTTTAGAAGACGAAGAGAATGCTGAAGCCAAAGATGCAGATGCTCAAACAGATGAAGAATAAAGTAAATATATGATAAAAGTTAAGGAGGTCGCCTTGCGTTTAGCGGGTGGCCTTTTTAAGTTTTCATATAGATGATTTACCGATATATTGATGTTACAAGGCAAATTATATAAAAAAAGTTGTTATATTAACCATTGTATTAAAGATATTTATATAGTAGTATTTGTATATTATATTATTTTTGTTTTCTGAAAATTCTTTTAGTTCTAATTGAATCAAATGTTTTATTCCATAGATAATAGATTGTAAAAAGTATTTTTGCTATAATAAGGGGGAGATATGAAGCCAAAAGATATTACTCAAAAGATGCTAGAAAAATATAATGATGTATTTGCAGATATTCTAAATGTACTTTTATTTGAAGGAATAGAAGTTGTTGATGAAAGGAGCCTTTTGGATACGCCTACATCAAGTATGCTGAAGATAGACAATAGAATCAGGTCACAGGATAGAGATGTTGCAAAATATTGGCAGAACAGCAAAATAAATATAGCATTGTTCGGTATGGAAAATCAAACACAACCGGATAAGCTGATGCCTTTTAGAGTTTTTGGATATGATGGATCTGAGTATGTTAAGCAGAGTAGAAGAGAGAATAGGAATGAAATAAAGTATCCGGTTATTACTTTGGTGCTATACCTTGGATATGAAACAAGATGGAATTGCCCTAAAACACTTTTTGAATGTCTGAATATAGATGAGAGAATAAAGCCATATGTGAATGACTTTAAGATAAATCTTTACGAGATAGCATATTTAGAAAGAGAGAAGATATCTTTATTTAAAAGTGATTTTAGAATATTAGCAGATTATCTTTATCAGATGAGAATAAATGAAAAAAGCTATTAATCCCCCATCTGAGATGGGGGAACCGGCAAAGCCGAAGCGTTACTTAGAGTATTAAAAACTCCTATGCTATAATGATATTGGTTTCGCAGGCCATATCAAAGCATAGGAGGTATCCAAGTGGATAATCAAAGTATAACACATACACGTTGGAATTGCACTTACCATATTGTTTTTATACCAAAATACAGAAGAAAAATCATGTATGGAGAAACAAAAAAAGATTTGGTGGAAATAATAAAAAAGTTGTGTGAGATGAAACAGGTAAAGTTGATAGATGGAAGAGTATGTATAGATCATATTCATATGTATATAGCAATTCCACCTAAAATAAGTGTATCGGAATTCATGTCATATTTAAAAGGTAAAAGTGCATTAATGCTATTTGATAGACATCCTGAGTATAGAAATAAATGGGGCGATCGTCATTTTTGGGCAAGAGGATATTATGTATCGACAGTAGGAAATGTAAATGAAGAAACAATCTTGAAATATATTAAGGAACAAGAAGAAAATGATAAGGTAGCGGACGGAAGAAAGTAGAAGAGCCTTCTTTAGGAGGCTACCGATAAAAATGGTACTGCGAAATCCCGCCCTTGGCGGAACCTGAGAAATACCCCGGAGGGGTTAAAATTAAACCCCCATTTGAAATGGGGGTTGTTAACTAGAGATTACATTGCTGATAAAACTGCTATTTGTCATGTGGAAGAATTGTTATCACTTATGTCTGCAATGACAGGAGATAACAGATTTGAGCAAACAATAAGTGATTTGAAAGGAAAGGAGCAAGTGACTATGTGTGAAGTACTGGATAGAATTGAAGCCAAAGGAATAGAAAAGGGTATAATAAAAGGTATGGAAAAAGGAATTGAAAAAGGTAGAAAAGAAGGTGCTATAGATATACTCGTTTCTTTGGTAAGTGATAAAATATTAAGTATTGATGAAGCAGCGGCAAGAGCAAACTTAAGCGTTGCAGATTTTAAGAAGTATATAAATTGATTACATTGTAGACTTATGTGAAAGGAATCTTGCTTTTATCAGGCTTACACGTGGAAAGAGTCTAAAAGATATACTTTTTATAAAAGTAAAGGCAAGAAACTTACTTTAGATACCATATAAAAAACATAAAATAAAGAAAAGGATGGTTATACTCAGAAATTTGAGGGATATGTATGTTCAAACCGCAGTGGATGCGAACACAAGTCTAAATGTTTGCACAGATACAATACTGAAGGTGTATAAAGACTTTATTTTATTTGCAAAGGGAAGAAAATAAATGGTAATTTTATAGACTTGGATAAAAGAGAAGTATGTGGTAGAATAAAATAGTCTTAAAGCTCAATATTGGTTATGTGATTAATTATGCATTCATTTAGTTTTAAATGTGCATATATATTCTAAAATTTACAATTTTGAGACGGCCCTTGTAAATAAAGGCTTTGAAGCACTTCAAGTAATATATGTTACGAGATTTTAAGGGAAAATCGATTGTTAAATTTTAGGCACGCTAAAGCCCCTTGAAAGCCTTATAAAATAAGGGCTAAAAGGGGGTAGGGTTGAAAGATGATAACCCCGATAAGGGGACGGAAACAAACGAGAATATATTTAATTATTCTCTATCTATATTATCTTGTTGAAAGATGATAACCCCGATAAGGGGACGGAAACTTAATCTCACCTCTTTTAATAGATAAAAGAATCTCATTTCGTTGAAAGATGATAACCCCGATAAGGGGACGGAAACGTTATCATATGTAAGCATACTTATTGTAAGACCTGGCTCGTTGAAAGATGATAACCCCGATAAGGGGACGGAAACTGAATGTAGTCACCTAGTACCACAGAATTGGAGAGTAAATTTCAGTTGAAAGATGATAACCCCGATAAGGGGACGGAAACAACTCTGTTATCTTTTCGATAAAGGGCACAACTGCACCGTTGAAAGATGATAACCCCGATAAGGGGACGGAAACAACTTTAATGCTTTTATTAATGCATATCCTGTGTATTCCGTTGAAAGATGATAACCCCGATAAGGGGACGGAAACATATAATGTCTCCTTTCAGACAAATATTTTTTATGTTGAAAGATGATAACCCCGATAAGGGGACGGAAACGAAAGATTGAATCCTTCGTATTATCTTCTTTTGTACTGAAGTGTTGAAAGATGATAACCCCGATAAGGGGACGGAAACCTTGTGCTGATTGTATCTTAGCAGTAAGTACATTACCGTTGAAAGATGATAACCCCGATAAGGGGACGGAAACAAAATTAGTAAGTACCGAAAGTATACTATTAATGACAGATAGTTGAAAGATGATAACCCCGATAAGGGGACGGAAACCTTCCGTCTTCTCTATCTGGGAGTGTAGAGAAGACTCATTGTTGAAAGATGATAACCCCGATAAGGGGACGGAAACATACACTTCTCAAGATATCTTGCAGGAACACCTATCTTAGTTGAAAGATGATAACCCCGATAAGGGGACGGAAACTTCTGTGACACTAATCTCTTTTACACTTGCTAGCTCAGCTTTGTTGAAAGCTGACACCCCTCGATAAGGGGACGGCATATTATTTTTATTATTATGATATTGCAACAATTGTAAATGAACGAAAATATATTAAGCTCATATGATTTAATATCATCTCTAAAATAAAACTATAACGATAAACTAATAAAAAAATTCAAGTCTACAAAATAGGAGGATAATATCGTCTACCTTCGTCGGGGTACAGTTTTTATTCCACAGACATTATTATGATTCTCTCTATAAGTCTACTATTCTATAAAATATAAAACTAAGATTTATCGGATCTTTCCATATAATTTTACTTTGACAATAAAATGTGGTTATAATTCTAAAACTAAAACATCTGTATAACTGTAGTTAAGCCATTAAAAGTGGTCGTGTGATACAAAAATACTACTAATTACAAATAAAAACTATCAGATATATAATAGGCACATAACAAAGAGCCGGAGAAAAACTGAGAAGTAAAGTTAACCGGTTAGCCAAATTGTTTTAGTATATAGGAGGATTTCATTATGGAAGTTATCATTATAGCGGCAGCGAAAAAGGTCCTGATAAACATGGCAGTCAGGATGGTCATAAAGGCGATTACCAAATAGGTACGCTGGGGACCATATAATAAGTATCCTATAAAGGATAATATCAACCAAGAAAAAGGAGAAAAACTATGGAAAAGAATATAGTGATGGAAACAAGCAAGAAGACCCTGAACGAACTGGCAAGGAGGGACGGGCTGGAGGACTGGCCAAAGGTGGCTGTGCACTTGGGGCTGGCGCTCCTGGAACTCGCCAAGTTGGTCATTGAGACCGATGCAGCGAAGAAGCAGCAGCTGTAGTGGCGAAAGCCACTTTATATAATTAAAAAATGTAAATAAAGAAAGAGAATTAGAAATTAAACAACATAATGGGGTAATAAAAACAAAGTAAATTTAGTTACGGCACTTGAATTGTGTTGTAGCTTTTTTCTGTGTTAGCGGGATATAATCAGTAAAGTACACAAATATGTGATAGAATGTAAAAGGTTTATTTGAAAAAGTGGGTTGTTCAACCCATCCCAACATTTGACAAAGAGCCATATTATAATTTAACTATGATTACAGTTAATTTGTTTTAATGACTTTTTTAAAATAGATCATAAAAATTCAACTTTAGTTTATCAATTAAAGAAAAAACATCCTGACAAAGTCATAAAGCCAAAACGCTCTGATTTGTCAGGATAGTAACCTATTTTATGATGTAGAATTTAAAATTATTTGTTTTCCGATGGTCCCACTTGGATATTTTATAATTTACTATCTTGATATACTTCCAGAGATTTCTGGTGGAATCTTATTATCTTGTTACGAAGCTCAATAGGATATTCTACGATAGCTTCTCCCGGGTTAAACCTTCTAAAGTATCTATATAGTTGTTCGGTTGAGCATTTGAAATAATATTTAAAATTACCCTCCGGAGTTTGTTCCTTACTATCTACTTGTGGTCTACCAAAATAAATATGCTTAAAAGAAGATAGACCTTTAGTGTTTAGAATAACACAGCTTTCTTCCAAATCACTATTTATAGCATACGAAGCACCAAGTCTTTGTGTTGCCAGGAAATTTTTTTCAATATCTTCAGGTATATTAATAAGAATATTTGATACCTTTAAATTGGTTATTCGATTTAGCCTAAATGAGTAAGTTTTTGTATTTTGATTTTCATCTAATCCATAACAGAATATATAGTTAAACATCTGTTCTTTACCACGGAAGATCTTATACGGTATTACCGTGTACCATTTGTTATCTGATGAATAGAGAAATTTTATCCCGTTTTTTTGGCAACATTGTAATATGTTTTTATAATTTGAACTAAATATAATCTGCTCACGTTCGTATAGAGGTTTTTTAAAATAAGATATTAACATTTTGCATATATATCCTGATAGGCTGGTGTCAATATTTTGAAGTTCTGATTCAATTTCATCTAATATTACGATAGTTCCATTTTTATCAGTGGTTCTAAATGGAAATTTCTCATTAGAGGTTTTAATTTCTTTTTTACTTTTATAGATATCTTCTTTTTGTGAGAATACTATATCATTAAAAAAAGAGGAAACTATATCTCGGATAGTATCATTCTTTATATTATATTGACCTAATATATTAGAAATATCTGATGCATAAGCATTTATCTCATTTTTGTAGTTATCAAAATAACCGCTGAGTAGTTGATTCATAAAGGCGTTCTTATTATTTACCATTATACTATCGCCTTTGTCCGGTTTAAACAGTTCAAAAAGCTCTATGTCATTATAAATCATTTGAATTATTTCCGGTGGAAGATAAATATCAACTTTTCTTGATTCACCCATATGTTTTTCTCCTTAATAATAAAAAGTGGTTGTAAAACTATAGTTTAAACTATTATATCACTTATAATAAGCCGATAAAAGTGGGTGCAGTATAGAAATACATTACTAATTTTAATAATATTCATTAGAGCTATAATATAAACATAGCAAAGAGCTAAGACAAAAGCTTAGAGCAAAAGGAAACAAAGATGTATGAGTATATAGGAGGATTACACTATGAAAAAAATCGTTATTGCAGCTGCAAAAAAGGCTCTGGTGAGCATGCTTCTGGAGATAGCAGTCAAGACGCTGACTGCCTGAGGAGCGACAGACACCAAGGTCAAGGAGACCTATAAAGCAGCACGACACAAAGTAAAACTTGTAGAACTATATTTGATATGGAGGATTTCATTATGGAAAGTATTATCATAGTGGCAGCGAAAAAGGTCCTGATAAACCTGGCAGTCAGGATGGTCATAAAGGCGATTACCAAATAGATACGCAGGGGACCATATAATAAAGTATCCTATAGGGGATAGTATCAACCAAGAAAAAGGAGAAAAACTATGGAAAAGAATATAGTGATGGAAACAAGCAAGAAGACACTGAACGAACTGGCAAGGAGGGACGGGCTGGAGGGCTGGCCGAAGGTGGCTGCGCACTTGGGGCTTGCGTTCCTGGAACTCGCCAAGTTGGTCACTGAGGCCGAGGCGGCGAAGAAGCAGAAGCTGTAGTGGCGAAAGCCACTTTATATAATTAAGAAAAGCAAAGGGGCAGACAAGTTAGAAATGCAACAATGGAATAAGGTAAAGAAAACGAAGTAAATTTAGTTACAGCACCTGAATAGTGTTGTAGCTTTTTTAGTTTTATATTCATATCAGTAGTATTGTAGTAAAATATGTGATAGAATAAAAAAAGTCTTATTTACATAAGATGTAATATTTTGGCAATTTTAGTGTGTGATATTTAAACTTAAGAATATTTTTTTATTAAAAAAAGTGATTTTGAGACGGACCTTATAAATAAAGGGTTTGTAGCACTTGTAGTAACAAATGTCACTAAAATTTAAAGAAAAATAGCTTGTTAAATTTTAGGCACGCTAAAGCCACTTGAAAGCCTTGTGTTATAAGGGCTGAGAGGGGGTAGGGTTTACATAAGATAACCCCGATAAGGGGACGGAAACTAGGCTTTCTTTAAATCCTCCATGGTGTTTATATCTGTAGGTTTACATAAGATAACCCCGATAAGGGGACGGAAACCATATTGGGTAAATCAAAATAAGGTATTACCTGTAATACATGTTTACATAAGATAACCCCGATAAGGGGACGGAAACTTTAATAATTTTGATGTATGTAAGTCAATTTCTCCTTGTTTACATAAGATAACCCCGATAAGGGGACGGAAACGGTGGTGGTCAGAAAATGGCTTACTGTACTCTTAATGATGTTTACATAAGATAACCCCGATAAGGGGACGGAAACTATTACTGCTAGTAATCTCGGGTCTCCGAGTGGAAGTTTACATAAGATAACCCCGATAAGGGGACGGAAACTAAGCTGCCTTTGCCAGCACTTGTTGTTTGGTGACCATCGTTTACATAAGATAACCCCGATAAGGGGACGGAAACTTTAAGTCTGCCATTATACATCTCGTCGCCTACTTCAGTTTACATAAGATAACCCCGATAAGGGGATGGAAACATTTATTTAGAACCTCATTTATTATGGACTCGTACTATGGATAGTTTACATAAGATAACTCCGATAAGGGGACGGAAACTTTTCAAGAGCATAAAGCTCTTTAGCTGTCGGGTATGTGTTTACATAAGATAACCCCGATAAGGGGACGGAAACGGTCTACCTGTGCATAAAACCCTTGATCCATTCTTGCGTTTACATAAGATAACCCCGATAAGGGGACGGAAACTTATACATTGGAATTTGATAATAAGAATTAGTAGAATCGTTTACATAAGATAACCTCGACAAGGGGACGGAAACGTGATCCTTTGGGAACTTTCTTAAATACTGTGATATAAACAGTTTACATAAGATAACCCCGACAAGGAGACGGAAACCAGAGAGATAAACCAGATAGTCCAGGATTATGGGCTAGAGTTTACATAAGATAACCCCGACAAGGGGACAGCATATAATTTAATATCATATCTAAAATAAAATCATAAAGATAAGCAAATAAAAACCAAGTCAAAAAAATAGGAGGATAATACCTCCTATTTTTGCTGGAGCACAGATTTTTATCTTCCTCGTATGTTCCTATGATTATAAGTACAAGTCTACCATTTTATAAAATATTCCAGATAAAAGATAAAACTAAGATTTACCGGATCTTTCAATATAATTTCACTTTGACAATAAAATGTGGTTGTAATTTCAAAACTAAAACATCTGTATGACTGTAGTTGAGACATTAAAAGTGGTCGCGCGACACAAAGATACTACTAATTACAAATAAAAACTATTAGAGATATAATGGGTACATAACAAAGAGCTGAAGAAAAACTGAAAAGTAAAGTGAAACGGTTAGCCAAATAGTTTTAGTATAGGGGAGGATTTCATTATGGAAAGTATTATCATAATGGCAGCGAAAAAGGTCCTGATAAACCCGGCAGTCAGGATGGTCATAAAGGCGATTACCAAATAGGTATGCCGGGGACCATATAATAAGTATCCTATAAAGGATAATATCAACCAAGAAAAAGGAGAAAAACCATGGAAAAGAATATAGTGATGGAAACAAGCAAGAAGACACTGAACGAACTGGCAAGGAGGGACGGGCTGGAGGGCTGGCCAAAAGTGGCTGCGCACTTGGGGCTTGCGCTCTTGGAACTCGCCAAGCTGGTCACTGAGGCCGAGGCGGCGAAGAAGCAGCAGCTGTAGTGGCGAAAGCCACTTTATATAATTAAGAAAAGTAAAGGGGGGAAGCTAAAACGATAATAAAATGTAGTTGCAAAATTACAATAAAAACAAGAGTATAGCTTGTAACAGGCAAATAAAAGTGGTTGCAACATAGATAAAAACTACTAATATCAAACAAAAACCATTAGAGCTATAATATAAACATAGCAAAGAGCTAAGGCAAAAGCTTAGAGCAAAAGGAAACAAAAATGTATGAGTATATAGGAGGATTACAATATGAAAAAAATCGTTATTGCAGCTGCAAAAAAGGCTCTGGTGAGCATGCTTCTGGAGATAGCAGTCAAGACACTGACTGCCTGAGGAGCGACAGACACCAAGGTCAAGGTAACCTATAAAGCAGCACAACACAAAGTAAAACATGTAGCATTATATTTGATATGGAGGATTTTATTATGGAAAGTATTATCATAATGGCAGCGAAAAAGGTCCTGATAAACCCGGCAGTCAGGATGGTCATAAAGGCAATTACCAAATAGGTATGCCCGGGACCATATAATAAGTATCCTATAGGGGATAGTATCAACCAAGAAAAAGGAGGAGTGACCTCTTTTATAATATGGTGCCGTTTTTATTGGACTTTATGATGTGTATAATATAGGAAGAATAGTAAAGGAGATTTAAATGGATAATCAGATTGTAAAACAGGAACAGGGAGTAAAGTGGTTGGATACAGTGTACAAACAGGCAATAAGGGGTATTGGAATCGGAAATACAAGTGTGGTTAGTATGGCACAGGATTATATAACTAAGTTTCCAAGCAAGGAAGCAGCCTGTAAGTCCATGCTGAATAATCAGGTTTTAAAATGTACTTCAAGTGGTATTATTACAGGTATAGGAGGTATTGCAACACTTCCGTTTACATTGCCTGTAAATGTAAGCACTGTACTCTATATGCAAATGAGAATGATTGCCTGTGCTGCATATATGGCAGGATATGAGCCAAGTAGCGATCAAACAGAGACTCTTGTGCTGGCTTGTCTTGTAGGTATGCCGCTTACACAGCTGGCAAAGCAGGCGGGGATAAAAGTAGGAACAAAGGTAGCAACCAATATTATCAAAACTATTCCCGGAAAGTTTCTTACAAAAATAAATCAACTTATAGGATTCAGATTTGTAACAAAGTTCGGATCAAAAGGAGTAATCAACCTGGGTAAGGCTGTACCTTTTGTGGGAGCAGGTGTAGGTGGTGCTGTAGATTTTCTTGAAACAAGAGCAATAGCAAATAGAGCATATGAATTCTTCTTTGAAAGCTGATATGAGAATAGAAGTGAATTTATACCAGAATAAGTACATAAAATAGAAAACAGCTTAATAAAAAGTTTAAAATAATTTAATATAATATTGAATAAACAGTAAAAATACATTATATTTAACATAAAAGAATATATTTATAAATCATTTGGAGGGCAAAGATGAATATACTTTTTTCACCACTTGGAGGAACGGATCCGATATCGGAAAATAATTTCTATGATGGATCTATGTTACATATATGTAGACATTATGATATTGATAAAGTCTATTTATATATGACAAAGGAAATTTATGAAAAACATGAAAAAGATGATAGATATAGGTTTTTCATAAATAAACTTGCAGAACAAAAGAATAAGGAAATCGAGTCTGTGATAATTGCAGATAAAGAACGTGATAATGTGCAAGAATATGATCCGTTTTTATTTAAATTCGAGGAAGAAATAAATAATATTATCAACGAGTTAAATGATGATGATAATTTCTTTATTAATATTTCTTCAGGTACACCTGCCATGAAAAACGCCTTGGTCATCTTACAGGATTTGAATGAGTATAATTGTAAATTTATTCAGGTCAGTACGCCTATAAAAAAGATGAATGAGCATACACATGGAAAAGTTCTTGAGTTGGAACTGATGTGGGAAATGAACATGGAATTGGAAAAGGAAGGCAATAACAGGTGTGTTGAGAGCAAATGCCCATCCCTATCAAGGCTTAGAAAAGAAGAAATAATAAAAAAACATATTGATGAATATGACTACAGAGCCGCATTATCGGTAGCTAGAGATATGGAAAAAAACAGCACAAAAAATTATATAGACGAGTTATTACGTGCAGTAAATCGCTATAACCTTAATATGAAAAAGGTTGATAATGAATATAAAAAAGAGGGATTTGATATTACACCGGTTAAGGCGGGGGATGCAAGAAAACTTTTTGAATATGCGCTTTGGCTGAACATCAAAGTAAAAAGAGAAGAGTATATAGACTTTGTCAGAGGAATAACTCCTATAGTGGTCGAATTATTTGAAGTGGTGCTAAAGGGAAGAGGAAAACTTGACATAAACAAATATTGTACACTCAACGGATATAAAGTAAGGGTATGGGATACTGGAAAAATAGCAAAAAACATACAGGGTAAAGATACAAGTATTAAGGATATAGTAAATAAAGAATACAAAATCAAACATAGCGATAAAGATAAAGTTGAAGAGTTTAGGTTTGGAATTATATATTCTGAGGCATTACTATACTTAATAAAGAATTTGATAGATGATGAGGTCCTTTTTGATATAGCATCTAACATTAGAACCGTAGAGGAAAAGGTAAGAAATCTTGCTGCGCATGATATTGTTGCTTTGGATAGTAATGATATAAAGAATAGGACAGGATTTACTCCGGTTCAGATAATGGATAAGATAAAGAAATTATTTAATTATACAAACTTTGGGATAAAACCGGAATACTGGGATTCATATGATGATATGAATAAAGAGTTGAAGAGAAGAATCAGTGAGCATAGAGAGGAAACTACTTCATGTTAAGTTCACTTAGAATAGAGCTTGAAGGAGAATTTGATAAAAGTAGGAATGACTTACTTGGCTCACTATTTCAAGGGTTTATAATGGAAAATATAGATGTTGAATATGTGGAGGAATTGCATGTCAGTACCTTGCATCCATATAGTCAATATATAACTTTAAATAACAATAAATTGATTTGGACATTGAATACACTAAATGCGGAAGCCAAGGAGAAGATAGCGGATATACTTAAAAACAAGAAGATTATTGATATCAAGCATAAAGATAGAGAATATAAGGTGAGTTCTGTTACAGAGAAAAATATCAGCTATAAGGACTTGGTGAAAGAGTGTTATTTAAAAGATGGTCAGAGGAGACTAAAGATAACTTTCTTAACTCCCACATCATTTAAACAAGATGGGAAATATGCGATTTTTCCAAGTGTAAGGCTGATTTTTCAGAGTTTGATGATGAAATTTGATAAAGCATCTACTCAGATGGAAGTTTTTGGCAAAGACATACTTGAAACTTTTGAAAAGCATGTAGAAATAAGTATGTATAAGTTAAGAAGCACATCATTCCATTTGGATGGCACAAAAGTACCGGCATTTATAGGTGATATAACGATAGTGGTTAAAGGTCCGGTTCAACTTGTAAATCTCGCCAATATGCTCCTTACTTTCGGAACATATTCAGGTGTCGGAATAAAAACAGGAATAGGAATGGGGGGAATAGCATTTGAATAATGATATAAAAACCAAATTTATATATGATAGCCTTTTATATTATGCAAACAAAATAGTTTTCAATAAAAGTGAAGATATAAATACTGCTAACATATATATAAGGAAATTGGCAGATAAGATATCAGCAAACTTCGACAGGAGAAATACTCATGATTTGGAATTTGCTTTTTTAGAGGGAGAGAATCTATATAGTATATTCAACATACTAAATAAGAATAATGAATCAAAAAAGTATGATGCAAGTATTCTATATGAAAATGAAAAAGTTAATATTCCAAAAGACATTGTAGCTAAACCGAACGAAGAATTTTATAAAACTATAAAGGAAAAACTGTCAAAAAAGCTTGAGGCATCAAGTGCGGATATGGACTTTATAAATTCTTTTCTTGAATTATTGGAACAGACTACATCATATATGCCGGTATCAAAGGATGAAAATACGGACATATCGGTATATGAACACATCAAACAAAGTATAGCGATTGGAAGTGTCATATTTGAATATCTCACAGAAAACGGCAAGCTTGAAGAACAGGAGCAGATATGCAGTAATCCTAAGGGATTTTACAGTGAAAAGAGTATGTTGCTTTACAGTATGGATTTCTCAGGTATTCAATCATTCATATATGGTCAATACGGTAAGGAAGATGTGTTAAAGAATCTTAGAGCAAGGTCTTTTTATCTGGAAATACTGATGGAAAATATAATAGATGAACTTTTGAATAAGCTTGAATTATCCGGAGCGAATCTATTGTATGCAGGTGGCGGACATGCTTATTTTATATTGGCAAATACAGAAAAAACAAAAACTTTAATCAAAGATTTTGATGCTGATGTAAAGAATTGGATGCAGGATACATTTGGAATTGATTTATATGTGGGAACCGGATATGCACAGTGTTCTTGTAATGATTTGGAGAATCAGCCTGAAGGAGCATATAGTAATTGTTTTAGAGAAGCCTCTGCAGCAGTATCTGAAAATAAACTTAGAAGATATAATGCAAGTCAGATAAAAATATTGAATAAGGGAAAAAAGGCTGATGGAGAGAGGGAGTGCAGGATTTGCCACAGCTCTTACAATCTAAACAGTGACGGTGTATGCAGTATCTGTGAAGGCTTTGCAAAATTGTCGGGAAATATATTAAAGAGAGAAATATTTACTGTAGTAAATGATGCAAAGAAGGGGATATTGCCTATATATAAAGGCGGATATTTGAGTGTGGAAAATGTAAGCAGGAGAGATGGTGAAGAATACCTTAGGACAAATAAAAATATTCTGATTCGTGCCTACTCAAAGAATAGCTTATATAAGGGAAATAACTATATAAAAACAATATATGTCGGAGACTATCATGATGCCGATACTTTAGAAGACCTGGTAAAGGACAGTATAGGCATTAAAAGGCTTGGAGTATTAAGAGGTGATATTGACAATCTTGGAAAGGCTTTTGTAGGTGGATTTGACAGTAAAAAGCAGACTCTGTCAAAGTCAGCCGCATTCTCAAGAAAGCTTACCCAGTTTTTCAAATATGATATTAATAATATATTGAAAAATGCTGAATACAAAATACCGTATTTTGACAGCGAAGGTAATGAAGATGAAAATAGAAAAATAGCTGTTATATATTCAGGCGGAGATGATGTATTTGTAGTGGGAGCGTGGAAAGATATTCTGGAGTTTGGTATTGATTTATATAATAACTTAAAGGAATATACACAAGGAACACTTACTATTTCAGCAGGCCTTGGAATGTATATGCCAAAATATCCTATATCATATATGGCGGAAAAGACCGGTGAACTTGAGGATTGTTCAAAGAAACTTGAGGGTAAGAATGCGATTACATTGTTTGATAAGTATAATTCATATCATTGGGATGAATTTATTGAAAATGTAATGGGAGAGAAATTTACTATTATCAGCGAATTCTTTTCTAAGTCGGAAGATAAGGGAAAGAGCCTTTTGTATAGCCTTTTGGAGCTTTTTAGGAATAGGGATAAGAAGATTAATCTGGCAAGAATGGCATATACACTCGCCAGAATGGAACCAAAGGGTAATATAAGTGAAGAAGGAAAAGAAATATATCAAAACTTTAAAGAAAAACTGTATGATTGGATGCTTAATGATAATGATACTAAACAGGCAATAACAGCAATCTATATCTATAGCTATTTGATAAGAAAAGAGGAGGGCAGATAGATGGGTAGTTATAATAATTTTGGCTATAATAGGGAGAGAAGTGATACAGAAAAAAAGAGGAGTCCGATAGAACTTACTAATGAAAATTATGTAAAGCAGGCAGAAGATGTAATAAATAATCTTATAGCCGGGAAAAGCAAGATACTGACAACATCAAAAATCAGAAAGCTGTTGGCAATGGTAAGTGATATGTATACAAAAGCAAAGAGACTAAAGAGTAATACATTAAGCTCTGATTGGGTTGCTAAAATACAATATTTTAAGATGCATACTATTTATGAAGCGGGAAGAGAACCGTCTGTAAAGAAGTTTGTAGAAGAAGCACAGATTATTGAACAGATAGATAAGATAAAAGCAGATAAAGATAAATTGATTTTATTCTGTCTGTATATGGAGGCTTTAGTAGCATATAGAAAATATCTTGGTGGAAAGGATGAATAGGAGGGGATAGATATGTTTGGAAAACTTGAAATTAGTGGAATTATTGAGTCATTAACAGGATTGCATATAGGCGGAGGATCACAGTTTGCAGCAATCGGTGCAGTGGATTCTGTTGTTGTAAAGGATATAGATGATGATTTACCCATGATACCCGGCAGCAGTTTAAAGGGGAAATTAAGGTCTCTTTTATCAAAGCAACTTAGTAATGGTGAATTGCCTAAGGAACATAATAGTGATCCTGAATTGGTGAGAAGACTTTTTGGACATGCAGACAAGAAAGATCCGAAGACAGGCAGAATTTATTTCTCTGATATCTTTATGAGTGAGGAAAGCAAGAAAAGGCTGGACTCTGAGGATATAGATGCAACAGAGGTAAAGTTTGAAAATACAATATCAAGACTTACCGGAGTGGCTAATCCAAGACAGATAGAAAGAGCTATTAAGGGCATAGAATATCGTATAAGCTTAATTTATAATATCGAGGATGAAAGTGAGATAGAAGAAGACTTCAAGACTTTGAAGACGGCATTTAAGCTTTTAAAATATGATTATCTTGGTGCAGCAGGCTCAAGAGGCTATGGTAGAGTTGATATAAAGGATCTCGATGTAAATGTACTTATAACAAATGATGATGAAAAAGTAGATGAGATCGTGGAAAGATGCAAAAGTATATTAAAGGAAGTGTAGTATGAACTATAAAATATTAAAGTTGGATTTTACTACAGCAGTGCATTTTGGCAGTGGCGGACTTGAAAAAGGTCAAAATGTACTAAATGCAGATACAATATTTTCAGCTTTATTTATAGAGGCATTAAAGTATGGTAAGTCGGACAGATTACTGGAACTTTGTCAAAATTGCAAGCTGAAAATATCAAATGCATTTCCATATATAGGATGTGATTATTATCTGCCAAAGCCTATAATTCGTTTAAACAATGATGCTGATGGTGATTCCATAATAAAAAAGGCTTTAAAGAAGCTAAGATACATACCGGTGTCAAGATTTGATGACTTTATAAATGGGAAGCTTGATATAAAAGCGGAAGCAGATTTATTCGGTGAAAACCTCGGAGAGTCTGCTTTGATGGAAAAAGTATCTATGGAAACGGCAAGTGAAGATGAAGTAAATAATTTATATGCTGTAGAGATTTTTAAATATAAAAAGGATAGTGGACTATATTTTTTTGTGGGATATGAAGCTGATGAAGACTTTGAAATGATAAGTAAGCTGATGCAGAGTATTTCCTATACAGGTATTGGAGGAAAAGTATCATCAGGATATGGGAAATTTAAGTTAAGTGTAGATATTCCGGTCAAAGAGATAGTAAAAAAATTTGAAAATGTAGACAACTATAAGGATATTATGTCTTTATCATTATGCCTGCCAAATGAGGATGAGTTGGAACAAAGCCTTGAAGGTGCATCATATACTGTTGTGAAAAGAAGCGGGTTTATAGCTTCATCAAAATATGCCGATACATTTAGAAAAAAGAAAGACCTGTATATGATTGAGGCGGGTTCGGTATATAAGAATGCCTTTGAAGGGGATATTTATGATGTGTCAGATAAAAATAACGGTACACATCCTGTATATAGATATGGAAAACCATTCTTTATGGGGGTAAGGTGATGGGAGATTTTCTTAAAAAATATAATATAGAGCTAAAAACTGTCGGACCGGTATTTATTGGCAGTGGTGAAACCATAAATAAAAAAGAAGCTTTATTTAAAAAAGATAAAGTGGTAATTATAGACACTAAGCTTATGTTTGAATATTTTCTAAAAAGAAATTTGCTAAAGCAATATCAAGAATATATGCTTGATACAAGCAAGGATTTGGCAGTGTTTTTTAAAGACAATAATATAGATGAAAAAATCTATAAGACTTGGAATATCAAAGAGCTTAGCCTTGGTGATACTAAGAGTACAGGTGATGGGGATGTAAAGGGTAGAGGTATAGTAAGATTTGTAAGAGATGGCAATGGAAGGGTATATGTACCCGGAAGCAGCCTAAAGGGAATGCTAAGAACCATACTGGCAGGTGCGTATATTATACAGAATTCAAATTGTGGGATAAAGGGAAAGCTTGACGAAACAGCCTGGGAGCTTGGGAAGAATCCAAGAAGAAAAGAATTTGAAAAAGCGTACAAAAACACTTTGACAGATATTGATGTAAAGATATTCCATAAAGATTTATTTCCGAATTCGGATGGAAAAAATAAATTGGATAATAAAATAAATGATACATTAAGGGGTTTTATGGTATCGGACAGTGAATATATCTCCGATGAAGATATATGTGTATGCCAAAAAGTCGATATAAGTACGGATGGAACAGAAATTGCGCTGCCTCTTTATAGGGAGTGTATAAAGCCTGATACAACCATAAGATTCAGCATTACTATTGACAGCAGTTTTTGTGATTATACAAAACCTGATATTATAGAGTCTATAGGAAGCTTCTATGAAAATTATTGGAATAAGGTTTCAAAACAATTTAAAAAGGCACCTATTAGTAAAGACAGATACACTTGTTTTTTAGGCGGTGGTGCAGGATTTGAAAGTAAAACTATAATATATTCAAGCTTTGAAAGGACCAAAGCAGTAGACTTTACATCAAATATCCTTAGTGTAATGTTTCCCAATGCTAAACATGATAAAGATATGGAAGTATCACCGAGAGTAATAAACTGTACGAAGTTTGAACATACAAAACATCTGTTTGGAGCTTGCAGTCTAAGAAAATTTGAAGAAGAACCGATAGATTTATCCTAGGAGGGAAGTATGGCATGCCTTTATATCACAGAACAAGGCTCAAAGATTACCACATCAGCCGGTAAAATAATTATAGAATGCAGAGATGGAACTAAGAAGAGTTTTCCTAAGGAGACACTTGAGTCTATTATGATTTTCGGTAATAGTTCCATGACAGTTCCTGTAAAGAAGTTTTGCCTTGAAAAGGGTATAAAGGTGACATTTCTCTCTACAAAGGGAAAGTATTTTGGAAGATTGGCAAGCACATCACATTTTTATGCCGAGAGGCTAAAAAAACAGGTGTATCTTAGTGATTCAAACAGTGATTGCCTGGAATTTGCAAAGAAAATACAGGCAGCTAAGATACATAATCAGCGTATTATCTTAAAAAGATATGAAAAGCATTCCGATAAGGATATTAAAGAAGAACTCTCCAAGATAAGTATATATGAGAATGAAATATCCCAATGTAAATCTGTGGATGAAGTACTGGGTTATGAGGGGATGGCTGCTAGAGAGTATTTTAAGGCATTATCTAAAATAATAAGAGAAGAGTTTGCCTTTGATGGTAGAAGCAGGCAGCCGCCTCTTGATGCTTTTAATTCCATGATAAGCTTCGGGTATACCATAGTATTTTATGAAATATTTGCAGAAGTTGAAAGCAGGGATTTAAGTCCATATATAGGATTTATACATAAGATAAAGAGAAACCATCCGGCACTTGTAAGTGATATGCTTGAGGAATGGAGAGCATTGCTGATAGATTCCACTATACTTAGTTTGATTCAGGGGAATGAAATAAGTATAGATGAGTTCAGCCGTGATGAAGAAACAGGAGCGGTATATTTGTCTGATAATGCTATAAAATTATGTGTAAGGAAAATAGAGGATAAAATGAGAAAAGAAATCAATTATCTTGAGTATTTGGATTCACCGGTTAGCTTCAGGCGTGCGATATGGTGGCAGATAAAATCTTTGGCAGGCTGTATTGATAATGGAAGCTTTGAAAAATATCAGCCTTTAAAAATAAAGTGATTAGCTTATGAGTATGGAAAAGAAAAGTGAAGAAATAAGCACACAAATGAAGTACAGAGTGCTTATAATATATGATATAACAGAGGATAGGCCGAGAGTTAAGCTGTCTAAGCTATTATCATCTTATGGTATAAGAGTACAAAAATCCGCTTTTGAGGCGTGCCTTAATAAAAAACAATATGATAAGCTTGTATCGGAGCTTGACAGATATGTAGGAAGGGAAGACAGTATAAGAGTATATAAACTATATGAAGATAGCGAAGTGATAACTTATGGTAAAGAGGATGAGACTTTATTTGATGAATTTATAATAATATAGTTTATTGTGGTATATATGTATATAAAACATATTTAGTAAGAATACAAGCTTATGTAAGGATGGTGGATAGAGAGCTAATTATGGAAGATAAATTTATATTGCTGAGGCGTGACGGAAAAGAACTTGAATATGACAGCTCATCTGTTTGGATAAAAGAATTGATAAAAATAGATGCGACGATGGCATTAGCACCTATTGATGAAGAGGCAGTAGAGAAAATAAATAATGATTTTTACAAAGAATTGCGTTTGTTAAGCAAGAAGCTTGGAAGACAGAGATTTGAAAGTAGGGAATGGCATAGTTGTATAAAGACTGCTTTGTCAGAATATCCGGAAATAGCAGATGTATTTCTTTTTGCTACCAAAGAGATAAATGCGAGTATATATGAACAGATTTGTACTCAGATGAGTAAAATAACATATGATGGTGACAGAAGTAATGGCAGTATGGATAGCAGTCTGGTATCAAGTAAGCGTGCACTTATAGTAGATGCGGTAGAAAAAATCACATATAGTAATTATCATCTTACTAAAGAGCAAAGAGATGCATTAAAAGACGGATATATCTATATTCATGATATGGGCTTTAGAAGAGATACCATCAATTGCTGTTTATTTGATATGGCAAAGGTACTGGATGGTGGCTTTGAGATGGGTGAAATGTGGTATGATGAGCCGGCAACTTTGCAAGAAGCATTTGATGTAATTGCAAGCGTATCAATGAATGCCGTTGCACAGATTTACGGTGGATTTACAGTTGCACAAATAGATGAAATACTGTCAAAATATGCAAAGAAAAGTTATGAGCATTATATTAAAGAGCTTATAGAATTGGGAATAGACAGCGAAAGAGCGGATAGTATTGCAAATAATAAGCTGGAAAAAGAATTTGAAAAGGGATTTTTCTTATTAGAGGCAAAGTTTAATTCATTGATTTCACCAAGGGGCGATTATCCGTTTATCACAATATCCTTTGGAATCAGCAGGGATAAGTATTCACAAATGGCAACAATGGCTGCGTTGAAGGTTAGAAAAGAAGGTCATGGAAAGGAAGGATTCAAAAAGCCTGTATTATTTCCTAAATTAGTTTTTTTGTATGACAAAAATCTTCATGGAAGAGGGAAGGAATTATACCATCTGTATCAAGCTGCAATAGAATGTTCAAGTAAAGTGATGTACCCTGAGTACCTTAGTTTAACCGGAGAGAAAGGAATTGTTTCTGAAGTATATAAAAAATATAAAAAAGTGATAAGTCCTATGTGTTGTAGAGCCTTTTTAACTAAGTGGTTTGAAAGGGGAGGTGAAAGTCCTGCAGATGATTACGATACACCGGTATTTATAGGTAGATTTAACATAGGTGTTGTATCACTGAATCTTCCGATGATTTTATCAAAAAGCAGAGAAGATAATGATGACTTTTATAAAGTACTTGATTACTATCTGGAGCAGATAAGAGAGATTCACAAGAGTACATATAAATTTTTGGCAGAAAAGAAAGCCTATACAAATCCACTGGCATTTATGCAAGGAGGATTATATGGCGGATATCTGAATAGAGATGATAAAATAGAGCCTTTATTAAAGAGTGCCACAGCTTCTTACGGCATTACAGCACTGAACGAATTACAGTATTTGTACAATGGAAAGTCAATTATAGAAGATGGTAAATTTGCTTTGGAGGTTGCAAGGTATATCAATAATAAGGTTGCAGAGTATCAATCAGAAGACCATATTCAATATTCCGTCTATGGCACACCTGCAGAGAGCCTATGTGGTAAACAGGTAAAGTCATTTAGAGATAAATTTGGAGTGCTGGAAAATGTCAGCGATAGAGATTATTTTTCAAATTCATTTCATTGCCATGTGTCGGAAGATATAACTCAGATAGAGAAACAAAACTATGAAGCAAGATTTTGGGATTTGTTCAATGGAGGTAAAATTCAATATGTGCGTGTTGATGTACCATATAATATAGAGGCATTGGAGGCTTATGTTACTAATGCAATGGAACTTGGATTATATGAGGGCATCAATATTGCACTGGCTTATTGCGATAATTGTGGCTTTCAATGGAATAATACAGGGACGAAAAGACCTGAGATCTGTCCAAGATGTGGCAAAGAAGAAATGACCATGATAGACAGAATGTGCGGCTATATTGCCTTTACCAAAATACATGGCAAATCAAGACTTAATGATGCAAAGATGGCAGAGATTCGAGATCGTATATCCATGTAGAAACAAAATATATCAGCATACAGGTTTTGTATGTACTTGGATAAATTATAATTATATGATAGAATAAAAAGGTCTTGAAAATGATTGCGATTTTAGAGTTATATTACTTATTATATTTATAAATTTGTATGTATTTATATTCTAAAATCTATCATTTTGAGACGGCCCTTGTAAATAAAGGGTTTAGAGCACCTCGAGTAACAAATATTACGAAAATTTAGCCAAAAAACGATTGTTAAATTTTAGGCACGCTAAAGCACCTTGAAAGCCTTGTATTATAAGGGCTAAGAGGGGGTAGGGTTTACAGATGATAACCCCGATAAGGGGACGGAAACTAAGTCCCTCAACATCCTTATCACTTAATTGATACATGGTTTACAGATGATAACCCCGATAAGGGGACGGAAACATATGTCAGTTGATATAGATAAAATCATTAATGGTACGTTTACAGATGATAACCCCGATAAGGGGACGGAAACTATATCAACTGACATATTTCATACCCTTTCGTTTAATATATTGTTTACAGATGATAACCCCGATAAGGGGACGGAAACTGGAAAGATTGGGATGATGAAGAGTAATCGTCATCCGTTTACAGATGATAACCCCGATAAGGGGACGGAAACTTATCAGCACTGGGTATTAACGATATCAATTTGAAAGTTTACAGATGATAACCCCGATAAGGGGACGGAAACCATTATTCTTGGAGTTAAAAGAGAATACCGATGAAGAGTTTACAGATGATAACCCCGATAAGGGGACGGAAACTTGGTATATAGAAATATTCTAAGAAATTCTTTCTTTCGTTTACAGATGATAACCCCGATAAGGGGACGGAAACCATATACTCATACCACTCTGTTCATGCTGATAAAATACGTTTACAGATGATAACCCCGATAAGGGGACGGAAACTGATACATATAATAATATGCGACAATGTATCTTAAATTGTTTACAGATGATAACCCCGATAAGGGGACGGAAACTTTCTCCTTCCATGGAATTAAATTTGTTATTACCGTTTACAGATGATAACCCCGATAAGGGGACGGAAACCTAAGTCTTCGTTTACTTCCAGTTGATTTAAGTAAGGTTTACAGATGATAACCCCGATAAGGGGACGGAAACGTTATTTCTGAACTTTTAAAGCTTGGAGCAGGAAGAGTGTTTACAGATGATAACCCCGATAAGGGGACGGAAACATATATGGGGCTAAAATACGATTTCGTATACATCTATTTTGTTTACAGATGATAACCCCGATAAGGGGACGGAAACCTGACAAATACGCCGATAGTCGACCAAGCGACTGTAGTTTACAGATGATAACCCCGATAAGGGGACGGAAACCTTAGATGTACCATACTGATGGAACACTACAATAGGGTTTACAGATGATAACCCCGATAAGGGGACGGAAACTGTACCTAAGAGTGCTTAGGAGCAGTGTGGCAGTGTGTGTTTACAGATGATAACCCCGATAAGGGGACGGAAACAACATAACAGAACGCTCTGCTATATTTATCATTATATTTGGTTTACAGATGATAACCCCGATAAGGGGACGGAAACATAAACGCTGTGGTCTCTGTTGTGTAATCCTCTTTTGTTTACAGATGATAACCCCGATAAGGGGACGGAAACTGGAAGCGCATGCGATAAAATACTCTGCCGGGTATGCAGTTTACAGATGATAACCCCGATAAGGGGACGGAAACTATGGTCACGAATTAGAAGTTCAAGAGAAAGATAAAGAACCTGTTTACAGATGATAACCCCGATAAGGGGACGGAAACTTAAAAGCAGCAACTATAGAGTTTTGAATATCCTCTGTTTACAGATGATAACCCCGATAAGGGGACGGAAACTCTGAAAAGCTGTCAACTAAACTAAAGATATAGATTATGTTTATAGATGATACCCCCGATAAGGGGACGATTTAAGAATATGTTTATTTTCAAATTTTATATCTTATTAAAGTAAATTCTACTAAATCATATAAGTTATATTAAATGGAGGTCGTATCAAGGGCAACAAAGAAAAGGATATCACACAAAAGATACTTGAAAGGTATAATGATGTATTTGCAGATATTATAAATGTATTATTGTTTGATGGGAGGCGTGTAGTAACTGTTATTGCTGATGACGGCAATGACAAGGGACTATAGATTTGAAGAGACAATAAACGAGTTAAAGGGAAAGGAGCAAGTGACTATGTGTGAAGTACTGGATAGAGTAGAGGCAAGAGGGATAGAAAAAGGGATAGAAAAAGGTAGACAAGAGGGGATTAAAGAAGGGACTATAAATGTTCTTATTTCTTTGGTAAATGATGGAATTCTAAGTGTTTCAGATGCGGCAAAAAGAGCGAATATGAGCGAAGAAAGCTTTAGAGACATTTGCAAACATAAACAAATAAATCCATAGAAAAACCAATAATATTATGTTACACTCCATATGAAACAGTTTTCATATGGAGTGCTTGTTTGTTAGGGCAAGGCCCTGTTCTCGCAAGATAACAAATAAACCACCTGCTATGCGGGTGGTTGAAATAGCTTTAGCGTTATGTGAAAAACCCCCAAATTTGATATAATATAAAAGGTTCGCCAACCAATAAATATATCAAAGGGGGTATCCAAATGGATAGTAGTAGTTTATCACATACATCATGGGCTTGAGATATAATAGGGATACAGAGAAAAAAGCTTGATAAATAGGAGCTTTCAACACTGTATCTCTATTTTTATTCCATAAAAGTTAAATACGATTAATTGAAGGAGGTACTTATGGCAGAAATTATCACCGTTGCCAATCGGAAAGGTGGAGTCGGCAAGACAACTACAACATTAAATCTTGCTTACTCTCTAAAAGAACTCGGCAAAAAAGTATTAGTCATAGACCTTGATCCTCAAGCCAATCTTACAAGGTGCTTTGAGGCAGAAAATCCGGAAAATATAAAAACCATAGGGCATTTACTAATGGCTGAACTGGAGGAAGAAGAAAGCTATTTAGTAAAGGACTATGTCATATCTTATGATGAAATAGACCTTATACCCTCAAGCGTTTACCTGTCAGCCACAGAAACACAAATGAGGTCGGAAACAGGTAGTGAAAGGATTTTACCGGAAATCATTGAACCGGTTAGAGAGCATTATGACTATATCCTTATAGACACTTCACCTGCACTTGGCATTTTAACCATAAATGCTCTTTGTGCGGCAGACAGTGTCCTCATAACAGCAGATACTCAAATGTTTGCAGTTGTCGGAATTAATGAACTTTTAAAAACAGTTCAAAAAATAAAAAAGAGAGTTAATTCTAAACTTAAAGTGCGGGGAATTCTGTTAACCATGTGTGATAACAGAACAAATCTGTATAAAACACTTACAGAGCAGGTAGAAGAAATGTTTCAAGGAAGAATAAGGGTATTTCAAACTAAAATTCCCAAAACAGTAAAAGTGGGAGAAGCTATATACAGCGGTCAAAGTATAAAAAAGTATGCAAAAGGCAGCAGTGTAGATGTGGCGTATGACAACCTTGCGAAGGAGATTTGCCATGAGTAAGAAATTTATAAAAAGGGAAATAGCAGATGCCGTAGACTTTTTACTGGATGATATAGGCACTTCGGATCAGAAAGATATACAGAATATAGAAATAAACCTGCTTGAAAATTATCATGACCATCCATTTAGCCTTTATACAGGAAAAAGGTTGGAGGATATGGTTGAAAGTATCAAAGAAAATGGGATATTAAATCCGGTTATTGTTATAAAAAAAGAAATAGGAGGATATGAAATACTTTCAGGACATAACAGGGTAAATGCAGCAAAACTTGCCAATCTGAAAACAGTTCCTTGTATCATAAAAGAAAATTTGACTCAGGAGCAAGCTTATACCTATGTAATCGAAACTAATTTAATGCAGCGTTCCTTTTCAGACCTGTTGCCGACAGAAAAAGCTGTTGTGTTGAAACTTAGATATGAAAAAATAACAAGTCAAGGAAAGAGAAATGACTTGCAAAAAGAACTGAACAGGCTTAATGACGGTATTGTCATAAAAAAGAATAAAAGAGCTGAAGATAAGGTGGACAGCAGAAAAAACATAGGTAAGGAATACAATTTATCCGGGGCATCTATTGCAAGATATTTAAGATTAAATTATTTAACGGATAATTGGAAACAAGCCGTAGATAATGATGAAATCGGACTTATGATGGCAGTTGACATATCCTATCTTATTACAGAGCTGCAAGATTATTTATATAAGGAATGTAAAGAATGGGGGTTGTGTTTAAAGCCAAGTGATGCTAAAGCACTTCATCTGATGGATAGGAAGGAAGCTCTTAATAAGGAGATGGTCAATACATATTTACTGAACCTGGAAAACTCAAAGCCTAAGGAATATCAGAATATCAAGTTATCTCAAAGTGCTTATAAAAAGTTCTTTAGGGATGAAAGTAAGGAAGAGGTGGAGAAAATTGTAGAAAGGGCTTTAGCAATGTATTTTAGAGAAAATAAACAGGTTTTATAAAATCATACATAGGAGTATAATAAGGACATAAGATATTGACAGGAAATAAATTATAAATATAAAGGGTTAAGTCAATGGATGAAATAAAGCTATATGAAAATAAACAAATACGCTCCGTTTGGGATGAGGAAAAAGAAGAATGGTATTTTAGTGTTGTGGATATCGTAGGAGTGCTTACAGAGCAAGAAAGTGCAAGAGGCTCAAGCACTTATTGGGCGGTGTTAAAAAAGAGACTGAAAGAAGAGGGAAACGAACTGCTTACAATTTGTAAGCAGTTGAAAATGAAAGCGGCAGACGGCAAGATGCGTTTAACGGATGTAGCGGATATGCAAGGTATTTTCCGTATTATCCAGTCAATTCCATCACCTAAAGCAGAACCGTTCAAGTTATGGCTTGCAGAAGTTGGAAAAGAGCGAATTGATGAAATCATTGATCCGGAACTTACAATAGACAGAGCCTTGGAGACCTACTTAAAGAAAGGGTATAAAAGGGAATGGATAAATCAAAGACTGCAAGCTATTCAAGTCAGAAAAGAACTTACAGATGCATGGGATGATGCAGGAATTCAAAAGGGAATAGAGTATGCAATCCTTACAGATGAGATTACTAAGGCTTGGTCGGGGATGACAACAAGAAGATATAAAAATCTTAAAGGACTTAAAAAAGAAAACTTAAGAGACAATATGACAACTCTTGAAATCGTTTTAAATATGCTTGCAGAAGCGACAACAACAGAGCTTACGAAAGCGACTAATCCCAAAGGCTTGGAAGAAAATAAGAAGGTGGCAAAAAAAGGTGGTAGTGTAGCAGGAAATGCAAGAAAGGAAATTGAGAAAGAAACGGGAAAACCTGTTATTACATCGAAAAATGCTATGGATTTATCAAGACTTATTGAAGATGTGGTGAAAGAACCTATAAACAAGACAGAGGCTAACAAAGAAAAAAAATAAATAAAAACATTCATTTGGAGATAGCAAAAAGTGGCTATCTCTTTTTAACATCATAAAAGTGTAGTTGCCGGGGAACAACCAGCTTAAATAGCTACACTTATTTTAATGCTTAAAACATATAAGGAGGTAGAGAGCATGGGGGTAAAATTTAACTACTATTACGGAAAAGAAGCTGAAGCTTTCTCATTTTTTCGTATTCCGAAATTGTTATTTACTGATGAAGCATTTAGGGTTCTGAGCAGTGATGCTAAAGTGCTGTATGGAATTTTACTTGATCGAATGAGTTTATCCATGAAAAATGGCTGGATTGATGAAGAAAATAAAGTATATATTATATTCACTATTGAGGAGATTGCAGAAACCATGTGTTGTGCCACCCAAAAGGCAACTAAAATACTACAGGAATTGGATGATAAAAAGGGCATAGGACTTATTGAAAAGAAAAGACTGGGACTTGGCAGACCCAATATACTCTATGTGAAGAACTTTATTATTCAATTATCTGATGAAGAAGGTATTGAAAAAGATGAAGATTTTACAGGTGAAGAAGAAATCATAAATCAGGAATTATTAAATTCACAACTCAAGAATTATGAAAATCACAATTCAGGAAATGTGAAAATCACAAAACAAGAATTGTTAAAATCACAATGTAATAAGACTAATATTAATAATACTGAATATAATGATACTGATTATAATAATACCTCCCCCATATCCCCCTCAAAAGAAAACTTGGTAAGAGGAAGTCTTTGTAATCAGGATAAAGATATGGAGGCGGAGTTGATAAGGAAAGTAATTAAACAAAAAATAGAATATCCGGTCTTGATAGAGGAGGAAGAAAAAGAAAGGATTGACCTTATCCTAAATCTGATTACAGAGGCAATTCAAAATAAGAAGGATATAAAAGTAAATCAAGGCAGTGTGAACTATAAAACAGTAAGGGAACGGCTTTTATCGCTAAAAAAAGAGCATATAAAGTATGTTTTATCAGTTTTATGGAAAAACAGACAAAATATAAAAAACTTAAGAGCCTATCTTATTTCACTGCTTTACAATGCACCCGTTAATATTTTAGGAATGACAATATCGGAAACAGCTATAGAATCATGTACAACGGATTACAGTAAAGACCGGCAAATATGGCAGGAGTTTTTAAATACAACTTAAAAGTATAAAGACAGTAGAGATAATAAACAGTAAAAAAATCAAATTATTGAAGATGAAAATATTTTAAGAAACGGAGAAAGTCATGGAAAAAGCAGAAAATGCTTTTATCGGAGTATCCGAGAGAATTAAGCAAGATCTCTTAAACGAAGAAATCGGAGATTATATAGGTGATAAAGACGAACTCATTTATTGTGGTTTATATAATACACCGAAACAGCAGATAAGTATTGTACCGGAAGTTTCAAGAAAAATGGTTAAAAACCATACCTGTAGGGAGGAGAAATTGAATAAGGGAAGTGATAGGTGGAAAGATTTTGAAAGGATGAGCAGAATTGCTGAGCTAAGAGAAGAAGCCTTTGATGACAGGCTTTTATCAGAGCAGACATTTAGAAAGGATGACGGCAGTTTGGAGCATAAAAGAACAGGGCAAAATTATGTAGAAAAATTTGAAGAAATGGAAAAAGAAAATATCGGACTAATGTTTACAGGACCGGTAGGAACCGGGAAAACCTTTTTGGCATCAGCAATAGCCAATGCTCTCATTGAAAGGGAAATTTCAGTGAAGATGACCAACTTTGCCGTTATCTTGAATGATATGATGAACCTTGAAATTAATAAAAATAAGTACATTGCAAACTTAAATGAATATAGACTGCTGATAATTGATGATTTTGGAATGGAAAGAGATACACCATTTGCTACAGAGCATATATTTAATGTTATTGACAGCAGATATAGGGCAAATAAACCAATCATTTTAACAACCAATCTTAGTGCGACTAAACTTACAGCTCCAAGTAATCTGAAAGAACAAAGGGTTTATTCAAGGATACTTGAGATGGCAGTACCGATTGTTTTTTCAGGAGAGAATAAAAGAATTGTAAAGATGAAGGAGAAAGTAAGAAAAGCAAATACACTTTTAATAAACGGATAGAAAGGAGGTAAACTATTGATCAATGAAGAAGTAAGCAGACAGGTTATTGCCATGGTAGAAAGAGGAAACATAAGGACAGCTAAAATGGTAATAGACCTTATGAAGAAAATGTTAAATATGGCAGCCAAGAAAGGTAAAAGTCTAAAGGAATTTATAGAAGAAAAGAAACCGACAACAGTAAAAGATTTGGTGAAGAAAGGGAAGGTTGAAACCTTAGAACTAAATGACCTTGATTTTAAAGGCTTAAAAAGAGAGCTAAATAAAAACGGAGTAAAATTCAGTATAAAAAAAGATCTTACCACAGGAAATAATATCATCTTCTTTCAGGCAAAGGATGAAAAGGTCATGGAGCAGGCGTTTAAAGAAGCAGTAGAAAAATTTGCCGGAAAGAATAAGAAAAGAGAATCGGTAATGGGTAAACTAAATCAATTTAAAGAAAAGGTGAAAAACGCACCAAAGAAAGATAAAATCAAGGAGAAACTTAATGAGCAAAGTTTATAGAAATATGTCTTTTAGCCAAAAGAGGAATATATAAAAGAAAGTACAACAAAGTTTTTCAGTTTATCTTCTCCCATGAAAAGTAGGATCATTTGCAATAATGAAAACAAAAGGGTGGAAGATTCGGTGGAATTAATAAAAAAGTGATATAATATTGAAATAATGATAAAGAAAGGAAAGTTGCCTACAGTGAAGAAAAATTTATGTCCAAGATGTAATCGTAAGATGAAACAACAGTTTATAGGACTGTTACATTGTAAATGCGGTATGAGCTATCATAAAGATATGGGATATTTTGAAAGAACAGGGAATATGATTTTTTCATTAGAAAAGAAAAAGATAGGTGAAAAAACAAAGCAAGTTCCTGTAATTAGGTATAAAGATGAGTAAGTCAGGAAGGAGGAATCAATACGAAGATTGTAAAAGAGATACTAAAAGATATAAAAAATATATTTCATATAAGAGATAAGAAAAAGTTTGTAATTCAAAACTTACCTTATCTCTTTTTATTTTATCCGGGAAACATCCTATCAGCACATGTTAGAAGTTATATAGGTGGAGATATTTTGGATAAGATTTTTAAGGCGATTTTAGAAATTGGCAAAATAAGTTTTATTCCAAGTATTCATTTAATAGATATAATGGTGGGAATAATAGTAGCAGCCCTAATCAAAGTAATTGTCTACACCAAAGGGAAAAATGCCAAGAAGTTTAGGCAAGGCAAAGAATATGGTTCAGCCCGATGGGGGAACTCAAAAGATATAGAGCCGTATGTAGATGAAAAGTTTGAAAATAACATACTTTTAACTGATACGGAAAGACTTACCATGAATGGTAGACCTAAAAACCCTAAATATGCAAGGAACAAAAATATACTGGTGGTGGGAGGCTCAGGAAGCGGAAAGACCAGATTTTTTCTAAAACCCAATCTTATGCAAATGCACTCATCCTATGTTGTAACAGATCCTAAGGGTACCGTTCTCATAGAGTGTGGAAATATGCTTGAGAAAAACGGATATGATATTAAAGTGCTAAATACTATAAATTTCAAAAAATCCATGCACTACAATCCATTTGCATACCTAAGAAGTGAGAAAGATATTCTAAAGCTTGTACAAACCATTATAGCTAATACGAAAGGCGAAGGAGAAAAATCCAGTGAGGATTTTTGGGTGAAAGCAGAACGCCTTTATTACACCGCACTGATTGGATATCTTTATTATGAAGCACCGGAGGAAGAGCAAAACTTTGAAACACTGCTTGCTTTTATTGATGCCAGTGAGGTAAGAGAAGAAGATGAAAACTTTAAAAATGCAGTTGACTATATCTTTGATGCACTGGAAAAAGAAAAGCCGAATCACTTTGCGGTAAAGCAATACCGTAAATACAAGCTTGCAGCCGGAAAAACTGCCAAATCGATTCTTATAAGCTGTGGTGCAAGGCTTGCTCCATTTGATATTGAGGAGCTTAAAAACCTTATGGAGTATGATGAGATGGGGCTTGATACCATTGGAGATAAAAAAACAGCCTTATTTATTATCATATCCGATACCGATGACACATTTAACTTTGTAGTGGCAATGATGTATACTCAGCTATTTAATCTACTTTGTGATAAGGCAGATGATGTCTATGGCGGCAGACTTCCCGTTCATGTAAGGTGTTTATTGGATGAGTTCAGTAACATCGGTCAGATTCCAAAGTTTGAAAAGTTAATTGCAACCATTCGTTCAAGAGAAATATCCGCAAGTATTATACTCCAGGCAAAATCACAACTTAAAGCTATATATAAAGATAATGCCGATACGATTTCAGGTAATTGTGATAGCGAGTTATTTTTAGGCGGAAAAGAAGGAACGACGATAAAGGAGTTATCCGAGAACTTAGGAAAAGAAACCATAGACCTGTATAACACATCGGAAACAAGGTCAAATCAAAAATCTTTCGGACTGAACTATCAAAAACTTGGAAAGGAACTGATGAGCAGGGATGAACTTAAAGTGATGGACGGTGGGAAGTGCATACTGGAGATAAGGGGAGCAAGACCTTTTTATTCAGATAAATTCGATATTACAAAGCATAAAAATTATAAGCTGCTTTCAGACTACAACAAGAAAAATGTCTTTGATATAGAAAAATATTTAAGAAGAAGAGATAAGGTCAACTTAAAAGAAGAAATGAGGGTAAAAGTAGTGGAGGTTGATAGGTAAACTCGGAATAACTTTAGTTCAAAATGAGCAAAAGTTATTAACGGATAGATTTTGGAAGGAATATTAAGAAATGGATGAATGGGAAAAGATAGAAATGAGAATTAAAAAAGCAGGGAAGAGGTTAGGGCAGATAAAAATAAGAATAAGCATATTAAATCAAAAGCTTAAATATATAAAAACGAAGAATGAATTTCATAAAGCATATAGCAGCCAAAGTAAAGGATTAAGATAAATCAAATCTTAGTCTTTTTTTGTTGAAGAAAAGGAGAAATGGTTAAGTGAAAGCAAAGGTAAGAAGCCCTCCGACTTCAGTTCAAAATGAGCAGAAGTGAAAGGCATAAAAATATGGAGTTTATAAAAGACTTTGTGAGAATAGAAAAGAGGTGGTGTAAGTAGTAGAAATAACACTTGGAAGTTTGTTTGATGGAATAGGGGTATTTCCCTTAGCGGCAAGAAATGTGGGAATAAAGACGATATGGTCAAGTGAAATTGATAAAAACGCCATATCCATATCAAAAAGACATTTTCCTAAGGTTGAACAACTGGGGGATATAACAAAATTAAAGGCAAGGGATATAAAACCGGTGGATATAATAACCTTCGGTTCTCCTTGTCAGAATTTTTCAACAGCCGGAGATCTGACAGGACTTACCGGAGAAAAATCTTCTCTTTTTCATCATGCAATAAGATTTATAAAGGAAATGAGGTATGTAACAAATGGTAAGTATCCAACTTTCGTTATTTGGGAAAATGTCTGCGGAGCTTTTGTATCAGGAGATAGGATGGATTTTAGAGCCATCCTCGAATCTTTCAGTAGCACCCAAGTTCCAATGCCTAAACTTAAATGGGCAAATGCGGGAATGGTGCGAGGGAGAGAATTTGAGCTTTGTTGGAGAGTATTGGACGCCCAATATTTCGGAGAGCCTAAGCTCCTTCAAAGAAGAAAGAGAATATTTATTGTATTCGATTTTGGAGGATTTCGTTCCCACAAAATATTATATAAGCCCAAAGACTTGCTCAAATATTCTGAAACGATCGGAAATGTCAAAGATAAGGATACCAAGTCCAATCGAAGAAATCTTGATAAGGCAGGGAGGCAGATACCAAACATCAGACCCTTTCAAGACAGACAAATGCGGGAAGGAGCAAAAAGAAAAAATGAAACCGCCTTTAGGAGCAGTTTCGGAAAATCAAATGAACCTTTTCCAACTTTATTAGCATCAAACCCTATAATGTTTGCTTGTTGGGTAGAGGGAAAAGAAGAAGAAGGCTGTATCAGATATTTGACACCGGTGGAATGTGAAAGATTGATGGGGTTACCTGACAATTATACAAAGTATGGGGCGGATGGGAAGGTTATAATTGACAGTGCAAGATATAAGGCACTTGGAAATGCGATTGCCCTACCTTGTGTGGAGTATATTATGTCGGGAATAAAAGAAGAGATGCTGACTTTAGATAAAAATGAGCAGGAGTCGGAATGAAAGCAATAAAATTAAATATAAAAAATATAGACAAAACTATAACAAATTAAAAAGAAGTTGTGGTCTTTTTTGATTAAATCAAATAGGAAACGGAGAAATTATATGCAAAAAGAAATGCTTAACATCAACGGAAATCTGATTAATGAAGTGGAGATAAAAGTTATTAAGGGTAAGGACGGCGAAGTTAAAGCTGCTAATTTTACCCTCTTTAGAAAGATGGGAAAGGTAGGAGAGAAAAAGAAAGAATACATAAATTGTAATGTTTACGGTGAAAAAGCCGAGCTTACGAAGGACTTTGAAAAAGGCGATTTTATCCATGTTTTCGGATATTTTAAAGAGGTTAAAAAGGAAGATAAAAGTTATAGAAACTTTATTGTAAAACATCTTAACAAGGCAGATAAGACAGTAAATGAGGAGGAAGAATAATGGCATTTTTTACACAAGCGGTAGATGTATTAAAGATTTTGGTAACAGCAATAGGGGCAGGACTTGGAGCATGGGGAGTCATAAACCTGCTTGAAGGTTATGGAAATGACAACCCCGGAGCGAAATCACAGGGAATAAAGCAGCTTATGGCAGGGGGAGGAATAGTTTTAATAGGGCTAAAACTGATTCCGCTACTTGCCAATGTACTTAATTAAGATGTTGGATTTATTTGGAAAAATAGATGAGTTTTTCAAGAATATCATGATTGATGTAATTAAGGATAATCTATCGGCAATGCTTTTAGATATTAATGAGAAAGTGGGAACAGTTGCCGGGGAGGTTGGCAAAACTCCGAGTTCATGGAACTCGGAGGTATTTGCCTTCATAAAATCGATCAATGAGAATGTCGTTTTACCCATAGCAGTAATAATCCTTACAGCAATCTGTTGTATTGAATTAATTCAAGTGGTAATGCAAAAAAACTCCATGCATGATACGGATACATTTGAGTTTTTCAAATACATCATAAAGATGTGGGTAGCTGTATGGCTTGTATCTCATGCTTTTGAGTTTTCCATGGCGGTCTTTGATGTTGCACAGGAAATGGTAGGAAAGGCAGCCGGAGTTGTGGGAAGCAGTGCGAATATTGCACCGGGAGATTTTGATGCTATGGTTGATGCCCTAAAGGAAAAAAGTGTTGGAACACTCATCGGAATTTCACTTGAGACAGGACTTGTTAAAATCTCTTTAACAATACTTTCTGTTTTAATTACAGTAATCTTATACGGAAGAATGATTGAAATTTATATTTACTGTTCCGTAGCCGCTATCCCTTTTGCCACAATGGGAAATAAGGAATGGAGCAGTATAGGAACAAACTATATAAAAAGCTTGTTTGCACTTGGACTTCAAGGACTGTTTATTTTAATCTTTTTCGGGATCTATGCGGTACTTGTAAAATCCGTAAACTTTACGGATATTCATGTAAGTATTTTAAAGGTGCTGGCATACGGAATGATACTTGGGGTAATGATGATGAAGTCGGGAAGTATCGCAAAGGCTATTCTTAACAGTCATTAGATGACTTTTGTTCAAAATGAGCAAAAGTAAAAGACAAAAAGATCAAAACAGTGGGTTTAAGTAAAAATATAAGTGCCGGGAGGTAGCAATGAAAATATTAAATAAAAAAATGAGAATAGTATCAGGAGCAGGAGTAATGCTTTTTATAGGGGTGTTGCTTGGAAAGACCATAAGCAGGAAAAAGCAGGATATATCAGTACCTTTAGATAAAGATTTTGACTTTGTAAAAATAAAGGATGATGAAAATATCTTATGCAAACCTGATTTTGAACTTGCAGAAGAATTAGAGAAGGTA